>NZ_SPQK01000027.1 GCF_004570875.1 Blastococcus sp. CT_GayMR16 | reverse complement strand
GGCTCCACAACAGCTGGGTCCGCCGCCGCGCCGCGGCGGCGAGCGCGGCGAGGTCGGGCCGGGCTGTCTCCGTCGCACGGACGTCGGTGGCCACCGCGTCGGCCAGCGCACGCTCCGCGGCCAGCACCTCGACGGCGTGGGTGGCGGCGTCCCGGCGCCCGCTCCGGCGGCCCGAGAAGCGCTCGGAGAGCCAGGTGCCCAGTGCGACGATCGGACTGAGCAGCGCGAAGAACAGGAACGTGGGCGTGTGCAGCAACCACGCCATGAGCACTCCGCCGACCGCCGGAAGCGCCACTGCCACCCAGGCCAGGCGGCGGCGCGGCGGGGCAGCCGGTGGGCGCGGGAACGGGATCTCGATCTCCGGGGCGGGACTGCTCATGCGCGGGGTGGGGCGCAGCCGCATCCGGCCCGCCGGGCCGGGTTCGAGCGCCGCGGCGGCGCCGCCGGGGCCGGTGACGGTCACCGAGCTCGCGCCCAGACGCAGGATCGCTCCGGTGGCCCAGTTCCGCGGCTGCTCGTCGAGTTCGTCGTCGTCGAGGCGGCTGCCGTTGGTGGACCCGAGATCGGCGACGGTGATCGACCCGCCGCCCACCTGGACCACCACGTGTCGCCGGGACACGTCGGGGTCGTCGAGACGCACGTTCACGTCGCTGCCACGGCCCACCACGTGCCGGCCCTGGCCGAGCGGGACGGCCCGCCCCGCGTCCGGACCGCCGACGACGCGCAGCTCCAGAGCGCTCGACCGAGCCCGCCGGTCGGCCCCCGGTACGGGGCCGTCGACTCCGAGGACCACCCCGTGTGCCAGTTGGGGGGCGCTCAGCGGGAGGTCGTCGGGCAGGCGGGTCGACGCGGACCACAGCCCCGCCGGCGGACGCCCGAGCGCTGCCCCGAGCGAGGGCAGGACGTCGCACAGCCGGTCGCGGTCTGCCGCGCTCACCTCGACGTCGACGCTCCGTGCGCCGGTGGACAGCGTCCAGGTCCGCCGGGCGTGCGGCGACGCCGTGTCGGGCGGCGACGCATCGGTCACCTGGGGGTGGGTCACCGGGGCATCGTGGCTGGCGAGGCCGGGGGCCGGAGGGCACGAGCCGCGAACCTGTGGACAACCGGGAGCCTGTGGACAACTCCGGGACGACCCGGGCGGGGCGTCCTAGCGTTCGCCGCGACCGGGAGGGACCCGGATCGGAGGAGGACCCGTGAAGGTCGATATCGCAACCCTGCAGATGATGGCCGGGCAGTGCCGCAGCGAGGCTGCCGACACAGCAGCCCGGCACGCCAGCCTGTCCAGCGGCATCAACACCTCGGTGCTCGACGGCTGGACCGACAGCCAGGCCGCGGTGCAGTTCACCGAGCTCTACGAGCAGTGGCGGCTCTCGGCGCAGGGTGTCAGTGACGCGCTGACCGGCATGGGCACGCTGCTCACGAGCGTGGCGAGCTCGTACCAGCAGCACGAGGCGGACATGGCGGCGCGCATCGGCTCGATGATCTGACCCGGGGAGCCGCCCCGCGGACCGCGGGGCGGCTCGCGGGGAGGGCCGGCGTCGTCGCTCGGACGCCTCGGGAAGCGTCCGCGCGGGCCGTCCGTAAGATCAACGCCCGTCCAGACGGGTCACCGCCGCTTCGTCGTGGGCGGTCGGCCCCGCGGTTGGGGGCGGGCTGCTCAGGTACGTCGGTGAGCCGTCTTCTGCGCCGAGGTCGGGAGCGAGCACATGCAGTTCGGTCGGTACTACGAGGAGTTCGAGGTCGGGGCCGTCTACAAGCACTGGCCCGGCAAGACCGTCACCGAGTACGACGACCACCTGTTCTGCCTGCTCACGATGAACCACCACCCGCTGCACCTGGATGTGAACTACGCAGAGAAGACCACCGACTTCGGCAAGAACGTGGTGGTGGGCAACTACATCTACTCGCTGCTGCTCGGCATGAGCGTCCCCGATGTGTCGGGCAAGGCGATCGCCAACCTCGAGGTCGAGTCGCTGCGGCACGTCGCGCCGACCTTCCACGGCGACACGATCTATGGCGAGACCACCGTCCTCGACAAGACCGAGTCGAAGTCCAAGGACGACCGCGGAGTGGTCTACGTCGAGACCATCGGCTACAACCAGGACGGCACGATCGTCTGCATCTTCCGCCGGAAGGTGATGGTGCCCAAGCGCTCCTACGGCGACGCCCGGGGCGGCGAGCAGCCGGGCCGTCCGGAACCCACGCGTCGCTGAGCCGCGGCCCGGCGGGCATGTCCGGCGACGGTCAGCCGGGAAGGACGCCCCAGCCGCGCAGGGTCTCGACGAGCCCCGGCGTGCAGGGGAGCCCCTGGAGCGTCGCGGCGTCGGCGAACAGGCTGGCGGCGGCGTCGTCACCCGGGACCGGGCTCTGCCCTGCGCCGGTGAGCGTGCAGGCGAAGTCGACGACGTCGAACACGACGCGGTCGCCGGGGATCGTCACGCGTCCGACCGGTCGCCGGGGCACCACCTCCAGGCCGGTCTCCTCGCGCACTTCCCGCACCACGGCCTCCTCCGGCGACTCTCCGGGCTCGATCCGCCCTCCGGGCAGCGACCAGAGGCCCCGGTGCGGGTCGTGGCCCCGCTGGATGAGCAGCAGGCGGCCGGCGGCGTCGTGCACCACCGCTCCGACGCACCGCACGACGACCGGCGGCGCGGTGTCCTCACCGGCGTCCTCAGCACGGTGGTCCGCGCCGGGGGGAGGCATGCGCGACACGCTACGGATCCCACGCCTTCAGCCACGCCGCGCCTCCGAAAAGCACGCGCCCCGGGGCGTCCCGCTTGACGATTTCGTGCGGTCACAGGACGGTGTCACCCGATGAGCGTGTCGCCGGTCTGCCCCCGTTGCGGCGAGCAACTGGTGGTGCGGCCGGGCGCGACGGCGCAGGCGTGGTGCCACCTGCACGGCGCGGTCACGCCGCTGCATCACACGGTCCTGGTCGCCCACGACGCCCTGTCCGCGGTGACCGCGGACGCCCGGGTCCCGGCGTGGGTGCCCGACCCCATGCCGGCCGGCTGGTCGGTGACCGGCCTGGCCTGGGGCGGAGAGCCCGGCGCCCGGGCGATCGTCGTCGACTGCGCCGGCCCCGCGCCGCTGGGCGGCTCGGCGGAACTCGTGCTGGTCGCCGAGGAACCGGGCACGGGCGTGGGCTGCGGGTACGCCGGACTCCCCGGCCTCGACCCCGGCGACGTCATCGACGGCCCGTCCTCGGTCGACGTCAAGGCGGCCGGCCAGCACGCGCCGCTGTGGGCCATCCCGACCTCCGACGACCGGGCGGCGTTCGTCGGCGAGGCCTACGGGGTGTGGCTCTGGCTCGTCATGTGGCCGATGAATGCCGCCTGGCTGCTGGCGGAGCAACTGGAGCTGATCGACCTGCGGGACCGCATCTATCCCGACCTGCCGCTGGGCCCACCCAGCGAGCACCTGCTGCCGGGGTCCTAACCGGAACCCGACGGGCTCTCTCGTGCTCGGCGCGTCGCCGATGAGGCGGCTGGGACCTGTGTTACCCATGGGACGAAGCCGTCCGCCCCACCGGGTGGACCCTGTACTCGCAGGCTCGAATCATCGGAGCCTGCCCCGCTCGAGCGCACCTGTGGAGGTGGCGGTGAACCTCAAGAAGGTCGTCACCTGGTTGGTCGTCGCATTCGTCGTCTTCTACGTCATCCAGGCGCCGGAGCAGTCGGCCCAGATCGTCAAGAACGCCGGCGAGGCCCTCGGAGACGCTGCGTCGTCCCTGGCGAACTTCGTCGGCTCGCTCGTCTGACCCGTCGTGTCGGTCCTCGAGCCGGCCGGGCTGCCCACCCGCGCCCGCAAGGACGTGGAGAAGTACCTGCTCCCGGAGGAGCGGGCCGTCGTCGCCACCCGCCGGCACTGGGCGGTGCTCATCGAGCCGACCCTCAAGTTCCTGCCCGTCTTCCTGATCGGCGGCTGGCTGCTCCTGCTCGACCCCGACAACCGGGTCAGCAGTTCGGCCGGACTGATCGTCCTGGTCGGGGCGCTCGTCTACTACGGGCTGCGGGTGGGCGAGTGGTGGATGCGCCACTTCATCGTCAGCACGCGGCGGGTGCTGCTCACCTCGGGCGTCATCGTCCGGACGGTCACCTTGCTGCCACTGCGCCGGATCACCGACCTCACCTGGAAGGAGACCCTGCTGGGGCAGGTGCTGGGCTACGGCACGTTCCGGTTCGAGTCGGCGGGCCAGCAGCAGGCACTCTCGGAGATCACGTTCCTGCCAGGAGCCGACGACCTCTACCGCCGGGTGAGCGGCCTGCTGTTCAGCACCGACTGGGGCGGGTCCGCCTCGACCGGGGACGACGAGGGCAACCTCGATCCGCCGCCGCCGCGCGCACGCCGCGGCGGACCGGGCGTCGAACGTCGCGACACCGAACCGATCCCCGGGCTGCCGCCCCCACAGGCGTGAGCCCCGCCACCCGCCCGGTCCGGACGGGTGGCGGGACGCCCGGTGGGGCAGTCTGAGCGGTGATGCGGATCGACCTGCACACCCACTCCTCGGTCTCCGACGGCACCGAGAGCCCCGCCGACCTGCTCGCCACCGCGCAGGCCGCGGGTCTGGACGTCGTCGCCCTGACCGACCACGACACGACCGCGGGCTGGTCGATCGCCGAGGCCGTCCGGCCGCGCGGGCTCACGGTCGTGCCGGGGATGGAGATGTCCTGCCGCTGGTACTCCGACAGCGACTATCCGATCAGCGTGCACCTGCTGGCCTACCTCTTCGATCCCACGCATCCGGCGTTCGCCGCCGAGCGGGCCCGGCTGCGCGACGAGCGGCTCGAGCGCGCGGAGCGGATCGTCCTGCGGCTGGAGGCCGAGGGCTATCCCATCCGCTGGGACTCGATCGTCGAGCGCGTGGACGGCGGTGTCGTGGGGCGCCCGCACATCGCGCGGGCCCTGGTCGAGGCCGGGGTGGTCGACTCCGTGGACCATGCGTTCGCCACCCTCCTGCACCCGCGCAGCCCTTACTACGTCACCAAGATCGACACCGACGTCCGCGAGGGCATCGGCCTGGTCCGGGCCGCGGGCGGTGTGCCGGTGTTCGCTCACGGGCTGGCCACCAAGCGCGGGCGCACGGTCGGAGACGACGCGATCGCCGCCATGACCGACGCCGGGCTGCTCGGCCTCGAGGTCGACCACCCGGACCACTCCGCCGAGCAGCGCGAGCACCTGCGCGACCTGGCGGGGAGGCTGGGGTTGATCACCACCGGCTCCAGCGACTACCACGGCACCAACAAGACGACGTCGATCGGCGTCTGCACCACCGACCCGGAGCAGTACGAGGCTCTGCTGTCGGCCGGCACGGGCAGCGTGCCGTTCGGCGACTGACCGAGAACTGTCGGACGTCGTCGTTACGGTGACCGGTATGGACGGCGGGACAGGCACGGCGAGCGCCCAGCTGGAGATGCCGGGCATGCCGCGGCGGCTCTTCTCCGCGACGCCGAGCAAGCTCGCCGCGTTCTCCGACTGCCCGCGGCGCTACCGGTTCGCCTACGTCGACCGGCCGTCCCCGCCCAAGGGGCCGCCATGGGCCCACAACACGGTGGGATCCGCGGTCCACGCCGCCCTGCGCTCCTGGTGGGACCTCCCGGTGGAGCGCCGCACGACCGGCGCCGCCCGTCAGCTGCTCTACGCCGGGTGGTCGCAGAACGGCTTCCGCGACGCCGAGCAGTCCGAACGGTGGCGCGCCCGCGCGGCAGGCTGGCTCACCGACTACGTCGCCACCCTCGACCCCACCGACGAGCCGGTCGGGAACGAGCGGACGGTCGGCGCCACCACCGAGCGGCTGGCCCTGTCGGGCCGGATCGACCGGATCGACCAGCGCGGCGACGAACTGGTGATCGTCGACTACAAGACCGGTCGCGTGCCCTCCACCGACGACGAGGCCCGCGGATCACCGGCGCTCGCGGCGTACGTGCTCGGCGTCCGGCGCACGCTGCGCCGTCCGTGCTCGCGCGTGGAACTGCACCACCTGCCCAGCGGCACCGTCGCCTCCTTCGAGCACACCGACCGGTCGCTGGCCAACCACGTGCGCCGGGCCGAGGACATCGCCACCGACATCACCGCGGCCACCGAGAGGGCGGCCGCGGGCGCAGACCCCGACGACGCCTTCCCGGCGATCCCGGGCAGGCAGTGCGGCTGGTGCGACTTCCGTCCCAGCTGCCCGACCGGCCAGGCCGCCACCCCCGCGCGGGAGACCTGGAGCTTCCTCGCCGAGGACGACGACGCGCGGGGCTGACGTTCAGGCGGCCTGTGTCGGAGCCACGCGCTCGTAGCCGGCCCAGACGATCGGCGAGCGACGCGCGCGCTGGGGAAGCCGCAGCATCGTCTGCCGGAACGCCTTCAGCGCGCCCGTTGCCGCGGTGTCGGTCAGGCCGAGCCCGGGGAGCGAGACCATCCGGCGCGCCCACGGCGGCAGCAGGGCCACCGCCAGCGTCGCGAGCCCGCCCCACGCCGGCTGCGCGGGCGTCAGGTAGCGCACCCAGGTCGGCATCGGCGGCAGCAGGATGAGCCGGTAGGCGTCCCGCGCGGCGGGCGTCACCGCCAGCGCGGGCTGCACCGTCTCGAAGTAGGTCGCGAGCGCGGCGACGGAGTCCGGCACGTCCTCGGCCGCGACCCCGATCAGCGCCGCCGACGACACCTGCTCGGCCACGTACCGATCGGCCTCTTCGTCGGTCAGCGGCAGACCGCCCCGGCGGGCGACCGACAGCAGCGAGTCGACCTCGCAGCAGTGCACCCAGAGCAGCAGGTCGGGATCGTCGACACGGTACGTCCGGCCCGTCGTCTCCTCCTTCGCGCCCAGCCGGCGGTGGATGCCGCGCACCCGGGCCACGGCCTGCGCGGCCTCGGTGCGCGTGCCGAAGGTCAGCGTGTCGACGTAGGTGGCGGTGCGGATCAGCCGTGGCCACGGCTCGTCCCGGAAGCCCCCGGAGAACCGGGCCACGCCGTCCATCGCGACCGGGTGCAGCGCCTGCAGCAGCAGGGCGCGCAGGCCGCCGACGGAGAACGTGGGGTCGGAGTGGATCCGCCAGGTGACGCTGTCCGGGCCGAAGAAGCCGAGCCGGTCTTCCTCGGGCGTCCAGTCCGACGTCATGAGCGGGCCGAGGCGCCGGCCCAGAAGTCGAGCAGCACCTCCAGCGTCCGGGACGGGTTCTCGACGGCGGGGGAGTGGATCGAGTTGTTGATGACCTCGTGCCGGGCCCCGAGCCGCTCCGCCATGTCGGCCTGCACGTGCGGCAGCCAGGCGTCGTCCGCCTCGCCGTGCGCCACCAGCACCGGCACGCCCGTCGCCGCGAGCTCGGCCACCCGGTCCGGCTCGGTCAGCATCGCCTCGGCCATGCCACGCAGCCCCGCCTCGGAGTTGGCCAGGAAGCGGCGGGTGTAGAACTCGCGGGTCGGCGCGGGCACCGCCTGGGCCTTGGGGTCGGTCATCGCCACCTGCTCGAGTGTCTCGTGCACCAGGTGGACGCCACCGGCGTCCAGGAGCGGGCCGAGATGGTCGAGCAGGTCCGCCCGGCGGCCGGTGAGGTGGGCGGGTCCGGAGCCCAGCAGGGTGAACGAGGTGAACCAGCCGGGTTCGGCGAGCACCGACGCACGCGTGACCAGGCCCCCGAAGCTGTGGCCGAGCAGGTGCAGCGGATCGCCGGTCTCCTCGCGCAGCACGCGGGCCACCTCGAGGACGTCGGCCCCGAGCTCGGTGACCGAGTAGGCGGCGGGGTCGTCGGGGCCCGGGGACTCGTACTGCCCGCGCTGGTCGATGGCGACCACCCGGTACCCGGCCTCGGCCAGCGGCGCCAACAGGGGAGCGAAGTCCTCCTTGCTGCCCGTGTACCCGGCCACCATGAGCACCGTGCCGCGGACGGCCTCCCCGCCGGTGTCCAGGCCGATCAGCGGGCCGGCGCGACCGGAAAAGGTGCGGTGCTCGGCGTCGTGGTCGGCGAGCTGCCGCAGGTCGTCGGGCGCGATCGCGAGGGGAACGGTGTAGTCGGGGCCACCGGGCAGGACCATGGGCCCCAGTGAACCTCGCTCCGGCCGGTCGCGCCGTGGCGGGGTGCGGAACCCGGTGCTGGGTCTAGTGCGTGAGCTCGAGCCCGAGGACACAGCCGACGATGCCGGCGAGCAACAGCACCCGCAGGGCCGACACCGGCTCCTGTCCTGCCCACATGGCGTAGCCGGTGGTCAGGACGGCGCCGATGCCCACCCAGACGGCATAGGCCGTGCCGATCGGCAGGCCGAGCATGGCGTAGGCGAGACCGGCCATGCTGGCGGCGAGGCTCACCGCGAAGACGATGGTCGGCGCCACGCGGGTGAAGCCCTCCGAACGGCTCAGGGCAGTCGCCCAGACAGCTTCGAGGACGCCGGAGAGGATGAGGACGAGCCAGTACACGGTGGTCTCCTGGAACGCCGTCTTGTCGCTGTCCGGGTACGGCGCACTCGTCCGCGAGTCCTGTCTCAGACCCATTCCTACGGTCGCACATCCGGTGCCGGCCAGGTGGTGACAACGGCCACCAGCCCTCATGCGCGCGGCCGGGGTCAGCGGTAGCCGAGCACCCGGTCGGGAAGCCGGAGGACGACGACCGGTCCGATCGACGTCGCCACGCCGTCCTCCGGCAGGTCCGCCGCCTCGGAGCGGCCGAGTGCGGCCCCCGTCGTCGGATCGCGCTGCACGAACGCACCGTCCTCCGGCACCAGCAACGCGGCCGGGCCGCGGGTGTCCTTGTCGATGCCCGGGGCAGCGGGCAGGCCGAGCGCGGGGAGGTCCCAGAGCGTTGCGCCGGTGGCATCCAGCCCGAGCAGTCGGCCGTCCACCCGGACGAGCGTGACCGTGCCGGCCGGCCCGACCTGCACGTCGGCTCCCTCGGGCACCGGCAGCCGGGCGAGGACGGTGCCGTCCGCGGGGGTGAGCGCCTGCACCTCGCCGTCCACGAGCAGTGTCGGCAGAGCATCGGCCCCGAGCAGCCGGATCTCGCCGCCCTCGGGCAGCGCGACGTCGCGGCTCCAGTGGGCCTCGCCGCTGAAGCCGTCGAACAGGCGTACCTGCGCCAGCGTGGCTCCGGCGCAGCGCTGCAGGACGGCGATCCCCGCGCTGCCCGCCGCCGTTCCCAGGAAGCGGCACCCGGCCGGCGCGGCGTACCGCCAGCGGATGTTGTCGCCGGTCGGGTCGATCGTGACGATCCCCGTGGGGTTGCTCGCCAGGACGATGCGGTCGGTCGAGGTCAGCGTGGCGTCGTCGGCGAAGCGGACGCTGCGGGTCCAGGCGCGCACACCGGTGCCGGCGTTCAGTGCGACGGCCTCGTCACAGCGGTCGGCGGTGGCGAACACCGCCACGGCGAGGCCGTTGGTGGCGGTCAGTCCGCACAATCGCGCGTTGCTGCGCGTGTAGTGCCACGCCTCCTCGCCGGTGAGCGGGTCGAGGGCGCGGACCCCGTGCGCCGAGCCGACCAGGACCCGGCCGCTCTGGACGACGGTCCCGGTCGGCAGCTCGCCGTCGGCGGACCAGGTCTCGGAGACGGCACCGGCCGGCGTCCCCGAGGGGACGTCGGCCGGTGGTGCGGTCGTGCTCTCCGTCGCCGCCGCGTCCGAGCCCCGCCAGAGCAGGACCGCGACGAGGAGCAGGACGACGGTGGCCGCAGCCCAGACGAGCACCCGCAAGGGTGGGCTGGTGAGGTGATGGAACGGCCCGCCTTCAGGGTCCCGCCCCGAGCGAAGCGAGGGGTGGGGGGAAGGCGGGTCCTTCATCAGGCGGCGGACTCGGAGCCGCCACCGCGGTTGGCGCCCCCGCGACGACGACGGCGGCGCGGCTTGGCAGCCCCACCCTCCGCAGAACCCTCGGACGGCGCGTCGCCGGTGGACGCAGCCGGGGAGGTCTCGCCGTCGGCGGACGGCGTCCCGGTGCCCCGGGTGCGGCGGCGCGGACGGCTCTTGCCGCCGGCCTCGGAGTCGCTGGAGCGCTCGCCGGTCCGGCCGCCGGACGGGCCACGCGAGTCGCCGCGTCCGCCGGAGTCGCGGCCACCGGAGTCGCGGCCACCGGAGTCGCGGCCACCGGAGTCGCGGCCACCGGAGTCGCGGCCGCCGGAGTCGCGGCCGCCGGACTGCGTCGGGCGGTTGCGCTTGCCGGTCTCGCCCAGGTCCTCGAGCGTCTCGGCGTCCAGACCCTCGCGGGTCCGCTGCGAACGCGGCAGGCGGCCGGTGGCCGTCGTCGGCACGTCCAGGTCGGTGTAGACCCACGGCGACGTGGAGTAGGTCTCCGGCGGCTCGGCGAAGTCCAGGTCGAGCGCCTTGTTGATCAGCTGCCACCGGGGGATGTCGTCCCAGTCCACCAGCGTGACGGCGACGCCCTCGCTGCCGGCCCGGCCCGTGCGGCCGATCCGGTGCAGGTAGGTCTTCTCGTCCTCGGGGCACTGGTAGTTCACGACGTGGCTGACGCCGGTGACGTCGATGCCACGGGCGGCGACGTCGGTGGCGACGAGGACGTCGACCTTGCCGCTGCGGAAGGCGCGCAGCGCCTGCTCGCGGGCGCCCTGGCCGAGGTCGCCGTGCACGGCGGCCGCGGCGAACCCGCGGTCGACGAGCTCGTCGGCGACCTTCTGCGCGGTGCGCTTGGTGCGGCAGAAGACCATCACCAGGCCGCGGTCCCGCGACTGCAGCACGCGGGACAGCAGCTCGGGCTTGTCCAGGTTGTGCGCCCGGTAGATGAACTGCGTCGTCTGCGGGACGGTCGAGCCCTCGTCGTTGCCGTGGGCCCGGATGTGCGTCGGCTGGGTCATGAACGACCGCGACAGGGTCACGATCGGGCCGGGCATCGTCGCCGAGAACAGCATGGTCTGACGCTTGTCGGGGACCATCGCGAGGATCCGCTCGATGTCGGGCAGGAAGCCCAGGTCGAGCATCTCGTCGGCCTCGTCGAGGACGAGGACCTTGACCTTGCCCAGGATCAGGTCGCCCCGCTGAGCCAGGTCGAGCAGTCGGCCCGGGGTGCCGACGACGATCTCGACACCGTTCTGCAGCGACTGCACCTGCGGCTCGAAGGCCCGGCCGCCGTAGATGGCCTGCACGCGGATGCCGCGCTTGACGCCGGCGGTCGCGAGGTCGCGGGAGACCTGGACGCACAGCTCACGGGTGGGGACGACGACCAGCGCCTGCGGGACGCCGTCGCCACCCTCCGCCGGGGGCACGACCCGCTGCAGCATCGGGACGCCGAAGCCGAGGGTCTTGCCGGTGCCGGTGCGGGCCTGACCGATGAGGTCGTGGCCGGCGAGGGCGAGCGGGAGCGTGAGCTCCTGGATGGCGAACGTGCGGGTGATCCCGGCGTCGGTCAGTGCCGCGACGATGTCGGGGTGCACGTCGAAGTCGCTGAACAGCGGGCTGTCGGGCGCGACGGGGGCGCCGCCGAGCTCCTCGACCTGCGACTCGAGCTCCTCGGGAGCGGGGGCGCCGGTCTCCGCGTGCTCGAGCGCGACGGCTTCGGTCGCGGGAGCTTCGTCGGTGGACGTGGGGAAGTTCTCGTTGGAGGTCAGTGCTCTCGCCTCTGGTCTGCTGGGGGACCGGGTCCGGCGGCGGGGATCCGCTGCGGCGGACCTGTCCCGGTCGGTTGTCGCGGGATCAGTTCCAGCGCCAACGCAGCCAGCAGAACCGGGCGTCAGGAACATCGGCCCGGGAGACAGCCCCAGCGGGGCGTCGTCCAGCGGTCGTCAGCGCACAGATACACAGCGAGCCTGACGGCTCGCCGATTCCCATCCTAGCGCGGCCACCGGTTAGCCTCTGCGCGCCGCGCTCCCGGGTGACCTACGCCACCCCGTCCACTCGGCGCCCGCCCCACCGATTCCCTGGAGATGCCTGTGCCCCCGGTCGACAGTCCTGCGGTCGTCGACCTGCTGGCGGTGCTGGCGTACGCGGAGCTGACCGCCTTCGACCGGCTCGCCGAGGATGCCCGGCTGGCCCCGACGCTCGGGGGTCGGGCCGCTCTGGCGCGCATGGCGGCCGCGGAGATCACCCACCACGGCCGGCTGACCGACCGGCTGACCGAGCTCGGCGTCGATCCGCAGCAGGCGATGGCCCCGTTCGTCTCCGCCCTCGACTCGTTCCACGAGGGCACCAAGCCGAGCAACTGGCTGGAAGGACTCGTCAAGGCCTACGTCGGTGACGGACTGGCCTCGGACTTCTACCGCGAGATCGCCGGGTTCCTGCCCGAGCCCGACCGCGCGCTGGTCCTCGAGGTGCTCGCCGACACCGGCCACGCGGACTTCGCCGTCCGCGAGGTCCGGGCCGCCATCAAGGCGGACCGCCGGGTGCCGGGACGGCTGTCCCTGTGGGGACGGCGCCTCGTGGGGGAGGCGATGACCCAGTCGCAGGCGGTCATCGCCGAGCACGACGGGCTGGCCGAGCTGATCATCAGCGGCACCGGCGACCTCGGCGGCGTCGCCCGCCTGATCAAGCGGATCACCGACGCGCACACGAAGCGGATGAAGGCGCTCGGGCTGAACCCCTAACATCGTCGGCCTCCAGGCCGACACCGCGGCCAGGTGCCCTCCGCCCTTGCGCCGAGCGTGACAGGGCCCCCCGGCGGGAGGCCTCCGGCCCCCACACCGGAGGGCCCGGTGGAGCTGGTTTCTGTGTCAGGCGCCGGCGATGAAGCCCACGCGGCGCTGGTCGGGCTGCGCGATCTCGACGTAGGCGATCCGGTCGACAGGGACGACGACGCGACGACCCCGCTCGTCGACCAGGGTCAGCAGGCCGTCCTTGGTGCCGCCGGCCATGGCTGCCGACACATCGGCTGCGATCTCTTCAGGGGTCTTGGGACTGTCGATGACCAGCTCCCTGGGGGAGTGCTGAACACCGATCTTGACTTCCACGTAAGCGATGCCTCCTCGGTTCGCGCGACTGACCCCAACGCTAGTCCAGGCCTCGCGGCCGGGACCCGTCGAACGGGTGCGCCGTCAGCGAACGAGGGTCAGTGCGACGTGTGGTCGCCGTCGACGCGGGGGAAGCCGGAGATGCCGCGCCAGGCCAGCGCCGACATCAGGGACACCGCCTCGTCCCGGGACACGGTGCCCTTGCGCGGCAGCCACCACCGGGCGCTGGTCTCGGCCAGCCCGGTCAGCCCGGAGGCGAGCAGCAGCGCCCGCTCGGGGTCGGCCCCGGTGTCGGCGGCGATCACCCCGGCGATCGCCTCGACGCAGACGCGCGTGCCGCGGTCGACGATGGCGCGGACGTCGTCGTCGTTGCGCAGGTCGGACTCGAAGACCAGGCGGAAGGCCTCGCCCTCGGCGTCGATGAAGTCGAAGTAGGCACCGACGGCGCCGTCCACGCGCTCGCGGTTGTCGTCGGTCTTGCCCATGGCCTCGGCGACGCGGGCGGCCAGTTCGGAGACGTGCTCCTCGAGCAGCGCCAGGTACAGCTCCCGCTTGCCCGGGAAATGCTGGTAGAGGACCGGCTTGCTCACCCCGGCGCGGTCGGCGATGTCGTCCATCGCGGCGGCGTGGAAGCCCTGGGCGACGAAGACGTCCTGTGCAGCACGCAGCAGCTGCAGCCGGCGCGCACCCCTCGGCAGGCGGGAGGTGCGCCGGCTGTTCACGGCGGCGGGACGTGGCGGCTGCATGACGGAAGGGATGTTACCGGCGGGTTCCCCAACCGCACGTCGTCCGGTCGGGGATTACCTTCGAATGGATGTCCGAAGTTCTCGCAGCGCAGGCCGCCGCCTCCACCACGCCGTTGCCGCCGCTGAAGTCCGTGCTCCCGCCGTGGCCGGGAGAGCAGATCGCCGTACGCGGCGGTGAGGTGTTCGTCCGCGCGACCCCGTGGACGGGGCAGGTCGACGGCACCGCGGGCCCGCGGGAGCGCGCTCTGTACGTGCACGGACTGGGTGGGGCATCGACGAACTGGACCGACCTCGCCGCGCTGCTGGCCGTTCGGTTCGACGGCTGGGCGGTCGACCTGCCCGGCTTCGGCCGCTCGCAGCCGCCGCCGCGCGGGCGCTACTCGATCCGAGGGCACGTGCACGCCGTCATCGACGTCCTGGAGCACGTCCGGCGGCAGCCGGGGGACGGCGAAGGCCGGCCGGTGCACCTCCTGGGCAACTCCCTCGGCGGGCTGGTGAGCCTGCTGGTGGCGAGCCGCCGTCCGGACCTGGTCGCGTCGTTGACCCTGATCTCGCCGGCCATGCCCGTCTACCGGGTTCCGCCGGCCTTCAACCGGGCGCTGCTGCTGCTCCTGGTTCCGGGAATCCCCTCCCTGGCCGCCCGCCGCATCGGTGCCATCACTCCGGAGCAAAGCGTCCGGGCCATGGTCCGGATGTGCTTCGGCGAGCCGTCCCGGGTCCCGCCGGAGCGACTGGAGCAGGCGGTCCAGGAGATGCGCGAGCGGTCCGAGCAGCCGTGGGCCGACCGCGCGCTCACCCGCAGCATGCGTGGGCTGATCACGTCCTACCTGCGGGTCGGCGCGGCCAACGCCTGGCGGGCGGCGCGAGTGATCAGCCGGCCGACGCTGGTGATCTGGGGCGGCAAGGACCGGCTGGTCGACCCGGCCCTCGCGCCGCGGCTCGCCGATGTCGTCCCGGATTCCCGCCTGCTCGTGCTCGACGGCGTGGGACACGTGGCGATGCTCGAGGCGCCGGAGCCGACCGCCCGGGCGGTGCTGGGCATGGTCGAGGCCATGGACGAGGCAACGTGCCGGGAACCCCAGGCTGCAGTCGACACGCCACGGAGCGTGAGACGCTGACCCGCTGACGCCCGTGCACGAACGAGGACCAGGAGTGCGGCCAGTGGGAGGACGCCCGGCGGATGGTCGCCGTGCAGACCCCAGGCCCGGCAGTCCGCGACCGGCACGCCCCGGTCCGCTCGTCGCCCGCCCCGCGCTCCCGGCGCCCCCGCGCGAGCGCGGGGCGAACCGCAGCCGCCCGGGGCGGGTACGCCGCTTCGTCCTCCGGTACGGCTGGCGCGCATACGCCGTCCCGCTGCTGACGATCGCCACGATCGCCGTCCTCGTGGACCTCGCGCTCAGCTCACCCGGCACCCAGACCGCCGGCGCCGCCGCGCCGACCGCGGCCACCTCCGTACCCGTGCCGACGGTCGAGAGCGTGCCGACCGCCCCGGCCCAGGGCGACGTCGGGCCGAGCCAGGCCCCCCAGGTGGTGGGCGAGGAGACCTACGTCGAGGTCGGGGAGGGCTCACTGTCCGTGGTCGACGGCTCGTCCCAGGTCTACGGCAGTGGCCCGGTGCAGCGCTTCATCGTGGAGGTGGAGGACGGCATCGACGTCGACGGCTCCGCGTTCGCCGCCGCCGTGGAGTCGACCCTCGGAGACCCGCGCTCCTGGGGCAACGAGGGCCGGATGTCCTTCCAGCGGGTCGGGGCCACCGAGGCCGCCGCCGGGCAGTTCGACTTCAAGGTGAGCCTGGTCAGCCCCGGCAACATGGAGACCTACTGCCCGGGCGTCGGCACTGGCGGATACACGTCCTGCCGCTACGGCGACCGCGCCACCATCAACCTCGCCCGCTGGGCCACGGCCGTGCCGGACTACCAGGGCGACATCGCGACCTACCGCCTCTACGTGATCAACCACGAGGTCGGGCACGTGCTCGGCAACGGCCACGAGCCGTGCCCGGGAACCGGGGAGATCGCCCCGGTCATGCAGCAGCAGACCCTCGGCCTCGACGGCTGCGTGAAGAATGCGTGGCCCTATCCTTGAGGTCGCGCTCCGCGCTCCCGATCGCGGCCAGGTGCCGTCCCCACCTGCGCTGAGCCCGTTCTGCGGTTCTCTAGGGAGGCCTTCGGCCTCCGCTCGTGAACCGCACCTCGCAGGGCGGCCCACGTGGCCTCGGCGGGAGGACCCTCCGGGCCCTCACACCTCGGCCACACCGGGTCGAGTCGGGAATCCGTGCGGGTGGGACGCTGTTACTCGCGTGAACGACGGCTCCGCGTGGGCCGTAGTCGGATCCAAGAGGAGCAACCCGTGTCCCTGCCACCCCTGGTGGAGCCCGCCGCCGACCTCTCGATCGAGGAGGTCCGCCGCTACAGCCGCCACCTGATCATCCCCGACGTCGGCATGGACGGGCAGAAGCGGCTCAAGAACGCCAAGGTGCTCGCCGTGGGCGCCGGTGGGCTCGGCTCGCCCGTCCTCATGTACCTCGCCGCGGCCGGCGTCGGCACGCTGGGCATCGTCGAGTTCGACACCGTCGACGAGTCGAACCTGCAGCGCCAGATCATCCACGGGCAGTCCGACGTCGGCCGGTCCAAGGCCGAGAGCGCGCGCGACTCCATCAAGGAGATCAACCCGCTGATCGACGTCCGGCTGCACGAGACGCGGCTCGACAGCGAGAACGTGCTGGAGATCTTCGCCGACTACGACCTGATCGTCGACGGCACCGACAACTTCGCCACGCGCTACCTGGTCAACGACGCGTGCGTGCTGCTGGACAAGCCCTACGTCTGGGGCTCGATCTACCGCTTCGACGGCCAGGTCTCGGTCTTCTGGAACGAGCACGGCCCGAACTACCGCGACCTCTACCCGGTGCCCCCGCCGCCCGGCATGGTCCCGAGCTGCGCCGAGGGCGGCGTGCTCGGCGTCCTCTGCGCGACCATCGGCGCGATCCAGGCCACCGAGGCGGTCAAGCTGATCACCGGCATCGGTGACACGCTGCTCGGTCGGCTCATGGTCTACGACGCCCTCGAGATGACCTTCCGCACGATCAAGGTGCGCAAGGACCCCGAGGGTGAGCCGATCACCGAACTCATCGACTACGACGCCTTCTGCGGCGTCGTGTCGGTCGAGGCCCAGGAGGCCGCCGCGGGCTCGACGATCACCGTCGACGAGCTGAAGGACATGATGGACGCCGGCAAGGACTTCGAGCTGATCGACGTCCGTGAGCCCAACGAGTACGAGATCGTGTCGATCCCCGGCGCCAAGCTCATCCCCAAGGACGAGCTGCTCTCCGGCCGGGCGCTGGCGCAGCTGCCGCAGGACCGTCCGATCGTGCTGCACTGCAAGACCGGCGTCCGCTCGGCCGAGGTGCTGGCCGCGGTCAAGCAGGCCGGCTTCAAGGACGCCGTGCACGTCCAGGGCGGCGTGACGGCGTGGGCCACCCGCATCGACAAGGCGCTCCCGACCTACTGACACGACCGACGGCCAGGTCGCTCCCTCGGGGGCGACCTGGCCGTCGTCGTCAACGGCCGCCGGCGGCTCAGCCCGGTCGGGCTGAGGCCTTGGCCTCGATGACCCGGATCGTGTGGGGGTATCCCACCTTCTCGTGGCCGACCACCTCGACCACGGCCGACAGCATGACGAGCGCGATCACCGCCACCAGGGCGGTGGTGTCCCCCGGCGACCCATGGAAGCCGACGGGGTCGTCGGGACCTGCCGCGAGGCCGACCGCGAGCGCCGCAGCCAAGGGCACCAGCGACAGCAGGAACAGCGGCACGTGCGTCAGGTCGTAGGAGTGCATCAGCACGCTCCACGTCGCGAAGATCGTCACGATGACTGCGCCCACGGGCACGACGAGGGCGAGGGAGACCGTCAGCAGCGACAGGTCCGCCTCCTCCACGGCGGCCGCGGCGACCTCGAGCCCTGCTCCTACCGCGACGATGGCGCCGAAGATCGGCAGGTGGGCATACCGCCAGGCGACGGTGCGACCAGGCCACTCCTCCAGGATCGCTCGCGAGGGGATCAGGAAGTAGGCCCACCACAGCGCCGCGGCGAGCAGAAGCCCGGACGCGGCGATCACCGCGGCCGCGACCGACCAGCCCTGCGCGCCGGTGAGAGTGGCGACCGCTCCCGTCGTCGCAGCGACGACCTCGCCCAGGCAGATGAGGGTGAGCAGGGCGAAGCGCTCTGCGATGTGCCCCGCGTTCCACGGCACCGGCCCGAGTCGCCGCTCCGCCACGACCGGGGCCACCATCTCCGCCAGCGCCAGTGCCACCAGCGCGCCGACGGTGACTCCCACCGGCAGGTGCACCACCGTGGTCAACACCCAACCGACTTGCGCGATCGCGATGATGATCGCGTACGCGACAGCGGTTCGCCGATGAGCCGGGTCCTCCTGCGCAGCGCGGAGCCACAGCCCGATGAGCGGGACCCGCATGATCACGTAGCCGACGACCATCAAGGCATTGTTGGGACTGTGTCCCTCTGCGGCGGCGTCGAAGCTCACTGGCAGCCCCAGCGCCAGGATGACGACGCCGATCATCTGCACGATGGTCGCGATCCGGAACAGGGCGTCGTCGTTGCCATAGGCGGAGGCGAACCAGGTGAAGTTCATCCACGCCCAGCTCACCGCCCAGATCGCGAAGGCAAAGGCGCCGATCGCCGGGCCCACCTCGCCGTCTATGACGTGGTGGGCGAGCTGCGCCGCCGCGGCTCCGAAGGCGACCACGTAGGTCAGGTCGTAGAACAGCTCGAGCGGGGTCGCCGACCGGCCCCGCTCGTCAGGATCCCGCCCCCTCATCGGTCGGAGGCGGTGCCGGAGGTCGTCGCGCAGTTGGGACTTGACTGCGTCGGTGTCCGTCACGGATGCACCTCTCCGGGTCCGGCGGGGCTGCCCCGCTGCTCGACGACCGTCATCTCAGGGCCTGCCGGCGCCGTTCGGCAAGAGGACCGGCGACGAGGGAGGCGGGCCGGGCCCTCGCCCTGTTCACTGACGGGCATGGCCGACTTCTCACCCGTGGAGCTGCTCGAACTCTTCCAGCGGGCCCAGGCGCAGTTCACCGACCGGGTGGACGCCGTGGCTCCGGACCAGTGGGACGACGAGTCGCTCCCCGGCTGGACCGTCGCCGACCTCGTCGCGCACCTGGTGGACGAGGCCCTGTGGGTGCCGCCGCTGCTCGCCGGGGAGCCCTTCGACCTGATCGACGGCCGCTTCCCCGAGGACACCGACGACCTGCTCGGCGACGACCCGTTCACCGGCTGGGAGACCGCCGCCGACGGTGCGCTGTCGGCCTTCGCCGAGGACGACGCACTGATGCGCACCGTGCACCTGGAGCGCGGGCCGACGCCGGCCACCGAGTACATCTTCGAGATGACCGCAGACCTGGTCGTCCACTCCTACGACCTCGCGTCGGCGACCGACGGCGACACCGAGCTGGACGGCGAACTCGTCACCGCGGGTCTCGTCTTCGCCGAACGGCTCCCGGCGGACGGCGTCCCCGGGCTGTTCGACCCGCCGCTGGAGGTCTCCGCCTCGGCCCCGCCCCTGGTGCGGCTGCTGGCGCGCTACGGCCGCCGTCCCTGACCACTCCCGGCACCTGTACGACGATGTGAGCGTGAGCGATCCGGTTCTCGACGTCGACGAGGCGGTGTTCGACGTCGTCGAGCGCATCCCGGCCGGCCGGGTGAGCACGTACGGCGCGATCGGCCGGCTGATCGGCGTCGGGCCCCGCCGGGTGGCGCGGGCGCTGTCCGCCGGGGGCGGGGCAGTGCCCTGGTACCGCGTGGTGCGCGCCGACGGCTCCGCCGCAGAACCGGTGCGCGTGCGGCAGCTCGAGCTGCTGGCCGCCGAGGGCGTGCCGGTGCGCAACGGCCGGGTGGATGTTTCCGCGGTGGGGTGGCCCGACTGAGGCGTGTTGCCGGGGTGTGACCGTCTACCCCGTGCGGACCAGTTCGTCGCATCGCCTTCAGCCGGCCCCGGATTCTGCCGACCACAAGGGCATGAACAGCTTGGCGTGCAGTGCAGTCGCCGAAGCAGGTCTCTGCGCCGCGACGGCGTCGCTCGACGACGAGAGGGCGCAGTCCCTGCTCTTCGTCGCCGGGTGGCTGACGACGGCGGCGGACCTGATGCTTGAGGCCGAGCTGCGGGAGGCCGCGCTCGCCCTCAGCTGACGCCGACCTGAGGCGTGCCTCCCATCTGTCCCAGGCGTCCCGGAACTGTCCCTGGTCCGTGATTCCATCGACAGGTGGCACAGCGGGGGAGTGAGGCCGGGCCGGTCTACCGGCTCGTGCAGTCGGGCTCGGTCGCCGCCTCTCCGCCGCTGCTCGACCCGACCCAGCAGGCCGTCGTCGATCATCCGAGCGGCCCGTTGCTGGTTCTCGCCGGACCGGGCACGGGAAAGACGACGACGATCGTCGAGGCGGTCGCGGCGCGGATCCAGGCCGGCATCGATCCCGAGCAGATCCTCGTCCTGACCTTCAGCCGCAAGGCCGCGGCCGAGCTGCGGGGCCGCATCACCGGTCGCGTGGCGAGGACCATCCGCGAGCCGCTGGCCCGCACGTTCCACTCCTACGCCTACGGCGTCCTCCGCCGGGCTGCGCTGCTGCGCGGTGACGCCCCGCCGCGCCTGCTCACCTCCGCGGAACAGGACGCCGTGGTAGCGGAGCTCCTGCGTGGCGACGCGGAGGAGGAGGGCGCCGTCCGCTGGCCGGCCGGGCTGGCGCCGGCACTCGGGACGGCGGGCTTCCGCACCGAACTGCGCGAGCTGCTCCTGCGGGCGACCGAGCGCGGTGTCGGCTCGGCGCAGCTCGCCGCGTGGGGCCGGGAGTCCGGCCGCGACCACTGGGTGCACGCCGCCGCCTTCCAGGAGCAGTACGAGGCGGTCACGGCCTTCTCCACCGCGGGCCGCGGTGACGCCTCCGGCTACGACCCCGCCGAGCTGGTGCGTCAGGCGATCGCCGAGCTCGACAGCGACCCGGAGCTGCTGCGCCAGGAACGCGAGCGTGCGCGCTGGCTCTTCGTCGACGAGTACCAGGACACCGACCCCGCCCAGGTGGAGCTGCTGGAACTGCTCGCCGGAGGGGGCGGGAACCTGGTCGCCGTGGGCGATCCCGACCAGGCGATCTACGCCTTCCGCGGTGCCGAGCCCCGGGGCATCGTCGAGTTCCCCGAACGCTTCCGGCACACCGACAACCGGCCGGCCCAGCGCGTGTCGTTGGGCGTCTGCCGCCGGTCCGGCGCGGAGCTGCTGCGGATCAGCCGGAAGGTCGCCGAGGGCCTGCCGGGCCCCTGGGAGCACCGCCGCCTGTCCCCGGTCGACGACGCCGATCCGGGCGCCGCCGAGGTGCACGTCTTCGGTTCCGCGGCGGTGGAGGCGGCCTATCTCGCCGACGTCCTCCGCCGGGCGCACCTGCTCGACCGCCTGCCCTGGTCGCAGATGGCCGTCGTCGTCCGCACGGCCGGCGCGCTCGGTCCCCTGCGCCGCGCACTGTCGTCGGCCGGCGTCCCGGTGGCGGTCTCCGCCGACGACCTGCCGCTGGCCGGTCAGCCGGCCGTGGCGCCGCTGCTGAGCGCCCTCACGGCACTGCTGCCGTCGTCCGCCGCCGGCCCCGAGGCCGACGGCGCCGCGGTCGGGCTCGACGAGCCCGCGGCGGAGGCCCTGCTCGCCTCGCCGCTCGGGGGAGCCACCGTCCTCGACCTGCGCCGGCTCCGCCGGGCAGTCCGCGTCTCCTTCGCGACCCGGGGCATCGACCCGGCCGAGCGGGGCGCGCCGCTGGCCGCCGTCCTGACCGACGAGGCGCTCCTGGAGTCCCTGCCCGAGCACGTGTCCCGCCCCGCGCGCCGGGTGGCCGGCGTGCTCGACGCCGGGCGGATGGCGCTGGCGAAAGACGGGACGGCGGAGGACGTGCTGTGGGCCATGTGGCAGCGCAGCGGTCTGGCTCAGCGCTGGGCGCGGGCCAGCGCCGCGGGCGGCCCGTCCGGGGCGGTCGCCGACCGTGACCTGGACGCCGTCGTCTCGCTCTTCGACGCCGCGGCCGGCTTCGTCGACCGGCTGCCGTCCGCCGATGTGCGGGCCTTCGTCGCCCACCTGTCCGCCCAGGAGCTGCCCGGGGACAGCGGTGCGGCCCGGGCGGTCGCGGGGGAGACGGTCCGGCTGCTGACGGCGCACGCGTCGAAGGGCCTGGAGTGGGACCTGGTCTGCGTCGCCGGGGTGCAGGAGGGCGTGTGGCCCGACCTGCGCGAGCGCACCTCTCTGCTCGGCACCGAGGAACTGGTCGAGCGGGTCACCGGTATCGACGGCACGAGCGTCGACCGGCGGACCCTCGCCCTCGCGGAGGAGCGGCGCCTGTTCTACGTCGCCTGCACCCGTGCCCGGCGCCGGCTCGTCGTCACGGCCGTGGAGGGCGCCCTGGACGGCGCCGACGCGGGCGCGACGGCGTCCCGCTTCCTCGACCTCGTGTCCCCGCCGCCGGAGGACGGGCGGCCGCTCACCGAGCTGCCCCGGTCCCTCACGCTCCCGGCCCTCGTGGCCGACCTGCGGCGTGCCCTGACCGACCCGCAGACCCCGCCGGACCGGCGGTCCGCGGCCGCCTCGGTGCTGCGCCGGCTGGCCGACGAGGGGGTCTCCGGGGCGGCGCCGTCCAGCTGGTGGGGCCTGGCCCCCCTCTCCGACGACGCCCCGCTCGTCCCGGAGGAGGACCCGGTACGCGTGCGCCCGTCGGGCATCGAGACGTTCCAGCGCTGCCCGTTGAGGTGGGTGCTGAGCGCCGTCGGGGCCGAGGCGTCGCCGGACACGACGCGCACGGTCGGTACGGCCGTGCACGCCGTCGCCCAGCAGGTCGCCGAGGGACTGCCGCCGGCCGACGCCTCCGCGGTGCTCGCCGCGGAGCTCGACCAGCTCGACCTCGGGCCCGGCTGGTCGGACCAGCGTCAGCGTCAGTCGGCGCAGGACATGCTGGCGCGGTTCCTCGCGTGGCACACCGCTGCCGGCCGGGAACTCGTCGGCGTCGAGATCGAGTTCGACGCGACCGTCGGCCGGGCGCTCATCCGGGGCAAGGTCGACCGGCTGGAGCGCGATGCCGACGGTCGGCTGGTGGTCGTCGACCTCAAGACCGGGAAGACGCCGGCCAGGAACACCGAGGAGCACGGGCAGCTGGCCGCCTACCAGGTGGCCGTGGCCGCGGGCGGGTTCGGGGATCACGGCAGCACCCCGGGCGGCGCGGCGCTTCTCCAGGTCGGCACCGGGGCCAAGGCCAAGGAGCAGCACCAGGAGCCCCTGCCCGCAGACGTCCCGCTCGCGGAGACCTGGGCGGGGGAGCTCCTCGCCGAGGTCGGGGAAGGAATGGGCGCGGCCTCCTTCGAGGTGCGCACCGGCACGCACTGTCAGCGGTGCCCCGCCCGCCGCAGCTGCCCGCTGCAGGAGCCGGGCCGGCAGGTGACCGGATGAGCCGGCGCGATCGGCCCCGTTCCGGGTTCCCTCGCGAGCTTGCGAGCGGAGGGGAGAACGGGGTCCTTCAACAGCTCTCCTTCGACGATCTCTTCGGCGATGCCCCCGCCGAGCCGGTGGTCCCGGTCCGGCTGCTCGACCCCGCCGAGGTGGCCGCCCGGTGCGGGCTGTCCTACGCCCCCTCCCCGGAGCAGGCCCGGGTGGTCTCCGCGCCACCGGACCGGCCGCTCGTGGTCGTCGCCGGCGCCGGCTCGGGCAAGACCGAGACGATGGCCGCGCGGGTGTCCTGGCTCGTGGCCAACCGGCTGGTGGACCCCGAGGCCATCCTCGGCCTCACGTTCACGCGCAAGGCCGCCAGCGAGCTCAACGAGCGCGTGCGGCTGCGCCTGGGTGCGCTCGCCCGTCACCCCGACACCGACGACGACCTCCGCCGCCGGCTCGACATCGCCCAGCCCACGGTCTCGACCTACCACGGGTACGCGGCGGCGCTGGTCGCCGAGCACGGCCTGCGGATCGGCGTCGAGCCCGGCGCCGGGGTGCTCGGCCCGGCGATGTGCTGGGGACAGGCCGCCACGGTCGTGACGTCCTGGACGGGCGACATGAGCGACGTGCCGCTGACCCTGCTCACCACCGTCGAGGACGTGCTGGCGCTGGCCGCCGAGCTCGGCGAGCACGACATCAGTCCGGCCGCTCTGCGCGCCTGGACCGCCCAGCTGGAGGCGCAGATCGCCGGGTATGCGGACGCCCCGAAGAAACGGGGCCCGTATGCGGCCGTCACCGAGATGCTCACCCGCCAGCGGTCCCGGGTGGCGCTGCTGCCGCTGGTCGAGGCCTTCGAGGCGCGCAAGCGGGCCGCCGGGGCGATCGACTACGCCGACCAGGTCGCCTACGCGGCGCGGATCGCGGTCGCCTCCGCCGAGGTCGGCCGCCGCGAGCGGGCTCGGTGGCAGGTCGTCCTGCTGGACGAGTACCAGGACACCAGCGTCGGCCAGCTCCGCATGCTCGAAGCCCTGTTCGGCCGCGACACCGGACACCCGGTGCTCGCCGTCGGCGACCCGCGCCAGTCGATCTACGGATGGCGGGGCGCGTCGGCCGGCACCATCGAGCGGTTCGCCCGCACCTTCCCGGGCCTGCCCGAGCGGCCTGCCCAGCGGCTCACCCTGGCCACCAGCTGGCGCAACGACGACGCCGTCCTGGCCGTCGCCAACGCGGTGTCGGGGATGCTGCCGGCGCCCGACCAGCCGCTGCCCGACCTCGCGCCGGCGCCCACGGCCGCGAAGGGCGCGGTGAGCGTGGGCCTCTACGGCACGGTGGCCGAGGAGACCGAGGCGCTGGCGGATCGCCTCGCGGAGTGCTGGAACCACCGCCCCGACGGCCGCCCGCCGACCGTCGCGGTGCTGGTCCGCGCACGGAAGCAGCTGGCGGGCATCGCCGCGGCGCTCCGCGAGCGCGGCCTGCCGGTGGAGGTCGTGGGGCTCGGCGGCCTGCTCGAGGTGCCCGAGGTCTCCGACGTGGTCGCCACGCTGACCGTGCTCGTCGACCCCACCGCCGGGGACGCGCTCGGTCGGCTGGTCACCGGCGCCCGCTGGCGGATCGGGCCGCGGGACCTCGCGGCCCTGGAGAAGCGCGCCTCGACCCTCGTGCGCACGCGCCGCCCAGCCCGTCCCGACGACTCCGATGGCGCACCGGCGACCGAGCGGCCCAGCGAGCGCGGCAGCATCGTCGAGGCGCTCGACGACCTCGGCGGGCCGGACGCCTACTCGGCCGCGGGCTACCGGCGGCTCCGCCGGCTCGGCGCGGAGCTCGGCCACCTGCGCACCCGCCTGAGCGAGTCGCTGCCCGACCTGGTCGACGAGGTGGCCCGCACCCTGGGCCTGGAGACCGAGCTGGCCAGCGCCCCGGGTGCCAGTCCGGCGGGGGCCCGGGCGCACCTGGATGCGCTGCACGGGGTCGCCGCGGAGTTCACCGAGCTGGCCGAGCTGCCGTCGCTGCCCGCCTTCCTCGGCTATCTGCGCGACGCCGAGGAGCGCGAGCGGGGACTCGAGCCCGGCGAGGTGGCGGTGAACCCGGAGGCGGTGCAGCTGCTGACCGGGCACTCGAGCAAGGGGCTCGAGTGGGACGTCGTCGCCGTCCCGGGGATGACCAAGGACCAGTTCCCGGCCAAGGCCGACACCAGCGACTCGTGGATCAAGGACCCGGGGGCCGTACCCGCCGAGCTGCGGCTGACCGACCGCGAGGAGCTGCCCCGGCTGCACCTGCCGGTGCCCGGCTCCGGTGACCAGGCCGTGGTGAAGCAGGCGCTGGAGGACTACGTCCAGGAGTGGAAGGACTTCGGGTTGGCCGAGGAAATCCGCCTCGGCTACGTCGCCGTCACCCGTGCCCGGCACGTCCTGATCTGCTCGGGCAGCTGGTGGCGGGACGGGAAGACGGTGTGCGGCCCCTCGTCACTGCTGGCCACCGTCCGGGCCGCCTGCGAGGACGGCGCGGGGGAGATCGTGCACTGGGCCGAGGCGCCGGCCGACGACGCGACCAACCCCGCACTGGAGGAGTGGCCGGTCGGGCAGTGGCCCGCCGATCCGCTGACCTCCGGACGGCGCCGCGCGCTGAGCGCCGCCGCCGACCTGGTCACCGCGGCCGCGCCCCACCCGCTCGACCCCTCGCTCGTCCTTGACGGGGGCGATCCGCAGCTCGAGCAGTGGGTGCGGGACACCGACCTGCTGCTGCGGGAGCGGGCCCGGCACGCCAGCCCGACCGTCGACGTCCCGCTGCCCTCGCACCTGTCGGTGTCGGCGCTGGTCACCCTGCGCCGCGACCCGGCCGAGCTGGCCCGGCGGCTGCGGCGGCCGATGCCTGCGGCCCCCGCGCCGCAGGCCCGGCGCGGCACCGCCTTCCACGCCTGGCTGGAGGAGCGGTTCGGAGCGGCGAAGCTGGTCGACCTGGACGAGCTGCCGGGCTCCGGCGACGAGTTCGCCGCACCCGACGGCGCCCTGGCCGACCTGCAGGACGCGTTCCTGGCCAGCGAGTGGGCCGACCGGCAGCCCGCCGAGGTCGAGGTGCCGTTCGAGACCCCGCTCGGCCCGCTGACGCTGCGGGGGCGGATCGACGCCGTCTACGCCGACGGGGACGGCCGCTACGAGGTCATCGACTGGAAGACCGGCCCGCCGCCGTTCGGCGCGGAGCTGGCCGCGGCCGCCGTCCAGTTGGCCGCCTACCGGCTCGGCTGGTCGCGGCTGACCGGCGTCCCGGTGGAGCGGGTCAGCGCGGGCTTCCACCACGTCGCGGCGAAGGAGACCCTGCGCCCGGTCGATCTCATGGACGAGGCCGGCCTGCTGAACCTGGTCACCGGCACCGGATGAGCGGCGAGCGCGACCTGGACCGGCCGGCGGGGCCGGACCCGCGGCGGGCACCGTCCCTCAGGACGACCTGATGCGCTCCAGGATCGCCATCGCCAGCCCGTCGGGGGCCTGCTCGGGGATCCAGTGCGTGATCCCCGACAGTTCCACGAACCGGTAGTCGCCGGTCACGTAGTTGGCGCACGCCTCGGCGGCGGTCCGGCCGATCGCGACGTCGCCGTCGCTCCACACGTACGTCGTCGGCACCGTGACCGGGTCGACCCGCTCGCTGGAGCTCATCGCCCGGTACCAGTTGAGGGCCGCGGTGAGCGCGCCCGGCGCCGACAGCACGGCCACGTACTCCTCGATCGCCTCGGCCGGCACCCCGGAGTGGCCCTCACCCCCGGACAGCATCCGCCGGAGCCGGCGGGCGTCGTCGGCGAGCAGGACCTCCTCCGCCTTGCCCTCCTGCCAGAACAGCCGGATGTAGCCCGACCGCTCCTTCTGCTCCGGGTCCGTCCGGTAGGCGACCGTGTACGCCGCCGGATGCGGCACGGAGACGGCCGTCAGCGTCCGCACGCGGTCGGGGTGCCAGGCCGCCAGCGCCCAGGCCACGTTGGCGCCCCAGTCGTGGCCGACGACGTCGGCCTGCTCCAGGTCCAGCGCCGTCATCAGGTCCGCGGTCACCTGGGTGAGGTTCGGGGTGGAGTAGGCGCCGACCTCCTCCGGCCGGGCGCCGGGGGAGTAGCCGAGCTGGTCCGGGGCGTAGGTGCGCAGCCCGGCCTTCGTGAGCAGGGGCGTGACCGCGGCCCAGCACGCGGACGTCTCGGGGAAGCCGTGCAGCAGCAGCACCGGCCGCCCGTCCTCGGGACCGTCGGCCCGCACATCGAAGGTCAGATCGCCGACGTCGACGTGCAGCAGCTGTCCCGGCATGGGGTGGAACCTAACCCGGCATTACCGTCGGTGCCCGTGAGCAGCAGCCGGCCCAGCGCAGAGCGCGACAGCGCCGAACGGACCTATGTCCTCGCCCACCTCGACGACCTGCACGCCGATCTCGACGCCTGGCTGCGCATCCCGTCGATCTCCGCGGACCCCGCGCACGCCCCCGACGTGGCCGACAGCGCCGCCTGGCTGGCCGAGGCCCTGCGGCGCACCGGCTTCCCGACCGTCGAGATCTGGCCGACCCCTGGCGCACCCGCGGTGTTCGCCGAATGGCCGTCGGCCGACGCGGACGCGCCGGTCGCCCTCGTCTACGGCCACCACGACGTCCAGCCGGTCGACCCCCCGGATCTGTGGGAGCACCCGCCCTTCGAACCGACCGTGGTCGAGGGTCCCGACGGGCCGGAGGTGCACGCCCGGGGCGCCATCGACGACAAGGGCAACGTCGCCTTCCACCTGCTCGGGATGCGGGCCCACCTGGCGGCGACAGGCCGGGACACCCCCGCGGTCACGGTGAAGCTGCTCATCGAGGGCGAGGAGGAGTCGGGGTCCCCGAACTTTCCCGCGCTGCTCCGCGAGCGTGCGGACCGACTGGCCTGCGACGTCGTCGTCGTCAGCGACACCGGCATGGCCGCCCCCGACCTGCCCAGCGCCGTCGTCGCCATGCGCGGCCTCGCCGACGCCGAGATCACCCTGCGCGGACCCGACATCGACCTGCACTCCGGTTCCTTCGGCGGCGGCGTCCCCAACCCCCTGCACGCGATGGCGCAGCTGCTCGCCGGCCTGCACGACGAGCACGGCCGGGTGACCCTGCCCGGGTTCTACGACAAGGTGCGTCCGCTGTCGGACCGGGAGCGCGAGCTGATGGCCCGGGTGCCCTTCGACGAGCAGGAGTGGCTCGACGGTCCGGCCGCGTCCCGGGTGGCGGCCGGCGAGGAGGGCTACAGCACCCTCGAGCGGGTCGGCGCCCGGCCCACGGCCGAGGTCAACGGCATGTGGGGCGGCTACACCGGCCCCGGGCACAAGACGATCATCCCGGCGGAGGCGCACGCCAAGCTCACCTTCCGGCTGGTCTCCGAGCAGGCACCCGAGGACGTCGGTCCGCAGTTGCGGGAGTGGGTGGAGGCGAACGTCCCCGCCGGCATCGAGGCCGACGTGCACACCCCGCCGGGCGGCGTCTCGCCCTGCTCCAGCGATCTCGACTCGCCGGCCATGAGTGCGCTGCTCGCCGCCATCGCGCAGGCCTGGGACAGCGATCCCGGCGAGGTGCTCTACCTGCGCGAGGGCGGCAGCGGGCCGGAGGCCGACCTCGTCGAGGCGCTCGGGGCGCCGCTGCTGTTCCTCGGCGCCGGGTTGCCCACCGACCGCATCCACTCGCCCAACGAGCGGGTCCTGCTGTCGATGCTCCACCGCGGCGCCGAGGCGACCGCCCACCTGTGGCGTGAGCTCGCGGCGGTGCCGGTCGGGAACCGCTGACATGTCCGCGGAGCCCCCGGCGCCCGACCCCGAGCATTTCGGTCCGTACCGGGTCCTGGGGGTGCTCGGCAGTGGCGGGATGGGCCGGGTGCTGCGCGCCCACGACGCCGAGCACGAACGCGAGGTCGCACTCAAGGTCCTGCATCCACAGTGGGCGCAGGACGAGGGCTACCGGGGGAGGTTCCGGCGGGAGGCGCGGATCGTCGCCCGCCTCAACGAGCCGCACGTCATCCCGATCCACCGGTACGGGGAGATCGACGGGCAGCTGTTCCTCGACATGCGGCTGGTCGAGGGGGAGGACCTCGACTCGCTCCTGCGGCGCGGCGGCCCGGTGGACCCGGCGCGGGCCGTCGACCTGATCGGGCAGGTCGCGCACGCCCTGGACGCCGCGCACGCCATGGGCCTGGTCCACCGGGACGTGAAGCCGTCCAACGTGCTGCTGGTCGCCCGGTCCGACGGCGGGGACCTGGTGACGTCGGCGGCCGGTGAGGACTTCGCCTACCTCGCGGACTTCGGCATCGCCCGTGGGGGCGACGAGGGGACCGGCCCAGGGCTGACCGCGACCGGTACGGCGGTCGGCAGCACCGAGTACATGGCACCGGAGAGATTCGGCCCAGGAGCACCGGACGCCCGGTCGGACGTCTACTCGCTCGCGTGCGTCCTCTACGAGGTCCTGACCGGCCGTCGTCCGTTCGCCCCGGGGGACCCGCTGGCGCTGATGTACGCCCACCTGCACGAGGAGCCACCGCCGGCGTCGACGCTGCGGTCCTCCCTGCCCCCCGGCCTGGACGACGTCGTCCGGCGCGGCATGGCCAAGGATCCCGGCCGTCGCTGGCAGACGGCCGGCGAGCTCTCCGCAGCCGCCCGTGCCGCCCTCGCGGCGAGCGGGGTACCCGTACCCCGGCCGGACGCCGCCGCCGCGACCGTCGGGCCGGACGGCGGTGCCGGGGTCCGGACGCCCACCCGGAGGGAACACCTCGGCGATGCTCCGAGTGAGCGGCCTCCGGCCCAAGCACCGGACCGGAAGCCGTGGCTGACGCGGCTCACCTGGGCCGTCGCGGCGATCGCGGTGCTCGCCGTCCTGCTCCTCACCGCCCTCCTGGTGGTGATCGACGGACGGGCCGACGACGCCACGGCGGACGCCTCGGAGGCGGGGGCGCGTCTCGTCGCGCTGTCGCTGCCCGCGGGCGTGGACCCTGCGGGCTGCAACGTCGAGCCCCCGGCCGAGGGGGAGCTGCGCCGGCTGAGCTGTCCCTCCGACTCCCAGCCGGAGGGCGTCCCCACCGGCCGGTACACCGCACTGGGGGGAGCGGGCGCCGCCGAGGAGTTCGCCGCGCACGTCGAGGCGAACGACCTGCGGCAGCTCCAGGAACCCGGCGACTGCGGCAGCAGCGACACCCCACAGGGCTGGGCCGAGGTGACGGACGCCGACGACCGGGTCCTCGGCCGGCTGTCGTGCGCCGTCGACGACGACGGGGACGCCGAGCTGCGGTGGGTCTGGGACGACCTGGGCACCCTCGGCTTCGTCGAGCAGCGCGGCGGCGGCGAGGACGGGCTCTCCTCGCTCCGGTCGTGGTGGTCGAGCGAGGCCGACCGGAGCTGACGTCAGCGTCGCGTGCCGACGACGACGGTGGCGCCCCGCTCGTCGTCGGTGACCACGCGGGCGCGCAGCCCGGCAGCGGCCACCGTCGCGACCGCCGCCGGCACCTGGTCCTCGCTGGTCTCGAAGAGCAGCGATCCGCCCGGGGCCAGCCACTCGGGTGCCGCCGCGATCACGCGTCGGGCGACGTCCAGGCCGTCGGCGCCGCCGTCGAGTGCGACGCGGGCCTCGTGCAGCCGGGCCTCCGGGGGCATCAGCGCGATCGCGTCGGTGGGCACGTACGGCACGTTGGCCAGCAGCAGGTCCACCCGCCCGCGCAGGGCCGGCGGCAGGGCCTCGTAGAGGTCGCCGTCGTAGGCCAGGCCGCCCAGCTCGGCGACGTTGCTCCGCGCGCACGCGACCGCGGTGGGGTCGACGTCGGCCGCGTGGAGTTCCACGCCGTCCACGGCCGTCGCGACGGCGACGCCCAGGGCACCCGAGCCGCAGCAGAGGTCCACGACCACGGCGCCTCGCCGCGCCAGGCCGACCGCCTCCTCGACGAGGAGTTCGGTACGGCGGCGCGGGACGAACACCCCGGGCGCCACGGCGATCCGGAGACCGCCGAACTCCGCCCAGCCGAGGAGGTGTTCGAGCGGCTCGCCGGCCACCCGGCGGTCCACGAGGGCGCCCAGGGCGGCCCCTGTCCCGGCCTCCGCGAGCAGCAGGCGTGCCTCGTCCTCGGCGAACACGCAGCCCGCGGCGCGCAGCCGCCGGACGACGGATTCCTCGCTGATGCCGACCACGAGGCCGGGACGCTACCCGCCCGCCGTCCTAGGCTGGGGCCGTGACCGGACCAGCGCAGCCGGCTCCCGGTTGGTACCCCGACCCGGACGGCGCCCACGGCATGGTGCGGTGGTGGAACGGGATCAGCTGGTCCGATGTCGCCACCCCCGCCGGGCCGGGCGTCGCCGTCCAGTCCTCGCCCGTTCTCGCGCCCCCGGCTCCGCCGTCGGGGCCCGCCGCCTGGCCCGAGCCTCTGCCCCCCGCCGCGGGGAACCGCACGCCGTGGATCGTCGGCATCTCACTGCTGGTGATCTTCGCCGTGGTGGGTGCGGCGCTCTTCGTCGGCCAGGGCAGCGATGAGCCGGCCGTGGAGGACGCGGCGCCGACGGCTCAGGCGCCCCCGGCCGGGCCCACGTTCCCGCCGGGCACGGTGCGGATCATCGACGAGGTCTCCGGCGTCTCCTACCCGTTCCTCGGCGATGGCTGGTACGAGTGGGCGCTCTGGGACCAGGAGGAGACCACCGACACCGCGGGGCAGTACTTCACCACCCAGGAGCTCACCCCCGACGGCAAGACCTTCATCTCGCAGTGTTCGTCGGGGCCGCTGATCGACCGCTTCGGGTACGCCGGCCCGTCGACGCTGCAGACGACGCTGGCGGCGGTCGCCGACAGCGTGCGCCAGAACTACTACCCGCGCCCCAACGAGCGCGAGGTGCTGCGCGACGAGGCCCGCACCGTCGACGGGCACGAGGCCCACCTGTACGAGTTCCAGCTCGCCTGGGACGTGCCCGGCTACAACGCCAGCGGGGAACGAGCGGCGCTGCTGCTGATCGACGTCGGCCGCCCGGCGCCGGCGCTGGTGTACATCTCGATCCCGAACACCCACGCCGAGCTCTACGGCGTCATCGACCGCGTGCTCGAGGCCGTCGAAGTGCTCTGACACTGCGATCCTCCGGATCGCACCGCGGCCAGGAGCCGTCCCCATCTGCGTTGAGCGCGTCCCCGTGTCCCGGTCGGGGACCCTGCGGGCCCCGGCGACCGGTCCACCACCGCGGCCAGGAGCCGTCCCCATCTGCGTTGAGCGCGTCCCCGTGTCCCGGTCGGGGACCCTGCGGGCCCCGGCGACCGGTCCACCACCGCGGCCAGGAGCCGTGCCCCTGCTGGGCTGAGCCGGTTCCCGTGTCCCGGTCGAGGACCCTCCGGGCCCTCGCGACCGATCCACCGGTGGTGCGGTCGGCGCTCGCCGACGATCCGCGGTTACTGTCGCCTCCGTGACAACAGCTGGGGCCGAACTGACCCTGCGGCACCCGGTGGAGCGCTTCACGCTGGACAACGGCTTGCGCGTCGTCCTCGCCCCGGATCGCAGCATGCCCGTCGTGGCGGTGAGCGTCTTCTACGACGTCGGGATGCGCAACGAACCGGAGGGGCGCACCGGGTTCGCCCACCTCTTCGAGCACATGATGTTCCAGGGGTCGGCGAACGTCCCGAAGATGGAGCACGCCCGGCTGGTCCAGGCGGCGGGCGGCACGTTCAACGGCTCTACCCACCAGGACTACACGAACTACTTCGAGGCGCTCCCGGCCGAGGCGCTGGAGCGCGCCCTCTTCCTCGAGGCCGACCGGATGGCCGCCCCGGCGATCACCGAGGAGAACCTCCGCAACCAGATCGACGTGGTGAAGGAGGAGATCCGGGTCAACGTGCTCAACCGGCCCTACGGCGCCTTCCCCTGGCTGCAGCTGCCGCAGATCGCCTTCGAGAGCTTCGCCAACACCCACGACGGCTACGGCTCGTTCGTCGACCTCGAGTCCTCCACCGTGGACGACGCGACCGACTTCTTCTCCCGCTACTACGCCCCGGGCAACGCCGTCCTGTGCATCGGGGGCGATGTCGACGTGGCCGAGACCGAGCGGCTGATCCAGCGCTGGTTCGCACCCGTCGAGGCGCGTCCCGTGCTGCCGATCCCGGCGACCGGTGAGCCGCTGCCGGCGACCGCGCGGACGGCGGTCGTCGAGGACGCCCTGGCCCCGGCGCCCGCCCTCGCGCTCGGCTGGCGCGTGCCCGATCCGATCGGCGACTTCGACGGCTACCTGGGCACCGTCCTGCTGGCCGAGCTGCTCAGCGAGGGCGACGCCTCCCGGCTGGAGCGCCGGCTGGTGCACGACGACCGGATCGCCATCGCCCAGAGCAGCTACGTCGGTCTCTTCGGTGACCCCTTCGACGTGCGTGACGCCACCCTGCTGACGACGCAGGTGCACCACCCCGTGGGCGTGCAGGCCGATCGGGTGCAGGCCGCCGTCAACGAGGAGATCCGGCGGATCGCCGACGACGGCGTGGGTGCTGACGAGCTCGGCCGCGTGCAGGCGCGGACGGAGGCGCAACTGCTGCGGCAGGCCGACTCCGTCCTCGGCCGCACCCTCGGCTTCGCGGCCGCGGAACTCATCCACGGCCGCGCCGAGCTGGCCGGCGAGCTCGCCGCCCGGCTGGCCGCGGTTACGCCCGACCAGGTGCGCGACGCCGCCCGGCGGCTGGATCCCGACACCGCCGCCGTCCTGGAGCTGCGGGCCACGGGGGGACGACGGTGACGGCCACGCTGGACTACTCGCTGATCCCGCCGTTGGGTGAACCTCGGCCCCAGCCGGTACCGGAGGCGCACGAGACCACGCTGCCCAACGGGCTCCGACTGGTGGTCGTGCCCCGCCCCGGCGTCCCGCTGATCGAGCTGCGTCTGCGGGTGCCCTTCGCCGCCCGGACGGCGGTCGCCGCGGGTGAGCACACCGCCCGAGGTGCCGTGCTGTCCGGCGCCGTCCTGCTGGGGACGGGCGCGCACGACCAGACCGGCATCGCCGAGCTGCTGCAGAGCCACGGCGCCGAGCTGTCGGTCTCCACCGACCCCGACCGCCTGCTGTTCGGCACGACCATGCTCCCGGGTGGCCTGGCGCCGGTCCTCGGGCTGCTGGCCGAGCTGCTCACCGACGCCGCCTATCCCGACGACAAGGTCGAGGGGGAGCGCGACCGGGTGGCCGAGCGGATCGCGATCGCCCGCTCGCAGCCGGGCGTGATCGCCCGGACGGCGCTGGCGGCCCGCCGTTTCGGCGACCATCCCTACGCCATCCAGCTCCCCGACGACGAGCTCGTGGCGGCCGTCGACGGCGACGCGCTGCGCACGCTGCACCAGGAGCGCGTGCTGCCCGCCGGCAGCAGCCTGGTCCTCGTCGGCGACCTGGACCCGAAGGGGGCGACCGACGTGGTCGCCGGTGCCCTGGCGGCCTGGGCGGCGACCGGCCACGCCGTCGAGGCCCCGCCGGCGCCGGAGTTGCGGGTGCCGGGAATCGCGCTCGTCGACCGCCCAGGTGCGGTGCAGTCCAACGTCCGGCTCGGCGGTCCCGCTCCCGGCCGCACCGATCCCGCCCTGCCCGCCGTCCGGCTGGCCAACATGATCTTCGGTGGGTACTTCTCCTCGCGGTTGGTAGAGAACATCCGCGAACGGCGTGGCTACACCTACAGCCCGCGCAGCTCGGTGGACCACCAGGCGGCCGGCTCGTCGTTCCTCGTCGAGGCCGACGTCGCCACCGAGGTGACCGGGCCGGCGCTGCTGGAGACCTGGTACGAGCTCGGCCGCATGGCACTGACCGCCGTCACCGACGCCGAGCTCGACGGTGCCCGCCGGTACATCCTCGGCAGCATGGCCCTCTCCACGGCCACGCACGCGGGTCTGGCCAGCACCCTGTCCGCGCTGATCGGAGCCGGCTTGCCGGCGGAGTGGCTCGCCGATCATCAGCGGGCGCTGGGCGCGGTCACCGTCGAGGAGGTCCAGGACGTCTCGCTGCGCTATCTGGCCGCCGAGGCGCTGACGGCGGTCGTCGTCGGTGACTCCGGCCGCGTCTCCGGGCCGCTGCAGGCCCTCGGCCCGGTGAGCGTCACCGGCGACGGTGCCGCCTCATGAGCGTTCCCGCGGGGGGCAGCACCCGGGCGGACAACCCGCCCCCGGCGGAGCGTTCCGCCGCCGAGTCGGCCTGGCCGGAGAAGACCCGTGACTCCGACGGCGGCGTGCCGGTGCTGTCGCGGGTGGCCCACGACCGCGGGCACCTGGCCCGGTCGCTGCCCGACCCGACCGGCGGCCGCTCCGTGCGGGTGCTCACCGTCGACGGCAAGCGGACGGTTCCGGTGGTCGAAGGCCCCGTTGGGCCGGCGTTGGTCTGGGACGAGCAGCCCGAACTACCGCTCGGCGCGATCTACCTCGGGGAGGCCGACGGCGTCCCCTATGCCGCCGTCCGGGGCGAGCGTTCGCTCACCGTCAGCGGGCGGCCGGTCGACACGTGGACCGGGCTGCGCGAGGTGGGCGCCGACCTCGCCGACCTCGACGCGGGCCTGCTCGTCCAGGCCATCGGCATCCTCGAATGGCACGAGCGAAACCGGTTCAGTCCGTCGACCGGGGCCGCCACGACCATCGAGCGTCACGGATGGGTGCAGCGGGACCCCACCACCGGCACCGAGGTCTTCCCCCGCACCGACCCCGCCGTGATCATGCTCGTCCACGACGGCGCCGACCGGGTCGTCCTCGGTCGCCAGGCGGTCTGGCCTCCCGGCCGGTTCTCGATCCTGGCCGGCTTCGTCGAGCCCGGGGAGTCCGCCGAGGCGGCCGTCGCCCGTGAGGTGGCCGAGGAGGTCGGGCTGCAGGTCAGCGACATCCGGTACGTGGCCAGTCAGCCGTGGCCGTTCCCGCAGTCGCTGATGCTCGGCTTCGTGGCCCGGGCCGACGGCGACGAGCCGCTCCGGCTTGACCCCGACGAGATCGAGGAGGCCCGCTGGTTCACCCGTGCGGAGCTGCTCGCGGGGGAGGGGCCGCGTGCCCTCCCGCCCCCGGTGTCGATCGCGCGCAACATCCTCGACCGCTGGCTCGCCGGCGACTTCAGCTGAACCGGCCGGCCAGCACCAGCGCCGGGCGGTCGGGATGGTCGGCCAGGACGACGGCGTCGGCCAGCACCACCGGGTCCACCTCGTCGTCGTAGCGGTCGAAGGCGGGCAGCTCCCAGGCCTGTTCGGGCGCCGTCAGTCGCCGCCGGGCCGCCGGGCCGACCCGCAGGTGGACGACGACGTCGAAAGCCAGACCGACCCCCTGCAGCAGCGCGCCCGGCACCAGCAGGACGCCGTCGGCCGGCATCGGCTGCGGCCGGGCGCGGGCGGCGCGGTCCCGTTCGAGGTCCCACAGCACCGGCAGGTAGGTGGCCGAGCCGCCGGGGCCGACCGGGTTCAGCACCTCGCGGGCCAGCGCGCCGACGTCCAGCCAGTCGGTGTACCGCGCCATCGGATCGGTCCGGCCGTGTTCCAGGCGCAGGGACGCGGGGCGGTAGAAGCCGCTCGCGGGCACCACCACCGCGGGCCTGCCCAGGGCCGGCAGGCGCGCGGCGATGGCGTCTGCGAGCGCGTCGGGTCCGGCGGGCTCCGGACCGTCGACGGCGACGCGCAGCGCCGCGGCACCCGGATCGGGGCGCAGCCCGGCCAGGAGTCCGGCGAGGCGGTCGGCCAGGGCCGACGGGGTGAGCGGTTCGGGACGGGTCAGGACCGGCCGTCCGTCGTGATGACGGACGGCGCCGCCGCGGGCGCGCGGGGGGTCGGGGCCGCGACCGGGGCGACGATGGCGCCGGGCCGGCGCTGGCCGGGCGCAGGCAGCGAACGGGTATCGGCGGAGGGCCCACCGGCGGGCGCCGGGACGTCGGCCTCGGGCGCGGCCTGCGTCTCGCCGCCGAGGCCGTCGAGGACCTCCCGGGCGAGATCGGCAACGGGGCGGCCCTGCGACCGCGCATCACCCCGCAGGGATTCGAAGGCGGCGCGGGCGCTGATCCCGTGTCGCTCGGCCAGCACCCCGATCGCGCGCTCGGTGGAGACGCGGGCGGCCAGGGCGTGCTCGAGCTGGGCGACGGTGCGCTCCAGCGCGGCCACGCGGGCGTCCACCGGGTCGACCGCCTCCTCGGGAGCGCCGGAGGGGCCCCGCGCCGAGCGGCGGGCGGTGCGATCGGGCTCGGCCAGCGCGCCGAGCTCTTCGGCGACCAGGTCGGCCAGCGAGAGGCCCTCGACCAGATCGTCGGCGTCCTCGCTGCCGGCGGGCGAGCGCACCGACCAGCCACGTGACGTGCGGGTGAGCGACACCGGGATGCCCTGGGCGGGAAAGGCGTCCGCGGGTCCGGGGCGCGGTACGTCCGAGGTCACGGCGGCGACCTCCGGTGGCAGAGCCGGCCGCAGGGGCCGGACGGTCTCATGGCCGCGGTCGCGGCCCGCTGAGGGGCGATCATGCCCCTTCGAGGGCCGGGGACCGGGGATCACGTGATTCTCACGCCTCCGAGAGTTGACCGAGCTGGGACTTCACCTGGTCGATGCTCGGATTGGTGAGGGCGGTGCCGTCGGTGAACAGCAGCGTGGGGACCGTGCGGTTGCCGCCGTTGGCCTGCATGACCAGCTCGGCAGCTGCGGGATCGTTCTCGATGTCGACCTCGGCGAACTCGATCCCCTCACGCTGCATGAGCTTCTTCAGGCGCACGCAATAGCCGCACCACTGGGTGGTGAACATGGTCACGGGGGCGCCGGGAGTCGCAGTCATCGGTTGAGATCCTCCATGGTCGTGCCGGGACGGTCCACCCCCGGGAGGGTGGAACCGCGGTCTACAGGGGAACGCGGGCATCCTGGGGATGCTTCCCCGGATCGTCCGTAACTGCTGAGAGGATGGGGCGACGGGCACGCCGCGGACGCAGCGCCGGCCCCCGCGCGGACCAAGGGAGGGAGCCGGCGATGTCGTTGATCGGTGCGCAGACCGGAACCATGTCCCGTGCGGAGACCGTGCTCGCCGCCCTCGACGAGGAACAGCGGACCGCGGCGCAGGCCGTGTCCGGCCCCGTCTGCATCCTCGCCGGCGCCGGGACGGGCAAGACCCGCACGATCACCCACCGCATCGCCTACGGCGTGCACACCGGCGTCTACGTGCCGGAGCAGGTGCTGGCGGTGACGTTCACCGCCCGCGCAGCGGGGGAGCTGCGTGGCCGGTTGGCCGCCCTCGACGTCGGCGGGGTGCAGGCGCGCACCTTCCACGCGGCGGCGATGCGCCAGCTGCGCTACTTCGCCCCCCGCGTGCTCGGTGGTCCGATGCCGTCGCTCGTCGAGAACAAGCTGCGGCTGGTGGCGACGGCGGCCTCGCGCTCCCGCCTGTCCACCGACCGGGCAAGCCTGCGTGACCTGGCGAGCGAGATCGAATGGGCGAAGACGACGCTGGCCACTCCGGAGGACTACCCGGCCCGCGCGAAGGCCGCGGGCCGGGAGCCGCCGTTCGAGGCGGCCGCGGTCGCCGCCGTGTACGCCAGCTACGAGTCCGCGAAGCAGCGGGACGGCGCACTCGACTTCGAGGACCTGCTGCTGGTCACCGCCTACGCGCTGGAGGAGCACCCCGCCGTCGCACGCGAGGTGCGTGGCCAGTACCGGCACTTCGTCGTCGACGAGTACCAGGACGTCAACCCGCTCCAGCAGCGGTTGCTCGACGCCTGGCTCGGGGGGCGGGCCGAGATCTGCGTCGTCGGCGACCCCAACCAGACGATCTACTCCTTCACCGGGGCCGATCCCGACTACCTGCTCGGCTTCGCCGACCGCTATGCCGACGCCGCAGTGGTCAAGCTGGAGCGCGACTACCGGTCGACGCCGCAGGTCGTCGCGCTGGCGAACCGGTTGATCGGCCAGGCGACCCGGCGCAAGGGCCTGCCCGGGCTGCGCCTGCTCGGCCAGCGTCCCGACGGGCCGGAGCCGACCTTCGCGGAGTACCCGGACGAGCCCACCGAGGCGGCGGCCGTCGCGGCCCGGTGCAAGTCGCTGATCGACTCCGGCACCCCGGCGGCGGAGATCGCGGTGCTGTTCCGCATCAACGCCCAGTCCGAGGTCTACGAGGCGGCCCTGACCGACGTCGGCGTGCCGTACGTGCTCAAGGGCGGCGAGCGGTTCTTCGAGCGGCCCGAGGTCCGTGAAGCAGTGCTGCTGCTGCGCGGTGCGGCGGCGGGGGGCAGCGACCCCGGAGCCCTTGTGCCGACGGTCCGCGACGTCCTGGCCTCGACCGGCTGGGCGGAGCACCGTCCGCCGGCCGGCGGGGCGGCGCGCGACCGGTGGCAGTCCCTGTCCGCCCTCGTGGACCTGGCTGTCGACCTGGTCGCCGAGACCCCGACGCTCGACCTCGCGGGCTTCGTCGGACATCTGGCCGAGCGCGCGAACGCCCAGCACGCACCGACCGTGCAGGGCGTCACCCTCGCGTCCATGCATGCCGCCAAGGGCCTGGAATGGGACGCCGTCTTCGTGGTGGGCCTGGTCGACGGCGTCGTCCCGATCGCCCAGTCGCTGGCACGGCCGGAGGCGGTCGAGGAGGAGCGGCGGCTGCTCTACGTCGCCGTGACCCGCGCGCGCGAGGTGCTGACGCTGTCGTGGTCGCTGGCGCGCAACCCGGGGGCCAAGAGGGCCCGGCCGCGGAGCCGGTTCCTGACCGGCATCGCCCCGGAGTCGTCGCCGAACGCGCCGGGCCCCCGCCGTCCGGGGAAGAAGCAGAAGGTCGTCCTCGAAGGCGCCGCCGGCGAGCTCTTCGAGCGGCTGCGGGCGTGGCGCAGTCAGGCGGCGCAGTCGGCGTCCGTCCCCGCGTACGTGGTGTTCACCGACGCCACCCTGCAGGCGATCGCGGAGACCCGACCGGCGAACCTGATGGAGCTGTCGTCCCTGCCGGGGATCGGGGCGCGCAAGCTCGATCTCTACGGCGAGGACGTGCTCGCGACCGTCAGCGGCTGACTCCCGAACGGCACGGCGGGCGGGTTCCGGCACCGATCAGGACACGTCCGGAGGATGTTCTCGTTAATTCGATTGACCCCGCAACGGCTGCGGTCTTAATGTCCCTGCACACACGAACTGCACCCCGCGATCCCGGCCGCCCTGGCCGGGAACGAGTCCGGAGAGGAGGGGGCACCTGATGATCACCACGACGTGGACGAAGGCCCCCGCCGATCTCTTCGGCCCGGGCAGCTCCGACGTGCGCCGCTGCATGGGCTACGACGCCCGCACCGGCATCGCCGTCAGCCCTGCGCCGCGTGTCGCTCCGGTCCTGGGGACCGGTGTGCCCGCAGGCGGCGCCGCTGTCCGGCTGCGCCCCGCCTTCCAGGCGACCGGCCCGATCCAGACGCAGACCGTCGCTCACAACTCCATCGGCACCACCCTCGGGATCTGTTCCTCGAGGAGACCGACGAGCTAACGCTCGACCGGTCCTCCACGAGGCCGCGGAACCCGAACCCCGGGATCCGCGGCCTTTCTCTTTGTCCGCGACACCCGGCACCGACCACCGGTCGGCGGGACTCCGCCGGCCGTCGCAGACGAGGAACAAGGAGGAGCGGCAGTGCAGCAGACGATCGATCGACCGTCGTCCCACCGCCGACCCGGGCTCCCCTGGACCGGGGGATTCCCACCGAGGCGACCCCACACCCCGGCGGCCCCGGCCCCGGTACGGCGCCCACTGCCGTGCCGGGTCGAGGACCCGGACCTGTGGTTCGCCGAGACGCCGGCACAGCTCGAGCTCGCCAAGAGCTTCTGCGCCGACTGCCCGGTCCGGGACGCCTGCCTCGCGGGCGCCCTCGACAGGGCAGAGCCCTGGGGTGTCTGGGGCGGCGAGATCTTCGAGCGCGGCTCGGTGATCGCCCGCAAGCGGCCGCGGGGACGTCCCCGCAAGGTGGCCGCCGCGTGAGCCCCGACCGCAACACCATCGCCATGCCCCCGCTCAGCAGCGGGGGATCGAGTACTCATCCAGAAGGAACCGCCATGTACCTGATCGAACACGATCTGGCCCAGAGCCGGATGCACGAGGACCAGGCTCACGCCGAGGCTGCCTCGCGCGCCCGCCGGCTCTACGTGGCCCGCCGTGCGGCCCGGCGCGCCGAGCGCGCCGTCCGCCGTGCGGCGCGCGCCAGCGCCGCCGTCTATTAGAACTGCGGTCCTCCGGACCGCACTGCCTGCGAGGCCGGTTCCGACGCTCACCGGGAGCGTTCGGAACCGGCCTCGTGACTGGTGGGGGGTGTCGCCCTGAGTGGGGACGGCTCCTGGCCGCGGTGCGGTCCGGAGGACCGCAATGTCATCGCTCACTCCACGAAGCCGGGGAGCCATTCCTCGAGGACGCTGCGGAAGTTGCCGGCCGCGCCGAGCTGGCAGAGGACCCCGATCGAGCCGATCGTCACCCGGTGGATCAGCAGGTAGGCCGGCGGGAGGTTCAGTTGGCGGCCGAGCTTGCTGATCTCGGTCCGCGGGTCGGCGATCCGTGCCGCCTGCTCCTGCATCCACGCGCGGGTGAAGTGGAAGTGGTCTCCCTCGAGCGGCTCCAGCAGCGGCCGCAGGTAGTCGAGCACGCCCTGCGCGTCGACCTCCATGTTCGGCCGCACGAACCCCTCGGTGCGCAGGTCGGTGAGCACCTCGTCGGCCTTCCCGGCCAGCGCCCAGCGCAACAGCCGGCCGATCGGCTCGGGATGCCCGTCGGGCAGCCGCGCGGTCGCCCCGAAGTCGATGACGCCGAGCCGGCCGTCGTCCAGCAGGCGGAAGTTGCCCGGGTGCGGGTCGGCGTGCAGCAGGCCGGCACGCTGCGGGCCGGAGAAGTGCAGCACCGCCAGCAGGTGCCCGGCGTGGTCCCGCTGCTCCTGGGTGCCGTCGGCGATGATCCGCGACAGGGGGGTGCCCTCGAGCCACTCGGAGACGATCACCTTGGGCGCGCTGGCGACCACCCTCGGGACGATGATCTGCTCGTCCCCGGCGTAGGCGGCGGCGAACGCCCGCTGCGCGTCGGCCTCCAGCCCGTAGTCCAGCTCCTCGACCACCCGGGCCTTGAGCTCGGCGATCAGCGGCTTGACGTCCATGCCGGGGAAGAGGGCGGAGAAGAGTCGCGCGAACCGGGCGAGCTGGTTGAGATCGGCCATCAGTGCCGTCCCGGCGCCCGGGTACTGGATCTTGACGGCGACGTCGCGGCCGTCCCGCCACGTGGCGCGGTGGACCTGACCGATGCTCGCCGCAGCCGCCGGTGCGTCGTCGAAGTCGGCGAACCGCTGCCGCCAGGTGCCACCGAGCTGCTGGGCGAGCACCGCGTGCACGGTGCGCACCGGCATCGGCGGCGCCTCCTCCTGGAGCTTCACCAGGGCCTCGCGGTAGGGGGCGGCGACCTCGTCGGGCACCGCGGCCTCGAAGACCGACAGTGTCTGGCCGAGCTTCATCGCTCCGCCCTTGAGCTGCCCGAGGACAGCGAACAGCTGCTCCGCCGTCCGCTGCTGGAGCTCGGCGGTGACGGCGTCCGCGTCCCGGCCGGAGAGCCGCTTGCCCAGCCCGAGCGTGGCACGGCCGGCCGCCCCCAGGGGGAGCGATGCCAGGCGTGCGGTCCGGGAGACCGAGCCTCGCGGCATCGCCGGTCCGTCGTCACTCACGCGTCCTCCTCGCCGGCCCCCGCGCCCGGAAGGGCGTTGCCGTGTCGTCTCGGGTGAGCTGGTGAGCTCGGTCAGCCGCCCATTGTTCCCTGTCGGGAGGCGGTTGCGCCCGGAGACGGTGCTCCGGGCCCGGCGCGACGGGCTGATTTCATCCAGCGGAGTGTTCCTCGCACCCTGCACCACAGCCGCAGGCGGGGTGCGGCGGCCACCTCCGGAGCCGCGGTCGCAGGTCCGGTGGCCGAAGTTCCACGGTCGCGTCCAGCACGGCCGGGGCCGCGGCGCCGTCCAGGTAGGCCAGCACCTCGAGGGCCGCCGTGGCGGCGGTGAGCAGGCAGGTGACGGTGGCGCCGCTGGGCGGCGGTTCGGTGGCCGTGAGCTGCGCGGCGAGGCGGGGCCAGCGCGGGTCGGCGTCGCGCCGGTGCAGATCGGCGCACCGCAGGCAGCTGGTCACACCGGGCACGACCAGCGGCCCGACGATGCCGACCTCGCCGCGGACGGTCGCCACCAGGTGCGGCACGTGCACGCGGTGGGCGGCGGCGGCCAGCGGGTCCGAGGCGGCCCACGGGCGGGCCAGGACGACGAGATCGGCGGTCTCCTCCGACTGCGGGCGCAGATCGGTCAGCGGGCTGACCCGCCGGATCGCATCGGCCGCCGCCAGCGCGCGCGGCCGGCCCTCGTCGGTGGCGTTCAGCCCGCCGACGATGGCGTCCCCGGCGGTGGTGACGCCGGGGTCGCGCACGCTGACCGTATCGACGCGGCGACCGTGCTCGACTGGCTGCGCGACC
>NZ_SPQK01000026.1 GCF_004570875.1 Blastococcus sp. CT_GayMR16 | reverse complement strand
GGGCGGTGCGGCGGGCCCGGCGGCCGGCACGGCGACGGTCTCCGCGGCAGCGGCTCCGGCCGGCACGACGGGCGGGCCGGCAGGCAGGTCCGTCGGATCGGCCGAGGCGGCAGCCACCGCAGCGACCGGTGCGACCGCTGTGGTCGCGTCGGTCGTCCCCGGCGCAACCTCGGTCTGCACCGGGACCACGGCAGGGCCACCCATCAACAGCGCCCATACGGCGGCCGGCAGTCCGGAGGGGACCGGCTCCGTGCTCGCCTCGGGCGCTGCTGACACGGGGGTCTCGGGGGCGACCACGGTCTTCGCGTCGCCGACGGGACCGTCGCCCTCGGGAACGTCGGACGTCCCGGACGGCCGGTCGCCGGCCCGGCCCGCACGGGAGGCGGCGTGCGCAGCTGCGCGCTCCGCCCGGTGAGCGGCCCGGTCGACGGCGCGGTCGGCCCTGTCGGCCACCCGGTCGGCGGCGCGGTCGGCCGTGTCGGCAGCGCGGTCCGCCGCGCGGGCGTCCCGCTCGTCCGAGGAGGTGCGCCGCTCCACGCCCCGGTCAGCCGGACCGCGGCCCGCGGGCCGGTCGGCGGACAGCGCGTCGTCCAGCATCGAGGCGAAGGGCGAGGGTCCGGTGCTGCTGCGAGATGCAGCACCGCTCGCGGACGTCGTCCGAGCCCCTGGCGCGGACGGGATCACGGGAGCGGTCACGATGTCTCCTCGCCGGGGCTCGTCGCTGTCGCGACCACCGGTGCTCTGTCCCTGTGTTCCCTCGCGAGCTCGGTCACGGGTCCTCCTCGCTGTCGCTCGTCGGCCTCGTGACCGAACGGTGCTGCGTTCCTGGATGGACTCGCGAGCTCGTTCATCGGTAGGCCTCCGCCTTGCTCATCACGCTTCGGACGTAGTTCTGGGTCTCGGGGTAGGGCGGGATCCCGCCGTAGCGGCTCACCGTGCCGGGGCCGGCGTTGTAGGCCGCCAGCGCCAGGTCGGTGGAACCGAACTGCTTGGTGAGCTGGCTGAGGTACCGGGCCGCGCCGTCGATGGCCGAGTTCGGGTCGAGGGCGTTGACGCCGAGCCCCTTGGCCGTGGCGGGCATGAACTGCATGAGCCCCTGGGCGCCGGCCGGGGAGACCGCCGAGGCATTGAAGCTCGACTCCTGCGACGCGACCGCCGCGAGCAGTGAGGCGTCCACCCCGTACCGGCTGGCCGCCCGGCTGAAGAGGTCGGCATAGGGCACGCCGGCCAGCGCCGCGCCACCGCTCGACGAAGCGGCCGACAGCGTCGGTTCGGGAAGCACGCGGCGGATGAGGGTGGGTGTGCCGACGTTGCGGACACCCACGGTGTCCCCGGGCTTCGGCGAGTCCATCATCTTGCCGTCCCCGAGGTAGATGCCGACGTGATCGATGCCCGGCCGATCCGACGAGTAGTCGAAGAACACCAGGTCGCCCGGGCGGGCGTCGGCGACCGACGCGACCGGACGACCGGCGGTCGCCTGCTGGGAGGAAGTCCGCGGCAGGTCGATGCCCAGGTTCTCGAACACCTGCTGCGTGAAGCCGGAGCAGTCCAGGCCCTTCGACGGGTCGGTGCCACCCCAGAGGTAGGGCACCCCGATGTACTTCTGCGCCTCGGCGACGACTGCGCTCTCCGAGGCCGACGCAGTCGAACTCCCGGCCGAGGTCGCGCCAGTGGAGTTGAGGCCGGCGGCCGCGGCCGCGCTCGCCCAGTCGCCGGAGCCCGTCGACTTCGGTGCGTAGAGGAAGCGCGACTGGATCTCGCTGATCCGGGTCTGGACCTGAGTCACTCCGTCCACGAGACCCCCTCGGCGACGTCGGTTCCGGTGGTCTTCGCCCGGCCGGCGCGGCCGGTGACGAGGTCGTCGACCGCCCGCTCCTCGGCGGCGTCCTCCGCGTGCTGGAGGGCGACCTGGTGTCGCTCGCGCAGCTTCTCCATGCCCTTGGTGCGCTGGGCGGCCGCCGTCCACTGGGCACGGACGAGCTCGGCCTGTTCCGCCTGCGCGGTGGCCAGGGAGCGGGCGTCGGAGGCGTCGGTCGCGGCGGTGCGCAGCAGCGTCATCGCGAGGACGAAGTCGCGGGCGGGCAGCATGCGCGGAAGGGAGGCGCCGGCCAGCGCCGTCTCGTAGTCGGTGGCCCGGCGGTCGGCGTCGGCAGCGGTGTTCGCGGCCTGCGCTGCGGCGGCCGCGGCGGCGCGCTCCTCGGTGCGGCGCAGCTCCAGGACCGGCTGCAGCCGGAAGACGGCGCGCTTCACGCCATACCCCCGCGCAACTCGGGCGGCCACGTCGATCGGGCTGTCATGCGCCCCTCACGATCCGCTGCAACCACGACCAGGACTCCTCCGGCGGCGTCGACTCGCCCATGGGCTGCTGCAGGAACGACTCGATCGACGGCGCGAGCTGGCGGGCGCGGTCGACGAGGGGGTCGGTGCCGGTCTGGTACGCGCCGATCTCGATGAGCTCCTTGACGTCGCGAAGCGCGCCCATGAGCCGGCGGACCTCGCGGGCGTCGGCCATCTGCTCCGGCGGGACGACGGCACTTGCCACCCGGGAGATCGACTCGAGGACGTCGATGGACGGGAAGTGGCCGACGGTGGCCAGCTTGCGGGTGAGCACGATGTGCCCGTCCAGGATCGAGCGGGCGGTGTCGGCGATCGGCTCGTTGTGGTCGTCGCCCTCGACCAGGACGGTGTACAGCCCGGTGATGGACCCGGTGACTCCCGTACCGGCCTTCTCCAGCAGCTGCGGCATCATCGCGAACACGCTCGGCGGGTAGCCGCGGGTCGCCGGGGGCTCGCCCGCCGACAGGCCGACCTCGCGCTGGGCCATCGCGGTGCGGGTGATCGAGTCCATGAGCAGCAGCACGTCGCGGCCCTGGTCACGGAACGCCTCGGCGATACGGGTGGCGACGAATGCGGCCTTCAGCCGCACCAGCGGCGGCTCGTCGGAGGTGGCGACGACGACGACGGTGCGCGCCATGCCCTCGGGCCCGAGGTTCTCCTCGATGAACTCGCGGACCTCACGACCACGCTCGCCGATCAGGCCGATGACGCGGACGTCGGCGTCGGTGCCGCGGGTGATCTGGGCCAGCAGGCTGGACTTGCCGACGCCCGAACCGGCGAAGATGCCGAGTCGCTGTCCCTTGCCGCAGGGGACCAGGGTGTCGAGGGCGCGCACGCCGAAGGTCAGTGGCTCGTCGACCCGGCTGCGCGACAGCACGTGCGGGGTCTCGCTGGCCAGGTCGACGTAGGAGACGCGGGAGCCCAGCGGCGGACCGCCGTCGACCGGCCGGCCGAGCCCGTCGAGCACCCGGCCGAGCAGTGCCTCGCCGACCGGCACCTGCAGCGGCATGCCGGTCGCGCGGACGGGGGCGCCGGCGTGCACGCCGGAGAGCGTGCCGAGCGGCATGCAGGTCAGCCGGTCGCGGCCGACCGCGACCACCTCGGCCAGCAGCCCCCGCTCGCCCGGGTTGACCTCCACGAGGTCGCCGACCGCGGCGGACAGGCCGTCGACGGTCATCGTCAGGCCCATGGCCCCGCTGACCGAACCGGTCACCTGCGGCCGGGCCGCGGCGCGGGCCCGCGTGATCAGGGCGCTGGGGAGACTCATGAGGTCAGGACCGCCTGGACCCGCTCGAGAGCCGACATCAGCTGGGCGTCGATGCGGCGAGGACCGGTCTCGGCCACCGCGCCGGCCCGCTCGACGGCCGGGTCGCCGAGCACCCGGACGGAGTCCGGCAGCTCGGCGAGCGCCTCGGCCGGGATCTCGGCGAGGTCGTCGGGGTGGACGCGGACGACGGTCGGCGAGTCGGACGGGCACAGGGCCAGCGCACGGCGGACGGCGTCGAGCACGGGGGACTCGGCCAGGGCGAGCTCCCGGCCGAGGATGTCCTCGACCAGCGTCAGGACCATCCCGATGATCGTCTCGCGCACCTCGTCGGCGACGGGGACGACGGCCTCGTCGAGCCGGGTCACCGCAGCGCCGAGCGCGGCCGTCGCCGAGGCGACCCGCCGCTCCCACCGCGCCTGGACGTCGGCCAGCCTCTCGGCGGCCGCCCGCTCCGCCTCGGCGACGACCGCGGCGGCCGCACCCATGCCCTCGGCGTGGCCGGCGGCGAAGCCCTCAGCGTGGGCGTGCTGGCGCAGCCGCTCCAGCTCCTCGGCGTACACGTCGCCGAGCCGGAAGGAGGCGCCGCCGCCCACGACCGGCAGATCGGCGGCCCGGCGGATGGTCGACCGCCGTTCCTCGACCTGGAGGTGCTCCTCGCGGGGCTGCGTCTGCTGCTGGGGAATGTGGTGCTGGACCGGACCCTGCTCGCGATACGGCGTGGCCCGCTCTGCTCCGCTGCCGCGCAGCAGCACTCCCTCACGCAACGAACTCATCGTCCTGACCGCGGGTCAGCGTGAGCACGCCCTGCTCCTCGAGCGTCCGGATGACCGTGACGACCTTCGCCTGGGCCTCCTCGACGGTGCGGGTGCGCACCGGGCCGAGCAGCTCGATCTCCTCGTTGAGGTTCTCGGAGGCGCGCTCGGAGAGGTTCCGGACGACCTTGTCGCGGACGTCGGGCCGGACACCCTTGAGCGCCGTGGCCAGGTCGTTGGCCTCGACCTCGCGCAGCACCTGCTGCAGGGACCGGTCGTCGATCGTGACGATGTCCTCGAAGACGAACATCTGCGACCGGACCTGCTCGGCGAGCTCGGGGTCGGTGTTGTCCAGCCACTCGAGGATGGAGCGCTCCGTGGGCCGCGGCGAGCGGTTGATGATCTCGACGAGGGTCTCGACGCCACCCACCGTGGTCATGTCCTGGTGCGCGAGCAGCGAGCCCATCCGGCGGCCCAGCTCCTCCTCGACCAGCCGGACCATCTCCGGGGAGGTGCGGTCCATGGTGGCGATGCGGTGGGCGACCTCGGCCTGCTGCTCCGGCGCGAAACCGGAGAGCACCTCGGCCGACTGCCCTGCGGTGAGGTGCGCGAGCACCAGGGCGATGATCTGCGCGTGCTCGTCCTTGAGGAACGTCACGAGCTGGCGGGTGTCGGCATTGCGCAGCGAGGCGAACGGGACCTCGGTGTAGACGACGTTGAGCCGCGACAGGATGCCCTCGGCCTTGTCCTCGCCCAGGCCCGCGGCCAGGATCTCGCGGGCGAAGTCCACGCCACCGCGGCCGATGAAGTGCTGTGCGGTCATCAGGCCGTGGAACTCGTTCATGACGCCGTCGACGTCCTCGGACTCGACCGAGCCCAGGCGCATCAGCTCGCGGGTGAGCGACTCGACCTCGCGCGGCCGGAGCTTGGACAGCAGGACGCCGGCCTCCTCCTTGCTCATCTGGGCGAGGAAGACGGCGGCCTTGCGCAGGCCGGGGAGCTCGGCGCGCGCGGGAGGCGCCGCGACGGCGGGCAGGTTGGACGCTGCCCCGCCGATCCCGACGAGCTGCTCCATGCTTGCCATCGTCATGACGACTCCTCGCTGACGCTCGTCGCCGCCATACCGGGCCGTGCTGGGCTCATGCGTGAGCTCGCGCGCTCGCTCACGACTTGTTCTCGCTCAACCAGCCGCGGAGCATCGCCGCGACCTCGTCGGGACGCTCGCTGACCATGGTGGAGATCTCCCCCCGTACCTTCTGCCGCTCGGCGGCCTCGAGTTCCATGGCTGCGGTATCGACCTTGGGGCGGAGCTCCTCGCGGGTGCTGGAGATCCGGAGCCGGTCCAGCTCGGCGAGCATGTCGTCGGTGAGCTCGAGGGGCTCGTAGTCGTCCTCGATCTCCTCCTGACGGCGGGAGCGCAGCCACACCAGGAGGACGACGAGCGCGATGCCGGCCGCGATGCCGCCGGTGCGGATCATCGACCACATCTGGGCGCTGGCGTCGGCCGCGCGGGCGGCCGCCATGTCCGCGGCGGCAGCGTCGGCGGCCGTGGTGTCGAACGGCAGGGAGGCGACAGTGATGGCGTCGCCGCGTGCCGTGTCGAGACCGACGGCTGTGGTCATGAGGTCGCGCATCTGCTGCTGGTTGAGGTTCGCGGCGACGGCGTCGTCCATCACCACCGAGATCGTGAGCCGGTTGAGCACGCCCGGCGCGGACTCGACGGTCTCCACTGTCTTGTCGACGGCGTTGTTCTCGGTCGTCTGTCCCTTGTTGTAGGTAGAGCCGCCCCCACCGGCGTTGGCCGCCGCGTCGGGCATGTTCTCCGGTCCGAGGACGCCGCCCACAGGCGTGCCACTTCCCGTGTAGGCCTCCGTCGTGGTGCTCGACGACAGCGGCGGGGCGCCGTTGGGGTAGGTGTAGGTCTCCGACGTCGACTGCCGCTGGGACAGGTCGACGTCCGCGCGCACCGACACGACCGAGCGGCCCCGGCCGAGGACGGAGTCGAGAATTCTCTGCGCACTCGCCGAAAGGCGCCCCTCGTACTCCTGCTCGACCTGCGACCGGGCGTCGCCGGCCGCGGCAGTGACGCCAGTTCCGGGCGCCGCGAGTACCTGGCCGGTGGAGTCGGTGACGGTCACCTGATCGGGGTCCATGTCCTGGATGCTGGAGGACACGAGGTTGGTGACCGCCTGGATCTGCTCGCCGCTCAGAGCCGTGCCGGCCGCCAGCGTCAGCATGACCGACGCCGTGGGCTTGGACTGCTCGGTCACGAACACCTCGTCCTTGGGGAGGGCGACGTGCACGACCGCCGTCTGCACGCCGTCCAGGGCCTCGAGGGTCTTGGACAGCTCACCCTCCAGTGCCCGCTGGTAGGTCGTCTGCTGCTGGAACTCACTCGTGGTGATGCCCTGCTGGTCCAGAAGGGCGTACCCGGTGTCCTGGCCGGCCGGCAGTCCCTTGCCGCTCATGCTCAGGCGCAGGTCGTAGACGGAGTCCTGGGCGACCATGATCGTCTGGCCACCGTCGGTGAGCTCGTAGGCGACACCGGCGGCGTTCAGCTCGTCGACGATCGCCGAGGCGTCCGCCGACGCGAGGTTGGAGAACAGCGGGGCCTGGGTGGGGGCGGTGATCCAGCGGAAGAAGAAGAACCCGCCGAGAAGCAGCCCGACGAGCAGAAGGCCGATGACGACCTTCTGCCCCAAGCTGATCGTTGAGAACGTAGAGCGGGCGCGCTCCAGCGTCCCGGCGAGTGCCGACTTCATCAGACAGGCATCCTCATGATCTCGTTGAACGCCTCAACGGCCTTGTTCTTGATCGTCACGACCATCTCGGTCGCCAGCGCTGCCTCGTTGCTGGCGATCATGTAGTCGTGCACGTCCTTCAGGTCGCCGGTGGCGGCCTGGGTCGCCAGGGTGTCCGCGGTCTTCTGCGCACCCTGGAGCCCGTCGATGGACGACGCCAGGACGGCCGCGAAGCCGTCGGAGTTCTGCGCCTGCGGGACGCCGGTCAGTGCGCCGGCCACACCGGAGGTGGCGCCGACACCGACGGGCATGATGCCGCCGAGGGGGAACGTCATGGTCAGCCCTTCCCGAGCCGCAGAGCGGCCTGGTACGCGTTGGTGGCCCGCTCGACGACGGCGAGGTTCGCCTGGTAGCCGCGCTGGGCCATCATCAGCTGGACCATCTGGTCACCCATGTCGATGTCGGGGTACCGGACGTACCCCTCCTCGTTGGCCAGCGGGTGGTCGGGCTCGTAGACGATGCGTCCCTGGGGGTCCCCGCCGAACTCGGCCCGGGCCACGCGCACGCCGCCGGTCCCGGAGCCGTAGTCCACGGCCTGGGCGACGATCAGCCGTTCGCGGAAGGGCTCGGCCTCGTACGGGTTGACCGTGTTGAGGTTGGACATGTTGTCCGAGACGGCGTCCATCCACTTGCGGTTGACCATGAGGCCGGACGCCGAGATGCCGAGGGTGTCGAAGACGGCCATCTCACTGCGTCCTGAGGGAGCTGCGCAGGACGTTGTACTTGCCGTCCAGCGCATTGAGGGCGAGCTGGTACCGCAGGCCGGTCTCGGTGGCGATGACCGTCTCCTGGTCCAGGTTGACGTTGTTGCCGTTGGTGTTGGTCGGCTCGAGCGAACGGGCGGTCGTACCGCCGTTGACCGCGGGGGCCTCACCGCTGCGGAGTGCCCCGCGCAGCGAGGACTCGAAGTCGACGCGGCCGGCGAGGAATCCGGGAGTCTGGATGTTGGCGATGTTGTCCGCGGTGACCCGCTGGCGCTGCGCCAGCCCGGAGAGGGCGGCGTGCAGGGCCGTCGAGGTGGAGTCGTTGATCATGGAACGGGTCGCCGACGGATGCAGCAGAACACGATCGACCTCCGGGTATGCGGAAGGCACTCGCGAGCGAGTGCGGGGTCCGCCGATCCGTGGCGAAGTGGTGCTGTCCGTGCTCTTGCCTCATCGGCACCCGGCTCTCCGGGGGTGACCGCGGGTCCCCCACAGGAGGGGCGCCCGGGTCGCAGGAGATCGCCGTGGTGCATGTGACCAGCGGTGACCTCGCCGTGTCCTGAGCCGACGGGGGCGGGGGAGTTGGCACCTTCCGTGCACGATCAGGCCGCTGGACGCCGAAGGACGCCGAGAACGCACAAGAGCCCCGTCACCGGCAGGGCGGGTGACGGGGCGACGGGGGAGAGCGGTCTAGAGCGCCTTGTCGATGAAGGAGGCGACCGGGCGAGCGGGTGCGTAGGACATCCGGGCGGCGACGTCACGCTGGCGCTGGGACTGCGTGATCCGCTCGATCAGCGCCTCGGCGACGGCGAGCTGGTGCTGCAGGAGGCGGGCCGCCCGCTCGCGCAGGTCGGTCGGGATCGTGCCCAGGCTGGACGGCGGGACCCAGTCGTCGGCGCGTCGTCCCCAGGCGGCGATCTCGTCGGCGCGTCCGCGCGCCATCGTCTCCTCGGCCGCGAGGACCTCGCCCTCGAGGTGGTCCAGGACGACCGTCCAGTTGATCGGGGTCGGCTGCTGGTGCGCGCCCTCGAAGGGGCGCCGGCCGGTCATGACGGACTGCCCGCCAGTGAGGCGGCGGCCTGGCGCCACGCGTCACGGAGCGGCTCGACCACCTGGCGGCAGGCGGAGATCCGGTTGGTGTCGAGCTTGATGTTGGCCTGCACGAGCTCGCCGATCAGCCAGTTGTACAGCGAGGCGAGCCGCGGGCCGCCCTCCCAGGCCTCGACCTGGAGGCTGGACAGCAGTTCCAGGACGATCGCCTGGGCGTGCTGCAGCTGCTCGCTGGCCGCCTCGCGCTCGCCGGCGGCGACGGCCTTCTGGGCGCGCTCGAGGTCGAGGGCCAGTCGGTCGTACAGCATCACCAGCACCTGCTGCGGCGAGCTCGTCGCGACGGAGTCGCCGAGGTAGCGGGCGCGGAGGGATGCGGCACTCATCGAGATTTCTCCTGGAGCGTGGGGAAGATCGAGCAGGGTCTGCGGGGGATCAGGACGACGACGACAGCGAGTTGATCTGCCCGGCGAGCCAGGTCGATTGGTTCTTGAGCGAGCTCAGCGCCGTCTCCATGGCGGTGAACTGGCGGGTGAGCGTCTCCTTGCGCTTGGCCAGGCGCAGGTCCCACGCGGCGATGCGGTCCTTGATGTCCTTGCCCATGGTGTCCTGGCCGTTGGCGAGGGCGACCAGCGTCCCCGTCGTGGCGTCGGACGCCGACTTCGAGACGGCGAGGATGCGGCCGGCGATGCCCGTGGTGGCGGCGACGTCGTCCGTGCCGCCGACGACGCCGTCCGGGCCGAAGCTGCCGAGCGTGCCGCCCACCATCCGCTGCGCCAGGGCCGGGTTGTCCTTGAGCGCGGTGGCGAACTTGGCCTTGTCGAAGGTGACCTTGCCGTCCTTGCTGAGCTGGAAGCCGACCTGGGCCGGGGAACCGTCGGCCCCCACCGCGCTCGACACCGCGTCGAGCAGCTTGCCCGCGAGCGACGTGACCGAGTAGTCGCCCTTGAGCGCCGCCGTGCTGCCACTGGCGTTGGACGTGTAGGTCTTCACCGTGCTGAGCGCCGCGTTCATCGCGTCGACGAGGGCCTGGACCTTGCTGGTCACCGAGTCGGTGTCGCTGGCGACGGTCAGGGTCACCGCGGCGGGATCGACCTTGGACACGGTGACCGAGACGCCGGTCAGCAGGTCGGCGAAGGTGTTGCTCGTGGACGTGGCGACGACGCCGCCACCCAGGTCGAGGGTGGCGTCCTGGCCCGCGCTGGTCTGGACGAACTTCGTGCCGGCGGTGGCCGGGGTCTCCGTGGCGCTCTTGACGATGAACGTGCCCTCGGCGCCCGGGGTCGCGCTCGTCAGCTGCATGCGGTACTTGCCGCCGCCGGTGCTCACGGTGGAGGCCTTCACGCCCAGGTTCGCCGTGTTGATGGCTGCGACGGCTTCGGCGAGGGTCGCGCCGGGCGGGACGCTCACGGTGCCGCGCGACGTCAGGTCGCTGTTGAGGATCTCGATCGGCCAGGCGGGCTCGACCGTGCGCACGTCGGCGGTGGCCGAGCTCCACTCGGTGTTGCTGAGGACGGACTGGGTGCTCGCCAGGTTCGTGACGGTGAAGTTGATGGCGGCGCCCGGCACGGCGGTGGTGCCGGCGCTCGCGGTGACGCTGGAGTTGCTGGCGCTGACCTTGCGGGCGGCCGTGAGGGACGCCGCGGTGAGGGCCTCGGCGGCGGCGGTGACCGCGAGGAAGGTCGTGTTGACCGTGCGGTAGGCCGACGCGTTGTTCTGCGACGCCGCGAGCTTGGTCTTGAGAGCCGTCTGCGGCCCGGCCTCGGCCTGCATGAGCTGGTTGATCAGGCTCGTGGTGTCCATGCCCGACACCAGTCCGTCGACACTCATGCTCATGTCTGCCTCCTGGGTCGGTACGCGGATCGGGCGGGTGTGAGTGAGGGGGGAGGCCGGTGGGCCTCCCCCCTCACCCGGGTGGAGCTGCGCCTAGCTGTCGGCTAGCTCATCCCTGGAGCAGCTGCAGGACACCCTGCGAGGCCTGGTTGGCCTGCGCGAGCATCGCGGTGCCGGCCTGCGACAGGATCTGGTTCCGGGTGAACTGGACCATTTCCTGCGCCATGTCGGCGTCGCGGATGCGGCTCTCGGAGGCGGTCAGGTTCTCGACCGCGACGTTGAGGTTGTTGATGGTGTGGTCGAACCGGTTCTGGATCGCACCGAGGTCGGCCCGCTGGGTGGAGACCTTCTTGATGGCCGTGTCCAGCAGGTCGATGGCTGCGTCCGCACCGCTGGCGGCGGTGAAGGTCGGGGTGGCCTTGGCGACGTCGCCGGCCGAGGAGCTCAGGGCGAAACCGCTGGCCGTGGTGTAGCCCGCGACTGCCACGGCGGGCACCGTGAAGGTCACGCCGGTGGTCGAACCCGCGAACGGGTTGACACCGGAGGCCAGACCGAACGCGGCCTGCGCGGCGGTGTTCAGGGCAGCCAGCGCCTGGGTGGCGGTGGTGGCCGACCCGTAGTCCACGGCGCCCAGGTCCAGGGTCTTGCCGCCGAACCCGATCGTGCCCGACAGCGACTGGTAAGCGGCGACCGAGCCGGAACCGGTGCTCCAGTCGGCGGCGGACCCGGCGGTGGTCTCGGTGATCGTCATGACCGCGGCGGCGGCGGTCGTCGCCGCGGTGGAGATGACGGCCTTGCCCGACGCGGCGGCGGTGCCGGTCTGGAAGGCGAAGGCCCCCGCACCGGTCACGTCGACCCCGTCGACCTTCAGGCCGGCCGCGCCCATGGCGGTGCCGATGCTGACGGCGATGGTCTCGCCGGCGTTGGCGCCGACCTGGAAGCTGGCCTGGTAGCTGCCGTCGAGGAGCTTCTTGCCGTTGAAGGTGGTGGAGCTCGCGATTCGGTCGAGCTCGGACTTGAGCTGCGTGATCTCGGACTGGATGTTGCCCTTGGCGTCGGTGTTCAGACCGCCGTCGTTCGAGCCCTGGACAGCCAGGTCGCGCATGCGCTGCAGGATGCTGTGCGTCTCGGTGAGCGCACCTTCAGCCGTCTGCACGACCGAAATACCGTCCTGGGTGTTGCGGACGGCGACCTTGAGGCCACCGATCTGCGAGCGCAGACCCTCGGAGATGGCGAGGCCGGCCGCGTCGTCTGCAGCGCGGTTGATACGGAAGCCGGAGGAGAGCTTCTCCAGCGACTTGCTCATCTGGCCGTCGGTGACGGACAGGTTGCGGTACGCGTTGAGCGCCGCGATGTTGTTGTTGACGCGCAGACCCACGATGTTCCTCCTTGGAAGGGGTTCTGGAGATCCCGCTGCATCCGTGCTGCGGGTGGTTGTGTTGTCTCAGTGGTCATTACGGCCCGGGTGGGCCGCACCTTGAGGCGAACGACCGCATTTCTCGGCCGTTTCACCTGGTCGGGCGTAGCTCAGGCGGGCTGGGCCGTCCCGTGTCCGGCCATCGGCCATCCCGCCCGCTGGCGGGGGACCGTGACCGGCGTCGGAGCGCGGCCGGCAACCCGGTCCACGTAACTCTTCTGCTGGTTCCGGGCACGGACCCCGCCGTCGGCGGGGACCGGCCGGCCCTCCCACACCTCGCTCATCGCGGCGTGCAGGAGGGTCAACGCGCGTGCTCGCATCTGCGAGACGCGCGAGAGTGTGACGCCGAGGTCATCGGCGATGTCGGTCAGTGATTCGTCACCGAAGAAATTGCGCTCCACGACCTCGTCGAGCCGGTCGGGCAGTGCACGGATCGCTTCGTGCAGGTAGCGAGCCCGCTCGCCGCGCAGCAGGGCGCGCTCGGGGGACTCCCCGGTGTCGGGAAGGTCCAGCGACGTGCCGTCGCCACCGGTCTCGGCGTCGATGCTGACCATGACGGCCCGGTGGACGTCGACCTGCAGGCTGTCGAGCTCGCTGCGGGGGACGCCGAGGCTGACGGCGAGCTCCTCCCGCGTGGGAGGCCGGCCGAGGGAGATGGTGAGTGCGTCGGCCGCGGCATCGCTGCGTCGGGCCGCAGCGCGCACCGACCGGCTGGCCCAGTCGCCGGAGCGCAGCTCGTCGAGCACCGCCCCCTGCAGTCGGGCCAGGGCATAGGTGGCGAACGAGGCTCCCGCGGAGGGGTCGAACCGCTTGGCGACCTCGACCAGTGCCACGTGCGCACAGGAGAGGAGGTCGTCGCGGCTGACGTGGCCGGGCAGCGAGATGCGCGCCGCCACGGCGTTGACCGCGAACGACGCCAGGGGCAGGTGTTCGGTCACGAGCGCGTCGATCTCCTGCTGCGACCGGCCCCGCGCCGACTGTTGCGGTCGGGCGTTCGGGGTCCGTTCGCGCTGATTTCGATCGCGCAGGGGCCGCTCACGCAGGGGGCGGTCGGCCGCCAGGGCACGGGTCGGGCTCACGTCCTCCTTCTCGGCTGACCGTGGCCCGGATCGCACCGCTGTCGGCACATTTCCTCTTCGACTTGAGCACCGAGTTGTCGGCTTCGGCTTGAGGGCTCGCGACGGCATGCCGATGGCAGGTCGACGAAGATCCGCCGGGAGCTGCCAGAAGTGGCCCCCGGTGCGATGCGGAGAGACACGACGGAAGGGCGGTGGACACGTGGACTACCAGCACCTGTCGACGTTGCTGTGGCGGGAGCAGGAGCTCCTGGACCTGCTGCTGTTCAAGGCCGAGGAGAAGCAGTACCTGATCCTGACGGGCAAGACCCGCTGGCTGGCGCGCATCGCCCACGAGATCGAGGTGGTCCTCGACCAGCTCCGCACGCTCGAGGTGGAGCGCGCCGCCGCGACCGAGGCCATCGCCGTCAAGCTGGGCCTGGGTGCCAACCCGTCCCTGCGTCAGGTCGCCGACGCCGCTCCGGCGCCGTGGAACGACCTCTTCGCCAAGCACCACGAGGCGCTGCTCGTCCTCGTCACCGACCTGCGCAGCCTCTCCGACGCCAACCGGGAGCTGATCGAGGGCGGCCTGGCCGCCATCGGTGACGCCCTGCTGTCGGTGAAGACCCCGAATGCCGGCACCTACGGCTCGACCGGTCGCACGGACGACGGTTCGCACCGCGCCGTCACCCTGGACGGTGCGCTGTGAACGAGCTTGCGAGTTCACCGATGGGCAACGGAGCCATGCGAACGCACACGACGAGCGTCAGCGAGGAGTCCACGTGAGCACGTTCTCGTCGCTGAACGCGGCCACCACCGCCCTCTGGGCGCAGCGGCGCGCGCTGGACGTGACCGGCCAGAACATCGCCAACGTCAACACCGAGGGGTACTCCCGCCAGCGGGTCGACCTCGCGGCCATCGGCGGCAGCGTCGTCCCGGCCTTCTTCTCCACTAGCAACGGCATCGGCGGCGGCGTGAGCGCCGACGAGGTCACCCGGATCCGGGACGCCTTCCTCGAGGGCCGCGGGCACACCGAGCATGCCAACAGCGCCCGGCTGACCGTGGAGAACGAGACCTTCGAGCTGGTCGAGCAGGCCTTCCGCGAGCCCGGCGACACCGGCATCCAGAGCCTCCTGGCGGACATGTGGTCCGGCTGGGAGGACGTCGCGAACCAGCCCCAGGACGAGGCCGCCCGCGGGCAGATGCTCAAGCGCCTGGAGACCCTGGTCGGTGGCATCCACTTCAGCCAGGCCTCGCTCGGCGCGCAGTGGACGCAGTCCCGCGAGAGCCTCGACGTCCTCGTGGCCGATGTGAACGCCTCTGCCACGTCCATCGCCGACCTCAACAAGGCCATCCAGCGGGCCCACCAGAGCGGCCTGCCGGCCAACGACCTCTCCGACCAGCGCGACCTGCTCGTCATGAAGCTGGCCGACCAGGTCGGCGCCACGGTGCGGCACGGCGACGACGGCGTCGTCGACGTGCTCGTCGGCGGCATGACCCTCGTGTCCGGGTCCTCGGCGTCGAGCCTGGCGACCGCGGGCACCTACAGCGTGGACGGCGTCACCGCCGACGCGCCCCGGATCGTGACCGGCTCCGGCGGCTACACCGTGCGGCCCGGCGGCACGGCCGAGGGGCAGCTGAACTCGCTGACCACGATCATCCCGAGCTACCGCAAGGCCCTGGACGACACCGCGGTCAGCCTCGCGACCGGCCTGAACACCGCCCACGCGACCGGATTCGACCTGGCCGGGGTCGCAGGCACGCCGCTGCTCGGATCGGCCAGCGGCCCCATCACGGCGGCGTCGCTGAAGGTGATGATCACCGACCCGAAGAAGGTGGCCGCCTCCAGCGTGGGCCCGACCGCCGGTGTCCCCGCACTCGACCACGGGAACGCCGACGCGATCGCGCAGCTGCGTCAGTCCACGACCGGGACCGATGCGGGCTACCGGAAGATGATCGTCGAGCTCGGGGTGCAGGCGGCCGTCGCCAGCCGGAACCTCGACATCCAGGCGGTCATCAGCACCCAGGTCGACGCAGCCCGCGAGTCGGTGGCCGGCGTCAACATCGACGAGGAGATGACCAACATGCTGTCGTTCCAGCACGCCTACTCGGCCGCCGGTCGGCTGGTGACGGCGATCGACGAGACGCTGGACCAGCTGATCAACCGCACCGGGCTCGTGGGGCGCTGATCTGAATGCGGATCACCCAGCGCGCCGTCGCGCTCACCAGTCTCCAGGGTCTCAACCGGAACCTCGACGCGGTCGGGAAGCTGCAGCAGCAGCTCACCTCCGGTCGGCTCATCAATGCGCCGTCGGACTCGCCGACCGGCACGAACCGGGCGATGCAGGCACGGTCGGACCAGGCCGCCACTGCTCAGCAGTCCCGCAACATCAACGACGCGAAGAGCTGGCTCGAGCAGACCGACTCCTCGCTGCAGGAGATGCTCTCCACGGCGCGCCGCATCCGCGACCTGACCGTGCAGGGCAGCAACACCGGCTCGAACAGCGACGTCAGCGCCCAGGCGATCGCCACCGAGGTCTCCTCCCTCCGGGACGGCCTGCTGAGCCTGGCCAACCGCTCGATCGGGGGGCGGCCGCTGTTCGGCGGCGTCACGCCGGGAAGCAAGGCCTACGACGCGGCCGGCACCTACGTGGGCCAGGTCGGGCCGCCGGTGACGCGCCGGGTGTCCGACACCGAGGTCGTCCAGGTCGACACGCCGGGGCCGCAGGCGTTCGGGCCGGCCGGCGCGGACATCTTCGCCATCGCCGACAAGATCGCCACGGACGTGGTCGCCAACCCGACCGCCCTGGCCGGCCACCTGGCCGACCTCGACGTGGTCATGAAGGGCATGCTCACCGCGGTCGCCGACGTCGGGTCCCGGGCCGCACGCGTCGACCGTGAGGACCAGGTCAACTCCGACCGTGCCCTGACGCTCTCGTCGCGCCTGGCCGAGACCGAGAACATCGACCTGCCCAACACGATCATGCAGCTGCAGATGCAGAAGGTCGGGTACGAGGCGGCGCTGGCCGCGACGGCCAAGGCCCTCACGCCCACGCTGCTGGACTACCTGCGCTGATGTCCCGGTACCCGACACCCGAGGCGCCGAGGAGGCTGCCCGCATGACGCCGTCCCCGGTCGCGACGCGGCCGGCACCCGCGCGGCCCTCGGTTGCCCGGGTTCCGGTGCCGCCGCTCGTTCAGGTGCTGGATCTCGCGGAGCCGCTCCCCGGCTTTCCCGGGCACCGCGACTACGTCCTGGTGCCCGCGGACGGCGGTGGCCACCTGTTCTGGTTGCAGTCCGTCGCCCCCGACGGGCCCCGGTTCCTCGCCGTCTCCGCCGCGTCCTTCTTCCCCGACTACGCGCCGGCCCTGCCGGGAGCCGCCTGCACCGAGCTGGGTATGGCGGCGGCGGAGGATGCGTCGCTGTACTGCCTGGTGACGGTTCCCGACGGGGACGTCACCGCGGCGACGGCGAACCTGCGTGCGCCGCTGGTCGTCAACCCCGACAATCAGCGAGCCCGGCAACTCGTCCTCACCGACGGGGTGCATCCCATCAGGCGGCCACTGCGCCGATAACCCCATCGGGGCGCCGTGGCATCGTGACGCGGCTGCTCCCACTCGTGAACGGCCCGTGTGACGGGCAACGCCAAGGACGGCTAGTTCCACAGACACCCATGGAGGGGTATTCGTGCTCACACTCACCCGCAGCGTCGGCGAGACGATCCGCATCGGCGACGACATCGAGGTCCACGTCGTCGAGGTCCGCGGTGGCACCGTGCGACTGGGCTTCAAGGCCCCCCGCGAAGTGGCGATCCACCGCGAGGAGGTCTACCGGCAGATCGCCGAGGCCAACCTCCTCGCCGCGCAGGTGACCGCCGACAGTCTCGGCGCCCTCGCCGCCTTCGCTCCCTCGCCGGCCGCGACCGAGGCCGCCGCCGCGACCGACGACGCAGCGACCGACGACGCGGCGACCGACGACGCGGCGACCGGCGACGCCGCGACCGGCGACGCAGCGACCGACGCCGCTGCGGCTGTCGCAACCCCGGTCGACGCTCCGAAGGACGCTCCCGCCTGACAGATCTGCATGGCCTGGGGGACCTCTGCTTTGGCAGAGCCTGCCAGCGAGTCTGTGAACCAGTCCTCAGCTGCGCCGACACGGGCAACTTCTGCCGAAGTAGTCGCGCATAACTGCGTATGACACGGCGAGTGTTGTGGCCTTCGTTGCCGAGGCATAGGGCAGATTTCCCCTCAAGCAAGTGACAGGGGGCGATCAGCATGGAACGCAGTGCAACGCAGGCAGAGGCATTCAACGCCCAGGCCATCAACCAGGCCGAGCCGGAGACCGTGGTCGTCCACGTCCAGCTCCGGCCGCGACGTGGTGCCACTCGCAAGTGCCTGGCCGCCCTCGCGACGCTCGCCGCCGAGCACGATGAGGTCTCCTTCGCCGTCACCGGCCTGAGCAAGGACGACCGCGTCGTCCGGGTGACCGTCGGCGTCGACCTCGGTCCCCGCACCGCCGTCGCCAAGTTCTCGCCGCAGGCCCAGGCCGCCTATGCGTTCGTCAGCGCGATCTTCACCTCGCTGTACGACCACATGCCCGTCTACACCGCCGAGCCCAGTGGCGCCGAGCGCGCTGCGGCCGCCGTCCTCATCGAGCAGGCGGCCGGTGGCGCCATCGCCGCGGACGTCCTCGAGGGACTCCCGGTCGTGCCGGCCTCGCCGGTGCCGGCCCCGCGGATGCCCGGCCCGGGTGAACGCATCCCGGCCTGACGGCCTCCCGAGTGACTTCCGGGCCTCCTTCCCCGAGGCCCTCCTTCCCCGTAGGTCCCCAGGAGTACCGGTGTCCGACACCCTTTTCCCCACGTCCACTGAGACCGACAACCGCAACCGGATCCGCCAGCCGCTCGTGTTCGGCGGCCTCCCCGAGGCCGACGGCTGGACGCTCGCGCCCATCACGCCCCGCGACCGGGTGCACTTCCGCGTCGACCACGAGCTCCCGCTCGAGGAGTTCCGCAGCGAACTTCCCGACGGCGTCACGGTCAGCTACGACCAGGGCGACGGGCTCTACCGGGTCGACGGCGCCTGCGGGTCCGCCTCGGTGCTGGCCGACTGGATCCGCGCCTGGGCCGCCCGCCACGGCTCCTCGACCATCGGCCTGCGGGCCGAGACCGACGTCCGGCGCCGCGCCCCGCGGGACCTGCCCGCCGACTTCCTGAACGACCTCTGCCGGCACTACGGGCCGGTGAGCCTCAAGCGGCTGCAGCGCAACATGAGCACGATCCGGCTGCACCTGCCCGACCCCGACGACCTGGGCCAGCAGGTCTACGAGTGGGTGCTGAAGGCCGTCGCCCAGTACGACGAGACCAAGGGCGTCCCGTTCGGGGCGTTCCTCGCCACCCAGCTGTCGAAGTGGGTGCACGACCTCGGCCGCAACGCCCACGGGCGCACCGCCGCCGACACCGAGCACAAGCAGCAGAAGGCGATCGCGGCCTTCATCGCCGAGAACCAGCGCAGGCCCAGTGAGAAGGAGCTCGCCGCCTACATGGGGCAGAGCGTGGCGACCCTGCGGCGCAACTCGCAGACGGTCGCGACCCTGAACGGGCTGCGCAACCTGCAGTCCCTGGACGGCGGGCCCGACGCCACCGAGATCCTGCTGCCGGACTCCTCCGAGGCGCCCGACGAGATCATGGGCGAGGCGGAGCAGACGCTGCTGTCGCACGCCCTGACGGCCGCCTGCGCCCCCGACCCGTCCGCGCGACGGGACCAGCGTGCGGGTCAGCCCAACGTGCTCGGCTGGGCGACCTGGTACCTCACCACCTGGGGCGGGCAGACGAAGACGCAGCTCTCGACCGACCTGAACACCTCGGTGCGGAACATGAACGTGTACGCCGACCGGGTGGAGCAGGCGCTCAAGACGCGCCTGGCCGAACTCGTCGACTGACCCCCCGCTTGGGGCGGTAATGATCAGGTCTCCTGATCATTACGGGTCCTGGCTCACCGTCGACCGTGAGCCAGGACCCGAAACGGTGAGCCAGGACGACGGTTGTCCACAGAGCTCGCCGGTGCCCTGCCACCCATCCGGATGGGTCGCGACACTCCTGTGGTGCATCCGCGGCTGCGAACCATCGCCAGTGCCCGTCTCGGCGTCTTCACCAGCAAGGAGGCGCTGGCGGTCGGTTACCGGGTCGAGGACGTCCGCGCCGAGCTCAGCGCCCGCCGGTGGGTCCGCTTGCGCAAGGGCGTCTACATCGCTGCGGACGACGTCGCCACGACCGATCCACGACAGCAACACCTCGCCGACTGCCTCGCGGTGCTGCTGAGCCTCCGATCCGGTCCCGTGCTGAGTCACGCATCCGCCGCGCGTCTGCACGACCTGATCGTCCCGCGGACCGAGCCGCGCGACGTCCGTGTCACCGCAGTCGACCAGTGGCGGCGTGGCCGTGGCTACCGCGTCGCCCGAGCGGCGCTCCCCGACGACGACGTCCGCCCGTGGCTGGCATTCGGGACGACGTCCGTGGCGCGGACGCTGGTCGACTGTGCGCGCGAGTGGTCTCTGACCGACAGCGTGATCGCCGTCGACGCCGCCATGCGGGCCCTGAAGGTCGATCGTGCAGAGCTTCTGCGCGCCGTCCTGGCCGGCACCCATCGTGTGGGCATCTCGGGGGCGGCTCGGGCCCTGGACCTGAGCGACGGCCGGGCCGAGTCCCCACTGGAGACCAGAGGACGGCTGGCGCTGCTCTTCGCGGGGATGCCGCGCCCGGACCTGCAGGTCGAGATCCATGACGACGCCGGCTTCCTCGGACGCGTGGATGCCTGGTACGAGGAGGCGGCGGTCGCCGTGGAGTTCGACGGGCGGGTGAAGTACACCGATCCCCGGAACGGGTCGCCGTCCGGTGAAGTGCTGTGGCAGGAGAAGCGGCGCGAGGACCGGCTGCGGGACGCCGGTGTCCGCGTCGTCCGCGTCGTCAACGACGATCTCGGCCCTGGGTGGCCGCAGACAGCGACCCGGATCCGGAGCCTGCTGGCCGCCCCGTACGTGACGGAGCGGCGCTTCCGCACGGTGACGAGAGCGGAACCGGTCCGGACGTCGGACGCTGCCTGACCGCCGGAACGCCGTCCTGGCTCACCATCGTGGGTCCTGGCTCACCATCGACGCTGAGCCAGGACCCCTGTTGATCAGGTCTCCTGATCAACAAGGGGCGACCCGCGGGGTTCAGCGGTTCCAGGACGTCAGGACGTCGCGGGCCACGAGGCCCTCACGCACGCGCTGCGGATGGTCGCCCACGGGCACGGTGGCGACCGTCCGGGCGGACGAGTAGTCGATCACGACGACCTTGTCCTCGCCGCTGACCGACACCCAGCACGTGTCGCCGACGGCGCCGTTGGTCGACCAGTACGGCTTGTCGCCCACGTCGACGATGGTCGTACGCAGGCTCTCCCGGTCGACGATCGCGGCGTAGTCCGACATCGTCCCCGCGGCGCACAGCGTCGTCCCTGCCTCGTTGATCGCGAGGCCGTGGTGCGCGGAGTCCAGGACGTACTGCTCCCGTGGCAAGCCGTTGGTCCGGTCCGGCAACGGGACGACGCGGCGGACCGCACCGACCGCGGGCTCGCCGTCGTAGGTCTGCGCGGGGTCGGCGTCCGGTGCCTGGGTGTCGAACTCGACGAACCCATGGAAGAACGAGACCTGCAGATACACGAACCGCTCGTCCGGCGCGACGGCCATCGGGCGCACAGCGGAGCTCATGTCGGGGTAGCCGGCCTCGGCCAGCTCCTTGCCCATGTCCCACCGGGCCTCGATGCCCATGTCGCTGTTCCGGACGATCTGGAACACCCGCTCGCCCTTGCTCGTGTCGAACACCGGCTGGTCAGTGGGCGTGTAGACCGTGCCGATGCTGGCGTGGAAGATCCGCTCGCCGTCCCGCGTGTAGTTGTTCTCGTGCGGGGTGTCGCCGCTGGCGAACTCTCGCAGCTTCGCGCCGGTCACGATGTCGAGCTCGTGCACCTTGTTCGCCGTCGAGTCACTGACCAGCAGGCGCCGCCCGTCGGGCGAGACGCCCATGTGGTCGGCCCGGTAGCCCTCCATCGGGAAGCGCCACACGATCGCACCCGAGGCCAGGTCGATGCCGACGACGTCGGCGAAGCTCGGCCGGCTCACCGCCACCATCCGCCCGTCGGCGGTGGTGAACATGTCGTCGGTGTACTGGTCGTGCCCCTCGCCCACGCCCTGCTGGATCGCCAGGTAGAACGCCAGCTTGTCCGGATGGGTCAGGATCTCGGCCATCCGCTCCGCCTTGTCCGGGATCATGTCCAGCGTCCGGACGGCGCGGTGCGTGCGAGCGTCGACGACGGTCGCGGTGCCCTCCCAGTTGTTCCCCACGAACATCACGTCGCGGGGCGTCCCCTGGCTGCCTGGCTTTCCCTGTGCGGCCGCGGAACCCGCGGTGACCACGGACGTGGCGAGCGCGACGGCGAGAGCGACGGTGACGGTGCGGCGCATGGACGTGCCTCCTGGAAGCGGCTACGGAATGGCAACGCCCCAGATGCCCGGCGGTTACGCGCGTGGAGTCTGGGAGTGGGGCGGAAAACGCTCCCCGCACGGGTCGATCGGGGTGCCGCGCTGCCGATATCCACCTCGTGACACCACGGGGGAACGACGACGACGGCACCGGGCCTGCGGGCGTGCGGGTCGTTCCCCTCGACCGCGGTGGGCGCCCGTGAGCGCCCTGCCGGCCGGCGAGCCGGGCTCCGAGGTTCTCGTGCCGTACTGGCTGACCGGGACCCACCGCACCCAGCTCGCGACCGCGGTGCGGGCGGCCCTGACCGGCTGCCTGGTGCACCCCGTCGCCGCGATCCACCTCGAGGACGTGCTCACCGAACTCCACGTCGCCGCCGCCCGCGACGCCGTCTGGCCGGCCTCGGCGGCCCGCGTCCGGCTGGCGACCGGCTGGGACGAGGACATGCTCCCGGTCCGGCTCAGCGCCGCCGAGCTGGCCGGCGTGCTCGCCATACCCGACCTGCCGGCCGCGGTGCGCGTCCTCCTCGGCAGCGGAACCGCCGAGTGACGGACACCCGGTTCGGTGGCTCGTCCGCCGGCCTGATGCAGCGGCTGCGGCCGACGCGGATCGGCGTGGCCGACCTGCGCGAGGTCGCCGACGGTCTCCTGCCCTCCCTGGCCACGCCCCGCCTGCGGGTGGGCCTGGTCAAGCGCTCGGGCGCCGGCTCCGTCGTCGTCGTCGAGGAGGACGAGCGGCAGGTGCGCATCGGGCTGGGCGAGCTGGCCGACGACATGACCCGCGCCGGCGTCCCCCCGACGGCCGCCGGGATCTCCGCCGCCCTCACGTCCTGGGTGGCCCACCGCCCGGTGCCCGACGCCGCTGCGGCGGCCGCGGGCATCGCCGTCCTCGACTGGTCCGACGCCCGGCACGCGTCGGTGGGCTGGCGGGTCGTCGTCCTCCGGGGTGACCTGGCCCTGCCGTGGACCCCCTCGACCGCCGCCGGCCCGGCGGAGGTGCACCGCGCCCGTTCGGCCGCGAGCGGCCGTGCCCACGACGTCGCCCTGGACCTCCGGGTCGAGGGGCCCGTGGCGCTGTGGTCGCACGCCACGGTGCCCGTCCTGGCCACGGCGGCCCTCGTCGCGCCCGAGCGGATGCTCCGGCGGATCACGGCCGCCGGGCTGGCCATGACCGACATGCACGTGGTGGTGACCCCGCACCGGCCGGTCGCCTGTGCCGGCCCCGGGATCGCCGCCCGGCTGGCGGGGGAGACGACCGAGGCCAGCGTCACCCTGCCGTCGCGGGACCTCGCCGACCTGCCCTGGACCTGATCCTCAGGAGATGTAGCCGAACTCCCAGTGCCACGGCTCGGGCTTCTCGTTGCCCGGCCGTGCCCACTCCGGCTGCACGAACCCGAAGCGACCCGCGTTCGCCGTCATCCAGGTCCACTGCTGCGACCCGGCGACGTTGATCCCGCCGCACAGGTCGACCGCCAGGGCCCACCCGTGGTTGGACGTGCCGGGCACGGCGGCCAGGCCCGGCTTGCGGGCGAACGCCGACACCTGGCTGGCGTAGGACCGGTAGGAGTCGGTGATGCACAGCGGTGACCCGAAGGCCGACTCGAACGCCGTGCTCATGCGGACGTAGGACGCCGCGGCGTCGCAGCGCAGGGCGTGGCGGGCCGCACCCAGGGCGCACAGTGCCTCGCCGGGGATCTGGCCGTTGGCGTAGCCGCCCCAGGCCGGGCTGACCGGACCCGGCACGGGCAGGGCCGCGCCGCAGATCCCGGTGTCGCCACCCGGAGGCAGCGCAGCGTTGGTCTGGGCAGGCGCGGGCAACGTCACCCGGGTGGCCGAGGATCCGGCCGGCACCGAACGGACGCCGACCTGGTAGGTGCCGGCCGAGGCGCCGACGACGTCGCCGTCGCCGAGGTAGATGCCGACGTCCTGGCCGCCCGGGGAGAAGACGAGGTCGCCGACCTGCAGGTCGGCCAGGGCGACAGGTGCGCCGGTCGCCCACTGGTTCTCCGGCGTCGAGGGGACGGCGTACCCGGCCAGCAGCCAGGCCGCGGAGGTGAAACCGCCGCAGTCATAGGTCTCGGGGCCGGACGTGCCGTCGACGTAGGGCTTGCCGACCTGGGAGAGGGCGGTGCTGACGGCGGCGACGGTCTCGGCGGGCAGCACCGTGACGGGGCTGCTGCCGATCACGGCCCAGGCGACCCCCGGCACCGGCCGGCCGGTGGCGTCGAGGGCGGGGGAGAGCCCGGACGGCAGGTCGGTCGCGTCGGCCAGAGCGGCCGCGGAGGGCGGCTCGATCCCGGCCGAGGCGAGCTGGCCGAGGTAGGTCTGCCAGCGCACCAGGGCTTGGCTGTTGCGATCCTGCTCCACTCCGGCCCCTCCGCCCAGGGCGGCGAGCTGCGCGGTCACCGCGGGGCTGAGGTCCTCGACCTTGTCGCGCACCTTCGCCAGGACACCGGCAGCCAGGTCGCTGGCCGCGGCGACGGCGGCCTCGGCCTCGGCCACCCGGTCGGTGGCAGCGACGAGGGCGGTGCCGGTCCGCTCCGCGCGCACCACCACACCCTCCAGCGCCCGTTCGGCGCGCTCGGCCAGCGCCTCGCGATAGAGGGCGTCAGTGGTCGCGGCGTCGTCCTCGACGTCCAGGCCGAGCACGGGGAAGCGCTCGGCCGGCGCGGACCGGTACAGGTCGGCGGCGGTCGTGCCGACGACGGCCTGCTCGGCCTCGACCTGGGCGCGGACGGTCAGCTCGGCGTCCCGGGCCTGCTGCAGTTCGGTCTGCCGCTGGGCGACCTCCTGCTCCAGCTGCCGGTACCGGCCGGCCTGCTCCAGCAGCGAGCTCTGCGCGGTCAGGGCCAGCGTGGTGACGTCGAGCGGACCGTTGGCGGAGCCGCCGTCGTCGGAGCCGGGCAGCACCAGGACGGCGACGGCGGGGAGCAGCAGGGTGCTCATGGCGACCACGCCCAGCCGCGTGGACCAGCGCGAGGCGAGAGCCGACTTCTCCGGACGCGCGGAGGCCTTCGCCCGGCTCTTCGGCTTGCGGGCCGGCGCACGCTTCGCGGCGCTCCGACCGGGCGCTGGCTTCCGGCGGACGGCGGGGGACCCGGGCCGGCTGCCGGGGGGAGCGGTCCGGACCGCGGCGGCAGCGGCGGTGCGCAGTGCGGTCGCCTGGGCGGGGGTCAGCGTCTGACCGGCGGCGAGCGTCTGGCGCAGCGCCATGGCCTCGCGCAAGGCCTGCGCCTCGCGGGCGCTGATGACCGGACGCGGACGGGCGGGGGACGTGCGTGATGCAGGCACTGCAGCGTCCCCCGGCGGTCTCGTCGTCGTTACGTGGCCTGCTCCGCTGCGGGTGCAGCGGGGCGTTGGACCTCGTATCGACGTGCCGAGGGGGGTGGCTGAAAGGCTCGTACTCGGAACTCACCCGTCCGGGTGAGGGTGAACCTTCGGGGGCATCTGTGCAGGTGACCCGCGCGGGTGACGGGTCAGGGCGCCCACCAGGCGCCGTGCCGCAGGACGAGCGGGATCCGCAGTTCGTTGCCGTCCTCGGTGGAGACGACGAACTCGAGCTTGGTGATCCGGACCGGCGGGCCGTCGTCCTCGGACTCCAGCAGCTGCCCGGTCGCCAGGGGCATCGGGGGTACGACGAGGACGTCGTCGCCGAGCGGCTCGACCATGGGCTGTCCTCCTGTCGTGCCGGTGCCGGGCGGGAGCGCACCAACCGTAGGGCGGGGGCCAGGAGAAGGCACGGGCCGGGTAGCCCTCCGTCGCTGGAGGGCTACCCGGCCCGTGGCCCCGTCGCGAGAAGGACGGGTTCCGCTGTCAGCGATCCGACAGTGGGACGAATCCCCGCTCGGTCTCCCCGACGTACAGCTGACGCGGCCGGCCGATCTTGGTGCTCGGGTCGGCGATCATCTCGCGCCACTGGGCGATCCACCCGGGCAGCCGGCCCATGGCGAACAGCACGGTGAACATCCGCGTCGGGAAGCCCATCGCCCGGTAGATCAGGCCGGTGTAGAAGTCGACGTTCGGGTAGAGCTTGCGCTCGACGAAGTAGTCGTCCTTTAGCGCGATCTCCTCGAGCTGGCGGGCCAGGTCGAGCAGTTCGTTGTTGCCGCCCAGCTTGTCCAGCACGGTGTCGGCCGCGGACTTCACGATGGCGGCGCGCGGGTCGTAGTTCTTGTAGACCCGGTGGCCGAAGCCCATGAGCTTGACGCCGGGCTCCTTGTTCTTCACCCGCTCGACGAACCGGGGGATGTTCCCGCCGTCGGCCTGGATGCCCTCGAGCATCTCCAGCACCGACTGGTTGGCGCCGCCGTGCAGCGGGCCGAAGAGCGCGTTGATGCCGGCGGAGACCGACGCGAAGAGGTTGGCGTGCGAGGAGCCGACGAGCCGGACGGTCGACGTCGAGCAGTTCTGCTCGTGGTCGGCGTGCAGGACGAAGAGCATGTCCAGCGCCTCGACGAGGTCGGGATCCATCTCGTACGGCTCGGCCGGCAGTCCGAACGTCATCCGGAGGAAGTTCTCCACCAGACCCAGCGAGTTGTCCGGGTAGAGGAACGGCTGGCCGACGGACTTCTTGTAGGCGTAGGCCGCGATCGTCGGCAGCTTCGCCAGCAGGCGCAGGGTGGAGATCTCCACCTGCTCCTCGTCGAAGGGGTCCAGCGAGTCCTGGTAGAAGGTCGACAGCGCGCTGACGGCGGAGGACAGCACCGGCATGGGGTGCGCGTCGCGCGGGAAACCCTTGAAGAACTGCTTGAGGTCCTCGTGCAGCAGGGTGTGCCGGCGGATCCGCTGGTCGAACTCGCCCAGCTGGTCGGCCGTCGGCAGCTCGCCGTAGATCAGCAGATAGGTGACCTCGAGGAAGCTGGCCTTGCCCGCGAGCTGGTCGATCGGATAGCCGCGATAGCGCAGGATCCCGGCGTCACCGTCGATGTAGGTGATCGCCGAGGTGCAGGAGGCCGTGTTCACGAAGCCGATGTCGAGGGCGACCTTGCCGGTCGTCGACAGGAGCTTGCTCGTGTCGAAGCCGTCGGCGCCCTCCGTCGCCTTGACGACGGGAAGGGGCAGTTCTCCACCGGGGTAGCGCAGGGCCACGTCGGCGGAGCCGGCTACGGGTGCGTTGGCTGATTCGCTCACCGAACGGACGCTACTGCCCCGGTTGACCGCGCGCCCTCCCTCGGGCAGCTGGGCGCCTCACACCGCGACGGTCGAGGCCTCCGCGTCGGCGACGAAGGGCTGCCAGAGCGGCGAGATGAGCAGGGCCTCGAGCTCGTCCAGTGCCTCGGAGCCGAGGGCGATCTCCCCGGGGACGGCAGGCCCGGTGACCGCGGGGGCGTCGGCGTCCAGGCTGATGTCGCCGCAGTCGCTGGTGGTCGTCCCGTCGAGCGCGAGCAACGACGTCAGCAGCGCCACGGTGCGGGAGGCCTCGGCGTCGTCGCCGGCCGCGAAGGGCAGGCTGACGGCCAGCCGGGGGTGCGCCCGGGCGAGCGCCAGCAGGCGCCGGGCCCCTTCCGGCTGGTGCTCCCAGCCCGACCTGATCCGCACCGAGACCGACGGGCCCTCGTCGCGGTTGCTCGCCGCGAACAGGTCGTGGGCGAGGTCGCCCGCCTGCGGTCCCAGGGGCGCCGCAGCGGTCACCAGGTCGATGGTGGCGTCCAACGACGCGGCGAACGACAGGACCATCGCTGCATAGCTCCGGTCCTGGGGCAGGTCCGGGTAGTCGTCGAGGTCGGCCGCGTCGACGCGGCGCGCGGCCTCGTACAGGGCCTCCAACCGGCGCGACCAGCCGTCACCGGTGTGCGCTGCCAGCACGCTCTCCCGCGCCGCGGCCCCCCGCTCGGCCCGCAGCCGACCGTCCCTGACCAGCTTGCGCAGGTGGCGCAGGTAGTCGTCCTCGGTCGCCTCGGCGTGCCGGACGCCGTCGAGCCCTGGCGCGCCGGATTGGAGGACCGTCGCGTGGCCGTCCTTCTCGCCCAGGTCCAGCAGGCTCAGCACCGGCAGCCCGGTGGCGGCCGCCTCCAGCACGGACGTGCCGGCGGGCAGGGGATAGGAGTTGAGGTAGATGTCGGCGGCGGCGTACAGCAGCTCCGGGTCGCCGACGACGCCGAGCGGGAGGAGTCGGCCGCGGAAGCGCTGCGCCAACGGCGCCCACGGCCCTTCGGCGCCCACACCCGCGAGGATCACCTTCAGTCGCGGGAAGTCGGTGAGAGCCCGTGCGATCAGGCTGTCGAAGCCACGGCCCCAGACCGGACTCATCTTGAACGCGCTTGCCACGGACAGGCCGACGACGTCGTCCGGCCCCAACCGCAGGCGGGCGCGGGCCGCCTCGGCCGTCCACGACCCGGCGACCTCCGCCAGGGGCAGCGGGAGCACCGCGAGGCGATCGCTGCGCACCCCGCGCAGCTCCCGGGACAGCTGCTGCGCGCGCAGGCGGTTGTCGCTGACGACGTCGGCGCAGCCGAGCCCCAGCCAGAAGGTGTGGTCGGCATGGTTGTCGAAGACGATGGGCGGGCGCCGTCCGGGCAGGTTGGCTGCCGCGAGAGCCACCGCGTCGTAGGGGTGGACGTGGTAGACGACGACGTCGGCGCGATCCATCAGCCGGCGCAGCGCCTCGGCCCGCTCCAGCAGGTCGGCGTGGTCGGCGCGCAGGTCGAACACCGAGCCGTCCGCCGCCGTCACGGCGGCCCGCAGAGGTTCGGGCAACGGGCTGTGCTGGTTGGTGAGGGCGACGTCGCTGTGCCGGCTGTCGCGGCCGATCCATCGCCAGGCCAACCGGGTGTGCCCTCCGAGGAGGTAGGCCTCGGACAGGACGTGCAGCACCCTGCCGGTCGAGCGCCCGCCGTCGACGGTGGTGCTGTCACCAGGTGCTCGCACGGAGGAGATGACCAGGCGCTCCAGGTCCGGGTCGTTCAACAGCTCGCTCGGTGCCCGCCACGCCACGTTCGCGGCCACGGTCGCTGCCCGGAGGACGCCCTCGGCGTCCCCCTGCGCGTGTCGCCGGAGGACGACCTCCAGCGCCTGGTCGTACCGCGCGCGGTTGGCGCGCAGCCGGGGGTGCGCGGCGGCTGGGACGCGATGCATGGGTGGTGCCTCCTGGAGATGCAGTGCGCCGTCTCCGGTGTCCGCCGACAGCTCCGGTACGTCATCGGCGTCCCGTGCCCGCCATCTGACCGTGACGGTGGGTCAGGGGCGGAACGTCCGCACTGCGTCGACCACCCGCTCCTGCTGGTGTTCGGTCAGGTGAGGCCCCATGGGCAGGCTCAACACCTCCCGCGCGAGCAGGTCGGCGGCGGGAAGGTGCGCGTCGGCCAGCGACGTCCCCGCGAAGGCCGGCTGACGGTGCGGCGGCACGGGGTAGTGGATCCCCGTCTCGATCCCGGATGCCGTGAGGTGCTCGCGGAGAGCGTCCCGGTGCGGCGTCCGGACGACGTAGAGGTGCCACACCGACGTGCCCCAGGCGGGCGCCAGCGGCCGGACCAGCTCCGTGCCGTCCAGGGCCATGTCGTACCGGGCAGCCACGTCCCGGCGACGCGCGTTGTGCTCGGCGAGACGACGCAACTTCACCGACAGCAGCGCCGCCTGCAGCTCGTCGAGCCGACTGTTCCAGCCGATCTCGTCGTGGACGTACTTCTGGGTAGAGCCGTAGTTCCGCAGCGAACGCAACCGTTCGGCGAGCTGCGGGTCCGACGTCGTCAGCGCGCCGCCGTCACCGATGGCCCCCAGGTTCTTGCCCGGATAGAAGCTCCAGGCCGTGAGATCGGTCAGGCCTCCCACGGGCCGGTCGCGGTAGCGCGCACCGTGTGCCTGCGCGGCGTCGTCGAGGACCGCCAGTCCGTGCCGTCGGGCGATATCGAGCAGCGGGTCGAGGTCGACGGGGTGCCCGTAGAGGTGGACGGGGAGCAGCACGCGGGTCCGCTCCCCGACGGCGGACTCGACGGCGTCGGGCTCCCACCCGCCCGTCACGGGTGACACGTCCACGGGGACGGGGACCGCACCGACGTGGAGGACGCCGAGCCAGGTCGCGACGAAGGTGTGGGAGGGGACGACGACCTCGTCGCCCGGGCCGACCCCGAGTGCGCGCAGTCCGAGCGCGAGCGCGTCCAGACCGTTGCCGACGCCGACGGCGGCGCCGGCGCCCACCGCCCCGGCCCAGTCCTGCTCGAACGACTCCAGCTCGGGTCCGAGCAGGACCCGCTCGCTGTGCAGCACCCGCAGCGCTGCTTCGTCGAGCTCCTCGGCGAGTTCGGTGTGCAGCGCCTGGAGATCGAGGAACGGGGTGCGCGGAGTGACCGCGGGAGCGTTCACGGGGTCACTCCCTGAGCTACGTTCCGGGCGACGATGAACTCGTCGTAGTCGCGGAAGTAGTCGTCCTCGCCGTACTTCTGGGAGGCGAGGACAAGGCAGACGCTGCCGGTCGAGAAGTTGCCGAGCTCGCGCCAGGTCAGCCGCGGCACGTACAGGCCGTAGTAGGAGCGGTTGAGGTGGAAGCGGGCCACCTCGGACCCGTCGTCGACGATGACGTCGAAGCTTCCCGCTGCCGCGACGATCAGCTGCTCGAGGCCGCGGTGCGCGTGCCCGCCGCGAGACTCACCGCCCGGCACGTCGTAGAGGTAGTAGACGCGCTGTATGTCGAACGGGACGTGCTCGTTGCCCTCGATGAAGGTGAGGTTCCCGCGGGGATCGGTGACCCGGGGCAGGTCGACGATGCGGCAGCCCGCTCCGTTGCCTTCCGGGGGCGGGTTCCAGTCGGTGACCCGCCGGCCCGGCTGGGCGGACCGCCGGTCGTCGCTGGTGGGGGACGAGGGACCGGCGGGGGAACCCTGGGGGGAGAGGTGCGGATTCATGACTTGCCCATCCCGGAAGCAACAGATCGGAACCGCGGACGCGGATCGGTGCGGAGCCGCTGCTCGGTAGCGGGTCGCGGACGACGATAACCGGAGAGGCGGCCGCTCCTTCCCGCCGATGAGCCGACGGTGCGGGCCCGGAGCGCTCGTTCCGGCTGCTCGCCGCAGTCGCCGTCCTCCGGGGTTCCGGGTGGATCCTCGGTTACCGTGGCGCCGGAGTGAGCGTGCGAAGGAGGCCGATATCCGGCCGGTCGTGCAGGAACCCCGACCCGAGGAGAACGGCGCCGTGACCGATGCCCCGCGCGACCTCGTCGACTACGTGGAGCAGTACCGGGCACTGCCGTTCGAGCCCCTGCAGATCGCGTTTCGCCGTCGGCGTGTCCTCGCCCGGGTCGCCGCCCACGGACCTCGCCGGCTTCTCGAGATCGGCTGCGGTGAGTCCCCGATCTTCCTGGACCTGCCGGGTCTGGAGACCGTGGTCGTCGAGCCGGCCCCGGCGTTCGCCGCGAACGCCCGGCGGTTGGCTGACGGGCGGCCGGAGGTCACCGTGCTCGAGCGGTACGCCGAGGACCTCGACGCCTCCGACGGCCCCTTCGACATGGTCGTCGTGAGCTGCCTCTTGCACGAGGTGCCCGACCCCCAGCGACTGCTCGCCGCCGCGCGCCGTCTGTGCGCCGCCGGGGGAGTGCTGCACGTCAACGTGCCGAGCGCCCGCTCACTGCACCGGCTCCTGGCGGTGGCGATGGGCCTGATCCCCGACGTGACGACCGAGTCCGACACCCAGCGCACGATGCAGCAGCGGGGCGTGTACGACGCCGCCGGCCTCGAGGGCGAGCTCCACCGCGCGGGGTTCGCCGTCACGCACCGGGGCAGCATCTTCGTCAAGCCGTTCACGCACGCCCAGATGCAGCACCTGGTCGACGAGCAGTTCCTGACGTCCCAGATGCTGGACGGGCTCGATGCGCTGGCACTGCTGCTCCCGGACCTCGGGTCGGAACTGTGGATGGACGCCGAGCCGGTCGATGCCTGATCACCGGGGATCCGCCGCGACCGAAGGAGCGCCGTTGAAGGCCCGCACGGACGAGCTCGAGCGCATCGCGCACACGTACCACCTCAATGACGACGTCCCCGACAAGTTCATCGAGGACGCCTGCCAGGAGCACTGCTGTGACTGGCTCGCCGCCCTGGTCTCCCCGCAGGACGTGGTGATCGAGCTGGGCGTCGGCGAGGGGATCACGCTCTCCCGGCTGGCCGCTCTGCCCCGCAGGTACGTCGTGGTGGAGGGGGCGCCCAGTCTCGCCGCCCAGGTGCGGGACGAGTACCCGTCGGTCGAGGTCGTGGAGGCCCTGTTCGAGCAGCACGTCCCCGACGAGCCGTGCGACAAGCTGATGGCGCTGCACGTCCTCGAGCACGTGGACGACCCTGTCCCGCTGCTCGAGCACCTGCGCACCTGGCTGGCGCCCGGTGGGGAGATGGTCGTCGTCGTACCCAACCGCCGGTCCCTGCACCGGCGGCTCGCGGTCCTGATGGGCCTGCAGCCCGAGCTCGACACGCTCAGCCCCAGAGACCACCTGGTCGGGCACCAGCGCGTCTACGACCTCCCGACGCTGGAGGACGACCTGCGCCGGGCCGGGCTGGAGCCGTTCGCTCGCAAGGGTCTGTTCTTCAAGCCGCTCCCCAACGCGATGATGCTCGACTTCTCCCCGCAGCTCGTCCAGGCGCTCAACGACCTCGGCGACGAGCTGCCCGCCGATCTCGGTGCCAACATCGCCGTCCGCGCGCGGCGTACGGACTGATCCCGTGACCTCGTCCGAGCCGCTCCTCGGTGGTGGCCTGCTCTTCTGCGATGCGCGTTTCCACGATCTCAACGGGGTCCCCGTCGGAGAGCGCCGGCGGTACGAGCACCGTTCCGACGGACGGCTGGTCGGGGTGCTCGACGGGGTCGCTGCCGACGACGTCTTCGTCTCCGGGCACAGCGCACCCTTCGGAGGCCCGGATCTGGTCGAGGCGACGCCGGTCGACGACGTCCTCGGGTTGGTCACCGGCGCACTGGCCGCATTCCGGGCCGACGGCATCCGGGAGGTCCGGATCCGCGCGCGGCCCCCGGTGTACTCGGCGGCCGAGCCGCTGCTGGAGTACGCGCTGCTGCACCTGGGGTTCACGGTGGCCCACTGCGACCTCAACCAGCACGTCGACCTGACAGGCGTCGACGGTGCGCCGGGTGTGCTGTCGCTCTTCAAGGACCGCCGCCGGCGCTACGTGCGTGCCGCACTGGGGCGAGCGCACGAATTGAGCGTGGTCGAGGGAGGCGAGGACCTCACGACGCTGCACCGGATCATCGCCGACAACCGCGTGGCCCACGGGCGCCCCCCCGGGCTGCCGCGCGAGTACCTGGAGCGGATGAAGCAGGCTTTCCCGGAGCGGGTCCGCCTGCTGCTCCTCCGGGAGGCGGGCACCCCGGTGGCCGCGGCCGTCGTGTACCGCGTCCTGACCGACGTCGACCAGGTCGTCCACTGGGCCGACGCCGGGGATGCGGATCGGAACGGGCGCCCCACGCCCATGGGTCTGCTCGCGTATCTCGTGCTCGCCGAGTCCCTGCGGACCGGCGCCCGGCTGGTGGACCTCGGCCCGTCCAGCGAGAAGGACGGGACGCCGAACCTCGGCCTGGTGAACTTCAAGCGCTCGGTCGGGGCGCTACCGGGCACGCGCAAGGTCTTCGTGGCGGGGCTCGACTGATGGCGCAAGTGGTGGTCGGCGGAACCGTCGCGGCGCTCGCCGCGGCCGACGCGCTGGCGTCCCGCGGACGTCCGGTGCGGCTGCTCCTCCCACGCAAGGGGGTCGGCGGCGGGTTCACGGCCATCGAGCGCGGCGGGCACCGCCTCGAACTCGGCATGCGCGTCCTCGAACTGCGCTACGAGGGGACGGCGACGGCGCCCCCGCTCGCCGAGTACCGGCCGGAGGGCGACGGGCACCGGCCCTTCGTCGGCCTGATCGACTCGTGGGTGCGGGAGCTGGTCGGTGCCGATCGGATCGTCGACATCGATGAGCCGGCCTCGTTCGTCGGTGGTCGACTCGGGCCCGAGGTGCTGCTCACGTCCGACCTGACCCGGGGCGCCGAGCTGGTCAGCGCCGAGGATGCTCGGCAGATCGCCGCCGAGGCGGAGGCAGCGGTCCGCGCGCACGGGCCCGCCGGCTGGCTCTCGGGGGAGGAACGTCACCGGCTGGGGACCGCCACCTTCGACGACGCCTCCCTCCACCAGCACGGGCGCACCTTCCACGAGCGCCTGATCGCGCCGCTCATCGGGAAGATGCGGCCCGGTGGCGGGCAGGACGTGCTCGCCACCCTCCGGCGCAAGCTGTGGATGCCGCTGTTCTGGCCGCAGACCGTGGCCGAGGTCTTCAGCGGGCGGTTGCCGGGCTTCGTCCCGGATCGGCCGCTCACGGTCGTCCGTCCCGGGGGGATGGGCCCCGTCGTCGAGGCACTGCTGGCACGCCTGCGCTCGCCGCTCGTCGAGGTGGTGTCCTGCGACGCCCTGACGGGTGTCGAGCAGGTCGGTGCGCAGGTGCGCATCGGACTCTCCGACGGTCGGGGAGAGGTCGCCGATCGTCCGATCCTGGGGGTGGGGGCGGGCGATCTGTTCGGCGCCGTGGGCATCCCCTTCGCGCCGAGCAAGGTCCACTCGGTGTTCGCGTGGGTGGGAGCGCGGGAGGCCGACGTCCGCCGTCTGCCCGGCTACCTGCACGTGCTGGACACCGACGTCCCGGCCTACCGCATCACCCCCGGCGAGCTCGACGACCGGACCGCGACGCGCGTCCTGTGCGTGGAACTGTCGTACGACGTAGCCAAGGACGTCGCTGCGGACGTGGCCCGGGACGTGCTGCAGCGGGTGGGCATCGTGGCCGAGGGTGCGCCGACACAGGACCTCGGCGTCTTCGCCGGACCCACGTTCACCGATCCGACGGCCGACAACGTCGAGACGCATGCCCGGGCCGTCGAGAGGCTGCACGCGCTCGGCCTGCCGGCGACCGTCATCGGTGGCGCGCGGGCGTTCGGGTTCGACTCGTTCAACGAGCAGGTGATCCAGGGCCTGCAGGCCGCCGAGACGGCCGGCTGAGTGGGCGAGTGACCCCGACCGGCCCCCTCCAGGGCACCGCCCAGAGCGTGCGAGGGGCGGGGAGGAGGGGGTCCTTTTCAGGCGTGCGTCATCGACAGCACGTCGAGGGCCTCGTCGAGCTGCTGCTCGCTGAGCTTCCCCTGCTCGACGTAGCCGCGCTCCAGCACGACCTGGCGGATCGTCTTCTTCTCCTTCAGCGACTGCTTGGCCACGATCGCGGCCTCCTCGTAGCCGATGTACTTGTTCAGCGGGGTGACGATCGAGGGCGAGGACTCGGCCAGCTCGCGGCAGCGCTCCACGTTGGCGGTGATGCCGTCGATGCAGCGGTCGGCCAGCAGCCGGCTCACGTTGCTCAGCAGCCGGATGGACTCCAGCACGTTGCGGGCCATCAGCGGCAGGGTCACGTTCAGCTCGAAGTTGCCGGTTGAGCCGGCGAACGCGACCGCGGCGTCGTTACCGATGACCTGCGCGGCCACCTGGACGGTCGCCTCCGGGAGCACCGGGTTCACCTTGCCCGGCATGATCGAGCTGCCGGGCTGCAAGTCGGGCAGGAAGATCTCGCCGAGGCCCGTGCGCGGGCCGGAGCCCATCCAGCGCAGGTCGTTGGCGATCTTCACCAGGCCGACGGCGATGGTGCGGAGCTGGCCGGAGGCCTCCACCAGCCCGTCCCGCGAGCTCTGCGCCTCGAAGTGGTTGCGCGCCTCCGACAGTGGCAGGTCCAGCTCGCCGGCCAGCTGCTCGATGATGGCGGCAGCGAACCCGGGCGGGGTGTTGATCCCGGTGCCGACGGCGGTCCCACCGAGGGGCAGCTCGCCGATGCGGGGCAGGGAGGCGCGGAGGCGCTCGACGCCGTACTGGACGGCGGCCGCGTAGCCGCCGAACTCCTGGCCCAGAGTCACCGGCGTCGCGTCCATCAGGTGCGTGCGCCCGCTCTTGACGACGTCGGCGAACTCGTCGGCCTTGCGCGACAGCGACAGCTCGAGGTGCTGCAGGGCCGGGATCAGGTCGCGCACGATCGCGCCGGTGGCGGCCACGTGGATCGCCGAGGGGAAGACGTCGTTGGACGACTGCGATGCGTTCACGTGGTCGTTCGGGTGCACCGGCAAGCCGAGCGCCTCGGTGGCCAGCGTGGCGATGACCTCGTTGGTGTTCATGTTGCTCGACGTCCCCGAACCGGTCTGGAAGACGTCGATCGGGAAGTGCTGGTCCCAGTCGCCCTGAGCGACGGTCGCGGCGGCGGTCTTGATCGCGGTGGCGATCTCGCCGTCGAGGACTCCGAGATCGGCGTTGACCGTGGCTGCTGCGCCCTTGATCGCCGCGAGGGCGCCGATGAGCTCGCGCTCGATGGGGGTGCCCGAGATCGGGAAGTTCTCGACCGCCCGCTGTGTCTGGGCACGCCACTTCGCCCACGCGGGAACGCGGACCTCTCCCATGGAGTCGTGCTCGATGCGGTACTCCGCGCCGTCCTTGTCGCTGGCCACGCTGTGCTCCCGGTGGTGTGGATGGTGACAGTGCTCCGGAAGGGACCCTAGACAGTGTCGTGAGGACCGCACGGTTCCGGCCCGGTCCGGGCAGGCCGATGACGGGGAGGCGGCGTCCGCCCGGTCGCGCGCGAGCCGAGCCCACAGGAGGGTCTGCATGACCCAGCCGCCGCCCTATCCCTCGGCCTCCGGCATGTCCGACCCGTACGCCTCGTCCGGCGTCGGCGGCTGGCCGGCACCGACCTGGGTCCCGACCTGGGACGCGCACCCTCCCGCGCCGCCGTTCGCCACGGCACCGCCGCGGGCGTCGAGCGCGGGCCGTGGGCCGCTGGTGCTGGCCCTCGTCGCTGCCGCGGGCGCCCTCGTCGGGGCGGTCGTCGCCGGGCTCCTGGTGGCGGTGCTGTTCTCGGCTGCGGCGGAGGACATCGGCCGCGGGATGGGGGAGGAGTTCTCCGGCTCCGTTGACGGCATGTTCGGCGTCCCGGACGAGGGCATGTGGTCCTCGGAGTACGTCAGCCCGGGTCCGGTGGAGGAGCACCCGGCGACCGCCCCAGGTCAGCTCGGGCCGGACCCGGTGCTCGACGCGTACGCGCAGGGCTGTTTCGACGGTGACATGCAGGCGTGCGACGACCTCTACTACGAGTCGCCGCCCATGTCGGCCTACGAGGAGTACGCCGGCACGTGCGGCGGACGGGTCAAGCAGTTCGCCGTCATGGCCTGCACCGACCTGGACTAGGACGGGGACGCGCCGAGCGCGCACGCTGGGCGCGGCCGAGATGGTGGAGGTCGGTGCCCCGGGGCCTTAGCATCCGCACCGCCGACCCATGCGTCTTCCGAGGAGTCTCCCCATGTCACAGCCGCCGTACCCGCCGCAGGGCGGCAACGAGCCCGGAGGTGAGCAGCCCGGTTCACAGGGTTGGAATCCGCCGGGCGGTGCGAACGACCCGACCCAGCAGTTCGGCACCCCCGGCGAGCGTGATCAGACGCAGCAGTTCGCGCAGCCGCCGTACGGCCAGCAGCCGGGTCAGCCGGGTCAGCCGCCCTACGGCGGGCAGCCGCCGTACGGGCAGCAGCCCCCCTACGGCCAGCAGCCGGGTCAGCCGCCGTACGGCCAGCCCCAGTACGGCCAGCAGCCGGGTCAGCCGCCGTACGGCCCGCCCGGTCAGCAGTGGGCCCCTCCGGGTGGGCCCGGTGGTCAGCAGCCGAAGGGCAACAAGAACACCCTCATCGCTCTGATCGTGGCCGGCGTCGTCGTGCTCGCCGCGATCGGCGTGGCGCTGTTCTTGCTGCTGGGCAACGACGACGAGAGCAACACCGCCAGCTCCACGACGACGGCTGCGACCTCGAGCTCGGCGTCGACGTCCAGCCGGTCGTCCACGTCGACCTCGCGGTCCTCGAGCTCCTCCAGCTCGGCGCCGACGAGCGGCAGCACCGACATCCCGCCCGCCACCGTGACGCCGGACGGTCTCGGCGACGACCCGGTCCTGAACCAGTACGCGCAGAGCTGCTACGACGGCGACATGCAGTCGTGCGACGACCTCTACAACGAGTCGGAGGTCGACTCGCTCTACGAGATCTACGGCGGCACCTGCGCCGGCCGCCAGCCGGTCGGGAACTCCGACACGGTGTACTGCGTCGACGCGTTCCCGGGGGCCTGACGCCCGGAAGGGATCGAACGCCCGGGCGACCCGGTACCTCGCGTGAGGTGCCGGGTCGCTCCGCGTCCCGGGCCGGCCCTCGCACCGCCGAGCCGGACTACGGTGCGGCACCGTGGAGGAGAACGAGTCCCCCGACCGTCCGCCTGCCGTTCGTGCGTCCGACGCCGACCGGGAAGCGGTGATCACCCGGCTCCAGACGGCCGTCGGTGAGGGCCGGATCAACCTCGACGAGTTCGGCCAGCGGGCCGACGCCGCCTACGCGGCCGTGACCACCGCCGAGCTCGACGTCCTCATGGCCGACCTCCCGGCGCAGCCCCGGCCGGCCGCGGAGATCGTCGGCATGCGGGCCCAGGAGGAGGTCCGGAGCGTCTTCGGCGACGTCGTACTGACGGTCGGGGCGGCGCCTCCGCAGCGGGTGAGCACCGTGTTCGGCGACATCCGGCTCGACCTGCGCACGCTGCGCACCGATGCCGACCGGATCGACCTCTACCTCAGCACCGGTCTCGGTGACGTCGACGTGATCGTCGCCGAAGGGGTGGACGCGGAGCTGCACGGACGAACGGTGCTCGGCGACCGGAAGGTCGAGCTCGCACCGGTGCAGCGGCTGGCCGGTACGCCGCTGATCGTCGTCCACGGGCGGACGGTGTTCGGTGACCTCCGCCTGCGCAGCCTGGCCCCGGGGGAGTCGCCCAGCCGGTGGCGAGCGCTGCTGGACCGGCTCGCCGAGCGCCAGCCGCCACCCCCGCAGCCGTGACCGGCGCGGGGGCCGGTCACGGGTCTACTCCTCGTCGTTCCGGTCGAACGGGACCGCCGAGTAGGCGCGCAGCTTCTCCAGGGAGTGCAGGCTCTCGATCGAGCGGATCGTGCCCGAGCGCGACCGCATCACCAGCGACTGCGTCGTGCAGCCGCCGGACCGGTACTGGACGCCGCGCAGCAGTTCGCCGTCGGTGATGCCGGTCGCGACGAAGAAGACGTCACCCCGCACGAGGTCGTCGATGTGCAGGACGCGGTCGAGGTCGTGCCCCGCGTCGAGGGCCTTCTGCCGCTCGTCGTCGTCCTTGGGCCACAGCTTGCCCTGCAGCGCGCCGCCCATGCACTTGAGCGCGCAGGCGGCGATGATCCCCTCCGGCGTGCCCCCGATGCCGAGCAGCAGGTCGACCCCGGTGCCCTCGCGGGCGGCGGCGATCGCGCCGGCGACGTCGCCGTCGGTGATGAACTTGATGCGGGCGCCGGCCTCGCGGACGTCCTGCACGAGTTGCTCGTGGCGGGGACGGTCGAGGATGCAGACGGTCACGTCGCCGACGGAGCTCTTCTTGGCCTTGGCGATGCGCTTGATGTTCTCGGCCACCGGCGCGGTGATGTCGACGACGTCGGCGGCGGCGGGACCGGTGGCGAGCTTCTCCATGTAGAACACGGCCGACGGGTCGTACATGGCGCCCCGGTCCGCGACGGCCATGACGGCGATCGCGTTCGGCATGCCCTTGGCCATCAGCGTGGTGCCGTCGATCGGGTCGACGGCGACGTCGCACTCCGGCCCCTGCCCGTCGCCGACCTGCTCGCCGTTGTAGAGCATCGGCGCTTCGTCCTTCTCGCCCTCGCCGATGACGACGACGCCGTTCATGCTCACCGTCCCGATGAGCGCCCGCATCGCGTCCACCGCCGCGCCGTCGCCGCCGTTCTTGTCGCCCCGGCCCACCCAGCGACCGGCGGCCATCGCCGCCGCCTCGGTGACGCGGACGAGCTCGAGGGCGAGGTTGCGGTCGGGTGCCGGCCGGTCGGTGCTGAACCCGCCGCTCGACGGGACGGGACCTGCGGGGACGGGCAGCGACACGGGACCTCCAGATCGGCCACCGGCGCTGGTGGCAATGGGGGCGAGCTCTCCTGCGATCCTAGGTGCATGACCGGAGTGGGCCCGACGAGCCAGCGACCCTCCCAGCCGCAGGACGACGCCGCTCCGGCGCCGGCCGAGAGCCCGGCGATCCAGCGGGCGGCCCGGATGAACGCGGCCAACATGGTGCGGTCGCTGCTGCCGCTCGTGGTGATCTGCCTCGTCATCGTGGCGTGGACGACGTTCCGGCAGAGCCCCGATGTCGACCCGATCCGCGAGATCGACCCGGCGACGACGGTCGACCTGGCCGCCGCCCGCGCGAGCTACCCGATCCAGTACCCCCAGGGCCTCGGGAAGGACTACGTCCCGACCAGCGCACGGACCGACGCCGGAGCCGCATCCGAGGGCGACCCGGTGACACTGGAGATCGGCTACGTGACCCCGTCCGAGGAGTTCGCCGGCTTCGTCGTCAGCGATGACCGGCGCGCTGAACCGCTGGCGAAGGTGCTGGACGGGGCTCAAGCGCAGGGGACGGTGGACGTCGAGGGCCGCTCATGGACCCGGTCCACCGCCCAGAACGGGGAGACCGTGCTGTCCCGGGAGGACGGCGTCGCGATCGTCGCGGTCAGCGGTTCGGCCTCGGACGAGGAGCTGGAGACCGTCGCGGCCGCCGTGGAGCCGTACTCCGCCTGACTTGCTACGGCCGCAATTCGGCGGTGGAGGAGCGCAATTGTGGCGAATGTCACGAGATGGTTACTCTCCGGAGCGCCGCGCGTCGGCGGTCCGTGGCTCACGGGACTCTTCCGTCCCACCAGTCACGCGAGCCACTCGCGCAGCATCCAGGAGCCCCCATGCCCCCTCGTGTTCTCTGCCCCGGCGGCGACCACCGGCCCCCCGCCACCGGCGGTTCGTGTGCCTGCGGGATGGTGACCCGGGTGCCGTCCCCCAGGCCTCCGGTGCGCCCTGGTCCGCTCGTGCCGCCCGAGGTCCGCGACATGCTCGCGCGCTGTCTCTACGACGGCCCGGGTGACCCGCTCGCGCCCGACGCCAACAACCACCGGCTCGCCGACATGCAGATCTCCCGACTCCTGCGACTCCGGGCCGACCGGGTGCTCGCCCTGTTGTCCGACGCCGGTCTCGTGGTCACCTCCGACGGACCCGCGCAGCGGGCCGCCTGACGCGGGCGGACGACGACGCCGGGTCAGTCCCGCCCGGCGTCGTCGACCGGCGCGGCGGCGGCAAGGCGTTCGCGGGCGCGGTCGAGCCAGTGCTGGCAGAGCTTCGCCAGCTCCTCGCCGCGTTCCCAGAGTGCGAGCGACTCCTCGAGGGTCAGCCCGCCGGCCTCCAGTCGGCGGACGACGTCGGCGAGCTCCTCGCGGGCTTGCTCGTAGGTGGTGGTCGGCTCGGCGTTCTCGCTCACGGCTGCTGATCCTCCTCGATGGGCGGTGTCTGGTCGGTGCTGCGGTCGACGCGAACCGGGAGCCGCCCCCCGGCCACGCGCACCCGGAGGAGTTCGCCGTCTGCCACCTCGGCGGGATCGCGGACCAGGGCGCCGTCGACCCGCTGCACCACCGCGTAGCCGCGCTCCAGCGTGGCCGCGGGGGAGAGCGCCGCGACCCGGGCGCGGGCGTGCTCGAGGTCGCGCTCGGCGCCCTCGACGCGGTGGACGAGAGTCCTCCGGGCGCGGGTGCGCAGGCCCAGCACGTCCTCCTCCCGCCCGTGCAGCAGGCGGTCCGGCGACGCGAGCACCGGGCGGGTGCGCATCGACTCCAGCCAGCGCGCCTGCTGCTCGAGCCGGCCGGTGAGGAGGTTCCGGGCGCGTGACCGCAGCCCGTCGACGAGGCGCCGCTGCTCGCCGATCTCCGGCACGATCCGATGCGCGGCGTCGGTGGGAGTGGCCGCCCGGACGTCGGCGACGTGGTCGACCAGCGTCGTGTCGGTCTCGTGGCCGACGGCGGTGACGACGGGCGTACGCGTCGCGGCGATCGCACGCACCAGCCCCTCGTCGGAGAAGGGCAGCAGGTCCTCGACGGACCCGCCGCCCCGGGCGATCACGATGACCTCGACGGCGGGATCGGCGTCCAGCCTGCGCAGCCCGTCGATGACGTTCTGCGCCGCCTGCGGTCCCTGGACGGCGCAGTTGAACATCTCGAAGCGGACGGCGGGCCACCGCCGGCGGGCGGTCACGAGGACGTCGCGCTCCGCGGCGCTGTCGCGGCCGGTGATCACGCCGACGACCGCCGGGGCGAACGGCAGCGGCCGCTTCCGGACGGCGTCGAAGAGCCCCTCCGCGGCGAGCAGTTGCCGGATCCGCTCGATGCGGGCGAGCAGTTCCCCCAGCCCGACGGCCCGGATCTCGGTGGCGCGCAGCGAGAACGAGCCGCGGGCGACGTAGTAGTCGGGCCGCGCGCGGACGATCACCCGCGAGCCCTCGGTGAGCTCCAGGTCCGGTCGCTCGGCGACGTCCCGGTGGCAGGTGACCGGCACCGACAGGTCGGCCGCCGGGTCGCGCAGGGTCAGGAACACCGTGGCCGCACCGCCGCGGCGCGAGAGCTGGGCGACCTGGCCCTCGACCCAGACCTCACCGAGCCGGCCGATCCAGTCGGCGATCTTCCGCGCCACCGTGCGCACCGGCCACGGTGCCTCGGGTGAGGAGGGTGCGGTCACGCCGCCGAGGGTGCCATGAGCTCCTGACGGCTCCCGTGCTCGCGGAGTTTCAGGCGCCGCGCGGTGCGAGCGGGCTGGACTCGACCGCCTGCTCCTCGAGCTTCTCGAGCCGGTTGCGCAGCATCGTGAGGTAGGGCGCGCGGGCGCGGGTGGCCTCCTCGTAGGAGACGAGCTCCTGGACGGTGCTCAGCGCGTAGCCGCGGAGTCGGCCCCGGAGCTGGGCGACCGAGAAGCTGTCGTAACCGTCGATCGGGGCGGTGCCGGCGGCCTGGGAGTTGGCGCTCGCGCCCTGGGTCTCGCCGGTGCCGGATGCGGCCACCGGGGTGCCGCTCTCGTCGGTCGCGGTGGAGGCGTCGTTCTCCGTGGCGGGCGCGTCGGCCGGAGGAGCCGGCTCGGCGTCCGCCGGGCTCTCGGGGGCCGCGACGCCCTCGTCGGTCACCGTCGCCTCGACCGTGTCGACCTCGCCGGCGGGCGTGAGGACGTCCACGGTGGTGGCGACGCCGGCCGTCGGCTCGGCGTCCAGGGTGTCGGCAGCGGTGGCCGAGTCCGTTGCGGGGGATTCGGCGGCGTCGGTGGCGGCCAGTGTTCCCTCGACGAGCGCGGTCTCCACCGCGGCGGCGTCCTCGGTCACCGCAGCATCTTCGGTGACCACGGCGTCCTCGGGGGCCTTCGCGGCCGCTTTGCCGGACTTCCGGGGCTTGGTCGCCTTGGCGGCCTTGGCCGGCTTCGGAGCCTTGGCCGACGTCGTCGGCTCGGAGGCGACGGGAGCGGTCTCCTCCAGCGTGGGGGCCTGGTCGACGAGCTCGTCGATCGCGATCTCGTCGAGGATCGCCTCGGCGTCCGGCGCCTCCTGGGCGAGCTCCTCGATCGTCTGACGACCGTCCTCGACCTGCTCGGCGAGGTCGTCCACGACGGCGGTGACCGCGTCGGCGGCCGGGTCGTCGGGGAGGTCGGCCACCTCCTCGTCGACGATCAGGTCGGCGCTCGCGCTGGTGGGCTCGGTGTCACCGGCGCGGTCGAAGGCGGATTCCCGGAAGCCGGTGGAGGCCGGCGCCGGCTCGTCGTCGTCGTCGAAGGTGGCCAGGCCAGGCTCGTCCTCGCCGCGCAGCCCGGTGAACAGCTCGTCGCCGCGGGCGACGAAGCCGGCGTACTGCTGCTGGACCTTCATCGCCTGCTGCATGGCCAGTCCGATGACGCGCACCGGCAGCCCGGGCAGCGTCTCGGGCAGCTTGCGCGCCTCGTCCAGAACGGTGGCGGCCAGACCAGCGGCCGCGCGGACAACCTCAGGGATTTCTCGAGCCATGGGCACACCCTGCCCCACAACTTCCAGCGCGACACCCGATGTGTCCAGATCCACCCGGCGAGGTGGTGGTGTCCGGTTCCACCCCGCAGCCCCGGGGGACGTGCCCCCGGCCCACCTACGATGGGGGCATGGCTGAGCAGCGTGGACGTGTCCTCCTGGCCGACCCGCGGGGGTACTGCGCCGGCGTGGACCGTGCGGTGGTCGCCGTCGAGCGCGCGCTGGAGATCCACGGTGCCCCCGTGTACGTCCGGAAGCAGATCGTCCACAACAAGCACGTCGTCGCCACTCTCGAGCGCCGCGGGGCGATCTTCGTCGAGGAGACCGACGAGGTGCCCGAGGGCTCGGTGGTCGTCTTCAGTGCCCACGGCGTCTCCCCGGCCGTGCACGAGGAGGCCGCGGCGCGGCAGCTGCGCACGATCGACGCGACCTGCCCGCTGGTCACGAAGGTGCACCAGGAGGCGAAGCGGTTCGCCCGCGACGACTTCGACATCCTGCTGATCGGTCACCGCGGTCACGAGGAGGTCGAGGGCACCGCCGGTGAGGCGCCGTCCCACATCCAGCTCGTCGACGGTGCCGACGACGTGGCCAACGTCCAGGTGCGCGATCCCGAGAAGGTGGTCTGGTTGTCGCAGACCACGCTCTCGGTGGACGAGACGCTGGCGACGGTCGACCAGCTCAAGAACCGCTTCCCTGGGTTGCAGGCACCGCCGAGTGACGACATCTGCTACGCCACGCAGAACCGGCAGCAGGCCGTGAAGCAGATGGCCGGCGAGTGCGACCTGGTGATCGTCGTGGGCTCGACCAACTCGTCGAACTCCGTGCGGCTCGTCGAGGTCGCGCTGGAGGCGGGCGCCCGTGGCTCCCACCTGGTCGACTTCGCCTCCGAGATCGACCCGGCCTGGCTCGACGGCGTGGGGACCGTGGGGGTCACCAGTGGCGCCTCGGTGCCGGAGATCCTCGTCAGCGAGGTGCTGGACTGGCTGGCCGAGCGCGGCTACCCGGACGTCGAGACGGTCAAGGCCGCCGAGGAGCGTCTGGTCTTCGCCCTCCCGCACGAGCTGCGCCAGCGACGGGCCGTCACCGGCGACTGAGCTCGCGCGGGCGGAGCGCTGAGGGGCAGGTTCCCGTCCGGGCTGCCGATACCTACCGGAGTACTCCTCTGTCCTCCGAGGGCTGCACCGGACCCGCGCCCGCCTGACGTGCCGGGGCCAGCGGTCCTCCTGCGAGGCGCCTGCTCCGGAAGGGTCTTCTCCGACGATGAACGTTCTGCTGACCACCGTTGGTCACATCGGCTCCGACTACTACCGCGTCGAGGAGCCGGCCCGGGCGGTCGGGGAGTCCGGGCTCGGGGTCCGCGTCACGGTCCAGAGCGGGCTCACGACGAGCATGCGGCCGTCGTCCGCCGGTGGGGTACCGCAGATCAGCGACGTGGACGCCCAGGGTGCCGACGTCGTGGTGCTCCAGCTGCCGAAGACGCCGGCGATGCTCGACTGCATCCGCATCCTGCAGGCGCAGGGCGTGGCCGTGGTCGTGGAGATGGACGACCTGCTGTCCGCGGTCCCCTTCGGTCACCCCGCCCACGGCACCCTCGTTCGCAAAGGCCTGGCCCGTATCGCTCTGGAGTGCGCGAGGGCGGCCGATTTCGTGACGACGTCCACGCCGCTGCTGCTGGCGGAGTACGCCTCTCGCGGCCGGGGAGCTGTCGTCCCCAACGCCATTCCGCGCCGGATCGCCGAGCTGCCGCCGGCCTACGACCGGGTGCCGGAGATCGTCACCGTGGGATGGACGGGCGCGGTGCTCGGGCACCCGTACGACCTGCAGGAGATGGGCACCGGACTGCAGCAGGCGCTGGCCTCCACCCGCGGCACCAGTCGCTTCACGATCCTGGGGCAGAAGGAGGACGCGCGGCAGCGGCTGGCGCTGACGGAGGAGCCCGGGCACGTGCCCTGGATCCGGGAGGTCGACGGGTACGCGGGGGCGATCGGCGAGCTGTTCGACGTGGGCGTCGCGCCGCTGCGCGACGACCGGTTCAACACGGCCAAGAGCTGGCTGAAGGTTCTGGAGTTCGCGGCGCGGGGGGTCTACGTCGTGCGCTCGCCGAGCGCGGAGTACGAGCGCCTCGGCCTCGGGATGCGCGCCCGGTCTCCGCGGGACTGGGCGAAGTGGATCACGAAGGGCATCCAGGACGCCGAGCATCGTCGGGAGCACGCCGTCCGTGCGCGGGAGACCGTGCTGGCTGCACACCTGACCGAGCACACGGCAGCGCACTGGGTGGACGCCTGGCAGCAGGCCATCGACGTCCGCGTCCGCGCCGGGCGCAAGGGCGCGTAGCGGGTCGGTTCTCGCGGAGCGCTCAGCCGCCGGTGCCGTCGCGCGCCACCAACGGCTCGTCATCCTCGAGCAAGTCGAAGGAATCCGGCGATGCCGGAGCCTCGGGACGCAGGGCACGGATCGTGGCCTCCAGCGGTTCCGGCTCGGGCACCGGGCTCTCGGCGATGCCCAGGTCGTCGAACCGGCGGGCCGCCGTCAGCACCGAGCGCTCGTAGGAGCCGACCGTCTCGTTGAAGCGCGTCATCGTGGTGCCGAGGGCCGAGCCGAGGCGGGTCAGGTGCCCGGACAGCGTGCTGAGCCGCGCATGCAGCCGGCGACCGACCTCGAGCACCTGGTCGGCGTCGCGGGCGAGCCGCTCCTGCCGCCACGAGTAGGCGACGGTGCGCAGCAGCGCGAGCAGCGTGCTCGGGGTCGCCAGGACGACGTCGCGGGCGAACCCGTACTCGAGCAGCCCGGGCTCGGCCTCCAGGGCGGTGGTGAGGAAGCCGTCGGAGGGGACGAAGAGCACGGTGAACGGCGCGGCCGGGCGGAACGCCGTCGGGTAGCGGCGTGCGGCGAGGGCGTCGACGTGGGCGCGGAGCTGGCGGGCGTGCATCTGCACGCGCTGGTCGCGGACCGCCTGGTCGGTGGCCTGGACCGCCTCGATGTAGCCGCTGAAGGGCACCTTGGCGTCGACGATGACCTGTCGCCCATCGGCCAGCGTCACGATCAGGTCGGGCCGGACCCCGGCGCCCTGGTCGTTGACCCCGGACGGCTGCTCGACGAAGTCGCAGTGCTCCAGCAGCCCGGCCACCTCGACGACCCGGCGCAGCTGCACCTCACCCCACCGGCCCCGCACGTGCGGGGTGCGCAGCGCGGTGACCAGGGCCGCCGTCTCGTGCTTCAGCTGGTCGGACGTCTGCCCGACGGTGCCCATCTGCTCGCGCAGCTCGCCGTGCGCGGTCGCCCGCGCACGTTCCATCCCGGCGAGCAGCCGGTGCAGGTGGTCCAGCGACTCGTGCACCGGCTCGAGACCGGACCCCTCGGGCCGGCGGCGGGCCGACAGCGTGACGACGCCGAGGGTGACCGCGGTGGCCAGCAGTGCGCCGAGGAGGAGACCGGTGAGCAGGGAAGCGGCGTCCATGCCCCGGAGGGTGCCGGAGGGGTCCGACAACTCCGCGGAGGTCGGGTGGGACCCGCGGCCCCGGGGTGCCGGCCGTGGGGCCGGCGACAGCTCGTGGCGTCGCGTCCGGCGCGAACCGGAACCATGGCGCAAGGTGACGTGATGACCGACACCTCTGAGCCGCTGGCCCGGCCCGGCGCCATCCATCACGTCCGGCTGACGGTGACCGACATCGCCCGATCCAAGGACTTCTACGTGCGCCTGCTGGGGGTGGGGCCCGCCGCTGACTTCAGTGACCAGAGCGGTGACCCGGCTGTGCAGGAGGACCCGGCGCGCCTCTACGGCGGCTGTGTTTTCTCCGTGGGCGACCAGTTGCTGGGACTGCGTCCGGTGGCTGAAGCAGGAGATCGCTTCCGGTCCACCAGGGTGGGGCTCGACCACCTCAGCCTCGCTGTCGGATCACCCGAGGACCTGCAGGCCGCCGCGGCCCGTCTGGACGCAAGCGGCGTCGACCACGGTGAGGTCACGGAGCTGGCCGGCTTCGGGATCGCCATCCTGTCCGTCCAGGACCCAGACGACATCAATCTCGAACTCACCGCCCCCTTACCCAGCTGACAGCTCAGGCGGAGAAGGGGGCGTGCTCCGCCTCGTGGTCGAGCAGTAGGCGCTTGACCGGCGTCCCCCAGCGGAAGCCGCCCAGGCCGCCGTCGGACCCGAGGACCCGGTGGCAGGGCACGAAGAGTGCGGCGGCGTTGCGGGCGCACGCGTTCGCGGCTGCCCGGACGGCGGCCGGCCGGCCACAGCGGGCGGCGAAGGAGGCGTAGCTGTCCGGGTGCCCCGCGGGCACCGTGCGCAGGATCTCCCACGCCTCGGTGAGGAACGGGCCCGAGCGCTGGCTCACCCGGACGTCGTCGATGGCGGTGACCTCGCCGGCGAAGAACTTCTCCACCACGTCGAGGACGGGGAGGTCGTCGGCCCGCAGCGACGAGACCGGTCGCAGGGTCGGATGGATGACGGGCAGCAGGTCGCCGAGGTCGGCGGTCCAGCCGCTGGCGAGGACGACGTCCCGGCCCTCGGCGTCGGTGCTGACCACGACGGTGAAGGGACCGGGCGGCGTGGCGATGGTGGCGTGGCGGGCGGAATGGGACAGGGCGGTCATCAGGCGCTCCTCGGGAGGGCGGATCCAGTTGTGGTCGGACGGGTGAAGAGAGACGGCACGGCGAGTGCCCAGAGGTGCAGGACGGCGTAGGACCGCCAGGGGCGCCACCGCGTGGCGGCGTCCGCGTCGGTGCTGCCCAGCGCGGTGAGCGACTTCCGCAGGGCGAGGTCGCCGGGGAGCCAGACGTCGGGATCGGCCAGGCCGCGCAGCCCGACCAGTGCCGCCGTCCACGGGCCGATCCCGGGGACGGCGAGCAGCGCCCGGGCGGCCTCCGCGCGGTCGGCGCCGGGGTCGAGGGCGATGTCCCCGCCGGCCAGCGCCGACGACAGCGCGTGCACGGTGCGGCGCCGGG
>NZ_SPQK01000025.1 GCF_004570875.1 Blastococcus sp. CT_GayMR16 | reverse complement strand
CCGGCGGGAGACCGGCCTGCCGGACGGCACCGGGGACCGGCGGAAGACCGGCCGCCCGGACGGCGGGCTGCGGGTCGTCCGCGATCCGAGGGGCGGGCTCCTCGACGCGGCGGGCGGCGCGGCGGCGACTGACGACACCGCCCTGGCGCGCCAGCAGTTGCTCGACGGTCACCGCCTCGGGAGCCGCCGTCCGGGCGTCGCGGCGGGTGCGTCCGGGGACGCCACGGGAGACGTCACGGCCACCCGCGCCGTCCCGCGTCGGCTGTTCCCCCACCGGTGTCGACACCTTCTCGTCGTCGGCCGTGCCCCGTACGTGCTCGGTCCGACGATACGGGGATTCCGGCGGTCACCACGCCGGACGCGCGGCAGAGGGCCCACCCCCTGGCGGGCGAGGGAGGAACGCAACCGAATAGTGGGCCACCGAACACGTGCGTAGCGTGGCTCGCATGAGACTGCCGTCGGTACCCGGTCCGTCCGACGTCCTCGCCGCCGTGACCGGCGTGAAGGACGGCGTGACCGACGCACTGGACCTGGTGCCCAGGCTCGGCACGGTGATCGGCCGGGTGGAGGGCTACCTCGACCGGGTGGGCGTGCTGCTCGACCGCGTGGACGACGTCGTCGACCGCGCCGACGAGGCCATCGCCGCGGTCTCTTCCACGCAGGCCAGGGCCGACGCCGCCATCGCAGGCGTCGAACGGACCCAGGCCAGGGCCGACGCCGCCATCGCAGGCGTCGAGCGCACCCAGGCCAGGGCCGACGCCGCCATCGAGGGCGTCGAGCAGACCCAGACCAAGGCCGACGACGCCATCGAGCGGGTCGGCCGGACGACCTCGCGGGCCGACGGCATCGTCGAGCGCGGCGAGGGTCTGATCGGCCGCGTCGAGCCGCTCCTCGGCGACTACGAGCCGGCGCTCGCCGCCCTGGCGCCGTCGGTGCGCCGGCTGGCCGCAACCCTCGAGCCCAGCGAGGTCGAGGCCCTCGTGACCCTGATCGACCGGCTGCCGCAGCTGGTCACCCACCTGGACGAGGACATCCTCCCGGTCCTGGAGTCGCTGGGGACCGTCGGCACCGACGTCCACGACCTCGTCGACACGGTCCAGGACCTCCGCCAGGTGGTGAAGGGCTTCCCGGGCTCCCGCCTGTTCCGCCGCCGCGGTGCGGAGGAGATCGCCGAGGAAGAGGCCCGGGAGGGCACCGGCAACTGACCGGGGCGCCGTCCGGTCAGGTCTCGGTGGGGTAGCCCAGCGCGCGGACGACGTCCCCGACCCGCTCGAAGGTCTGGCCGTCGGGCAGCCGCTCGAGCTCGGCGGCGACCGCATCCGGTGCCCGGTGGTCGCGCGCCGCCTCGACCAGCTCGGGTCCCGTCGCGGGGAAGTCCGCGCGGACCAGCCAGCGGGCCAGCTCGGTGCGCGCGACGACGGCGTCGGCGGTCATCCCCACCGGGGTCCCGCCGACGAGGGTTCCCGACGGATCGGCGTCGATGTCGGGGTCGCCCTCCGCGACCGGCTCGGGGTCGCGCCACTCCTCGGCCCGGGTCGCGTGGCCGCCCCGCACCATGCCCTGGACCTCGTGCTCGAGCTCGTCGTCGACCCGAGGGCTGTGCTTGGTGCTCCGCTGCGACGTACCGGCGAACTGGTCTCCGGACTCGGTCACGGTGACCTCCTGTCTGTGTCGGGCCCGGTCGGATCCGGGTCGTGGGTCTGCGCGATCAGTCCTCGTGCAGGGCATCCGGCTTGTGCACCGCAGTGCCGCCGCTCTTCTCGCTGCGCACCTCGTACTGGGGATCGTCGGCACTGGCGCGGACGGTTCGCCCGGACGCCTCGGTGTCCGAGGTGATCGTCCGCTCGACCGTGCCCTCGGCGGTGCCCCCATGGCTGTTCCAGGTGACGTGGTCGCCCTTCTCGAACTCCTCGCCCATGAGGACCCCTCTCGTCGGCGTCGGCGCTACGTCGCCCGTGCCCGCCCGGAAGGGCGCACACACATCGCGCGACGGATCACCCGATCGGGAGCAGACCTCACTCGTGAGGGCAGTGGCAGGAGCGGTTTCGTCACGTAGCGTTCAGACCGACGGGGGCTCGAATCGCATCCACGCTGGTGAGCGGGGGACAACGGCTACCCAGTGTGAGATTCGCACCCGTCCTCGATCGCCGGTCCGGTCGACCCCATTCCCCCGGGGACGGCCGGGCCGGCCCCTCTAGGCTTCGGGCAGTGACCACTCCCGCCCTCTCCCCCGACGACGGTCTGCGGGCGATCGACGTGCTCACCGTCGCGACCGTCGCGGACGTGACGCCCTCGGTGCGCCGGGTGGTCCTCTCGGGCACGCCGGCCGCCGTGGCGGCCGCCGGGCCGACGGTCAACCTGCTGGTCCCGCGCGTGGGCGACACGGCCCCCCGGTGGCCGCGGGTGGCGAAGGACGGGCGGATCGTCTGGCCCGACGGGGCCCACGGGGTCAGCCTGCGCAGCTACACCGCTCGCCGCCAGGACCCGGTCGCCGCCCAGGTCGAGATCGACTTCGTGCTGCACGGCGACGGACCGGCCGCCGCCTGGGCGGCCGCAGCCTCCCCCGGTGCCCTGCTCGGCGTCGCCGGGTCCGGCGCCCTCGGCGAGCGGGCGGCCGCCCAACTGCTGCTGGCCGGGGACGAGACCGCACTGCCCGCGATCAGCCGGATCCTGGCCGCAGCCCCGGCCACGTGCCGCGGCGTCGCACTCCTCGAGGTGGCCGGCGCCGCGGAGGAACAGCCGCTGACCGCGCCGGAGGGTCTCGTCGTCCGGTGGCTGCACCGCGGCGACACCCCGCCCGGCGAGAGCTCGCTGCTCGCCGACGCCGTCGCCGCACTGGACCCGCCGGACGGGGACGACGTGTTCGCCTGGGTCGCGGCGGAGTCGGCCGCCGTCCGCGCCATCCGCGCCGACCTGCGCGGACGGTGGGGGCTGAGCCGGGCGCAGCACCACGCCATCGGGTACTGGCGCCGCGGCCGCGCCATGTCACCCGCCGACTGAGCGGCCCTCAGGGAGTTCACAGGTAGCGTCCAGACCGCCCGCAGCCGGAGCGCCCACTCTCGACTCATGACGACGGCACCCGCTCGCCCGACCGGAGGACCCGTGGCCGGCACCGCGCAGACCCGCAGTACCCCCGAGGCCCGGCTGCTCGTCGTGGACGACGAGCCCAACATCCGCGAACTGCTCTCGGCCAGCCTGCGCTACGCCGGCTTCGAGGTGGCCACGGCCGCCGACGGGCAGCAGGCTCTTGCGCTGGCCGATTCGTTCCGGCCCGACCTGCTCGTCCTCGACGTGATGATGCCGGGGCTGGACGGCTTCGGCGTCGTCCGCCGGCTCCGCCAGTCGGGTCGCCACACGCCCGTGCTGTTCCTGACCGCCCGCGACGCGGCGGAGGACAAGGTCTCGGGCCTCACCCTCGGCGGCGACGACTACGTCACCAAGCCGTTCAGCCTCGATGAGGTGCTCGCCCGGATCCGCGCCGTGCTGCGCCGCAGCGCCGGCGCCCAGCAGATCGCCGAGGCACCGCGGCTGTCCTTCGCCGACATCGAGCTGGACGAGGAGAGCCACGAGGTCATCAAGGCCGGCGAGGTGATCAGCCTGTCGCCGACGGAGTTCAAGCTGCTCCGCTACCTGATGGCCAACGCAGGCCGGGTGCTGTCCAAGGCGCAGATCCTCGACCACGTGTGGAACTACGACTTCAACGGCGAGGCCAACGTCGTCGAGTCCTACATCTCCTACCTGCGGCGCAAGATCGACACGACCGAGCCGCGGCTGCTGCAGACCATCCGAGGCGTGGGCTACACGCTGCGGCTCCCCCGCGGGACGTGAGCGCGACCGTTCCGCGCACGGAGCGGGGCTCACGGGTGCCGCTCCGGATCACCCTCGTCGCCCTGCTGGTGGCGCTGGTCGCCGTCGCGCTCGCGGCGACCGCCATCACGGCCACGTCGCTGCTCAAGCAGTACCTGCTCGACCAGCGCGACGCCGAGCTGAGCGACACCGTGCAGGCCTACGAGCGCCAGCCCGGTCTCATCGAGGCGTGCCTCTCCGACCCGGATTACCCACAGCCGAACCCGACCTACGTCGCCTGCCTGGCCCCCGGCGACGACGACCCGATCGTGCTCGGTGGGCCGCGGGGTGTGGACCGGGACATGCCCGATCTCGACACCGCCACCGCCGACAAGCTGCGCAGCGGTGACGGACCGACGACCGTCGACTCCGACGGTCACGGCGAATGGCGCATGACCTCGGGTGACCTCCCCGGCGGCTACACGGTGGTCGTCGGCAGCGAACTGCGCGGCGACGCCGAGGCCATCGGACGGCTCGTGCGCATCGAGGTCGTCGTCGGGCTGATCGTCCTGGCGCTGCTCGGCGCCGCCGGTTACGTCCTGGTGCGCAACAGCCTGCGGCCGCTGGCCGAGGTGGAGGAGACGGCGCGCGCGATCGCGGCCGGCGACCTCTCCCGCCGGGTGCCGGAGGGGAACGACCGCACCGAGGTCGGCCGGCTGGCCATCTCCCTCAACGGGATGCTCTCCCGGATCGAGACCGCCTTCCGCGCCCAGCAGGCGTCCGAGGAACAGGCCCGCGGGTCCGAGCACCGGATGCGCCGCTTCGTCGCCGACGCCAGCCACGAGCTGCGCACGCCGCTGACGTCCATCCGCGGGTTCGCCGAGCTGTACCGCCAGGGCGCCGTCCGGACCGACGAGGACATCCGCCGGCTGATGGAGCGCATCGAGGCGGAGGGCGCCCGGATGGGGCTGCTCGTGGAGGACCTGCTGCTGCTCGCCCGGCTGGATCAGCAGCGTCCGCTCACGTTCGCCCCCGTCGACCTGGCGGCGATCGCCGGCGACGCCGTCCACGACGCGAAGGCCGTCCAGCCCGACCGGCCGATCGCCCTCCACCTGGACGAGTCGCTGACCGACGTCCCCGTGGTGCGCGGGGACGAGGGCCGCCTGCGCCAGGTCGTCGGCAACCTGGTCACCAACGCGCTGACGCACACGCCGGCGGGGATGCGGGTGACCGTCACGGTGGCCGAGGCGGCGGACGATCCCCGAGTGCTCGTGCTGCGGGTCGCCGACGAGGGACCGGGCATGGACCCCGCGGACGCCGAGCGGGCGTTCGAGCGCTTCTACCGCGCGGACGCCTCCCGCACGCGCGCGGCGGGCGGCACCGGCCTCGGGCTGGCCATCGTCTCCTCCCTCGTCGCCGCCCATGGCGGCTCGGTGGGCCTCGACACCGCCCCGGGCAAGGGCACGGTCGTCACCGTGCGGCTCCCGCGGTCCGGTCCGGCCGACCTGCCGCCGGCCGGGGGCGACGGGCAGCCCGACTAGCGGTCCTGCCACGATCCGCAGGTGACCACGACCGACCACGGAACGATTCCGGACGCCGAACCGCTGGCCGCGGCGACCGACCTCGCCACCGCGCTGCGCGAGCTGATCGAGCTCTCGGTGGTGACCACCGTGGCCCCGGCCGAGGTACGGGCGGTCGCGGAACTGGTGCGCGGGGCGTCGGAGCGGCTCGCCGTCGCGCGGCGTCCGGTGTCGCAGCTGCCCGCCCTCGGCGGCCGTGCCTTCGACCCGGTGGGCGGAGAGGCCAGCGCCCTCGCATTGCCGCTGGTCATGCGCCGCGAGGACGACGGCGTCGTCGGGGAGGCGACCCTCGGCGTCGCCTACGAGGGGCCACCCACCTACGTGCACGGCGGGGTGAGCGCGCTCCTCATGGACTCCGTCCTCGCCAACGCCGCTGTCGCGGCCGGGGTCTGGGGCATGACCGCCCATCTGGAGCTGGACTACCGCGGACCGCTGCCCATCGGGCAGGCGCTGGTCTTCCGCGCTCGCGTCGCCGAGACCAGCGGGCGCAAGTCGCAGATCGTCGGCACGATCGCGCTCGCGTCCGCCCCCGACCAGGTCCTGGTCGAGGCGCGCGGGCTGTTCATCAAGCCGCGGCAGGAGAAGGTCGACACGTACTTCGACGGCATCACCGACGCCTCCGGCGAGCGACCGTCGCAGAGCCGGGCAAGCGACGCGACCGCCGTCCCGGAGGAGGGGTGACCAGCGACGTCGCGGTCGCGGAGCGCGCGGCCCGGGCGGCCGCCGCCGTGCTGGTCGACCTGCGGTCCGGCGGCCTGGCCGGGCGCGCTCTCGGGGACGCCGGGGACGCGGCCGCGCAGCGGGCCATCGTCACCGCGCTGTCGGACGACCGCCCGGGCGACGTCGTCTTCAGCGAGGAGGCGGCCGACGACCGGCGGCGGCTGACCGCCGAACGCGTGTGGATCGTCGACCCGCTCGACGGGACCCGCGAGTACGGCGATCCGGACCGGCACGACTGGGCCGTCCACGTGGCGCTCTGGTCGGCCGGGGAGCTGACCGCGGCAGCCGTCGCGCTGCCCGGCCTCGGGGAGGTCCTCCGCACCGATCCCGCGCCGGACCTGCCCCCGCGGTCCGGCGCCGTCCGGATCGCGGTCAGCCGGACCCGCCCGCCGGAGATCGCCACCGTCGTCGCGGACGCCCTGGAGGGGGAGCTCGTCCCGCTCGGATCGGCCGGCTACAAGACGGTCGCCGTCGTCCGTGGCGAGGTCGACGCCTACGTCCACGGCGGCGGCATGTACCAGTGGGACTCCGCGGCACCCGTCGCCGTCGCCCGCGCGGCCGGGCTCACGACCTGCCGCCTGGACGGCTCCCCGCTCGTCTACAACGACCCTGACCCGTGGCTCCCCGACCTGGTCGTCTGCCGTCCGGAGCTGGCCGAACCGATCCTGGCGGCGGTGCGCGCGGGGCGATGACGGACACTGGACGGGAATCCGCATGAACGGGATGGGCGTTGCTCGTCCTGATGTCGATCCTCCGGAGACCGCGCGCATGCCAACGCCCGACTACCGGCTGAGCCAGCTGGAGACGCTGGAGGCCGAGTCCATCCACGTCATCCGCGAGGTCGTCGCCGAGCTCGAACGCCCGGTGCTGCTGTTCTCCGGCGGCAAGGACTCGATCGTGATGCTGGAGCTCGCCCGCAAGGCGTTCGCCCCCGCGCGCATCCCCTTCCCGGTCATGCACGTCGACACCGGGCTGAACTTCCCCGACGTGCTGGAGTTCCGCGACAAGCGGGTCGCCGAGCTGGGCGTGCAGCTGATCGTCGCCTCGGTGCCCGATGCGATCGCAGCCGGCACGGTCAAGGAGGAGCCCAACGGCTCCCGCAACCGCATCCAGACGCCGGTGCTTCTCGACGCCGTCGAGGAGCACGGCTTCACGGCCCTGTTCGGTGGCGCCCGCCGTGACGAGGACAAGGCGCGCGCCAAGGAGCGGCTGTTCTCCTTCCGCGACGAGTTCGGCCAGTGGGACCCCAAGAACCAGCGGCCCGAGATCTGGGACCTCTACAACGGCCGGATCCACCTCGGCGAGTCGATCCGGGTCTTCCCGCTGTCGAACTGGACCGAGCTGGACATCTGGCAGTACATCCTCCAGGAGGACGTCGCGATCCCGCCGCTGTATCTGGCGCAGGAGCGCGAGGTCGTCGAACGGCAGGGGATGCTCTACGCCGTCAACGAGTTCATCCGCCCCCGCGACGGGGAGGAGATCCGCCGCGAGACCGTGCGCTACCGCACCGTCGGCGACGCGAACCTGACCGCGGCGGTGCTGTCGGAGGCGGTCACCGTCGAGGAGGTCATCGCCGAGATCGCGGTGACCCGCATGACCGAGCGCGGCGCGACCCGCGGCGACGACAAGGTCAGCGACGCCGCCATGGAGGACCGGAAGAAGGAGGGCTACTTCTGATGGTCGCCGCCCCGATGTTCAGGGCTCTCCGGACGACGACGGCGCCAGCGGTTCAGCAGCAGCCAGAGCACCACGCCCAGGAGCACGAGACCCGTGGTCCAGCCCGCGACCTCCGGCGTCCGAGCCGCGTCCACTCCGAGCAGGTCGCAGATCCACTGGGCAACGGCGTAGCCGAGCACGTAACCCACGACGACGACCATGAGTGCGGGCACGGCGGCGGCGAAGACGAACACCTGGTCCTTCCACCTCGGGGATCGGGTACCAGCGTCCGCCGCGCCGACCGGACCCGCCAGCCGCACAGAGGGACGACCGACCGATGACCCCCGTCGACCAGCCCGACACTGCCGCCCAGCCCGGCGTCCACCCTCCGATCGACGTCCACTCCCCCGTCGCCGAGCACGCCGTCGAGATCGCGACGGCCCGCAAGGACATCATCCGGATCGCCACCGCCGGTTCGGTGGACGACGGCAAGAGCACCCTCATCGGCCGGCTGCTCTACGACAGCAAGGCGATCTTCGAGGACCAGTACGAGGCGGTCGAGCGCGCCAGCAAGGGCGACTACGTCGACCTGGCGCTCCTCACCGACGGCCTGCGCGCCGAGCGCGAGCAGGGCATCACCATCGACGTCGCCTACCGGTACTTCAGCACCCCGCGGCGCACGTTCATCCTCGCCGACACCCCAGGGCACGTGCAGTACACGCGCAACATGGTCACCGGCGCGTCGACGGCCGACCTCGCGATCGTGCTGGTCGACGCCCGCAAGGGGATGCTCGAGCAGAGCCGCCGGCACGCCTTCCTCGCCTCCCTGCTGCGGGTGCCGCACCTCGTCGTCGCGGTCAACAAGATGGACCTCGTCGACTGGTCGGAGGAGATCTTCGAGTCGATCCGCGACGAGTTCAGCGCTTTCGCCAGCAAGCTGAACGTGCCCGACCTGACCGTCGTCCCGATCTCCGCGCTGCACGGCGACAACGTCGTTCGCCACTCGACGAACACCTCCTGGTACGAGGGGACGACGCTGTTGCACCACCTGGAGCACGTGCACGTCGCCAGTGACCGCAACCTGGTCGACCCGCGCTTCCCGGTGCAGTACGTCATCCGCCCGCAGTCCGACGCCCACCACGACTACCGCGGCTACGCCGGCACCGTGGCCAGCGGTGTCCTGCGCCCGGGCGACGAGGTGCAGGTGCTGCCCAGCGGGCTGACCACCACGATCGCCGGCATCGACGGTCCGCGCGGGCCGGTCGACGAGGCGTTCCCGCCGATGTCGGTCACCGTGCGGCTCACCGACGACGTCGACGTGTCCCGGGGCGACCTGATCTGCCGGCCCGCGAACGCGCCGACCGCCACCCAGGACATCGACGCGCTGGTCTGCTGGATGGCCGACGAGCCGCTGCGACCCCGGCAGCGGATCGCCATCAAGCACACCACGCGGACGGTGCGGGCGGTGGTCAAGGACCTGACCTACCGGCTGGACGTGAACACGCTGCACCGCGATCCCGAGGCCGGCGAGCTCGGGCTCAACGACATCGGGCGGGTGCGGCTGCGCGCCACCCAGCCGCTGTTCGTCGACGACTACCTGCGCAACCGCGCGACCGGCCGGTTCATCCTGATCGACGAGGCCACCAACGCCACCGTCGGCGCCGGGATGCTGACCCCCGCGAGCTAGCCGGCGGGCAGCAACTGGTCGAGGTCGACGGGCTCCTTCAGCAGACCGTCCTCCTCCGCGAGCTCGGCGATCCGCTCCAGGGACTCGCGGTTGAACTCGGTCGGGAACTGCGGCAGCGTCACGCCGGCGACCTGCTCGGCGGTCAGGCTGGTGTAGGTCGTCACGATCGCGCGCGTCTCGTCCGGGTGCTCCTGGGCGTAGGCGTGCGACTCGGCCAGCGCCTCGGTGAACCGCTCGACCAGGTCGGGATCGGACTCCAGCAGCTCCGCCGAGGTGAAGTACACCGCGATGTCGGCCTCGGGTGCGACGTCCACGTAGTTCGACGCCACTGTCCGGCCGCCGCGCGCGAGGTAGCCGCTCAGGAACGGCTCGCTCATGCACGTCGCCTCGATCTGCCCGGTGTCGAGGGCCGCGGGCATGTCCGGCGGCGGCAGCTCCACGTAGTTCAGCTGCGACGGGTCGCCGCCGGCCTTCCGGACCGACTCGTTGATGCTCACGCTGCAGATGTTGTTGAGCGTGTTCACCCCCACCGTGCGGCCCTCCAGGTCGGCCGCCGTCCGGATCGGGCTGTCCCCGGGGACGGCGACCCCGTTGAAGTCCGCGCCCTGCTCACCGGTCGAGCGGACACCCGGGCCGACGAGCCGGACGGGCAGGCCGCCGGAGGCGGCCACCATCATCGAGACGACGTTGCTGAACCCGAACTGGGCGTTGCCGCTCATCACCGACGGGACGATCGCGGCACCGCCCTGCGCCAGTTCCACGGTGAGCTCGATGTCCCGGTCGGCGAAGAAGCCCTGCTCCTGCCCGAGGTAGATGGGCGCGACGTCCACGATCGGGATGAGCCCGATCGTGACCTGGTCCGTGCCCCCCGACGTGGAGTCGCCGTTGCCGGCGTCGTCGGATCCCCCGCAGGCGGCCACGGTGAGCAGAGCAGCGACGGCCACGGCGGCGGGGCGCAGGAACATGCCCGGACGGTGACAGACGGGTGTGACGCGGACCACCCTCCTTCCGCCTGACGGGAGGGAGGCTCCCCGGGATGAGGCCCGATCACCGCTGTGGTGGAGTGGACGCCGATGGACGGCGGGGGAAAGGTGCGGTCCCGCGCGGCGACGATCGCCCTCGTCGCGGCGATCGTCGCGGTGGCCCTGAACCAGCGGCCCGCCGTCGTCGCCGTCGCCCCGGTGCTCGGGGACCTGCGCGCGGAGACCGGCCTGTCCTCCGCGCTGGCCGGACTGCTGACCACCCTGCCGGTGCTCTGCTTCGGGGCGTTCGCGCCCACGGCTCCCCGGCTGGCCCGCCGCATCGGCCTGGAGACGGCCGTCGCCCTGTCGCTGGTGCTGCTCGCCGCCGGCATCGCGCTCCGGCTGCTCCCTCCGGTCGCCCTGCTGTTCGCGGGCAGCCTGCTGGCCGGTGCGGCGATCGCGTTCGCCAACGTGCTGCTGCCGGCGTACGTCAAGCGCGAGTTCACCCGCCCCGGCGTGGTCATGGGCCTCTACTCGGCCTCGCTCAACATCGGCGCCGCCGCCGGGGCCGCGCTCACGGTGCCGCTGGCCGCGGCCTTCGGCGTCGACTGGCGGACGGCGCTGGGGCTCTGGCTGGCTCTGGCGCTCGCCGCCCTCGCCCTCTGGCTGCCCGTGGCGGGCACCGGTCGGGCACACCGCACCAGCGAACCGCTGCCCGACGACTCCGGCTCGTGGTCGCTGCTGCGCCAGCCCCTCGCCCGCCAGGTGACGACCTACCTCGGGCTGCAGAGCGTGCAGTTCTACACGGTCGCGGCGTGGCTGCCCACGCTGCTGGCCGACTCCGGCGTCCCCGCGCGGGAGGGCGGCCTGCTCCTGGGGTTCGCCAACGTCGTCGGGGCGGCCGGGGCCCTCCTGGCGCCGGCCCAGGCCGGCCGGATGCGCACCCAGCGCCCGCTGATCCTCGCCGTGGCCGTGTCCTACACGGTCGGGCTGGGCGGGCTGCTGATCGCGCCGGACACCGGCACGCTGCTCTGGGTCGGCGCGTTCGGCCTGGCGCAGGGCGGCGGGTTCGCCCTCGCCCTGACCCTCATCGTGCTGCGCAGCCCGACGCCCCTCGTCGCCGCCCGGCTGGGCGGGGTCGCGCAGTGCCTCGGCTACCTGCTGGCCGCCCTCGGCCCGCTCGTGATCGGCGCGCTGCACGACCTCACCGGCGGCTGGTCCTGGCCGATCGCCCTGCTCCTCGCGGCGCTGGTGCCGATGACCTGGTTCGGCTGGGGTGCGGCGCGGAACGCGGTGCTCACCACCGACGACGTCAGCGCAGCGCCACCGGAAGGTGCTCGAATCCCCGCAGCGTCTGCAGATCCCGGCGCACCGGGCGGCCGCTGACCCGCAGCCCGGGGAATCGCTCCGCCAGGGTGCGCAGGCCGACGACCCCCTCGAGGCGGGCCAGCCCGGCGCCGACGCAGTAGTGGATGCCGGCTGAGAAGGCCACGTGGTCGCGGGCGTTGCCGCGCGCCACGTCGAACCGGGTGGGGTCGTCGAACACCTCCGGGTCGCGGTTGGCGGCGCCCAGGAGCACGGTGACGCGGGTGCCGGCGCGAACCTCCCGGCCGGCCACCTCGCCGTCGGCCTTCGCCGTCCGGCCGGTGATCTGGACGGGGCTGTCGTGCCGCAGCACCTCCTCGACCGCGCCGTCCCAGCCCGAGGGGTCCGCGGCGAGCGCCTCCCACTGGTCGCGGTGGGTGTCGAGCAGCACCACACCGTTGCCCAGCAGGTTGACCGTCGTCTCGAAGCCGGCGCCGAGCAGCAGCATCACGGTGGCGTGCAGCTCCCGCTCGGTCAGCGCCTCCTCGTCGGGCAGCCCGACCAGCCGGCTCACCAGGTCGTCGGCCGGCTCCCGGCGCAGCCGCTCGAAGTGCTCCCGGAGGAACGCGTGCATCGCCCGCAGCGCCCGCTCGGCGGCGACGTACCGCCGGAACGGCAGCCCCGGGTCCAGCGTGGCGGCCGCGGCGGCACCCCAGCGCAGGAAGTCCTCGCGGCGCGCGGCGGGGACACCGAGCAGATCGGCGATGACCAGGACGGGCAGCTGGGCGGCGTAGGTCTCGACGAGGTCGACCGTGCCGCGGCGCATCTCGAGGGCGTCGAGGAGCGCATCGGCGGTCCGCTGCACCACCGGCTCGAACGCGGCGGTGGCGCGAGGGGTGAAGGCGCGGCTCACCAGGCGGCGGAAGCGGGTGTGGTCGGGCGGGTCGACGACCAGCATCGACGGCGGTTCGGCGACGCCGGTGGCGTCGAGCTCGTCCCCGAAGCGGAGCGCCCAGCGGATCAGCCTAGGTGCTGCGCCCCGGTCCCATCCGACGCCGAACCGGTCGGAGCGCAGGATCTCCGAGGCGACCGCGTGCGACGTGGTGACCAGCCCCAGGCTGCTCCCGACCAGCGGCCCGCGGGCCCGCAGCTCCTCGTGGACCTCGTACGGGTGGTCGCGCACCGCCGGGTTCCGCAGCAGCCGACCCACCGGGTCACCGCTGCGTGCGCTGCGCTCGAGGAACACCGACGCCAGGCCGTGCCGCACCCCCCAGCGGACGACGGTCCGGGCCGGACGCAGGGCGGTGGCCGCGATCCGTTCCGCGGCCCCCGGCCCTGCCGTCGTCGGTGCACCTGCGCCGGTCGTCGTCTCCACCGGCGCAGTCTCGCAACTAGCCGCGGTCGCCGCTCGGGTCGCCGTTCCAGTCCTTGCCGGCGGTGTCCGCGTTCTCCGACGCGCTGTCGGTCTGCTCGGCCACGGTCTTGACCATCTCCTCGTCGGAGACGCCTTCGCCGGCGGCCTCGGTGTGGCTGGTGGGCTCGCTCATGGTGCAGCTCCCTCTGTGTCGTCGACGGTGTCCTGCAACCCCTCCCCGATCCCCTCCGACGGCAAACCAGTCGTCGGTCACGACGCCACTGGCGCCGCCGCAGAGGTGCGGGCGGAGACCAGAGCGAGGCCGAACCAGGCCTGGGCGACGGCAAAGCCGACCACCGACGCCTGGCCCAGGACGGGCACGAACGGTCCCTCGAAGGCCGCGAAGGAGACCGCGCCGATCGCGAGCAGCCAGCCGGCGCCCCGGGGCAGCACACCGGCGCGCTCGGTCGCCACACCCACGCAGGCCAGGCCGATGAACCACAGCAGCGCCAGCCCGGCGACCGCCCGGAACGCGACCGACCCGAGCAGCGGGCCGTCGATCTCGAGCAGGGCCGGGTCCTCCTCCGCCAGCACGGGGAAGGCGAGCGACTCGACGGTGGCCAGGGCGGCGGTGACCACCAGGCCCACCACCGTGAGCACGGCCCCGACGGCACCGAGGCGACCCATCCGGGGCCCGTGCAGTGCCGCCCACGCGGCGAGCGCCAGCAGGGAGAGGACCGCGACCAGCAGCCCGGCTGCGTGCCCCGCGCCCCAGAACGAGCCTCGGGCGGCCTCGGCGAACCCGATGTCGAAGACGTCGGGGTGCCACGCGACGGGCAGCGTGAGCAGGCCCGACGCGACGAGCCCGTACCCGGACCAGCGGATGAACGTGTCCACGGCTCCTCCCCTCGATGCGGGGGAGCCTCATGGTCGCGCCCGGAACCGGCCCCGTCCAGGGCACCGCCCCGAGCCTGCGAGGGGCGGGGAGGACGGGGTCCTTCATCAGGCGATGAGCTGGTCGATCGCCTTGTAGACGCGCTGTTCGGACACCGGTCGTGGCGTTCCGATGACCTGGGCGAACAGGCCCACCCGGAGCTCCTCGACCATCCAGCGGATGCGGGTCACCGGGTCGTCGGGCGCGCCGGTGCCGGGCAGCTGCGTCCGCAGCTGCTCGTACTCGGCCGCCACCGCGGCCACCTGGGCCATCCAGAGCTCGTCCCGGACGGCGTTGGCGGGCAGCTTCTCCAGCCGGTGCTCCATCGCCTTGAGATAGCGGACGACGTCCGGCAGCCTCCGCCGTCCGGTGGCCGCGACGAAGCCGCGGTGCAGCAGGCCACCCATCTGCCGGCGCAGGTCGGCGATCGCGGCGTCGGGGACCCGTCGTCCGGGTGCGGCGCCGATGGCGACCGCCACCTCCCGGGCCTGGGTCAGCACGGCCTCGACCTTCTGCACCGTGTCGGCGGTGAGCCGGGGCAGCTCGGTCCGTGCGGTGGCGACGAGCGCCGCGAAGGCCGCCGCGTCGCGGGGCGGTCCGCCGGCGGCGGCGATCAGCTCGTCGGCCGCGGCGTCCACGCAGTCGGCGACCAGGTCGGGGATCTCGCCGTCCGGGTTGAACTGGAGCGCCAGCCGGGTGCGCGGGGACAGCGTGCGGACGATCTGGCGGGCCGGGGAGCCGGCGACCAGGACCAGCAGCCGACGGGCCCCGCGCCAGGTCAGCCGGCTCGCCTCGGCCTGTGTCGGGACGACGCGGACACCGACGGTCTCCCCCTCGTCCACCACGGCGGGATAGGCCGTGACCACGTGCGCGCCCCGCTGCACGTCGACGCTGGACGGGAGGGTGCCGAACTCCCACGAGGTCAGGCCGGTCCGCTCGAGGTCCGTCGCGGCCCGAGCCAGGCTGGCCCGCGCCGTCGGCGCGACCTGCGCCTTGAGGGCAGCCAGGTCCTTGCCGACGGCGAGCGGCCGCTGCTGGTCGTCGAGCACCCGGAAGGTGGCCCGCAGGTGGTCGGGCACCTGGTCCGGCGCCCAGGCGTCCGGCGGGATCGTCACCGCGGTCGCCCGGCGCAGCTCGCGCTCGAGCGCCGGCAGCAGCGGCTCCCCCGGGTCGATCCGCGGGAGCACCTCCCGCACGCGGTCGGGGATGGGCACGAGCCCGCGGCGCACCTGCTTGGGCAGGCTGCGCAGCAACGCCGTCACGAGCTCCTCGCGGAGCCCCGGGACGGTGAAGGCCAGCGACTCACCCGACGTCGCCGAGGCGACCCCGTCCAGCACGGCGAGGGGGACGTCGACGGTGACGCCGTCCTCGGCCGTTCCCGGCGCGAAGGCGTAGGACAGCGGGAGGGTCAGCCCCTGCGAGAGGTGCACCTCGTCGGGATAGTCCTCGGCGCGGACCTGCCCGGCGGTCGCCGCGTTCGTGAGCATCTCCGGCGTGAAGGTGAGCAGGTGGGGCTGGCGGCGCCGGGCGTCCTTCCACCAGCGGTCGAAATGCCGGGTCGAGACGACGTCGGCCGGGATGCGCTGGTCGTAGAGCTCGAAGACCGTCTCCTCGTCGACGCGGATGTCGCGCCGCCGGGCCCGCTCCTCGAGGGCGGCGACCTGCTCGATCGCGCGCTGGTTGTCGGCCCAGAAGCGGTGGTGCGTCGTCCACTCGCCTGCGACGAGGGCGTGCCGGATGAACAGCTCCCGCGAGACGACGGGGTCGATCGAGCCGTACTGCACCCGGCGGCCGACGACGAGCGGCAGCCCGTACAGCGTGACCCGCTCCGTGGCGACGACGGAGCCGCGCTTGGCGTCCCAGCGGGGCTCGGAGTACTGGCGCTTCACCAGGTGGGGAGCGAGTCGCTCGACGGTCTCCGGATCGATCCGGGCCACGGTCCGGGCGAACAGGCGGCTGGTCTCGACCAGCTCGGCGGCGACCACCCAGCGCGGCGGCTTCTTCGCCAGCGGCGTGCCCGGCGCGATCACGAAACGGGTGTTGCGGGTGCCGAGGTACTCCCGGCCGGGCCGCTTGTCGCCCTTCGCCTGCTCGACCTGCATCCCGACGTGCGAGAGGAGCCCGGCCAGCAGCGCGGCGGTGATGCCCTTCTCGTCGGCCTCGGCGGCCGGCTCGCCGAGCGTCATCCCCAGCCGCCGCGCGGTGCCGCGCAGCTGGCCGTGCAGGTCCTGCCACTCGCGGATGCGCAGGTAGTGCACGAACTCCCGCTTCACCGTGCGCCGGAACTGGTTGCCGGAGAGCGCGTCCTGCTGCTCGCCCAGGTACCGCCAGAGGTTGAGCAGCGCCAGGAAGTCGGAGTTCTCGTCGGCGAAGCGGGCGTGCAGCTGGTCGGCGGCCTGCTGGTGCTCGGTGGGACGCTCGCGCGGGTCCTGGATGGTGAGGCCGGCGGCGATGACCAGCACCTCGTCGAGCACCCCGAGCGTGTCGGCCTCGACCACCATGCGGGCCATCCGCGGGTCCAGGGGCAGGGCGGCGAGCGCGCGTCCGGTCCCGGTGAGCTTCCCGTGCTCGTCGAGGGCGTGCAGCTCCTCGAGCAGCGCGATCCCGTCGGCGACGGCGCGGCTGTCCGGCGGGTCGACGAACGGGAAGTCGGCGACGTCCCCCAGGTCGAGGGAGGCCATCTGCAGCAGCACCGAGGCGAGGTTGGTGCGCAGGATCTCCGGGTCGGTGAACTCCGGGCGCGCCTCGAAGTCCGCCTCGGTGTACAGCCGGATCGCGATGCCCGGGCCCAGGCGCCCGCACCGGCCGGAGCGCTGCCGGGCCGAGGCCTGGCTGACCGCCTCGATCGACAGCCGCTGGACCTTCGTCCGAAGGCTGTACCGGGAGATCCGCGCCGTCCCCGGGTCGATGACGTACCGAATCCCGGGCACGGTCAGCGAGGTCTCCGCGACGTTGGTGGCCAGCACGATCCGCCGTCCACTGTGGGGGCTGAAGACCTTGTGCTGGTCGGCCGCCGACAGGCGGCTGTAGAGCGGCACGATCTCCGTGTAGGGCAGCGCCCGCTCGCCGAGCGCCTCCTGGGTGTCGCGGATCTCCCGCTCGCCGGCGAGGAACACGAGGATGTCGCCGGACCCCTCGGCGACGAGCTCGTCGACGGCGTCGAGGATCGCGCTGACCTGGTCGCGATCGGGATCGGCGTCCTCGTCGTCGGGGTCCACGACCGGGCGGTAGCGGACCTCGACGGGGTAGGTGCGTCCGGTGACCTCGACGATCGGCGCGCCCCGGAAGTGCGCGGCCACCCGTTCGACGTCGATGGTCGCGGAGGTGATGACCAGCTTCAGGTCGGGGCGCCGCGGCAGCAGCTGGGCGAGGTAGCCCAGCAGGAAGTCGATGTTGAGGCTCCGCTCGTGCGCCTCGTCGAGGATGATCGTGTCGTACTGGCGCAGCAGCCGGTCGTGGGCGATCTCGGCCAGCAGCACGCCGTCGGTCATCAGCTTGACGACGGTCGAGTCGCTCACGGAGTCGTTGAACCGCATCTTGAAGCCGACGGTCTCGCCCAGCGGGCTGTCCAGCTCCTCGGCGATCCGCTCGGCCACGCTGCGGGCGGCGATGCGGCGGGGCTGGGTGTGCCCGATCCGGCCCCGGACGCCGCGCCCGAGTTCGAGGGCGATCTTCGGCAGCTGGGTCGTCTTGCCCGATCCGGTCTCGCCTGCGACGACGACGACCTGGGAGTCGCGCAGGGCGGCGGCGATGTCGTCGCGCCGCTGGCTGACCGGCAGCTCGTCGGGATAGGTGATCACCGGGACGGAAGCCCGGCGGCGGGCGATCCGCGCCTCGGCGGTGGCCACGTCAGCCGCGATGCGCTCGTGCTGGCGGGCCCGCGCCTGCGGGTCGCGGGTCTTCCGCAACCCGTCGAGACGACGGCGCAGCCGGTGCTCATCGAGAATGGTGAGCTCCGGCAGCCGGGCGCGCAGGTCGTCGGCGGGGGCACTCACGGGCGGGCTCGCGTTCCTCTCGGGCTGATGGGTGCTGCTGATCAAGGATCGCACTGCCGCCGGCGTGGCCGGACATAGGCGAGGTCACATTCTGTGTACGCTGCAACTGATTGCGTGCATCGTGCAACGGGTTGTACCGTGCATGTCTTCCCTCGTCCTTCGGAGTCGCATGTCCACCACCGTCGTCCCCTCCGGCGCGGTCGATCCCGTCGACCGGCTCGCCGAGGTGCGCACGCTGTCGGAGCAGCTGCCCCGGTTCATGCGTCTGGTGCACGCGCTCAAGACACAGATGGCCACTAACGAGACCCGCGACCGGGCCGCGCTGGTGCTGCTGTTCCCGCTCGTGCGCCTCGGTCCGCTGCGCCAGGGCGCGCTCGCCGAACTCGTCCACGCCGACCCCTCGACCGTGAGCCGGCACGTGGCCGCGCTCGTCGAGCAGGGTCTGGTCCGGCGGGTCGCCGACGAGTCCGACGGCCGGGCCAGCCGGCTGCACGTCACCGACGCCGGCCACGCGGCCCACGAGGCCCTGCGCCGCGAGCGGGAGAACCACCTCGCCCACGTGACCGCCGGGTGGGACGCCGGTGACCTCGCCGCCCTGACCACCCTGTTCGGCCGCCTCCTCGACGACATCACCGCCACCCTGCCCGGCAATCCCGACGCTCCCGCCGGCGCTCCCACCATCGACCCGGAAGAGATCCGATGAGCCAGTCCACCCGCACCAGCGCGGCCGACCGCAGGGACGCCCGCGCGGCGGCCGCCGCGCCGGACGCCAGCGGCGTCTTCACCCACCGGCAGATCGTCACGATCCTCGCCGGCCTCCTGCTCGGCATGTTCCTCGCCGCGCTGGACCAGACCGTCGTGTCCACCGCCATCCGCACCATCGCCGACGACCTGCAGGGCTATGACCTGCAGGCCTGGGCGACGACGGCGTTCCTGATCACCTCGACGATCGCCACGCCGCTCTACGGCAAGCTGTCGGACCTCTACGGACGGCGGCCGTTCTACCTGTTCGCCATCGGGGTCTTCGTCGTCGGCTCGATGCTCTGCGGGCTCGCCGACTCGATGTACCAGCTGGCCGCCTTCCGGGCCATCCAGGGCATCGGCGCCGGTGGCCTCATGTCTCTCGCGCTGGCGATCATCGGCGACATCGTGCCGCCGCGGGAACGCTCGAAGTACCAGGGCTTCTTCATGGCCGTGTTCGGGACGTCGAGCGTCCTGGGCCCGGTCATCGGCGGTTTCCTGGCCGGACAGTCGTCGCTGTTGGGCATCACCGGCTGGCGCTGGATCTTCTACGTCAACGTGCCGCTCGGCATCCTGGCGTTCGTCGTCGTCATGCGCGTGCTGCACCTGCCGCACCAGCGGCGCGACCACCGCATCGACTGGCCCGGCGCCCTGGCGCTGGTCACCACCCTCGTGCCGCTGCTGATCGTGGCCGAGCAGGGCCGCACCTGGGGCTGGGACTCCGGCCGGGCGCTGCTCTGCTACGCCATCGGCGTCGTCGGCCTGATCGCCTTCGTCCTGGCCGAGCGCGCCTACAAGGACGACGCGCTGCTCCCCCTGCGCCTGTTCAAGAACCGCAGCTTCGCCATCGGCAGCGTCGGCAGCATCGTCCTGGGCGCCGGCATGTTCGGCGGCATCCTGCTGCTCCCGCAGTACCTGCAGATCGTCCACGGGTCGAGCCCGACGGTCGCCGGCCTGCAGATGATCCCGCTGGTCGCCGGCATCATGAGCGGGGCCATGGGCTCCGGCATCGCGATCGGCAAGACCGGCAAGTACAAGATCTTCCCGCTGGTCGGCATCGTGTTCATCGTCGCCGCGCTGGTCTCGATGTCGTTCATCATCGACGCCGACACCTCCGTGTGGGCGCTGGTCCCCTTCATGGTGCTGCTCGGCATCGGCCTGGGCTTCAACTTCCAGCCGGTGATCCTGGCCGTGCAGAACGCCGTCTCCCCGCGGGAGATGGGTGTCGCGACGTCGTCGGTCACGTTCTTCCGCCAGATGGGCGGCACGATCGGCGTCGCGGCCTTCCTGTCGATCCTGTTCACCACGCTGCCGGACAAGATCAGCAGTGCGCTGGACTCGGCCGCGGCCACCGACCCCCGGGTCGAGGCGGCGCTGTCGAGCGGGCAGCTGAACGGTGGGGGCGACCTGTCCGACACGTCGTTCATCCAGAAGCTGCCGGACTTCCTCGCCCTGCCGTTCAAGACCGGGTTCTCCGACTCGATCGACCTGGTCTTCCTCGTCGCGGCAGCGGTCGTCGCCGTCGGCTTCTTCGTCATGCTCTTCCTGCCGGAGGTCCCGCTCAGCGACAAGTCGGGCATCCAGGCCCTCCAGGAGGACGACGAGAAGAAGCCCGGCACCGCGGTCACCCCGGACGTCGAGGCCGACCAGCCCGTCCAGTCGGTCGGCGCCTCGGCTCCCACGTCGACCGCCCCGCCGGCCGGCACCGCGGAGGACCCGCGGCACTGACCCGGCACTGAATCACCCGCGCCGAGGGCTGCTTCTCCGACTGGAGGGGCAGCCCTCGGCGCGGTCGTATGGTGAGCCGGTGGGTTCTTCTTCGATCCTCTCCCGCCGTGATCTCGACTTCTTGCTGCACGAGTGGCTGGACGTGGAGTCGCTGACCAAGCGGTCGCGGTTCGCCGAGCACTCTCGCGAGACCTTCGACGCGGTCCTGGACCTCGCCGAGCAGATCGCCACCGACCACTTCGCGCCGCACAACCGCACGGCCGACGAGAACGAGCCGCGGATGGTCGACGGCACGGTGCAGATGATCCCGGAGGTCGCGAAGGCGCTGAAGGTCTTCACCGACGCCGGTCTCATGGCCGGTTCCTTCGACGAGGAGTACGGCGGCATGCAGCTGCCGCACACGGTCGGGCAGGCCGTGTTCGCCTGGTTCAAGGCCGCCAACGTCGGCACCTCGGCCTATCCGTTCCTCACGATGGGCAACGCCCGCCTGCTGCTGGCCCACGGCAGCACGGAGCAGATCGACACCTACGTCCGGCCCGAGCTCGAGGGCCGCTGGTTCGGCACCATGGCGCTGTCGGAGCCGCAGGCGGGGTCATCGCTGGCCGACATCACTACGAAGGCCGAGCCCCAGGACGACGGCAGCTACCGGCTGACCGGCAACAAGATGTGGATCTCCGGCGGCGACCACGAGCTGACCGAGAACATCGTCCACCTGGTGCTCGCGAAGATCCCCAGCGGTCCGCCCGGCGTGAAGGGGATCTCGCTGTTCGTCGTCCCCAAGTTCCTGGTGAACGACGACGGCTCGCTCGGCGAACGCAACGACGTCGTCCTGGCCGGTCTCAACCACAAGATGGGCTACCGGGGGACGACGAACACGCTGCTCAACTTCGGCGAGGGCGTGCACACCCCCGGCGGGCGGGCCGGCGCCGTCGGCTTCCTGGTCGGCGAGCAGCACCGCGGCCTGACCTACATGTTCCACATGATGAACGAGGCGCGGATCGGCGTCGGCATGGGCGCGACGGTGCTGGGCTACACCGGTTACCTGCACGCGCTGGAGTACGCCCGCACCCGCACCCAGGGCCGCCCGGCCGGCGCCAAGGACCCCGCATCCCCCATGGTGCCCATCGTCGAGCACCCCGACGTGCGCCGGATGCTGCTCGCGGCGAAGTCCTACGCCGAGGGCGGGCTGGCCCTCGGGCTGTACTGCGCCCGGTTGGTCGACGAGGAACAGACCGCCGACACCGACGCCGACCGGACCCGCGCGCACCTGCTGCTGGACATGCTGACGCCGATCGCGAAGGCCTGGCCGTCGCAGTGGGGCCTGGCCGCGTCCGACCTCGCGATCCAGGTCCACGGCGGCTACGGCTACACCCGCGACTACCCGGTCGAGCAGTTCTACCGGGACAACCGGCTCAACCCGATCCACGAGGGCACCCAGGGCATCCAGTCCCTGGACCTGCTGGGCCGCAAGGTCGTCATGCAGGGGGGCGCGGGGCTGGCGCTGCTCGGCGAGACCATCACCGCGACCACCGCGCGGGCGGCCGGCACGGAGTGGGCCGGCTTCGCCGAGGACCTGGACGCCGCCGTCGCCCGGCTGGGTGCCGTCACCGCGACGTTGTGGGGGGCCGGCGACCCCGACGTCACGCTGGCCAACTCCCACGTCTACCTGGAGGCGGCCGGGCACATCGTGGTCGCGTGGCTGTGGCTGGAGCAGGCGCTCGCGGCGGGGGCCGCCGACTCCGACTTCCACCACGGCAAGCGTCAGGCCGCGCGGTACTTCCATCGCTGGGAGCTGCCGAAGGTGCACGTGCAGCTCGACCTGCTGGAGTCCCTGGACCGGACGGTCCTGGACGCGTCGCCGTCCTGGCTCTGACGGAGGACGCAGTCGGCGAGAGCTAGGCGGCGACCGGAGCCCCCACCGGCTCGGCGGCGGCCTGGCGCGGGGTCGTGGTCCGCTCCTCGCGCTCGCGCTCGTACCGGGCGGTGGACTGCGTGCCCATCGCGATGACCAGGGCGGTCAGAACCAGGAACCCGATCAGGGTCACGGCCGGCCACACCATCATCTGTTGTCTCCCCCATGCTGTCGGCTGGCTCCGCCGGGTTCAGGGGCGGAGCACGTCGTCGAGGGACTGTGTCCCCCGATCACCGAGGTCTCAATCGTCAATCTGTGTACTTCTCCTGACGGTGTGTGATCGAGCTCACCCCTCGAGCGGCCGATCCGCGAGCGTCGACGTCACGTGCCATCGACACGCCCGGCCGGTCCCGGGGGCATGGAACGGGATCGTCCGGGGCATCGCAGGAGCCGAGACGCCCACCCGCCCGACCGTTCCGACGGGCCCACTCACCGGAGAATCCCCATGGCCCGACCCACCGGCTCGTCCAAGTCCGAAGCGCAGGACCGATCCGCGCGCGCGTCCGGCGACCCAGCGCCCGAGACCGACGAGATCAGCGGCACCCGCGCGGACTACGCGCCCCAGGGCGCCGACCCGAAGCCCACCACGGGCGGCACGATCAAGCGCACGCTGATGGAGTTCAGCGAGGACAACCTGACCGACTGGGCGGCCGCGCTCACCTACTACGGCGTCCTGGCGCTCTTCCCCGCCCTGATCGGCCTGCTGTCCATCGTCGGGCTGCTGGTCGACCCGAAGACCCTCACCGATGCCCTCACCTCCGTCGTCCCCGGCAGCGCCTCCGACGCGCTCACGCCGGTGATCACCCAGCTCGCGAGCAACGACAGCGCGGCCGGCTTCGGACTGATCCTCGGTCTGGCCGGCGCCGTCTGGTCGGCATCGGGCTACGTCGGGGCCTTCACCCGCGCCGCGAACGTCGTCTACGAGACGCCGGAAGGGCGCAAGATCTGGAAGCTCAAGCCGCTCCAGCTGCTGGTCACCCTGGTCGGCATCCTGTTCGCCGCCGTGATCCTCGCGACGCTCCTGCTCAGCGGCCCGGTCGTCGACGCCATCGGCCAGGCGATCGGGATCGGCGAGACGGGTCAGACCATCTGGAACATCGCCAAGTACCCCGTGATCCTCGTGATCCTGGCGCTGATGATCGCCGTCCTCTACTACACGACGCCGAACGTCCGGCTCCGTGGCTTTAAGTGGGTGAGCCCGGGTGCCGGCGTGGCCATCCTCGTCGCGATCGTGGCCTCGGCACTGTTCGCCTTCTACGTGGGGAACTTCGGCAGCTACAACAAGACCTACGGCGCGCTCGCCGGCGTCATCGTCTTCCTCATCTGGTTCTGGCTGATCAACCTCGCGCTGCTCTTCGGCATCGAGCTCGACGCCGAGATCGAGCGGACGAAGGAGCTCAAGGAGGGCGTGCCGCGCGCGGAGAAGGAGATCCAGCTCGACGCTCGCGAGGAGCCCAAGCCGCAGCAGACCACCTGAGCGGCAGCCCCTGCACCGCAGCGCCCCCGGTCCCGTCGGGCCGGGGGCGCTCTGCGTCCGTGGTCAGTCGCGTCCGCGGTCAGTCGCGCGGGGGCACGGCGCGGCTGCCCGATGCGGCGGCGTGCAGGCGGTCGACGAGCTGATCGACGGCACTCGGGGTGTCGCCCGGACGCAGCGGCCCGGACGGCATGAGCACCCAGAGCAGCAGGTACACGATCACGCCGGCGCCACCGGCGAGCGTGAGACCGACGAAGCCGACCCGCCACAACAGCGGGTCGATCCCGCTGTACTCGGCGAGCCCGCCGCAGATGCCACCGAACATCTTCTCGGTGCCACTGCGACGCAACTGCGGACGCACGGTCGGCTGCTCACCGGACGGCTGGCCGGCGGGCGGCGGGGTGGGGAACGGTGCTGATGTCATGGGCCAAGCCTGGCGAACGGTGCACCCCCGCGACCATCGGGGAACACCCGGATCGGCCCCTGGTTCCGGCGCCGGCCGCCCTCAGGGTCGGACCACCCGTCAGCGGCTGGTCGGCGGGTCGTCGCCCGCCCGCGACAACGGGATCCGCTCCACGAGCCCGGCGAGGCCGGCCAGCGCCCGGCTCAGCGCCTGGCCCGCCGGCACCAGCTGATCGGGGACCCGGCTCACCTGCATCGACGGCATCCCTGCTCCGGTCGAGCACCGTCAGCGGGAGGCCGGAGAGCGCGTTCCCCGGCGGACGGCGCGAGACCGTCGGATGCGGACGCGTCGGCGAGAGCCGGCGCATGATCTGCCATCGCCGTCCCAGCCGGCGCAGCTCCTCCGGATCCACCGCGTCCTGCAGCCGGGGGAAGAGGACGTCCTCCTCGTCGCGCACGTCCTCGCGGAGCACCTCGACGAGCCGGGCCAGCCGGGACTGCCGCTGCGGGTCGTCCGCCCCGTCCCGCTCGAGCGCGGCCACCTGTTCGTTGACCTCCTGGTGCTCCTCCTCGACCCGCAGGGTGAGCGCGTCCCCGTCGGGCAGAACCAGGCGCAGGACCGGCCAGAGCACCGTCTCCTCGGCGAAGGCGTGACTGAAGACGAGGCGGTCGATGCGGGTCAGCACCTCCTCCTGCGCGCGGCCGGCGGTCGCGGTCGGGCCCCGCACGTTCCCCGCGGACACCCCGGACATTCACGCCGGTTGGGTTCCGTGCTCGCGGGGGTAGGTGCCAGCCCGGTCCCCGCTGCAGAGAGGCAGTCCCCGTGAGCGCCGAGCCGAAGATCGTCACGTCCGACTTCTACGACCTCGAGGCGCTGCTCGACGAGGACGACCGCGCCCTCCTGCACCGCGTGCGGGCGTTCATGGACGAGAAGGTCCAGCCGATCATCAACGACTACTGGACCCGCGGTAAGACCCCGCTCGAGCTGATCCCCGGCCTGGCCGAACTCGGCATCGCCGGCACCCAGTACTCCGGCTACGGCTGCCCTGGCCGCTCGCCGCTCACCGACGGCATGATCGCCATGGAGCTGTCCCGGGGCGACCCGTCGATCTCCACGTTCATGGGCGTGCACGGCGGTCTGGCCATGGGCACGATCTACCTCTGCGGCTCCGACGCGCAGAAGGAACGCTGGCTGCCCGCCATGGCGCGGATGGAACTGATCGGCGCGTTCGGGCTGACCGAGCCCGACGCCGGTTCCGACGTGGCCCGCGGCCTGCGGACGACGGCCCGCCGCGACGGCGACACCTGGGTGCTCAACGGGCAGAAGAAGTGGATCGGCAACGCCAGCTTCGCCGACCTGATCATGATCTGGGCGCGGGACGAGGAGACCGAGCGCGTGCTCGGCTTCGTCGTCGAGAAGGACACCCCCGGGTTCACCGCGGTCGACCTCGAGGACAAGATCGCGCTGCGCGCCGTGCAGAACGCGCTCATCACGCTCGAGGACGTTCGGGTGCCGGAGGAGAACCGCCTGCAGGAGGCGAACAGTTTCCGGGATACCGCGAACGTCCTGCGGATGACCCGCGCCGGGGTGGCGTGGTCCGCCGTCGGCTGTTCCCGGGGGGCCTACGAGCACGCGCTGCGCTACGCGATGGACCGCACCCAGTTCGGCAAGCCGATCGTGGAGTTCCAGCTCGTGCAGGACCTGCTCGTCCGGATGCTGAGCAACATCACGGCCTCGGCCGCGCTGTGTGCGCGGCTCTCACAGCTGCAGGGCGAGAACCGGATGACCGACGAGCACGCCTCCATGGCCAAGGCGTTCAGCACGGTGCGGATGCGCGAGACCGTCGGGTGGGCCCGGGAGCTCATGGGCGGCAACGGGATCCTGCTGGAGAACAACGTGGGTCGCTTCGTCGCCGACGCGGAGGCCATCTACTCCTACGAGGGCACCCGCGAGGTGAACACGCTGATCGTCGGGCGGGCGGTGACCGGCAAGAGCGCAATCGTCTGAGAGAGGCCCGCTCCCCCCGGCCCCGTCCCGAGGCTCATCCCGAGCTTGCGAGGGGTGAGGAGGCCGGGGTCCTTCTACTAGCCCGCCCACCAGCGGGCGGCGGCCGCCTCCGGGGTCAGGCCGTCGAGCTCGACGGACCGGTTGAGCTGCACCAGGTCGTTGGTCGTCAGCCGCGCACTCACCTCGTCGAGCGCCGTCCGCAGCTCCTCGCCCCAGCGGTCGGTCGACGCGGTGCGGACCAGGGGGACGACGTTCTCCGGCGGCTGGAGTCCACGGTCGTCGATCAGCAACAGCAGCGGCGCGACGGCGAGCCGCGCGTCGGTCGTCTCGAGCAGCCCGACGTCGATCTCCCCGGCGACCAGCGCCTCGACGGTCGCGGGCCGTGACGGCATGGCGCGCACCTGGCCGAAGTCGAGGCCGTAGGTGTCCCGGAGCCCGGGCAGGCAGAACGGCCGGTCGGGGCACTCCGGCGGGCCGCCGAAGGTCAACCGGGAGGTCAGCGGCGCCAGCTCCGAGAGCTTGCCCACCCCGTTCTCCGCGGCGAACGCGGTCGTCACGGCGAAGCCGTTCTGGTCCTGGGCCTGCGCGGACTCGAGCACCTCGACGCCACGGTCCCCCAAGGTCTGCTGCAGGACGTCGTGCATCTCCTCCGGCACCCGCGGGAGTTCCTGCGTCGAGGGCCGGGAGAACGTCAGCGCCGTCCCGAGGTAGTCGACGACCACGTCCACGACGCCCTGCTGGAGCGCCGGCAGAACCACTTCGCGGGTGCCGACCCCGTGCTGGACCGACACCGGGATCCCTGCGCGGCGGGCGGCCTCGGCGTAGAGCTCGACGAGGATCTGGTTCTCCGTGAAGTCGTAGGAGGCAAACCTCAGCGAGGTCTCCTGGGCGCCGGGCTCCGGGTCCCCGGCACCGCAGGACGTCGACCCCACCAGCAGCATCAGGACGGCGGCGAACACGGCGGCTCGAGGTCGCACGGCGCCTCCTCCCGGGCAGGGGCGCGGGCGGGGGCAACCGTAACGCCGGAGCGGGACGAAAGGGGATGACCGCGCGCCCCGGCGGGTGGAGCATCAGCCGGCATGGCGTCGCTGCCCCAGGCACCGCCCGACCCCGTCCGCGCGGTCCCGGTCGAGCGGCCCGCACCTCCGGCGATCCAGCGCGTCCGCAGACGCCGGCGGCCATCGGGCGAGCCGCCCCCACTGCCGAAGCACCTCAACACCTCGGGCAAGTGGTGGCTCGCCGCCAGCGGACTGGTCGTCGCCATCTGGATCGTCGTCGTCGCCACGGGCAGCGTCACCCACTTCGACGTGGCCGACACCCGCGTGCTGCAGGCGTTCGCCGACATCCGCACCCCGTGGCTCACCCGGGTCGCCGACGTCGCGGGGGTCCTCGCGACGGGAACGGGCATCTACGTGCTCTGGCTGGCCAACTGGCTGGCGCTGGTCGTCCTCCGTCGCTGGCGGCACCTGTTCGTCTGGATCGGCGTCGGCATCGTGGTGGTCAACATCGGCGCCGGCATGGCCAGCACGCTGCAGCGGCCGCGGCCCTACGAGGTCGAGATCCTGGGCCCGTGGGCCGGCTTCTCCATGCCGTCGCTGCCCATGACCGTCCTGAGTGCGTTCCTCGTGAGCACGGTGTACTCGCTGGTCCCGGCCGGCCGGAAGCGGACCATCGCCAAGTGGGTGGTGTGCGGACTGATCGTGGTCACCGCCCTGTCCCGGCTCTATCTCGCGCAGGACCACCCGACCGACGTCCTGGCCGGGGTGATCCTCGGGGTCGCCGTCCCGCTCGCGGCCTTCCGGCTGCTGACCCCGAACGACGTCTATCCCGTGCGCTACACCCGGGGGCGACCGGCGCACCTCGACGTGACGGGCTCCCGGGGTGAGGCCATCATCCGGGCACTGCAGGACCAGCTGGGCCTGGTGGTCAAGGAGGTCAAGCCGTTCGGCCTGGCCGGATCGGGCGGCTCGACCCCGCTGCGGGTCACCGTCAAGGGCGACCCCGACACCTACGTCTTCGCCAAGCTCTACGCGGCCACGCACGTGCGCTCCGACCGCTGGTACAAGCTGGGCCGCACGCTGCTGTACGGCCGGCTGGAGGACGAGCAGCCCTTCCACAGCGTGCGCCGACTGGTCCAGTACGAGGACTACGTCCTGCGCGTGATGTCCGACGCGGGGCTGCCGGTCGCGCACCCGTTCGGGATCGTCGAGATCACCCCGGAGCGGGAGTACGTGCTCGTCACCGAGTTCTTCGACGGCGCCCGCGAGATCGGTGAGGCCGAGATCGACGTGGGCGTCATCGACCAGGGGCTGGCCGTGGTCCGCCGGATGTGGGAGATCGGCCTGGCCCACCGCGACATCAAGCCGGCGAACCTGATGGTGCGCGACGGCACGCTCTTCGTCATCGACACCGCCTTCGCCGAGGTCCGGCCGAGCCCGTGGCGGCAGGCGGTCGACCTGGCGAACATGATGCTGGTCCTGGGGCTGCGGTCCAGCGCGGAGCAGGTGTACGCCCGCGCCCGGCGGCAGTTCTCCGACGAGGAGATCGCCGAGGCCTTCGCCGCCACGCGCGGGCTCACCATGCCCTCGCAGCTGCGCCGGATGCTGCGCCAGCAGGGCAAGGACCTGCACGGCGACTTCCTGAAGCTGCTGCCCTACCGACTCCCGCCGATCCGGATCCAGCGCTGGACCTGGCGCCGCGCGGTGCTCACGGTGGCCACCCTGTTCGCCGGCGCGATCGCGCTGTCGTTGATCATCGGCAACCTCCTCGGGTCACCGCTGTGAGGGCCGCCGTCGCCGGCTCGGTCCTGGCGCTGCTCGCCGCCGCGGCGCTGAGCGGGTGCGCCAGCGACACCACCGCGACGACCGAGATGCCGACCTGCGCGGACGCCGAGCACGACGCCGCGTCCAACAGCGTCATCCTCATGGCCCAGTCGGTACCGACGGCCGAGTGGGTGCCGTGCCTGCGCAGTGCCCTCCCGCTGGGGTGGGGTTTCCACCACCTGGATGCACGCAGCGACCTGTCGGTGTTCTCCCTGGACTCCGATCGCGACGGCATGGAGGCGATCAAGGTCCGGCTGGAGGAGTCCTGCGACACGTCCGGGGCGACCAGGATCCCGAGCGACCGGGAGGACATGGAGCGCCTCGAACGCGTCACACGGACCACCCCGCACTTCGAGGGCAAGCGCTACTACGTGTTCGACGGCGGCTGCATCACCTTCGACTTCACGCTGACCGGCGACGGGGAGAGCCGCTCGGAGGGGCTGGCCCTGGCCACCCAGTCGGTGGGCGCGGTGAGCCGTACGGACCTGCTCCGGCAGGTGGACGACGACAGCGACGGCCGGCTGTCCCTGGACCCGGCCGGGGACGGAGCGCCATGACCGCCACCGAGGCCGCCGCACCGTCGGACCGCAGACAACGGCCGCTGTGGCGCCGACTGCTCGGCCCGCTGCTCTCGGTCGTCCTGCTGGGCGCCGTCTTCTTCTGGTTCCTGCCGCAGTTCACGAGCATCGCCGACGTCTGGACGTCGGTGAAGTCCATGAGCATGACGGAGGTGACCATCCTGATCCTGGCCGCCGTCTGGAACCTGGCGACCTATCAGTTCGTGGTGGTCAGCACCATGCCGGGGATGACGTTCCGGCAGGCCACCGTCGCGACGGAGACGACCACCGCCGTCTCGAACACCGTTCTCGGCGGGGCCGCGATCTCCCTGGGACTCACCTACGCGATGAACTCCTCGTGGGGTTTCTCCCGCTCGCGCACCTCCGTCTCGCTCCTGGTGTCGGGCCTGTTCAACAACTTCGCCAAGCTGGGGTTGCCGGTGCTCGCCCTGGCCCTGCTGCTCTTCGACTCCCCACCGAGCGCCGGCCGGGTGACGGCAGGGCTCGCCGGGGTGGCCGGCCTGGTCGTGGCGGTCGTCGGGCTCTGGCTCCTCATGCGCAGCAAGGAGAGCGCCGCCCGCCTGGGACAGGTCACCGGGCGCTGGGCGTCGGCGGTCATCCGGCTCTTCGGCCGTCCGCCGGTCGAGGGCTGGGACAAGGCGACGGTCAAGTTCCGGGACCGGACGGCGCTGCTCCTGCACGCCCGCTGGCACTGGATCACCCTCGCCACCGTCGTGAGCCACCTCTCGCTGTTCCTCGTCCTTCTGCTGGCCCTCCGCTTCGTCGGCGTGGACAGCGACCAGGTCACCTGGATCGAGGCGCTGGCGGTGTTCGCCTTCGCGCGGCTGCTGACCGCCATCCCGTTCACCCCGGGCGGGCTGGGCGTCGTCGAGCTGGCCCTCATCACCGGCCTGTCCGCTGCCGGCGGTCCGCGCGCGATGGTGGCGGCCGCCGTGCTCATCTTCCGGGCGCTGACCTACGTGCTGCCGATCCCGCTGGGGCTGATCACGTACGTGATCTGGCAGCGCAACAAGTCCTGGCGCCGCGCACCCAACTCCGCGCCCCGCACCGAACTGGTCCCTGAGACGGTCTGAGCCGGGCGCCCACGTCGGTGCCCCCCGAGGGGTGAGACGGCACCCCTCGGCTCCAGTCGGCGGTCCATCGCGCCGATGGGAGGAGGAACCGGCCGACCGGCCGGTCCGATCGGAGTGCCGCTAACGATGTCCGCGAAGACCACCCTCGCCCGGAAGGCCGCATCCGTCGCGCGCGGGCCCCGAGCCCTCGAGCGGCTCCTGATCGTGGCCGCCGTCGTCGCCGTGCTCGTCAGCGTCGGCGCCTGGATCGCGATGAACCGGCCGGCCGGCGGGACCGAGGCTGCCGGCTCCGAGACGTCCACCACCGGGTCCGGCAGCGGCTCCGCGGGATCCGCGACCGATCCCGCCACGGGTTCCGCACCCGCCGCCGACGCCGGCACCGGCGACCCGGCCGCTGCGGACGCCGCTGCGTCCTCCTCCGCTCCGTCCTCCGGCGGATCGTCCGCCGCGGGCTCCGCCGGCACCGGCACGGGGACGGGCACGAGCAGCACCGGTAGGGGCTCGGGCAGCACCGGCACGAGCGGCCGCTCCAGTGGCCCGGCCGCCCCCAGCGGCGCATCGACGGCACCGCTCTCGCCCACCACCAACTTCCTCACCGCGCTGGCCGCGTCCGGACTGGCGCCGCCCATCGATGACGCGCAGAAGCTGGCGATGGCCGACGACGTCTGCCAGGAGCTGGGCTACGGCAGCAAGTACGCCGACGTCGTCCGCGCTCTGACCTTCGCGGGCGCCACGGACGCCGAGGCCACGAACTTCGCGCGGCTGGCGATCACGAACCTCTGCTCCCAGTACAAGATCGGCTGATCCGGGGCGGACTACCGGCCTGCCGTGTTCCGGTAGCTGTGGTTGAGTGATCGGGGTCACTCAGCCACGCCTCGGGGGACGGCGCGCAGTTCGGTCCCCGTGGGCGGCACCGCAGCAGCGCGCCCAGAGGGAGTCCGGCGATGGCCCAGCCCGCCACCGAGAACGTCCGCACGAAGAAGCCCGCCGAGGCCTCGCAGAAGCGGGCCGCCGAGCGGCCGGCCGATCCGCCAGAGGAGGCCGCCGAGGCCGTGATGGGCCTCGACATGGTGCTGGTCGACGCCGCGCGCGGCCCGCTGCGCCGGCTCGTCCCCCCGGCCGGGACGGCGCTGCGGTTCGGGTCGTCGCTGGCTCGCCAGCCCGGGACCGTGGCAAAGCGGGCCGGTGAGCTCGTCCGGGAGATGGGCAAGGTGGCGGCCGGCAGCTCCGAGCTCGCGCCGAGCACGAAGGACAAGCGCTTCGCCGACCCGGCCTGGAGCGGGAACCCGCTGCTCCGGCGGGCCATGCAGGCCCACCTCGCGGGGGCCCGCACGGCCTGGGAGCTGATCGAGGACGCCGACCTCGACTGGCAGGACGACGAGCGCATCCGCTTCACCGCGACGAACCTCGTCGACGCGCTGGCCCCCAGCAACGTGCCGTTCCTCAACCCGCTCGCCCTCAAGGCCGTCATCGACACCGGCGGGAAGAGCGCCGTCAAGGGCCTGGGACGCATGCTCCGCGACCTCACGACCCCGCCCCGGGTGCCCTCGATGGTCGACCCGGACGCGTTCACCGTCGGCGAGGACCTCGCCAGCACCCCGGGCGCCGTCGTGTTCCGGACTGACGTGTTCGAGCTGATCCAGTACCGGCCGACGACGGAGACCGTCCGCGCCGTGCCGCTGCTGATGGTGCCGCCGACGATCAACAAGTTCTACATCGCCGACCTCGCGCCGGGCCGCAGCATCATCGAGCACTACGTGAGCGCGGGCCAGCAGGTGTTCATGATGTCCTGGCGCAACCCCGACGAGCGGCACGCCGAGTGGGGCCTGGACACCTACGGGCAGGCGATCATCGACGCGATGGACGCCGTCGAGCGCGCCACCGGCAGCGAGCAGGTCGCCCTCCAGGCGTTCTGCTCGGGCGGGATCATCACCACGATGCTGCTGGCCCACCTGGCCGAGATCGGGCGCCTGGACCGGGTGAGCGCGCTGAGCCTGGCCGTCACCGTCCTCGACTGGTCGCGGGCGGGCACCGTCTCGGCGCTGATGGACGAGGAATCGGTGAAGGCGGCGACCGAGCGGTCCCGGAAGAAGGGCTACCTCGACGGCGCCCAGCTCGCGGAGGTCTTCGCGTGGCTGCGGCCCAACGACCTGGTCTGGAACTACTGGGTCAACAACTACCTGCAGGGCAAGCCGCCGCCCAACTTCGACATCCTCTTCTGGAACGCCGACACGACCCGGATGAGCGCGGGCCTGCACCGCGACTTCATCGACGTCGCGATCGGCAACGCGCTGACCGAGCCGGGCAAGGCGACGATGCTCGGCACCCCGGTCGACCTGTCCACGGTCACCGTCGACTCCTACGTCACCGCCGGGATCGCCGACCACCTCTGTCCGTGGCAGGCCTGCTACCGCACCACGCAGCTGCTCGGTGGGGAGAGCCGGTTCATCCTGTCCACCAGCGGGCACATCGCCTCGCTGGTCAATCCGCCCGGCAACCCCAAGTCGACCTTCCAGGTCGGGGAGTCCACTCCGGCGTCGGCGGAGAAGTGGCTCAAGGACGCGCAGACGGTGCAGGGCTCCTGGTGGCCGGACTTCATGACCTGGCTCGGGAAGCGCTCCGGGGACGAGATCCCGGCCCCGTCGTCCCTCGGGGAGGAACTGGCACCGGCACCGGGCACCTATGTCTTCGACAAGTAGTCCCCCACCGGCATCCGCAGGGCAGGAGTTCGTCCGGACGGTGACGTCGGCCGGGCGGACGCTGCGCGTCTCGGTCCGACCCGGGACGGATCCGTCCGTGACCCCGCTGCTCCTGATGAACGGCATCGGCGCCAGCCTGGAGGTGCTCCAGCCCTTCGTCGACGCGCTCGACCCGCGGCGGAGCGTGATCCGGTTCGACGTCCCCGGCGTCGGCGGGTCGCCCCGGCCGGTCGTCCCCTACAATTTGACGACGTTCAGTCCGGTTGTCGCCGGGATGCTCACTCGGCTGGGGTTCGACGGGCAGGTCGACGTCCTGGGGCTCTCCTGGGGCGGGGGGCTGGCGCAGCATTTTGCCGTCCAGCACCGCGGCCGGGTCCGCCGGCTGGTGCTCACCGCCACCGGCACCGGCTCGCTGATGGTGCCGGCCCACCCGCGGGTCCTGGCCCGGATGCTCACCCCGCGCCGGCACCGCGATCCCGACTACGCACGCAGCATCGCCGGGGAGATCTACGGCGGCACGATGCGCACCGACCCCGCCCGGGCGGCCCGGGTGCTGCACTCGGAGTCCCGGCTGGGGCCGCGCCGCGGGTACTACTACCAGCTGGCCGCCAGCACCGGCTGGAGCAGCCTGCCGTTCCTCAAGCTCATCCGGCAGCCGACGCTGCTCGTCATGGGCGACGACGACCCGATCGTGCCGGCGGTGAACGCGCGGATCATGGCGCGCCTGATCCCCGACTCCCGGCTGCACCTCTACGAGGGCGGGCACATCGCGCTGATCACCGAGGCCGACCGACTGGCACCCGTGATCGAGGAGTTCCTCGACGCCTGACCCCCACGCTCCCGGGATGCACGTCGCGCGGGGACTCCGCAGGCGCCCGTCCTGATCCGAGCGCTGGCCCCGCGCCGACCCGCTGCCCTTACCGAATGTCCGGTTTCCGTCACCGTGCGCAATAGGGTGTGGGGACCGAGGACTCCTCGCGCTCCGGCAACCGCGTCGGCGTCGTCTTCAGCGCACCACCACATCCGGCCGCATCGGTCGGAGACGGGAGCGCCGACGACATGTCGGTCCGCCACGACCAGCCGCGCCTCACCTCCCGACCGCGGTCCCGCCGCGCGCGCTACGCCGCGGCCGCCGCGGCAGGGGTGGTCGCGATCTCGGCGACCTTCCTCGCCTCCGTCGGCACCGCCCAAGCCGCCGCCGTCCTGGTGCCGATGGGTACCGCGGAACCGTTCGCCGTCCTCGGCGGGCTGGGCATCAGCAGTACCGGGACGACCCTGATCAACGGCGACATCGGGTCCCTCCCCAATCCCGTGATGAACGTGACCGGATCGGTGGTCCTGACCGGCACCGACCACCGCGGCGACGGCGTGACCGCGACCGCGAAGTCCGACCTCACGGCCGCCTACCTGAACGCCGCGGCCCAGCCGAGCGACGTCACGGTCGGCACCACCGACCTGGCCGGGCAGACCCTGACCCCGGGGACGTACACCTCGGCGTCGACCCTCTCGATCAGCGGCCCGACGCCGCTGACCCTGAACGGCGGCCCGAGTGATGTCTTCGTGTTCCAGGCCGGCTCCAGCCTCGTCACCTCACCGACCACGTCCGTCGTCCTGATCGGCGGCGTCACCCCGTGCAACGTCTTCTGGCAGGTCGGCAGCTCCACGACGCTGGGCGTCAACTCCACCTTCGTCGGCACGATCATGACGCTGACGGACAGCACGATGAACACCGGCGCGACCCTGACCGGCTCACTGCTCACCCGCAACGGGGCCGTGTCGCTGGACTCGAACACGATCCTGCGGCCCGCCTGCGCGTCGCCGGTGACCGGCGGGACGAGCACGGTGACGACGCCGGCCCTCACGGGTGCCGCGGACGGCGCCGGAGCCGGCAGCGGTCAGGTCAGGCGGGTCCCGGTCGGGTCCGTCGACGCCGGCGGCGGCGACATCACGGGACGGCTCTGGTCGTCCTGACCCCTGCCCACGGGTGGAGAGGGGCCGCCGTCCTGGCTCTCACCCTGGTCCTCGCCGTCGGCTGTTCCAGTGACCCGGCCACCCGATCGGCGAGCAGCGTCCCCGCGGCCACGAGCGCGGCGCCGTCGGCACCGACGGTCGACGCCCTCGGGCCGCTGTCCCCGTCTGCCCCGCTACGGCTGCGGATCCCGGCGATCGAGGTCGACTCCCCGCTCATGGATCTCGGGTTGCTCGAGGACGGGTCGCTGGAGGTGCCTCCCGAGGGCTTCCCGGCGGGCTGGTACACCGGCGCCCCGACGCCCGGGTCGCTCGGCCCGGCGATCATCGCCGGCCACGTGGACTGGGCGGGAGCCCCCGGTGTCTTCTTCGCACTACGCGACCTCACCGCGGGCGACACCATCACCGTCGACCGCGAGGACGGCACCACGGCCCTGTTCCGCGTCGGCAGCGTGCAGCAGTTCCCGAAGGACGCGTTCCCGACCGACGCGGTCTACGCCGACATCGACCATGCGGGGCTGCGGCTGATCACCTGCGGGGGCTCCTTCGACGCGGATGCCCGCAGCTACCGGGACAACATCGTGGTCTTCGCCGACCTGGCCGGCGTGGACCCCACCTGACGTTCGCCCCACTCACGTCCCTCGGACGGGTGACAGTGCGCCCCGGTCGCGAGTGCGCCTTACAGCTTCTGCCGGCAGTGCCGATCACCAATGCAACGAGCACGTCTGGAACGCCTGGAAGGAGACCGGAGATGGCAGCGACACCGGTTGCCGCTTCGACCCCTACCGCTCCTCCTCGGCTGAGCGTGCGCCGCCGGATCATCCTGCTGGTGGCGTTCCTCGCCACGGCGGCAGGAGCACTCGGCCTCGCCGTCGTCCCCCACCTGCCCGGCCCCGAGGTCACGCTGGACCTCCCGTGGATCGCCTGGGTGGCGGCGTTCGCCATCAGCGAGGTCCTGGTCGTCCACGTCCAGCTGCAGCGGGACTCGCACTCCTTCTCCTTGACCGACCTGGTCCTCGTCGCCGGCCTCTATCTCCTCGAGCCGACGGCCCTGATCACGGCGCAGGTCGCTGGGGTCGGCCTGATCCTCGTGCTCCACCGCCGCCAGTACGGGCTCAAGCTGGCGTTCAACGTCGTCCAGTACTCCCTCGCCGGCTGCCTGGCCACGATCGTCTTCAGCACGCTGGGGCGGGCGACAGCCCTCCCTGGGGCCTGGGACTGGGTCGCCGCCCTGGCCGCGGTCGGGGTCTCCACGGCCACCGCCTGTGCCTGCATCTACGCGGTCATGCGCGTCTCGGAGGCCTCCCTGGGCCTCGGCGAGCTGCCCCGCATGCTGGCGCTGTCGCTGCCCTTCGCCCTCGGGGTCGCCGCGGTGGGGCTGCTCGCCGCCGACACGGCCGCGCAGAACCCGGCATCGCTGGTCCTGCTCGCCCTGCCGTCGGGCCTGCTGATCGCCGCCTACCGCGCCTATGCGAAGGCCCGCGAGCAGCAGAACAACCTCCGGCTGCTGCACGAGATCACCTCGCTGCTCTACAACAGCGACGACGCCCCGACCGCACTGACCGACTTCCTCACCGCCGTGCGCGGCGCCTTCCGGGCCGAGTCCGCCGAGTTGGTGCTGTTCGGCGAAGGGGACGCCGCACCGACGCTCAGCCGGAGCCGTGACGGTGAGAAGCCGATCGCCCTCCGGGTGCTCGAGCGCCGGGAGGACGCCGACCGACTCGTCGCGTGGGCCACCGAGAGCGACCTGCACACCACGCGCACCGGCGCCGGGCCGCAGTCCGAGCTCGACCGCTACGCCGCCCGCAACGCCCTCAAGGACGCGATGGTCTCGGTGCTGATCACCGAGGGCCGCGTGCAGGGTCTCCTGCTGGTCTCCGGCCGGCTCGGCGACGTCGGCACGTTCGCCGGCAGCGACCTGGCCCTGCTCGAGACCTTCGCCCGGCACGTCGCCACCTCCCTGGACCGGGGACGGCTGGAGACCGACCTCCGCCGGGTCATCGAGCTGCAGGAGGAATTGCGTCACGCGGCGATGCACGACCCGCTGACCGAGCTGCCGAACCGGACGCTGTTCCTCGACCGGACCGAGCACGACCTGCACCTGGCCGGTCGCAACGGCCAGTGGCCCGCCGTCCTCTACATCGACCTCGACGGCTTCAAGCCGGTGAACGACACCTACGGCCATCAGGCCGGCGACCTGCTGCTGAAGGTCTTCAGCCAGCGGCTGCACGCGTGCGTGCGCACCGCCGACACCGCCGCCCGCCTCGGTGGGGACGAGTTCGCCGTTCTGCTGCACGGTCCGATCGACGTGGAGGGCGTGGAGACCGCACTCGCCCGGATCCGCACGGAACTCGACGTGCCGGTGGATCTCGGTGGCGGGCGGACCGCGAAGGTGGGCGCCAGCATCGGCGTGGCCTTCTCCGGCGCCGACACCGACATCGACGGCCTCATCCGCCGTGCCGACCTGGCGATGTACACGGCCAAGCGCAACGGCCGCGGCGTCTCGGTCTTCTACGACCCGTCGCTCGAGGACGAGCCGACCGTCGTCACGGCACCCCGGGACTGACCGCCTGCTCCCCCGCGGCGATCGTCGCGTGGTGGGTGTGCGCCAGCCGTCGGAAGACGTAGAGCGCCGGTAGCCCGAGGACGAGCAGCGCGGTGCCGGCGATCGGGAACACCGCCTCGAAGCCGAAGGCTGCGGCCAGTCCACCGCCGACGGCCGGCCCGAGCTGCGCCGACAGCGCCGAGACGCTCTGGTACAGGCCGAACACCGAACTGACCGCCGCCGCCGAGACGACCCCGGGCAGCAGCGCCACGGTGCTGGTCTGCAGCGATCCCTGGAACAGCGACATCGCGATCACGAGGATCGCGAGCTGCCCCACGGTCGACGACATCCCGGCCGGCAGCAGGAACACCGCGACCCCCAGGACGGAGACCAGCAGCACCGGCTGCAGGCCGAACCTCCGGATGAGGCGGCCGGCGAGGACGGCGGAGATCGCACTCGCCGCGGAGATGCCGAAGAACAGCCAGCCCACGACGGCAGTCGTGGATGCCCCGTCCGGCAGCAGGGTGACGACGAACGGCGGCAGGACCGGCTGGATCATCGCCGCGGCGTAGCTGAGGGTGAGCACCACGACCAGCGCGCTCCAGACGACCGGCGTCCGCAGGGCGAGCCGCAGCGCGCCGGTGCCCTTCGCCGGCTTGACGTAGGGCACCCGCTCTTCGCGGATGAACAACGCGCTGACGATCGACCCGGAGTACATCAGGATGCCCGCGGCGATGAACGTGTTGCGATACCCCAGGAACCCGACCGCCACGGCGGCGAAGACCGGCCCCAGCGCGAGTCCGGCGAGCATGGCGGCCTGGGTCTGGCCGAGTGCGCGGGACAACAGCGATCGCGGGGTGCCGGTCGCGATCAGCGCCATCGCCGCGGCCGGGGCCCCGGCCATGAAACCGATGAGCCCACGGATGACGACCACCTGCCAGGTGCTCGTGCACAACCCCAGCAGCAGGAGGCCGGTCGCTCCGGCGAAGGACGCCCGCACCAGCATCGGCTTGCGCCCGAACCGGTCACCGAGGGCACCCCAGAGCGGACCGCCGAAGAAGGAGCCGATGCCGCCCAGCCCGGTGGCGATGCCCGCCCACAAGGCGGCGTCCGGGCCGCTCAACCCGTCGATGTCCTGCAGGTAGAGCGGCAGGAAGGGGACGGTGAAGGAGAAGGAGACGGTGAGCAGGAAGACGCACATGATCGAGAGGAAGTTCGTGCGCCGCCAGCCCGGGGAACCCTGCTCGTGGTCCACGGCTGCGGGCACGCTCACGTCGCCGTCACGGCTCGGAAGCTACCAGGCTTACCGGAAGCCACTCGGCACCGAGAACGCCGGTCCACAGGGAATGCTCAGCCGGCACCCAGGCCGCAGCCGGTCACGGCGCGGACGCTCGAGCCATGGCGGGCTCCATGGTGCACACGGTCCTCGATCCGGCGAGCGGTCGACGGGCCGGGGACGCCGGTGCGCGCGCGACGGCGATCGGCCTGCTGCTCTCGCTGGCGGTGGTCGCCCTCCTGACGCTGACCCCCGAGGGCCAGGGCTGGGCGTGGGGATCGCCCGCCGCCGAAGCTCGCTGGTACCTCACGGGCCTGGACTCGACCGCGACCGCGCTGCAGCTGGCCGGCAACCTTGCCCTCCTCGCGGTGCCGGCCGCCCTGACCGTCCTGCGATGGCCGCGGCTCGCGGCCCTACCGGTTCTGGCCGCGCTCTCCCTCGCCGTGGGCGCCGGCATCGAGCTGCTGCAGTGGGCGCTCCCGCTGGGACGCGTGGTGTCCCCGCTGGACGCCGTCCTCAATGCAACCGGTGCCGTCGTCAGCGGCACGCTGGCCGCGCACCTGCAGCGAGGCGCGCGGCCAGCCGTGAGCGTCTGATTCAGGCGGCCGGTCGGACGACGTGGCCGCTGGCTCCCCCGAAGGCGTCGACCAGGAAGCCGCGCGCCGCGAGCACGTCGGCGACCGCCCGGTTCATGACCTGCTGCACCAGCGCGGCCGGGGCGAGGCCGTGGACCCGGTCGACGCTCATCCGGTCGTGCTGGCGCCAGGTGACGACGATGCCGCCGAGCACCGGCTCGGGGATGAGGCAGGCTCCGCCCACCTCGTCGCTGGGACCGGCCGAGTCGTGCAGGGGCAGGCCCGCTTCGGCCAGCGCCGCGGTGACCTCCACGACCAGGGTGGTCAGCGGGTCGTCGTCGGAGAGGACCGTCGCCCAGTCGTCCGGGAGCCGCTCGAGCTGCTCGCCGAGGTGGGCCAGCCAGGCCCAGTCCTGGGGCGAGGGCTTACGGGTGAGACCGCCGTCCGTGCGGCGGACGCCGTAGACCGGCCGGGTGCCCTCGGGCCCGAGAGTCGCCGCCCACCGGGCCTCACCACGATCTGGGAACGGCCCGGCCACGATGCGGCCCGGCCCATCTGCCTCATCGACCACGAGCCACCAGCCCTGGCCGACTTTTCCACCGACCAAGACCTCACTGCTGGACAGACCGCCCACGCCACTCACCGATCCCACTCCATGAATCCACTGTCGCCGGGGAAGGGCGACAGCCACCGCCAGCCGTGGCGGATGACTGAAAGATAGGCGGGACGACGCCCGCGACCGGCCCCCCGCGACGGGCTGAGACACCGCGTTCCCGAATCGTTGCCAAGTCACGCTCACCGGCCCCGTGACCTGCCTCAGGACGCACCTACTTGTCGACAGCTCGACCCCCTCCGAGCGTGGAAATCGCCGCGACCGGCACTCATGACACTGGTCATCCGCCGGAGCCCGGCGTGTCCGCCTCGGCGATCCGCTTGATCGTCGCCAGTCGTCGGTCCCAGTCCGCCGCGAGCGCGGCCATCCACCGCGCCGTCCCGTCCAGCGCCGCGGGCCGCACCGCGTACCGCACCTCGCGGCCGACCCGGCTGCCCGCGACCAACCCGGCGGCATCCAGGACGGCGAGGTGCTTGACCACCGCCTGCCGCGAGACGGGCACCTGCTCGGCGAGCGTCGTGGCGGTGGCCTCGCCCTGTGCGGCGAGCAGGTCGAGCAGCTGACGCCGTGTCGGGTCGGCCAGCGCGACGAGGACGCCGTCGACCGCCTCCCCGGCGGTGCGCCGTTCCTTCGTCACTGACTATTCGGCGCGCGTCTTGAGCGCGTCGAGCACCTGTGGCCAGCCGCCGGTGTTGTCCTCCACCGCCTTGCTGCGCAGCTCCTCGGACCCGGCGAGTGCGGCGAACCCGCTCTCCACGACGCGCAGCCGCGTCGTGTCCCCCTCGGCGGTGAGGGTGAACTCCACGAGCGTGCTGTTGTCCGCACTGAGCTCGGCACCGGGGAACGCGCTGGCCCAGCGGTAGGCCAGGTACGTCGGCGCGTCGACCTTCTCCACGCGCACCGGGAATTCGCCGTACTGCGCGTTCTTGGCCACCATCGACTCCCCCTCCCTCGCCACCGTGCCGGCGAGGGTCGCCTCGTCGGCCACCCAGAAGCCGGGTTGGGCCACCAGCGTCCAGACCCGCTCCAGCGGTGCTGCGATCAGGGTCTCGCGTTCGATCCGGTCCTCGCTCATCAGTGCTCCTCCGTCTGGGGTTTCGGCAATTCGTGCAACCCCAGAGTTGCACAGAGCCTTAGGACGCGCAACCCTGGAGTTGCACTCAGGAGGTGCTCCCCGGTCCTGTGAGGACCCGGTCAGGATCCGACGTACTCCGCGAGGTGCTCGCCGGTGAGGGTGGAGCGGTCGGCGACGAGATCGGCGGGGGTGCCTTCGAAGACGATCCGGCCGCCGTCGTGACCGGCGCCCGGGCCGAGGTCGACGATCCAGTCGGCGTGCGCCATGACCGCCTGGTGGTGCTCGATGACGATGACCGACTTGCCGGAGTCGACGAGCCGGTCGAGCAGGCCGAGCAGCTGCTCGACATCGGCGAGGTGCAGGCCGGTGGTCGGCTCGTCGAGGACGAGGACGTTGCCCTTCTCGCCCATGTGGGTGGCCAGCTTGAGCCGCTGCCGCTCGCCGCCGGAGAGCGTGGTGAGCGGCTGACCGAGGCTGAGATAGCCGAGCCCGACGTCGGCGAGTCGGTCGAGGATGGTGTGCGCGGCCGGAGTGCGCGCCTCGCCGGCACCGAAGAACTCCTCGGCCTCGGTCACCGGCATCGCCAGCACCTCGGCGATGTTCCGGCCGCCGAACGTGTACTCCAGCACCGAGGCCTGGAACCGCCTCCCCTCGCACACCTCGCAGACGGATTCGACGGTGGCCATGACACCCAGCTCGGTGTAGATCACGCCGGCGCCGTTGCAGTTGGGGCAGGCACCCTCGGAGTTGGAGCTGAAGAGCGCCGGCTTCACGCCGTTGGCCTTCGCGAACGCCTTGCGGATGGGATCGAGCAGGCCGGTGTATGTCGCCGGGTTGCTCCGGCGGGAGCCGCGGATCGCTCCCTGGTCGATCACCACCACGCCCTCGCGACCGGAGACCGAGCCGTGGATCAGCGAGCTCTTGCCGGAGCCGGCGACACCGGTGATCACGCAGAGCACCCCGAGCGGGATGTCGACGTCCACGTCCTGGAGGTTGTGGCTCGACGCCCCGCGGATCTCCAGCGCCCCGGACGCGGGGCGCACCGCCTTCTTGAGGGTCGCCCGGTCGTCGAGATGGCGGCCGGTGGTGGTGTCACTCCCCCGCAACCCCTCGACGGTGCCCTCGAACACCACCTCGCCACCGCCGGTCCCGGCACCGGGGCCGAGGTCCACGACGTGGTCGGCGATCGCGATCATCTCGGGCTTGTGCTCGACGACCAGCACGGTGTTGCTCTTGTCCCGCAGCTGCAGCAACAGCTGGTTCATCCGCTGGATGTCGTGCGGGTGCAGCCCGATCGAGGGCTCGTCGAAGACGTAGGTGACGTCGGTGAGGGACGAGCCGAGGTGGCGGATCATCTTGGTGCGCTGCGCCTCACCGCCGGACAGGGTGCCTGCGGGCCGGTCGAGCGAGAGGTAGCCCAGCCCGATCTCGGCGAACGAGTCGAGGAGGTGCTGCAGCCCGGTGAGCAGCGGGGCGACGGTCCCCCGCGGGGGGCTAGCGCCATGATCCCCGCGGGCGGTGCCCCCAGGCTCCTCGAGCGCGCGGACCCACGCGGCGAGGTCGCTGATCTGCATCTCGCAGAGGTCGGCGATGTTCTTGCCCTCGATTCTCGACGACCGGGCCTCGGGGCTGAGCCGCGTGCCGTGGCACTCGGGGCACGGCTGGAACGTGATCGCGCGCTCCACGAAGGCGCGGATGTGCGGCTGCATCGCGTCGACGTCCTTGGAGAGCATCGACTTCTGGATCTTCGGGATGACGCCCTCGTAGGTGAGGTTGATGCCCTCGACCTTGATCTTCGTCGGCTCCTTGTAGAGGAGGTCGTTCAGCTCCTTCTTCGTGAACTTCGCGATCGGCTTGTCCATGTCGAAGCCGGCGCCGCTGAAGATCCGGCCGTACCAGCCGTCCATGCTGTAGCCAGGGATCGTCAGCGCACCGTCGGCCAGCGACTTGTTCTCGTCGTACAACGCCGTGAGGTCGAAGTCGGAGACCGAGCCCATGCCCTCGCAGCGCGGACACATGCCGCCCATGTAGATCACGTCGCGCACGACGTTCTTCTCGACCCGGCCGCCGGCCTTCTCCGTGCTCATCACGCCGCTCGCCTTCCGCGTCGGGACGTTGAACGAGAACGCGGTGGGCGGACCGATGTGCGGCCTGCCCAGTCGGCTGAAGAGGATCCGGAGCATCGCGTTGGCGTCGGTCGCGGTGCCGACGGTGGAACGCGGGTTGGCGCCCATCCGCTCCTGGTCGACGATGATCGCCGTGGTCAGCCCCTCGAGCAGGTCGACCTCGGGCCGCGCCAAGGTCGGCATGAACCCTTGCACGAAGGCGCTGTAGGTCTCGTTGATCAGCCGCTGCGACTCCGCGGCGATCGTGCCGAACACCAGCGAACTCTTGCCGGAGCCGGAGACGCCGGTGAACACCGTCAGCCGGCGCTTCGGGATCTCGACGCTGACGTCCTTGAGGTTGTTCACGCGCGCGCCCTGGACGCGGATCACGTCGTGGCCGTCGGCGACGTGCAGCCCGGGCGAGTGCGTGTCCGTGCTCATGTGTCTCCCTCTGGACGGCGGCCACGCCGCTCGGCGCAAGATCGTATCGATCCAGGCCGCTGCGGCCCGGCCGAGTTTCTCGGCGCTGCATCCCGTCAGGACAACCAACAGCCGTCGCGCATCAGTTCCCGGTCGGGCAGCTCGTCCACCTCGCGCCACGCCTGGATGCGGCGCGGGGTGATGCGGAACCAGCGGTACGGACCGACCGATGCGCGCGGGTCGAACCCGGCGCGCGCGGCGAACCGGTCACCCCACTCCTCCGGCAGCGCGTCGATCTCGAGGACGTCGACCTCGCCCTCGATCATCGACACGTCGCGGGTGTGGCCCAGCGCCAGCCGGACGGCGCGGGTGGCGGCGAGGTTCCGGCCCGTCGGGCTGTCCGCCGGGGTGGCCAGCAGCAGCGCCTCGCCGTCCCAGTCGAACGACAACGGCACCAGGTACGGAGCGCCGTCCGCCGAGGAGCTGGCCACCCAGAGGTCGACGTCGTGGGTGAGCCGGTGCTCGGTGTCGCGGCGACGCTCCGCGCGGGATCGCACCTGGATCAGCGCGGGGACGCGGTCGAGGTCGTCCCGCTGCCCGCCTCGGAGGACGGGGCCTCCCGGGCGGTGGCCTCCCAGGCGGTGGCCTCCCTGGCGGTGGCCTCCCAGGCGAACCCGTCCGGATCGATGAAGGAACCAGCATCGCTGCCGATCACGACCCGGTGCGACCCCGTGCCGTCCGGGGAGACTCCCGCGTCCTTGGCGGCGGCGCGGCGCGGGTAGAGCGCGAGCTTGACGGGCGATGCCGGGAGGTCGAACTCGACGTACTTGCCGCCGAAGCTCTTCCCCACGGCCAGGCCGCGTTCGACGTAGAACCGCTTGCTCGCCTTGACGTCCGCGACCCCCAGCAGGAGCACGAGCTCGTCGATCTCCCGGCTGGGCGGCCGGGTCTCCTTCTTCGACGAGGTCGCGACCTTCCAGATGGCGCCATCCGGGGCCTGCACGACGCCGCCGTAGCCCCAGAAGCTCCTGGTGGCCGGCTTCAGCGCCGTCGCCCCGCCGCCGAGGGCGGTGCCGATGAGGCTGTCGACGGTGCTCGGCTGCGGCACCACGAGCGACAGCGTGAAGCCCCGGAAGCCGGTCGTCGGCGCGTCCGACGCGCGTACTCCCAGCCCGGTGCCCAGACCGAAAGCAGCGGCGTAGAAGGCCTCGGCGGCCGACGGGTCGGGAACCTCGAGGGTGACCGAGCTGATGGAGGTCATCTCAGCTCAGCTCCTGGATGCGGACCATGTTGCCCGCGGGGTCGCGGAAGGCGCAGTCGCGGACGCCGTACGGCTGCTGGGTCGGTTCCTGGACGACCTCGACGTCGCCGGCCTGGACCTTCTCGAAGGTGCCGTCGAGGTCGGAGGTGGCCAGCAGGATCCAGCCGTAGGTGCCCTTGGCCATCATCTCGGCGATGGTGCGGCGCTCGTCGTCGGTGATGCCGGGGTCGACGGCCGGAGGCGCGAGGAGGATGCAGGTGTCGGGCTGGTCGGCGGGGCCCACCGTGATCCAGCGCATCTTGCCGTTCCCGACGTCGTTGCGGACCTCGAACCCGAGGGTGTCCCGGTAGAAGGCCAGGGAGGCGTCCGGGTCGTCGTGCGGGAGGACGCTCGTGTGAATGGTGATGTCCATGGCCGCCACGCTAGGGGCGCCTACGGGACCCGTGCTTCTTGATTCCTGATCGGTCTCGTCACCTGTTTCGCCACGCACGGGGGCATGCCCGCCGCCGCGCCCGCAGCCTCACGCCGGTAGACGCTGGGCGGCATCCCGACCAGTTCGGTGAAGCGGGTGCTGAAGGTGCCGAGCGACGAGCAGCCGACGGTGAAACAGACGTCGGTGACGCTGAGGTCGCCGCGACGCAGCAGGGCCATCGCGCGCTCGATCCGCCGCGTCATCAGGTAGCCGTACGGCGATTCGCCGAAGGCGAGCTTGAACTCGCGGCTGAGGTGACCGGCCGACATGTGCGCCCCGCGGGCGAGTGCCTCGACGTTGAGCGGCTGCGCGTACTCCCGGTCGATCCGGTCGCGGACACGACGCAGTCGCGCGAGGTCGCGCAGGTGCTGTTCCGCAGGAGTACTGCCGGTCACGTGCGAGATGGTGCCACGCGCACGGGGGCGATCGAACCTCCGAATAGCATCGGCGGGATGCCAGGGCCGAGCGCAGGAGGCGCCGTGCCTCCGGTCGGGCCCCGCACCCTCGCTCAGGTGTACCGGCACTTCGGTGAGGTCGAGGCCGCCGGCACGTCGTCGCTGTACGAGCGCGTCGCCATCGCGCTGAGTCGGTCCGACGAGGCGCTACGCGCGATCGAGGCGGTACCGGCGCGGAAGCGGCACCCCACCTTGATCCTCGCCGCGCTGCACGACCTCGCCCTGGCCGGACGCGCCCCCGCCCTCGCCGCGGCCTATGCGGCTGCCGACGGCGACGCTGCCGCCGGCGCGGCGATCGACACGCTGCTGCGTATGACCGACGCGGTCGTGGCCATCGCCGTGCGCCGGCGGACGCAGACCTTCGAGACCGGACGCTGCGCCGTGCTCTATCCGGCCCTCGCGGAGGCCACGCGCCGGGTGGGCGCGGATGGCGTCGGACTGATCGACGTGGGCCCGTCGGCCGGCCTCAATCTCCATGTCGATCGCGTCGGCATCACCTACAGCAACGGGCAATCGCTGGGCGACCCGTCGTGTCCCGTGCAGTTGTCGTCCTCGATCGTGGGAGACCGGTCCCTCCCGACGCGGGCGATGCCCGAGGTCGTCGCCCGGGTCAGCGTCGACGTCGATCCGGTGGACGTGACCGACGCGGAGAACGCCCGATGGTTGCGCGCCTGCCTGTCGCCGGATCAGCCGGAGCGGGCGGCGAGTCTCGAGGCGGAGCTGGCGTTGGTGGCGACGGCCCCTCCGCTGCTTCTGCACGGTAACCCGCTCGAGGTGTTGCCCGACGCCATCGCCGGTGTGCCGTCGGGCGCCCTGCCCGTGGTCATCACGACGTGGGCGCTGTCGTCCTTCCCGCTCGAGAGCCGCCTGCGCTTCCTGCACCGCCTCGACGAAGCGGCGTCCGGCCGGGCGGTGGCGTGGGTGTCAGCGGAGGGGGTCGGAGTCGCCCCGGCGATACCGACCCTCGGCGATCGCCGCGCTTCGGGCCACAGCATCATCGGCCTGGCGGTGTTCGATGGGTCGGCTCTGCGCGCCCAGGCCATCGGCCGCTGCTGGTCGCGGGGCCGCCTCATGGCGTGGCTTGCAGACTCCTAGTGCCTCGCCCGGGCCTACGGGATGGATCAGGTCGTAGGCGGCGGAGAGCTTCTTGGGGACGACCATGCGCCAGGCGTCGACGACGAGCTCGCGGGCCTCGACGGCGTCGAGTGCAGCAAGGTCGGCGTGGACCCAGTTGAACCGCAGATCCGACGCCCCCGGCATCTGGAACTTGCGCGGCTCGCTCAGGACGAGCGCCTCCCGCTCCTCCTTCGGGAACGCGAAGCCCATCACGCTCTCGTCCAGGGAGAACGCCACGTAGACGATCTGCTTGACGCGGAACTTCAATCTGCCGCGTACGTACACCTGGTACGAGCGCTCCAACTCCGCGCCCAGCGACCGAACGTCCTCGATCACAGCCATGCTCAGCACCCATCCGTCAGGGCACGGGCCGACCGGCTGCCCGCACCCCGTCCCGTACCCACGACTCGGTCTGTTGCGTCGCGCACACAGGATTGACTGCGACGCCGGACCGGAGTCATCGGATGTCACGTTCGCGGTGCTTGAAGGCTCGTCCTCTCGGGACCGGGAGTCGTCGCCTCCACACCCCGCATTCGCGATGGGACGCTTGCCGGCATGCATGGACACGGTGCGCGGGAGATCGTCGAGGAGATGCTGCGACGCCAGCAGGCCGGCGACACCACCTTTCTCGACGAGCTCGTCGACGTGGACATGGTCAACCACGCGGCCGGTCCTCAGGGCCGCCGCGGGCTGGCCTGGATCCTGCGCACCGTCGACCACGATCTCGGGCCGGTCACCCTCGAACAGCACCATCTCATCGGGGACGGCGACATCGTGGCGCAGCACCTCACCCTGCACGGCACCCATCGGGAGTCGACGATGCCGCTGCTCGCCGACCTGCCCCGTCGGGTCCGACCAACTCCATCGCTGTCACGACCAGTCGGCCGCGGTGAGGCCGTCGGCATGGCCGGTGCGCCACTGGACCAGCTCGATCCGATTGCCGTCGGGGTCCGTGAGCCAGCTGGTCAGGAAGTCCGCTGAACCATCGGGCGACTCGGGCTCCGCAACGTCGATGCCCTTCGCTCTGAGGTCGGTGACGGTCGCATCCATCGACTCCACCTGGATGACGAGGTGACTGAGGCCGGTGCCCCGAGGTCTGCCGGCTTCGGTGGGGTCGAAGACGAGCTCGACACTGACGCCGTCGTCGTCGGGCAGTGTGAGCATGGTCAGCTGCCCGAACGGGGTGTCCGGCACCCGCCCGACCACGTGGTAGCCGACGGCCGTGTAGAAGGCGACAGCTCGATCGGGGTCAGCGACCCGGAGGCCGACGTGCAACGTCCTCATCGGTTCGCTCCCGTGGCCGGGGTCGATGGAGGCCGCTGTATGCGGTAGCGGAGGTGCAGAACCCGGTGGGCGGGGCCGGCGTCCGAAGCGTTCGACTCGCGGATCAGCTCGAGCTCGGTCGGATCGGCCGGCAGGTGGTCGAACAGCCGTCGTCCTTGGCCGAGGAGGACGGGGACGACGTGCAGTTCCATCTCGTCGAGTTCACCGGCCCGCAGCAGCGCTTGGGCAGCGCCGGCGCCCAGCACCACCACGTCTGCGTAGCCTGCGGCGGCGCGGGCCTGCGCGGCGCAGGCGTGGACGTCGGTCACGTATCGGACGCTGCCTGGCGGAGGCTCCTCCGGAACCTGGTGGGTGAGCACGAAGACCGGGACGCCGTTGTGGTGGTCACCGTGCCAGCGGTCGGCGTGCTCGTAGGTGCGGCGGCCGGAGATCACGGCACGGGTCGCGTTCATCTCGGCGAACACCTGACCGTTCGGTCCCGGGTCGAGGCGGTGGTCCAGCCAGTTGAACAGCCGGAACCCGCCGATGCCCATCGGCGCGTCCACGCTGTCCTGGGGCCCGACGACGAACCCGTCGAGGGACATGGTCATGTCCAGCCGGATCGCGTGGCTTCTGGGCGGCGTCATGCGGATTCGACGTCCTTTCGGTGCGGCACAGGCCGTGCGCCCATGTAGACCTGCTGACGACACCGAACTCATCGGCGGTCATGGGTGGTCGAGCGTCCACCTGACCGCAGCCGAGAAGCAGCGGCAAAGCGTCACGGATCCGCCGAGGTCGCACCTCAGCACGGTGGGCCCCGAGGGGATCGAACCCTCAACCCGCGGATTACAAGTTCGCTAGTTCGGCACCCTTTCGGGCACACGGTGACTCTGTGCGACCGCTGCTCCCCCGCCGCCTTCCGCCGGGGACCATCGTCGATCCGCGGCCCGCAACGGCCGCCG
>NZ_SPQK01000024.1 GCF_004570875.1 Blastococcus sp. CT_GayMR16 | reverse complement strand
AGCCGCCGGGGCGACCGGTGCAGCGGCGGCCGGCTTCGGCGCCGGGGCGCTCGGTCGGGCGGCGGGACGGGCCGGGGCGGCGGGGGCGCCGTTACTGGCTCCGAGGGCCTCTCGCAGCCGACGGGCCACGGGGGCCTCGACGGTGGAGGAAGCGGACTTCACGAACTCGCCCTGCTCCTTGAGCTTGGCGAGAACGGTCTTGCTGTCGACACCGAACTCTTTGGCGAGTTCGTGTACGCGGGCTTTGCCTGGCACGGGTCTCCTCATTGGTGAGGCCGGCGGCTTGCCCGCTCGACCTCGTCGTTAGTTGTGCATGGTCATCGTGGTGACTTCACGGCTGACTCATCCGACGGTGTCCTGTCGATCTGCGGACCGGCCTGGTGCCGGTCCGACCTGAGAACTGCTGTTGCCCTTCACGTGCCCGTCCCGGTCTCTGCCCCGCGCGCCTCCGGGGAGGCGGTGAGGACGTGGTCCCGGAGCGGACCGGCCTCCAGCGGAGCACTGCTGCCTCCTGGGAGACGCAGTGCCCGGACGAAGGCCCGGCGTCGCTCGGCTGCGTGCAGGCACTCCGGGGAGGGGTGCACGGACGCTCCCCTTCCGGGGAGCCGCCGCCGGGGATCCGGGACCAGAGCCCCGGACCGGACGACGACACGCAACAGATCGCTGACCGGAGCGCGCTTCCGGCACCCCACACAGGTGCGTACCGGGATCGACGTTTCGGCCACCCTGCACTCTAGCGCGTGGCAGGACCTGGATGTTCCGCGCGTCGGGGTGGAGGCCGGTGCGCGGACGACCGGGCGGGAGGCCGGCCCTCCGTGGCTCCGGCCGGCAGGCCCGATCGCAGCGGCGCGCGACCCACCCCCGGGGAGGGAGTCGCGGCCTCCTCGTCGCCCTGGGCATCGCTGCGGATGTCGATCCGGCAGCCGGTGAGGCGCGCGGCCAGGCGGGCGTTCTGACCCTCCTTGCCGATCGCCAGCGACAGCTGGTAGTCCGGGACGATCACGCGGACGGCCTTCGCCTGGGCGTCGACCACCCGCGCGCTGTTCACCCGCGCCGGGCTCAGCGCGGAGGCGACGAAGGTCGCGGGGTCGTCGGACCAGTCCACGATGTCGATCTTCTCGCCGTGCAGCTCGCTCATCACGTTGCGCACCCGCTGGCCCATCGGGCCGATGCAGGACCCCTTGGCGTTGAGCCCCGGCACCTTCGTACGGACGGCGATCTTCGAGCGGTGTCCGGCCTCGCGCGCGACCGCGACGATCTCGACGCTGCCGTCGGCGATCTCGGGGACCTCGAGGGCGAAGAGCTTGCGCACCAGGTTCGGATGGGTGCGGGAGACGGTGACCTGCGGCCCGCGGAACGTGCGCGCGACCGACACCACGTAGGCCTTGATGCGGCGGCCGTGGGTGTACTCCTCGCCGGGCACCTGCTCGGCCTGCGGGAGCACCGCCTCGACCTTGCCGATGTCGATGAGCACGGTGCCCTGGAGGTTGCGACGGTCGTGCGCCTGCACGATGCCGCTGACGATGTCGCCCTCCTTGCCCGCGTACTCGCCGAAGGTCTGCTCGTGCTCGGCGTCGCGCAGCCGCTGCACGATGACCTGCTTGGCGGTGCTGGCCGCGATCCGGCCGAAGTCGGTGGGGGTGTCGTCCCATTCGCGGACGACGTTCCCGTCCGGGCCGAGCTCCTGGGCCAGGACGGCGACCTCACCGCTCTTGCGGTCGACGTGGACGCGCACGTGCTTGGCCGCGCCGTCGGCGTGCCGATAGGCGGTCACGAGGGCCGATTCGATGGCCTCGATCACGGTGTCGGCGGGGATGCCCTTCTCCCGCTCCACCGCCTTGAGCGCGGTGACGTCGATGTTCACTGTCCTCCTCCTGAAGAGATGGCCTCGTCGTCGTCCGGGACGCGCTCGCCGGATGCGTCGTCGGGCTCCGCGCGGCCGAACTCGACCTGGACCCGTCCGGCACCCAGCTCGGCCCACGGCACGTGGCGCGGGGTCGGTGGCCGCTTCTTCGCGCCCGGCTTGGACCGGGCCTCCACTGCGAGGTCCACACCACTGTCCTCGACGGCGGTGATCCGCCCGGTGAGCTCGTCGGATCCCACGGTCACCGAGACCAGCCGGCCCAGGTTGCGCCGCCAGTGCCGGGGGTCGGTCAGCGGCCGGTCCACGCCCGGGCTGGTCACCTCGAGCACGTAGGGCGTCCGGCCCATGCCGTCGTCGTTGGCGTCGAGCACCTCGGAGACGGCGCGGCTGATCTCGGCGATGTCGTCGAGGGTGACGCCCTGGTCGCGGTCGATGACCACCCGGACGACGCTGCGGCGGCCGGCCGGGGTGACGACCAGTTCCTCCAGGTCGTAGCCGGCCTCGCCGACGACGGGTTCGATCCACCCGGCCAGCCGTGCTGTGGCGGGGTCGGGCTTGTGGGTGCCGCGGGAGCCGGACACTGCTTCCTCCTCCAGGCTCGGGCGGCCGCTCGGTGCGGTGCGCATGCCCCTCAGCTCCGGTGCCGTCCGGCTTCCGGCGCTGGTCGGGCCCGGGTAGAGGGGAAGTGCCCAGGCTACCGCCCGGCCGCATGCCCCGGGACCACGCACCGGGGGCATCGCAGCCGGACCGCCGTGGGACGGGAGGGGCGCACGTGCTGTGCCGGACGGAAGCCGCGACGCGGGGACGCGACCGGGCGCCAGTTACGACTCCGGGTCGTCCCGGCTGCGAGGATGGGGGCGATGTCCGTCACGCCCTCCTCTCCCCCGCCGGGGTTCTCCCGGCGCACCCTGCTCGCGGCCTCCGCGGCAGGGCTGGCGCTGCTGGCTGCCGGCTGCTCGTCCCCGCCGGCGGACGAGCGGGAGAAGGTGACGAGCGAGCAGGCCGACGAGCTGGCCGCCCAGGTGGCGGTCCAGGAGGCGCTGGTCTCCGCGTTCGCCGCCGCCGGTGCGGCCGACCCCGCGCTCGCCGCCGAGGTGGCCGAACTGGCCGGTCAGGCCGATGCGCAGCTCACCCGGCTGCGGGCCGCCTCACCGGGCGGGAGCGCCTCGGCGTCCGCACCGGCAGCGGGCGCACCTGCCGGTCCCGATGCGCGTGCCTGGCTGCGGGGGCAGGTGGCCGCCGCGGCGACATCGCACGCCACTGCGAGCGTGGACCAGTCGGGTGCCCGGGCCGCCCTGCTCGGATCGATCGCCGCGGGTCTGCGCGGCCAGGACGGAAGACTGGCGTGACCGGCGATGGCTGACGACGGTTCGGGCCCCGAGGCCCTCGACGAGAGCACCGAGAACGCCGCGCTGGGCAACGCGCTCGCCGCCGAGCACGCGGCGGTCTGGGGCTACGGCGTGGTCGGCGCTGCACTCGGCGGGGACGCCCGGCAGCAGGCCGCGGGCGCCGAATCGGCCCACCGCGACGTGCGTGACCAGGTCAGCGCGCTCCTCACCGGACGCCAGGCCGAGGTGGTCGATGCCGAGGGCGCGTACGCGCTGCCGTTCCCGGTGCTGTCGGAGGTCGACGCGGCCGCCCTGGGGGCCGTGCTCGAGGACGGCGTCACGGCGGCATGGGTGCGCGTGCTGGACCAGGCGGCCGAGCGGTCGACCCGTGAGCTGGCCGTCGGCGTGCTGAGTGCCGCAGAGGTACGTGCAGTGGGCTGGCGCGTGGCCGCCGGTCAGCCGTCGGTCACGAGGCCGTTCCCCGGCCTGCCCGACGCCTGAGCAGAGTCAGCCGAGCGCCCCGAGGAACGCGTCGGTGACGGCCACGGCCGTGCTGCTGGACTGACCGCCCTCGACCAGGACGGCGAAGGCGAGATCGCCCTGCGCCCCGCCCAGCCGATAGCCCATGAACCAGCCGTGCGAGTCCGGCGGGGTGTTGCTGCCGTACTCGGCCGTGCCCGTCTTGCCGAAGACCTCGCCGCGGTCGGCCAGCGCCTTCGCCGTCCCGGTGAGCACCACTTGGCGCATCATCGGCCGGAGGGCGTCCAGGACCTGCTGCCCGGGCCCGGCAGGAGCGGCACCCGCGGCCTCGGCGCCGACGACCTCCACCGGGGCGGCCGGGGTGCCGCTGCCGATGCCCGCGGCCACCAGCGCCAGCTGCGCCGGGCTCATCAGGACCTCGCCCTGGCCGATCGCGTCGGCCGCCTTCGTCGTGCCCGTGCTGGTCGCCGGCACGGCGCCGCTGAAGATGTCGACCGGCAGCGTCCAGTCGGTGCCGACCCCGTAGGAGGCGGCCGCCGTCGAGAGCGCCCCGTCGGGCAGCTCGAGGGCCTGCTGGATGAAGGTCGTGTTGCACGACTGGGCGAACGCCTCGATGAAGGGCACGGTGCCCAGGTCGAACTGGTCCTCGTTCTCGAACTCCCGGCCGTCGACGACCGTGGTGCCGGGGCAGGCCACCGGGGAGTCGGGGGTGAGCGTGCCCGCCGACAGCAGCGCCGTCGCCGTCATGGTCTTCATGCTCGACCCCGGCGGGAACTGCCCGGTCAGGGCGTTGCCGGTGTCGGCCGCCGCGTTCGAGGAGACGGCGAGGATCTCGCCGGTCCCGGGGCGGACGACCACGAGATGCGTGGGGAGCTCCTGACCGGCCACCGCGCCGTCGGCCGCGTTCTGCACGGCCGGGACGATGGGCGTCTGCACGGGTGTACCCGGCTCCGGCGCCACCGACTCGATCTCCCGGCCCGGATCGCCGGTGTCCTCGTCGGTGCTCACGACCGAGACGGTGAACCCGGCGGTGCCGGCGAGCTGCTCCTGGAACGCGCGCTGCAGCCCCGACAGGCCGAGCTGGTCGCCGGTGGCGTACCGCGGCGACCCGTCGTCCTGGCTCTCCTCGATGACCTCGGCGGTGGCGCCGCCGACCCGGCCCAGCAGGGCGACGGCGAACCGGGACGACGGCGCCAGGAGCCGCGTCTCGGTCGGGAAGACCGCGCCCGGCAGGTCGAAGACCTGGGCGCGGATCGCCTCGAAATCGGGCCGCCGGAGCGTGATCACGGGAACGAACTGGCCTGCGGGAGCCGCCTGGACGTCGGCGACGATCTCCTCGGCCGCGATCCCCGTCGCCTGCCCCAGCGCGGCGGCCAGAGACGGCAGGTCGGTGACCTGGGCCGGGTCGACGCCGACGTTGACGACCTCGGTGGGGGCGAACAGCGGGGCACCCGAGAAGTCGGTGATCGGGGCGCGCTCGGCGAGGCTGCGGGCGAGCGCCAGGTGCTGCCCCTCCGCCAGTTCGGGGTGCACGATCGTCGGCTCGGCGACGACCTGCCAGCCGTCGTCGCCCTCGGTGAGTTCGAGCGTGGCGTCGTAGGCCCACTCGGGCGCCGCCGCCAGGTCCCAGGTGGCGGTCCACTGCACGGTGGCCGACGAGTCGTCGACGGCGACCTTCCCGACGTCGGCGGCGAGCGTCGCGTCCGGGAGGTCGGTGGCGGTCTGCTCCAGGATCGCGGTGGCCGTGTCGGCGTCGGTGGTGGCCCCGGCCGCTGCGGCGGTGTCGCCCGTCGACCATGCCTCCAGGAACGTCGTCGCCGCCTCGCGGACGTCGTCCTCGGAGCTCCCGGAACAGGCCGCCAGCAGCGGGACGGCGATCAGCGCAGACGTCAGGAAGGCAGGACCCCGTCGAGAACGCACGGGGACACATTGTCAGACGGCTGGGGACAGCTCAGAACAGCACGCTGGCGTACTGCCCGACCTCCCGGAAACCGACGCGGCGGTAGGCGGCGCGGGCGGCCGTGTTGAAGTCGTTGACGTAGAGGCTGACCACGGGGGCGATCGTGCTGCGGGCGTACTCGACCACGGCCGCCGTCCCCGCCGTACCGATGCCGCGGCCCCGCTGGGCGGGCGCCACCCAGACGCCCTGGATCTGACAGGCGGCGCGGGAGACCGCGCCGATCTCGGCCTTGAAGAGCACCTCGCCGTCCTCGATCCAGGCCAGCGACTGCCCGGCCCGCACCAGCTCGGCCACCCGGGCGCGGTACCCGGCTCCGCCGTCCACCCGGAGCGGGCTGACCCCGACCTCCTCGGTGAACATCGCGACGGCCGCCGGCAGCAGCGTCTCCAGCTCGGCCGGCCGGACCGGGCGCACGCGGGCTTCGGCGGCGACGGCCGGCGGGCCGTCGATGGCCATCAGCGGCTGGCGCGGCCGGTGATCGCGGGCGGGACCCCAGTGCGGGGCCAGGAGGTCCCAGAGCGGCGCCACGGAGGCGGCCGGCCCGACGATGGTGGAGCAGCGGCGGCCGGCCCGGCGGGCCCGGTCGGCGAACGCGGCCGCGGCGATGTGCTCGGCACCGGGGACGGCGAAGGGGATCAGGTTGGCACCGGCGAGGCAGACCGCCTCCAGCTCACGGCCGCCCCCGACGCCCCAGAGCGGGGCCCCGAGGGAGGACGCCGCGGTTCCGGTGACCTCCACCCGGCCGGCGAGGACGCACCCCGCGACCGGATCGGTCGCCAGCAGCCGGTGCACCGCGGCCTCGTCGGATTCGTCGAGGACGCGCGCGGTCGGCGTTCGCAGCACGGAGGGTCCCGGGGTCAGCTGACGCTGACGACGGGCGGCCCGGAGGGCGTGCCCACCGCGACCGGGTCGCCGGACTGCCGCATCTGCTCGGCGATCCGCATGGCCTCCTCGATGAGGGTCTCCACGATCTGGGACTCCGGCACGGTCTTGACGACCTCGCCCTTGACGAAGATCTGCCCCTTGCCGTTGCCCGACGCGACGCCGAGGTCGGCCTCGCGGGCCTCGCCGGGGCCGTTGACGACGCAGCCCATGACGGCGACCCGCAGCGGCACGTCCATGCCCTCCAGGCCGGCGGTGACCTCCTCGGCGAGGGTGTAGACGTCGACCTGGGCGCGGCCGCAGGAGGGGCAGCTGACGATCTCCAGCCCGCGCTGGCGCAGGTTGAGGGACTCCAGGATCTGGTTGCCGACCTTGACCTCCTCCACCGGCGGGGCGGAGAGGGAGACGCGGATGGTGTCGCCGATGCCCTGGGACAGCAGCGCACCGAAGGCGACGGCGGATTTGATGGTGCCCTGGAACGCCGGGCCGGCCTCGGTGACGCCCAGGTGCAGCGGGTAGTCGCACTGGGCGGCGAGCAGCTCGTAGGCCCGCACCATGACGACCGGGTCGTTGTGCTTGACCGAGATCTTGATGTCGCGGAAGTCGTGCTCCTCGAACAGCGAGCACTCCCACAGGGCGGACTCCACCAGCGCCTCGGAGGTGGCCTTGCCGTACTTGGCCAGCAGCCGCTTGTCCAGGGAGCCGGCGTTCACCCCGATCCGGATCGGGATGCCGGCGCCCGCGGCGGCCCGGGCGATCTCGCCGACCTTGTCGTCGAACTTCTTGATGTTGCCCGGGTTCACCCGGACCGCGGCGCAGCCGGCGTCGATCGCGGCGAACACGTAGCGCGGCTGGAAGTGGATGTCGGCGATCACCGGGATCTGCGACTTCCGGGCGATCGCCGGCAGCGCCTCGGCGTCGTCGGTGTCGGGGACCGCGACCCGCACGATCTGGCAGCCCGCGGCGGTCAGCTCGGCGATCTGCTGCAGCGTCGCGTTGATGTCCGCGGTCTTCGTGGTGGTCATCGACTGCACGCTGACCGGGAAGTCGGAGCCCACCCCGACACCACCCACGTCGAGCTGACGGGTCTTCCGGCGGGGGGCGAGGACGGGAGGGGGTGCAGCCGGCATGCCGAGGCTGACGGGGATCGCCATGCCCGCCAGTATCCCCCGCGTGGGCGTCCGCGCCGGTGGCGCGCCTGTGACGTGCCCCGGAGCCCGGGTCTAGTTGAGGGTGATCGGGTTGACGATGTCGGCGATGAACAGCAGCGCCGACAGCGCCAGGAACAGGCCCGCGACCACGTAGGCCACCGGCATCAGCCGGGCGATGTCGAACGGACCAGGGTCCGGCCGGCCGCGCACGCGGGCGACCGAGGCGCGCACCTTCTCGTACAGGGCGCCCGCCACGTGCCCGCCGTCGAGGGGGTAGATCGGCAGCAGGTTGAACAGGAACAGCACGAGGTTCACGCCGGCGAGCAGCTGGAAGAAGTAGCTGATCTTCTCGGTGGTCGTGAACTTGTCGAAGGCGAACACCTCGCCCGAGATGCGGCTCACGCCGACGACGCCGATGGGTCCCTGGGCGTCGCGCTCCTCGCCGAGGAAGGCCGCGCGGAAGAGGGCGGGGACGCGCTCGGGCATCTCCACGAGCTTGTCCACCGACCGCGCGATCGTCGACCCGAGGAAGCCGGGGACGGCTGTGACCGACTGCCGCACGTAGTCCTGGGCGGGGCTGACGCCGACGAAGCCGACGCTGATGGTCTCCCCGCTGTCCTGGCCCGCGTAGACGGTGTTCTCGATCGGGGTGACCGTCAGGTCCTGCCGCTCGCCGTCGCGCTCGATCGTGAAGACGACCGGGGTGTCGATGCTGCGACGGATGGCCACCTGCACCTGATCCCAGCCGTCCGTGGGCTCCTGGGAGACCCGCTTCCCGTCGAGTGCCAGCACGGTGTCGCCCGGCAGCAGGCCCGCCTTGGACGCGGGGCTCGCCTCGGGCAGGGCGCAGTTCGGCGTCCCGGTGTCGCAGATCTGCCCGGCGTCCGCGCCGGAGGTCACGATCGGGACCTCGCAGGCGTCGGTCCGGCCGGCGGTCTCCGCACCGGCCGGCAGGACGCAGTCGGGCACGCGGGCCAGCGTCGTCGTCGCCTCGGGGACGCCGAAGCCGACCAGGACGACGGTGAAGAACACGACCGCAAGGATCAGGTTGTGGAAGGGCCCGGCGAACATGACGATGACCCGCTGCCACCACGGCTTGGCGTAGAACACCCGGCCCTGGTCGGTCGGCAGGACGTCGTTGAGCGCCTGACCGCGGACCTCGGCGATGAAGCTGCGCATGCGGGTGGCGCGCTTGCTCTCGCCCTCCTCGGCCGGCGGGATCATGCCGACGATGCGGATGTACCCGCCCAGCGGGATGGCCTTGATGCCGTACTCGGTCTCCCCGCGGCGACGGGAGAACACCGTCGGCCCGAAGCCGACCATGAACTGCGGCACGCGCATGCCGAACTTCCGGGCCCACATGAAGTGCCCGAGCTCGTGGAACCCGATCGAGAAGAGCAGGCCGATCGCGAACGCGACGATCCCGAGGGTCGTGAGAAGGATCCCGCTCAGCTTCGGCCTCCGGAGATGACGCCCCGGGCGTGCTCCCGGGCCCACTTCTCCGCGGCCAGCACGTCCTCGACGCAGGTGGGTGCGCCGAGGTCCGGCGCGTCGTCGAGGGTACGCGCGACGAGGTCCACGATGCCCCGGAACGACAGACGACCCGCCACGAAGGCGGCGACGGCCTCCTCGTTGGCCGCGTTGAACAGCGCCGGGACGACGCCACCGGCCTCCCCCGCCAGCCGGGCCAGCCGCACGGCCGGGAACGCGACCTCGTCGAGCGGCGCGAACTCCCAGGTGCTGGCGGTCGACCAGTCGAGGGCCGGCTGCACCACCGGGAGCCGGTCGGGCCACGCGAGAGCGAGCGCGATCGGGAGCCGCATGTCCGGCGGGCTGGCCTGCGCGATGGTCGCCCCGTCGCTGAAGGTGACCATCGAGTGGACGATCGACTGCGGGTGCACGACCACGTCGATGTCGGCATAGGGGACGTCGAAGAGCAGGTGGGCCTCGATCAGCTCCAGTCCCTTGTTCACCAGCGTCGCGGAGTTGATGGTGACGACCGGTCCCATGTCCCAGGTGGGATGGGCGAGGGCGTCGGCGACGGTCACGTCGGCGAGGTCGTCGGCCGCGCGCCCGCGGAACGGGCCGCCGCTGGCGGTGAGGACGAGCCGGGCGACCTCGCCGCGGGCACCGCCGCGCAGGCACTGCGCCAGCGCCGAGTGCTCGGAGTCGACGGGCACGAGCTGACCGGGCGCCGCGGCCGCGGTGACCAGGTCTCCGCCGGCGACGAGCGACTCCTTGTTCGCCAGGGCCACGGTGCGGCCGGCCCGCAGCGCCGAGAGCGTCGGGCCGAGCCCGATCGAGCCGGTGATCCCGTTGAGGACGACGTCGGCCGGGCGGGCGGCGAGCTCCTCGGCCGCGCGGGGGCCGGCGAGGATCTCCGGGAGCGCGTACTCCCCCTTCGCCCAGCCGCGCTTCGACGCGGCCGCGTAGAACGCCAGCTGCAGGTCCTGGGCGGCGGTGGCCCGGGCGACGGCCACGGTGCGGACGCCGAGGGCGAGCGCCTGCTCGGCCAGCCGGGCGACGTCGCCTCCTCCGGCAGCGAGCCCGGTGATGCGCAGGCGCTCCGGGTTCTGCTGCGCGACCGCAATGGCCTGCCGGCCGATGGAGCCGGTGGAGCCCAGCACGGTCACTTCGCGGGGGGAACTCACGAGGGCATCCTCCCCCGACGGCACCGCCGTCGAGACACAGCGCCGCCCCGCGCCACCTCGCGCGGTGTTCGGGGCGACGTCCTGCCAGAATGCTCGACGTGAGCGATACGCAGCGGGTCAATCAGCCTGGTCGCGAAGAGGGCGTCGTCCGTACCGACGCGCACCCCGTCGAGCACGAACGCCCCGAGGAATGGGGCTGGCACGGCGAGATGGGCAAGTGGGGACGCCGCCTGACGATCATCCCGATCCTGTTCCTGCTGGCCATGCTGTTCGGCAACCACGAGGGCAAGATGGAGGACATCTGGCTGATCGGCTTCGCCGCCCTGCTGGTGATCCTCCTGGTCGCCGACGCACGTCGACGCAAGAACGCCTGGCGCAGTCGCTGAGCTGGGGGTCCTCAGGGTCACGCAGCCGTGACACCGATCGCCGACCCGATGGCGTAGGTGATCCCTGCCGCGACCGCTCCGAAGAGCAGCTGCCGCAGCCCGGCGTACCACCACGGCCGCGGGGTGAAGCGTGAGGACAGCGCCCCGGCGACGAGCAGGCCCACACCGCCGAAGACCAGCGCCGGCCACAGCACCGAGACGCCGAAGAGGAAGGGCAGCAGCGGCAGCAGCGCGCCGGTCCCGAACGTCAGGAACGACGACACCGCGGCCACCCTCGGCGAGGGCTTGTCCCCGGGGTTGAGCCCCAGCTCGGCGACCACGTGCAGGCGCAGCGCCGTCTCCGGGTCCTTCGACAGCTGGATGGCGACCCGCTCGGCCAGCCGGTCGTCGACGCCGCGCACGCGCAGCATCGCCGTCAGCTCGGCGAGCTCGCCGGAGGGGTTGCGCTCGAGCTCCCGGCGCTCCTTCTCGACCTCGAGGTCGAGCTGCTCGTTCTGCGTCTTCACCGACGTGTACTCACCGAGCGCCATCGAGATGGCGCCGGCGACCAGGCTGGCGACCCCCGCCAGGACGATCGCGCGTGGAGGCGCGCCACCGCCCCCCACTCCGGCGACGAGGGCGGTGTTGGTGACCAGGCCGTCCATGGCACCGAAGACCGCCGCGCGGAGCCAGCCGCCCGAGACGTCCGCGTGACTGTGGTCGTGCGCCTCGGCGTCGGCCGGGGCCTCCGTCACTGGTCGCCCTCGGCACCCAGCTCGACCGGCGGCTCCACGGTAGAAGGACCCCCTTGCCCCCCACCACTCGCGGGCTCGCGGCGGGCCCCTGCAAGGGGGCCGACGGCGACACTCGGCACGCCAGGCTCCGCGTCGGCGGCGGCGAGCTGGCCGCAGGCGCCGTCGATGTCCTGGCCCCGGGTGTCGCGCACGGTCGTCGCGACGCCGGCGGCCCGGAGCCGGGCGACGAACTCGCGCTGGGCCGGCAGCGGACTGGCGTCCCACTTGCTGCCCGGCGTGGGGTTGAGCGGGATCAGGTTGACGTGCGCGAGCCGGCCGGCCAGCAGCTTCCCGAGGAGGTCGGCGCGGAACGGCTGGTCGTTGACGTCGCGGATCAGCGCGTACTCGACCGAGTAGCGGCGGCCGGTGCGCTTGGCGTAGGCGTCGGCGGCGTCGACGACCTCGCCGACCTTCCAGCGGGTGTTGATCGGGACGAGGGTGTCGCGCAGCTCGTCGTCGGGGGCGTGCAGGCTCACCGCGAGGGTGACGTTGCGCCCCTCGTCGGTGAGCCGGCGGATCGCGGGAACCAGCCCGACGGTGGAGACGGTGACCGACCGCTGGGACAGCCCGAGGCCGTGGGGCGCCGGGGTCAGCAGGGCGTCGAGGGTCTTCCGCACGCGGGCGTAGTTCGCCAGCGGCTCCCCCATCCCCATGAAGACGACGTTGGAGAGCCGGCCCGGGCCGCCGTCGAGCTCGCCGTTCGCCATCGCGGCCGCGGCGGCGACCGCCTGGCCGATGATCTCGGCCGCCGACAGGTTGCGGGTCAGCCCCTGCTGGCCGGTCGCGCAGAACGGGCAGGCCATGCCGCACCCGGCCTGGCTGGAGATGCAGACGGTGGCCCGGCCGGGATAGCGCATGAGCACGCTCTCGACGAGCGCGCCGTCGTGCAGCCGCCAGAGCGTCTTGCGGGTGCGCCCGTCGTCGGCCGTCTGGTGCCGCACGACCGTGAGCAGCCCGGGGAGCAGCGCCTCGGTGAGGGTCTCCCGTGCCGCGGAGGGAAGGTCGGTCATCTGCGCCGGGTCGGTGACCCCGCGGTAGTAGTGCCGGGCCAGCTGGTCGGCTCGGAAAGGCGGGTGGCCGAGCTCGCTGACCGCCTCGCGGGCCTCCTCGCGGCTGAGATCGGCGAGGTGGCGTGGGGGCATCCCCCGCTTGGGGGCGTCGAAGACGAGCGGCAGGACAGTCATGGCGTCGTCCATGGTCCCACCTGTGGGGACGGACGCGGCCGTCGCGAGGCGAAGCTCACCCTCCGGTGCCAGGCTGCACGCATGAGCCGGCTGGACGACGTCGATCTGACGCTGCACCTGGGCAAGAAGGAGTACGAGAAGCTTCTGACCGCGGCCCAGGAGCGGCTGGTGCACCTGCGCCTCCTGCTCGGCGGCCAGATCGGGCCGAAGGAACTCGGACCGCCCCTCTGCGTCGTGTTCGAGGGCTGGGACGCCTCCGGCAAGGGCGGCGCCATCCAGCGCCTGGTCAGCGAGCTCGACCCCCGGCACGTGCGGGTGGCGCAGTTCGCTGCCCCCACCCACGACGAGAAGCGCCACCACTTCCTGTGGCGGTTCTGGCCGAAGCTCCCCGGCTGGGGCGGCATGGCCGTGCTGGACCGCAGCTGGTACGGGCGGGTGCTGGTCGAGCGGGTCGAGGGGTTCTCGTCCGTGGACACCTGGCAACGGGCCTACTCGGAGATCGTGGACATGGAGACGTCGCTCGCCGCCGAGGGCACGATCCTGGTCAAGTTCTGGATGCACGTGTCCCCCGAGGAGCAGCTCCGCCGGTTCGAGAAGCGCCGGGACGACCCGTACAAGATGTGGAAGCTCACCGACGAGGACTGGCGCAACCGCGAGAAGCGGGCGGAGTACGAGCTCGCCGTCGAGGACATGCTGGAGCGCACCGACCACCCGGCCGGGCCGTGGCACGTCGTCGCGGCGGACGACAAGCGCTGGGCGCGCGTCGACGTGGTCCGCACGGTCTGCCAGGCGATGGAGGACGGCTTGGCCGAACGCGGCATCGACCCCGACCCGCCCCTGTCCTGACCTAGCCGGCGCGCCCCAGGTCGGCGTGCTGGCGGATCCAGGCGTGCATGGCGATCCCGGCGGCCACCCCGGCGTTGATCGACCGGGTGGAGCCGAACTGGGCGATCGAGACGGTCATCGCGGCGGCGGCGTGCGCGTGCTCGGTGAGCCCCGGACCCTCCTGACCGAAGAGCAGCAGGCAGTCGCGCGGCAGCTGCGCGGTCTCCAGCGGGACGGCGCCGGGCGCGTTGTCCACGGCGACGACGGTCAGCCCCCGTTCGGCCGCGAAGGCGTGCAGCTCCGCCACGTCGGCGTGATGCCGGAGGTGCTGGTACCGGTCGGTGACCATCGCCCCGCGGCGGTTCCAGCGGCGCCGGCCGACGATGTGCACCTCGGCGGCGAGGAAGGCGTTCGCCGTCCGGACCACCGTGCCGATGTTCAGGTCGTGGCCGAAGTTCTCGATGGCCACGTGGAAGGGGTGCCGGCGGCGGTCGAGGTCGGCGACGATCGCCTCGACGGTCCAGTAGCGGTACCGGTCGACGACGTTGCGCCGGTCGCCCTCGGCCAGCAGCTGCGGGTCCAGCCGCGGATCCTCCGGCCAGGGGCCGGGCCACGGGCCGACGCCGACCGTGGTCCCCCAGTCGGTGGGGCCGCGCAGATCCTCATCGGTCACACAGGCAGGATCGCAGGATGGCCTCGGACGTCCTCCTGCACCTCATCGAGCCCGCCGCCTGGCGGGCCGCACTCGACGAGGGAGCGGTCCGGCCGCCGTCTCTGGACGCCGTGGGCTTCGTGCACCTCTCCACGCCCGAGCAGGTGCACCTCCCGGCGGAGCGGATCTACCCCGGCCGCCGCGACCTGGTGCTCCTGGTGGTGGATCCGGCCCGGCTGACCGACCCGGTGCGGTTCGAGCCCGGGGTGCCGGCCGATCCGGGCGGGATGCAGTTCCCGCACCTGTACGGCCCGCTGCCGACGAGCGCCGTGGTCGCCGTCGTCCCCTACCGGCCGCCGGCGCCGCTGGCACTGCCGGCGGCCGACGACCTGCTCGGCCGGGCCCTGCTGTTCACCACGTCCGTCCCCGTCCGGCGGGCGGTGGGGGTGGGCGACGTCCCGGGCGGGGTAGCGGTGCTCGATCCGGACTACGTGCACTCCCGCGACAACAACCGCCTGGTGCTCACCTCCCCGGTGGACGCCGACACGGTCGAGTCCGCGGCGGAGGAGGTGGCCGGCAACGCCGGATGGCCGCACCAGGCCGCTGCGCTGACGTTCCCCGGGGCCGACGGCGTCGCCGCCGAGCTCGGCCGACGCGGGTGGCAGCTCGAGGAGCTGGTGCTCATGGCGCGGTCGGCCGCGCCCACCGCCGGCGGGGAGCGCGCCGAGGTCGTGGCCGAGCCGGAGGTGCACGAGTTCTGGACGCGATCCTGGCGCCGGGACCTGCCCGACCGCCCCGACCGGGAACGGGTGATCGCGGACCTCGTCGGCCGCGAGCAGCTGAACGACCGCGTCGTGGCCGTGACGAACCTGGTGGTGCGCGAGGAGGGGCGGGTGGTCGCCTCCGGTCAGCTCCGCGTGGACGGCGCGACGGCGGCGGTGGAATCGGTGCTCACCGACCCGGAGTTCCAGGGGCGCGGCCACGCGGACGCGATCCTGGCCCGGGCGCTCGACCGAGCCGCCGCCGCGGGCTGCGACCTCGTGGTGCTGGAGGCGGCGGGTGACGACTGGCCGCGGCACTGGTACGCCCGGCGCGGTTTCGAGGTGCTCGGCTCGGTGTGGTGGGCCGACCGTCGGGCCTGAGCCTCAGACGGGGGCGAGGAGGGACAGCAGCAGGTAGGCCAGCGCCGCCGAGGGCAGCAGCGAGTCCAGCCGGTCCATCAGGCCGCCGTGGCCGGGTAGCAGGTTCCCCATGTCCTTGATGCCCAGGTCGCGCTTGATCAGCGACTCCCCCAGGTCGCCGATGGTGGCCGACAGGGCGATCGCGGCACCGAAGACCAGGCCGCCCCACCACGGGGCGTCCAGTGCGAGGGCCAGGATGAGCGTGGCCACGATCATGCAGGCGGTCACCGAGCCCGCGAAGCCCTCCCACGACTTCTTCGGGCTGATGGACGGCGCCATCGGGTGCTTGCCGAACGTCACCCCGGCCGCGTAACCACCCACGTCGCTGGCGACCACGGTCGCGATGAAGGCCAGCACCCGCGCCACGCCGTCGTCGGGAACGAGCAGTAGGACCGCGAAGCCGGCGAGCAGCGGGACGTAGATGGCGACCAGGACGCCGGCGGAGGCGTCCCTCAGGTAGCCGGCCGGCCCGTCGGCGAGCCGCCACAGGACGACGGCCAGCACGGTGAGCAGGAAGCCGACGACGAGGCCGGTCGGGCCGCGGCTCCAGGCCAGGCCCATCATCGCCAGTGCGCCGATGAGCAGCGGGACCAGCGGGGCGCGGAACCCGCCCGCCCGCAACGCCCGGGTGAGCTCGACGACGCCGACGAGCACCGCGGCGGTGACGACGGCCAGGAAGGCCGGACGCCAGATCGCGAGGGACGCGAGGATCACCGCGCCGAGGCTGAGCCCGACGCCGATGGCCGCGCCGAGGTTGCGGCCCGCGCGGCCACCGGCGGGCCGCTCGGTGGTGGGCAGGTCCAGCACCTCGTCCGGCAGCGGCGCCCGGGTCGAGGTGGGTACCTGCTCGGGAGGGCGGGCACCGGGCGGGCCGGGGCGGTCGCCGACGATCGGAACCGGGCCGGTGTCGCCGTCCTTCGGTCGGGGACCGGTCTCGGGCGAGTGGACGACGCCGGCGCCACCGGTGCCGCCCGCGCCGAAACGCAACGGCTCGGTACCCGGTCCGGAGGACCCGGGCCGGTCGGCGGCGGAGGGGGGTGTCATGGGCGGAGAACCGTCGGGGTCAGACCTCGAGCAGCTCGGTCTCCTTGTTCTTCACCGCGTCGTCGATGCTGTGCGTGTGCTGCGACGTGAGGTCGTCCAGCTCCTTCTCCGCCCGACGGACGTCGTCCTCGCCCGACTCGCCGTCCTTGACCAGGCGGTCGAGCTCCTCCTTCGCGCGGCGGCGGATGTTGCGGATCGCCACCTTGGCGTCCTCGCCCTTGGCCCGCGCCATCTTCACCAGGTCGCGGCGGCGCTCCTCGGTCAGCTGCGGGAAGACCACGCGCAGGACCTGGCCGTCGTTCGTCGGGTTCACCCCGAGGTCGCTGTCGCGGACGGCCTTCTCGATGGCCTGCAGCTGACCCGAGTCGTAGGGCTTGATGACCGCCATCCGCGCCTCGGGGACGGTGATGGAGGCCATCTGCGGCACGGGCGTCGGGGCGCCGTAGTAGTCGACCACGATCTTGTTGAACATGGAGGGCGCGGCCCGGCCGGTCCGCACCGAGCCGAGGTCCTCACGGGCGACCGACAGGGCCTTGTCCATCCGCTCCTCGGCATCGAGCAGGGTGTCGTCGATCACGGGTCTTCCCTCCATCGGCGCGACCTCGTGTCGCGCCGTCGTCCTCGAATGACTGCTGGGCTCAGAACGGCTGGCTGATCAGCGTGCCGATCCTCTCACCTGCGACTGCCCGGGCGATGTTGCCGTCGCGCAACAGGTTGAACACGACGATCGGCATCTGGTTGTCCATGCACAGGCTGATGGCCGTCGCGTCGGCCACCTTGAGCTGCTTGGCGAGGACGGTCGCGTAGTCCAGGTCGTCGTACATGACGGCGTCGGGGTTGGTGCGCGGGTCGTCGTCGTAGACGCCGTCCACCCCGTTCTTGCCCATGAGCAGCACCTGGCACTCGATCTCCAGGGCCCGCTGGGCGGCGACGGTGTCGGTGGAGAAGTAGGGCATCCCGGCACCGGCGCCGAAGATGACCAGCCGGCCCTTCTCCAGGTGCCGGATGGCCTTGCGCGGGATGTAGGGCTCGGCGACCTGGCCCATGGTGATGGCCGACTGCACGCGGGTCTCGAGCCCGGCCTTCTCGCAGAAGTCCTGCAGTGCCAGGCAGTTCATGACCGTGCCCAGCATGCCCATGTAGTCGGCCTTGGTGCGGTCCATGCCGGCCTGGCTGAGCTCGGCGCCCCGGAAGAAGTTGCCGCCGCCCATGACCACGGCGATCTGCGTGCCCTTCGCGGCGACCTCGGCCAGCTGCTCGGCGATGCCCCGGACGATGCCGGCGTCGACGCCGACCTTGCCGCCGCCGAAGGTCTCCCCCGACAGCTTGAGCAGGACGCGCTTGTAGCCGCTGGTGTCAGCCGGCTGGAACGCCGTGGGCGCGGAGAGGGGGGGTGTGGTGTCGGTCAACGCGAAGCCTCTCGTCGAATTCTGTGCTGGATCCTGCCGCACGAACGAACGGCCCCGCTCCCGGGACGGGAGCGGGGCCGTTCGTCACTGCTGATGCCTGGCTCAGGCCTGGCCGACCTCGAAGCGGGCGAACCGCTCGACGGTCAGGCCGGCGTCGTCGGCAACCTGCTTCACGGTGCGCTTGGGCTCGGTGATCGACGGCTGCTCGAGCAGGACGAAGTCCTTGTAGAAGGAGTTGACCCGGCCCTCGACGATCTTGACGATCGCCTGCTCGGGCTTGCCCTCTTCCTTGGCCGTCTGCTCGGCGACGCGGCGCTCGGTCTCGACCGTCTCGGCCGGGACCTCCTCGCGGGTGAGGAAGCGGGGACGCGCGGCGGCGATGTGCATCGCCACGCTGCGCGCGGCCTCCTCGGTGCCGCCGGAGTACTGCACCGCGACACCGATGGCCGGGGGCAGGTCGGTGGCGCGCTTGTGCAGGTACGTCGCGGTCGTGCCCTCGAAGGTGGCGAACCGGCTCAGGACGAGCTTCTCGCCGATGCGGGCGGACTCACCCTCGACGAGCGCGGCCACGGTCTGGCCGTCGACCTCGGTGGCGAGCAGCGCCTCGGCGTCGGCCGGCCGCGTCTGCAGCGCGATGTCGAGAAGCCGCTCGGCGAGCTTCCCGAAGTCGGCGTTCTTCGCGACGAAGTCGGTCTCGCAGTCGAGCTCGAGCAGCGCGCCGTCCTTGCTGACGACGATGCCGTTCGTCGTGGAGCGCTCGAGGCGCTTGCCGACGTCCTTGGCGCCCTTGACGCGCAGGAACTCGACGGCCTTGTCGAAGTCGCCGTCGGCCTCGGTCAGGGCCTTCTTGCAGTCCATCATGCCGGCGCCGGTGGCGTCGCGGAGACGCTTGACGTCGGCTGCGGTGAACTCAGCCATGTCACTTCCTCTGGGTCTGTGGAGTGCGAAAGAACGTGGTTCGGGCGTGCCGGGACGCCGTCCCCACCCGGGCAGGGTGGGGACGGCGCCGGCGGATCAGACCTGCGGCGTCGACTCGCCGGCGGCGGGCACGCCGCCGGGAGCGACCTCGTCCGCGGTGACCGTCGGCGGCTCGGCCGGGGTCTCGGGGAGCGGGGTGGCCTCGCCGGCCGGGGCGGCCTCAGCGGTGGCCTCCGTGGCCGGAACCGCTTCGGCGGCCGGGGCCGCCGCAGAGTCCCCACCGGTCAGGAGCTCGCGCTCCCAGTCGGCGAGCGGCTCGTCGCCACCGATGACCTTCTCGGCGCCGTCCTCGTCGCGACCGGCGTTGGCCTGCGCGGCGGAACGGGCCATGAGGCCCTCGGCGACGGCGTCGGCGATCACGCGTGTGAGGACGGCGATGCTGCGGATCGCGTCGTCGTTGCCCGGGATCTTGTAGTCGACCTCGTCCGGGTCGCAGTTGGTGTCCAGGATCGCGACGACCGGGATGTTCAGCTTGCGCGCCTCACCGACGGCGATGTGCTCCTTCTTGGTGTCCACGATCCAGATGGCGCTGGGCACCTTCTTCATGTCGCGGATACCGCCGAGGGAGCGCTCGAGCTTGGCCTTCTCGCGGGAGAGGACCAGCTGCTCCTTCTTCGACAGGCTGACCAGCGCGCCGGTCTGCTCGAGGTCCTCGAGCTCCTTGAGGCGCTCCAGCCGCTTGAAGACGGTCTGGAAGTTGGTGAGCATGCCGCCCAGCCAGCGCTGGTTGACGTAGGGCATGCCCACGCGCGTGGCCTGCTCGGCGACGGGCTCCTGCGCCTGACGCTTGGTGCCGACGAACAGGATCGAGCCGCCGTGAGCCACCGTCTGCTTGACGAACTCGTAGGCGTTGTCGATGTACCCGAGCGTCTGCTGCAGGTCGATGATGTAGATGCCGTTGCGCTCGGTGAAGATGAATCGCTTCATTTTCGGGTTCCAGCGGCGGGTCTGGTGCCCGAAGTGGACGCCGCTGTCGAGCAGCTGCTTCATGCTGACGACTGCCATGGTCGCCTTCCTGGTGGAGCGCGGCCGTGGCCGCGCGTTCTCGGTTGTGACGCGGGCACCGGGTTGGTGCGCCGCCCTGGCGTCCAGCGGCGCCACGCACCCGGCGGTTGCCCGCTGGGACCGAGGTGGCGACTGCCCCGCGTTGGCGGGAGGAGGACGCGCGAAGTCGACCCGTCGGAACGGGCCGCACCGGACAGCATACGCGAGCCGCGGAGGCGGTTTTCCCCAGCCGTCCGGCCCTCCACAGATCCCGCGCACCCCCTCCACCGGGTCCGGTCCGGATCGAGGGTCGACCGCATGCGCGCCCGATTCCGCCTCTTCCTGCTAATCCTCTTCATGGCGGGGTTCACCCCCGTCCCGGCCGCCGCCGACGTCGCGCCGGTCGCTCCGGCGATCACTCCCCTCTGGACGGCGCCGCTGGGCGGCGACCTGGCGGTGACCCGGCCGTTCGACCCGCCGCCGGGCCCGTTCTCGGCCGGACATCGAGGCGTGGACCTGGGCGGCACCCCCTGGTGGCCGGTGCTGGCCGCGGGCGACGGGGTGGTGGTGTTCGCGGGAACGGTGGCCGGGCGGCCGGTGGTGAGCATCGACCACGCGGACGGCCTGCGGACGACGTACGAGCCGGTGGACCCGTCGGTGGCCGCGGGTCAGCGGGTGACCCGCGGCTCCCCCATCGGCACGCTGATCGGCGGCCACGGCGGGTGCCCCCGGGAGGCCTGCCTGCACTGGGGCCTGCGCCGGGGCGAGGGCTATCTGGACCCGATGACCCTGCTGCGCCCACCGCAGGTCCGGCTGCTGCCGATGGGGTAGTTCACCCGGGCCCGCTTTGGGCGGCCCGTTCTCGAGGCGTCCCGCTGATCGCGGCGAGGGCGTGGTCGATCGCCGACCTCGACGCGTTGGTCAGCGGCAGGCGCACGTCCGGTGTCGGCAGCCTGCCCTGGGCGTGCAGGACGCCCTTGATCACCGCGGGATTCGGCTCCGCGAACAGCGCCAGCGCGATCGGCAGCAGGGCTTCCGCGCGAGCACGGGCGTCTGCGACCCGCCCGGCCAGCCCGTCGGCGGTCATGCGCACGAAGTCCGCCGTCCGGACGTGTGCGGCGGCGGCGATCGCTCCGGCACCGCCCATCAGGACGACGGGCAGGAGGTAGGCGTCGTCCCCGCCGAGGACCGCGAAGGAGGGTGGCGCTTCGGCCAGGAGGCGCAGCGTGTCGGCGTCGACACCGCCGACGGCCTGCTTCACGCCCGCGATGTTGGGGGAGGCCGCGAGCTCCAGCAGCGAGGCGGCCCCGAGCCCCCGCCCGGTGCGGTAGGGGACGTTGTAGAGGACCAGCGGTACCGGTGACCGTTCGGCGACCGCGGTGAAGTGGGCGATGATCCCCGCCTCCGACGGGCGCACGTAGTACGGCACCACCGTGAGCGCGGCGACCACGCCGGGCACCTCGGCGAGCTGCTCGTGCCGGGCGATCGTCGTGCGCGTGTCGTTGGTGCCGGCCCCCACGATCAGCTGCGCGCCCGTGTCGCCGCACACCCGCGCGCACGCGGCCACGACCTCGCGCCGCTCGGCGTCGTCGAGTGCCGCATCCTCACCCGTCGTGCCCAGCGCGACGATGCCGGCGGCGCCCGCGTCGAGGGACTCGGCCGCGAGACGTTCCAGGCACGCCACATCGACCCGCCCGGCCTCGTCGAACGGGGTCACCAACGGGACGAAGAGACCCTCGATCAGTCGCTGCCTCAGCACCCCCCGAGGCTATCGGGGCAGGCCGGGCACGGCGGACGCCTTCTCGGAGCGGTCTCCACTGGCTAGCCTGCCGCGATGGTTCTCGACGCCCCCGCCGCCGCCCGGTGGCCGGGAGTGCGCCCGGGACGCGGTCACTACGAGAGCTACTACCTGCGGGCGGTGCACCCGACGCAGCCGCGCGGCGTCTGGATCCGCTACACGGTCACCGCGGCACCCGGCGGACCGCCGAACGGCCAGCTGTGGTTCACCCTCTTCGACCGGGCCGCAACGCCACCGCTGGCCGTCCGGGTCGACGCCGGGGAGGCAGTGAGCGGGGGCGACGCCTGGATCCGGTTGGGCGAGAGCACCTTCGGCCCGTCGGCGTTCGTCGGTCAGGCGGCCTCGTCCGGGCGTTCGGTCTCCTGGTCACTGCGCTCCAGCGCCGAGGAGCAGCCGCTCGAGCATCTCCCCCACGACTGGATGTACAGCGCCCGCCTCCCCCGCACGAAGATGCTGACCCTCTCCCCGACGGCGGTGTTCGACGGCACGCTCGAGGTCGACGGCGACACCATCGACGTCACGGGATGGCCCGGCATGGTCGGGCACAACTGGGGCGAGGAGCACGCGGCGAGCTGGATCTGGATGCACGGGCTGGCGTTCGACAACCACGGGGCCGACACCTGGCTCGACGTCGCGGTCGGACGGCTCGCGCCGGGTCCGGTGACCACGCCCTGGGTCGCGAACGGTGCACTCAGCCTCGACGGCGAGCGGCTGGCCCTCGGCGGGCTCGGCCGGCGGGTCACCGTCGTCGCCGAGGAGGACCACTGCGTCCTTCGACTGCCCGGCAAGGGCGTGACGGTCATTGCAGCCGCCGCCGCGCCCGCCGAGGCTTTCGTCGAGTGGGACTACGCGAGCCCGGACGGCTCGGCGCACCGCGTCGTCAACTGCTCGGTGGCCGATCTGACGATGCGTATCGAGCGGCGCGGAGCAGCGCCGGTCGAGCTGAGAGGGCCGCACCGCGGCGCATACGAGCTGGGCCGGCACTGACCGGAACGGAGCCGCGATCAGCTGCCGACGGCCCGCCACATCGTCCAGCGGTCCTGCTCGACCAGCGGCCCGTCCGGGAGCCGCGCGCGCAGCTCCCCGACCAGCTCGGCCAGCTCGGCGTCGTCCACCTCGTGCAGGATCGAGCGCCCGGTACGCGACGCGATCTCGGCGAGGTAGTCCTCCCGGTCGGCATAGCGGCGGCGCACCTCCCACAGCGACGTCGTCGCGACGTCACCGAAGCCGGCCGACGCCAGCGCACGGGAGAGCGCGTCGGGGGTGGGCCTGCGGGCGTTCTCGACGTCCAGCAGCCGGGGGAAGACCTCGAAGAGCCAGCCGCGGGGATGCGCCGGCGACCCCGGCTGGGCGACGTCGTCGGGGGTGCGGTCCTGGATCAGCAGGACCCCGCCGGGCCGCAGCAGCCGGGCGGCCTCGGCCGCGACGGCGACCAGATCAGGGACGTGGTGGACGAGGGCCCGCTCGAAGACGACGTCGGCACAGCTGTCCGGCAGGCCCGTGGCCGCGGCCTCACCGAGCCGGAACGTGACGCCGGGCAGGTGTCCGTGGCTCGACCGGGCCTCGTCGAGGATCGGCGAGCTGGAGTCGATGCCGGTGACGGTCTCGGCACCCAGCTCCTGCCACGCCCGGACGTAGGTCCCTCCGCCGCAGCCGACGTCCACGACGTCGGCACCCGCCGGGTCGACCAGGCCGACGACGGTGTCTCGCCAGGAGCTGTCGGCCTCGCGGTCGGAGTAGGTCCGCCGGTTCGCCGGGTCGCGGAAGTCGATACCCACCGGCGAGGCGTCAGGCGATGTCGGCGAGCTTGGTCCGCAGGTGAAGCACGGCCTTGGTGTGCAGCTGGCAGATCCGGCTCTCGGTCACCCCGAGTACCCGGCCGATGTCGGCGAGGGTCAGGCCCTCGAAGTAGTAGAGGCTGACCACGACCTTCTCCCGCTCGGGTAGCTGCTCCACCGCGCGCGCCAGCAGCTGGCGGGCCTCCCCGTGCTCGGCCATCGCCTGCGGGTCCAGGGCGCTGGAGTCCTGCAGGGTGTCTCCGAGGCTGGGCGCGCCGCCCTCGTCGTCGCTGAGCAGCTCGTCGAGGGCGACGACGTTGACCAGGGACAGCTGCCCGAGGAACTTGCGCACCTCCTCGACGTCCATGTCCAGGACCTCGGCGACCTCTTCCTCGCTCGGGGTGCGGTGCAGCTTGGCCTCGAGCTCGTCAACGGCACGCTGGAACGCGCGGGCCTTCATGCGCACCGACCGCGGGATCCAGTCGGTGTTGCGGAGCTCGTCGATGATGGCGCCGCGGATGCGGGCCATCGCGTAGCTCTCGAACTTGACCTCACGGGTGGGCTCGTACCGGGTGATCGCGTCGATCAGCCCGAACGTGCCGTAGGAGACCAGGTCGGCCTGTTCGACGTGCGCGGGCAGACCGCTGCCGACCCGGCCGGCGACGTACTTCACCAGCGGGGCGTACTGCAGGATCAGCCGGTCGCGCAGACCCGGGTCACGGCCGGCGACGTACTCCGTCCACAGCTCGGCCAGCAGCGCGTCGGCATCGTCCGGGGACTCGTCGAACTCGTCGATCCGATGGATGGTGGCCTCAGGCACGGTCGCCCTCCTCGCTGCTGCTGCCGGGTCGTGCTCGGTGGTCCTGCCCCGTTCCGGCGGCCGTTGCACGGCCACCGCCCTCACCTGTCAGCACTCGGCCACCCTCTCAGGCGCGGGGATGCGCTTGGGCATGGACCGCACGGAGCCGTTCGACCGTCACGTGCGTGTAGATCTGGGTCGTCGCGAGGCTAGCGTGGCCCAGGAGTTCCTGTACGGAGCGGAGGTCTGCGCCGCCCTCCAGGACATGGGTGGCCGCCGAGTGCCGGAGCCCGTGCGGCCCGATGTCCGGCGCACCCGGAGCCGCTGCGACCGCCTTGTGCACCGTGCGCCGTGCCTCCCGGGCGTCGAGCCGGTGCCCCCGCGCCCCGAGCAGCAGAGCCGGACCCGAGTCCGGCGTCGCGAGTGCGGGGCGCCCCCGGGTCACCCAGGCGTCCAGCGCCTGCTCCGCCGGGACGCCGTAGGGCACGCTGCGCTCCTTGCGGCCCTTGCCCAGGACCCGCAGCAGCCGGCGCCCGCGGTCGACGTCGTCGACATCGAGGCCGACGAGTTCGCTCACGCGGATGCCGCTGGCGTAGAGCAGTTCCAGGACGACGGCGTCGCGCAGTCCGATCGGCTCGTCGGCGCCGGCCGTCGAGTCGACGACGGCGCGTGCCTGGTCGGGGGCGAGCACGTCGGGCAGCGTGCGGTGCGCCTTCGGGCTGACCAGGCGCAGCCCGACGTCGTCGGGGGTCAACCCGGCCCGGCGCAGCCAGGCGGTGAACGACCGCGCGGATGCCGCATGGCGGGCGGTCGTCGCCCGGCTGTGCCCGCGGGTGCGCCCCTGGGCGAGCCAGCTGCGGAGCGCCGCGAGATCGAGCTCGTGGACCTGCCGGCCGCCGCGCCGGGCCAGGTGGTCGAGGAGCCAGACGGTGTCGGTCACGTAGCCGCGGAGGGTGTGCTCCGAGAGGTCCCGCTGGGTGCGCAGGTGCTCCTCGTAGCCGGCCAGCGCCTCCGCGAGGGCCGACGGGAGTGCCGCCCGTGCGTCTGCTGTCCCGGCGGCCACCCCGGAACCGTGCGGCGACACGCCAGGGGCGTCAAGCCGCCGCGCCGGACCCGTCCCGTAGCCGCTGCTCCCGGAATTTCGCTTGACCGGCTCCGAGACTGGATCTCGTGAAGCTCACGTTCCGCCGGATGGCCGACCGCCGTCCGGTCGAGACGCTCGTGGAGCGGGACGACGGTGTCGCGTTCACCATGCGCGGCGCCGGGGGCGGCAGCGACCTGCCCCATGACCTCGCGCACGCCGTCGTCGAGCGGCAGCTGGGTGTCGATGACGGCATCTGGGGATGCGTCGCCGACGGAGTCGTCTGGCGAAGCATGACCCACCTCTCCGGTCGTCGTCCGCCGCACGCCGCCGAGCGGTCGGATCGGCTCAAGCGCGAGCGCTCGGCGTCCGTCCAGCGCGCAGAGAGGCTGGCCGACCTGGTGGGCCGCCTCGCCTCCGGTGCCGACGTGCTGCCGGGTGAGATCCCGGCAACCGGCAAGCCACCCGCCGCCCTGGCCGCAGCCGCGGCAGAGCTCCGGGACGTGCAGCGGCGCTGGGCCGGCCTGACCGTGGGCGAGATCTGGGTGGTCGAGTGGGGGGTCGTCCGCGGACGGTCCGGCCGGCGGTAGTCCCGGGAGCTCAGCCGGCGGCCCCGTGCCTCACCTCCTTCGGCGGGGGCACCAGACGCCACCCGGTCCCGGTCCATTGCACGAGGTCGGCCAGTTCGAGCACCGGCAGCACCCGGAGCACGTCCAGGACGTCGCACCCGGCGACCGCCGCCAGTCGGTCGGCGCTCACTCCGGAACGGACCGGGCAGGCGTCGAGCACGCGGCCGGCCAGGTCCGACAGGCCGTCCCGCGGGGACTCCGGGCGCTCCGGTGGACGGGCGAGATCCGTCCCGATCCCCCCGACCGCCTCGATGACGTGCTCGGCCGACGCGACCAGTCGGGCTCCCGCCTCCTCGTCGCGCAGCAGTTCGTGGCAGCCGACGCTCATCGCGGAGGTCACCGGCCCCGGGACGACGAGGAGCTGACGGCCGAGATCGCGCGCCCGGCGGGCCGTCGCCTGCGCTCCGGACCGTGCCGCAGCCTCCACGACGACGGTGCCCCGGGTCAGCGCGGCGATCAGCCGGTTGCGCACGAGGAAGCGATGCCGCAGCGGCGCGCAGCCCGGCGGCCATTCACTGACGAGCAGGCCGGTCTCGGCGATCCGGTTGAAGAGGGCGCCATGAGCAGCCGGATAGGGCCGGTCGACACCGCAGGCCAGCACCGCCAGGGTCGGCGCCTCCGCCGCCAGCGCGCCGCGGTGCGCGGCGGCGTCGATGCCGAAGGCGCCGCCGGAGACCACCGTCCAGCCGCGCTCCCCCAGCGCGTGACCCAGCTCCGCCGCCACGTGCTCGCCGTACGCCGTCGACGCCCGGGAACCCACGATCGCCACGGACCGGTCCACCAGCTCGTCGAGCCGCGCCGGACCGCGCACCCACAGCGCCACGGGCGGGACCGGGGCGAGGGTCCGGTCCGACTGCTTGGTGTGATCGTCCGGTTCGGAACTCACCGCCACCGTCAGCGCATGCAACGGCAGCGCCGGCCACTCGTCGTCCTCGGGGATCACCAACCGGGCACCACAGCGCTCGGCCCGCGCGAGGTCGGCCAGGCTCTCGTCCTGACCTGACCGCACCCCGACGATCGACCGGAGGCGGTCAGGGGCACGCCCCGTCCGCAGCCGCCGGACCGCCTCGACCGGACCCACGTCGTCGACGTAGCGCCAGAAGTCGATGGTGCCGGGCTCGGCGACGCGGCTCAGCCACGCGCGGGCCCGCCGGACCGCCGGGTGCACCTGCCCCGGTCGCACCGATGCAGCCGCCGCCGCCTCGAGGTCCTCGTCGATGGTCATGCCGCCACCCGCTGCAGACGCATGCCGAGCGCCTCGGCGATCTCGTCGGCGCCCGGGACGGTTCGCCCCGCCAGGTCGCTCAACGTCCACGCGACGCGCAGCACCCGGTCGAAGCCGCGGACCGACAGCGCGCCGCGCTCCAGGGCCCGCTCGGCGAGCCGGAGCGAGGGACGCGGCACCGCCCAGCGCTCGCGCAGCAGTCGACCCGGGATCTGGCTGTTCACCGACAACCCCGTACCGGAGAGCCGCTCTGCCGCGGCCGCCCGCGCGGCCGCGACCCGACCGGCGACGACCGCTGTGGTCTCCGGCGGGGCGACCCCGTCCAGCCACGCCGCACGGGTGACCGGCGGGAGATCGACGCGGAGGTCGATCCGGTCGAGGAGCGGGCCGGACAGCCGGGACTGGTAGCGCCGCCGCTCCAGCGCGCTGCAGGTGCAGGCCGCGTCACCGGCGGCGCTGGCGCACGGGCACGGGTTGGCCGCCAGGACCAGCTGCGCCCGGCACGGGAACGTCGCCGACCCCGCCGCGCGGTGGATCGTCACGGAGCCGCGTTCCAGGGGTTGGCGGAGGGTGTCGAGCACGGCCCGGGGGAACTCGGGTGCCTCGTCGAGGAAGAGGACGCCGCGGTGCGCCCGGCAGAGCGCGCCCGGGCGGATCTGCCCGGAGCCGCCGCCGATCAGCGAGGCCATCGTGGCCGAGTGGTGCGGGGCCTCGAACGTGGGCCGCCGGACCAGGGGCGCCTCCGCGGGCAGGGTGCCTGCGACGGAGTGGATGGCGGTCACCTCGAGCGCCGCCTCCTCGTCGAGCGGGGGCAGCAGCCCCGGCAGGCGTTCGGCGAGCATCGTCTTGCCGGCGCCCGGCGGCCCCGTAAGGAACAGGTGGTGACCGCCGGCGGCCGCGACCTCCACGGCCCGGCGGCCCGACGCCTGGCCCACCACGTCCCCCAGGTCGGGTGCCGGCGGCGCCGGGGGCAGCGGGCCGCGCACGTGCCGCGTCAGGGGTGCCCGGCCGGCGAGATGCGCGACCACCTCGGCGAGCGTCTTCGCGGCGAGCACCTCGATGCTGTCGACGAGGGCCGCCTCGTCGGCGTTGGCCGCCGGCACCACGACCTGCCGGTGACCGGCCCGGGCGGCGGCCAGGACCGCCGGCAGCACCCCCCGGATCCCGCGCACCGATCCGTCGAGACCGAGCTCCCCCAGCAGGACGAGCCGGTCGACCGAGTGGCCCGGCACGACGTCGGATGCGGCCAGGACCGCCGCCGCCAGGGCCAGGTCGAAGCCGCTCCCCTGCTTGGGCATGGCCGCCGGTGACAGACCGATAGTGATCCGGCGATGCGGGAAGGTGGCGCCGGCATTGACGATCGCGGCGCGGACCCGGTCGACCGACTGGCGCACCACCGCATCCGGCAGCCCGACCAGGACGACCTGCGGAACGCCGGCCGCCATGTCGACCTCGACCTCCACCATCGCGCCGTGCACGCCGGCCAGGCCGACCGACCAGGTGCGGGCGAGGGTCACAGGAATGCCGCCCGCAGGTGGGTGACCAGCGCCGGACGCGACGGCCGGACCAGCACCCCGACGACGTCGAAGCGCAGGTCCGGGGCGTGCTCGTCGTGCGCGGCGAGCCAGCGTTGGGCGAGGGTGCGCAGGCGCCGGCGCTTGGCAGGCGTCACCGCCTCGACGGGATGACCGAAGCCGACTCCCCGCCGGGTCTTCACCTCGCAGAAGACCAGGGCATCGCCCTCGCGGGCGACGATGTCCAGCTCCCCCTCACGGCAGCGCCAGTTGCGGTCGAGGACGCGCAGCCCGACGTCGGTCAGATAGGTGGCGGCAATGCGTTCGCCGAGGGCGCCGAGTTCGAGAGTGGTGGACACCCGTCGACGGTCGCCCCGACGGGCACACCGGACCAGCGACTGGAGGAACCTGTGGACGGCCGGCACGGCTGTGGACGGGGGCCGGCGGCACACGACCTCGGGGGGCCAGGGTGATCATCGCTGTGGGGGCAACGGGCCAGGTGGGCAGCCGCGTCGTGCGGCGGCTGCGCGCCGACGGCGCCCCCATCCGCGCCATGGTCCGAGACCCGGCCACCGCGACCGACTTCGCCCGGACCGGCGCGGAGCTGGCCGCGGCCGACCTGAGCCGGCCGGAAACCCTCGACGCGGCCCTCGGCGGAGTGACGGTCATCGTGGCCTGCCAGGGCCGTCGCCCCCATCCGCCCCGGCGACAGCGCCGCGGCACACGCCACCCTCCCGGGATTCCCGAGGGCCCACCACGTTCCCTCGTAGGCCCGGACGAGCAGAGGCAACTCAGCGTCCCCTCTGAAGCGTCGTCGTGCGGCGAGGGCTTTTGACCCTCGGGAGGGACTTCCGACCCTGGGTCGTAGCGCAGGGCTGTTCCTAGGTTGGCCAGCGCGGGGGGCTGACCAAGGGAGAGTTTTGTGCGCCTGACACGGAGTGTGCTCGGCTTGCCCGTCCTGATCGCAGCAGTCCTGGTGCCGGGGAGCGCCGCGGCCGCCGGTCCGTCCCCGGGGTGCGAGGTCCCGCCGGAGGGACTCCCGGGCTTTAATTTGATCATTGGGACCGACGGACGGGACGTGCTCCGGGGTACCAACGGGCCGGACGCCATCTGCGGAGGTCTGGGCAACGACGTCATCCAGGCACTCGGGGGCGACGACATCGTCTTCGGCGACACGACCACCTTCTTCGGCAACCAGAACGCGGCCGGTGGCAACGACGTGATCAACGCCGGGGAGGGCAATGACGAAGTCTTCGCAGGCCCGGGGGGCGACATCGTCTCCGGCGACGGGGGCAACGACTCCCTCTTCCTGGCCGTCGGGAACGACATCGGGAACGGCGGCGCCGGTGAGGACAACGTGATCGGTGGCTTCGGCCGGGACGTGATCAACGCCGGAGCCGGCAACGACCTGGCGGCTGGTGGTCCCGACGCAGACGTGGTCGCCGGTGGCGCCGGCGACGATGCTCTGTTCGGGCAGTTCCCACCGCCCCCACCCGACGCGCCGGGTGAGCTGCCTCAGGCGCCCGAGGCGCGGGATGTGTGCTCTGGCGGCGGCGGGTTCGACACTGCCGTGGAGTGCGACGTCGAGGGGTCGATCGAGGGCTGACCGCCCACAGTCTGCCGCGAGTGGCTGACGCGGGTGGAGGGCCGGTTCACAGCACGACCGGTCCCCCACAGTCCCTCGGAAGCGGTGGTGCGGGGCGCACCCGGTACGGCGTCGCCAGCCCTGCGCCTATTCCGACGGGGTGTCTCGCAGAAGACCTGTGCGTCGCCCTCGGGGGCGACGATGTCCAGCTCTCCCTCACGGCAGCGCCAGTTGCGGTCGAGGACCCGCAGGCCGGCATCGGTCAGGTAGGTGGCGGCGATGCGTTCGCCCAGGGAGCCGAGTTCGAGAGTGGTGGACACCCGTCGAACCGTCGCCCCGGCCGATACCCGGCGCCGGCCCCTGGAGGAACCTGTGGACGGCAGGCACGGCTGTGGACGGGAGTCCGCAGGAGACGAGCTCGGGGGCCCATCGTGATCCTCGTGGTCGGCGCAACGGGACAGGTCGGGAGCCTCGTCGTCCGGAACCTGCGGGCAGCGGGCACACCGGTGCGCGCGATGGTCCGCGACCGGGCGAAGGCAGACGACTGGCCGCGACCGGAGCCGAGCTGACGGTCGGCGATCTGCGCAGTCCGGAGACCCTCGACGCCGCACTGGACGGCGTCACGGCGGTCGTCGCGACAGCCAACGGTCGCCCCCATCAGCCGCGGTGACAGCGCCGCGGGCGTCGACGTGGGCTACGCCGAGCTGGTCCGCCGCGCCGAGCGCTCCGGCGTCTCGCGGTTCGTGCTCGCCAGCGTTCCCGTGACTCCCCTCGACGAGCGGGTGCCCGTCGCCCGCAGAAGCGGCGCATCGAGCGGCTCCTCGCCGAGTTCAGCCTGTCCTGGCTGTCACTGCGGATGCCGCCGTTCATGGAGGTGTGGCTGGCTCTCGTCGGCAGTGAACTGCCGCTCCGGGGCGAGCTGCGGCCGACCCTGGGCCGCCCGTACCCGACGCTGCAGCGGTTCCGTCGGCTCACCGGCGCCCCGATCGACCGGCACGGGGTGATGGTGGTCCCCGGGCCGGCGTCGGCACGGCAGGCGTTCCTCTCGGTGCACGACGCGGCCCGCGGGCTCGCGGCAGCGGTCGGCGAGGGCACCGGTTCCGGAGCGGTCGACCTCGGCGGCCCCGAGTCCCTCTCCTGGACCGACGTCGCCGCGATCTATGCCGACGTGCTCGGCCGTCGCGTCCGCGTGGTCAGCCAGCCCGCCGCCGCGTTCGCCGTCCTCCAGCGCGTCTTCGCGCCCGTGGCGCCGTCCCTGGCCGGTGTCATGGGACTCAACCGGCTGATCGCGACGTCGGAGACCGACTGGGACACCACGTCGACGGCACAGCAGCTCGGGCTGGGTCCGCTCCGGACCGTGGCGGGGGTGCTCGAGGAGAAGGCCGCGCTGCCGGTCAGGTGATGCGCGGGTTCTCCGGCAGCTCGAGGTCGGGCTTGTCCAGCTCCTCGACGTTGACGTCCTTGAACGTCAGCACCCGAACGTTGCGGACGAACCGCGCGGGCCGGTACATGTCCCACACCCAGGCGTCGGAGAGCTTGAGCTCGAAGTAGACCTCTCCCCCGGCCTCCCGCACCTGCAGGTCGACGGAGTTGGCGAGGTAGAACCGCCGCTCGGTCTCCACCACGTAGGTGAACTGCCGGACGATGTCGCGGTACTCGCGATAGAGCTGCAGCTCCATCTCGGTCTCGTACTTCTCAAGGTCCTCGGTGCTCATGGCAGCTCTTCCAGCGCAGGGACCATGGCTCCATCATCGACCATGTCGACCGGCGCCGTGACCTCGAGTGCCCTGGCGGCGTGCGCGTCGCGGGCGCCGCGCACGTTGACGAAGCGCATCCGGTGCTCGGGACAGGGCCCGTGCCGGTCGAGGGCAGCACTGTGGACGTCGGTGATGTAGCCCTTGTGGCCCGCGAAGTCGTACTCCGGCCACTTCTCGTGCAGCTCGACCATCATCCGGTCGCGGGTGACCTTGGCGACCACCGAGGCGGCCGCTACGCAGGCCGCCACGCGGTCGCCCTTCCAGACGGCGAGACCGGGTCGGGCCAGTCCGGGCACCGGGAACCCGTCGGTCAGCACGTAGTCCGGCTCGGGATCGAGGTTCCAGACCGCGCGCCGCAGCGCCTCGATGTTGGTGACGTGCATGCCGCGGGCGTCGAGGTCCTCGACCGGCATGACGACGACCGACCACGCGACCGCGCGGTCCACCACCTCGGCGTAGACCCGGTCCCGGGCGGCGGGGGTGAGCAGCTTGGAGTCGGCGAGCCCCGGAACGCGGCCCCGTCGTCCGGACGGCAGGACGCAGGCCGCGGCCACGAGCGGGCCGGCACACGCGCCACGACCGGCCTCGTCGGCACCGGCGACGGCCGAGAACCCGCGCCGGCGCAGCGACCGCTCCATGTCCCAGAGGGCATCCGGGCGGTCGTCGACGATCGTCCGCCGGGCGCGCACGGCGGGGCTCGACTCGGTGTGGATGGAACGGAGGGCCATTGCGAAGCGACCCTACGACCCCCTGGGAACGCACGACGGGCCGGCCTCCCCGAAGGAGACCGGCCCGGTGTGCCGGAGCGGGAGGATCAGATGTCGGCGCTGTCCAGGTCCGCCGCACTCAGATCCGAGCCGTCGAGCTCGGGAGCCGGGACCGCCGCCGACAGGCCGTGGCCGCAGGTGCAGCCGGGCTGACGGTTGGACAGCACGAGGGAGACCGCGTGGGCCCGGTCGCGGGCACCCAGCTTGCGCAGGATGGCCTTGACGTGGGACTTGACGGTGTCCTCGCTGATGAAGAGGTTGCGGCCGATCTGCCGGTTGGACTGACCCAGCAGCAGCTCGTCCAGCACGTCGGACTCGCGGCGGGTGAGCGGCACCTCCGGCGCGAAGGGCTTCGCAGCCGGCACGGCCGACGGCTCGACCCGGCGGATCTGCGGGTCGACGACGGTCCGGCCCGCACGAGCGGCCAGGATCGCCCAGCCGAGCAGCGTCGGCGAGGTGTTGATCATGAGGTAGCCCCGGATGCCCGCGGCGATCGCCTCGTTCACGACGGCCGGGTCCTCGGACGTGGCCAGCGCGACGATCGCGACACGGGGGAAGCGGCGCCGCAGGTCGCGGCAGGCGTTCAGGGTCGCGGCGCGGCCGGACCCCAGCTCCACCACGACGGCGTCGGGGCGGGCCGACTCGACCAGCGTGAGGGCGCGACGCAGTTCGCCGGGCGTACCCACCGACTGCATGCCGGCCGTCTCGTTGATCATGCTGACCAGGCCGCGGCGCAGGACGGGCGCGTCGGCGAGGAGGAGCACGCGGGTGACCCCGCGGGCGGTGCTCGCCATAGGTGCAGACACAACTGACTCCGTTTCGACTCCGGTGAACTTACAAAGTCTCCATCGGAAGGGTGAAACGGTTACTTGAATACTTTTCCAGCATTCTTCTGATTGCTATCAGCGACCAGCAATGGCCGCCGAGTCGATCCCACGCGTAACGCGGGGAAAGGCCGACTCCCATTCCGAGAGGAGCGGCGCGCCATTCAGTCGGGTCGGGACGCCCGCCACCGGCGCCACAGCACGACGGGCACGGCCCCGGCCAGCCCGATCGCCATCGGCGCGCTCGAGGCCGCCAGCGCCATGGCGCCGTCGTCCGTGCCCTGGATGTCCGGGGAGGCGAGCAGCCCGAAACGGCTCACCGGCCAGACGATGACCGCGGCCTTGCCGATGACGTCGTCCACCCCGATCGTGCCGCCGTACCGGTCGCCGACGTGCACCCGGGAATCCGCCGAGGCCGAGCGGTGATCGCCCATGACCCACAGCCGGCCTTCCGGCACGGTGACCGGACCGAAGGCGCGGGACTCCAGCGGGGTGTTCTCGAAGATGTAGGGCTCCTCGAGGGGTGTGCCGTCGACGGTCACCCGGCCTTCCGCGTCGCAGCACTGCACGGTCTGCCCCGCTGTGGCGATGACGCGCTTGACGAAGTCGTCCTCGCTGGGCGGTGCGACTCCCACGGTGCGGCCGAGCCACAGCAGCGCTCCGGAGAACCAGTTGCTCGGCTCGGCGACCTGCACCTCCGGCGTCCAGGTGTCCGGGCCCTTGAAGACGACGATCTCGCCGGGCTCGGGCTCGCCGAACCAGTACGGGACCTTGTTGACCAGCACGCGGTCGCCGGTGCACCCCGTGCAGCCGTGCAGGGTCTGCTCCATCGAACCCGACGGGATGAAGAAGGCCTGCACAAAGAAGGTCTTCACCACCAGGGCCAGGACGAAGGCGATGAGCAGGAGCACCGGCAGCTCGCGGAGCAGGGACCCCTTCTTCTTCTCCGCCCCTCGGCGGCGGAACCGCCGCGACGACGCGCCATCGGCGGCGTGCTCCTGCTTCCCGGGTTCGTCACCAGGAACGACGTCGGCGGGCCCCCCGGGCCGATCACTGCTCATTGCGAGCAGCGTACGGCGCGGGAGACCCGCCGCGACGACAGCCGGTCGTGACCGGCTCTCAGCGTGTCAGCGCGAGATTATGTCGCGCTTCTCCTTGATCTTGGCGGCCTTGCCGCGCAGCTCACGGAGGTAGTACAGCTTGGCGCGGCGGACGTCACCGCGCGTGACGACCTCGATCTTCTCGACGACCGGGGTGTGCACCGGGAAGGTGCGCTCCACGCCGACGCCGAAGCTGACCTTGCGCACGGTGAAGGTCTCGCGGACGCCGCCGCCCTGACGGCGGATGACGACGCCCTGGAAGACCTGGATGCGCGAGCGGTTGCCCTCGACCACGCGGACGTGGACCTTGACGGTGTCCCCGGCGCGGAAGTCGGGGATGTCGTCGCGCAACGAGTCGGCGTCGAGTGCGTCCAGGGTGTTCATCTCGGCAGTCCTCATGTTCTGGCTCAGTACTTGAGCGGCGTCGTTCGGTTGGTGCAGACAGCGGAAAGCCCAGCCGTCCGAATCAATGGCAGCGGCTCCTCGTCGGAGCTTCCGCAGCAGTCCTCTACTGTGCCACATCTTCAGGAGACGATGCGCGGGGGCCCCGTCCAGGGGCCGGTGAGCAGCTCGGGAAGCCGGTCGGCGAGGTCACCCGGGGCGAACTCCTCCGCGCTCGCGGCGATCTCGGACGCCGACCACCAGCGGTGCGGCTCGTCGCCGAGGATCTCCAGGTCGGTGCGCCCGCTCGCGTCCACCTCGTGGACGACGTCGCGGAGCACGAAGAACGTCTCCCGCGAGTCGATCTCCAGCCCGGCGAAGACGTCGAGGTTCCGGCGCAGCCAGATCGGCCCCTCGAGCGCGGCCGGTCCGACCACCAACCCGATCTCCTCCGCCAGCTCCCGGACGGCGGCGACGCGCAGCGACTCGCCGTCCTCCACTCCGCCGCCCGGCGTGTACCAGAACAGCACGTCGCCGGGGGGCACCGCGGGGTCCGTCAGCCGGGCTCCGAGGAGCAGCACCCGGCCGGCCGGGTCGAGGACGACGACCCGAGCAGTGGGCCGCACCCACGGCCGGTCAGCCATCGAGCGCAGCTTGCTCCGCCTCGGTCAGCGCAGCGAAGAGATCGGGACGGCGGTCCGCGGTGCGGCGCAGCGACTCCGCGCGCCGCCAGCGGGCGATCGCGGCGTGGTCGCCCGACAGCAGCACGGGCGGCACCTCGTGGCCGCGCCAGGACGCCGGGCGGGTGTAGGACGGCCCCTCGAGCAGTCCGTCGGCGTGCGAGTCGAACTCGACCGACTCGGCGTTGCCGACGACACCCGGAAGGAGCCGGGTGACCGCCTCGACCATCACCAGGACGGCGGACTCCCCGCCCGCGAGCACGTAGTCCCCGATGGAGACCTCGGAGACGGGACCGGCATCGCCGGCCCAGTCGGCGACCCGCTGGTCGATGCCCTCGTAGCGGCCACAGGCGAAGACCAGCCCCGGCTCGGTCGCCCACTGCGCCGCCAGCGCCTGGGTGAACGGCTGACCGGCGGGCGTGGGGACGACCAGGCGGGTACCCGGAGGGCGGACGGCGTCCAGAGCGCGGCCCCACGGCTCGGGTCGCATGACCATGCCGGGGCCGCCGCCGTAGGGGGAGTCGTCGACGGTGCGGTGCACGTCGTCGGTCCACTCCCGCAGGTCGTGGACGCCGATGCTCACCAGGCCGCGCTCGGCGGCCTTGCCCAGCAGCGACTGGCGCAGCGGGGCGAGGTACTCGGGAAAGATCGTGATGACGTCGATCTGCATGGGAGTCAGAGCTCCAGCAGGCCCTCGGGCGGGTCCACCACGACGAACCCGCCGTCGAGGTCGACCGTGGGGACGATCGCCGAGACGAACGGGATCAGCAGGTCACCGCCCTCCGCTCGGCGGACGACGAGCAGGTCCTGGGCCTCGTGACGGACGACGGTGATCTCGCCCAGCACCGTGCCGTCGGTCAGCCGGACGGCAAGGCCGACCAGCTGGTGGTCGTAGTAGGAGTCGGGGTCCTCGATCTCCGGGAGATCGGCCACGTCGACGAGGAGCTCGGTGTTGCGGACGGCCTCGGCGTCCTCACGGCTGTCGACGCCCTCGAGCCGGAGCAGGAGGGTGCCGCTGTGCCAGTGCACGCCGGTGATGGTGATCGGCCCCCGGTCGGCCGGGTCGGTGCGCAGCACGGCCCCGGGCACGAAGCGGAGATCGGGGTCGTCGGTGCGGACCTCGACGGTCACCTCACCACGGACACCGTGGGGCCGACCGATGCGGCCGACCACCACGGTGTCGAAGGTGTGTTCCGGCAAGCCCGTACTCAGCGCCCGTCGGTGTCGACGACGTCGACCCGGAGACCGCGTCCGCCGACGCCGGTCATCACCTGGCGCAGTGCCTTGGCGGTGCGCCCGCCGCGGCCGATGACCTTGCCGAGATCGTCGGGGTGCACCCGGATCTCGAGGGTCTTGCCGCGGCGGTTGGTGAGCAGATCGACGGTCACGTCTTCCGGGTGGTCGACGATGCCCTTGACCAGGTGCTCGAGCGCTTCTTCGAGCACGTCTTACTCGGCGGGCGTCTCGGCGGGAGCCGGGGTCTCCTCGGCGGGAGCCTCGGCAGCCGGAGCCTCCGGAGCGGCGGCCTCGGCGGCCGGCGTCTCCTCGGGAGCAGCAGCGTCGGCGGCCGGGGCGGCCTCGGCGGGAGCCTCGGCAGCAGCCTTCTTCGGCGCCGCCTTCTTCTTGGCGGTGGTGGCGTCGGTCGTCGGCTCGTCCATGCCGGAACGGACGGCGGCCTCGTAGAGGGCCTTCTTGTCCGGCTTGGGCTCGGCGACGCGCATGGGCGGCGGCGCTGCCTCGCCCTTGAACTTCTGCCAGTCGCCGGTCACCCGGAAGATGGCGGCGACGGCCTCGGTCGGCTGGGCGCCGACGCCGAGCCAGTACTGCGCCCGCTCGGTGTCGACCTCGATGAAGGAGGGATCCTCCTTCGGGTGGTACTTGCCGATCGTCTCGATCGAGCGGCCGTCACGCTTGGTCCGGGCGTCGGCGACGACGATGCGGTAGTACGGCGCGCGCATCTTGCCCAGGCGCATGAGCTTGATCTTGGTGGCCACGGTGGGTGGTGTACTCCTCGAACGCTGGATCGGTTGCTCGCCGGAGCGGCGTGTGGGGGTACGCCGGGGCGGAGCCATGGACACGACGGCGTCGGTGAGAGGGCCGCCGCAGCCGTGTTCGACCCGCCATTGTGCCAGATGCCGGACCCCTCGCTTCCCCGCCCCTGGCGAGGGCTCAATCGATGCGGACGGGGCCGTGCACCTGGGCGCCGCGCTGCGGGGTCCAGTCGATGAAGCCGTGCTCGAAGTTGCTCCGGCGGTGCGCCGCGTCCCCGAACTCGTCGCTCATCGGGTAGCCGAGGGGGCCGCGCTCGAATCCGGACCTCTCCCATGCGCTCCGGATGGCGCCGCGGACCTCGTGGGCCCCCGTCTCCGGGGTCCAGTAGATGGATGCCACCGGGTCGCCGACGATCTGCATCGACCGGAAGTGGTTGAAGCGGCCGCGTCGGTCCGGGGTGGTCGTCTCGTCGGTCACGGGATAGCCGAACTGCTCCCGTCCCATCTGCTGCCACTTCTCCCCGATGGCACCGTGGACCTCGAAGGCGCCGAGCTGCGGATGCCAGCTGATGATCACGCCGTCCCGGAACGGCTGGGCCCGCCCCACGCCGTCGAACGTGGGGCGTTCCACGTCCAGGGCGGGTCCGGTGAAGCTGTTGCCACCGAGGGCGAGCCACTTGTCGCGGATGGCACCGATGACATCGGCCATGACGGTCACCTCGAACCTGTGAAGGGATCCGAGCGACGCTAGGGCTGCGCCGTCACAGGCCCATCACCGCGACGTCACGCGGGCGTCGGGGCAACCTGGCCCCGGACGGCGGCCAGCACCCTCGCCGCGGCGTCGGCGACCGGGACGTCCTCGCGCGCGTCGGTCGCCCGGTCGCGCAGCTCGAGAACGCCGTCGGCCAGGCCGCGGCCCACGGTCACGATCGTCGGCATCCCGAGCAGCTCGGCGTCCTTGAACTTCACGCCCGGGGAGACCTTCGGCCGGTCGTCGTACAGCACGGTCAGACCGGCGGCGACGAGCTCCGCGGCGAGCGCCTCGGCGGCCTCGAAGATCGCCGGGTCCTTCCCGGTGGCGACGACGTGCACGTCGGCCGGGGCGACCTCCCGGGGCCAGATCAGCCCGAGCTCGTCGTGGTTGGACTCCGCGATGGCCGCGACGGCGCGGGAGACGCCGACGCCGTAGGAGCCCATCGTGACGGTGACGAGCTTGCCGTTCTCGTCGAGCACCTTGAGGTCGAGGGCCTCGGCGTACTTGCGGCCCAGCTGGAAGATGTGCCCGATCTCGACGCCGCGGGCCAGCTCCAGCGGGCCGGAGCCGTCGGGGGCGGGGTCGCCGGCGAGCACCTCGGCGGCTTCGACGACGCCGTCCCAGGTGAAGTCCCGGCCGGCGACGAGGTCGAAGACGTGCTTGCCGGGCGCGTTGGCGCCGGTGATCCAGCGCGAGCCGGGAGCGACGCGCGGGTCGACGAGGTAGCGGATCTTCGACTCGTTCTCGCTGCCGAGCACCTGCGGGCCGATGTAGCCCTTCACCAGCGCCGGGTGCTTGTCGAACTCGGTGAACGGCTCCACCTCGGCGGGCGCCACCTGGGCCTCGAGCCGCTTCGCGTCGACCTCCCGGTCCCCCGGGATGCCGATTACCAGGGGCTCGCGGGTGCCGTCGGGGTGCACGAGCGTGACGACGACGTTCTTCAGCGTCGACGCGGCGGTGTAGCCCTGGTCGGGGAACAGCTGCTGGGCGACCGCGACGAGCGTGTCGATCGTCGGGGTGTCCGGGGTGTCCTCGACGTGCGCCTCGGGCAGACCATCGAACGGGATGGACGCTGGAACCACAGTGACGACGGCCTCTGCGTTGGCGGCGTAGCCCCCGGGCGAACGGACGAAGGTGTCCTCGCCGATGACAGTGGGGTGCAGGAACTCCTCGCTCCTGGATCCGCCCATGGCGCCGGACATCGCCGAGACGATGACGTAGTCGAGCCCGAGCCGGTCGAAGATCCGGATGTAGGCGTCGCGGTGGGCGGCGTAGGAGCGGTCCAGGCCGGCGTCGTCGACGTCGAAGGAGTAGCTGTCCTTCATCGTGAACTCGCGGCCGCGGATCAGCCCGGCCCGGGGTCGCGCCTCGTCCCGGAACTTGGTCTGGATCTGGTACAGCGACAGCGGCAGGTCCTTGTACGACGAGTACAGGTCCTTCACCAGGAGCGTGAACATCTCCTCGTGCGTCGGCCCGAGGAGGAAGTCGTTCCCGCGGCGGTCCTGCAGACGGAAGAGGTTGGGCCCGTACTCGGTCCACCGGCCGGTCGCCTCGTACGGCTCACGGGGCAGCAGCGCGGGGAAGTGCACCTCCTGCGCGCCCATCGCGTCCATCTCCTCGCGGACGACGCGCTCGACGTTGCGGAAGACGCGGAAGCCCAGCGGCAGCCAGGTGAACCCGCCGGGCGCGGCCCGGCGGATGTAGCCGCCGCGGGCGAGCAGCCGGTGGCTGGGGACCTCGGCGTCCGCCGGGTCGTCACGAAGGGTGCGCAGGAACAGGGTCGACATCCGCAACAACACGGGGGAAGTCTCCCAGGCGGGGCGAGCCGTTTGCCCCGCCGGTCCCGGCAGCGCCGTCAGTCGTCTCCGCCGTGGCCGCCGCCGCCGCGGCCGGAGGAGTAGGAGTCGTCCCCGGCCGGGTCGTCGGACCCGTGGCCTCCTCCGCCACGACCCGACGAGTCGTCGGCGGAGGACGGCGCAGCGGGCGTCGTCGGCCCCGGTGTCGTCGATGCCGAGGAGCCGCCGTCGGCTCGCGGCCCTTCGACGGAGAACTGCGGCCCGCCGTCGACGCAGACCGTGTGGACCTCGACCTTCTGACTGCCGTTCCTGAACTCGACCTCGCCCTGGTCGGAGGAGTCGTCCACCCACCAGCCCGGCGCCGGGGCACTCGCGAGGTCCGGGGCGCCGCTGGTGCAGGCGGCGAAGACCGTCCCGCCGACGGTGACCTGCTCCCCCGGGGCGGCGGCCGTCGGGGCAGCCGTCGGGGACGTCGACGGGGACGTCGACGGGACGGAGGCGGTCGTCGACGCCGCCACCTGCTGCGTCCCCGGTGACGCCGACGCGTCGACCAGGGAGACCGCCAGGAACCCCAGTCCGACGGCCGCGGCGGCCGATGCGGTCCAGGCTGCGCCGAGGACGAGGCTGCGGTTCACCGTCGCAGCATGCAGCCGAACGGGTTAAGAGCGCCCCAAGACGGGGTCAAGACGGGTCCGGAACGGCCGGAGGCGCCGGATCGGGCGTTAGCGTCGCGCCGTGGCCCAGCTCCTGGTGGTGGAGGACGACGAGCGCATCCGCGCGGCCCTGATCCGGGCGCTGCGCGAGCGCGGTCACGCGGTGAGCTCGGCGGGGACGGCGCTGGCCGGACTGCGCCAGGCGGTCGAGGACCGTCCCGACCTCGTCGTCCTGGATCTGGGCCTGCCGGACCTCGACGGCCGGGAGATGCTGCGGATGCTGCGGGCCGTCTCCACCGTGCCGGTCATCGTGGCCACCGCGCGTGACGACGACGAGAGCATCGTGCAGGCCCTGGACGCCGGCGCCGACGACTACGTGCTCAAGCCGTTCCAGGCCGGACAGCTCGAGGCCCGCATCCGCGCGGTGCTGCGTCGTGCCGCCGGCGTCGACGCCGGTCCGACCCCGGTGACCGTCGGGGACCTCACCGTCGACCCGCGGAGCCGCCGGGTGACCGTCGGCGGGCGGGCGGTCGAGCTCGCCCCGAAGGAATTCGACCTGCTGGCCTACCTGGCGGCGCGCTCGGGCACCGTCGTCTCCAAGCGCGAGCTGCTCAGCGAGGTGTGGCAGCTGCCCTACGGCGGGTCGGACAAGACCGTCGACGTCCACCTGTCGTGGCTGCGCCGCAAGCTCGGCGAGAGCGCGGCCGAGCCCCGGCTGCTGCAGACCGTCCGGGGGGTCGGCGTCAGGCTGGCCGAGCCCGAACCGTGAGGCGGCAGATCACGCTGCTGGTGGCGGCCACCACGTCGGTCGTCCTGCTCGCGTTCCTGCTGCCGGCGGCCTCGCTGGTCGCCCGGGTCGCCGAGGCGCGGGCCCTGGACGCGGCCCGGGCCCAGCTGCAGTTCCTGATCCCCTCCGTCGGGCTCGACGACCGGGCCCAGGTGACGGCGAACCTCATCGGCACCTCCCCCGATTTCACCGTGGCGGTGCGCTGGACCGACGACACCTGGCTCGAGGAGACCGGCGCCCTGGGCGACCGGATCGCGCCGGCGAGCCCGACGGTGGTCGAGAGCGACGACGGGACGCGACTGGTGCAGCCGGTCCGCCGCATCGACGGGACGGCGGTCATCGAGGTCTTCGTGCCGGCCGGGCAGCTGCGCGCGGGCGTGACCCGCACCTGGCTGGTCCTCGGCGGCCTCGGCGTCGTCCTCCTCCTGCTGGCCCTGGTGGTGGCCGACCGGCTGGCCCGGTCCCTCACCCGGCCGGTCACCGACCTGGCCGCGACCGCGCACCGGCTCGGCAGCGGCGACCTGACCGCCCGGGCCACGCCGGCGGGACCTCGGGAGGTCCGGGCGGTGGGGACAGCGGTGAACCGGCTCGCCGGCCGGATCGACGAGCTCCTCGTCGCCGAGCGCGAGGCCGCCGCGGATCTGGCGCACCGCCTGCGCACGCCGCTGACCGCGCTCCGGCTGGACGTGGAGGGACTGGCCGACGCCGACCGCACCCGGCTGCTCGCCGACGTCGACGCGGTGGCCCAGGGCATCGACGAGGTGATCTCCGAGGCGCGACGCCCGGTCCGGGAGGGCCTGGGCGCCGGGTGCGACGCGACGGCCGTCGTCGGCGAGCGGGTGCACTTCTGGTCCGTCCTCGCCGAGGAGGAGGGACGCGCGGTCACCGTCGACCTGCCCGGTGTCCCGCTGTCGGTCCGGGTGGCCGCGGCCGACCTCGGCGCCGCGGTGGACGCCCTGCTCGGCAACGTCTTCTCCCACACCCCCGACGGGACGGCGTTCGGGGTCGCCGTCCGGCCGAGGGACGGCGGCGGCGCGGAGGTGACGGTCGCCGACACGGGCCCGGGGACCGAACCCACCGCGGTCGAGCGGGGCAGCAGTGGCGGGGGGTCGACCGGACTCGGCCTGGACATCGCCCGGCGCACGGCCGAAGCGTCCGGCGGCCGGCTGAGGATCGACTCCTCCCCCACCGGCACGACCGTCTCTCTCGAGCTCGGCCCGCCGGGTGGTGAGACATGACCCCGCACCCGAAGAGGGCGCCTGCACCCGGAGTACCCGAAGGGCACACCGTGGATGCTGTCGAGGTGGACCGCGGGACAGATGGCTCACGAGAGCGAACGGGCTACCGACGATCGGCCGGGTCGGCGCGGGGCGAGGCACGGCGCCGGGAACTGCTCGATCGCGTCACCGACGACCTGTCGGTCAACGGCCTGGTCGACTTCTCCCTCAGGCGTGCCGCGCGGGCGGCCGGTACGACGCACAAGGTGCTCCTCTATCACTTCGACGGAGTGGACGACCTGCTCGGACAGGCGGTCCTTCGATTGCGCGAGAGGCGCATCGTCAGAGGGCTGGCAGCGACGCGGGAAGCGGCGGGAGCCACGTCGTTGGCCGATCGCGTGCGCGCCGTCTGGCCGGTCCTCGTCAGCGAGGAAGCGCGGGTGCTCGACCAGGCGATCGGTCTGGCGATGTACGACCCGGACCGGTACGAGGGTCTCGGCCGGGGAGCGTCGAAGCAGTACCTGCCGTCGCTCCAGTCGCTGTGTCCCGAGGAGTGGTCCGACCGGCGCAAGCTCGAGGTCGCCGAGATGATCCTCGCGACGCTCCGGGGATTCCTCGTGGATGCCCGCACCAGCGGCGACACCGCCGGGATCGCAGCGGGGTTCGAGGCCCTGGCTCGGGCGTTGGAGCGCGAGGAAGCCGCGGGCCAGTAGGCGCCGGCCCTGCACTCCGGAACCACGGGGAGGTGCGGCCGCCTGGACACGATGCGAACCACGTGGTTCGCTTCGCCTCCGGAGCCTCGTCCAGGTGAAGGCGGTCGTGCAGATGCCCATGGAGCGCAAGAAGGCCCGCTTCGTCAGCGGCGACACCGAGTGCGCGGCCTGGTACTACCCGGGGACGAACGGAGCGTGCGTGGTCATGGCCGGGGGGATGGCCGTGACCAAGGAGCCGGGGACCGACCTGTTCGCGCGGCGCTTCCACGACGCCGGGTTCTCCGTCCTGGCGTTCGACTACCGCCATTTCGGGGAGAGCGGTGGAATGCCGCGCCAGGTCGTGCGCATCCGCGAGCAGCTGGCCGACTGGCAGGCCGGGATCAGCTTCGCTCGCACCCTGCCGGGAGTCGACCCGGCAAGGGTCGCGATCTGGGGGTTCTCGGTCTCGGGCGGTCACGTCCTGTGCGTCGCGGCCCGGAAGCTGGAACTCGCCGCCGCGATCGCGCAGACGCCCACCGCAGACGGACAGGCCGCCACGCGTAATGCGTTGCGCCACCAGGAACCACTCGCGCTGCTCCGCCTCATGGGCAGGGGGCTCCGCGATGCCCTTGGCGGCCTGGTCGGCCGTGCACCGTTGCTGGTACCACTCGCCGGAGCCCCGGGGACCGTTGCTGTCCTCACGACACCGGACGCCATCCACGGTGACGCGGCACTCGATCCCGACAACAGGTATCCCGAGTGGCAGCAGGCGGTCGCGGCGCGCTCGGCACTGCGCGTCGGGCTCTACCGGCCGGGGCGCTTCGCTTCGCGGGTCCGGTGTCCGCTGCTCGTCGTCGTCTGCGACCAGGACCAGTCGGCCCTCCCCGGGCCCGCCGCCCGTGCCGCGCAACGCGCGCCCCGCGGAGAGCTGGTCCGCCTGCCCGGCGGGCACTACGCCCCGTTTGCCGACGCGCACGAACCGGCGGCCGACGCCGAGCTGTCCTTCCTGCGCGAGCACCTGCTCGAGTACGCCGGAAGGCCGGGCTAGACGACGATGCGACCTCTCAGCAGCATCCGCTGCGGTCGCTGCAAGGTGTCGAGGTCGGCCCGCGGGTCGCTGTCGTAGACGACCAGGTCGGCCGGCGCGCCCTCCTCGATGCAGGCGAGCCCCAGCCACTGGCGGGCAGCCCAGGAGGCGGCGGCCAGCGCGGCCTCGGCCGGGATCCCGGCGGCGTGCAGTGCCCGCACCTCGTCGGCGATGACCCCGTGCTCGATGCCGCCTCCGGCGTCGGTGCCGGCGTAGATCGGCACCCCCGCCTCGAAGGCGGCCCGCACGACCGCGCCGGAGCTCGCGTACAGCCGGCGCATCGTGCTGGCGTAGGCCGGGAACTTCGTCTCCCCCGCCTCGGCGAACCCGGGGAAGTTCTCCACGTTCACCAGCGTCGGGACGACGGCGGTGCCGCGGGCGGCCATGTCGGCGAGCAGGTCCTCGGTCAGCCCGGTGCCGTGCTCGATGCAGTCGATGCCCGCAGCGATCAGGCCGGGCAGCGCATCGGTGCCGAAGGTGTGCGCCGTGACCCGGGCGCCCTCCTCGTGCGCCACCGCGATCGCGGAGGCCAGGACGTCGGTCGGCCACTCCGGCGCCAGGTCCCCGACACCACGGTCGATCCAGTCACCGACGAGCTTGACCCAGCCGTCTCCGCGTCGCGCCTGCACGCGGACCTCGGCGGCCAGGTCGCCCGGATCGACCTCCACCGCGAGGGCGGGGATGTAGCGGCGCGGGGCGGCGATGTGCCGCCCCGCGCGGATGATCCGCGGCAGGTCCGGCTCGTCGTCCAACGCCCGGGTGTCGACCGGCGAGCCGCAGTCGCGCAGCGCCAGCACCCCGGCCGCACGCTCGGTCAGCGCCTGCGCGCGGGCGGCGGCGAGGTCCTCGACCGAACCGCCGCCCGAGGCGATCCCGACGTGGCAGTGGGCATCCACCAGGCCGGGCACCAGCCAGCCGCCGCGGCTGACCGTCTCCGCACCGAGGACCGGCTCGAACGTGATCCGCCCGTCGCGCACCCACAGGTCGCGGTGCTCGCCCTCGGGCAGCAGCACCCCCGACAGGTGCAGCACCGACGTCACCGGCCCGGCCGCTCGTCCCCGGGCTGGTCGAAGTTGAGCTTGGTCAGGTCGGGAAAGCCCTGCCCCGGCGGGAGGCCGGGCATGCCGCCGGGAAGCCCGGTCGGGAAGCCGGCGCCGGGCGGCAACCCGGGAGCACCGCTGGGCCGGCGGGCCGGGCCGCCGGAGCGCGCCTTGCCCTTCCCCTTCTTGCCCTTCTTGGGCTGGGCCTGGATCTGGCGCCCGCGCTGCTTCTTCGACATCGGCCCCATACCCGGCAGGCCCATGCTGCCGGCCATCTGGCTCATCATCTTCTGGGCCTGCGTGAACCGCTCCAGCAACTGGTTGACGTCGGTCACGCTGACCCCGGAGCCGTTCGCGATCCGCACCCGCCGCGAGGCGTTGATGATCTTCGAGTTGACCCGCTCGGCCGGCGTCATCGACTGGATGATCGCCGCGGTGCGGTCGAGGTCGCGGTCGTCGACCTGCTTGAGCTGCTCCTTCATCGCCCCGGCGCCGGGCAGCATGCCCAGCAGGTTGGCGATGGGACCCATCTTGCGGATCGCCATCATCTGCTCGAGGAAGTCCTCGAGCGTGAAGCCCTCCCGGGACGCGAGCTTGCCGGCCATCCGCTCGGCCTGGTCGGCGTCGAAGGTCTTCTCGGCCTGCTCGATGAGCGTGAGCACGTCGCCCATGCCGAGGATGCGCGAGGCCATCCGCTCGGGGTGGAAGACGTCGAAGTCGGTGAGCTTCTCGCCGGTCGAGGCGAACATGATCGGCTGGCCGGTGACGTACCGCACCGAGAGCGCGGCACCACCGCGGGCATCGCCGTCGAGCTTGGTGAGGACGACGCCGGAGAAGCCCACCCCGTCGGCAAAGGCCTGCGCCGTGGTGACGGCGTCCTGACCGATCATCGCGTCGACGACGAACAGGGTCTCGTCGGGCTGCACCGCGTCGCGGATGCCTGCCGCCTGCGCCATCAGCTCGGCGTCGATGCCCAGCCGGCCGGCGGTGTCGACGACGACGACGTCGTGCATGGTGCGGCGGGCGTGCTCGATGGAGTCCGCGGCCACCCGGATCGGGTCGCCGACGCCGTTGCCCGGCTCCGGCGCGTAGACGTCGACGCCGGCCTGACCGGCCACCACCGAGAGCTGCTGGACGGCGTTCGGGCGCTGGAGGTCGGCGGCGACGAGCAGCGGCGTGTGGCCCTGGCTCTTCAGCCAGCGACCGAGCTTGCCGGCCAGCGTCGTCTTACCGGAACCCTGCAGGCCGGCGAGCATGATCACCGTCGGCGACGTCTTGGCCAGCCGGATCCGGCGCGTCTCGCCACCGAGGATCTTGATGAGCTCCTCGTTGACGATCTTGACGACCTGCTGGGCAGGGTTCAGCGCCTGGGAGACGTCCGCCCCGCGGGCGCGCTCCTTGACGGCGTCGATGAAGGCCCGCACGACCGGGAGCGCGACGTCGGCTTCCAGCAGCGCGATGCGGATCTCCCGCGCGGTGGCATCGATGTCGGCCTCGGTGAGCCGACCCTTGCCGCGCAGGCCGGTGAAGACCTTGTCCAGGCGGTCGGAAAGGGTCTCGAACACAGCACGTCCTCGGAAGAGTCAGATCGTGGCGCCGGCCGCGCCACCTGACCCCAGGGTATCGAGCCTTCAGGCAGCGACGCGGGCCCACACGGTCGCGGACGTCGCGGCCACGTTCCCGATCAGCAGCGCGGCACCGCAGTCGGCGCAGGCCCACTCCGGGCAGTCGCCACCGTCGTCGGTGTGGCCGTCGGCGCACGGCGGCTGGACGAACTCACGGATCTCGCCACACGGCGGGCAGGGCCAGGAGCGGCTGTCCACGGGGGCTCCTCTCGGCTACGGCACGGCTAGGGCACGGCTAGGCACTCGGTCAGGGGGACCATTCCGTCCCGTCCTGCGACCGTCGCACGCCCCACCGACAGAACCGGAGAACTAACCCGGCGTGTCCGCCCAGCCGGCCGCGAGCGCGCCCTCCTCGGCGGCTCCCCGGGTGGCGGCCACCAGGGCCTGCTCGACGCGGCCGCGCTGGTCGGGGTCCACCGCCTCACCCGAGGGGTTGCAGACGTAGAAGCAGTCGACGGCATCCGCGCCGAGCGTCTCGATCCGCGCCGAGGTGACGTCGAGCCCCTCCCCGGTGATCGCTGCCGTGAGCCGGTACAGCAGGCCCGCCCGGTCACCCGCGCGCACCTCGACGATGCCGGTCGCGGCGCCGCTGACCTCCCCGTTGTGCCAGGAGATCCGCGGCGGTGCCGAGCGGACGGCGTCCTGGCGGTAGTCCGCCTCCCGCTGGCGGAGCCGCTCGGCCAGCGGCAGAGTGCCGTCCAGGGCGGCGCGCATCGCGTCGGCCAGGATCTCCGGCACCGGCGCCCGGCCGAACCGGGGCCGGACGGCGAAGACCCCGGTGCCGTAGCCGTCCTCGACCGACATCTTGGCCGCCCGGACGTCGAGCTGGTTGAGGGCGAGCACGCCGGCGCAGGTGCTCAGCAGACCCTGCCGGTCGGGTGCGCCGATCGTGACCTGCTGGCCGTCGGCGACGTCCTCGATGCCGACGGTCACCGCTCCCGTCGCCCCCGGGAGGTCCGGAGCCTGCGCGGTGACCTGTGGTCGGGTGGGCTCCAGCACCGGCTCGGGTTCGGGCATCGGCCCGCCGCCCAGCTTCGCCTGGATCCGTGCCACCAGCGCGGCGACGAGGTGCGCCTTCCAGGGCGACCAGGCCGAGACGCTCGTCGCGGCGCCGTCGGCCTGGGCGAGGGCGTGCAGCAGCTGGAGTGCGGCGGGGTCGTGGCCGATCGTCGCGGCGACGCGGTCGATGGTGGCCGGGTCGTCGATGTCCCGGCGCGTGGCCGTGGCCGGGAGCAGCAGGTGGTGGCGCACCAGCACGGCCAGCGTGGCGACGTCCGGCGGCGAGAAGCCCATGCGGGTGCCGATCTCGGCGGCGATCGGCTCTCCGACCACGCTGTGGTCTCCCGGCCAGCCCTTGCCGATGTCGTGCAGCAGCGCGGCGACCAGCAACAGGTCCGGCCGGTCGACGTCGCGGGTCAGCTCGGCGGCGGCCGCTGCCGCCTCGACGAGGTGGCGGTCGACGGTGAACCGGTGCCAGGGGTGGCGCTGCGGCAGGGAGCGCACGCGGTCCCACTCCGGGATCAGGCGCGACAGCAGGCCCTCCTGGTCCAGCTGCTCGAGCAGCGGCACGGCCGCGCGACCGCTGGCCAGCAGGCGGAGGAAGGACCAGCGCACCTCCGGCGGCCAGGGCTCGGGCATCGGCGGGCTGTGCACCGCGAGCACCTTGAGCGTGTACGGCGAGAGGAGCAGGTCCGCCCGCGCCGCGGCGGCCGCGGCGCGCAGCAGGAGACCGGGGTCGGCGGCCGGACGTGCGTCGCGGGCGAGCACGACCTCGTCGCCCTGGCGGACGACGCCCTCGGCGAGCGGCTCGCGGCGCACGCGCCGGTAGCGCCCGCGCGGGCGGCGCACGAGCGCAGCCTCCACGCGACGCCAGGTCTCATCCGCCACGAACGCCAGCCGCCGTCCGGCCAGGCTGACCTCGCGCAACAGGGTGTCCTCGTCGGCCAGGCCCAGGGCGTCGGCCACGGGCCGCTGCTCCTGGCGGACGAGGACGTCATGCGCACGTCCGGTGCGCCGGCGGAGCTCGTCGCGCACGTCGAGCAGGAAGGAGTAGGCCGCCTCGAGCTCGGCGGCGGGCTCGTCACCGAGCTGGGCCGCCGCGATCGCCCGGAGGACCTGTCCCTCCCGGAGACCGCCGTAGGCCTCCTTGATGTCGGGCTCGAGGAGGAACGCGAGCTCCCCCAGCTGGCGGGCCCGATCACGGCGCAGGTCGCGCAGCTGCGGGAGCAGCCGCGAGGCCGCCTGCCGCCAGCTGGCCAGCGTCGCCGTCCGCAGCCGGGCCGCCAGGTCGGCGTCCCCGGCGACCAGCCGGACGTCGAGCAGGCCGAGCCCGGCCTTCACGTCGGTGGAGGCGACCGCGACGGCCTCGGGGATCGAGCGGACGGAGTGGTCGAGCCGGACGCCGGCGTCCCAGATCGGGTACCAGAGGGCATCGGCGACGGCGGCGATCTCCGGCCGGCCCTCGTGGACGAGGACCAGGTCGAGGTCGCCGTGGGGCGGGAGCTCCCGGCGGCCGAGGCTACCCACGGCCACGAGCGCGAGCCCGTCGAGGCCGGTCCGCGGCGGCGGTCCGCCCCGCCGCTGCTTCGGCGCCGGAGTTCCGGTGACCGCGTCGCCGAGGAGGCCGGACAGCCAGGAGTCGACCGCCGCCGTGCGCTCGGGGCGCGGAAGCCCGGGCAGTGACTGAAGGTCCAGCACGTCTCCCCCTCGTCCATGACAGTCGACCGGGGTGGCGGGCGATCCCACCACCCCGGCCGACGGAGTGTTCAGTGCCGGTGGATCAGAGCGCCGACGTCACAGAGCATCGTCGCCGCGTTCGCCGGTCCGCACGCGGACCACCTCGTCGATCGTGGTCACCCACACCTTGCCGTCGCCGATCTGGCCGGTCGAGGCGGACTCGACGACCGCGTCGACGACGCGGCTGGCGTCGAGCTCGCTGACGACGACCTCGATGCGGACCTTCGGCACGAAGTCCACCTGGTACTCCGCCCCGCGGTAGACCTCGGTGTGCCCGCGCTGCCGGCCGAAGCCCTGGACCTCGCTCACGGTGAGACCGGCGATGCCGATCAGCTCGAGGGCGTTCTTGACGTCGTCCAGCTTGAACGGCTTGACGATGGCAGTGATGAGCTTCATGCCCGGACCCCTTCGGTGTTACGGGCCTCGGCGTGCGCCTGGCCGGCCAGAGATGTTCCCCCACCGCTGCTTCCGCCCAGGGAGGCGAAGTCGTACGCGGTCTCGGCGTGCTCGACGCTGTCGATCCCGGTGACCTCGTCCTCCTCCTTGATGCGGAAGCCGATCGTCTTCTGGATGAGAAAGCCGATGACCAGCGTGAGGATGAACGAGTACGCCAGCACCGCGAGGGCACCGACGGCCTGGCGCCAGAGCTGGTCGACGCCCCCACCGTAGAAGAGCCCGTCGACGCCGGCCGTGGTGGCCGCCGAGGCGAAGAAGCCGACCGCCAGGGTGCCCCACAGACCGCCGACGAGGTGGACGCCGACGACGTCGAGCGAGTCGTCGTAGCCCAGCTTGTACTTCAGGCCGACGGCCAGGGCGCACACGACGCCGGCGATGAGACCGATGAGGATCGCGCCGATCGGCGTGACCGACGAACACGACGGCGTGATGGCGACCAGTCCGGCGACCACACCGGACGCCCCACCGAGTGAGGTGGCGTGACCGTCGCGGATCTTCTCCGTCGCCAGCCAGCCCAGCGTGGCCGCGCCGGTCGCCACCAGCGTGGTCACGAAGACCTCGGCGGCCTGACCGTTGGCCGACAGCGCCGAACCGGCGTTGAACCCGAACCAGCCGAACCAGAGCAGCCCGGCCCCGGCCATGACGAGCGTCAGGTTGTGCGGACGCATGGGGTCACGGCCGAACCCGCGGCGCTTGCCGAGCACGAGCGCGAGCGCCAGACCCGCCGCACCGGCGTTGATGTGCACGGCGGTACCGCCGGCGAAGTCGATCGCCAGCAGCTTGTTGGCGATCCAGCCGCCGGTCTCGGACTCCGCGCCGTTGAAGGCGAAGACCCAGTGGGCGACCGGGAAGTAGACGATCGTCGCCCAGATGCCGGCGAAGACCATCCACGGGCCGAACCGGGCACGGTCGGCGATCGCACCGGAGATCAGGGCGACGGTGATGATGGCGAAGACGGCCTGGAAGGCGACGAAGGCCATCGACGGGATGGTGAAGACCAACTCGCTGGCGGCGAAGCCGTTGTCGATCCCCTCGGTCCCGAGCAGGCCGTCGAGGCCGAAGAACTCGAACGGGCTCCCGACCAGGCCTCCGCCGACGTCGTCGCCGAAGGCCATCGAGTAGCCGTAGAGCACCCAGAGCACGCTGATCAGCGCCAGGGCCCCGAAGCTCATCATCATCATGTTCAGAACGCTCTTCGCGCGGACCATGCCGCCGTAGAAGAGCGCCAGACCGGGGGTCATGAGCAGCACCAGGGCGGCGCTGGTCAGGACCCAGGCGGTGTCGCCGGTGTCCACGGCAACCTCCTGACGGTGTCGGTGTGGCCCTGTCTGAGGGAAAGCCACGGAGAGGAGCCCGGGATACCTGGGGCACACCGGGCGAGGGTGGGGTGAGCTGTCGCTGCTCCGACGGAGCGGCGACGTGGCGCTCACCGTGCCGTCGCCGTGTTTCGGGGGCGGTCGCCGAGAAGTTTCGGGACGGTGAACTCCCGTCCGCGTGTCCGGTCGTTTCGTTCCAGTCGTGTTGCGCGACCGGCATCCAGTGACGTCGACCACACGGAGGGCTGTTCCGTCGTCCTCCCCGACGAGCTTGTTGCGAACAGTTCGCAGTAAGCTCCGCGACCGTGACCTCAGGAGTCCAGGCGGACCAGCGCGCAGCGACCACCGCAGCCCCGATGCCCGCGCGGGAACGACGGTCGCTCGCCGGGATGGCCGGGTTCGTCCTGCTCCTGCACCTCGTCGGCTGGGGCGTGCTGATCTTTGCCGTCGCCCCGCGCGACTACCAGCTCGGCAGCACCGGCGTCCTGGGCGTCGGGGTCGGCCTGACGGCGTACATGCTGGGTGTCCGGCACGCCTTCGACGCCGACCACATCGCCTCGATCGACAACACCACCCGCAAGCTCGTCGGGGACGGCACGTCCTCGGTCAGCGCGGGCTTCTGGTTCTCCCTCGGCCACTCCTCGGTCGTGTTCGCCGCGAGCCTGCTGCTCGTGGCCGGGGTGCGCTCGGTCGCCGGCGTCGTCCAGAACGAGGAGAACCAGGTCGGCCAGACCCTCGCCCTGGTGGGCACCATCGTGGCCGGCGCGTTCCTGGTGCTCATCGGCGTGATGAACCTCGTCGCCGCGGTCGGCATCGCCAAGGTGTTCCGCCGGATGCGCACCGGCGAGTACGACGAGGCCGAGCTCGAGCGGCACCTGCACAACCGGGGCTTCCTCGCCCGGATCCTCGGCCGCGTGACCCGGCGGGTCAGCAAGCCGTGGCACCTGTACCCGGTGGGCCTGCTGATGGGCCTCGGCTTCGACACCGCCACGCAGGTCGCCCTGCTCGTGCTCGCGGCCGGCTCGGCGGCGTTCGTCCTGCCCTGGTACGCGATCCTCGTCCTGCCGATCCTGTTCGCCGCCGGCATGAGCCTCTTCGACACCGCGGACGGCGTCCTCATGTCGCGGGCCTACGGCTGGGCGTTCCTCAAGCCGGTCCGCAAGGTCTTCTACAACCTCGCCGTCACCCTGCTGTCGGTGACCGTCGCCCTCGTCATCGGGATGCTGGTGCTCACCGGCCTGCTCGTCGAGCGCCTCGGCATCGACTCCGGCCCGCTGGTGTGGATCGCCTCGCTGGACCTCGGCTACGTCGGCTTCGGCATCGTGGGGCTGTTCGTCCTCACCTGGGCCGTGGCGCTGGCGGTCTGGCGGTTCGGCCGCATCGAGGAGCGCTGGACGCCGGAAGGACTGCCACTGTGACCACGCCGCGACAGATCGCCGAGGCCTTCTCCGGGCACCGGTTCCGTGAGGCCTATCCCGCCCTCGCCCCGGACGTCCGCTGGATCTCCGTCGGGGAGGGCACGCTGACCGGGCGCGACGCGGTCGTCGAGGTCTGCGAGGCCACGCTCAGGGAGCTCTCCTCGGGGACGGCGGAGTTCCAGCGCTTCGTCGTCATCGCCGGGACGGACGCCGCTGCGGTGGACGTGATCGGCCGATACGTGGACGCCGACGGCGAGGTCAGCCTCGTCTCCTCCTGCGACATCTACGAGTTCAGCGACGGGCTCGTCACGTCCATCACGTCCTACGCCGTCGAACTGGACTAGTCCTCGCCGCCCACCAGCGCCTCCGCGAACGCCCGGGGCTCGAACGGGGCAAGGTCGTCGGCCCCCTCCCCCAGCCCGATCAGCTTCACCGGGATGCCGAGCTCGCGCTGCACCGACACGACGATGCCGCCCTTCGCGGTGCCGTCGAGCTTGGTGAGGACGACGCCGGTGACGGTGACCGCCTCGGTGAAGACGCGGGCCTGGACGATGCCGTTCTGGCCGGTGGTGGCGTCGAGCACGAGCAGCACCTCCGTGACCGGCGACTGCTTCTCCACGACCCGCTTGATCTTGCCGAGCTCGTCCATCAGCCCCGACTTCGTGTGCAGCCGGCCGGCGGTGTCGATCAGGACGACGTCCACCTCGCCCTCGACACCGGTGCGCACCGCCTCGAAGGCCACCGAGGCCGGATCGCCGCCCTCGCGGCCGCGGACGGTCAGGACGCCCACCCGCTCGCCCCAGGTCTCCAGCTGGTCGGCGGCGGCGGCGCGGAAGGTGTCGGCGGCCCCGAGGACCACGCTCTTGCCGTCGCCGACGAGGACACGGGCGATCTTGCCGACCGTCGTCGTCTTGCCGGCGCCGTTCACGCCGACGACGAGGACGACGCCGGGCTGACCGTCGTGGCGGTCGGTGCCGAGGGTCCGGTCCATGTCGGGTCCGAGGACGGCGGTGAGCTGGTCGACCAGCAGGTCCCGCAGCCCTGAGCCCGAGGCGGTCGCCAGCACCATCGACTGCGTGCGCAGCCGGTCGACGATCTGCGTGGTGGCCGCCACCCCCACGTCGGCGGCCAGGAGGGTCTCCTCGACCTCCTCCCAGTCGTCCTCGGTGAGCTTCTCCCGCGCGAGAACGGTCAGCAGCCCCCGGCCCAGGGAGGACTGCGACCGCGCCAGCCGCGAGCGCAGCCGGATCAGCCGGCCCGCGGACGGCGGCGGGGTCTCGAACGTGAGCCCCGGCTCGGGCTCGGCCGGCGGCAGCTCCACGGACGGCGCCGCGTCCGGGACCACGGCGTCGGGCTGCTCGACCGGGGGTGCCGTGGGCTGCGGAGGCCGCGGGCGGGTCAGGGTCGTGCCCGCCGCCGCGTCGTCGTCCAGGCGCACGGTCCGGCGTCCCCGGCCGACCAGCAGGGAGACCCCGAGGATCAGCGCGACGACGAGGATCGCGATCGCGATCAGCACGAATTCCATGACCGGAGTCTCTCAGCACGACCCCGGTGAGACAGGCTGGACCCATGCCTTCCGATCCACGCTTCCCGGAGCTGCTGCTCGGGCCCCTCCTGCGCCACGTCGACCCGGTGTCGGCCACCCTGTGGGTCGAGACCGACCGGCCCTGCGAGGTCGAGATCCTGGGGCGCCGGGCACGGACGTTCTGCGTCAGCGGGCACCACTACGCGCTGGTGGTGGTCGAGGACCTCGAGCCGGGCAGCACGACTCCGTACGGGGTGCACCTGGACGGGGCGGCGGTGTGGCCGCCGCCGCAGTCGTCGTTCCCGCCGAGCCGGATCCGCACTCCGGGCGACGAGGGCGGCTTCCGCATCGCCTTCGGCTCCTGCCGCTACGCGACGCCGGGGACGGCCGACAGCGCCGATCGCATCCCGCCGGACGCACTCGACGCCTACGCCGAGCGCGTCGCGCACCAGCCGGAGGAGGCGTGGCCCGACGCGCTGGTGCTCCTCGGCGACCAGGTCTACGCCGACGAGCTGACGCCGCCGACCCGCTCGTGGCTGAGCCTGCGCCGGGGCGAGGAGGCGCCGCCCGACGCCCAGGTGAGCGATTTCGAGGAGTACACCCGGCTCTACGCGGAGTCCTGGAGCGATCCCGGCGTCCGCTGGCTGCTGTCGACGATCCCGTCGTCGATGATCTTCGACGACCACGAGATGATCGACGACTGGAACACCTCGGCGGCCTGGCGCCGCGAGGTCACCGCGGAGGACTGGTGGAGCGCCCGGATCAGCGGCGGCCTGGTCAGCTACTGGATCTACCAGCACCTCGGCAACCTCAGCCCACAGGAGCTGGCCGAGAACAAGACCTGGCAGGCCGTCAAGGGGCTGCACGAGGACTCCGATGACGCCGAGCCGATGCTGCGCGAGATGGCCGAGCGGGCCGACACCGAGCCGGCGAGCATCCGCTGGAGCTTCGTGCGGCACTGGGGTGACGCCCGGCTGATCATGATCGACAGCCGGGCCGGCCGGGTGCTCGACGAGCAGGGGCGCCGGATGGTCGACGACGAGGAGTTCGCCTGGATCGAGGCGGCGATGCAGCGGGGTGTCGAGGAGGGCGTGCAGCACCTGATCATCGGCACGTCGCTGCCCTGGCTGCTGCCGCACGCCATCCACAACATCGAGCGGTGGAACGAGACGCTCAACGTGCGGCACGAGGGTGCGTGGCGGGGCAGGCAGGCCGAGAAGCTGCGGCAGGCCGCGGACCTGGAGCACTGGGCCGCGTTCGGGGAGTCCTTCGAGCGGCTGGGCCGGGCGCTGACGTCGGTGGCCCGCGGTGACCACGGACCCGCCCCGGCGACGGCGCTCGTGCTCTCCGGCGACGTCCACCACGCCTACGCCGCGGAGCTCGTGCAGCCCGCCGGACTGACCGGCCGGGTGCACCAGCTGACGGTCTCGCCCCTGCACAACCAGGCGCCGCACCCGATCCGGGTCGGCTTCCGGATCGGCTGGAGCCGCTGGGCGAAGAGATTCACGGCGACCCTGGCGAGAGCGGCGAGGGCCGAGCCGAGCGTTCTCGAATGGGACAAGCAGGCCGGCCCGTTCTTCGGCAACCAGATCGGGGAGCTGGTGCTGTCGGGCCGGGAGGCGCGGTTCCAGCTGTCGGTGACCGATCTCGGTCAGCCCGACCTGCGCCAGGTCCTCGACCTGCCGCTCTCCCAGGGGTGACAGGCTTGCGCGCATGACTGGTGCTCCCGGAATGCGGCCGGCCCCCGGTCCCGACCAACCGCCCATCCCGGTGCGGCTGGTCTCGTTCAACATCCACCACGGCGTCGGGGACGACGGCCGGCACGACCTCCCCCGGCTGGCGACGGTCCTGGCCGCGGCGGACGCGGACGTGATCTGCCTCCAGGAGGTCGACCGGCACTTCGGTCCGCGCAGCGAGAACGTGGACCAGGCGCTGCTGCTCTCGCGGGCGCTGGACATGCAGCTGGCCTGGGGGCCGGCGGTCGACGAGCCCCGGCCCGGTGGTCAGCCGCGCGGCGAATACGGCAACGCCCTGCTCTCCCGGCTGCCCCTCCTGATCAGCGACGTGCACCGGTTGCCGGGCGGCGGGGAGCCGCGCAGCGCGCTGCGCACGATGATCGAGCTGGACGGCGGGGCGCTGTGGGTGACGACCACGCACCTGAGCCGCAAGAGCGGCGACCGCGCCGCCCAGGTGGCCGCGCTGGCCGAGCTGCACACCGGTCCGATGGAGACCGGCATCGTGGTCGGCGACTTCAACGCGGCCCCGGACGCGCCGGAACTCATGACGCTGCGGCAGAAGTTCGGCGACGCCTGGGAGCTGGCGAACGAGCGCGACGACCGGGCCGGCTGGAAGTTCTGGCAGCACGACGAGGGGAACACCCACCCGGCGCGCTCCCCGCACCGGCGGATCGACCAGGCCTGGGTGACCCAGGGCGTCGCCGTCGCGGCGGCACAGGTGCTGGACGGCGCGGGCGCGTCGGACCACCTTCCGCTGATGGTGGATCTCGAGGTCCGCTCCGGCGTCTGAACGGCTCGGCTACGCCGTCTCCAGCTCGCGCAGCCGCTGGCTGATGACGCCGGTGATGCCGTCGCCGCGCATGCTGACGCCGTAGAGGGCGTCGGCGATCTCCATCGTCCGCTTCTGGTGCGTGATGATGATCAGCTGCGACGTGGCGCGGAGCTGCTCGACGAGGCTCAGCAACCGGCCGAGGTTGACGTCGTCGAGCGCCGCCTCGACCTCGTCGAGCACGTAGAAGGGCGAGGGCCGGGCCCGGAAGATCGCGACGAGCAGGGCGACGGCGGTCAGCGAGCGCTCGCCGCCGGAGAGCAGCGACAGCCGCTTGACCTTCTTCCCCGGCGGCCGGGCCTCGATCTCGATGCCGGTGGCGAGCAGGTCGTCGGGCTCGGTGAGCAGCAGCCGGCCGTGGCCGCCCGGGAACAGGGTGGCGAACACGATCTCGAACTCGCGCTGGACGTCGGCGAAGGCCGCGGCGAAGACCTCGTGGATCCGCTCGTCCACCTCCCGGACGACGGTGAGCAGGTCGCGCCGGGTGGACTTGAGGTCCTCGAGCTGCGTGGCGAGGAAACCGTGCCGCTCCTCCAGCGCCGCGAACTCCTCCAGCGCCAGCGGGTTGACCTTGCCGAGGGTCGTGAGGTCGCGCTCGGCCTTCGCGGCCCGTCGCTCCTGGACGGCGCGCTCGTAGGGCACCGGGTCGGGCTCGGGCTCCCCCGCCGCCTCGGCCGCGGCCACCTGCTGGGGCGTGGGCGGCACCGGCGCGGCGGGCCCGTACTCGGCCAGCAGCGTCGGCAGGTCGACGCCGTACTCCTCGGCGGCGCGGATCTCCAGCGCCTCGATCCGGTACCGCTGCTCGGCGCGGGCGACCTCGTCGCGGTGCACCTCGTCGGTCAGCCGGTCCAGCTCGGCGGTGGCCGCGCGCACGCGGCCCCGGACCTCGAGCAGCTCCGCCTCGAAGGAACTCCGAGCGGACGTGAGCTCGTCGCGTTCGACGGCGGCCCGTGCCAGTGAGGTCGCGAGGGCGGCGAGCGCCGTCTCCGCGTCGACCCGCACGGAGGCGGCCACAGCCGCGCCGCGCTCCCGGGCCACTCTCGCCGCCGCAGCCCGTTCCCGGGCGGCCCGCTCCTGCCGGGCCTGGCGGCGCAGGGACTCGGCCCGGCCGTGCAGGGCGCGGGTCCGCTCCTCGGCGGTGCGGACGGCGAGCCGCGCCTCGGTCTCGCTCTGACGCGCCGCGGCGTCCTCGATGAAGGCCCGGCGGTCCTCGGGGCGGCCGGACAGGACGGCGTCGAGCTGCCCCTGCCCGACGATGACGTGCATCTCGCGGCCGATCCCGGAGTCGCTGAGCAGCTCCTGGACGTCGAGCA
>NZ_SPQK01000023.1 GCF_004570875.1 Blastococcus sp. CT_GayMR16 | reverse complement strand
CGTCGTCGTCCGCCGTCACCGGGGGCCGGCCGGTGCGCCAGGCCCACCCCAGCGTGCACAGCCCCTGGACGGCGAGGACCAGCGCGAGCTCGGTCCGGCGTCCCTCGGCGGTCAGCAGGAGGACGGCGGCCGCCGCGCACACCGCGGCCGCGGCGGACGTCGCCCGTCGCGACGGAGCGTCCAGGCGCGAGCCGAGCGCCATGGCGGCCCCGTAGAACACGGTCAGCAGCACCGCCGCCGTGCCGGGGCCGAACAGCCCGTCCGGAAGGGCCAGCAGCACGGCACCGGCCAGGCAACCCACGGCGGTCGGCAGCGCGACCGGGCGGTTCTCGACGCGGCGGACGGCGACCAGCGCCGTCGGGATCGCGGTGAGCAGCAGCAGCAGCGAGAGCTCCCACCACTGCTGGCCGGCCAGCAACTGGGCCAGGGACAGGCTGGTCATCACGATCCCGGCGGCGAGTGCCACCGGGAGGAACAGTCCTCGGCGCCAGCCGCCCAGATAGGCAGCGGCGAGGTTGGCGATGAGCACCCCGGCGTAGCCCGTCAGCGTCACCGACAGCGGACCGAGGGAGGAGAACGCTCCGGTGATCGCGGCGCCGGCGACGACACCCGCGACCACCGGCATGACCCGCGGCGGGCCGAGGAGCGGTTCGAGGGGCTTCCGCAGCCGGGCGAGCAGCAGCCCGACAGCGGCAGCGATCATCAGCGCCGCGGAGAACCACTGCCGCCCGCCGTCGTCCGCCCAGGCGCTGGAGGAGCCACCCACGACACCGGCCAGCCACCACGGCGCCGTCGTCACCAGCGCCAGCCGCGCGACTCCCCGTCGTGCGACCAGGGCGATCCCGAGACCCACGAGCGAGACGCACAGGTAGAGCTCGGTGTGCAGGCTGCCCGGCACCAGATCGAGCGCCCGGAGCACGGCCAGCTGCGCGGCGGCCCAGGACACCAGTGGCCAGGCCGCGGTCGTGGGCGCGACGCGGTGCAGCACCAGGAACGCAGCGGCGAGCAGCAGCGCGGTGACCGGGTCGCCGTCGAGTGCGGGACCGCCCTGGGACGCCCCGGCCACGGCGAGACCGGCGGCGCACGCGGCGAGGATCTCCTCGGAGCTGCGCAGTCGCGCGCGAGCGGCGCGCAGGGAGACCCAGGTGGCGATGCCGGCGAGCACGACCAGGAGCACCCGGACGGCGATGCCGCCGTAGACCGAGGCGACCACGGCCGCCGAACTCACCAGCAGGACCGCGCCGACGCCGAGCAGCACCTGAGGCGGGCGGGCGCGGTAGGGCAGGGCAGGCAGGGGCGCGGTATCGACCGGCTGGCTCACGACCGCCCCCTTCCCATCCCCCGAGGCGCTTCCACCGTAGGGCGGCGGCGCGGCGGTGGCACCCGGTCGGGCTCCGATCAGGTCATCTGGGCCACCCAGGCCACGGCCTCCCGGGCCTGCTGGCGGCGGCGCTCGTATGTCGCGCCCACCACAAGCAGGAGCAGACCTGCGGCGCCCAGCGTGACCCAGCGGGGGAGCAGCGGCGCGTACGGGGCGAGCCGGCCGACGGCGACCACGACGAGGACGCCGGCGCCCACCACGAACGGCGCCTGCCGGTGCAGGAACGTGCCGGCGACGGTCAGAACCGTCGCCGCGACGAGGACGAGGACCAGCCGCAGGGCGGTCGGGTCCGCGATCACGACCAGCGCGGACGGGACGAGAGCCACCCCGACCGCCGCTCCCTCGGCCGCCCACGAGGTCGCGCCCGAGCGCAGCGCGGGGATCGCGATCAGCAGCAGACCCACCGCGGCCGGACCCGTGTAGGCCTCCGGTGTCTCCACCCCGGCCCCGCCGACGGCGATCCACGAGGCGACCACCAGGTCGGCCACCGCGACGATGCCGACCCACCGCCGATGGGCGACGATCGCGTAGCTCCCGGCGGCGACCCCGGCGATGCCGAGTTGGACGGCCACCTGCCCCCACGCCTGGACGCCGCCGCTCACCAGGCCCGCGGTGAGCCCGGAGACGGCACCGACGGCTGCGGCGACCCACTCCTCGAGCCGTGCCGCGCGCAGGGTCGCAACGGCGAAGGCGAGGGCGGCCAGGAGAGCGAGCAGGAGCCCGGCGACGGTGGCGGGAAGCACGTCGTCGGCCCGGGCGAGCAGGATCGCCGCCCACGGAGCCAGGAGTGCGGCGGCAGTGGCCTGCCGGCGGAGTCGAGGCAGGCGCAGGGCGGCGAGGGTCGCCGGCACCACCACGAGCAGGGCCACCAGAGCCAGTGCGCCGAACCGCTCGTCCTCGGCCATCAGCGCGGCGTGCGCACCCACCAGGGCCAGCCCGGAGGCGACCAGTCCCGCGGCCACAGCGGTCCTGCTCGCCAGCAGGACGGCGGCGGTGAGCAGGGCGAGACCGAGCCCCACCGCGATCCACGGGCCGGGGTAGCCGACGGTGCGCAGGGAGGCGGCGAGGGCCAGCCCGACCACCGCGCCGACCGTGCCGGGCACGACCCCGGCGAGACCCGGGGCGCGGCCGCGCCGGTCGAGGGCGAGAGCCGCCGTGCCGCCGACCGCGAGCACGCCGGTCGCCGTCCAGGAGTCGACGGCGTCGGAGCCGGCCGCCACCACGAGCCCACCGAGGACGCCGAGAACGGTGGCGGCGACGGCGAGGACCCGGGCGACCGGCCTGAGACCCGGGCGCAGCGCCCGGGCCGCTGCGACGTCGGCACCCGCCACCGCCAGTGCGACGGCGACCCCCGCCGGTCCGGTCAGCAGGTCACTGGTCAGCAGCAGGAACGGCAGCGGCTGAGCGGCGAGCAGCGCCACCAGCGGCCAGGTCGCCGTCGTCCTCGTGAGGCGGCCCAGACCGAGGCCCGCCGCGACGACGACGGCGCAGGAGATCGCCCACCACGGGCGCAGGCCGACGTCCTCCAGCTCGAAGAGCCCCAGCGCCCGGGCCGCGCCGAGGTCGACCGCGAGCAGCGCTGCCCCCGCGGCGGCCAGCGCCTCCTCGGTCGCGCGCAACCCCTTGCGTGCCGTCCAGGCGGAGGCACCGCACAGCAGCGCCGTCACCACGACCATGACGCCGGCCTGGAAGACCACGCCCAAGCGGGTCCACGCGACGGCGACGAACGCGAGGGCGGCGGCCACGACGAGCAGGGCGCCGAGACCGACCAGCACCTGCTGCGGGCTGAGCCGGCGCCGCGGAGGCCGCGGAGTCTGCGGAGCCGGGGCGGGTGCGGCAGCGGGCGGCCACCACGGCGCGGGCGGCGGAACGGGCACAGCGGCCGGCGGGGGAACAGGCATGGCCGACGGCGCCGCGGCAGGCGGTACGGTGTACGTCGTTCCCCCCGGTGCAGCGGCGCGGAGCGTGGCCACCAGCGCATCCCGGTCCTGGGCGATGTCCCGGAGGGTCGCACCGATCCGGGAGACGACGAGCGCGGCGTGCGCGGCGGCCGGCAGCCCACAGGTGGGGCATTGACCAGGGCCGATGTCGCCCGTCGGTCTGCCGCACACCGGGCAGGGCGGTCCCCAGGGGCCTCCACTCGCACTCATGTGCGCATCCTGTCGCTCCCTGCTCGGGAACGGGACCGTTGTCCACAGGAACACGCCCGGGTGAGTGATGCCGCCGATGTCACCCTCGCAGAGGTCGTGGTATCCGCCCGAGGACGCCTACCCTGGGATCAGTGATCACGACGACCGGCCTCGAGCTTCGCGCCGGCGCCCGCATTCTCATCAGCGACACCTCCCTCCGCGTGCAGCCGGGGGACCGGATCGGTCTCGTGGGCCGCAACGGTGCCGGCAAGACGACCACCCTGACCACGCTCGCCGGTGAGCGGGTGCCGCACGCGGGCAAGGTCGACGTGACCGGAGAGATCGGCTACCTCCCGCAGGACCCCCGCAGCGGCGATCTCGACATCACCGCGAGCGACCGCGTGCTGTCCGGCCGCGGGCTCGACGTCCTGCGCAACCAGTTGGTCAAGGCACAGATCGCGATGGCCGAACCGGCCGACGACGACGAGCGCGACCAGGCCGTGCGCCGCTACGGTCGGCTGGAGGACCAGTTCGCCGCGATGGGCGGGTACGCCGCCGAGAGCGACGCCGCCCGCATCTGCAGCAACCTCGGCCTGCCCGACCGGGTGCTCGCCCAGCCGTTGCGCACTCTGTCCGGTGGCCAGCGCCGCCGCGTCGAGCTGGCCCGGATCCTGTTCTCCGACGCGGAGACGCTGCTCCTCGACGAGCCCACGAACCATCTCGACGCCGACTCGATCACCTGGCTGCGCGGCTTCCTGTCCGGCCACCGCGGCGGACTGATCGTCATCAGCCACGACGTCGAGCTGCTCGAGGCCGTCGTCAACAAGGTGTGGCACCTGGACGCCAACCGCGCCGAGGTCGACGTCTACAACCTCGGCTGGAAGCTCTACCTGCAGCAGCGCGAGACCGACGAGCGCCGCCGCAAGCAGGAGCGGGCGAACACCGAGCGCAAGATCGACACGCTGAACGCCCAGGCCGACAAGATGCGGGCCAAGGCCACCAAGGCCAAGGCCGCGAAGAGCATGGACAAGCGCGCCGAGCGCCTGGCCTCGGGGCTGGCCGACGTCCGCGTGCACGACAAGGTCGCCAAGCTGCGGTTCCCGACGCCCGTCGCGTGCGGCCGGACGCCGCTGTTCGCCGAGGGCCTGTCGAAGAGCTACGGCTCGCTGGAGATCTTCACCGACGTCGACCTCGCGGTGGACAAGGGCACGCGCGTCGTCGTCCTCGGCCTCAACGGCGCCGGAAAGACGACGCTGCTGCGGATGCTGGCCGGCACCGAGACGCCCGACACCGGCGAGGTCAAGGCCGGGCACGGCCTGCGCGTGGGCTACTACGCCCAGGAGCACGAGACGATCGACATGGACCGCACCCTGCTCGAGGTGATGCAGTCGGCTGCCCCCGACAGCACGGCCACCGAGCTCCGCCGGATCCTCGGCGCCTTCCTCTTCTCCGGGGACACCGTCGACCAGCGCGCCGGCACGCTCTCCGGTGGGGAGCGGACCCGCCTGGCCATGGCCACCCTGGTCGTCTCGGGTGCGAACGTGCTGCTCCTCGACGAGCCGACGAACAACCTCGACCCGGCCAGTCGCGAGCAGGTCCTCGAGGCGCTGCGCACCTACGCCGGGGCGATCGTCCTCGTCACCCACGACGAGGGCGCCGTGCACGCGCTCAACCCCGACAAGGTCATCCTCCTGCCCGACGGCACCGAGGACAGCTGGAGCGAGGACTTCGCCGACCTGGTCTCACTGGCCTGAGAGGGTCGGCGCGCTTTCACTTTGTCAGCCTCCGGCCGACACCGCGGCCAGGAGTCGTCCCGACCGGCGCTGAGCCCCACCCGTGTCCCGGTCGGGGAGCCTTCGGCCCCCGCAACCGGGCCACACCGTGGGGCCGGTTCTCGACGTCGTCGTTCGCCTCGCCGTCCGGTCCTCCCTGGGTGATCATGTGACCGGGATGCCGTGGTCACTCGGACGGCGGCGCTCAGGGGACGGACTGCCAGCACCGGGGCCGGCACGGGCGGCTCGGTCGGGTGCGGGCGTGGGCCGGCGGCTGACACGGAGGGAAGTCATGGCCGACTCGACTACTGCGGATCTCGGCAAGGGCAAGCGGATCACCGGGGGAGACCGGTCGACGCTGGCCGACGACCTGCGCAAGCGCTACGACGGCGGCGAGAGCATCCGCTCCCTGGCCACGTCCACGAACCGCTCGTACGGCTTCGTGCACCGGCTGCTGTCGGAGTCGGGCGCCACCCTGCGCAGCCGCGGTGGGGCCAACCGGAATAGTAAGAAGGCGTGAGTGAGCTCGCGAACGAACAAGTAAGCAGAGCACGCCGCGGCACGCGGGGGCCGAGCGCCGGCGAGGCCGACGCGTGACACCGGAGAACTCGAACGGTTGGGTCAGCACGCAGCAGGACGGCGCCGTCCTCACCGTCACCCTGGACCGCCCCGACCAACTGAACGCACAGACGCCGACCACCTGGTCGACCCTGGCGCAGATCGGCTCGTCGCTGACCGACGACGTGCGGGTGGTCGTCGTCCGAGGTGCCGGGCGCTCGTTCTCGGCGGGCCTGGACCGGAGCCTCTTCAGCCCCGAGCCGGGCGTCACCGGCGGGCTCGGCGACCTGGGGCGCCGGCCGTCCGCGGAAGCCGAGGAGCAGATCCGCGGGTACCAGGCCGGCTTCCGGTGGCTGCGCTCGCCGGGGATCGTCTCCGTGGCCGCGGTGCAGGGACACGCGATCGGCGCGGGCTGCCAGCTCGCGCTGGCGTGTGACCTGCGGATCCTGACCGACGACGCGCAGCTTCGGCTCCCCGAGGCGAGCCTGGGCCTGGTCCCCGACCTCACGGGCACCAGCACGCTCGTGGAGCTCGTCGGCTACTCGCGGGCGCTGGAGATCTGCTTGACCGGCCGCGCGGTGAGGTCGGCCGAGGCGCACGCGATCGGCCTGGCCAACCTCGTGGTCCCGGCGGCCGAGCTGGACGCGGCCGTGGCGGACCTGGTGGCGGCGCTGACCGGCCCGCCGGTGGCCTCGAGCCGGGCGACGGCCGAGCTGGTGCGGTCCGCCGTCCGCAACGACTTCGCAGCCCAGGACGCCGCCGAGCGGGCCGCTCAGGTGCTCCGTCTCCAGGAGCTTGTCGGAGGCCGCTGACACACTGGCTCCGGAACAGCCCGGCTGCGCACGGCGTTGGCCGATCGACTGGAAGGAGGCGGTGTGGACGTGGGCCATCCCATGACCTCCATGGCCGCCATGCGGTCGTTCCGGCGAGATTCGTCGGTGACGGCCCGGGAGCTACCCAAGGGCACGGTGCGCCGGATCCTCGGCGTCGCGCGCCCCTACCGTCGCGAGCTGACGTTCTTCCTGCTGCTCGTGGTCGCGTCCTCCGTGATCGGCGTGATCACCCCGCTGCTGGCCGGGGACATCGTCAACCGCATCGCCGGTCTCAAGGGCACGGCGGGCGGCATCGTCCGGATCGCGCTCGTCATCGCGGGTCTCGCGGTCATCGACGCCGGCATCTCCCTCGGCACCCGGTGGTACTCCGCCCGGATCGGTGAGGGCGTCATCTACGACCTGCGCAGCCGCGTCTTCGAGCACGTGCAGCGGATGCCGGTGGCCTTCTTCACCCGCACGCAGACCGGCGCCCTCGTCAGCCGGCTGAACAACGACGTCATCGGCGCCCAGCAGGCGTTCACCTCGACGCTGTCCGGCGTCGTCTCCAACGTCATCGGGCTGGTGCTCACCGCCGGCGTGATGTTCTCGCTGTCCTGGCAGATCACGCTGCTGTCACTGGTCCTCGTGCCGCTGTTCGTCCTCCCGGCCCGCCGGATCGGGGCCCGGCTGCAGGAGATCACCCGGGAGTCCTACGGGCTCAACGCATCGATGAACGCCTCGATGACGGAGCGCTTCAACGTCGCCGGGGCGCTCCTGGTCAAGCTGTTCGGCCGGCCGTCGGCCGAGGCCGCGTCGTTCCGTGGCCGGGCAGCCCGGGTCCGCGACATCGGCGTCCTGTCGGCCATGTACGGGCGCACCTTCTTCACGGCGCTGACGCTGGTCGCGGCGCTGGCCACGGCCCTCGTCTACGGACTCGGTGGCTGGCTCGCGTTCACCGGCTCGCTGAGCGCCGGCGATGTCGTCGCACTCGCGCTGCTGCTGTCGCGGCTCTACGGCCCGCTGACCGCGCTCGCCAACGTCCGGGTCGACGTCATGAGCGCCATGGTCAGTTTCGACCGGGTGTTCGAGGTCCTCGACCTGCAGCCGATGATCCGCGAGAGCCCCGACGCGACGCCGGTTCCGACGGGCGACCGGTCGATCGAGTTCGACGGCGTGTCCTTCAGCTATCCCTCCGCCGCCGATGTCTCGCTGCCGTCACTGGAAGAGGTGTCGCTGCCCGAGCACGGGGGACCGGTCGACGTCCTGCACGACGTGTCCTTCCGGGTCGAACCCGGTCACCTGGTCGCGCTCGTCGGTCACTCCGGGGCGGGGAAGTCCACGATCGCGAACCTGGTGGCCCGGCTCTACGACGTCACGGGCGGGAACGTGCGGGTCGGCGGCATCGACGTCCGGGACGCGACGCTGGATTCGCTGCGCGACGCGATCGGCGTCGTCAGCCAGGACGCGCACCTCTTCCACGACAGCATACGCGCCAACCTGCTGTACGTCCGGCCGGAGGCCACCGAGGACGAACTCTGGACGGCCCTCGAGGGCGCCCGGATCGCCACGCTGGTGCGCTCGTTGCCCGAGGGCCTCGACACGGTCGTCGGCGACCGTGGCTACCGCATGTCGGGCGGGGAGAAGCAGCGGCTGGCGATCGCCCGTGTGCTGCTCAAGGCCCCGGGCATCGTGATCCTCGACGAGGCCACCGCCCACCTCGACAGCGAGTCCGAGGTCGCCGTCCAGCACGCCCTGGACGCCGCCCTCGCCGGCCGGACGTCCCTGGTCATCGCGCACCGGCTGTCGACCATCCGAAGCGCCGACCAGATCCTGGTGATCGACAATGGTCGCGTCACGGAGTCGGGTACGCACGCTGAGTTGCTGGCGCTCGGTGGGCGTTACGCGGACCTCTATCGCACCCAGTTCGCCGACGGCGAGCGTCGAACGGTCGAGGTGGTCTGAGCACTAGCGTCACTCCTGTCCCAGTACACGAAGAGGAGCACACGTGACCGAGCTTGCGAGGTCACGCCAGGAACGCAGCACGCGGCGGCACGTGCCGACGAGCGCCAGCGAGGAGAGCATGTGACGCACGCGCACCCGTACGACGCCCAGATCCGTTCGCTCTACAGCCAGTTCATCGACGGCTGGAACCGGCGCAGCGGCGCGGCGGTCGCGGCCGGGTTCGCCGACGACGGGGACATCATCGGCTTCGACGGCAGCCATCACCGGGGTCGGCTGTCGATCGCGGCCGACCTGCGTCAGGTGTTCGCCGGTCATCAGACCCCGGCCTACGTGGGGCTGGTCCGCTCGGTCCGGCCCGTGGCGCAGGGCGTCGCCGTCCTGATGGCACACGCCGGGATGATCCAGCCCGACGGCAACGACCTCGACCCGGCCCTCAACACCGTCCACACGCTGGTCGCCGTCGACGAGGGTGGCCGGTGGAAGATCTCGCTCTTCCAGTCCACCCCCGCGGCCTGGCACCAGCACCCCGAGCTGCGCGAGCAGCTCACCGAGGAGCTGCGCGGGCTGCTGGCGCCACAGTGACCGTGCTTGCCCCCGCCGCCGACCTCCTGGCGGACGGCGGGCGGGTGGTGCTGCTCGACGTGCGCTGGGCCCTGGGCGACGACCAGGGGCGGGAGAAGTACCTGGCCGGCCATCTGCCCGGTGCCGTCTTCGTCGACCTCGAGACCGAGTTGGCCGACTCCGCGTCGGCGGCTGCGGGCCGTCATCCGATCCCGTCGTTACAGCGGCTGCAGGAAGCGGCTCGGCGCTGGGGGATCCGCGACGGCGACGCGGTCGTCGCCTACGACGCCACCGGGGGACTGGCCGCGGCCAGGGCCTGGTGGCTGCTGCGCTGGGGTGGGCTGGCCGACGTCCGCCTGCTCGACGGAGGACTGGACGCCTGGCGCAGGGTGGGCGGCCCGGTGGAGACCGGCGACGTCGTCCCGGCGCCCGGGGACGTGACCCTCCCCGGCGGCGGCATGCCGGTGCTGACCCTCGAGGAGGCAGCAGCACTGCCGGGATCCGGCGGGGTGCTGCTCGACGCGCGGGCCGGGGAGCGCTACCGGGGCGAGGTCGAGCCGATCGACCCGCGGGCCGGGCACGTGCCCGGAGCGCTGAGCGCCCCCACGACGGCCAATCTCGCGGCGGACGGGACGTTCCTGCGGATGACGGAACTGGTCGACCGGTTCGTGGCGCTGGGCATCGGGCCGAGGACGAGAGTCGGCGTCTACTGCGGGTCGGGGGTCACCGCCGCCCACGAGGTGGCTGCCCTCGCCGCCGCCGGGATCGAGGCGGCGCTGTGGCCGGGCTCCTGGTCGCAGTGGTCGAGCGACCCCGCGCGTCCCGCCGCGACCGGTCCGACACCCGGGTGATCACCTCTACCTGAGGGTGCCGGGGACCGCCATACTCCGCGGCGTGGCCACGAACACCGCCCGCTCCACCGGCCCACTGCTCCTCGCCGTCGTGTCCGGCCTGCTGCACCTGCTGGTCGGGTCGTTCTACGTCGCCGGTGGTCTGGTGATCCCCGGGTCCGTGCTGGTTCCGCTGTGGATGCTGTGGTTGCTGCTGACGGCATGGCTCGTCTGGCTCGCCGTCCGCGGGTCCTGGTGGACCCCACTCGTGCCAGCGGTGGCCGCCGTCGTGTTCGCGGTCGTCCTGGTCGTGGGGGAGCAGGCGTTCGACTGGCAGGCCTGAGTCAGCCGGTCAGCGCGGCGTCGTAGCGGTCGAGAAGGACGGCGGCGATCCGCTGGTCGGGCAGCAGCGGAGCGGTGAGCAGGTCCGCGCCGGCGTCGGTGAGCTTGTCGTGGAAGTGACCCGGCGCCAGCAGGTACGAGGCGACGACGACCCGCCCCGCTCCGGCCCGGCGGGCGGCACCCACCGCGTCGGGCACGGTGGGCAGCGCCGCGGAGCCGTACCCCGTCGTCACCGGGCCGGTCCAGGTGCGCTGGAGCAGCTCCGCGGTGCTCTCGACGTCCGCCACCGCCCGCACATCGCTGGAGCCGGCCGCCGCGAGCACCACGGCCGTCAGCGGGTCATCCGGGTCCGCACCCGCAGAGACCAGCCGGTCGTGCAGGACCTCGACCAGCCGCGGATCGGGTCCCAGCGGGCGGGCCGCGACCGTCCCCGGCGCCGCAGCCACCGCGCCCGCGATGTCGACGTGCACGTGATAGCCGCCCGACAGCAGCAGCGGCACCACGACCGCGGGCCGTCCGGCCGCCGCCAGCCCGGCGACGACGTCGACGACCGTGGGCGGCTGGACGTCCACGAACGCCGCCGTCGTCGTCAGCCCCGGTCGCATCGTCCGGGCGGCGAGCGCCAGTTCGGCGATCAGCCGCCGTCCGGTCGGGTTCCGGGTGCCGTGCGCGCAGGCGACCAGGACCGGGCCGTCAGGAGAAGAGCTCACAGCGAGCGGAGGACGCCGCCGTCGACGGGGATCATCGCGCCGGACACGTAGGAGGCCGCCGGCGAGAGCAGGAACGCAGCGACGCGGCCGAACTCCTCCGGTCGCCCCACCCGGCGCAGCGGGATGCCGGCCTCGGTGCGCGCCCGCATCGCGGCGGCGTCGCCCGAGGCGTCCTCGATCTCGGCAATCCGGTCGGTGGCCACCGTCCCCGGCAGGAGCCCGAAGACCCGGATGCCGCGCGGCCCGAGCTCGTCGGCGAGCGCCTTCGCCGTCATCGCCAGGCCGGGACGCAGGCCGTTGGAGATGGCCAGGTGGCCGATCGGCTGGCGGACCGAGGTGGAGAGGACGAAGCCGATCGCGGCGCCGTCGGAGAGGTGCGGGACGAGTGCCTTCACCAGCCGGAGCGGACCCAGCAGGACGTTCTCGACGCCGTCGCGCCACGCCTCTTCGGGCGCCTCGAGCACGGTGCCCGGCGCCGGGCCGCCGACGGAGATCAGCACCCCGTCGATGCGGTCCAGCCGTTCACCGGCCGCGGTGACGAGCCGTTCGGCCGCGCCGGGATCAGCGAGGTCGGCGGCGGTGCCGAACGCGGACGGTGGACCGCCGAGCGACTCGGCGGCCGCGGTGACCGACCCGGCGCTCCGGGAGCTGACCAGCACCCGGGCGCCGTCGTCGACCAGGGCTCGGGCGGTCGCGAATCCCAGCCCCCGGCTCGCGCCGGTGAGCAGGTAGCCGCGACCGCCCAGGCCCAGGTCCATCGATCAGGCGGCGGTACCGCGCAGCGACCGCAGCACGTACTGCATGATCCCGCCGTTGCGGTAGTAGTTCGCCTCACCGGGAGTGTCGATCCGGACGCGGGCGTCGAACTCTGTCGTCTTCCCGTCCGGGCCATCCGCCTTCACCTTCACCGTGCGCGGGGTGTTGCCGTCGTTCAGCGCCGTGACCCCGGTGATCGCGAACTCCTCGTCGCCGGTCAGGCCGAGCGACTCGGCGTTCTGCCCGTCGGGGTACTGCAGCGGCAGCACGCCCATGCCGATCAGGTTCGACCGGTGGATGCGCTCGTAGCTCTCGGCGATGACCGCCTTGACCCCGAGCAGCGCCGTCCCCTTGGCCGCCCAGTCGCGCGACGAGCCGGACCCGTACTCCTTGCCGGCCAGCACGACCAGCGGGATGCCGGCGTCGATGTAGGCCCGCGAGGCGTCGTAGATCGTCGTCGTCTCACCGGTGAGGTGGTTCTTGGTGACGCCACCCTCGGTGCCGGGAACCAGCAGGTTGCGCAGCCGGATGTTGGCGAACGTCCCGCGGATCATCACCTCGTGGTTCCCGCGCCGGGAGCCGTAGGAGTTGAAGTCGCGGCGATCGATCCCGTGCTCGCGCAGGTACTTGCCGGCGGGGGAGTCGGCCTTGATCGAGCCGGCCGGGGAGATGTGGTCGGTCGTCACCGAGTCGCCGAGCACCGCGAGGGTGCGGGCGCCGGAGATGTCCTCGACGGGGGTCGGCTCGGCCGGCATCCCGTCGAAGTACGGGGGCTTCCGGACGTAGGTGCTCTGCGGGTCCCAGTCGAACGTGTCGCCCTCGGGGGTCGGCAGCGCCTGCCACTGCTCGGTGCCGGCGAAGACGTCGGCGTAGTCCTTGCTGAACATCTCCGCGGAGACGGCGTGGTCGATGACCCGCTGGATCTCCTGCGGCGACGGCCAGATGTCGTGCAGGAAGACGTCGTTGCCGTCGGTGTCCTGGCCCAGGGGGTCGTTGTTCAGGTCGACGTCCATGGAGCCGGCCAGCGCGTAGGCGATGACCAGCGGCGGGCTCGCCAGGTAGTTCATCTTCACGTCGGGGTTGATCCGGCCCTCGAAGTTCCGGTTGCCCGAGAGCACCGAGACGACGGCGAGGTCGGCCTCGTTCACGGCGGCCGACACCGGCTCCGGGAGCGGGCCGGAGTTGCCGATGCAGGTCGTGCAGCCGTAGCCGACCAGGTAGAAGCCGAGCTTCTCCAGGTACGGCGTGAGCTCGGCCTTCTCGTAGTAGTCCATGACGACCTTGGACCCGGGGGCCAGCGTGGTCTTGACCCACGGCTTGCTGGTCAGGCCGCGCTCGACGGCGTTCTTCGCCAGCAGCGCCGCGCCGATCATCACCTGCGGGTTGGACGTGTTGGTGCACGAGGTGATGGCCGCGATCACGACGTGGCCGTGGTCGATCTCGGTCTCGGTGCCGTCCTCCATGACCACGCGGGTCGGCTTCGAGGTGCGGCCCTTGCCACCGGTGCCGGAGACGGCGTCGTGCGGCTTGCCGGCCGCACCGTTGCCGTGCGCGAACGGGCTCGCCGGGTCCGATGCGGGGAAGCTCTCCTCGACGGACTCGTCGACGCTGGAGCCCTCCGCAGCGGCGTCGTCCGGGTCGTCGTCGCCGTCCGGTGCGTAGGTCGGCAGCGCCTCGCGGAACGCCTGCTTCGCCTCGGTGATCGCGACGCGGTCCTGCGGGCGCTTCGGGCCGGCGATCGACGGCACGATGGTGGAGAGGTCCAGCTCGAGGTACTCGGAGAAGGCCGGCTCGCGGGACGCGTCGTGCCAGAGACCCTGCTCCTTGGCGTAGGCCTCCACGAGCGCCACCTGCTCGGTGGAGCGACCGGTCAGCTCGAGGTAGGTGATCGTCTCCTCGTCGATGGGGAACATCGCCGCGGTGGAGCCGAACTCCGGGCTCATGTTGCCGATCGTGGCCCGGTTGGCCAGCGGGACGGCGGAGACGCCCGCGCCGTAGAACTCGACGAACTTCCCGACGACGCCGTGCTCGCGCAGCATCTCGGTGATCGTGAGCACGAGGTCGGTCGCGGTGGCGCCGTCCGGCAGCTGGCCGGTCAGCTTGAAGCCGACGACCCGCGGGATCAGCATCGAGACCGGCTGGCCGAGCATCGCGGCCTCCGCCTCGATGCCACCCACGCCCCAGCCCAGGACGCCGAGGCCGTTGACCATCGTGGTGTGCGAGTCGGTGCCGACGCAGGTGTCGGGATAGGCAATCGTCCGAGTCGACCCGTCGTCCTGCTTCTCGGCCCGCGGGAAGATCACGCGGGCCAGGTGCTCGATGTTGACCTGGTGCACGATGCCGGTGCCCGGGGGAACGACCTTGAAGTCGCTGAACGCGCCCTGGCCCCAGCGCAGGAACTGGTAGCGCTCGCCGTTGCGCTCGTACTCGATCTCGACGTTGCGCTCGAAGGAGTCCGCAGTGCCGAAGACGTCGGCGATCACCGAGTGGTCGATGACCAGCTCGGCCGGGGCGAGCGGGTTGATCTTCTGCGGGTCGCCGCCGAGGTCGGCCATGGCCTCCCGCATGGTGGCGAGGTCGACGATGCAGGGGACGCCGGTGAAGTCCTGCATGACCACACGGGCCGGGGTGAACTGGATCTCCTGGTCGGGCTCGGCCGACGGGTCCCAGTTCGCGATCGCCCGGATGTGGTCGGCGGTGATGTCCGCGCCGTCCTCGGTGCGCAGCAGGTTCTCCAGGAGGACCTTCAGGCTGAAGGGCAGCTTCTGGGAGCCCTCCACCGCGTCGAGCCGGAAGATGTCGTAGTCGGTGCCGTCGACGGTGAGCGTCGACCGTGCCCCGAAGCTGTCCTTGCTGGCTGCCACTCTTCTGCGCCTACCCCTCGGTGGTTCGTCTCGCTCGTCTGTCCACTCCCGATCATCCCAGTTCGGCGGACGGGACATCGGGTGAGGCACCCCTTCCTTTGCCCGGTGACCTCGATCATGGCCCCGGAAACGTCCCCGGTCGCGTCCGGACCCGGCTGCCCCAGGTGCCTCACCTGGGTGAACTGTGGGCGCGTCGTGCCCCCGGGCTCCCCGAACGGCCCCCGGCGCGGATAGCGTGCCCCGCCGTGACCGCGGTCGAGCCCACGGCGCTCATCCCGGCGCTCCCCTCCCTTTCTCCACCCGTTGCCGTCCGTCCCACCTGGCGCCTTCCGGTGCGCCTTCTGCTCTGGACGGCGGTGGCGCTGGCCTTCGTCACCATGTGTCTCGTCACGGGTCTGCCGACCGACCGGATCGTGCTGCTGGGCTGGACGCTGATCGGCCTGGTCGCGCACGCGGCCGTCGACGGCTGGCGTCGGATCGTGCGGCTGCTGGCCGAGTGGCTGCCGGTCGCCGCGCTCTTGCTGGCCTACGACGCCACGCGGGGTCTCGCCGACGGCCTGGGCATGCCCGTGCACGTGACCGAGCCGGCAGCGGTGGACCTGTGGCTCGGCGGAGGGGTGCTGCCGACCATCTGGCTGCAGCAGGTGCTCGAGGCCGACTGGTGGAAGGCAATGGCCGCTCTCGTCTACGGCAGCCACTTCGTCGTCACGCCGCTGCTGCTGTGCGTGCTGTGGGTCCGGGACCGGCGTCTCTGGGGGCGCTACGTCCGGATGGTCCTGGCGCTGTCGGCCGCGGGCCTCGCCACCTATGTCCTCTACCCGGCGGCCCCGCCGTGGCTCGCCGCGAAGCAGGGCGTGATCGAGCCGATCCAGCGGCTGAGCGCGGTGGGCTGGGACGTGCTCGGCCTCCCGCATGCCGGAGCACTCCTGGCCGACAGCCAGGGCCAGGTCAACCAGGTGGCGGCCGTGCCCTCGCTGCACACGGCCTTCGCCGTGCTGACCTGCCTTGTGCTGCTGCCGGTCGCGCGCCGGGCGTGGCAGCGCGTGGCGCTGGTGGGCTACGCCGTCCTGATGCCGCTCGTCCTGGTCTGGGCGGGGGAGCACTACGTCGTCGACACCCTGCTGGGCGCCGCCTATGCCGCCGCGGTCGTCCTGGTCGTGCGGCTGTTCCGCAGGCGGCCGGACGACGTCCGCGTGCCTACCGTGGACGCGTGACCGGCACCGTCCCGACTGGCTGGTCCTGAGCCCTCAGCGCACGGGGTGGACGATCTCGGTCTCCCACGTCTCGGGGTCGGGGCGCTCTCCCGGGTCGGTCAGGTAGGTCTCCCACGGTGGTCCCGCCGCCGAGAGGCCCTCGGCGTGGATGAACGCCTCGACGGCCTGATGGGTCTCCGCCAAGCGCTCGTACGGGCCCCGATGGAGGGCCACCGCCGCCCGGCCCCCGGGGATCAGGAGCACCTGGATCCCGTCGCCCGGGTCGTCCGCCGGAGGTGCCGCGATCGTGACACCGGCCTCGACGAGGGCCGAGCCCATGCCGAGCTCCGGGTACCGGGCGAACGGCGGACCGGTCATGGCGAGGCCCTGTCGCTGCGCGTACGCGAACACGGTGGGCAGGCTTTCCCCGAGCATCTCGGCGATCGCGTCCCGTGACACGCGCCGTCGCATCACGAGCGCATGGGCGGCGGGCAGGTCCTTCACGGCGATCTCTACGGGCACGTCGGTGCTCCTTCCGGTGGTGGCCAGGCGGTACAGGCCCAGGCAGGGCGCTGCCGATTCGACGACGGCTGCGTGGACGCCCGCGATCCGGTCGTCGTCCACGTGCAGGCCGCGGGCGCGATACGCGCGCGGACTCCGGCCGAAATGCCGCGTGAAGGCGCGGCTGAACACCTCGTGGCTGGCGAAGCCGTGGTCGAACGCCACGAGGGAGATGAGGCGGTCCGTGGACAGGAGGTCGGCCGCGGCCCGGGCCAGCCGGACCCGGGACGTGTAGCTCTTCGGCGTCTCACCGATCAGGCCGCGGAAGCGACGGTGCAGGTCGAACGGGGAGCGGTGCACGAGCGCCGCCATCACCGAGAGCGGGAGGTGCTCCTGACGACGGCCGTTCACGTGTGCGACCAGCCGCAGGATCTCGCGGGTCGACGCCGCCACGAGTGGAACCTAGCGACCCGAGCGCGGGTCGACTTGACGATTCTTGCGGTGCGACCGACGAGGGAGCACCGCTCGTCGGCGTCGTCCCCGGGCGGTTAGCGTGACGGGGACCACCGTGAACTGACCACGCACCCTCCGGGAGCCGGCATGCGCGTGCCCTTGACCACCCGTGACTTCCTCGATCGGGCCGAGCTCGTCTACGGCGACCGCGTGGGCATCATCGACGAGCCGACCCAGCCGGCGCCGTCACTGGGCGAGGTGAGCTACCGGGACGTCGCCCGCCGCGGCCGGGCACTTGTGGCCGGCCTGGACGAGCTCGGCATCGGCGAGGGCGAGCGCGTCGCGATCGTCAGCCACAACGCCGGCCGGCTGCTGGAGATGCTCCTGGCGGTGCCGAGCTCGGGCCGGGTCGTGGTGCCGATCAACTTCCGGCTGTCGCCCGAGGAGGTCAGCTACATCGTCGGGCAGTCGGGGGCCCGGGCCCTGTTCGTCGATCCGGACCTGGAGTCCTCGCTCAAGGGCATCGAGGCCGAGCACCGGTTCGGCACAGGGGAGGAGTACGAGCAGCTGCTCCGCTACGACGCCGAGCCGCGGCCGTGGTCCGAGCCCGACGAGGACGCCACTGCCACGATCAACTACACCAGCGGGACGACGGCCCGGCCCAAGGGCGTGCAGATGACCCACCGCAACATCTGGGTCAACGCGGTCACCTTCGGCATGCACATGCAGGTGAGCGACCGCGACGTCTACCTGCACACGCTGCCGATGTTCCACTGCAACGGCTGGGGTCTGCCGTACACGATGGCCGGGGTCGGGGCGACGCAGGTGGTGCTGCGCAAGGTCGACGGCGCGGAGATCCTGCGCCGGGTCGAGCGGCACGGCGTGACGATGATGGCCGGGGCCCCCGCGGTGTGGAACGCCGTCCTGGAGGCGGCCGCTGACTGGGACGGCGAGATCCCTGGTCGCGACAAGGTGCGCATCGTCGTCGCCGGTGCGCCCCCGCCGTCGCGGACCATCGCGCGGGTCGAGGCCGAGCTCGGCTGGGAGTTCAACCAGATCTACGGCCTGACCGAGACCGCGCCGCTGCTGACGATCAACCGGCCGCGCGCCGAGTACGACGAGCTGGACCCGGAGGAGCGGGCGAAGAACCTGTCCCGCGCCGGCGTCCCGTCCCTCGGCACCCGGCTCGAGGTCAGCGAGTCCGGCGAGGTGCTCGCCCGCAGCAACACGGTCCTGGCCGGCTACTGGGACAACCCCGACGCCTCCGCCGAGGCCCTCGACGGCGGCTGGTTCCACACCGGGGACGGCGGCACCATCGACGACGCCGGCTACCTCACGATCTCCGACCGCAAGAAGGACGTGATCATCACCGGCGGTGAGAACGTCTCCTCGATCGAGGTGGAGGACGTCGTCTTCAGCCACCCCGCCGTCGCCGAGGTGGCCGTCATCGGCGTCCCGGACGACAAGTGGGGCGAGATGGTCACCGCGATCGTCGTCGTCGCCGAGGGCGAGCAGGTCACCGAGGACGAGATCATCGCCCACTGCAAGGCCCGCATCGCGAGCTACAAGGCACCCAAGCGGGTGGAGTTCCGCGACCAGCTGGCCCGGACCGCCACCGGCAAGATCCAGAAGTTCAAGCTGCGCGAGTCCTTCTGGGCCGATTCCGAGCGCCAGATCAACTAGGTCGCCCTCGCGTGTCGTCTCACCCTGAGGGGTGAGACGCGCTCAACGGCGGTCCGCTGACGACCGATCTTCTCCGCAGTGGCGCCCTCCCGGGTGCCGTCTGTGGAAGAGGTCTCGAACGTGGACAGCGGTACGCGGAGCACGACCGTGCAGGCCGGCCTCCGGGTCGTGGCCGGCGGTGCCAAGCGCAACGGTGTCCGGACGGCGCTGCGGATGACCGGCACGGCCGTCGCCGTCGCCCTGGCGGTCGGGTTCGCTCCCGCCGTCGCCACAGCTGCCCCGCGCGGGCCCAGCGACAGCCAGATCGCCGCTGCCCAGGCGGCCGCCGACGCCGTCGCGTCCCGCATCGGTGCCCTCTCCGGTCAGCTGAGCGCGGCCCAGGCCGCCGTCGACGCCGCGCACGCGGAGTCGGCTCTCAAGCTCGACGAGTTCCAGGCGCGCCAGGCGGCCTACGAGGACGCCCAGCAGCGCGCCGACGCCGCGGCGGCAGCTGCCGCCAAGGCAACCGCCGACCTCGGTGTCGCGCGGGGCCAGATCGTCTCCTTCGCCCGTCGCAGCTACATGGAGGGCAGCACCTACACCGGTGCCGCGGCCCTCATCACCGCCGCAAGTCCCGCGGAGCTGATCCAGCGGGCCGCGCTGCTCGAGGCGGCCGGCAGCCACCGCTCCGACGTCCTGGACCAGGTCACGGTCCTCCAGGAGCAGGCGACCGCCACCGAGGCCGTCGCGCGCACCACCCTGTCCGAGGCCGCCACCCTGCAGGAGCAGGCGACGGCGGCGCTGGCGGTCGCGCAGACCGCAGAGATCTCCGCCCGCGGCCAGGCGGCGGCGCTGGGCACCCAGCAGGCCCAGCTGCAGACGGAGCTGGCCGCGGCCCAGCAGCAGCTGACCGGTCTGATCGGCGAGCGCGCCGCCGCGGCGCGCACCGCCCAGGTGGCGCCGACCCCGAAGCCGGCGACGCCCCCGGCGCCGTCGGGGAACACGACCCGCGCCGGATCAGGCTCGGCGTCGGCGGCCCAGACCGCGATCGACGCGGCCATGGGATACCTCGGCCTGCCCTACGCCTGGGGCGGCGGCGGCACCCGGGGCCCCGGCCCCGGCATGGATCCCGACGAGGGCATCATCGGCTTCGATTGCAGTGGGCTGACCCAGTACGCCTACGGGCAGGCGGGCATCTCGATCCCGCGCAACAGCCGGTCGCAGTACTCGGCGCTGCCCAAGGTGTCGAGCAACGACCTGCAGGCCGGCGACCTCGTGTTCTGGGGGACCGACGCGTCCGACCCCGACAGCATCACGCACGTCGCGATCTACCTGGGCGGCAGCCAGGTCGTCCAGGCGCCGCAGAGCGGGGATGTCGTCAAGGTGTCCACCATGTGGTGGCGGAACTACGTGGGTGCGGTCCGCCCCAGCGCCTGAGGCTCATCCGGGCACGTCCGGAGCACGTCAGCGGGAGCGCGGCATAAGGGCGTCGGGCAGCCACGGGGGGAGCTGCCCGACGCGCCAACCAGGCTAGCAGCCACTCGGCGCCTCGGGCAGGGGTTGTCGACTCGCGTCCACGGATCTTCGGCAGAGCCCCTGCTCATGGCCCGGCGCTGCGCCACGCGAGCCCTCGTCCACGGCGCGTCAGCACCTCCACAGGAAGGTGTAGGACACTGGCCTACGGGGGTGGGACTGCCGCCCCGTCGACGGACCCTTCCGCCCGGGAGCCGTGGACCGGCACGACCAGGGAGCCACGTGAGCAGCGCTGCCAGCACTCCGATCGAATCGCCCGTGAGCCCCGGCGCGCCGGTCCCGCCGTCGGTCGACGCCGCGCAGCTGGAACGCGTGCTGTTCGAGATCAAGCGGGTCATCGTCGGTCAGGACCGGCTGGTCGAACGCATGCTCGTGGCGCTCCTGGCCCGCGGCCACGTCCTGCTCGAGGGCGTGCCGGGCGTCGCGAAGACGTTGGCGGTCGAGACCCTGGCGCGAGCGGTCGGCGGCAAGTTCGCCCGTCTGCAGTTCACGCCCGACCTGGTGCCGGCCGACATCATCGGCACCCGGATCTACAAGGCCGGCCAGGACGCGTTCGACGTCGAGCTCGGCCCCGTGTTCGCCAACTTCGTGCTCACCGACGAGATCAACCGGGCGCCGGCGAAGGTGCAGTCCGCGCTGCTGGAGGTCATGGCCGAGCGGCAGGTCTCGATCGGTGGGGTCACGCACCCGCTGCCCGACCCGTTCCTCGTCCTGGCCACCCAGAACCCGATCGAGTCCGAGGGCGTCTACCCGCTCCCCGAGGCCCAGCGCGACCGATTCCTCATGAAGGTGCTCGTCGACTACCCGACGCCGGAGGAGGAGCGGGAGATCGTCTACCGGATGGGCTCGGAGCCGCCGGTGGCCGAGACCGTCCTGGGCCCCGACGACCTCCGCCGGCTGCAGAGGACGGCGTCGCAGGTCTTCGTCCACCACGCCCTCGTCGACTACGTCGTCCGGCTCGTCGTCGCGACGCGCACACCGCGGGAGCACGGCATGGAGGACGTCGCCACGTGGGTCTCCTACGGCGCGAGCCCCCGCGCATCGCTGGGGCTGATCGCCGCGGCCCGCGCGCTCGCCCTGGTCCGCGGCCGCGACTACGTGCTGCCGCAGGACGTCCTCGACGTCACCGCCGACGTGCTTCGGCACCGGCTGGTGCTCTCCTACGACGCGCTGGCCGACGGCGTCCCGGCCGACCACATCGTCAAGCGGATCGTGCAGACCGTGCCGTTGCCGCAGGTCGCCCCGCGGCAGAACGCCGGCGGCTTCGGTCCGGCCACCCCGGGCGGTCCGCACGTGCCCCAGTTCGGTCCGCCTCAGCCGGGCGGCCAGCCGGCCGGCCCGTACGGTCCGCCGGCGTCCAACGGCCACGCGAACGGACCGCACCCGGCGTGATCCGGCGTCGCCGCGCGGCTCCTCCGCCGCCGTCCGGGCCCGAGCACCCCATGCCTGAGCATCCCGGCCTGCTGCTGCACCCGGCCACCCCGGGCTCCGGCATCGAGCCGGGGAACGGTGACGGCTCGCCACCGCGCTTCGCCGACGGGCCGTCGGACATCCTGCTGCGCCGCCTGGAGCTGACGGTCCGGCGGCGCCTCGACGGGCTGCTGCAGGGCGACCACCTGGGTCTCGTGCCCGGGTCCGGGTCGGAGGCCGGCGACTCGCGCACGTACCACCCGGGGGACGACGTCCGGCGGATGGACTGGCCGGTCACGGCTCGCACCCAGGTCGCGCACGTCCGCGAGACGATCGCCGACCGTGAGCTGGAGACCTGGGCGGTCGTGGACCTCTCGGCGAGCCTGGACTTCGGCACCGCCAACTGTCAGAAGCGCGACCTGGCCATCGCCGGTCTGGCCGCGGTCGGCCACCTGACCGTGCACGGCGGCAACCGGCTCGGCGCCGTCGTCACGACGGGGGAGCGCGTGGACCGGCATCCGGCGATGCCGGGCCGGCTCGCCGCCGAGAGGCTGCTGCGTTCGGTGGTGGCGACCCCGCGGGCAGCGGGCGGTCGGCGGGGAGATCTGGCCGCCGCCATGGAGACGCTGATGCGGCCCCCGCGCCGGCGGGGTCTCGTCGTGGTCATCTCGGACTTCCTGGGCGACAGCGACTGGGACCGGCCGCTGCGGCGGTTGTCCGCCCGGCACGAACTGCTCGCCATCGAGGTGGTCGACCCGCGCGAGCTGGAACTCCCGGACGTCGGACTGCTGACCGTCGTCGATCCGGAGAGCGGTCAGACGCTGGAGGTGCCGACCGGCAACGCCGAGTTCCGGGCGAAGTTCGCGGCGGGTGCGGCCGCCCAGCGCGCGGAGATCGCCACGGCCCTGCGCCGCGCCGGGGCGGGCCACCTGCAACTGCGGACGGACCGGGACTGGCTGATGGACGTGGTCCGGTTCGTGGCCGATCGCCGGCGCGCCGGCAGTGGAGGAGCTTCCCGATGACGTTCCAGTCACCGCTGTGGCTGCTGGCGCTGCTCGTGGTGGTCGCCCTGATCGCCGTCTACGTGGTGCTGCAGCTACGCCGCAAGGCCTACGCCGCGCGGTTCACCAACGTCGCGCTGCTCGGCACCATCGTGCCCAAGCGGCCGGGCTGGCGGCGGCATCTCGCGTTCGGCATCGTCGCGCTCGGGCTGGCCACGCTGGTGGTGTCCCTGGCGGTGCCGAGGACCGAGGTGCGGGTGCCACGGGAGAGGGCGACGGTGGTGATGGCGGTCGACGTGTCGCTGTCGATGCAGGCCACCGACATCGATCCCGACCGCTTCCGCGCGATGCAGAAGGCGGCGAAGGAATTCGTCGACGTCCTGCCCGAGCGGATCAACCTCGGCCTCGTGTCCTTCGCCGGGACCGCGACGAACCTCGTGCCGCCGACCACCGACCGCGCGCAGGTGGCCAACGCGATCGACAACCTCGATCTCGCGGAGGCCACGGCCATCGGCGAGGCGATCTTCAGCTCGCTCACCGCGATCGAGAACTTCCAGTCGACGATCGACACCGCGACCGAGGAACTGCCGCCCGCCCGGATCGTGCTGCTCTCCGACGGCTACAACACCGTCGGGCGCGCGGACACCCAGGCAATCGACGCCGCCCGGGCCGCGGGCGTCCCGGTCTCGACGATCGCGTTCGGCACCGACTACGGCACGCTCGACCTGGACGGCGAGACCGTGCCGGTGCCCGTCGACCGGTCCACGCTCGAGAACATCGCCGACCAGACCGGCGGCAGCTACAGCGAGGCCGCCAGCGCGGCGGAGCTCGAGCAGGTCTACGCCGACCTGGGCAGCCAGATCGGCTACACGACCGAGCCGCAGGACGTCAGCTACTGGTTCGTGCGCGGAGGACTGCTGCTCGCGCTCGTCGGCGCCGTCCTCAGCCTGCTCTGGACCAACCGCCTCGTGTAGTCAGCGGCTCGGGTCGACGACCAGCTTGCCGGTGGAGCGGCGGGCCAGCAGGTCCTCGTGTGCCTTGCGGACGTCGGACAGTGGGTAGCGACCGCCGACGACCGGCTTCAGCGCGCCCTCGGCCACCAGCGGAAGCAGCTCGTTCATGGCGGCGTCCATCATCTCCGGACGGGCCATGCAGTGGGCCAGCCAGAAGCCGATGACCGCCCGGCTCGTGCCCATCAGCGACGGGGCCTGGACCGGCTTCGGCGGCACCCGACCGGCCATGCCGTAGGCGGCCAGCCGGCCGAAGGGCGCCAGCGCCGACAGGGCGCCGTCGAACACGTTGCCGCCGGTCATCTCCAGGACGATGTCGACCTTCTTCCCGCCGTTGGCCTCCCGCAGGGCGGCGGTGAAGTTCTTCGGGTCCTCCTCGGCGAGGGCCGGGTCAACGGTGGCGTCGGCACCGAGCTCCTCGCAGAGTGCGCGCTTGTCCGCACTCGACGCGGTGGCGATGACCCGTCCGGCGCCCCAGCGCTTGGCCAGCTGGACGCCGAGGGAGCCGACACCACCGGCGCCGGCGATGACGACGACCGACTCGCCCTCGGCCATGTGGGTGCTCGTCCGCAGCAGGTGCCAGGCCGTCGCGCCCTGCAGGACGACGGCCAGCGCCTGCTCGTCGCTGACGCCGTCGGGAACGGGCCAGGTGAGGAAGTCGTGCGCGACGACCTTCTCGGCGTACCCGCCGCCGTCCAGGAGGCCGACGACGCGCTGGCCGCCGCCTGCCGGCGTCCCGACGAACTCCGCGCCCGGGATCAGCGGGAGCTCCTGCTGCGCGAGGTAGGAGTTCTCGATCTGGTGGGTGTCGGCGAAGTTCACGCCGGCGGTCGAGACGTCGTAGAGCTTCTGCCCGTCGCCCGGTGTGGGTTCGGGGACGTCGACGATGTCCAGGACCTCGGGACCGCCGAAGCGGGTGATCTGCACGGCACGCATGCACGTGAGGCTAGGGCTTCGCCCGCCAGCTGCACCCGAGCGCCGTCAGCGTCGGCGCCGTGACGCTCCTGGGGTCTTCTCGGCGGAGCCGTAGCCGTGACGCGTCCACGCGTAGTGGTCGGTGACCTGGTAGCCACGAGGGCCGGACGGGCTGACTGCTCATCGCGGGGCCATCCGGAAGACGGGCCAGCCGATCTCGGTGCGCCGGGCAGCCGGGTCGGCTGTGTCGCGTGGGCCGACCAGGTAGGTCTCCCGTACCGGGCCAACGACGGCCAGCGCGTTACCCACCACCCAGGTGCCGAGCTCGCCGTAGGTGACGTCGATGTCGTGGTGCTCGCCGACGTGGGTGGTGACGGCCAGCTCCACGCTCGGCAGGGTCACTGGTCCTGCATGGCGGCCAGGTCCGCCTCGGCCGGACAGTCCCCGGGCAACGAGCTCGGAGCGGCGCTGCGCCCGGTGCCCGTGCGCGGCCAGTAGGGGCAGACCGTCGACGACCTCTACATCGAGGAGGAGAAGTTCCAGCCGATCTTCGCCGCGGACGTGCCGGCGGACGTCGCCGCGCTGATGGCCGTCACCCAGCTGGCTCATGCCCTGCAATGACGGGCAGTAACCGCCGAGCAGCCGGTCGCGCACCCCCGTCGCAGGCTCCGGGAGAGCAGCTTCCCCGAGCGACGTGGGTGATCTGGATGCGCGACGCCGTTGCGAACCGGAGCGCTGTTCCGTATGTTGACGGGACTACCAACCGGAACAGCGCTCCGGTTTCTGCCCGGGCGCGATGCAGTGCGAGGAACCGCCATGAGCACACCCCTTCCCACCGCCCACGTCGGAGGCGCGACGACGCCGGTCGTCACGACCACGCCTGTGGTGCTCCCGAGCCCTGATCGCACCGTTGACCTGGCTCTGCGGGTCTCGGCGCCGGTCTCGGGCGAGAACCTGCCGATCATCCTGATCTCCCACGGGCACGGGCCGTCGAACTACGTCTCCTCCTTCTACGGCTACGGACCGCTAGTCGACTACTACGCGTCTCGCGGCTTCGTGGTCATCCAGCCCACCCACCTGGACTCGGCGACCCTCGGCCTCCGTGAGGCCGACCACGCGGATGCACCGCTGTACTGGCGGCAGCGCGCCCTGGACATGACGCTGATCCTCGACCAGCTCGAGGCCGTCGAGGCGGCCGTTCCGCACGTCCGGGGGAGGCTGGACCGGAAGAAGATCGCAGTCGTCGGACACTCGATGGGTGGTCACACTGCGGGCTTGCTGCTCGGTGCCCGTCTCACCGATCCGGACACTGGCCTCGAAGTCGACGTGTCGGAGCCCCGCATCAGGGCTGGCGTGATGCTCTCGGCGCCGGGCCGAGGCGGTGACGCCCTCAGCGACTACGCGGCGGAGCACTACCAGTTCTTCGCGAACCCCGATTTCTCGAAGATGTCGACCCCCACCCTGGTCGTCGCGGGGGAGAACGACGACGTGCAGTACCTGAGCACGGCCGGGCCGAGCTGGTTCACCGACCCCTACCACCTGTCCCCCTCGCCGAAGTCGCTGCTCACGGTCGTCGGCGCCGAGCACGGACTCGGTGGCGTCGCCGGCTACGACCTGAAGGAGACGACCGATGAGAACCCCTTTGCCGTCGCGATGGTGCAGCGGATCACCTGGGCCTTCCTCCGCAGCCAGATGGACCAGGACGACGCGGTCTGGGAGGAGGCGAAGGCCTCTTTGGCGGGCGAGGAAAACGCTCTCGGACGGGTGGAATCCAAGTAGCAGACCGCGCGTGGACAGTCGCCTCGTCGGGTTGGGCGGGCAGGTGATGACCCCTGCCCGCCCAACCCGTTCACGCCACACGTCGGGTGCCCAGGCGGCGCGGCCGGACAAGAGCCGTGACCTCGTCGGGCCGCATCGAGCGCTTCTTAGGCCCTCCCTCTCGCAGCGCTCGAAGCGGCTAGCCTCAATCGGAGCCTGGTTCCGGAACGCCGGGGCGACCGAGCACGCTCAGCGGAGGAGTGAAGGAGCCCGATGAGTTCGGTCGACGCAAGAGACTCCGCTGCACGAAACCGACGATCCGACGCGCTCCGCAATGAGCAGGCACTCCTGGCTGCCGCAGCTGACGTCTTCGTCACCTCCGGCGTCGACGCACCCATCCGCCAGATCGCCGCCGCGGCGGGCGTGGGCGTCGGCACCATCTACCGACACTTTCCTACTCGCTCTGAGCTGGTCGTGGCCGTCTACCGTCACCAGGTCGACGCGTGCGCCGCCGCCGCCCCGGCATTGCTCACGGCCGCTGCCGCCCCGATCGATGCGCTGCGGGACTGGCTCGACCTCTTCGTGGACTTCCTGGTGACCAAGCACGGGCTTGCCGACTTGCTGCGGTCGGACAGCGTCACCTTCGGAGCGCTGCATGCAGACTTTCTCGACCGGCTGGTGCCTGCGTGCGCGCGAGTGCTGAAGGCGGCTCGCGAGGCCGGCGAGGTGCGCGGTGGAGTAGATGCCTACGAACTGATGCGCGGTATCGGCAATCTGTGCATCGGTCACCAGGACGACCCGGGTTACGAGCCCCGCAAGCTGGTCGCGTTGTTGCTCGAAGGATTGCGCCGATAGGTCCTGCTGTCGCAGGCCCAGGTGAGCTCGGCAGGACAACCGCGACCAGGAGACCGTCAGACGCCGGTCGGGACGACGATGACCTTGCCGGACAGCCCGCCCGTGGCGGCCTGAGCGTGGACCGTTGGCAGCTGTGCCAGCGGCACCCCCGGCGCGACGTCCGGACCATCTCCGTCCACGCCCACCTGCTGGAACGTGCCGGAGACCTGGAGTCCGCGCGGAGCGAGTACGAGAAGGCAGCCCGCCGCACCCTCAACCTCCCGGAACGTCGCTATCTCGAGCACCGCGCCGCTCGGCTGCGGGTCGGGGGTGGCACGCCTAGCTGCGCCCGATCATGAGCGCGAGCAGCGCGACGTCGTCCTCCGTCCGTCCGTCGACGTGGTCGAGGAGGGCGTCGCACAGCTGCTCGTGATCCAGGCCGGCCAGGTCGGCGACGGTCGTCGTGAGCCAGTGCATGCCGAGGCCGAGATCAATCCCGCGGCGTTCGACGAGCCCGTCGGTGTAGAGCAGCACCAGATCGCCCGGCCGGAGGAGGACGACGTGATCGTCGCGTCGCGTGTCCGGATCGACTCCGAGCAGCCGGTTCGGGGGAGTGTCGAGCAGGGTGGTCGTGCCGTCGGCCCGCAGCACAACCGGCGGCGGGTGCCCTGCATTGGACCACCGGAGCGTCCGCAGACCCTCGGCCGCCTGCTCCGGCGTCTGCTCGACGTTGGCCAGCAGCACGGTCGCGTAGGTGCGCACCTCGAGGTCGCGCAGTGCCCGGTCGAGCGTGCCCAGCACGGCTGCCGGAGGCTCGCCGAGGGTGTAGGCGACGCCGCGCAGCAGGTTGCGTACCTGGCCCATGACCGCGGCGGCCTGCTGGTCGTGACCGGTGATGTCACCGACGACCAGGGAGAGCACCCCCGCGGACGTGAGGAAGCTGTCGTACCAGTCACCGCCGACCTGGGCCTCCCGGATCGCGGGTCGGTAGCGGACGGCGACGGCGAGGTCGTCGGGCTGGGTGGGGGCGCTGAGCAGGCTGCGCTGGAGGGTCTCCGACATCGCGACGGCTCGGGCGGCCATGGCCTGCTGGGCTTCACGTCCGCGGATGCGATCAAGGGTCTGCGCGCACTGCGCCGCAAATCCCTCCAGCAGTTCCATCTCCTCGGCGCCGACGACGTGCTCGTCGGTCCAGGAGACCGCCAGGCAGCCCAGCCGCCGATCGCGCACGGTCAGCGGGAGGAAGGCCCAGCCGGATCGCCCGGTGTTCTCGTACGCGCGGGCCATGGCCGGGTCGAATGCCAGCCCCGACTCCCGGGTCGGGAGGAGGACGGCGCGATCGTTGCGCGCGGCCCACGGCCCGGGAAGGGGAGTGTCGTACGGGACGACGCCGTACTCGGCCTGGGTGACTGCTCCCATGGCCGCGCTGATCGTCATGCGCCACCCGCCGCTCTCGTCTCGCGTGACGACGGCGCCCCCGTCGCTGCCGAGCACGTCGAGCCCGCGGCCGACCACGATGCCCTCGAGGTCGGCCACCGTCTCGGCCGCGGTCAGCTCCAGGGCGATCGCGTTCAGATCGGCGAGCCGTCGCGCCGCGGCCTCCTTCTCCCGGAGTGCTGCGTCGATTGCCTGCTGGGCGCGGACGCGGTCGTTGACGTCGTGGAAGAAGAGCGTCAGCCCCTCGGCGTCCGGCCAGATCCTGACGTCGAAGTGCACGTCCAGCGGTTCGAAGTACACCTCGAGGGTGCCGGGCTCACCGGTCTCCATGGCCTTGCGGTAGCTCTGCTCGATCACGGTGCCGCGGGCTTCGGGAAACGCGTCCCACACGTCCAGGCCGACGAGCTGTTCCCGCGTGCGGCCGTAGATGGTCTCGGCGTTGGCGTTCACGTAGGCGATCGTCCAGTCCCGGTCCAGACGCACCAGCGCGGCCGGAAGGGTCTCCATCAGCCGGGTGATCTCGTCGTCCGATCGGAACCGGTCATGACGGTCGGCATCGCGGGGCGCTTCGCTCACCAGGTCGCCCCTCCGAGTGGGTGTTGTGTCACCGCCGCATCTCGAGCCCGACGGCACGCGCGCGTTGACACCGTAAACGTCGACCGGCCGACCCACACGGAAGCGGCACCCGATGGACGGAGCAACCGCCGCCGAACCGTTCGGAGCCCGGCCCGTCGGGCCGGCCAGTGGCGCGGCCGTGAGCGGTCTCAGACCTCGACGGCGGCGCCGCAGATGCCGCAGACCTCGAGCTGACGGCGCTTCCAGCGCGCCACCGGGATGAAGAACAACGAGAACTGACTGAATTGCCGGATCCGACTCCACTGAGACGTGTTGTTGCAGCGAGGGCAGGTTCGGGTCTCCCCGGGGCCGAGGTGCTGTTGCTTGGTGCCGAAGCCGAAGAGGAAGAACATCGAGCCAGCTTAGGGAGCAGCCTTCCCGCCGTCCGGCGGTGCTAAGGGTCGACAGTGGGTCCTTCCGACGTGATGGCCGTCATCGGCGAGTGGCTCCCGGTCCCGCACTGACGGCGGCCCGGCACCGCGGCCGGGTGGCCACGAGGTCCACGCACTAGGTTCTCGGGCAGGACAGCGTCGGCGTCAGGGAGTGCACGTGGGCAGATCGGTGCTGGTGACCGGCGGCAACCGGGGGATCGGGCTCGCGATCGCCCGCTCGTTCGCCGAGCAGGGCGACTCGGTCGCGGTCACCCACCGCGGCAGCGGCGCTCCCGACGGACTCTTCGGCGTGCAGTGCGACGTCACCGATGCCGACGCCGTCGACCGCGCGTTCAGCCACGTCGAGGAGCACCAGGGCCCGGTCGAGGTGCTGGTCAGCAACGCCGGGATCACCCGCGACGGGCTGCTCATGCGCATGAAGGAGGAGGACTTCACCGACGTCCTCGACGCCAACCTCACCGCCGCCTACCGGGTGGCCAAACGGGCCAGCGCCAAGATGGTCCGTGCCCGTTCCGGCCGGATGATCTTCGTCTCGTCCGTCGTCGGCCTCCTCGGCTCGGCGGGTCAGACCAACTACGCGGCGTCGAAAGCGGGCCTCGTGGGCTTGGCCCGCTCGATCGCCCGCGAGCTGGGCAGCCGCAACATCACCGCGAACGTCGTGGCGCCGGGCTTCGTCGAGACCGACATGACGGCCGAGCTGCCCGAGAAGCGGCAGCAGGAGATCCTGGGGCAGGTGCCGCTCGGCCGATACGCCTCGACGGACGAGATCGCCGGCGTCGTCCGCTTTCTGGCGAGCGACGCGGCGGGCTACATCACCGGGGCGGTCGTCCCGGTCGACGGCGGACTGGGGATGGGGCACTGATGGGCATCCTGGAGGGCAAGAAGATCCTCGTCGCGGGGGTCCTGACCGAGGCGTCCATCGCGTTCTCGGCGGCCAAGATCGCGCAGGAGCAGGGCGCCACCGTCGTCCTGTCGAACTTCGGTCGGGCGCTGTCGCTGTGCCAGCGGATCGCCAAGCGCCTGCCGCAGGAGGCGCCGGTGATCGAGCTCGACGTGACGAACACCGAGCATCTGTCGACGCTGGCCGATCGGTTGCGCGAGCACGTCGACGTCCTGGACGGCGTCGTCCACTCGATCGGCTTCGCGCCGCAGGAGGCGATGGGCGACGGCTTCTCCGAGGTCGCGTGGGAGCACGCCGCGACCGCCTTCCAGGTGTCGTCGTGGTCGCTGGCCTCGCTCACCCACGCGTGCCGGCCGCTGTTCGGCGACAAGGCCTCCGTCGTCGGGCTGACCTTCGACGCCACCGTGGCGTGGCCCGTCTACGGCTGGATGGGTGCGGCCAAGGCGGCACTGGAGTCCACGAGTCGCTACCTCGCCCGCGAGCTCGGACCCGACGGCGTCCGGGTCAACCTCGTGGCCGCCGGCCCGCTGCGCACCATGGCGATGAAGTCCATCCCGGGCAGCTCGCAGTTCGAGGAGGCCTGGGAGGCGCAGGCGCCGCTCGGCTGGTCGGTCACCGACACCGAGCCCTCGGGCAAGGCCGTGTGCGCCCTGCTCTCGGACTGGTTCCCCGCCACCACCGGCGAGATCGTGCACGTCGACGGAGGCTTCCACGCCGTAGGCGTGTGAGGTCACAGAGCCACGCCGTAGGCGTGTGAGGTCACAGAGCCACGCCGTAGGCGTGTGAGGTCACAGAGCCACGCCGTAGGCGTGTGAGTGCATCCGTCGACGTCCGGAGAGAAGAAGAACAGCAGTGCCACTCGAGTCCGCCGTCGACATCACGCCCGCAGGTCAGCGACCCGACGAGGATCCCTCGCTCGCCGTCCGGAACAACGGGGGCATCGAGCCGTCTCCCGACCCGGCCCCGTCCGGGCGCCGGGAGGCGCTCCTGGTGCTCTCCTTCGGCGGGCCCGAGGGCCATGACGACGTGATGCCCTTCCTCGAGAACGTCACCCGGGGGCGCGGCATCCCGCGGGAGCGGCTCGAGGCCGTCGCCGAGCACTACCACCACTTCGGTGGGGTCAGCCCGATCAACGACCAGAACAAGGCGCTGATCGCCGCCGTCGAGAAGGAACTCGCGGCCGGCGGCGTCGGCCTGCCGGTGTACTGGGGCAACCGCAACTGGGCGCCCTATGTGGAGGAAACCTGGAGGCAGCTCGCCGAGGACGGGGTCGAGCACGTCTACGTCTTCGCGACGTCGGCCTACGCCTCGTTCTCCGGGTGCAGGCAGTACCACGAGGACATCGCCCGGGCCCGGGTCTCCTTCGGCGGGGGACCGACCGCGGAGAAGCTGCCGCACTACTTCGATGCCCCGGGGTTCGTGCAGGCCAACGCCGATGCCCTCGCCGCGGCGCTGGAGTCGCTGCCGGCGCAGTTGCGCGCCACGGCCCGGCTCGTCGCGACCGCGCACAGCATCCCCGACGCGATGGCCGTCGCCGCCGGCCCCGACGGTCACGCCTACGAGGCGGAGCTGATGGCCGCCGCGGAGCGGGTCGTGGCCGAGGCGGCACCCGGGCGCACGTTCGACCTCGTGTGGCAGAGCCGCAGCGGGCCGCCGTCGGTGCCGTGGCTGGAGCCCGACATCAACGACCACTTGCGCGCGCTGGCCGCCGCCGGCGAGACCGCCGTCGTGGTGTTCCCGGTCGGTTTCATCAGCGACCACCTCGAGGTGATCTGGGACCTCGACAACGAGGCCAGGGAGACCGCCACGGAGCTCGGGCTGGCCTTCGCCCGGGCGGGGACGGCGGGCACCCATCCCGCGTTCGTCGCGTCGATCCGCGAACTGGTCGGGGAGCGCCGCGCCGGGGGACTCCCGCGCCTGGGCACCAACTGCCCGGCGGCCTGTTGTTTTGTCCGGCGACCGGTCGCCTAGCGGGTCTTCCAGACCGGTGCGACCTCGCGGTTGTACCGGCGTCCGAACACCTTCCCGAGGACGACCACGACCGGCGTGGGAACCGTCTGCTTGAGGAACGCCCGGTGCTCGTCGGACATCCCGTCGGTCAGCCAGGCGAAGAACCGTCCGGCCACGCCGGGTGACTGCCGGCTGAGCTTCTTCTCGACCGCTTTCCACTCCGGCGACTCGAGGCGCGGGACGAGGACCGGCTCCAGGCCCGTCTCCTCGTGCGTGAGGTGGTGTTCCACGACGACCTGCGTCCGCAGCACGCTCGCGCGGGCCGCCGCGGCATCGTCGGCCGAGGCGCTCCGCGCCAGCGTCGACATCGCGGCATCGGTCTCCGCCAGCGCCTCCGCCATCGCGTGGTGCTCGGTCTCCATCGCGGAGAGCAGCTCCGGGTCGACCCCGGCCGAGGCGAGCATCGGCCAGATGTGGGCGTCCTCGCCCTCGTGATGGTGGGTCAGCTCCAGCCGGAGGTTCGCGAAGGCACGCTCGAGCTCCTGGGCGCGGGCCCGGTCTCCGACGGTCAGGCGCTCCAGAGCGGTGGACAGTCGGTCGAGGTCCCGTCGCACGGCAGCGTGGATGAGCCGGTTCATCGTCATCGGCGCGGTCATGCCGCAGGACGCTAGCGAGGCGAAGGCTCCCGTGGGATCCAGTTGAACGCGGCGGTGGTCGCCTCGCGGACGGCGTCCGCCAGCGGACGCAGCGCGGTGTCGCGGGCGGCGGCCTGCGCGTGGTTGACCGCGGCACCCGGGGCGTCGGCCATGGCCAGGTCCAGGACGGCGGCCAGCCGCTGGGCCTTGCCGAGCACGGAGACCGCCAGCGGGTCGTGGTCGTCCGGGAGCGCGGGCGCCGACGTCGTCCTCCCCAGCCCGGCGAGCAGCGCCGGCACCTCGGGATTCCAGCGGGCGAGGTCCAGGCCCGCGAGGGTCCGCGCGGTGTCGGCGACGGCCAGGTCGAGGTGTCCGGAGACCGCACGCAGCGTGCCCTCCACCGGCGGCGCGACCGGCGGGGCGCCGTCCAGCGGGAACGCCGTCCAGACGATGACCTCGGGGCCGAGGGGCTCGGGCACGAGCACCAGCCGCGTACCGACGGCGGCCTGACCCGACTCCAGGGCGACCGCGGCCAGGCTCGGGACGGCGGGCAGGCCGCGGACGTCGCCGGGCACGGGCAGCACGAGCCGGAAGCGTTGCTCGCCCAGCCCCCGCAGCGCGCTCAGCGCCGAGCCCAGGGGGACCGTCTCGTCCGAGCCCGGCAGCCCGGACACCCGGTGCGCGGTGTCGCCGGACAGCGCGTCGAGCGCGTGGTCGTAGGACGTGCGGCCGCTGAGCCAGGCCGTCGCCCAGACCGCGAACCGGCCGGCGGGGAAGTCGTGCACGCAGCCACGCTACGACGGGGGACTGCTGGGTATCAGTTCGGCAGCGCAGGGTGAGACGAGGCCCACCAGGAACGCCGTGGTCTGGGACACTCCGGATATGGCTGCGTGGTTGCTCTGGCTGATCGCCGCGGGCCTCTTCGCCGCCGGGGAGGTCGTCAGCCTGGACCTGGTCCTGCTGATGTTCGCCGGTGGCGCGCTCGGCGGCATGACCGTGGCCCTGCTCGGCGGCGCCACGGTGCTGCAGATGATCGCATTCATCGCGATCTCGGGAGTGCTGTTGGTGCTGGTCCGCCCGATCGCGACCAAGCACCTCACGCAGCGGACCCCGCTCCAGCTCGACGGCGTCGACAACCTCATCGGCCGCACCGCCAAGGTGACCCGCGAGATCGACTCCTCGAGCGGTCGCATCCGGATGGGGGCCGACGAGTGGAGCGCTCGCACCCAGCACAGCGGCGAGACCTACGCCGTCGGGGAGACCGTCCGCATTCTGCAGGTGGACGGCGCCACCGCGGTCGTCGGGGACGCCCTGGAGTGAACCGCACAGCGGGAGCGTGACCCGGGTCGCCTCCGAGGGGGAAGATCGCAGGTGACTCCGAGGAAGGGAGCCTCCCGTGACACCCGCACTCATCGCGCTGATCGTGGTGGCGCTGTTCGTGATCATCGTGCTGGCCAAGAGCGTGACCATCGTTCCCCAGGCCCAGGCGAAGGTGATCGAGCGGCTCGGCCGCTACAGCCGCACCCTCCAGCCCGGCCTGAGCCTGCTCGTGCCTTTCGTTGACCGGGTGCGGGCGACCATCGACCTGCGCGAGCAGGTCATCTCCTTCCCGCCGCAGCCGGTGATCACCTCGGACAACCTGCAGGTCGGCATCGACACGGTCCTGTACTTCCAGGTCACCGACCCGCGCCTGGCGGTGTACGGGATCGCCAACTACATCACCGGCATGGAGCAGCTGACCACGACGACGCTGCGTAACGTCGTCGGCGGGCTCAACCTCGAGGGAGCCCTGACCGGGCGGGACGGCATCAACAGCCAGCTCCGCGAGGTGCTCGACGGCACGACCGGCCCGTGGGGTCTCCGGGTGGCCCGGGTCGAGATCAAGGCGATCGACCCGCCGGCGTCCATCCGCGACTCGATGGAGAAGCAGATGCGCGCCGACCGCGACAAGCGCGCGATCATCCTCACCGCCGAGGGTGCGCGGCAGTCGGCGATCACGACCGCCGAGGGCCAGAAGGCGGCGGCGATCCTGTCGGCCGAGGGCAAGAAGCAGGCGGCGATCCTCGAGGCGGAGGCGGAGCGGCAGAGCCGCATCCTGCGCGCCGAGGGTGAGCGGGCGGCGCTGTTCCTGCAGGCCCAGGGCCAGGCCAAGTCGATCGAGACGGTCTTCCAGGCCATCCACGACGGGAAGCCCGACCAGGGCCTGCTCGCCTACCAGTACCTGCAGACGCTGCCGAAGATCGCGCAGGGCGACGCCAACAAGATGTGGATCGTCCCCAGCGAGTTCAGCAAGGCGCTGGAGGGCCTGTCCCGGCTGGGCGGCGCCGAAGAGGGCAAGTCCTGGCTGGACGTCGGCGCGTCGCCCAACGGCACCGCGACGCCCACCTCGGAGATGGACACCAGCGGCTGGTTCGAGTCACAGCTCCCGCCGGCAGCCGCCCAGCCGGAGGCGAAGATCGAGCTCTCCAGCATCGCCGACGCGCCCCCGCCGACGACGCCCTCGCTCGCCCAGGCCAAGGACGAGGTCCGCGGCATCGGGAGCGCCGAGCTGCCGCCGGCGCAATGACACTGCGATCCTCCGGATCGCACCGCGGCCACGTGCCGTCCCCTGTCACGCGGAGCCGGTCCGTGTGCCGCGCCGGGAGGCCTCCGGCCCCCGCGCCGCGGAACACACCGTTCAGTCCTTGAGCAGGCCCTCGCGGAGCTTGGCCAGGGTCTGGCTGAGCAGCCGGGACACGTGCATCTGCGAGATGCCGATGTCCGCAGCGATCTGCGACTGCGTCATGTTGCCGAAGAACCGCAGGATCAGGATCCGTCGCTCGCGGGCGGGGATGGTCGCCAGCAGCGGCTGCAGCGACTCCCGGTACTCGACGCCCTCGAGCGCGGCGTCCTCCTCGCCGAGGGTCGCGGCGAGGGTGGGGGAGTCGTCCTCACCCGAGAGCCGCTCGTCGAGCGAGCTGCTGCGGTAGGCGTTGGCGACGGCCAGCCCCTCGAGCACCTCCGCGCGGGGGATTCCCAGGTGGGCGGCCAGCTCCGACGGGGTCGGCGCCCGGCCGTTCTTCTGCGCGAGCTCACCGACCGCGGCGTTCAGCGACAGGTGCAGCTCCTGCAGCCGACGCGGTACGCGGACCGACCAGCCCTGGTCGCGGAAGTGCCGCTTGATCTCGCCGGTGATCGTCGGGACGGCGAAGGAGAGGAACTCGACACCGCGCGTCGGGTCGAACCGGTCGATCGCCGCGATCAGGCCGAGCGTGCCGACCTGCAACAGGTCGTCGAAGGGCTCCCCGCGGTTGCTGAACCGCCGCGCGAAGTGCCGGACCAGGGGGAGGTGCTCCTCGACGAGGATCTCCCGCAGCCGCTCGCGGCGCGGGTCGTCCTTCTCCAGCGTGGCGAGCTCGGCGAAGAGCGGGGCGGTCCGTTGGGCCCGGCGGCGGTTGTCCGAGATGGGCGGCGCATCGGGTTCGGCGACGGCATCGGGCTCGACGACGGCATCGGGTTCGACAACGGCATCGGGCTCGACAACGGCATCGGGTTCGACGACAGCATCGGGTTCGACGACGGCATCGGCGACCACGTCGACGGCGTCCGCGTCCGGGTCGGTCGTGGGGGCAACGTCGCCGTCCTCGGCCCGGGGGCCGGGAACCTCCTCGGCCGGACTGTTCTGCGCTGCGATGTCGTCCTCCGCTGCTCCGTGCGTCGCTGCGGACCTCTGGTCAGGCACAGGAGTCCCCACGACGGGTGTCTCGTCGGTGGCCGGCGACCGGCTCACCGGGCCACCGAGAGGTTCTGGCCTGCATCGCTGCCGACGGGGGCGGGGCGCTGACCGGGCAGGTACTTGTCCATGGCGATGAGGCCCACGGGGGTGTCGGAACCGTCGCCCGCAGGCACGTCGGCCTGGGTCGACCGGCGGGCGTCCACGGCGTCGACCAGGGTGGCCAGGATCGCCCAGCCGAAGCCGTCGCGCGGCACCTCGGCCCCCTCGGGGGTGGGGACCCAGGCCTCGATGTGCAGCCCGGCGCGGGTCGTCTCGAAGATGACGGTGAGCGGCGCGTCGCCGGTGGCGATCTGGGCGAGCGTCGCGCAGGCCTCGTCCACGGCCAAGCGGAGGTCCTCGACCGCGTCGAGGTCGTAGTCCATCCGGATCGCCAGGTCAGCGGCCATGGCCCGTACCGCGGGCAGCTGCGTGGCGGTGGTGGGCACGCGCAGCTCCAACCGCTCCGCGCGTCGCCCGTCCTGAGCGAGGGCACCCCTCGAGTCGACCATCCGTCGTCCGCTCCTTCGTTCCCGGCGCGCTCGGCCTTCGAGTCGCGGCGGTCCATCCTGTCGTGTCCCACGCGGGGCACGGGTGGCGGCCCGGGTTCGTCACCCGATCACCGCCCAACCCCGGCCGATTACCCCGGACGAAGCCGGACCGAAACGTGGCTCGCCCCACGGTCCCACGTCTCGGCGAGGTGCGGTTGCCACGCCACGAACGCTGGTATTGGCTGGCCCGAGATGAGCACCACCCCCGGCTCCGAGCCGTCCCTCCCCGGTCCCGCCGGGGACGCGGCCGCTGCTGCCCTGGTGACGGCCATGGAGTCGGCTCCGGCCGCCATCTACTGCCTCACCTCCGCTGCCGAGCCCGTCTGGGCGAACGCTCGTGCGCGGCAACTCGGTACCGACCGCAGCGGGTTCCCCTTCGTCGACGGCCGCTCGGTCGCCGAGGTCGTCGACGACGTCCTCCGCACGGGACGTCCCGAGACCCTCTGCGGCCCGCTCGGCGAGCCCGGCACGTCAGCCACGGTGATCGCGCGGCCCATGCGCGTGGCCGGTGGCCCCGGCGTGCTGCTCGTGCTCGAGCCCGACGACACTGCGACCGACATGTCGCTGTGGCCCAAGCAGCCGGTCGACCTCGTGGAGCAGGCGCAGCTCTCGCTGCTGCCCCCGTCGCTGCCGATGCTGCCCGACCTGCGCCTCTCCGGCAGTTACCACCGGGCGTCGTCGGCCCGTGCGGCCGGCGGCGACTGGTACGACGCGGTCCCGCTGGGCGCCGGCCGGGTTGCCCTCGTCGTCGGTGACGCCGTGGGCCACGGCGTGCCCGCGGCGGGCGCGATGAGCCGCCTCCGGGGAGCCATGCGCTCGACCGCGCTGCGGGATCCCTCGCCGCGGGTGGTGCTCGCCGCCCTGGACGACTTCGCCGCCCAGATGGACGACGTCGAGGGCGCCTCGGTGTTCTACGGCGTCCTGGACGCGGGCACCGGCACGCTGACCTACGGCGCGGCCGGGCATCCACCGCCGCTCGTCGTCCACGCCGACGGCCGGACGTCGTTCCTCCCGGGCACCCCGCGGCCTCCGCTCGGCAGCCTGCCGGGCGTGAAGACCGAGATCTCCGAGCACGTGCTCGAGCAGGGCGCCACGCTCGTGCTCTTCTCCAACGGGGCCATCGCCGGCGGCGCCGCCGTCCCCGACGAGGCGCTGAGCCGCCTGGCGGACGTCTCGCGCTCGGTGCTCCGGGCGCCCGGTGCGCTCGAGGCGGACGCCTCGGCCGGGTTGGCCTCCTCCGTGGCCGAGGGGGTCCGGCGGCCGCAGGGCTGGCCGGACGACGTCGCCGTCCTCGTGGCGCACCGCCGCGAGACCGCGCTGGAGCCGCTGCAGCTGGAACTGACCGCCGTCCCCTCGGCCCTGCCGGGGGTGCGCCGCCGCCTCGGCGGCTGGCTGGCCGCCCTCGGGATGGGGGAGCAGGACCGGGTCGGCGTCATGGTGGCGGTCGGCGAGGCCTGTGCCAACGCCGCCGAGCACGCCTACCAGGGCTCGGAGCCCGGCCCGATGTGGGTCACGGCCTCCGTGGACGTGGACGGCGTCCTGACCGTCACGGTCCGGGACGAGGGCACCTGGCGCCCGCCGGACCGCGACCCGGGCGACCGGGGACGTGGGCTGCTGATCATGCGGCAGCTCGTCGACACCGTGGTGTTCGAGGAGGAGGAACGCGGGACGACGGTCACGCTCAGCGTCCGCCTCCGCCGCACGCCCGACGTCGACCCCGACCACTCGGCGAACCACGCGAGCGCGACCGTGAGCGTCGACCGCGACGGCCCGCGGCCGGTCGTCTCGGTCGCCGGCGCGGTCGACGAGATCAGCGCCGAGCAGATGCGCATCCGGCTGCTGGAGGCCAGCCACGGAGGCACCGGCCGGGTCGAGCTCGACCTCGGCGCGGTCACCCTGTTCAGCAGTGCGGCCGTCCGGGTGGTCCTCGCGATCGCCCGCATCGGCCGCGACGAGGGCTGGCGGCTCGTCGTCCACGCGCCCGAGGGCGGCGTCACCCGGCACATCCTGCAGATCAGTGGACTCGGTGGGCTGGTCGATCTGCGCTGATCCCCCCGGCGGAGCGACCGCGCACCCGCGGACGGTTTGGGGAACCGGTCCGGTGCACATCCTCCGGACGTGAGACTTCGGCGCAGCGACGTGAACGGACCCGGGTACCGGCGTCGCAGGGCCGGGCGGGGCTTCGCCTACTCCGACGTCGACGGCACCTTGATCAAGGACGACCGGCTCGACCGGATCCGTGGCTTGGCCATCCCGCCGGCCTGGAAGGACGTCTGGATCTGCCCCTGGCCGAACGGGCACATCCAGGCCACCGGCGTCGACGCGGCCGGCCGGCGGCAGTACCGGTACCACGACGAGTGGCGGACCCGGCGCGACGCCGAGAAGCACGAGCGGGTCCTGGAGATCGCCCACCAGCTCCCGGACGTGCGGGACGCCGTCAAGGCCGGTCTGCGCACCCGGGGCCTGAACCGGGACCGCGTGCTGGCCACCGCGATCCGTCTGCTCGACCTCGGGGCCTTCCGTGTCGGCAGCGAGCAGTACGAGGTGGAGAACGGCACCTACGGGCTGGCCACGCTCAAGCGCTCGCACGTGTCGGTCCGCGGTGAGCGGACCTTCTACTCCTACACGGCCAAGGGCGGGATCGACCGCGAGGTGGAGATCACCGACCGGCCGACGGCCACGGTCGTCCGGCAGCTGCTGGAACGCCCGGCCGACGCGGGGGAGGACCTGCTGGCCTACCAGACCGGGGACGGCGAGTGGCGCGACGTGACCAGCGCCGAGATCAACGCCTACCTCAAGGAGATCAGCGGGGCGGAGATCACCGCGAAGGACTTCCGCACCTGGACCGCGACCGTGCTCATGGCGGCGGCGCTCGCGGAGGTGCCGCCGCCGGCCAGCCGGACGGCCCGCAAGAAGGTCGTCAGCGCCGCGTACAAGCAGGTCAGCGAGCAGCTCGGGAACACCCCGGCGGTGTGCAAGGCGAGCTACGTCGACCCCCGGGTCGTCGACCGGTTCGAGCACGGGGAGACCGTCGCCCACGTGCTGCGGGAGGCCGAGGAGGCCCTGTCGTCGGGGGGCATGGCCGACCGAGACACCCAGAAGGTGCTCGAGGCCGCGGTCTGCCAGATGCTGTCGGCGTAGGCCAGGAGACGACGAAGGCCCCGCCGTTCGGCGGGGCCTTCGTTCGTTCGTGCGCGCCGGGTGGTCCCGGCGGTCGTTCAGCGAGCGCTGCTGTCGGCGATCGTGAACAGGTCGATCAGGCCGGTCACCTCGAGCGGGCGGGTGACGGCGCGAGTGGTGGCGATCAGGCTCAGCGCGACCTCGCGGGCGCGGGAGGACTTCTGCGTCTCCACCAGCACGGCCAGTCCGGCGGAGCCGAGGAACTGGACGCCGGACAGGTCGATGACGAGTTCCTTCGGCTGCTGCTCGAGCTGGCTGTCCAGCGTCGAGCGCAGCACGGGAGCGGTGAACGTGTCCACCTCGCCGACGACCGTCACCGTCACCACGCCGTCGTCACCGGTGGAGGTGGAAAGCGTGATCACGTCGTCGAAGGGTGCCTCGGTGCCTTCGGTCGACACGTCGGGCTGCCCCTCGGCGGGAAGGTCGGAAGTGGTCACGGACAGTGCTCCTCTCGGCGGTACCGGGACGGCGGACCGCCCCGACAATCTACCGCTGTGCGATCCGGGAACTGGACGTCCCCGGTTCCGCAGGTGGTCGAACGGGTGTCGGCGCCGGGGGATTGCCCCGGAACCGTTTCGCGGCTTCCTGCTGAACCGCGATCACAAACGTAGACAACCGTACGAGCACGTGCCAACCCACCCCCGGCGAGGCGCGTCAGGGGTGGGGCTTCAACGGGGTCAGCCGTCGATGATGTGGACGGCGCTCTCCTCGGGTCCCTCCCCGCCGACGGCGGTATCTGCGGTGGCCTCGAGGTCGTCGGCGGTCCGCTCGGTGCCCGAGTCGGTGGGCTGGGTCGTGTCCAGGTCCTGCTCGAACTGGGCGTGCGCGCGCTGGGGGTCCTCGGCCGGCCGGACGTCCGGGGCGCCGTCCGGGATCTCGCGGGCCAGCCGGCCGTCGAGCGACTCGCCCTCGGCCTGCTCCTCCGAGGTGGTGCCGAAGTCGACGCTGGCGCCGGGACGCTCACCGGGCAATGGGGCGAACTCCGGGTCCTCGGCCATCTCGCTGGTGGGGGAGTCGTCGTTCGCGACCTCCGGGAGGCCCTCGTCCTCGGGGAAGATGTCGCGGGCGGTCTGGCCCTCGGGCTGCGTCATTCGGTGCCTCCTTCTGCACGGGTCCGCGCCGGACCGCGGGAGCGCGGCGGGGCGGGGAACCGGTCCTCCGACCCGTGTCTGACTCCCGCCCTACCCGTCCCCCCGGCGGCCATGCGCCGGTGTGGGTTGGCGCACGCCGTCGGGTGGGCCGGTTGCGGAGACCGGGGCAGGGGTAGCGCGCTGCCATGTCGCTTGCAGACGAGGTCCTGCGGATCGGCGCACCGGTCCGCCGGTGGGCCCGCACCCAGAAGCGGGAGTACACCAACGGCGAGCCGCGCCCACTCGCCGGCGACCTCGGCGCGATGGGCGTCTACGTCGGGCTGGTGTCGGCCGCAGCGGCGGCGGTGCGCGCGTCGGGGCGCGAGCTGCCGGAGCGGATCCCGGTCGGGGACGCCTTCCTGCTGACCGTGGCCACCTTCCGCCTCGCCCGGCGCATCGCGAAGGACCCGGTGACCGCCCCGATCCGGGCGCCGTTCGTGCGGTTCGAGGGACCCTCCGGGCACGCGGAGGTCGCCGAGGAGGTCCGCGAGCACGGGGGTGCCAAGCACGCGGTGGGGGAACTGCTCACCTGCCCGTTCTGCCTGGCCCAGTGGGTCGGCACCGGCTTCGTGTTCGGCTACGTGACCGCTCCCAAGGCCACCCGCCTGGCCGCTCTCACGATGACGATGGTGGCCGGCTCCGACGTCCTCCAGTTCGTCTACGACGGCATCCAGAACGGCGGACTCGCACCCCAGTCCGAAGGCGTCGACGAGGAGGACTGATCAGGCCCGCTCGCAGGGGCCCGACAAGAGCTTGCGAGCGGTGGAGGGCGAGGGGGGTCCTTACTCCATCCGGGGGACGTCGCACGTCGGTCGACCTGCCGCGGGGGCCCGGCCGGACCTATCCTGTGATCTTGACCCGGTTCCGGGTCCGTCAGGGGCTTGGGCCCGGTTCGGGAAGGGGCAGCATGCGATCGATCTGGCGCGGGGCTGTGTCGTTCGGCCTCGTCAGCATCGGCGTGAAGCTGTACTCCGCCACCGAGGACAAGGACATCCGCTTCCACCAGGTGCACGCCACCGACGGGGGACGGGTCAAGTACAAGCGGGTCTGCTCGATCGACGGCGAAGAGGTCGAGTACAGCGACATCGCCAAGGGCTACGAACTGCCCGACGGCCAGGTCGTCATCCTGACCGACGAGGACTTCGACGACCTCCCGCTGAGCACCCGGCGCGAGATCGAGGTCCTCGAGTTCGTGGACCAGGACGAGATCGACCCGATCATGTTCGAGAAGACCTACTACCTCGAGCCCGACGGCCCGGCCGCGCGCCCCTACGTGCTGCTGCGCGACGCCCTCGAGAACGCCGGGCAGGTCGCGATCACCAAGATCGCCATCCGGCAGCGCGAGTCCCTCGCCGCCCTGCGCGTGAAGGAGGGCGTGCTCGTCCTCCACACGATGCGGTGGCCCGACGAGATCCGCCGTCCCGACTTCGCGTTCCTCGACGAGGACATCAGCGTCCGGCCCCAGGAGCTGAAGATGGCCGAGGCGCTGATCAGCTCGATGACCGGCGAGTTCGATGCCACCGAGTTCACCGACGACTACCGCGCGGCGCTGACCGAGCTGCTCGAGGCCAAGCAGAGCGGTGGCGAGGTCCAGCAGGTGCCGGAGGTGCCCGACTCCGGAGCCGCCGTCGTCGACCTCATGAGCGCGCTGCGCCGCAGTGTCGAGCGGGCCCGCGGCGGGTCCGCCGACGACGCGGACGACGGCGACTCCGCGGAGGATGCGCCGGCCGCGAAGGCTCCCGCCAAGCGGGCGCCGGCCAAGAAGGCCGCCCCCGCCAAGAAGGCGCCGGCCAAGAAGGCGGCAGCGGCGGAGAAGACGACCGCGGCGAAGAAGACCACCGCCAGCAAGAGCACCGCTAGCAAGAGCACCGCGGCGAAGAAGACGACCGCGGACAGGCCACCTGCCAAGCGCGCCCGCCGCAGCGCCTGACGTGCCGCCGCGTCCGCGCGGTGGGCGGGAGGATCCGCTCGCCGCGTACCGCGCCAAGCGGGACCCGGCGCGCACGGCCGAGCCCGTTCCCGCCGCTGGCAGTCCACTGCCGACCGGCAACGACGACACCTTCGTCGTCCAGGAGCACCACACCCCTCGCGGCCGGACCGGTGAGCGCGTGCACTGGGACCTCCGGCTCGAGCGCGACGGCGTCCTGAAGAGCTGGGCGGTGCCCAAGGGCCCGCCGACCGAGGCCGGCACGAACCGGCTCGCCGTCCCGACCGAGGACCATCCGCTCGAGTACGCCTCGTTCGCCGGTGACATCGCTGCCGGCGAGTACGGCGGCGGCGCCGTCACCATCTGGGACGCCGGCCGCTACGCCACCGAGAAGTGGGACGAGCGGCACATCATCGTGACCTTCGACGGCCGCCGGCTGGCCGGCCGCTACGCGCTGTTCCCGCTGGACGACGGCGCCTGGAACATCCGCAAGCTCGACGCCACCCCGCCGCCGGTCCGGCCCGACGCACCGCGGCCGATGCTCGCCACCGCAGGGGAGCTGCCCCCGCCGGACGAGGACGACCGGTGGGGCTACGAGTTCAAGTGGGACGGCGTGCGCGCGGTCGCCTCGGTGCACAGGGGGGTCCTGGTGCTGACCTCGCGCAAGGGCACCGAGATCACCGTGCGCTATCCCGAGGTGGCGCGGCTCCCGGCCGCGCTCACCGGGCACGACGCGGTGGTGGACGGCGAGATCGTGGCCATGGACGCCGCCGGCCGCCCGGACTTCGGGGCGCTGCAGAACCGGATGCACCGCACGGGCCCCGAGGTGCCCCGCATGGCCGCCGAGAAGCCGGTCACCTATCTCGTCTTCGATCTGCTGTCCTGGGACGGCGAGGACCTGCTCGGGGTGCCCTACGCGCAGCGCCGGGAGCGGCTGGACGCCCTGGGCCTCGCGGGGCACCGCTGGGTGGCGACGCCGTGGTTCCCCGGGGGAGGGGCGCAGGTGCTGGCCGCCAGTCAGGAGAACGGGCTCGAGGGGGTCGTCGCGAAGCGGCTGAACTCGGTCTACCGCCCGGGGCTGCGGGGCCCCGACTGGCGCAAGGTGAAGAACTTCCGGTCCCAGGCGGTGGTCGTCGGCGGCTGGCGGCCCGGCCAGGGACGGCGGGCCGGGGGGATCGGGTCGCTGCTGTTCGGCGTCCCGGACGACGAGGGGCGGCTGGTCTTCGCGGGGCACGTCGGCACCGGCTTCACCGACCAGGACCTCACGGACCTGAAGCGGATGCTCACCTCGCGGACGACGTCCCCGTTCTCCGGCACCCTGCCCCGCGAGGTCACGCGGGACGCGCACTGGGTGGAGCCGGACCTGGTGGGCGAGGTGGCGTACGCGGTCTGGACGACCGACGGGCGGCTCCGCCATCCCTCGTGGCGCGGCGTCCGCGACGACCTCGAACCGGACGACGTCGTGGTCGAGCCATGAGCCCGGCCAAGCAGCGGGTGGAGATCGACGGGCGGACGCTGAGCGTCTCCAACCTGGAGAAGGTGCTGTTCCCGGAGGTCGAGGTCACCAAGGCCCAGGTGATCGACTACTACGTACGGGTCGGGCCGGTGCTCCTGCCGCACCTGGCCGGCCGCCCGGTGACGTTCACCCGCTGGCCCGACGGCGTCGAGGGGCAGACGTTCTTCGAGAAGAACAGCGCGCGGCACGCCCCCGAGTGGGTCCGCCGCGTGACGATCCCGAGCCCGGGCAGCTCGACGGGGCGGGAGACGCTGGACATGGTCGTCCTGGAGTCGGTGGCCGACCTGGCCTGGGCGGCCAACCTCGCGGCGCTGGAACTGCACGTGCCCCAGTGGCAGGTCGACGACGACGGCGTGCCGCAGCTCCCCGACCTGCTGGTGCTCGATCTCGACCCGGGCCCGGAGACCGGGCTGACCGAGTGCTGCGCGGTCGCCGAACGCCTCGGGGAGCGACTGGAGGCCGACGGGCTGGACCCGGTGGTCAAGACCTCGGGGTCGAAGGGCATGCAGGTCTACGCACCGATCGTGGCGGCCGATCGCGAGCACCCCAGCCGGTACGCCAAGAGGCTGGCCGAGGAACTCTCGGCGGAGACCCCCGACGACGTCGTCTGGCGCATGGAGAAGGTGCTGCGTCCCGGCAAGGTGCTCATCGACTGGAGCCAGAACAACCCGGCGAAGACGACGGTGGCGCCGTACTCGCTGCGGGCCCGGGCGGGCGCGACGGTGTCCACGCCGATCGGCTGGGACGAGGTCGACGCGGTGCGCGAGGGCGCCGACCCGGCCACCCTGCGCTTCACCACCGACGAGGTCCTGGCCCGGGTCGAGGAGTACGGCGACCTCTTCGACGTCGCCAACGCCCGCCGCGCGGAGCTGCCCGAGGTCTAGGACGCTGCACCCGTGCGATCGCGGACGAACGGCATGTGGTGGGGAACGGCCATCGAGGCGCCCGATCCCGGTGCCCTGGCCCGGTTCTACTCGGAGCTGCTCAGCTGGCCCATCGGGCACGAGGAACCGGGAACGGCCATCCTCGCGGCTCCGGAGGGGTCGGTCTACGTCGTCTTCCAGCAGGCGACCGGGTACACGCCGCCCGTCTGGCCCCCGGTCGAGGGCAGGCAGCGGACGATGATGCACTTCGACTTCCAGGTCGGTGACCTGGATTCGGCGGTGGACGAGGCGGTCTCGCTGGGAGCGACAGTCGCTGCCCACCAGCCGCAGGAGAACGTCCGGGTGCTCCTGGATCCGGCCGGCCACCCCTTCTGCCTCTGCCTCGACACGGACTGACCGGAGACCGGTCGCGGCATCTGCGACGATCTTGTCGTGACTGACGCGCGCGACCCCCGGTTCACCGACGTGGGGCGGCTCGTCGTCCGCTGCCCCGACCGGCCCGGGATCGTCGCCGTCCTGTCCCGGCTCATGGCCGATGCCGGTGCGAACATCATCGACTCGCAGCAGCACTCGTCCGACCCCACCGGCGGCACGTTCACGCTGCGGCTGGAGTTCGTCCTCGAGGACCTGGCCGCACGCCGGCACCAGCTCGAGGGCGCACTGGCCCTCCTGGCCCGGGAGTGGCGCATGACGTGGCGCCTGACCGAGGCCGCTCGCCGGCCCACCCTCGCGGTGTTCGTGAGCCGGACCGACCACGTGCTCCAGGAGCTCATCTACCGGGTTCGGGCCGGCGACCTCCGGGCCGAGATCGCCTGCGTCGTCTCCAACCACCGCGACCTGGAGCCGGTCGCTCGGGCAGCCGGGATCGCGTTCCACCACGTGCCGGTCACCCCGGAGACGAAGGCCGAGGCGGAGGCGGCCGCGCTGGAACTGGTCGGCGGCGTCGACCTGGTGGTCCTGGCCCGCTACATGCAGATCGTGTCGGCCGACTTCTGCAGCCGGTTCCCGGAGCGGCTGATCAACATCCACCACAGCTTCCTGCCGGCGTTCGTCGGTGCGAACCCGTACCAGGCCGCGCACGACCGCGGGGTGAAGCTGATCGGGGCGACCGCGCACTACGTGACCCCGGACCTCGACGCCGGCCCGATCATCGAGCAGGAGGTCGCGCGCATCGACCACCGGGCGACGGTCGAGGACATGCGCCGGGTGGGCCGTTACGTCGAGCGGCAGGTGCTGGCGCAGGCGGTGACCTGGCACGTGGAGGACCGCATCATCGTCGAGGGCCCGCGCACCATCGTCTTCGCCTGAGCTCCGTGTTGATCAGGTGACCTGATCGTTCTGGGTCCTAGCTCACCGTCGACCGTGAGCCAGGACCCATCGTGATCAGGAGACCTGATCAACACGTCACGGTGCGTCGTCTCAGGGACTGGGACCGTCCGCGCTTGATTTGACTGATTCAAAACAAGGGCGTTCAGTGGGTCGCGATGGAGACGGCCTGGGCGCACGAGCTGCGCGGTGCGGGTCTGCGGGTGACGCGGCCGCGGCTGGCGGTCCTCAGCGTGCTCGCCGAGCACCCGCACGCCGACGCCGACACCATCGTCACCGGCGCGCGCGACCTGCACCCGTCCCTGTCCCCGCAGGCGGTCTACGGCGTACTGAAGGCGCTCGTCGCCGGAGGGATCGCCCGCCGCATCGAGCCGGCCGGCGCACCCGCGCTGTTCGAGCTCCGGGTCGGGGACAACCACCACCACCTGGTCTGCCGCTCGTGCGGCGTGGTCGCCGATGTCGACTGCGCCGTCGGGGCGGCCCCCTGTCTGAGTCCCTCGGATGCGGCCGGCTTCGTCGTCGACGAGGCCGAGGTCGTGTTCTGGGGGCTGTGTTCGGTCTGCCATGGCCCGAACCGCCAGAACCACCAGTTGGACATCCGAGGAGGAGCTACCGCATGACCGACGTCGCATCGCAGGGTCCGCCCGCCAGTGAGGCCGACCGCGCCGTCCTGACCAACCGTCAGGGCCACCCGGTCTACGACAACCAGAACCAGCGGACGGTGGGCGCCCGTGGGCCCGCGACCCTGGAGAACTACCAGTTCCTCGAGAAGATCAGCCACTTCGACCGCGAGCGGATCCCGGAGCGCGTCGTGCACGCCCGCGGCGCCACCGCGTTCGGTGTCTTCGTCGCCGACGGCACCGTCGGCGACGAGCCGATCTCGAAGTACACCCGCGCCAAGCTCTTCCAGGAGAAGGGCAAGGAGACCGAGGTCGCCCTTCGGTTCTCGACGGTGGCCGGTGGCCGCGACTCCTCCGAGGCCACCCGCGACCCCCGCGGATTCGCGGTGAAGTTCTACACCGAGGACGGCAACTGGGACCTCGTCGGCAACAACCTCGGCGTCTTCTTCATCAGGGACGCCGTCAAGTTCCCCGACTTCATCCACTCGCAGAAGCCCGACCCGGTGAACTTCGACCGCCAGGTGCCCAACCGGGTGTTCGACTTCTGGTCGCAGTCGCCCGAGGCGATGCACATGATCACCCTGGTGCTGAGCCCCCGTGGCATCCCGGCGTCCTACCGGCACATGCAGGGCTTCGGGGTGAACACCTACAAGTGGGTCAACGCCGCCGGTGAGACCCGGCTGGTCAAGTACCACTGGCTCCCCAAGCAGGGCGTCAAGTCCTGGACGTCGGCCGACGCGGAGGTGGCGCAGGGCAAGGAGCTCGGCGTCCACACCAAGGACCTCTACGAGGCCATCGAGCGCGGCGAGTACCCCTCGTGGGACCTCTACGTCCAGCTGATGGACGACCACGACCACCCCGAGCTGGACTTCGACCCGCTGGACGACACCAAGACCTGGCCGGAGAACGACTTCCCGCTGCGCAAGGTCGGCACCATGACGCTCAACCGGGCGCCGGAGAACTTCTTCGCCGAGAGCGAGCAGATCGCCTTCGGTACCGGTGTGCTCGTCGACGGCCTCGACTTCTCCGACGACAAGATGCTGGTAGGCCGGACGTTCTCCTACTCCGACACCCAGCGCTACCGGGTGGGCCCGAACTACCTGCAGCTGCCGGTGAACCAGGCCAAGGCCGCCCGCGTCGCGACCAACCAGCGCGACGGCCAGATGGCCTACGGGGTGGACCTGGGCGCCGGGCAGAACCCGCACGTGAACTACGAGCCGTCGATCCTCGGCGGCCTGCGCGAGGCCGAGTACCCCACGCACGACGAGCAGGGCCCGGAGATCACCGGCCGGCTCACCCGCAAGCGGATCCCCCGCACCGACGACTACACGCAGGCCGGGCAGCGGTACCTGCTGTCGGAGGACTGGGAGAAGGACGAGCTGGTCGCCCAGCTGATCGGTGGGCTGTCCCAGTGTGACCGCCCGATCCAGGAGCGGATGGTCTGGCACCTGTTCATGGCCGAGGACGAGTTGGGTCAGCGGGTCGGCGAGGGGATCGGCATCAGCGCGGACGACATCCGAGGCCTGGCGCCGCTGCAGACCCAGACGCTGACCGAGGCCGAGCTCCAGCGTGCGGCCAACCTCGGCAAGAACGGTCCGCGCGACGTCAGCGGTCTGACCATGACGCACTGCGTGCCGAACGAGCGCGTCGTCCTCGCGGACTGACGACCCGGCGCGCCGACGACGAAGGGCCCCTCAGGTTCGCCTGAGGGGCCCTTGGTCGTACCGGTGTCAGTCGCGCGGGCGCTTGCGGTCCTGGTCGGCGAGGAACCGCTCGAACTCCGCGCCGATCTCCTCGGCGCTGGGCACCTCACCCGAACTACCGAGCAGGTCGGTGCCCTCGCGGGCGGCGGTGAAGTTGTCGTACTGCTGCTCGAGGGCGGCGACGACGGCGGTGTTCTCGGTGGACCGGGCGATCTGCTCGTCGATCTCGGTGCGGTTGGCCTGGGCGGCCTCGGCCAGCGTCTCCGTCGGCAGGTGCAGGCCGGTCAGCTTCTCGATGTGCTCGAGGAGGGTCAGCGAGGCGGCCGGGTAGGTCGCCTGGGCGAGGTAGTGCGGCACGTGGGCGGCCACGCCGAGGGCGTCGACGCCGGCCTCGCCGAGCCGGAGCTCCAGCAGCGAGGAGACGCTGCCGGGGATCCGCATCTCGCCCCAGTACACCGGATAGGGCTCGATCAGCTGCCGCCGCGTGGCGTGCGCGGTGACGGTGACCGGCCGGGTGTGGGGGACCGGCATCGGGATGGCCTGCATGGCGACCACCGAGGTGACGCCGAAGCGCTCGACCAGCTGGGCGACGGCGGCGACGAACCGCTCCCAGGCGTAGTCGGGCTCGGTGCCGTGCAGCAGGAGGAACGGCACGCCGGCGTCGTCCTCCAGGGCGTACAGCGCGATCTCCGGCGCCGCGAAGTCCTCGTAGCGGTCGCCGCTGAACGTCATCCGCGGACGGTGCGCGCGGTAGTCGACGAGGCTGTCGGCGTCGAAGCGGGCGATCACCTCGTGCGGCAGCGCGGCCAGCAGGTGCGCGCCCGCCAGCGCTCCGGCGTGGGCGGCGTCGAAGTCGCCGGCGAGGTCGTGCACCAGCACCAGCCCGGCGCGCTCGGCCGGCTCGCTGACCGCTGCCTCGCGGGCGAGGAAGCGCTCGGCCTCGGGGAGCAGCTCGACGAGCTCCTCCGGTCGCTGGGCCACGGTGGGTCCTCCCTGACGTTCGCTGCCGACCGATCCGGCCGACGAGGGGTGCAGCCGCGGCGGGTGCCCCGGCATTCCCCATGCTCCCCCGGCGGGGGAGGTCAGTGCTCGCGCCCGCCCTCGGCGGGCGGGGCGACCTGCTCGTGCACGATCTCGGCCCCGGAGTCGTCACCGGTGATCCGGGCACGCGTGCCGTCGTCGGCCACCTCGGGGTTGCGTTCGTCGAGTTCGTCGCGCACATAGCGGTAGATGACGGCGATCAACGCCGCGACCGGGACGCTGAGGAACGCCCCGGTGATGCCCGCCAGGCTGCTGCCCGCGGTGACGGCCAGGATGACCACCGCCGCGTGCAGGTTGAAGCCGCGGCCCTGGATGATGGGCTGGAGGACGTTGCCCTCGATCTGCTGCACCAGGATGACGATGCCCAGCACGATCAGCGCGGTCGTGACGCCGTTGCTGACCAGCGCGACGAGGACGGCGAACGCGCCGGCGACGAACGCACCGATGATCGGGATGAACCCACCGAAGAAGGTCAGCACCGCCAGCGGCAGGACCAGCGGAACGCCGAGGATCCACAGCCCCAGGCCGATGAAGAACGCGTCGATGAACCCCACGAGCGCCTGCTGGCGGATGAACTCCGAGAGCGTCGCCCAGGTCTTGTAGGACAGGGCCGCCGCGTGCCGGCCGGCCTTGGGGCCGGTCTGGGCGGCCAGCCACGGGACGAAGCGCGGGCCGTCCTTGAGGAAGAAGAAGACCAGCACGAGGGCCAGCACCAGGTTGATCAGGCTGTTGCCGACCGCGGAGACGCCGGTGAGGGCGTACCCGGCGATGTTCTGCGCGTTGCCCTGGATGGAGTTGATGACCGAGTCGACGGCCTCACCGATCTGGTCCTCGCCCAGGTTGAAGGGCGGGCCCTGCAGCCACTCCTGCACGTCCTGCAGGGCGGCGGTCGCGGCATCGGCGAGCTCGGTGACCTGGTCGGCGACCGAGGGCGCGATCGCGGCGATGATCCCGACGAAGGCGACGATGAACGCGAGCAGCACCGTGGTCGCCGCCAGAGCCGGCGGCCAGCCGTGCTTGCGGAGGAAGCGGGTCGCCGGCCACAGCACCGTGGCGATCAGCAGGCCGAGGACGACCGGGAGCAGGATCGACCAGAGCCTGCCCAGGACGTACCCGAGGACGACGACGGCGGCGACGATGAGCAGGAACTGGGCTGAGGCGATCGCCAGTTTCCGGCTCCCCGCGCGCAGCTTCGGGCCGCGCTCGGCCGAGGGCGCCGGCGCGGTCGTGACCGCGGCCTTCTCCGGGTGGGGGGCGTCGGGGGAGGAGGCGGCAGCCTTGTCGTCGGTGGAACGGCCGGGTGGGCGGAGCCTCATGACGTCGATCTCAACACAGATGCGCGGGCCGGACCGGACGGAAACGATCATCGCGATCAAGTCGTAGCGTCCTCGTCATGCCGAAGACCGCGACCGCCGACCGGGTCGACCGCGACGCCCTGCTCGAGTTCCTCCGCCCCCGGCACCAGGCCGTGCTGCTGACCCGCCGGCGGGAGGGCGGTGCCCAGCTCTCCCCGGTGACCTGCGGTGTCGACGGCGAGGGGCGCATCGTCGTCTCCACGTATCCGCAGCGCGCGAAGGTCGCCAATGCCCGCCGCGACCCGGCGGTGTCGATGTGCGTCCTCTCGTCGGACTTCACCGGACCCTGGGTCCAGGTGGACGGCGCGGCGGAGGTCCTCGACCTGCCCGAGGCTCTCGAACCGTTGGTCGAGTACTTCCGCTCCATTAGCGGCGAGCACCCCGACTGGGACGACTACCGGGCGGCGATGACCCGCCAGGGGAAGTCGCTGCTGCGGATCACGATCACCGGCTGGGGCCCGATCGCGACCGGCGGTTTCCCGGCCGAGGTAGTCGACAAGCTCTGAGGCTTGCATCTGGCCATGAAAGCTGTCAGCCTTGCCGGGTGCCGTACGTGCTGACTGTGGACCAGCGTGCCAGCCGGAGCAGCCCCGACCGGGTTCCCGAGGTGCTGCGCCGGCTCAACAGCACCGTCGCGACCGTGCTCGGCTTCGAGCGGACGGCCGGTGACGAGTTCCAGGGGGTGCTCGCCGACCCGGACGACGTCGTCGAGGTGGTCGCGCAGCTCGTCCGGGCCGGGGAATGGAGCATCGGCGTGGGCGCCGGGCCGGTGCAGACGCCCCTCCCGCCCAGCACCCGCGCCGGCGCGGGCCCGGCCTTCCTGTGCGCCCGCCGTGCCGTGGACGCCGCGAAACAGCGGCCCGCCAGGCTGGCGGTCCGGGGCGTGGTGCCCGCCGACGCCGCCGACGCCCAGGCGGTCCTCACCGCCGTCGCCGTCATCGTGGAGCGCAGGAGCGACCAGGCCTGGGAGGCGATCACCCTCGTCGGCTCCGGGCGGACGCAGGCCGACGCGGCCGTGGAGCTCGGCATCTCCCGGCAGGCCGTGGGTCAGCGGCTCGCTGCCGGTCTGTGGGACCTCGAGCGCGACCTGCGTCCCACCGCGGCCCGACTGTTGACCCGCGCGGAAGGATGAGCGAGCCATGAACACCGCCGTCCTCGTCCTGCTGGGGCTGACCGTCGTCCTGGGGCTCCTGCTCACCGCCCAGGGGGAGCGGGTGCGCCCACCGTGGGCCGCGCTGTTCCTCGCCGGGCTCCTGGCCCTCGCCGGCGCGCTGGCCTGGGCCGGGGGGAACGCGCCGACCGAGATCGTCGAGGCGGCCGCGCTGGGCGCGGTGCTCGCCGCCGTGGCCGGCGGAGGACCCGTCGCGACGGCTGTCCTGCGGGCCGCCGACCCCGCCGCCGTGGGCGTGACCGGGGGACCGCAGGACCCGGCGATCCTCCGCGGCGGGGCATGGATCGGCGCCCTCGAGCGCGCCGCCGTCGCGGCGACCCTGCTGGCCGGGTCGGGCGAGGGGCTGGTCGTCGTCCTCGCGGTCAAGGGCCTGGGCCGCTACGCGGAACTGCGGGCGCCCGCAGCAGCTGAGCGGTTCATCCTCGGCACGCTCGCCAGTGCGCTCTGGGCGGCAGCGTGCGTCGGCGTGGCGGTCCTGCTCCGCAGCTGACCCAGCGGGCTGCTCGCTGCGCAGGGAGAATGGTGCGCAGTCCGTCGTCCCTTCCTGGAGGCCCTGTGTCCGAGTCGTCCGCAGCTGGTGCCGTGCGCAACCTCGACCTGCTCGGCATCTACTGCAACGACCACCTGGCCGCCGCCACCGGTGGGATCGAACTGGTGGGCCGCATGCTGGGCCGGCACCGCGGCACCGCGCACGAGCCGAACCTGGAGGGCCTGCTCGACGAGCTCCGGGAGGAACGGGCCGCGCTGCGCTCGTCCATGGCCGCGCTCGGGATCCCGGTGCGCCAGTACAAGCAGGTCGCGTCCTGGGTCGGTGAGAAAGTCTCGCGGCTGAAGCTCAACGGCCACGTGCTGTCGCGGTCCCCGCTCAGCGACCTCGTCGAGTTCGAGTTCATCGCCACGGCCGTGCTGGCCAAGCGGTGCGGCTTCGAGACGCTGCGCGTGGTGGCGGCCGCCGACGAGCGCCTGGACGTCGCGCTGCTCGAGCGGCTCATCGCGCAGGCCGACAAGCAGCACGACTGGCTGGCCGACGCCCGCCGGGAGGTGGCCGCCCGCGTCTTCGGCGGAGACCCCGGCCCGGCCGCGGCCGCCGCCGACAGCTGACCGAACCCCCAGCCGGTCGCCCGTGCACGGGTCCGGGTAGAACCAGCACATGTGCCACGACCACGACAGCCGTCCGCCCGCCCCGCCGCGCACCGGTGACGTCACCGAGCGCGGCGTCCTCACCCTGACCTCCGCGGACGGCACGGAGTTCAGCGCCGCCTACGCCGCGCCCGCGGCCGAGCCACGCGTCGGCGTCGTCGTCCTGCCCGACGTCCGCGGGTTGCACCCCTACTACGTGGCGCTGGCCGAGCGGTTCGCCGAGACGGGGGCCGCATCGGTGGCCATCGACTACTTCGGCCGGACGGCGGGCCTGTGCGACGACGAGCTCCGACCCGGCGACTTCGACTGGCAGACGCACATCCCGCAGACGGCTCAGGCGAGCATCGACGCCGACATCACCGCGGCCATCGAGTACCTGCGGTCCCGGACGCGGAACGACCTGCCGGTGATCACCGTCGGCTTCTGCTTCGGCGGCAGCAACTCGTGGCGGCAGTCCGGCGGCGACCTCGACCTCGCCGGCTGCGCCGGCTTCTACGGCCGGCCCTCGATGGTCGGGTCGGCGGCGGAGCAGGCCCACCTGCCCACGGTGATGATGATCGCCGGCGCCGACAGCACCCCGGTGGCCGACCAGCTGAAGCTGGCCGACACGATGCGCGCCGCCGGGGCCGAGGTGGACGCCGTCGTCTTCGACGGTGCGCCGCACTCGTTCTTCGACCGCTCGTACGGCGAGTGGGAGGACGCCTGCCGCGAGGCCTGGGAGCACCTCCTGGCGCTCACCGACCGGGTGGCGCTCCGCTGACGACGGAGCAGCTGGCGTCGTTGACCGTCGGCGGCGCCCAGGTCGGCCTCCGGCGGGCGGCGGGCGCGGATCTGCCGGCCCTGGTGAGGCTGCTGGCCGACGACCCGCTCGGCGCCGGCCGCGAGGTGGCCACCGACGCCGACGCCGCCCTGGCGCCCTATCGGCGGGCCTTCGCGATGATCGACGCCGATCCCGCCCATCTGCTCGTCGTCGCCGTCGACGGGCCTGGGGTGGTGGCGACGCTGCAGCTGTCGTTCCTCCCCGGCCTGTCCCGCCGGGGCGCCCTCCGAGCCCAGGTGGAGGCCGTCCGCGTGCGGGTCGATCACCGCGGTCGGGGGCTCGGGACGGCGATCCTCGGCTGGGCGATCGCGGAGGCCCGCCGGCGCGGCTGCGCGCTGATCCAGCTCACCACGGACACGTCGCGGGACGACGCCCGCCGCTTCTACGAGCGGCTCGGTTTCGAGGCGACCCACACGGGTCTGAAGCTCCCGCTCCGCCCGGCCGCGGCGGACCCCTCCTAGGCTGGCCACGTGAGCGGAGAGCCGATCGATCCCGGCGTCATCGAGCTGGCCGGGCAGGTCTTCGACCTGGCCCGGAGCGGCGCCACCGAGGACCTCGCGGCCTACGTGGACGCCGGGGTGCCGGTGAACCTGACCAACGACAAGGGCGACACTCTCCTGGTCCTGGCCGCGTACCACAGCCACCCCGAAACGGTGGGTGCGCTCCTCGACTGCGGCGCCGACCATTCCCGGGTCAACGACCGTGGTCAGACGGCCCTCGCCGCCGCGGTCTTCCGGCAGTCGGCCGACACCGTCTCCCGGCTGCTGGCCGCCGGCGCCGACCCCGACGCCGGCGGGCCGAGCGCCCGGGCGACCGCCACGTTCTTCGAGCTCCCGGAGATGAGCGCACTTCTCGACGCTCCCCGGTAGCCGAGCGGGCCGGAAGCGGTGATCGTGTGCCCGTAGGACCGAGGACAGGGAGGGGGCGGCGATGGCGGTACGACCGGACGTAGCAGGCACCGGGCAGACCGGTCGCCGTCCGCTGCGCCGTCCCGAGCCGACGACCGCCGACGGCGCCCAGGCCGAGAACGCGCCGGCGCCACCGCCGTCCGGTGCGACATCGGTCGACGCCACGGCGGCTGCGGCGCCGTCGTCACCGGCGGCCGACCCCGCCTCCGGCGCCCTGCCCCGCTGGCTGCTGCTCCTGCTCGGCGCAGCGGCCGCGACGGTGGCGGTGGGGGGACTGCGGGCGATCGCCTGGCTGGTGGCCCCGGTCTTCCTCGCGCTGGTAGTGGTCATCGCCCTGACCCCGGTGCAGCGGTGGCTGCGCCGGATCGGGGCGCCCAGCTGGCTGGCCACCGCCGTCCTGCTGATCCTCGTGTGGTCGATCCTGCTGTCCTTCGTGGCGCTGCTGGTGCTCTCGATCGCGCAGCTGGCCGCCCTGCTGCCCGACTACGCCGATCGGGCCCAGGTCCTGATCAACGGGGTGGTGAACGACCTCAACGACGCCGGCATCGTCTCCGGCCAGCTGTCGGACCTGGTGGCGCAGATCGACTACAGCCAGCTGGTCGGGGTCGCCACCGGGCTGCTGTCCGGGCTGACGGACGCCGCGAGCACCCTCGTGCTGCTGCTGACAGCCCTGGTGTTCGTGGCGATCGAGTCCAGCGGCTTCGGCCGGCGGATGGCGCTGGTGGCCGCCGAGCGGCCGCACCTGCCGGTCGCCCTGAGCCTGTTCACCCAGGGCACCCGCAGCTATCTCCTGGTCAGCACGGTGTTCGGCGGCATCGTGGCGGTGGGGGACTGGGTCGCGCTGTCGATCATCGGCATCCCGGCCGCCGGCATCTGGGGCCTCCTCGCGTTCGTCACCAACTACGTGCCCAACATCGGGTTCGTCCTGGGCGTCGTGCCGCCGGCGCTGCTGGGCCTACTGGCCGGCGGCTGGGGCGAGCTGATCGCCGTGGTGGTCGTCTACGCGCTGCTGAACTTCGTGGTGCAGACGCTGATCCAGCCGCGGTTCGTCGGTGACTCCGTGGGCCTGTCGATGACGGTCACGTTCTGCGCGCTGCTGTTCTGGGGCTGGGTCATGGGCGCTCTCGGTGCGCTGCTCGCCATCCCGCTGACGCTGCTGGTGAAGGTGCTGCTGGTCGATCTCGACCCGCGCGGGCACTGGCTGGACGCCGTCCTGCGCGAGGAACCGCGCGCGCCGCGGACCATGCGGGCCAAGCGGCGGATGCACGCCCGCCGGGCCGCGCTCGCATCGGTCCGCCGGCTGCACCACCCACGTCGAGGTCATGCCGGCGACGACGAGGCCCGCCCCGGCTGACCTCCCCGCTCCGGGCGCCCCGTCGTCCGTGCGGTAGACCTGGCACGCCTTTTCCCCGATCCCCACCCGGAGGTCCACCCCCGTGCTGCAGAGCATCGGCTTCGCCGCCGCCTACACCGGGGTCGGCATCGCCCTGCTGGTCCTGGGCTTCTACGTCCTCGACCTGCTCACCCCCGGCAACCTGGGAAAGCACATCGCGGAGAACCGGTCGCTCAACGCCGCGATCACCCTCACCGGCGGCTTCCTCGGTCAGGGGGCGATCATCTTCGCCAGCATCTGGACCAACGCCACCAGCGGATTCGGGCAGGCGCTGCTCTACACCGTCGTCTTCGGCGTCCTCGGTGTCGTGCTCCAGTCCGTGGCCTTCGTCGCGCTGGACGTGCTCATCCCCGGGCGGCTGGGGCAGCACCTGATGGAGCCGACCTTCCATCCGGCCAGCCTGGTCAGCGCCGCGGTGCAGCTAGCCGTCGCCGCGATCGTCGTCGCGTCGATCTGGCCCTGACCGACCGTGTGACAGCCGCGTTGCTACTCGCCCGTAACGTGTCCGGGGCAGCTCTCGGCCCGCCGTCCGCGACGGCAGCCGCACACGACGTACGAAGGGAACTTCCATGAGCGAGGCAACCACCCCCCGCGTGGCCATCGTGACCGGCGCCGCCCGCGGCATCGGTGCCGCGACCGCCCTCCGGCTGGCCCAGGACGGGTTCGCCGTCGCCGTCCTCGACCTGGACGAAGCCTCCGCGAAGGGCACCGTCGAGGCCATCGAGGCCGCCGGCGGGACGGCGCTCGCCGTCGGTGCCGACGTCAGCGACTCCGAGCAGGTCGAGGCCGCCGTCGCGCGCGTCGCCGCCGAGCTCGGCGGTCCGACGGTGCTGATCAACAACGCCGGCGTCACCCGCGACAACATGCTGTTCAAGATGACCGAGACCGACTGGGACCTGGTCATGAACGTGCACCTGCGGGGCGCCTTCCTGATGAGCCGCGCCGTGCAGAAGCACATGATCGACGCCACGTGGGGCCGGATCGTCAGCCTGTCCAGCGTCTCGGCGCTGGGCAACCGCGGGCAGGCCAACTACTCCACGGCCAAGGCCGGCCTCCAGGGCTTCACCAAGACCCTGGCGATCGAACTGGGCAAGTTCGGCGTCACCGCCAACGCGATCGCCCCCGGCTTCATCGAGACCGAGATGACCAAGGCGACCGCCGAGCGCATGGGCATCGCGTTCGAGGACTTCATCAAGGGCGCCGCCTCGCAGATCCCGGTGGCCCGCGTCGGCCAGCCCGAGGACATCGCTCACCTCGTGTCCTTCTTCGTCAGCGAGGGTGCCGGCTTCGTCTCCGGCCAGGTCGTCTACGCCGCCGGTGGCCCGCGCGCCTGACGGCCCGGGCGATGTCCCTCAGTCGGCCATTCCGAGGGCGGTAATGGCCGACTGAGGGACGACGCTGTGCGCGCTCCATCCACAGATGCCAGAGAGCCGCTGCTGAGACCCGCCGCGGCCTCGCAGGCTGTGCCGGTGCACGACCTCCTGTCACTCCTGGGCCCGGCTCGAACCACGTCGACGGCGGCGCTGGCGACCACGGTCGGAACCCGCAGCATCGGTCGCTGGATCGCCTCCGGACGGCTCGTGCGGCTGCATCCGGGCTGGGTCACGGTGCCCGACCTCGTGGACGACTGGACCGTCCGGTGCCATGCGGCTGCGGGCTATGCGGGCGGGCCGCTGAGCCACATCAGTGCACTCGCGCTGCACGGCATCGTGGACAACGAGGTCACGAAGCTGCACGTGACCGTGCCGAGCGAGCGGCGGGTGCGCAGCTCGCGTTGGCTGCGGGTGCACCGCAGCCACGACGTGGGGGCGGTCGTGCAGGCGCGCGGGTTGCCGGTCACCTCGGTTCCCCGATCCCTGCTCGACACGTGGGGCGAGGCCCACCGCGCCCGCGCCATGCGCGGGTTCGACGGGGTGGTGCGTGACGCGGTTCTCCGAGCCACGAGGGAACGGCGGGTCGCCGTCGACGAGCTCCTGGTCCAGGTGGACATGCGCCCAGAACTACCGGGACGCTCGGCCCTGACCGAGTTGCTGGGCTTCATCGCAGGCGGCTGCGAGAGCCGCTCGAGATTTTCGCCGTCCGGAATGTCCTGGCGATCCCCGGCACGCCACCGTGCGAGCAGCAGTACCGCCCGCTCCTGCCCCGGGGACCCGTTCGGCTCGATGCCGCGTGGCCGGAGGCGAAGATCGCCGTCGAACTGGACGGTGCGGCCTTCCACAGCAGCCCGGAGGCGCGGGAGCGGGACCTGCGCCGGGACGCTGCTCTCGCCGCTCTCGGGTGGGTGGTGCTGCGGTTCAGCTATCGCGGGCTCATGCGCGAGCCGGAAGCCTGCCGGGCGGACATCCGTGCGGCCTACCGGACGCGCATCAGCGTTGTCCCGTGATCGGCCACTTGTCCCACCGTTCTGGCCGGTGGAGGGACATCACTCCAGGCGTCGTTCCGGGGACGATCGGCGGGCCGGCCGACGTTGGACACTGCGTGGCACCCACCCCGCTCCGGCTCGTCGTCCTCGGTGACTCCATCGCCTACGGCACGGGCGCCCGGAGTCCCGACGACGCGCTCGGCCCCCGGCTGTCCGCGGTTCTCGCCGACGACGGTTTCGACGTCGACCTGCACGTCCTCGCCGTACCCGGCGCCGTCTCCGCCCAGCTCGCCGACCAGGTCCGCCGCGCAACACCGCTGCAGGCCGACCTCGCCGTCGTCGTGATCGGCGCGAACGACCTCGCCCGGTTCGTGCCGGTCGACGGGGCCACCGCCGCGCTCGCCGCGGCGGTCACCGCCCTCCAGGCCGCCGGCACGGACGTCGTCGTGGTGCCGGCGCCCGACATGTCCTCGGTTCCCTTCGTGCCGCCGGCGTTCCGGGCGGCCGTGCGGGCCGCCTGCGCGCAGCTGCAGCAGCGCCAGGGGGCGGTGGCCGAGGCCGCGGGAGCCGTCGTCGCCCACATCGCGGCGGAGATCGGCACCGCCTTCGCGGCCGACCCGACGCTGTTCTCCGCCGACCGGTTCCACCCGTCCTCGGCCGGCTACCGCCAGATCGCCGCGGCGCTGGCCCCGACGGTGCTCGCGGCCGCCCGGGCCCGTCGGGACGGCGACGCGGCCGCCTGAGTCAGGGGAGCCGCTCGGCCAGCAGCTCGGCCAGGTGCTGGCCCCGGCGGCCGGCCAGCTGATCGAGCTGCGTCCGGCAGGAGAAGCCGTCGGCGAGCACCACGGCGTCGGCGTCGAGGTCCCGCACGGCCGGCAGCAGCTGCTGCTCGGCGATCGTCACCGACACGTCGTGGTGCCCCCGCTCCACGCCCCAGTTGCCGGCGAGCCCGCAGCAGCCGCCGAGCCGGTTCACCCGGGCGCCGGCCCTCTGCAGCAGCGCGGCGTCGGCCGACCAGCCGAGCACCGAGGCGTGGTGGCAGTGCGGCTGGGCCACGACCTCGAGTCCCGCCAGTGACGGCGGCTGCCACCCCGGCGTCCCGGTCAGCAGCTCGGCGAGGGTGCGGGTGCCCGCGGCCACCCGCTGCGCCTCCGGCCCGCCGACCAGCTCCAGCGCATCCCCACGCAGCACCGCGGTGCAGGACGGCTCGACGCCGACCACCAGGATCCCCGCGTCGACCAGCGGCGCGAGGGTCGCGATCGTCGCGCCGAGGATCGTGCGGGCCGCGTCGAGCTGCCCGGTGGTGATCCAGGTGAGCCCGCAGCAGGTGTCGGCGCCGGGCACCTGCACCCGGTAACCGGCCGCCTCCAGCACCCGGGCGGCGGCGAACGCCACCTCCGGGGTGAAGTGGTCGGTGAAGGAGTCCACCCACAACGCCACCGGGGCGCCGTCCCCGGCCGGTGCCGGACGCTCCGACCACTGCCGGCGGAACGTCTGCCGGGCGAACGGCGGCACCTCCCGCCGCTGGTCCATCCCGGCCGACCACTTGGCCAGCCGCCCGCCGAGCCGGGAGGCGAGCACCGCGTTGACCGCCCGCGGGGCGCGGGCGGCGAGATCAGCCCACCGCGGCAGTCGGCCGAGCGTGTAGTGCGGCCGTGGCCGCAGCCGCCGGCGGTAGGACTGGTGCAGCACCTCGGCCTTGTAGGTCGCCATGTCGACACCGGTCGGGCAGTCGCGCGAGCAGCCCTTGCACGACAGGCAGAGGTCGAGGGCGTCGTGCACCTCGGGAGCGCGCCAGCCGTTCACCGGTCCGCCCGGCGCGAGCATCTCCTGCAGCACGCGCGCCCGGCCGCGGGTGGTGTCCTTCTCCTCCCGGGTGGCCGGCCAGGAGGGGCACATGACGGCCGCGGGCAGGTCGGCGCGGCACTTGCCGACCCCGGTGCAGCGGTGCACCGCGGCGGAGAAGTCGCCGCCGTCGTGCCGGTAGGCCAGGGCGAGGCCCTCGCGGCGGTGCGGTGCGGCGGCCACCCGGACGTCGGCGTCGAGCTTGGCCGGCCGCACCAGGACGCCGGGGTTCAGGACGTCGTCCGGATCGAGCACCCCTTTGACCTGCGCGAACAGGTCGATGGCTGCGGGGGAGTACATGAGCGGAAGCAGCTCGCTCCGTGCCCGGCCGTCCCCGTGCTCACCCGACAGCGAGCCGCCGTAGCCGGCCACGAGCCGGGCCGCGTCCTCGACGAACGAGCGGTACGCCCGGCGGCCCTGGTCGGCGCCGCGGCCGAACGGGAAGTCGATCCGGACGTGCACGCAGCCGTCGCCGAAGTGTCCGTACGGGACGCCCTGCAGTCGGTGCTGGTCCAGCAGCGCGTCGAACTCGCGCAGGTACTCGCCCAGCCGCTCCGGCGGGACGGCGGCGTCCTCCCAGCCGGCGTGCGCCGGACGGCCCTCGCTGGTGCGGGCGGCCAGCCCGGCACCGTCCTCGCGGATCCGCCAGATCGCCGCCGCCTCGGCCGGTTCGGTCACGACGAGGGAGTCCACCGCACCGGAGTCGGCGACCACCCGCAGCGCCCCGTCCGCGACCTCACCGGGGGTGTCGCCGGTCAGCTCGACGATCAGCCAGCCGTCCCCGCGAGGCAGTTCCGGCACCACCGCGGCGGGGACGTCGCGCAGCCGCTGCACGATGCGGGCGTCCAGCCCCTCGACGGCCGTGGGGGAGTGCGGCAGGAGGCCCGGGGTCGCGTCGGCGGCGTCGGCCATCGAGGGGTAGCCGAGCACGACCAGCCCCCGGTACGGGGCGTCGGCGACCAGGCGGACGGTCGCCCCGAGCACGAGCGCGAGCGTCCCCTCGCTGCCCACGAGTGCGCGGGCCACGTCGAAGCCGCGCTCCGGGAGCAGGTGCTCCAGCGAGTAGCCGGAGACCTGCCGGCCGAAGCGGCCCAGCTCGGTGCGGATCGTCGCGAGCTGCCCGGCGACCACGCGGTGCAGGTCGGCGAGGGCGCCGTCCACGGGGGTGGTCGAAGGGCCCAGCCGCAGCCGTTCCCCGGACCCGGTGACGACATCCAGCCCCACCACGTTGTCCGAGGTCCGGCCGTAGCCCAGGGCGCGGGAGCCGCAGGCGTTGTTGCCGATCATCCCGCCGACGGTGCAGCGGTTGTGCGTGCTCGGATCGGGACCGAACCGGAGGCCCCGCGGCTGCACCGCCTGCTGCAGCGACGCCTGCACGACGCCGGGCTGGACGGTCGCCGTCCGGGCCTCGACGTCGACGTCGAGCACCCCCGACAGGTGCCGGCTGGTGTCGAGGACGACGCCGGGCCCCACGGCGTTGCCGGCGATCGACGTGCCCGCACCGCGCACCGTCAGCGGGACGCCGAGGGACCGGCAGACCTCCAGCGCGGCGACGATCTCGTCGGGATGCCGCGGTCGGACCACCGCCCGCGGCAGCACCCGGTAGAGCGAGGCGTCCGAGGAGTACAGCGCCCGGGCGAGCCCCGAGTCGTCGACCTCGGCGAGCCCGGCCCCGCGCAGTGCGGGGAGCAGTCCGTCGTCCAGGGGAGTAGAGCGACTCACCACAGGTTCAGCGAGCGTTGGAAGATGCCGGCGATGTCGTCCTCGGTGACCTCGCGCGGACACGTGGCCAGCAGCCGCTGCTGCTTCATCGTCCCGTCCACCAGGCTGGGGATGTCGCCCTCGTCGAAGCCCACGGCGGCGATCCCGTTGGGGATGTCGATGTCGCGCATCAGGTCCACCAGCACGGTCGGCAGGAACTCCGTGGCGTCCGTCGGCACGCCCGCGTTCGGGGCGAGCAGCTGCGCGGCCCGGACGTGCCGGTCGGGCGATGCCTCGAAGGTGAAGCGGAAGGCTTCCGGGGCGGTCAGGGAGACCGACATCCCGTGCGGCACCATCGGCTCGTCGGCCGGGTAGTCCAACGGGCGAAAGTCCTTCACCTGGCCCGCGATCGGATAGGCGTTGGCGTGCGGGATGTGCACGCCGGCGTTGCCGAAGCCCATGCCCGCGAACGTCGCGGCCATCGCCATGTCCCCGCGCGCCTTCTCGTCGTCACCGTGCCGGACCGCCCGCCGGAACGAGCCGGCCAGCAGGGTCAGCGCCTTCTCCGACCACATGTCCGAGATCGGGTTCGACCCGCAGTAGGGCACCCGCTGCTCGGGCGTCTTGTGGTCGTAGGTGGTGTACCAGCGGGCGGTGTAGCTCTCCAGGGCGTGGCAGAGGATGTCCATGCCGGACGCCGCGGTGACGCCGGCCGGCTGGGTGAGGGTGAGCGCGGGGTCGATCACGGCGAGTGTCGGCCGCAGCCGCGCGTGGCTGATCCCGGTCTTGACCTTCAGCGACAGGACGTCGAGGACGCAGATCGTCGTGCTCTCCGAGCCGGTGCCCGTCGTGGTCGGGACGGCGATCAGCGGGTTCAGCGGGTTGACCGGCGCCTTGCCCCCGCCCACCGGCTTGTTGATGTAGTCCATCAGCACGCCGGGGTTGGTGGTCATCAGGTTGATCGCCTTGGCGGTGTCGATGCTGGAGCCACCCCCGACGGCGACGATCGCGTCCCACGGGCCGTGCTCGCGGGCCCATCCGACGGCGTGCTCCAGGCTCTCGTCGGTCGGCTCGACGTGCGAGCCGTCGAAGACGACCGCCTCGATCCCGAACTGGGCCATCTGGTCGGCCACCCGCTGCGGGATGCCCGTCGCCGCCAGCCCCGGGTCGGTGACCACCAGGGCCCGCTTCGCCCCGGTCTGGCTGAGGTCGTAGCCGATCTCGTCGGCGGAGCCGTGCCCGAACTTCAGTTGCGGGGCTCCGTAGGTGAAGACGCTCTCGGGGTTCGCGGGCGAGTACACGGACACGGTGGCGGTCCTTCCGGTCGACGGGTGTCCCGAGTCTGCTGCTCCGACTCGTCGGGGGCCAACGGGGACTACTGGAGTTCACCGGGCGCCGCTAGCCTCCGCCGGATGGCGACTCCGACAGCAGTCGAACCGGACATCTCGACCGCCGGACCGCTCGGCGAGGGAGAACTGGCCGCGATCCACGCCTGGTGGCGCGCGGCCAACTATCTCGCCGTCGGGCAGATCTACCTGATGGACAACCCGCTGCTGCGCGAACCGCTGCGCCCCGAACACGTCAAGCCCCGGTTGCTCGGGCACTGGGGGACGACGCCTGGGCTGAACTTCGTCTACGCCCACCTCAACCGGGTCATCCGCGCCCGGGACCTCCAGCTCATGTACGTGATGGGACCCGGGCACGGCGGGCCCGGACCGGTCGCGGCCGCCTGGCTCGAGGGCACCTACACCGAGGTCTATCCCGAGGTCACCCAGGACGCCGCGGGGATGGACCGCCTGTTCACCCAGTTCTCCTTCCCCGGTGGCATCCCGAGCCACGTCGCGCCGGAGACGCCGGGGTCGATCCACGAGGGCGGTGAGCTGGGGTACGCGCTCTCGCACGCCTACGGGGCGGCCTTCGACAATCCCGACCTGATCGTGGCCGCGGTCGTCGGCGACGGGGAGGCCGAGACCGGGCCACTCGCGGCCAGCTGGCACGCCAACAAGTTCCTCGACGCGGGCCGCGACGGCGCCGTCCTCCCGATCCTGCACCTTAACGGCTACAAGATCGCCAATCCGACCGTCCTGGCCCGGATCCCCGCCGCGGAGCTGCACGACCTGCTCTCCGGATACGGCTACGCGCCGCACGTGGTGGAGGGTGACGATCCGGAACTGATGCACCAGCAGTTCGCCGCCACGCTCGACCGGTGCCTGGACGAGATCGCCGCGATCCAGCGACGGGCTCGCGAGGACGGCGACACCGCGCGCCCGCGCTGGCCGATGATCGTGCTGCGCTCCCCGAAGGGCTGGACGGGGCCGAAAACGGTCGACGGGGTGCAGGTCGAGGGCAGCTGGCGGAGCCACCAGGTGCCGTTTACCAATGCCCGCGCCGACGACGGCCACCGCGCCGTTCTCGAGGAGTGGATGCGCAGCTACCGGCCCGAGGAGCTCTTCGACTCCAACGGTGCGCCGGTCCCCGCGATCCGCGACCTGCACCCGGTGGGGGAGCGGCGGATGAGCGCCACCCCGCACGCCAACGGGGGTCTGCTGTTGCGGCCCCTGCGGATGCCGGACTTCCGCGACTACGCCGTCCCCGTCCCGCACCCGGGGACCGGCGACGTCGAGTCGACCCGGGTGCTCGGCACGTTCCTCCGCGACGTCATGCGGGACAATCTGTCGAACTTCCGGGTCTTCTCACCCGACGAGAACAACTCCAACCGGCTCGGCGCGATCCTCGAGGCGACCGACCGGACATGGGACGCCGAGCTGCTGCCCGGCGACGACCATCTCGCACCCGACGGCCGGGTCATGGAGATCCTCTCCGAGCACACCTGCCAGGGGTGGCTGGAGGGGTACCTGCTGACCGGCCGGCACGGGTTCTTCTCCTGCTACGAGGCGTTCGTCCACATCGTCGACTCCATGGTCAACCAGCACGCCAAGTGGCTCAAGGTCACCAACGGCATCCCGTGGCGCCGCCCGATCGCCTCGCTGAACTACCTGCTCACCTCGCACGTCTGGCGGCAGGACAACAACGGGTTCTCCCACCAGGACCCCGGCTTCATCGACCACGTCGTCAACAAGAAGGCGGAGGTCGTCCGCGTCTACCTGCCCCCGGACGCGAACACGCTGCTGTCGGTGGCCGACCACTGCCTGCGCAGCCGGCAGTACATCAACGTGATCGTCGCCGGGAAGCAGCCGCAGCTGCAGTACCTGGACATGCCGGACGCCGTGGAGCACTGCACGAAGGGCATCGGCATCTGGAACTGGGCCAGCAGCGACGACGGGGTCGCACCCGACGTCGTCATGGCCTGCGCGGGTGACGTGCCGACGATGGAGACCCTGGCCGCGGTGGAGATCCTGCGGGGCTACTTCCCCGACCTGCGAATCCGGGTGGTCAACGTCGTCGACCTGATGCGGCTGCAGGACGACCGCGAGCACCCGCACGGCCTCGACGACGCGGCGTTCGACTCCTACTTCACCGCCGACCGGCCGGTGATCTTCGCCTACCACGGCTATCCGTGGCTGATCCACCGGCTGACCTACCGCCGGACCAACCACGAGAACTTCCACGTCCGCGGGTACGTCGAGGAGGGGACGACGACGACGCCCTTCGACATGTGCGTGCTGAACCGGCTGGACCGCTTCGACCTGGCGATCGACGTGATCGACCGGGTCCGGCGACTGGGGCCCGTCGCCGCACATGCCCGCGACGAGCTGCGGAACAAGCTGATCGAGCACCGGCAGTACGTGCGCAGCCACGGCGAGGACCTGCCCGAGATCCGGAACTGGCAGTGGGGAGCCGACCCGGGACCGCAGCTCACCGGGGAGAACGAGCCGCTGCACGAGCCCGAGGCGTGAATCTCCTCGTCGTCAACGCCGGGTCCAGCAGCCTGAAGCTGGCCCGGCTGGACGCCGAGGGCGCCGTCACCTCGGCCACCACCGTGGAGGCGTGGCAGGGCGAGGGGCACCTGGAGCCGCTCACCGCCTTTCTCGCCGGCTGCGGCCAGGTCGACGCCGTGGGGCACCGGGTGGTGCACGGCGGCCCCCGGTACACCGGTCCGGCGCGGGTCGACGAGCCACTGGTGGCCTACCTGTCCTCGATCAGCTCGCTCGCGCCGCTGCACAACCCGCGCGCAGTGGCCGGGCTCCGCTCGGTGCGCGAGCTGCTGCCGGACGTGCCGGCCGTGGCCTGCTTCGACACCACCTTCCACGCCACCCTGTCGCCGGCCGCCCGCACGTACGCGGTGCCGCGGGAGTGGAACGAGCGGTGGGGACTGCGCCGGTACGGCTTCCACGGCCTCTCGCACGCCCACGCCGTCCGGCGCGGAGCCGAGCTCGTCGGGCGGCCGGCCGGCGAGCTGCGGATCGTGACCTGCCACCTGGGTGCCGGCGCCTCGCTCGCGGCGGTGCGGGGCGGGGTCTCGGTCGACACCACGATGGGCTTCACCCCGTTGGCCGGCCTGGTCATGAACACCCGCCCGGGCACCCTCGACCCGGGGCTGCTGCTGTGGCTGCTCGAGCACGGCCCGGTGCCACCGGCCGAACTCGGCGACGTCCTCGAGCACCGCTCCGGGCTCAAGGGGCTGTCCGGGACGTCCGGCGACCTGCGCGAGGTGCTGACCGGCCGCGCGGCCGGCGACGAGGCGTGCGTGCTGGCGTTCGACGTCTACCTGCACCGGCTGGCGCGGGAGACCGCCGCGATGACCGCCGCCATCGGGGGCCTGGACCTGCTGGTGCTCACCGGCGGCGTGGGGGAGCACTCCTGGGAGGTGCGGGCGGCACTGGCGGAGTCGCTGGGCTACCTCGGCGCGGCGGTCGATGCCGAGCTCAACCGGGCGACGACGGCGGATGCCGACATCAGTGCGCCCGGGGTGGCGGTGCGGACCGTCGTCGTCACGGCCCGGGAGGACCTGGAGATCCGGCGGCAGGTGTCCGCCGTCCTGGGCTAGCCGGGACGCAGGGCCCGCAGCTCTGCGGCAACCTCACCGGCCCACGCCCCTACGGCGTCCCAATCCCGGAAGTCGCCCGTCGGCGCCCGCATCGCGGTCACCATCGCGCGCTCGCCGAAGCTCAGCAGGTCCTTGTCCAGTCGCCCGGGAAAGACCCGATGCCCCCGCGCACCCGTCAACTGCATCAACGGAGCGACGTCGTGCGGCTCGTCCGGCGGGAAGGGCGGTGCACCGATCGGCCCGCTGGAGAACAGCCAGACCGGCCGCTCCCGCAGGGCCTCGGCGTGCGCGCCCACCCAGTTCCGTGCCGGATCCCGCCACCGACCGACGTAGACGGCGCTGCCGACGACGACCGCTGCGAAACCGGCCGGCCCGGGTGCGTGCTCGGCCTCCTGGAGCAGGGCGGTCAGGCCCAGCTCCCGGCCCGCCGCACAGTCGGCCAGGCCACGGACGATCGCCTCGGCGATCCCGCGGGTCGAGCCGTGCTTGGTCGCGACGACGACCAGGACCCGGGGTCCATCGACCGGCTCGGACGCCGTCATGCGCCACCTCCTCGGAAGGACCCACCGTGGCCGACCGGAGCCCGCGGACGCAAGGTGCGGGAGGGTGTTGTGCGAGGTCGTCGGCGGGAGCAGCCTGCGGGGGTCACGGGGATCGGACCCGGAGGAGGACACGTGGGTGGCGCCGCGGAGCAATCGGGCACCCGGGTCGTGGTCGGGGTCGATGGGTCCACGGGCGCCCGGGTCGCACTCGTGTGGGCGATGACCGACGCGGCGCGGAGGGGAGCCCGGCTGCAGGTCGTGTCGACCTTTCCGGTGGAGGCGTACTGGGCCGACCCCAACCTGATCGACGAGCGACGGGTCGATGCGGTCCGGGCCGACACCGAGGTCCGCGTGCGGGCGCTCATCGAGGAGGTTCGGTCCGAGTCCGGCGACGGGCCGGCCCAGGTCGACGTCGTGGTGCTACCAGGGGCGGCGGCCCGCCAGCTGCTGGCCGCGGCGGAGGGCGCCGACCTGCTCGTCGTGGGCAGCCGGGGGCGGGGGCCGGTGAGGAGCACGGTGCTCGGGTCCGTGGCGCTGCACACCGTGACCCATGCGCGCTGCCCGGTGGTCGTCGTCCATCCACGTGCCGCGGCCGCGTCGGCGCGGCCGCGGGTGGTGGTCGGACTGGACGGTTCCGAGGGTTCCCGGGAGGCGCTGGCGCGGGCCCTCACCGAGGCCGGCGGCCTGGGCGCGGAGGTGGCCGCGGTCGCCGCGTTCTCGGCCACCAGCTACTGGAGCGACTCCTACGTCGTGGTCATCCCGCCGCCGGCGCAGATGCAGGAGGACACCCGGCGCGCGGCCGAAGCGATGGTGGCCGACGTCGTGCCGGCGCGCTCGACCGTCGCGGTCCGGACGACGGCCGTCGAGGGCCCGGCGGGTGACGTGCTCGTCGGCGAGTCCGAAGGCGCGGGCCTCCTGGTCGTGGGCAGCCGCGGACTCGGGGCGATCCGGGGGATGCTGCTCGGGTCGATCGCCCTGCACTGCGTCGTCCATGCCCGCTGCCCGGTGATGGTCGTCCCTCCGGACCGGACCGGTGAGCAGCCCGACTGACGGCCTCTGGCGCCGCTGGACAGTTGCCACGGCGGCAGGGGAGACCGCGGGCTTCCTCGTGCCTGCGACCGTGGCGGTGCTGCTCCCCGGCGGCGCCGGTGACGGCATCCGGCTGGTCGTGTTCGTCGCCGCGGGCGGCGTGGAAGGCGCGATCCTCGGCTATGCGCAGAGCCGGGTCCTGCGCTCCGCGCTCGGCTGGCCGGTCGGCGGTGCCTGGATCGCGCGCACCGCCGCGGCCGCCGCCGCGGCCTGGACGATCGGCATGGCGCCGAGCGTGTTCTGGGATTCGCTGAGCCGACTGCCCATCGCCGTCTCCGGGGCGCTGGCCGTGGTCGGCGGGGTCCTGCTGCTGGCATCGATCGGCGTCGCGCAGTGGTCCGTGCTGCGGCACCACGTCCGGGGGAGCGCCCAGTGGGTGGGGTGGAACGCCCTCGCCTGGGTGGCCGGCCTGGGGCTGTTCACCCTCGTGACCACACCGCTCTGGCATCCGGGGCAGAACGGGGTGGCGACGGCCCTGATCGGCGCGGTCGGCGGGGCGCTGATGGCCGTGACGGTCGGCGCGGTCACCGGCCTCGGGCTGGTCCGCCTGGTGAGCCGAGAACCCGCCGGGGCCGCCGTCCGGTGACGGCGGCCCCGGGGACACGGGTGCGGAGCAGTGGTGCCGCTCAGCTGGTCGGCGGCTCGTCCTTGCCCTCTTCCTCCAGCCGGTCGGCCTCCTCCTTGGTCTTGTGCACCGCGCCGTCGGCGTGCTCGGGCGGCCCGTAGACGGTGTAGAGGACCAGCGGGAGCGGGCCGGTGTTCACGAAGTTGTGCTTGTGGCCGGCGGGGACGACGACCAGGTCGCCCTGGGCCACGTTCTTCTCCGCCCCCGAGACGGTCGCCTTCCCCGTGCCGCTGACGAAGGTCAGGATCTGGTCGGTGTCGTCGTGCGTCTCCAGGCCGATCTCGCCGCCCGGCGGAATGGTCATGATCACGAGCTGGGTGTGCTCGCCGGTCCACAGCACGCGACGGAAGTCGGGGCTCTTCTCGGCTTCGGTGGCGATCGTGTGGTGGATGACGGACGCCATGACGGCGCTCCTCTCGTCGGTACGGCTGCCGTCCGGCGCTCCTGCTCCTTCGGCGGAGCGGCGCGCCCGCACGGGGGGACGACGATCTTCCTGCCCCGTGATCCGGGCCGGTACTCGTCCCGGTCACCCGGACGTGTTCCCGCCGGAGCGGACCGGGCGGTCGGGAGGGAGTTCGTTTACCGAACCGCTGCTGCTACGGTCCAGTCGTCGGTACGACAATCAAACCAATGAGACGGGGCCTCCGTGGTCGTCCTTGCCGAGTCCGTAGCTCCCGGCCTGCAGCGCCGCACCCTGCTGACGGTGTCCGCGAGCACCCTCCTCGTGCTGGCCACCTTCGTGACGCCGCTGGCCACCGGGGTGCGGACGGCCGCCACCCTGGGTACCGGCGCCGGCGGGCAGGCCTGGCTGCTCAGCGCGATGAGCGTCGGCCTCGCGGCCGCACTGCTCGTCGCCGGTGAGGCTGCCGACCAGTTGGGCCGCCGCCCGGTGTTCATCGGCGGGCTCGTGCTGCTGGGGCTCGGGGCCGTGCTCAGCGCGGTCGCCGGGTCGACGGGGGTCTTCCTCGCCGGGCGGCTGCTGGAGGGGGTCGGCGGTGCCGGGGTGCTGGCCTGCTCGCTGGGACTCCTCTCGGCGGCCTTCCCGGTCGGGCCCGCCCGCGCCCGCGCGACCGCCGCCTGGGGTGCCAGCGTCGGCGCAGGCACCGGGCTGGGCAGCATCCTCACCGTCGCGCTCGACACGGGCACCGGCTGGCGGGCCACCTACGCAGTGACCGCGGTCCTGGCCCTCGTCCTCGCGGGGTCGACGCGACTGCTGCTGCCGGATCTCGGGACCAGGACGCCGCGCCGCCTCGACGTCGTCGGGCCGCTGCTGCTGGTCGCCGCCCTGAGCTGCGTGCTGGTCGGGCTCGTGGGCACCCGCTCGGGGCTCGGCACCGGCGGTGTCGTCTCGTTCCTGGTCCTCGGCGGCGTGCTCCTCGTCGCCTTCGTCCTCGTCGAGACCAGGCTCGCCGAGCCGCTGGTCGACCTGGCGCTCTTCCGGGTCCCGGGCTTCGTGGGGGCGTCCATCGGTGCGCTCGTGACCGGGGCCGCCGTCGTCGGGCTGATGTCCTTCCTGCCCACGGTGCTGCAGCGTGCCCTGGGGGAGAGCCTGCTGTCGGTGACCCTGCTCGTGCTCGTGTGGTCGGCCGTCTCCACCGTCACCGCGCTCGCCGTCCGCTGGGTGCCTGCCCTCGGCGGCCGGACGCTGCTCGCCCTCGGGCTGGCGGTGTCGGCGGCCGGCCTCGCGTCGCTCGCCGTCCTGTCCCCGGACGGGTCCGCGCTGCGGGTGCTGCCCGGCCTCGTGGTGCTCGGCGTGGGCTACGGGGCGGCCAACGCGGCCCTCGGCCGCGAGGCGGTGGCGCACGTCCCCGCCGAACGCGCGGCGATGGGCAGCGGGGCCAACAACACCGCCCGCTACGTCGGCGCCGCGGTGGGCGTGACCCTCGTCGTGCTGATCACCGTGTCCGGCGCGCCGGCCGGGACCGCTGCCGGGCTGACGAGCGGGTGGAACGCCGCCGCGCTCGCCGGTGCGCTGCTCAGCGTGGCGGGCGCGGCCGGCGTCCTGCTGATCCGCCCCCGCCGCGGCTGAGCCGGACCAGGCCGGTCGTGACGAGCACGGCGGCCGCGAGCGTCGCCGTCCCCGCGATCGACAGCCCGGAGAGCCGGCCGGTGGCGGCCAGCGCCTCCACGACGACGCACTCGGCGACGGCCGCCGTCCAGACGGCCACGACCGAACGGCGGTCGGCAGCGGCGATCCCGGAGTAGAGGAGCAACTGGGCGACGGCCAGCAAGGTGCCGAGCAGGGCGAACAGCCAGACGACGCCGCCCAGGCCCGGGCCGTACGCGGATCCGCCGACCAGGGACACCGCGCGCCCGCCGAGGAGCGCCGCGACCGCCGTGAGCCCGGCGCCGAGCACGGTGACGACGGCGATGGCGCGAGCGACGGCGCGCGTGCGCGAGCCGGCGTCGGCCAGGCGGGGGAGGAGCACCACGCCGACCCCCTGCGGCAACCAGAAGGCCACCTTGGCGAACACCGCCGCCACGGCGTACTCGCCGGCCTGCCGACCGGGGAGGTGGTGCCGGGCCAGGAGGACGTCGAGGTTGAGCAGCAGCACGAACCCCAGCAGCGCACCGGAGGCCCGGAGGGCTGCCCGGCCCGGTGCGCCGATGCCGCGCGCGAGGCCGGGGCGCCCCGCGCCCAGCCAGCCGGCGAGGGCGCCGAGGAACGCCCCCAGTGCCATCCCCGCGAGCGCGGTGGTGGGCGTGCCGCCGAGCAGGAGCCCGGCGGTGCCGCCGACGAGCTTCGCCACCCCGAAGCACGTCGTCACGACGGCCATCCGCGCGTAGCGCCGGGTGCCCTGCAGCATGCCCTCGTAGCCGCCGACCACGGTGTGCGCGACGAGCAGCAGCAGCAACCAGCCGACCGCGGCCGGGTCGGGCAGGTGCAGCAGCGCGACGATCGGTGCGGTGGCGGCGGCGCCGACGATCGCCACGCAGACGGCCGCGACCAGCGCGGTCGCGTGCAGCCGTCGCACGACCGGCGCCGCGTCGCCGCGGTGCCCGCCGAGGTAGAGGGCCGCGGCCGTCTGCAGCCCGGTCGCCGGCACGATGCCGACCAGCGCCACGCCCAGGAGCGCGGCCAGCTCGCCGTAGGCGTGCGGGACAAGCGCGCGGGCGGCGAGCACGGTGAAGACGTAGGCGAGCGCGCTCACGCCCATCAGCGCGGCGGACACCAGCGCGGCGGGGACCGCCCGGACCGCCGGGGTGGCACTGGTCGGGACCGGCGGCCCCAGGGTCGTCAGTTCCGCCATGTCGGCCCTCCCGCGGAGTTACCGGCCGGTACGGTGACCGCTCCGACCGGGGAGAGGACGTCGTGGACGCGCAGTGGGCACACCGCGACCGCTCGCCGTGGCCGGCCCGGCTGCTGGCCCTCGGCGTCGCGCTGCTCGTGACCGCACCGGCCCTCGCCCCCGGCTTCGTGCTGCTGCGCGACATGGTGTTCGTGCCCCGGCAGGACCTCGACCTCGATGCCCTCGGCCTCAGCGGCGGGCTGCCCCGGGCCGTGCCCGTCGACGCGGTGATGGGCCTGCTGACCGCGGTCGTCCCGGGTGACCTCGTGCAGAAGGCGGTCCTGCTCGGGCTGGTCTACGCGGCCGTGCTGGGAGCGGCGCGGCTGGTGCCCCCCGACGCCGACGGTCGCCGGGGGCTCGCCGCAGCGGTCGCCGGGCTGGTCTACGGCTGGAGCCCCTACCTCGCCGAACGCCTGCTCATCGGTCAGTGGACGCTGCTCCTCGCCTGGGCGGCGCTGCCCTGGATCGCCCGTGCGGCGTCGCGGGTGCGCGAGGGTGCGCCACGTGCCGTGCCGGCTCTGGTCCTGACCTGCGCGCCGGCGGCGCTGACCCCGACGGGCGCGCTGCTCGCCGCGGGGGTCGTGCTGGCGGTCGCCGG
>NZ_SPQK01000022.1 GCF_004570875.1 Blastococcus sp. CT_GayMR16 | reverse complement strand
GCGGCGTGCTCGGGCGTGAAGTCGGGGATGATCACCGGGCGCTGATTGCGCAGCAGTTGAGGCACGGGCGCGCCGGGTGCGGGGGCGGGCGTGCGGCGATCCGCCGTCCGCGCGGTCGAGCACGTCGATCAGGCCGGCCAGGCCACGGCCGGGGGCCATCGGGTCGGCGGACAGGCGCGCCGCGGTCGCCCGCTCGCTGCTGCTCATGTCGCCTCCCGGAAGTCGTGTCCGCGACCGGGGAAGGTGTCGCGGACAAGGAGAAAGGTAGGCAGCGGCGGCCCCTTTCCTGCTCGTTCGCGACATTCACCGGCGGGCGCGTGACCGAACCGTTGTGAACCATTTCCGGACGACCCCGTGACCCATTCTTCGGCCCGGGAACTTGTCGACAAGAAGTGCATTCTGAGCGCGAAAATGCGGAAGAGGTGAACGGTCATGTCCTCCGCTGCCCGGCCTGCGCGGCGTGTCGGAGCCTCCTGCGAGGATTCCCGGGTGCCCACACCCATCCCCCTCGTGATCGACACCGACCCCGGCATCGACGACGCACTGGCCATCCTCCTGGCCCTCGCCAGCCCCGAGGTCGACCTCCGCCTGGTCACGACCGTGCACGGCAACGTGGAGCTGCCGCAGACGACGGAGAACGCGCTGCGGGTGCTGCACCTGGCCGGGCGGTCCGACGTCCCGGTGGCGGCGGGGGCCCGGGAGTCGCTGGTGCACCCGCAGCCGGAGCGGGCCGGGCACGTGCACGGCACGGCGGGCCTGGGCGGGGTGCAGCTGCCGCCGTCCCCCGCCGTCCCCGACCCCCGTTCCGCCGTCGTGGCCCTCGCCGAGCTGCTGATGAGCTCCCCGGAGCCCGTCACGGTCGCCGCCATCGGGCCACTGACCAACATCGCGCTGCTGCTGCGGGTCTTCCCCGACGCGGCGGCCCGCATCGGCCGGCTGGTCGTGATGGGTGGCTCGGCGACCCGTGGGGGCAACGTGACCGCCGCGGCCGAGTTCAACGTCTGGTCCGACGCCGAGGCCGCCCAGGCGGTGCTCACCTCGACGCTGCCCACGGTGCTGGTCGGGCTGGACGTCACGCTGGCCACCGTGCTCGACGAGGACGGGATCGCGCGGTTCGCCGCGGCCGGCCCGATCGGCACCCAGGCGGCGGCGATCCTGCAGCAGTACCTGGACCACGCCCGGACGGCGTACGGGACCACCGGCGTCGTCGTCCACGACGCCCTGGCCCTGACCGAGGCCATCCTGCCGGGAACGCTCGGCACGGTGCGGCGCGACGTCGTCGTGGACACCGGGCTGGGCTTCGGCCGGGGCCAGACGCTCGTGGACCGCCGGACGGTCTCCTCCGCGCCCACCGCCGTGGACGTCGCCGAGCGGGTCGACAGCGCCGCGGCGGTGGAGTTCCTGGTCTCCCGCCTGGCGAGCCTGGACGCCCCCGTCTGAGCAGGACCGCGGCTGCGGTCCGGGAAATCAGCGGGGGCGGTTCTCCGCGGCTGACTCCACGATCCCGAACGCGATGTCGCGCAGCTTGCGGTTGTAGCGCTGGGAGGCCTCGCGCAGGATCTCGAACGCCTGCTCGGCGTCGACGTGCCGCTGCGCCATCAGGACGCCCTTGGCCTGTTCGATCACCGCGCGCGACTCCATGGCCACCCGCATGTGGCGGGCCTGATCGAACAGCTGGGCGTGCGCGTCGGCGTTCGCGACGGCGACCGCGATGACTTCGGCGACGTCCGTGGCGGCCCGGAGCGACTCCGGCGAGGCGAAGGCCTCCGGCTTGGTCGAGTAGTTGTTGAGCGCCCCGATGCTCGAGCCCTGGTAGGGCAGCGGGATCGACAGGGAGCTCAGCACCGGGGTCGTGGCGAGCACGTGCGCGACGTAGTCCGGCCAGCGCGTCTCGGTGCGCATGTCGTCGATGCGGAGCAGCACCCCGCCCCGGCCGGCGTCCATGCAGGGGCCGTATCCGTGCTCGTACTGCAGCTCGTCGGCGGCCAGTGCCATCTCGCCGGAGTGCGCCGCGGTGAAGGCCTTGTCGGCCCGCAGCAGCGTGATCGACGACGCCTCGGCGCCGGGGATCCCGCGGGCCGCGATCGCGGTGACGTCGGTGAGCACCTCGGTGAGCGAGCGCTCGACGAGCACGACCTTGCTCAGGTCCCGCAGCATGTCCTCCACCGGTCCAGTGTGCCTGGTCGCCCGCCCGGAACCCGCCCCCCTTCGCGCGCCGGGGCGTGATCGGTCAGGATGGACCCGGCCGGGCCCGAATCCGGTCCGGTCTGTCAAGGCCGAGCGAGGGGCAGGCGAGGGGGAGGCGATGGCCCGGGACACGGCCGACGAGCCGACCCACGACCCGTGGCCGAGCGCGCCCGTGCCGTCCGTCCCCGGCGACGTCTGGCACTGGCAGCTGGAGGCGATGCACGTCGTCTCGCGGGTGCGCAGCGACCTCCGCGCCCGGATCGCCCATCCGTCGGTGTCCTCCGGATCGACCGAGGACGCGCGCGACGGTCTGCTCCTCGTCTTCGAGGAACTGGCCTCCAATGCGCTGCGTCACGGCGGCGGCGACGTCCGCGCCCTGGTGGTCGCCGGCCCCGGCGGCTGGCTGCTGGACCTGAGCGACGAGGCGCCCGACCGGCCGCCCATCCCGGCCGTCGACCGCGATCCGGCGCTGGGGGGCATGGGCCTGCACCTGGTCGCTCAGCTCTCGAACAGCTACGGCTGGGAGAAGCGGCCCGGCCGCAAGCACGTGTGGGCCCGGCTGCCCTCCGGCCGCACCGAGGGAGCCGAGCGGCAGCGCAACCAGCTCCCCGAGCCCCGCTCCCCCGGCATCCACCGGGACTGAGAGAGGGATCAGCGCCGGGCGGCCTCGACGGCGTCGCGGAAGCGGTCGGCGTCCTCGCGGACGGCGGTCATCGGGCCGACGAGGACGTCCTCGGCCACCGCGTCGACCGCGACGCGCAGCCGGCGGTCGGCCGCCCGTCCCCGCCGCCGGGCCCGCAGGCCCACGAGTGGCCGGGCGACGAGCGCCAGCAGGAGACCGGCCAGCAACCCGCCGCCGAGGAGCAGGGTCGGCAGCGGCAGGCCCTCCACCCGCGGCAGGGGGACGACGTCGTCGAGCTGGAAGAAGCCGAGCGCGACCAGCACCAGCAACCACAGGGCACCGGCCAGGGCGACCAGCGCCAGGAGCCACTGCATCCCGCCGACCGCCCGCTGCCACAGCGGAACGCGGTCGGGCCCCAGGTCGGTGCCGGCCACCGCCCGGTCCAGCCGGTCGGCGAGCTTCCCCTCGGCCTCCTCCACGGTGCGCCGCAGGTCGTCCCGCCACGCCTGGGGCAGGTCCTCGCCCATGACGTCCCGCGCCCGGCGCACCGCCGTGGTGACCCCCGCCAGCTCCACGGGGCCGGCCGCCGGGAGCGAGCTGCGGGACCGGTCGTTCCCCAGGTGCAGTCTCGCCAGCGGATCCGGGCGCAGCTTCCGGGTCCACCGCAGCAGCGGCCACCCCGTGCGGGCCACGCCGTCGCGCAGCGCCGACCGCTCGACCGCGGCAGTGACCACCGGGACGCCGGCCGCGCCGGCGAGGGCGTCGCCCAGGTCCTCGGCCAGGTGCCCGCGCTCCCGCCGCCCGATCGCCGTGCTGCCGTCGGCGGGGCAGTAGGCACTCAGCTCCGCTGCCGCCCCGCGCACGTCGGCGGTGAGCCGGTCGGTGGCGGCCCGGCGGGCCGCGACCCGCCGGGCGAGCTCCCCCCGCAGGTCGGCCACGCCCGTGCCGGTGCGGGCCGACACCGCGAGCAGCGGTGTGGCCTCCAGACCTTCCCGGTCCAGCAGGCCCCGCAGATCTGCCAGGCACGCGGCGGCCGCGGCGGCGTCCAGCCGGTCGACCTGGTTGAGGACGACGAGCAGCACGCCGGCGTGCGAGGCCAGCGGCTTCAGGTACCGGTCGTGCACCGCGGCGTCGGCGTACTTCTCCGGGTCCAGCACCCAGACCAGGACGTCGACCAGGCCGACCAGGCGGTCGACCTCCAGCCGGTGCTCCAGCTTCACGCTGTCGTGGTCGGGCAGGTCGAGCAGGACCAGTCCGTCCAGCGCCGGTTCCGGGGCGTGCCGGTGCCTGCGGGGCACTTCCAGCCAGTCGAGCAACCCGTCGGCGTCCTGCTCGCCCCAGGTGGTGGCGTGGGCGACGCCGGTCGTGGGCCGCCGGACACCCGGGGTACTGACCTCGCTGCCCGACAGGGCGTTGAAGAGCGTCGACTTGCCGCTGCCGGTCGCCCCGGCCAGGGCGACGACGGTCGCATCACCGAGCGCCGCCCGGGCACCGGCCTTCGCCAGCAGCGCCCGGGCCCGGCCGATCTCCGGCACCTCCAGCCGCCCCTCGGCGACCTCGACGGCCTCCCGGAGCGCGGTCAGCCGATCGGCCAGCGGCATCCCGCGCCGGCTCATGGCGCGGCCCGACGGGCCGCGGCGAGCTGCGCGACGGTGGCGCGGAGCTCGTCGGCAGCGCCCCGTCCCGGCGCGGCAGCGGCCACCCGGACGTCGAAGCGCTCCTGCTCGTAGCGCAGCAGGTGGTCCGCCCGCGCCTCCAGGTCCTCCCGGGCACGGGCGGCGAGGGAGCGGACGGCGGCGTCGCCGAACACGGCCTCCAGCACCCGCTGCCCGAGCGCGGTGGTACCGCCGGCGACGGCGATCTCACCGCCGGTCAGGCCGCCCGTCTGGGCGAAGACGGCGACCATCACCACCGCACCCGCGCCGTTCACCCCCCACGAGAGGAGCCGGGCGCGGGAGCGCTTGTCGGCGCCCTGGTCGCGGACCAGGTCCAGGACCGCCCCCTGCCAGTCGCGCACCTGGGCGGCGGCGGCCTCGGGGAAGTCCGGCGACACCTGCTCGAGCTCGCGCTCGTCCCCGCCGAGCAGGTCCGGCCCCGCGGGCAGCGACCGCCACGCGGTGACCGTCCGCTCGGCGGCACGGTCGGCCTCGGCGCGCAGCAACCGCTCGACGCTGTTCTCCAGGGCGCCCTGGAGATCGTCGGCCGGCGTCGGCCGGCCGGTCACCGCGCTCACGACGCGGTCACGGAGCCGGCTCACCTGCCCCTGCAGCGCCCGCATCCACTCACCGGTGCCGACGAACTCCTGCCAGCGGGCGAGGACCTCGCCCCGCAGCAGCGTCCCGCTGCGGACCCCCTCGTCGACCCCGTCGCGGGCGGCTCCGTAGGCGGTGTCCGAGGCATCGCGCAGCGCCGCGGCGGCGACGTGCTGCGCCTCGACGGCCGCGGCGATGACCGCGACCCGCTGCTCGAGACTGTCGAGGGCGCCGGTGAGCGTCTGCCGGACGACGGCCGCGCGCGCTCCCTGGTCGGCGGCGAGGGCGTGCAGCCACGAGCGCAGCGGAGCCACCTGGTCCTCGGGCAGCCGCCCGTCGGCCAGCGGCCGCTCCTCGACGACGAACAGCCGCGCCCCGGCGAGCCCGGCCCGGGTGAGCATCCCGGCCAGGTCCGCGGCCACCTCCGCCGCCGCCTCGGTCGGGACGCGGTCCAGCACCACCGCCAGAGCGGTACCGCGCTCCTGCGCCGTCCGCAGCAGGTCCCAGGGCACGGCGTCGGCGTACCGGGACGCGGTGGTGACGAAGACCCAGAGGTCGGCCGCCGCCAGCAGCTGGCCGGCCAGTTCGCGGTTGGACTCGACCACGGAGTCGACGTCGGGGGCGTCCAGCAGCGCGAGCCCGGGGGGCAGGTCGTCGCGGACGACGAGCTGCACGGTGCCCGGCCCGCCGGCCGAACCGGTGACGCGCGGCAGGCCGGGCAGCACGCGGTCACCGGAGAACGCGGCGACGTCGGCGCGGGCGCAGACGAGGACGGGCGAGCGGGTCGTCGGCCGCAGCACCCCGGCGGTGGTGACGGGGGCGCCGATCAGGCTGTTGACGAGCGTGGACTTGCCGGCACCGGTCGACCCGCCGACGACGGTCAGCAGCGGGGCGTCGAGGTCGCGCAGGCGGGGGAGCAGGTAGTCGTCGATCTGGTCGGCCACGGCGTGGGCGGCGCGCCGAGCGGCGTCGCGCTCCGGGGTGGCCAGCCCGAGGGGCGTCGCGGCGAGGGCGTCCCGCAGCGCCGTCAAGGCATCGGTCAGCCGGCGCTGCGGAGTGTCCACACCCCGTGTCCTGCCCCGGAGAACCCCGACCTACCCCCGCAGGTCCGGCGGCGCGTCGTCGGCCTTCTTGGCCCGCTCCTCGCGCAGCGCCTGGAAGACGCGGCGGCGGACCCGGTCCTGGTCCTTCTCCTGGATGTTGGCGAACCGGATGGACATGACCCAGCGGGCACCGCGGGCCTGGGTGCGCACGACCTCGGCCTTCAGCTTGAAGGCGCCGTCCTCGAGCGCGATCGCGAGGTCGAGCTTGGCGCCCGCCTCGGGAGGAGCGCCGAGCCCCTCGAACTCGGCGCGCAGGCCGGCCTCACTGAGGTCCACAGTCTCGCCCTTGAGCTCGATCGACCCGTATCCCGCCGTCACCGGCACGGTGACGCGACCACGCACGGCCTTGCGGCGCTGGCTCGCCTCGGCCGGTCCGGTCGCGCGCATCCGCCAGCGGATGACGGCGCCCTGCTCGACCTCGGTGATCTCGGCGGGAAGCGCCCGCTGGGCGTCCTCGGTCTTCCAGAACACCTCGACGGCGTCGCCGACCTTGACCACGACCTGGTCGACGAACTCGCCCACCGAGGGGCGCACGGCGATGAAGCCGTCGTGGACGACCTCCACGCGTGAGCTCACCGAGATGCCGCGCCCGGTCAGCGTGACCTCTGCCTCGGTCTGCTCGACCGGGTGGTCGAGCCCCGGGACACTGCCGGGAACGCTCGTCATTCGTCCTCTCCGATCTGTACCGCGGTGCGCAGGACTCCGATGGACCCGGAACCCGCCCCCCGCGGTGGGGAACGCTAGCCGTCGGGCCGGCGCCCGACCACGCCGCCCGTCCATGACGCGCCGCGCGGGCTCGGCTACGGAGCCTTCCCCATCATGGTCATCGGCTGGTCACGGGCGGTGAGGAAGCGCAGCAAACCTCGTCCCACTCGGAAGGGGCAGGTCGCGGGGTCGGTGTCGACGGGTTCCGCTGCGCGACAGTGCGGTCCGTCGCATTCCCCCCGCGAGGAGTCCTGGATGCCCGCTGCCCGCGTGCCCGTCGTCTTCATCCACGGCCTGTGGCTGCACTCCACCAGCTGGCAACCGTGGGTCGAGCGGTTCCGCGCGGCGGGCTACGACCCGCAGACCCCCGAGTGGCCCGGCGTCCCGGACACCGTGGCCGAGGCCCGCAAGCATCCCGAGAGCCAGGCCGGCGTCGGCTTCGAGCAGATCGTCGACCATCACGCGCGCATCGTGGCGGCGCTGCCGGAGCCGCCGGTGCTGATCGGGCACTCCTTCGGCGGCCTGGTGGTCATGTCGCTGCTGGACCGGGGGCTCGGCCGGGCGGGGGTGGCCATCGACCCGGCGCAGATCCGCGGCGTCGTCCGTACCCCGCCGGCCCAGCTGGCCTCGGCCTTCCCCGTGCTGCGCAACCCGGCCAACCGCAAGCGCGCCGTCAGCCTGACACCCGCCCAGTTCCGCAGCGCGTTCGGCAATGCGCTGCCGGAGGAGGAGTCCGCGCGGCTGCACGAGCAGTGGACGATCCCCGGCCCCGGCCGCCCGCTGTTCCAGGCCGCGCTGGCCAACGCCACCCCGAGGTCGCGGGCGGCGACCGCCGTCGACACCCGGAAGGCCGACCGGGCGCCGCTGCTGATCGTGTCGGGCGGGAAGGACCGGACGATCCCGGACAGCGTGAGCCGGGCGGCCTACAAGATGTACGGCAAGTCAGCCGCGGTCACGGATTTCCGGAAGTTCCCCGACCGCGGGCACTCGCTCACCGTGGACTCCGGCTGGTCCGAGGTGGCCGAGGCGGCGCTGGCCTGGCTGACGGAGCAGGGGATCCCGGGAGAGACTCCGGCCCCATGAGATTTCGTACGACCGTGGAGCTGGGCGGCAAGACCGCCACCGGGATGCGCGTGCCCACCGAAGTCGTGGAGGGTCTCGCCGCCGGGAAGAAGCCGGCCGTGCGGGTGACGATCGGCGCGCACACCTACCGCAGCACGATCGCCTCCCGCGGCGGGATCTACCTGCTGCCGGTGAGCGCGGAGAACCGGGCGGCCGCCGGGATCGCGGCCGGCGACGACGTGGACGTCGACGTCGAGGTGGACACCGAGCCCCGCGAGGTGACCGTGCCCGAGGACCTGGCCGCGGCGCTGGCCGGCGACGAGGCGGCGCGCCGGACGTTCGAAGGGCTGCCGTACAGCCACCGAGCGGCACGTCCTGGCCGTCGAGGGGACGAAGAACCCCGAGACGCGACAGCGGCGGGTGGCGAAGGCGCTCGAGATGCTCCGCGAGGGCACGCGCTAGCGGACGGTCGTCACCGGGGGAGCGGGATCGCGTCCCGGCGAGGGGCGCCGACCGCGTTCCTGGTGATCTTGGCGCAGTAGAGCTGCTGGTCGGCACGCGACATGAGCTCCAGCGGATACGCCTCGGCTCCCCCGGCAGACGCGACGCCCAGAGACAGGTTGATCTCGCCCGCATCGAAGCCCGGGGGCACCAGGTCGACCGCCTCGCAGCGGAGGCGTTCGGCCAGCTCGACGGCCCGGTCCAGGTCCGCTCCGGGCATCAGGACGGCGAGCTCGTCACCACCGAGCCGCGCCACCAGGTCGCCCGCGCGGACGCGGCGGGACAGCAACCCGGCCACCTGGCGGAGCGCCTCGTCGCCGCCGGGGTGGCCGTGGCGGTCGTTGATGCGCTTGAAGTGGTCGATGTCGAGCAGCACGACGCCGACGACGGTGTTGCGCTGACGGGCCTCGGTGCACGCGCTGACCAGCTCGGCGTCCCAGCGCCGGCGGTTGGCCAACCCGGTGAGCGGGTCCTCGTGGCTCAGGCGTTCCAGCTGCGTCAGCAGGATGCCGGTCCGCTGCTGCTCGCGCTCGAGCCGCACGCGGGTCAGGAGCTCGCGGTTGTTGAGGGCGTACCGGCGCAGGTGCGCCAGCACCCCGATGATCGAGGCCGTGCCCAGATAGACGCTGACCGCAACGACGTCTTCTGCCGCCAGCCGGCCGGGATGGAGGAGCACGGAGATGCCGAGCGCTCCCCAGGAGACGCCGACGACGGCGCCCGTCCAGCCGGGCCGGGAGACGAGGATGCAGCCGCTGCCGTAGACGGCGAGGGTGAAGCCGAGCAGGAAGTACGGATCGCCCTGGGTCTGCGGGATCATCCAGGCGATCTCGACCTGGACGATCGCCAGGATGAGGAAGGTCAGCGCCTCGGGCCGGCGACGGCCCAGCGGGAGGCGCCACAGCGCCCACATCGCCAGGAGCATCGGGACGTCGCCCAGCAGCCGCACGGCCAGGAAGGTTGCGGCGAGGTGCGGAACGGCGATGCGGTCCACCACCGTCCAGGCCGGGACGGCGATGACGGCGACCCAGCCGACCAGGAGGCCCGCCGCGCGGGCCCGGTTGACCAGTTCTTCCGCCATCCCGGGAACGGCAGCGCCGAGTTCGCGCAGCGTGGACCGCGACGTCAACGGCGCGGGTCCCCGACGGTCGTCGTCCGGGCCGCCGTCGTCCGGGATCGGCGGACCTGTTCCGGACAGCACGTCGCTCCGGCGCAGCACCGCGAGCAGGCGGCGGAACGGAGCGGTCACGCCTTTCCATCGGCACGACCGGCCGGCTACCTGAGCAGTCTGTTCCGAGCCTCCCCTTGTGGGTGACCTGCGGTTATCCGTCAGATTGCGGTCGTTTTCGTACCGGCACGGGGACGTCGCGGAACGGACCGCGACCGCCGGTCGGCCCGGCTCCGGCTCAGCGGTCCCGTCGCGCGGTGAAGCTGCTGACGAAGTCGCGCAGGCTGCGGGTGGGACGCAGCCACGCGCCGTCCGGCGGCAGGGCGTCGAGGCGCACCCGGTCCAGCGGCTCGACGAAGGCGCCCGGGACGTCCTCGATGTCGATGAACTCGAGCAGGTCCGAGGTGATCGCGTACCCCGCGACCTCGCTGAAGGCGACGACGACGACGTGCGTGCCGTCGCGGACCAGCTGCTCCAGCGGGTCGGCGAAGTTGCGCCCGTCGCCGGAGAAGACCACCAGCCGCCGCAGCCGGTGGCTGTGCGCCCGCACCTCGATGTGGTCGAGCATGTCCTGGTCGATGTCGTCGTCCGGCTGGGTCTTGGGCCGGGCGAACACCGAGTACCCGAAGCCGCGCAACGCCTCCACCCAGCGCTGCAGTGTGCCCGGCTGCGGCGGGATGTTGGCGAACACGCAGGCCTCGACGTCCGGCGCGTCCGGCAGCGACGGATCGCCGGCACCGTCGACGAACCATGCCGCGATCGCGTCGAACCGCGGGCGGGACGCCGCGGTGGGCCGGGCGCCGATCACGGTCGACAGCGTCATGTCGATGTTCGGCGCGTCCCAGATGAGCAGGTCCAGCGCGGGCTGCGGGCGGCCGTCCTCGACGGGAGCGGGCTCGGTCAGGGTCGCGAGGGCGGCGTCGAGGCTGTCGGACACGGGAGCAGTCTGCCGCGCGTCAGTGACGTCGGTGCGCGGCGGCCCGGCAGGGGCGGTCGCCCGGCGCCCGATCACCCGGCCTGGGCGACCGCGCAGCGGGCGAGGGCCAGTGCGCAGAGGTCGCCGCCGGCCGCCTGCACGGAGCGCACCCAGCCCGGAACCTCGTCGGCCGGCATGGCGTGCCCGAGCAGCCAGCCCTGAGCCAGGTCGCAGCCGGCCTCGCGCACCATCCGCAGGTGCTCCGGGGTCTCGACCCCTTCGGCGACCGACCGGATGCCCAGGGTCCGGGTGAGCCCCACGATCGCGCTCAGGACCGCGCCGGTCTCCCCGGCGACGGCTTGCTCGGCGGCGTTGAGCAGCGAGCGGTCGATCTTCAGCGTGCCGATCGGCAGCGCGAACAGCTGCGCCAGCGACGACCACCCGGTGCCGAAGTCGTCGATGGCCACCCGCACCCCGAAGCTGCGCAGCACCGCCAGCTGGTCCTCGGCGCGCGTCGGGTCCTCGGCCACACAGGTCTCGGTGAGCTCCAGGATCAACTGGTCCGGCGGCAGCCCGGAGTCGCGCAGCGCCACCCGGACGTCGCGGACCAGGGTCTCGGCCGAGAAGTGGCGGGCGCTCACGTTGACCGACATGCGGAGCGGGAGCCCCTGGGCGGCCCACTCGGCCGCCTTGCGCGTCGTCTCGCGCAGCAGCCAGCGGGTGATCGGGATGACCTGGCCGGTCTCCTCCGCGACGGACAGGAAGGTGTCCGGCGGCAGCAGCCCACGCTCCGGGTGCTGCCAGCGCACCAGCGCCTCGACGCCCTCGACCTCGCCGGTGTCGAGCCGGACGACGGGTTGGTAGTGGACGACGAGCTGGTCGATGGCGTCCCCGCGCAGCCGGGTGGCGACCTCCAGCCGCCAGCGCGCCGCCTCCCGCAGGCCCGGGGAGAAGAGGTGGACCCGGTCGCGCCCGGAGCCCTTCGCCGCGAACATCGCCGCGTCGGCGTCGCTCAGCAGCTGGTGCGGATCGGTGACGTCGGGCCGGGACACGGCGACGCCGATGCTCGCCGTGAGCGGTACCGAGATGCCCGAGGTCGCGAACGGCAGCCGGAACGTCGTCTGCAGCCGGAAGGCCAGCGACGCGGCCTCCGAGGAGTCGCAGTCGCGGGCGAGGACGAGGAACTGGTCGGCCCCCAGCCGGCCCACGGCGTCACCCGGCCGCACCTGGTCGGCCAGCCGGGAGCCGACCTGGTTCAGCAGCGAGTCCCCGATCTCGTGACCCAGGGAGTCGTTGACGGTCTTGAAGCCGTCGAGATCGATGACCAGCAGCGCGGTCCCGGGCCCGTCGGGCGGTCCCGACGCGAGCGCGGCGCCGGTGAGCTCCAGCAGCGTCGAGCGGTTGGGCAGGCCGGTCAGCTCGTCGTGCCCGGCCTTCCAGGCCAGGACCTGCTCGTCGCGCACCTGGTCGGTGACGTCGGTGTGGGCGACGACGATCCGCGGGGAGCCCTCCACCCGCGCCGCCTGCAGCCGGAACCAGCTGGCGGCCGAGCCGAGCTGGGCCGAGTAGTCGTAGTCGAAGGATCCGGCCGGGCCGTCGACCGGTTCGGCCTGCAAGCGGGAGACCCCCGCGACGATCGCGGCGTGATCACTGCGGCGCAGGCCCCGCGCCATGGACGTCAGGTAGTGGTCACCGACCCCGCCGGCATCGATCCCGTTGGTGCGCAGGAGCTCGCCGTTGGCCACCCACGCCCGGTTCGCGGTCAGGATGCGGCCGTCCCCGTCGATCAGCACGGTCGCCGACGGCAACGCCTCCATGACGGCCGTGAGCTGGCGCGTCTCGTCGTCCCGGCGCAGGTCGGAGCGCACCCGGTCGTCGACGTCCCGGACGATCACGGTCAGCCCGCGGGAGTCCGGATAGGCGCGCATCTCGAACCAGTGGTCCCAGCGCTCGTGCAGGTACTCGAAGACCCGCGGCCGGCCGTCGGCCAGGACGGCGCCGAACGTCTTCTCCACGGTCGTACCGCGCAGGCCGGGGAACGTGGCGAAGAACGGGCGCTGGAGCATCTCGGACGCGGAGCACCCCATCATCGCCTCGCCCGCGGTGTTCACGTACGTCAGGACCCGGTCCCGGTCGAGGTGGTACACGGCGTCGGGGACGCCGGACAGCGGGTCGGTCCGACCCTGCCGGAGCCCGTCGTCGCCTGCTCGCACGCTGCCCGCTCTCATGCCTGGTGGTGGGTCCGCGGAAGCGGAGGTGTGGCACGGGAGAGCGTCCGTCGTCACTGTCGGCTTCCCCCGAATTACAAGAACTGTAGTTCCTCCCGGCCTCGATCAGACAGGGGGAACCGAAGCCCTTTCGACGATCTTGTCGGTGGCGGTGCCCGCCGGGAGCGTGCCGAGCACCGCTCCCCAGTCCCCGCCCAGGCGAGAGGCGCAGAAGGCGTCGGCGACGGTCGCCGGGGAGTGCCGGAGCAACAGCGACCCCTGCAGGCACAACGCGAGCAGCCCGGCGATCCGCCGCGCCCGGAAGGGCAGCTGATCGGGCTCGCCGAGCTCCGCGTGCAGTCGCTTCACCGCGTCGTCGAACCTGCCGTCGACCCCGCGGGCGAGCTCGATCTCGGCACTGACGGCGGCCAGGGTGTCCGACGAGCGGCCCATGGCGCGCAGCACGTCGAGGGCGATGACGTTGCCGGAGCCCTCCCAGATCGAGTTCAGCGGCGCCTGCCGGTAGAGGCGCGGAAGGCCGGAGTCCTCCACGTAGCCGTTGCCGCCCAGCACCTCCATGGCCTCGGCAACGACGCCCGGCGTCCGCTTGCAGACCCAGAACTTCGCCGCCGCTCCGGCCAGCCGGAGGAAGGCCGACTCCCCGGCGTCGACGGCCGCGGCCAGGCGGATGGCCAGGGCCGTCGCCGCCTCGCTCTCCACGGCCAGGTCGGCCAGCACGTTCTGCATGAGCGGCTGATCGACCAGCAGCGCTCCGAAGGCGCTGCGGTGCCGGGAGTGATGGATCGCCTGTGTCAGCGCCGCGCGCACGGTCGCGGCCGACCCCAGGACGCAGTCCAGCCGCGTCATGTTGACCATCTCGATGATCACGCGAACCCCGCGCCCGGGCTCCCCCACCAGCCAGCCCGCCGTCCCGTCGAACTCCACTTCGCTGGAGGCGTTCGACCGGTCGCCGAGCTTCTCCTTCAGACGTTGCACGTGGAACATGTTCCGGCTGCCGTCGGGCAGCACCCGGGGCACGAGGAAGCAGGAGACGCCTTCGTCGAGCTGGGCCAGCACCAGGAACAGGTCGCTCATCGGCGCCGACGTGAACCACTTGTGCCCGGTCAGCCGATAGGTGCCGTCCGGCTGGGCGACCGCGCGCGTGGTGTTGGCCCGCACGTCGGACCCGCCCTGCTTCTCCGTCATGCCCATGCCGGCGATGAGCCCGGCCTTGCTGCCCGGCTCGACGAGCCCGAACTCGTAGGTCGTCGAGGTGAGGCCCGGCTCGTAGCGGGCCGCCAGCTCGGGCGTGCGACGCAGTGCCGGGACGACGGCGTAGGTCATGGTCGTCGGGCAGGCGTGGCCCATCTCGACCTGCGTCCAGCCGACGTATCCGGCGGCGCGGCGCACGTGCGCGTGCCGGTTCCCGTCGTCGTCGGCCCTCCACGGGGCGCCGGCCAGACCGTTCTCCACCGCGGTGCGCATCAGCTCGTGCCAGTACGGGTGGAACTCGACCTCGTCGATGCGGTGCCCGTACCGGTCGTGGGTCCGGAGCTTCGGCGGGTTCTCGTTGGCCACCCGGCCCCACTCCTGCGCCCGCTCGCTGCCGGCCAGCCGGCCGAGGCCGGCGAGGGACTCCAGGGTGGCGGCGTCGGCGTGCCGGACACAGGCCTCGGCGAGGACCGTGTCGCCGGCGATCGGGTCGTGTCCGGCCATCGGCGGGACCTGGTTGGCCACCTCGTGCGTCGCACTCATGATCGGCACCGTACGACCTGCCCCGGGCATCGCGAGGGCGGGGACCGACCGTCCCGCGGACGGGTGGGGGAGCCGTCACCCGCTGGTGACGGAGAATCGGATCAAGATCGACTGGCCCACGTTTGGTTACTCTCCGCAATCCCCCGGAGGGATGAACGGGTGTGACACGCCGCACAAACAAAAGGCCGCGCACAATGCGGTAGGCGCGATACGGAACCGTTCCTAACGTCCGCCCCATGACGGGGACCTCGGCGACAGGGGACGGCCGGGAGTCGTCTGCCCTCCGCCGGTCCTGGGTCCCCCGCACCGTGGCCGCCCTCTTCCTCGGTGCCGGCGTCTACGCCGGCATGGCCGTGGCGACCGATGTGATCGCCCACGCCGACGAGCCGGCTGCATCCGCCACCCAGACCGAACCGGCGCCGGCCGCGGAGACGTCGACCGCGGGCGCGACCTCGGAAGACACCGCCCCGGCAGCCGGCTCCGCGGAGACCCCCGCGGACACCCCCGCGACGACCACCACGACGCCGGGCGCTGAGGCGGCATCGACGACGACGGTCACCACGACCACCACGACCACCGGTTCCGGCACGGCGGCCGACCCGGCCGCGGGCACCCCGGCCGGCACCACCACTCCGGCCGACGAGACGCTGACCGTCACGACGTCGACGACCTCGACCCCCGAGGGCACGACCACCACGACGGTCACCACGACGACGGCGACGAAGACGGGTGTCGAGACGGTCACCGTCACCACCCGTGACGCCGCCCCCGCCGACCCGGCCGCCGGAGCGGCGAAGGATGCCGCACCGGCATCGGCGTCGAACCAGACCGCCGGTGCGGGCAACGCCGTCATCACGCAGGCGCAGGGGGACCTCTGCGAGCCCTCGAGCGCTCCCCAGTACGGGGCGGACGGGTCCGCCGACGTGCGCCACCCGGCGACGGCCCGCTCCTCGGCCACGGGCGGCTCAGCGCCCTCGGGCGGGGACGCCGGACTCCCCGCGGCGCCCGCCCTTCCCGCTCCCGGCGTGCCGGCAGCGCCCAGCGGCTCACCGCTCGCCCCGGACGCGCCGATCCCCTTCCCGGCCCCCACGGCCGCGTTCGGACTGGCCGGTTGCGGCGGTCCCGGCGCCGGTCAGGGCTCCCCGAAGGGAGCCTCCGCGCCCGCCGCGGCGGCCGTCCTGGGTACGTCCTTCGAGATCTCCCCTGCAGTGACTGACGCCGCCCCCGAGGCGCCGTCAGCGGGGTCGCCCACCCTCACGGCGACCGACCCCGCCACCCGGCCGGACTGACGCCGCCGCTCCACGGCCTGCGCCCGTCCCGGTGTGCTCACGGGGGGCACATCACCACGTGGCTGCGCAGCCGCCCCGCTCGTCACCACCCCATTCACACGCACGTCATCGCACTTCTCAGGGCCCGATGACGCGCACCCATCCTAAGGAAACGCAACGATGAATCGATCCGTGAGAAACGGACTCGCCATCGCCGGTATGGCCGGAGGGATCTTCTTCCTCGGCCAGGCGGTGGCCAGCGCGGACCAGGTGTCCGACGCTGCGAACGGAGTGGACCAGAGCAACAGCAGCACTGAGTCCGACGGCAGCAACCTCAACGGCAACCTCAGCTCGGCCGAGGCCACGAACGTGGACAAGACCGAGGTCGAGACCGATGTCGACGGTGGCGACGGCGGCACCAACAACGCCGCGATCAACACCGGCGTCCTGTCCGACGGCGGCGTCATGCAGGCCAGCGTGATCGAGGAGCCGGAAGGGGAAGACGGCTCCATCACGGTCGACTTCACCTCCGGCGACGTGGCCCTCTCCCAGGAGGCCAACGGCGGCGACGTCAACAACAGCGGGAACGTGGCTGTTGCTGACTCCGGCGACCAGACGGCAACGGCCACCAACCACGTCGACCAGTCCAACACCAGCGAGGGCGACGACCACGACTGGAACAAGGACAACGAGAACCAGTCCTTCTCCGGCGGCGGCGGCGGTGGCGACGACGAGGGCAGCAACACCAACCTCAACGGCAGCTCTGCCGAGGCCACCAATGTGGACATCACCGACGTCGACACCGACATCGACGGTGGCGACGGCGGCGAGAACAACGCCGAGATCAACACCGGCATCATCGGCAACACGTTCTACTGCCCCGCGTACAGCACCTGCACCTACAACTTCACCACCGGTGACGTGACGGTGTACCAGTCGGCCAACGGCGGAAACGTCAACGGCAGCGGGAACGTCGGCGTCAATGCTCCGGTGCCCGGGGTCTCGCCGTGCGAGTGCCCGAAGCACGAGGACGCGAGCCCGGCCGCCATGCCGGTCGCGCATGCCGCTCCGGTCGCCCACAACCGGGCTCCCGTGTCGGCCAGTGCACAGCCCAGCGGTCAGCTCGCCTACACCGGTTCTGACGTCTCTCTTCCGCTGACCGCGGGCCTGCTGGCCCTCGGCCTCGGAGTCGGTCTGACGGCCGCCGGCCGTCGCCGCGAGACCCAGACCGTCTGATCCACCGGCCCGCCGCCGGATCCAACTGCGGCGGCGGGCCGGGAACCACCTGCACTTGCCCATTCACACGCACGTCATCGCACTTCTCAGGGCCCGATGACGCGCACCCATCCTAAGGAACGAACGATGAATCGATCCGTGAGAAACGGACTCGCCATCGCCGGTATGGCCGGAGGGATCTTCTTCCTCGGCCAGGCGGTGGCCAGCGCGGACCAAGTGTCCGACGCTGCGAACGGCGTGGATCAGAGCAACAGCAGCACTGAGTCAGACGGTGGCAACGCCAACCTCAACGGCAGCTCGGCCGAGGCCACCAACGTCGACAAGACCGAGGTCGACACCGATGTCGACGGCGGAGACGGCGGCACCAACAACGCCACCGTCAACACCGGCGTCGTTCCCATCTACTCCACGAACACGTTCTCGGGCAGCGAGAACGAGGAGGAGTTCACGTCCATCGAGTTCGACTCCGGTGACGTGAAGCTGACCCAGGAGGCCAACGGCGGCGACGTCAACGGCAGCGGCAACGTCGCTGTCGCCGGCGGCGGCGACCAGACGGCCATCGCCACCAACGAGGTCGACCAGTCCAACACCAGCGAGAGCGACGACCACGACTGGAACGGCGGCGGCGGCAACTGGGACAAGGAGGACGGGCCTGAGGCCCTGTCCTCGGGTTCGGGCGGCGGCCACGACGAGGACGGCAACGCCAACCTCAACGGCAGCTCGGCCGAGGCCACCAACATCCACAAGGTCGAGGTCGACACCGACATCGACGGTGGAGACGGCGGAACCAACAACGCCGACATCAACACCGGCATCATCGGCAACACGTTCTACTGCCCCGAGTACAGCACCTGCATCTACAACTTCCGCACCGGCAGCGTGACCCTGGTCCAGGAGGCCAACGGTGGCGACGTCAACGGAAGCGGGAACGTGAACGTGGGCGGCAACGGCCAGTGGCCGTGGTGCGACTGCGACAAGGACGGCCACCAGGACGCGAAGCCCGGTGACTGCCCGCAGAAGCACGAAGAAGCGAGGCCGGCTGTCAAGCCGGTGGCCCCTGCTGCTCCGGTCGCCCACCAGGCCCCGGCGTCGGCCAAGGCCCAGCCCAGTGGCCAGCTCGCGTACACCGGTTCTGATGTCTCTCTTCCGCTGACCGTCGGCCTGCTGGCCCTCGGCCTCGGAGTCGGTCTGACGGCTGCCGGCCGTCGCCGCGAGACCCAGACCGTCTGATCGACCGGCCCGCCGTCGCGCAGCAGATCGCGGCGGCGGGCCGGGTACCACCTGCTCCATCCCATTCACACGCGCGTCGTCGCACTCTCAGGGCCGATGACGCGCAGCCATGGTGAGGAACGCAACGATGAAACGATCCGTACGAAACGGACTCGCCATCGCCGGAATGGCCGGGGGGATCTTCTTCCTCGGTCAGGCGGTGGCCAGTGCGGACCAGTCGGCGAGCGCCGGTAACGGCGTGGACCAGAGCAACAGCAGCTCCGATTCCGAGGGCGGCAACGCCAACCTCAACGGGAGCTCGGCCGAGGCGACCAACGTCTCGGTGGTCGAGGTCGAGACCGACGTCGACGGTGGGGACGGCGGAACCAACAACGCCTCCATCAACACCGGCGTCATCTCCGGCGGCGGCGGCGGCCTCGAGACCCTCTCGCAGCCCCCGAACGGTGGCGGCGGCGAGAGCGTCGACGTCGACTTCTCCTCCGGCGACGTGGCCGTGCACCAGGAGGCCAACGGCGGCGACGTCAACGGCAGCGGCAACGTCTCCGTCTCTGGCGGCGGCGACCAGACCGCCGTCGCGCACAACGCGGTCGAGCAGTCGAACACCAGTGAGGGCGACGGCCACGACTGGAACGGCGGCAGCCCGGCTCGGAGCCTCGGCTCCGAGGAGGAGGGCGGCAACGCCAACCTCAACTTCAGCGAGGCCGAGGCCACCAACATCCGGGTGGTCGACGTCGACACCGACATCAACGGTGGCGACGGCGGCGAGAACAACGCCGAGATCAACACCGGCATCCTCACCGATTTCCGCGGTGGCCCGACTCCGGTCGAGCTGTCGTCGGTGAACGGCGACAGTGAGGAAGAAGACGGAATCGACGTCGACTTCCGCTCCGGCGACGTGTGGCTGCGTCAGGAAGCCAACGGCGGGGACGTCAACCACAGCGGCAACGTGCATGTCTCCGGCGGCGGCGATCAGACCGCCAGGGCGAGCAACCACGTCGAGCAGTCCAACACCAGCGAGGGCGACGGCCACGACTGGAAGGGCGGCGGCGACTGGAACGGTGACATGGTCCGGAGCCTCGGGTCCGGTCACGAGGACGGCGGCAATCTCAACCTCAACTTCAGCGAGGCCGAGGCCACCAACATCCACAAGGTCGAGGTCGAGACCGACATCGACGGTGGCGACGGCGGAACCAACAACGCCGCCATCAACACCGGCATCATCGGCAACACGTTCTACTGCCCCGAGCACAGCACGTGCACGTTCGACTTCCACACCGGTGACGTGACCGTGCACCAGTCGGCCAACGGCGGTGACGTCAACGGCAGCGGCAACGTGAACGTGGGCGGCAACGGCCGCGACGGCCACGAGGGCCACGACGGCCACCAGGCTGCCAAGCCCGGTGACTGCCCGAAGCACGAGGGTGCGAGCCCGGCTGCCAAGCCGGTTGCCCACGCCGCTCCGGTCGCCCACCGGGCCCCGGCGTCGGCCAAGGCTCAGCCCAGCGGGCAGCTCGCCTACACCGGTTCTGACGTCTCTCTTCCGCTGACCGCGGGCCTCATCGCCCTCGGCCTCGGAGTCGGCCTGGCGGCTGCCGGCCGTCGCCGCGAGACCCAGACCGTCTGATCCACCGGTCCGCCGCTCGAACGAACCAGGGCGGCGGACCGGGCACCACCCGGACGTCGCCTGCCGGGAAGCAGACCCGGCAGGCGGCGTCCACCCCCCGAACACAGCTAGCGTCAGACCTCGTGCGGCGCAGTCCCGCGCCTCCACCGAGAGGATTCGTGGTGAGCAGCGCAGTCGACCTCGACGAACCACCGGCTGTGTCCCCGGGCGGCGACCGACCCCCTCGCCGACGCGACTGGGGCCGCACCTTCATCCGCGGCATCGGTCAGACCCTGATCACCCTGGGCCTCGTGGCGCTTCTCTTCGTCGGCTACGAGCTGCGGGTGACCGACTTCCTCAGCGACCGCCAGCAGGACCAGCTCAGCGAGCAGATTCAGGAGCAGTGGGCAGATACGCCCACGGTCGCGCCGGCGGTGCCCGCGCCGAGCCAGCCTGCACCGCCGTTCACACCCGCCCCGATCAGCGTCGGCGTGGGTGACCCGTTCGCGGTGCTGCACATCCCGAGGCTCGGGACCGACTGGTCCCGGGTCGTCGTGGAGGGTGCCGCGCAGGACCAGCTGGCCCAGGGGCCCGGCCACTACATCGGGACGGCGATGCCCGGGGAGCAGGGCAACCTCGCGCTCGCCGGTCACCGCGTCGGACGCGGCTCACCGTTCCTGGACCTGGACCAGATGCGGCCCGGCGACCCCATCGTCGTCGAGACGGCGGACGCCTGGTTCGTCTACCGCGTCCTCGGCGACCCGGCCACGGGCGACTTCGCCACGGACCCGAGCGGGATCCCCGGCCAGCAGATCGTCCGGCCGGAGGCGGTGAGCGTCATCGCCCCTACCCCGGGCGGCGCGGCGGACGGCCCCGCGAGCGGCGCGTACCTGACGCTGACCACCTGCCATCCGAAGTACTCGGCCCAGCAGCGGCTCATCATCCACGCGCGCCTGGACGGCGCAGCGATCAGCAAGGCCACCGCTCCGGACGGCCCGCCGGCGCTCGCCGGCTGACCCCGCGCCCATCCCGACACTGGAGACTCCTGGATGTACACCTGGATCTGGCGGCACCTGCCGGGGCCCTTCCCGGCCAAGGCCTTCGGCGCCCTCGTGCTGGTGCTGGCGGTCAGCGCCCTGCTGCTCTTCGTCGTCTTCCCTCAGGTCGAGCCGCTGCTGCCGTTCACCGAGGTGACCGTCACCCCCTGAGCCCCTCGGGCGGCCGCGGTCAGGCGGGCGGGCCGCCGACGAGAAGCACCCGGAGCAGGTGCATGGCCATCGTGACGGATCGGTCCCGGACCGCCGCTCGCGAACCCGGTAGCCGGAGCGCCCGGAGCTCCCGGCCGTCGGGCCCGGCCACGCAGAGGTGGACCGTCCCAACCGGCTTCTCCGCCGTTCCCCCGCCGGGACCCGCCACCCCGGTGACGCCGACACCGACGTCGGCACCGAACCGGGACCGGGCCCCCTCGGCCAGCGCGACGGCCACCTCGGCGCTGACCGCGCCGTGCTCGGCCAGGACGTCTGCCGGCACGCCGAGCAACTGCTCCTTCGCCGAATTGGCGTACGCCGTCACCCCGCCCAGCACCCAGGCCGACGAGCCGGGCCGCTCGGTCAGCCGGGCCGCGAGCAGGCCGCCGGTGCAGGACTCCGCCGTCGCGACCGTGAGCCCGCGGTCGGCGAAGCCCGTGGCGACGATCTCGTCCAGGGTGGGACCGGTGGAGAACAGCGTGCGGTCGAACGTGCCGACGAGCACGGCCAGGAGCCGGTCGTAGGCAGCCTGCGCACCGGGCGCGTAGCGGCTGACGATCTCCAGCTCGCCGTCCCGCATGCAGGTGGTGACCTCGAGCCCGGACAGCTCGGCGACGTGGTCGCGCAGGACGACCGCCAGCTGCACCTCGAGCGTGCCCCACAACCGCACGGTCTCCTGGCGCAGCTCGGTCCGGCCGGCGATCGCCCGCTGGACGGGCTCGGCGGCGACCGCGGCAGGCCAGATGCCCTGGAGTTCGGCCGGCGGACCGGGCAGGACGACGACCGTCGGCCCGTCGCGGCCCTCGGCCGGGGGGACGACGAGACCCGGGGCGGTGCCGATCGGCTCCAGGACCGTGGCACCCTGCGGGACCTGCGCCTGCTTCCGAACGCCGGCGGCCGTCGCATCCGGGTCGGCCTGCCAGCCGCGGCGCGCCATCAGCCGCTCGACGATCACGGCGATGCGCTGCTCCAGCGCGGGGTCGAGCGCCGACGGGCGCCCCTGGAAGCCCCCGACCACCTCGGCCGTGAGGTCGTCGGCCGTGGGCCCCAGCCCACCGGACGTGATCACCAGGGCCACGCCGGTTCCGGCCAGGAAGGCCAGCGCGCCGCGCATGTCCTCCGGCCGGTCCCCCACGAGGACGATGTGCCCCACGTCCACACCCAGCTGCCGCAACTGCTCGGCCAGCCAGGGTCCGTTCCGGTCGGGAACGCGCCCGGTGAGCACCTCGGTCCCGGTCACGACGATGCCGGCCCGCGTGTCCACCGGCCGACCCTAGGACGGCGATCCGCGGGGCGCCTGCCCGACCTCTCCTCCCCCCGCCGTTACCGTGCTGATCGGAGCGGTCCGACCTGCGGACCCCCGGCGCGCGCAAGGAGGACCCGTGAGTTCGCCGTCCGACCCCCAGACGCCCGTGAAACCCGCCCGTACGGGCCCGTCCACCCAGGAGATCCCGGTCGTGCAGCCCGCCGGCGCCACGGCGGCCGGCCCGCTGCCCCCGCACCCGGGCGCCGTCGCGCAGGCACCCGTCCCCATGGACGCCGCCCAGCCCACCGGCCCGGTCGACTTCGTGCCCGGCCTCCCGGGTCTGGGCACCCCGCCCGTTCCGCACGCGGCACCCGCTCCCCCGCCTCCGCCGGGCCCGCCGACGGCGACCCAGACCGTTGCGCCCGTGTGGCCCGACACCCTCGAGGCCGACGACGAGCCGGCGCGGCCGGGGAAGGAACGCCGGGTGCGCGCTCCGCGCGGGCCGCGGAACCGCGCGGCTGTGCTGGGCCTCGGTCTCGCCGTGCTGTCCCTCGTGCTGCTGGAGCTGGGGCTGTCCCTGGACTTCCGCGTGGAGTCCTACTGGTCCGCCGTCCCGCTGTGGTCGGCGTTCGCCACCCTCTGCGGCGTCCTCGCCGTGCTCGCCTTCGCCGCCTCCTACCCGACCGGCAGCAGGCTCCGGTCGAGCGCGGTCTGGCGGATCGCAGCCGCCGGGCTGGTGGGCCTCGCGGTCTTCTGGGTCCTGGTCGTGCTGCCGGTCGTGGCCAGTGACCGCGGCTTCCTGCTCACCGCCGCGCTCGGCGCTCTGGGTGGGGCACTGTGGATCGGCCCGGGCCGCAAGAACTGACGGTCGTGCCTCCGGCCCGCTACGGCGCGGGCGGCGCGGAGCTCGTCGTGGTCTCCGACGAGGTGGTGGTCGTCTCGCTCGAGGTCGTCGTCTCACTCGACGACGTCGAGGTCTCGGTCGGCTGCGAGCCCGTCGTCGTGGCGGGCGGGCGACCAGCCTGCGTCGTGGTCGCGGCCGGGCGACCGGCCTGGGTCGTGGTCGCGGCCTCGTCCACGGCGCTCCCGTCCCCGCCGCCCTCCTCGGCGGAGGTGCCGTCCGGAACGGCCGCGCCGGTGACCACCGTGCCGTCGCGCTCGGCCCCGTCGCCCTCCTGGGCCACGGCGTAGGTGACGACGACGGTGTCCCCTGCCTCGAGCGCCCGGCTCACCGGTCGCACCCCGGTCACCTGGTCGGGCACCACGTCGTCCCGGACCTCCGACTGCAGCTGGACGCGCAGGCCGAGTGCCGTCAGCCGCCCGGTCACGTCGTCCACCGGCCGGCCGATGTAGTCCTCGGCGTCGAGGACGATGGTGCCGGTGGCCTGCCGCTGCTGGGCCGCCTCGGCGGGCGAACCGCGGCCGTCGCTGTCGGTGAGGGCCAGGAGCAGGGCGACCGCGATACCCGCACCGGCGAGCAGCCCGAGGACCGGCAGCAGCACCATCGCGACGCGGTTGCGGCGGCGCGGAGCCGGCCGTCGGGCGACCGAGGGCGGGGCCAGCGCGACGGCGACGGTCTCCGGGGCCGGGGCCGGCGGGCGGCCCTCGAGGATGTCGTCGATCGCGGCGGCGAACGCGTCGCCGTCCTGATGCCGGCCGGCGGGGTCCTTGACCAGCGACCGGCTGATCAGCTGCCGGACGTCGGGGGGAAGCTGGCCGGGCAGCGGCTCGGGATCCTGGCGCACCTGCTTGAGGGCGATGGTGACCGCGTTGTCGCCGTCGAAGGCCGGGTGGCCGGTCAGGCACTCGTACCCGATCAGGCCGAGCGCGTAGACGTCACTGGCCGGGGTGGCGAGCCGCCCCTCGGCCTGCTCGGGGGAGAGGTACTGGGGTGTGCCGATGACCTGCCCGGTCTGGGTGAGCGCGACGCTCCGGGCCGAGTGGGCGATGCCGAAGTCGGTGATCTTCACGCTGCCGTCGGGGCGGACCAGGATGTTCCCGGGCTTGACGTCGCGGTGCACCATACCGGCCCGGTGGGCCTCACCCAGGCCGAAGGCGGTCTGGCGCAGGAGCGAGAGCGTGGTCGCCGTGTCCAGCGGGCCCTCGCGAGCCACCAGCGCCGACAGCGGCTCGCCCTCGACGAGCTCCATCACGAGGTAGGCCAGCGTCTCGCCGGTGCCGTCCTGGGCGATCTCTTCGCCGTAGTCGAAGACCGCGGCGATGTTGGGGTGGCTGAGCGAGGCCGCGTGCTGCGCCTCCGCGCGGAACCGGGCCAGGAAGCTCGGGTCGCCGGTGTACTCGCTGCGCAGGACCTTCACCGCGACCGATCGGTGGAGGGCGATGTCGGTGGCCCGCCAGACCTGACCCATGCCGCCCGCAGCGATCAGCTGGTGCAGTTCGTAGCGGTCGCCCAGGCACCGTCGTCCTGGTTCGACCAACGGAGGTCACTCCTCGCCCTGTCCGGCCCTGCTGGATGAAGGCCGCCACGATGCTGCCCGGGGTCCGAACGGTGTCGTCCCCCGGGTCACTCTCTGTCCATTTTCGGACCCGACTACACATGTTGAACGAGCGCCGCGGGCGAACCGATCAGTACGTCGGTGCGGTGCTGGTCACACCGTGTCGTCGGCGGCGTGCCGACAGCGGTGCGTGTCCGCCCCACCACGCCTGCTCAGTGCTGGAAGAGCGTCCGACCCCACCAGTCGTCGCGGTCCCGCAGGCCGGGCGGGCAGGCGAAGACGCCCGACGACGTATGCCGGATGTACTCGTTCATGGCGTCGAGCCGCAGGTTGCGCTGCACCTGGACGAAGCCGGTCCCCGGGTCGCGCTGGTAGGCGATGAAGAACAGGCCCGCGTCGAGCCGGCCCAGGCCGTCGGAGCCGTCGACGAAGCTGTAGCCACGGCGCAGGATCGCCGTCTTGGAGTGCGTCGGGTTCGCCAGGAACACGTGCGAGGTCGGGGGGACGACGGGTGCGCCGTCGGTCTGCTTCTCGAAGTCGACGGGGTCGAACTCCGCGCGCTGACCCATGGGGGCGCCGGCGCCCTTGGTGCGGCCGATCGTCTGCTCCTGCTCGGCGAGGGTGGAGGTGTCCCACGGCTCGATGAGCATCCGGATCCGCCGGGTGACCAGGTAGGACCCGCCGGCCAGCCAGTCCGCGCCGTCGTCCCCGTCGCCGACCCAGACGAAGCGGTCCAGCGCCTGGTCGTTCTCGGCCTTGAGGTTGTTCGTGCCGTCCTTGAAGCCGAAGAGATTCCGGGGCGTCGTCTGGCCGGTGCTGGTGGAGGAGGTGCGACCGAAGCCCAGCTGCGACCAGCGGACGCTGACCACACCGGCGCCCAGCCGGACGAGGTTCCGGACGGCGTGCACCGCGACCTGCGGGTCGTTGGCGCAGGCCTGGATGCAGAGGTCGCCGCCGCTGATGGCGGGGTCGATCTGGTCGCCGGGGAACGACGGCAGCTCGACCAACGGTGCGGGACGGCGGGCGGCCAGGCCGAACCGGTCGGCGCCGTCGGCGCCCGTGAACAGCGTGGGCCCGAACCCGATGGTCAGCGTCAGCCCGGACGCGGGGAGCCCGATCGCCTCCCCCGTGTCGTCCGGAGGTGCGTACTGCCCGCCGTCCACGGCACCGACGGGGCCGGCGTCCCGCCCGGCCGTCATGCGCCGGGCGGCGGCGGTCCACGCCTGGAGCATCTCCACCAGGTCCGCGCGGCGGTCGGTGGTGACGTCGAAGGCGACGAAGTGCAGCCGGTCCTGGGCCGGGGTGACGATCCCTGCCTGGTGTCGGCCGGTGAAGGGGACGGCGTCGTCCGGGCCGGGGCCCGATGCCTCGTCCCCGGCGGTCGCGTGCCCGATGACCCCGCCGGTCGCGCCCGCCGCGAGCACGCCGGCCGTCCCGGCACCCACGAGCCCGAACAGTCGCCGGCGGGACAGCCCGCCGGGCCGCTGCGCCTCCTGCTCGCTCATCGGATCCGGCTCATCGACCCGCGACGACCGCCGCGACCTTGCTGACCGATTCGGTCAGTGCGGTGATGCTGTCGCTGAGGCCGCGCAGGTCGGTCTGGTCCAGCTGGTCGTAGAACAGCCAGCCGTCGCCGGAACGGTGCGTCTCGAGCTCGGCCTCGGTCGCGGCGAACCGCTCGTCGATCTCCGTGACGAGCTCGGGGTCGTTCTCCTCCAGGTAGGGCCGGAGCGCCTGGACGGCGGCCTGCGAACCCTCGAGGTTCCCGGCGAAGTCCCACAGGTCGGTGTGCGAGTAGCGGTCCTCCTCGCCGGTGATCTTGCCGGTCGCGATCTCGTCCAGGAGCGCCTTGGCCCCGTTGGCGAGCTGGAGCGGGTCGAGGGTGACCTCGTTCGACCGGGAGACGATCTCCTCGACGTTCGAGAGGAGGTCGTCGGCGTAGAAGCCCATGTCGCTGACGTCGCCGGTCTCCCAGAGCGCCTTCTCGATGCGGTGGAAACCGGTGAAGTCCTGGCCTTCCTCCTGGTCGCCCTCGCGGCCGTCGATCAGCGGGTCGAGGTCGCCGAAGCTCTCGGCGACCGGCTCGATGCGCTCCCAGTAGGTGCGGGCGACGGGGAAGAGCGCCTTGGCGCCCTCGATGTCGCCGGCCTCGACGGCGGCGACGAACGCGGTCGTCTGCTCCAGCAGCGCGCCGGTCTGGCTCTGCACGTAGCGCTGGTAGTCGGTGCCGGCCTGCGCCAGGGACTCGTCCTCGGAGAGCTCGGCCGCCTCCCCGGTGACGGTCAGCGCCTGGCGGATCCCGTCACCGACCATGCCGGGCTTGCAGACCGCCTCGTAGTCGCCGGCCGGGAGCTCGGCCAGCAGCTCGCGACTGAGGCCGGGGGCGATGTTCTCGACCTCCGCCATGACCCGGTCGCCCTCGGCGTAGACGTGGAACTCGGTGACCTTGCTGCCGGTGTTGGCCACCTCGAACCGGTGCGTGCCGGCGGGCAGCTCGGTGGCACCGACGTCACAGGCGTCGTCGGTGGCCGCGACGGTGACGGTGTCGGCGTCGCCGCCGCTCTCGTCGCTCGATGCGCAGGCGGCGGTGGTCAGCCCGGCGAGCGCGACCGTGATGAGCAGGAGGGGACGGCGGTCACGCAGGGACATACTGGGAGTTCTCCGACTTCGGGGGGGCGCCCGCGACCGAACCGGTCCGGGGCGGAGTGGCGGGCCGACGGGACGGCCAGAGGAAGACGGTCAGCACCGGGACGAGATAGGCCAGGTAGGCGATCGTCTCCAGCACGGTCGGTGCGCCGGTGATGTTGAACATCCCGGAGATGGCCGCGCCGTACCAGCTGCTGGGATCCAGGACGCCGGTGATGTCGAACGCGATGTCGTTCAGGCCGGGCAGGACGCCGGCCTCCTGGAAGTCGTGGATGCCGTACTTGAAGATCCCGGCCGCCACGAAGACCAGCAGGACACCGCTGACCGTGAAGAACTTCGACAGGTTGACCCGGATCGCACCCGCGTAGAGGCCGAAACCGATCAGCACGGAGGTTGCGATCCCGGCCGAGATGGCCAGCAGCGGGGTCACGGTGGAGGTGGCGCCCTGGGCGGCGGCGTAGAAGAGCAGCGTCGTCTCCAGGCCTTCCCGGATGACCGCGACGAAGGCGATGCCGGCGATGGCGAGGGCGCCCACCCCGATCGCGGACTCGAGCTTGCCGTGCAGCTCGCCCTTCAACCGGCGCGCCGTCCGGCGCATCCAGAAGATCATCCAGGTCACGAGCACGACGGCGACCACGGAGGTGATCGCCTCGAACAGCTCGCGCGACTGCGTGTCGGCGAGCAGCGTCGTCTCGGTGTAGGTCAGCAGGGCGCCGAAGAGCACCGACAGCGAGACGGCGGCCGCGACCCCGGCCCACAGCGGGACGAGCTCACGGCGCCGGCCGGACTTCACCAGGTAGGCGATGAGGATGCTGACGACCAGCACGACCTCGAGGCCCTCACGCAGCCCGATGAGGAAGCTCGCGAGAAATGCCTGACCCATGGAGACCCGATCTGCGGTGACGGAGACGCCCCCGGTCGGACGACGTAGGGGAGGCTTACCTTAACCCCGCGATCCGGCGCGGCGACAGGCTCCCCGCGACCGTCCGTGCCGGAGGTTGCACCGTGGTTGCAGCGGCCAACTGCCACGACCCCGCCGCAGTTGCGGTCCCGGTCCCTCACCTGTGACGGTGGCCACATCCACCGTGCTCACCGCCGAGACCGTAGGAGGCCGCCATGGCCGACGCCCCCGCCCTGACCGAACTGCTCGCCGACGCCCCCAGCAACTGGGGGAAGTGGGGCGACGACGACGAGGTCGGCGCCCTCAACTATCTGGGCCCGGAGCAGGTGCTGGCCGCGGTCCGACTGGTGAGCGAGGGCAAGGTGTTCACGCTGCAGCGGCTCATCGGCGACCCGAAGGGCGATCCCGTCTGGCCGGGACGCACGCCCGCGGAGCGCATCCAGGTGCTCGACGAGTCCGACTGGGACGAGGGCGGGAAGGGCCCGGCCTATCCCGGTGGTCTGCACTACGCCGACGACAAGATCGACGCCTACCTGCAGGGCTCGACGCAGTACGACGCCCTGGGCCACCTCTGGTACGACGGCAAGATCTGGAACGGCTACGACGCGCGCACCACGATCGGCGGCCTGCAGAAGGCGAGCGTCGAGCCGATCGCCCAGCGCGGCGTCGTCGGCCGGGCCGTGCTGCTCGACATGGCCCGCTTCCGCGGGAAGAACACGCTCGACAAGGGCGAGACGTTCACGCACGAGGACCTGCTCGCCTGTGCGCAGGCCCAGGGCGTCGAGATCCAGAAGCGGGACATCCTCGTCGTCCGGACGAACTTCCTGACGCTGTTCCACGAGCAGGGCGAGGCCTTCTACGAGGGCTTCAACGAGCCCGGCCTGGTCTACAGCCCCGAACTCGTGCAGTGGTTCCAGGACATGGAGATCCCCAACCTGGTCACCGACACCATCGCCAACGAGGTGACCACCGACCCCAACAACGGCGTCGCTCTCGTGCTGCACAGCGCCCTGATGCGCAACCTCGGGGTCGCCCTGACCGAGATCGCCGACCTGGAGGCACTGGCAGCCGACTGCGCCGACGACGGCCGGTACGCGTTCCTCTACGTCGCCGCGCCGCTGAAGGTCGCCAAGGCGGCGGGGACGCCGGTCAACCCGGTCGTCATCAAGTAGGGACCGCCATGAGCACCTATACCGACCGGCCGTGGCTGGCTCTCTACGGCGACCAGCCGGTCGACTACGACATCGAGTTCGACAACGCGCTGGACATGTTCCGCGCCGGGGTGGAGCGGGATCCCGACGGCACCGCCCTGACCTACTTCGACGGGAACATCTCGCGGCGGGAGCTCGACGAGCTCAGTGACGGGCTGGCCGCGGGGCTCCTCGCGAACGGCTTCTCCCCCGGCGACCGGCTCGCCGTCTACCTCCAGAACGTGCCCCAGTTCGTCATCGCGATGGTGGCGACCTGGAAGGCCGGCGGCGTCATGGTCTCGATCAACCCCATGAGCCGGAAGCGCGAGCTGTCGTACCTGCTCAAGGACTCCGGCGCCACGGTGCTGGTCTCCCTGGAGGCGCTGTACGACGAGGTCGCACGGGAGGTCGTGCCGGACACCGACGTCCGCCTGGTCCTCACCACCAGCGAGCTGGAGTTCCAGACCCGCAACGACGAGCGGCTCTTCGCCGGGACCACCCGGCAGCGCCACGAGGGGACGACGGACCTCAGCGAGTTCATCGGCGAGCACCGCGGGCAGGTGCCGCCGCCGGTCGAGCTGGCGTCGGGCGACGTCGCGTTCCTGACCTACACGTCGGGGACGACGGGGGTGCCCAAGGGCGCGATGAACACCCACCGGAACGTGGTCTTCACCGCGCAGGTCTACCGGGACTGGACGCACGCGGGACGGGACGGCGCGATCTTCGGCGTCGCCCCGCTGTTCCACATCACCGGGCTCATCGGGCACGTCGCGGTGAGCCTGCTCGTCCCGGCGCCACTGGTCCTCGCCTACCGGTTCGAGCCGCAGGTCGTCCTCGACGCACTCCTCGAGCACCGGCCGACGTTCACCATCGGGGCGATCACGGCGCTCAACGCCATGCTCGGCGCGCCGGGGTTCACCAAGGACCACTTCTCCTCCTTCACCTCCGTCTACTCCGGGGGCGCGGCGATCTCCCCGACCGCCGAGAAGGCGTTCCTGGAGGCCACGGGCATCCAGGTGCACAACGCCTACGGCCTGACCGAGACCACCTCGCCGATGACGGCGACGCCGTTCGGCTCCCCGTCACCGGTCGACCCCACGTCAGGGGCGCTCTCGGTCGGGGTGCCGGCCCCGAACACCGTCGTCCACATCCAGGACGACGACGGGCAGGACCTGCCCCTGGGCGAGGTCGGCGAGATCGTCGCCGACGGGCCGCAGGTGGTGGCCGGCTACTGGGGCAAGCCGGAGGAGACGGCCGCCAACCTGCCCGGCGGGGCGCTCAGGAGCGGCGACGTCGGCTTCATGAACCCCGAGGGCTGGGTGTTCATCGTCGACCGCAAGAAGGACATGATCAACGCCTCGGGATACAAGGTCTGGCCGCGGGAGGTCGAGGACGTCCTGGCGGAGCACCCGGCGGTGCGCGAGTCCGCCGTCGTCGGCGTCCCGGACGAGAAGCGCGGCGAGACCGTGAAGGCGTTCGTCAGCCTCAAGGCCGGCGCGGACGCCACGGCCGAGGAACTCATCGCGCACTGCAAGGAGCGCATGGCCGCCTACAAGTACCCGAGGCAGATCGAGCTCATCGACGAGCTGCCGAAGACGGTCACCGGCAAGATCCTCCGCCGGGAGCTCCGCGACCAGCCCCCCGGCGGCTGAGCGCGGCCGGTCTGCGAAGGTGGCGGCCGAGGCGGGGGTTCCCCGGAACCGTGCGAGAGGCGGGACGACGATGTCCGAGACCGTGACCAGGGACGACGCGGGCGGGGTCGCCACGCTGACGCTGCAGCGACCGGGGCTCTCGCACGCCCTGCGGACCGAGCTGCTGGCCGAGGTCCAGGCCGTGGCGGCCGACGAGTCGGTGCGGGCGGTGCTGATCACCGGCACCGGACGGGCGTTCTGTGTGGGGCAGGACCTCGCCGAGCACCTGGAGTCGCTGCGCGGGAACGCGGCCACCTCGCTGAACGTCGTCGTCGAGGAGTACAACCCGCTGATCCTGGCGCTGTCCGCGGTGCGGGTGCCGGTCGTCGTCGGCATCAACGGGGCCTGTGCCGGTGCGGGGCTGGGCATCGCGCTCGCCGGCGACCTGCGGGTCGCGGCGGCGGGCACCAAGTTCACGACCGCCTTCACCGGCGTCGGGCTCTCCAGCGACTCGGCCCTGGCGTCCCGGCTGGTGCACTGCGTGGGTGGGTCGCGGGCGGCCCAGCTGCTTCTGACGCCCGACCCGTTCACCGCCGAGACGGCGCAGCTGTGGGGGCTGGTGCACCGCGTCGTCCCGGCCGATCAGGTGCTCGGCGAGGCGCAGGCGCTCGCCGCCCGGCTGGCCGCCGGGCCGACCGCTGCGTACCGGGCGGTCAAGACCGTGCTGGCGACCGCGGCCACGGACTCGCTCGAGGACACGCTCGCGCTCGAGGCGAGACTGCAGTCCGAGCTCGGGAAGACCGCCGACCACCTCGAGGCGGTCGAGGCGTTCCTGGAGAAGCGGGCGCCGGAGTTCACCGGCCGGTAGGCCGGGAGGTGTGCACCTGCCGTCGGGGCGAGCTTCCCCACCCGGCGACAGGGCGTCAGTGGGCTCCCGTCAGCGGGAGAGGACGGCGCAGGCCGGGCAGACGTCGCGGGCGGCCACCGGCCACCGCTGCTCGGTCGAGACCCGGGCCAGGGCGCCGCAGAGGGTGAGCTCGCACGCCCCGTCGACCTCGGCGGGCGGGCGGTGCATCTCGACCGCGTGCCACATCTCGGCGGTGGGCCCGTGGGCGCGGCTGCGCGCCGCTGCATACACAGTCGTCTGCACGATCATGAGGAGACGGTCGGCAGAACGACGGCCGTGCGTGACGGGTCAGCCGGGTCCCCTCCCCCCGATGGGGGAGAAAGGCGACGGCACGCGCGTTCGGACCAGCCGGGGCAGGATGCAGTTCATGGAGCTGACCAAACAGGGCCATGCCTGCATCGTGATCAGCGACGGGGACCAGCGGATCGTGGTCGATCCCGGGGCGTTCACCGACCCGTCGGCGCTCGAGGGCGCCACCGCCGTCCTGATCACCCATGAGCATCCCGACCACTTCGAGCCGCAGCGGCTCCGGGCGGCCCTGGACGCCGATCCCGCGCTCGAGCTGTGGACGAACACGTCGGTGGCAGTACTGCTGGAGGGGCTCGGCGGCCGGGTGCACGTCGTGGGGCACGGGGACGCGGTCACGGTGGCCGGCATCGACGTGCACGTCCACGGGGAGTTGCATGCCGAGATCCACCCCGAGATCCCGCGGATCGCGAACGTCGGGTTCCTCGTCGGCGGCCAGGTGTTCCACCCCGGCGATGCGCTGACGGTGCCGGACGAGCCGGTCGCGACGCTGCTCCTGCCGGTGCACGCGCCGTGGTCCAAGACCGCGGAGCTCATCGACTACGTGCGCGCGGTGCACGCCGACCAGGCGTTCGCCGTGCACGACGGCGCGCTCAACGACATCGGTCTGGGAATGGTGGGCGGGCTGCTCGGCGAGCGGGGCCCGGGTACGCCCACGCCCTACAGCCGGCTGGCCCCGGGGGACTCGGTCGAGCTCTGAGGCCCGACCGGTCCCCCGGGGGTTGGATCAGCGGACGGCGCCGCGCGACTTGCCGGAGAAGCTCTCGGCAACACCGATCAGCAGCACAGCGGCGACCACGGCGATGATGAACCCGAGGATGTTCAACTCGAAGATGTTCGTCTTGTCGTTGAAGAAGCCGCCGATGACGCCGCCGATGATGGCGCCGACGACACCGAGCAGCAGCGTGGCCAGGATGCTCAGCCGCTGCCGGCCGGGCTTGATGAGCCGAGCCAGCGCGCCGATGATCAGGCCGACCACGATCAGGCCGAGGATCTGGACGATCACAGTGGTTCTCCTTCGTTCGTCCGGCGTGGCTCCCGTCCCGGCACTCGCCGGGTGCGCACGCCGGTGCACAACGAGGTCCAGTACCCCTCGACCTGCGTTCTGATGCGCCGTTCCCCCGATCGGGGTTCGTTCAGGCGCCGTTCGGCACCTGCGCGACGTGGGCGGGCACCTTCTCGAGCTCGGCGTCGACGGTCCGCTGCACGAGCCGGCGCAGGGCCCCGCGCTGCAGCCGGCGGACGACCCGGCCGCCCCCGGTGGGCTCGTGCGTGATGGTCATGGTGACCCGCGTGCCGTCGGCCTCGGTGTCGGTCAGCTCGATGCGCGTCGTCCACGTCTCTGGCGTGAGCACGAGGCGGGTGGTGACCAGCCGGGTCGGCTCCCAGTCGACGATCTCGCCCTGGGGGGCACCGGGTGCGGGCGGCCCGCCGTCGAGCCGGCCCGGTGCGCAGACGAACGTCGTCCCGACGCCGGGAGCACCTGCCGCCTCCCCCATGACGTAGGAGACGTCGCAGACGGCGCAGTAGGGCTCCAGCACCGCCAGCGCGCGCCAGACCTCGGCCCGCGACTGCGGGACCTCGCAGACGCCGCTGCAGGTGGTGGCGGCCGACATCAGCGGTTGCCCACCGAGACCTCGAACTCGACCTGGCTGACGTCCGGCCGCAGCCGGCTGAAGCTGTGCACCAGCGGGTGCCCCGCGCTGTCCCGGACCGTCGTGCGGACGACGAGCAGCGGCGAGCCGGCCACGACGCGCAGCAGGTCCGCCTCCTCGGGGGACGCCGTACCGACGTCGACGACGATCCGGGCGTGCGCGAGGTCCGCGTCGTACTCGCGCCGCAGGAAGTCGTAGAGCGATCCCTGGCTGAAGTCCTCCTCCACGGCGCGCGGGTACATCTGCGCGGGCAGGAAGCTGTGCGCGACGTGGTTGGGCTCGCCGTCGACGCTGCGGAGCCGCTCGAGCTCCACCACGTCGGCGGTGCCGTCCAGGGACAGCTCGCCGGCCACGACGGCCGGGGCGGGGACGACGCGCTGGGTCAGCACCTTCGTGCCCACCTGGGCGCCCTGCTCGCTCATCACCGAGCTGAACCCGGCGATGCGGTGCACGAAACTCTCGCGGTACTCGTGCCGGATGGCCGGGCGGGTGACGTAGGTCCCGCGGCCCTGCTCCCGGACCAGGTGCCCGTCGGCGACCAGGCCGTCGACCGCGCGGCGCAGGGTGATCCGGCTGACCCCGTACTCCGCGCAGAGCACCGGCTCGGGCGGGAGGAGGGTCTGCTCCGGCAGGGCGGTGACGCGGCGCCGGAGATGCTCCCGGACCGACAGGTACTTCGGACCGGACACGGGGCTCACCACGAACCCAAAGGTACGGGACCGCAAGACGTCTGGTCGTCATGTCGTATGAGACGTTCACTTCCGTTCATCCACGGTCTCCCGCCGACACGCCGACGGCCGGAAACATCAGGACGTCATGACGTATGGTCGCCTCTCCGACCACCCTGGGAGACGCGCGTGCGCATCGGGATCCTCACCGGCGGGGGCGACTGCCCCGGCCTGAACGCCGTCATCCGGTCCGTCGTCCGGACGGCCGCGAGCCACTACGGCAGCGAGGTGATCGGCTTCCGCGACGGCTGGCGCGGTCTGCTGGAGGACCGCACCACGCCCCTCGACATCGCCGCCGTCGACGGCCTGCTCACCCGCGGGGGGACGACGCTCGGCTCGGCCCGGGTCGCCCCCGAACTGCTGGATGCGGGCCTGCCGCAGATGAAGGGCGTGCTGGCCGCCCACGGCATCGACGTCCTGATCCCGATCGGCGGAGAAGGCACCCTGACCGCGGCGCACCTGCTGTCGCGGGCGGGCGTCCCGGTCGTCGGCATCCCCAAGACGATCGACAACGACATCGGCGAGACCGACCTGACCTTCGGCTTCGACACCGCGGTCAGTATCGCCACCGAGATGATCGACCGGCTGCACACCACCGCCGAGTCGCACCAGCGCGTGCTGCTCGTCGAGGTCATGGGCCGGCACGCGGGCTGGATCGCGCTGCACGCCGGGCTCGCCTCCGGGGCCCACCTCACCCTCGTGCCGGAGGAGCCCTTCGACGTCGACGAGGTCTGCCGGCTGGTCAGCGCCCGCTTCGACCGCGGCGACTCCCACGTGATCGGCGTGGTCGCCGAGGGAGCCACCCCGCTGCCGGGCACGATGGCATTGCGCGACGGCGGGGTCGACGAATACGGGCACCGCCGGTTCACGGGCGTGGCGCAGCAGCTCGGGGAGGAACTGGAACGGCGGACGGGCAAGGAGGTCCGCACCACCGTGCTCGGGCACGTGCAGCGCGGTGGCACGCCGACGTCGTTCGACCGCGTCCTCGCCACCCGCTTCGGCCTGCACGCGACGATCGCGGCTCACGAAGGCGCGTACGGGCAGATGGTCGCGCTGCGCGGCACCGAGATCGAGCTCGTCCCGCTGGAGAAGGCGGTGGCCACGCTGAAGACGGTCAGTCCCGCGCGGCTGGCGGAGACCGGCGCTTTCACCGGCTGAGCGCCTGGAGCAGGCTGTCGTCGGTGCGCGGTGCCCCCGGTGTGCCGGCCTGAATTCCGGAACGGGAGCGTGAAGCGAGTGGAGCGGGGTACGCCCGGGCTGGTCCGGGCCACCACGAACCAGTGATCATCGGTGCGGCGGCTGGTCAGGGCGGATGAAGCGACGGAGGATCAAGGGGTGAGTGAACCGCAGGACTGGCGCGCGCGGCGGTGGGAGGACACGCATCAGCGGATCTACGAGACCGCGTTGCGGCTCTTCCAGGAGCAGGGCTTCGAGCAGGTCGCCGTCGGGGTGATCGCGAGCGGCGCCGGGGTGTCGGTGCCGACCTTCTACGCGCACTACCAGTCCAAGGAACACATCGTGATGCAGCTGCCCACTGCGCACGACTTCGCCGCTCTCCTGGCCGGACAGCCGACCGAGTTCTCGCTGCACGAGCGGATCCGACGCGCCGTACCGCTGTGGCTGGGGCAGTGGACCCCCGAGTTCCGGGAGGACGCCCTCGCGCGCTGGCGCATCGTCGCCGCAACCCCGGCGCTCCGCACGCGGGCGGCAGAGTTCGAGCGCACCTCCGGCGGCGTGGTCGCCGACGCGCTCCCCACGGCGCCGGGCGAAGTTCTGCGGGCGGCGGACGCGATCGTGGTCAACGCCTACATGTCCGCGTACACCGCTGCGATGCTCGCCTGGGCCGACTGCAACGGCGAGCACAAGCTCGAGGAGCTCATGGAGGAGTCCTTCGACGCGCTGCAGCAACGCTGAGCCGGGATCTCAGCCCCGCGGGGCCCGCAGCTCCACGACGGTGACCTCGGGCCGGGCGCCCACCCGCATCGGCGGGCCCCAGTAACCGGCCCCGGACGTCACGTACAGCTGGGTGTCCCCGTGCCGGCTGTAGCCCTCGACCGAGGGCTGGTCCAGGCGGATCGCGTAGTCGAACGGCCACAGCTGCCCGCCGTGGGTGTGGCCGGACAGCTGCAGGTCCACCCCGGCCGCGCGCGCCTGCTCCACCATCACCGGCTGGTGCGCGAGGAGGACGACGGGGGTCGCGTCGTCGCGGCCGTCCAGCGCCGCGTCCAGGTCGGCGCCCTGACCGGGGATCCCGGAGTTGGCCGCCGTCCGGTCGTCGATCCCGGCCAGGTCGACCGACGCCGTCCCCCGCCGGATCGGCACCCGCTCGTTGTGCAGCACGTCCACACCGAGAGTGGGCAGGTGCCGCAGCCAGGCCCGGGTGTCGACGAAGTACTCGTGGTTGCCGGTCACGAAGAAGACGCCCTGCTCGCTGACCAGGTCCGCGAGCGGGGCGACGTCCTCCCGCAGCTCCTCCACGCTGCCGTCGACCAGGTCACCGACGATCGCGACGACGTCCGGACGCTGCTCGTTGACGATCTCCACGAGCCGCTCGAACCGCCGTCCGCCGTACGTGGCCGACAGGTGGGCGTCGGAGAACGTGACGATCCGCAGACCGTCGAGCGCGGGGGCAAGGCGGGGCAGCGTGATCGGCACCCGACGGACGACGGGGGCGGAGTTGGCGAAGTAGGCGCCCGTCCCGGCCGTACCGACGGCGACCGCCCCCGCGGTGACGGCGAGGGTGCGGGCGAGGAAGAGGCGTCTGTTCAATCTGTGGTCCTTCCGGACCACATCGCGGCCAGGAGCCGTCCCCCTGTCGGGATGAGCCAGCTCGTCATCCCTGCGCGGGACCCTCCGGGCTACGACATCGCCGTCCTCCCGGACGGCACCGCGGCCAGGAGCCGTTCCCCCGTCGGGTTGAGCCAGCTCGTCGAGCCTGCGCGGAGCCCTCCGGGCCCCACTCGGCTCGACCAAACGTGCGAGCAGGCGGACGGGTTCGAGGGCAAGGAGAGCGAGGAAGGCGTAGAAGGCGAGGCCGAGCCAGGTGTAGGCGACCCAGTCCAGGGGAGCGGCCGCGTCGAGGGGGAGTGTGCGGCGCAGGCCGACCGCGAGCGCCGGCAACAGGCCGAGCAGGACCACCAGGGCGGTCAGCCCACGCCGTGCCCGCCCGGGGCGCGTCGCGCTGCGGACCAGCCGCCACCACAGGTAACCGTGGAGCAGGAACATCGCGAGCAGGATGACCGTCGCGAAGCCGAGCAGTCCGATCAGCGTCACTCGGCGGCTTTCAGCACGGCGCCGACCTTCTTCGCCAACGCCCAGAACTCCTGCTCCGCGCGTTCACCGCGGTTCTGCTCGAGGCCGTGCAGCCGGCCGTAGGTGAACGTGTTCTCCCCCGCGGCGAACGCCACGATCCCCAACCGGCGGCACTGCTCCCGTGTCACCACGGTGTCCTGCAGCTCGCCGAGCACCGTCTGCACCTTCTTGGCCGCCCGCGCGAGGGCCTTCACGTGGGCCAGCTCCCCGCGGCCGACCTCGGCGGCGTACCGCGCCCGCTTGGCCGCCTTGCGCACACCGTGAAGCGCCTCGGCCCGGTCGTGGCCGGTCGCCCGCCGGGCCGTGGCCAGGTGCCGCCGCAGGCGCCGCACGGACCGCCGTGTGGTGTCCCGCAGCACCGGCTTGAGCGCCTCATCCGCCCGGGCGGTGAACGGCGGGGCGTCGAGCAGCGCATGCAGGTCGTCGAGCAGCCGCAGGTAGCGCGCCTCGGACAGCGTGAGCAGCGCCCGGTCCAGCCCGGCCCGCACCTCCCGGAGCTCGGTCTGCTGCAGCCGGGCGGCCACCGGCCCGAGCAGGAGCTCGTCCGGCTCGGCCGCCACCACGGCCCGCAGGTGCTCCAGCGCCACCTCGCTGTCCCGGGCGTCGGCCAGCTGCCCGCCCAGCCACGACAGCTCCGCGCGCACCGGCTCCGTCACGGACCGCTCGAGCACGTCGTGGAAGGCGGCCAGGGTGCTGCGCAGGCGTCGCGCGGCGACCCGCACCTGGTGGACGGCGTCGGGCTGCTCGGTCCGCAGCAGGACGTCGGCCGCCTGCAGGCCCGCGACCTGCTCGGTCAGCCCCGCGAGCAGGAACTCGCCCGCCGTCGGCCGTTCCCCGTCCCGGACGGGGATGCCCGTCGGCAGCGCGGCCAGCCGTCCCGCCAGCACCCGCCCGACCTTCGACGCCGAGGGCGAGGGTCGCGCACCGACCGCGACCAGGCGTTCCCCCACCGCCGCTGCCAGCGCCTCGGCCGACTCGCCGTGGTCCGCGCCGAGCTCCACCTCGACCTCGCGCCAGGCGTGCACCTCCGCCGCGCCGTCCGGTCCGGCGAGGAGGGTCGCGGTCACGGTGTCGTCGGCGATCTCGGCGAGCAGCGCCCCGTCGGCAGCACGCAGGGCCGTGACCAGCCGTCGGGTCCGCAGCGTCGTCACCGGGCGCGGCCGGGCCCCGCGGAGGATGCCGACCACCGGCTCCTGGAGGGCGCGGGGCGGATTCTTCGTCGCCCGGCCCAGGGGTGCGTGCAGTTCCCGGCGGGCGTTCCCCGCCGGCAGCTTGAGGTGCCACCCGGCGTCCGGCCCACCCGTCCTGCGGCGCAGCGTGACCCGCGCGCGGAGCAGCCGGAGGTCGTCGGTGTCGAGGTAGACGGCCTCGAGCAGGTGTTCCACCGGCTCGTCCACGGTGGCGACGCCGGGCAACCCGTTCAGCGGAGGGACGGCGAAGCCCGCCTCGACCTCGTACTTGGTCTCGACCTCGAGGTGCCCGCTGGTCACTGCGGCCTCCTCCGTACGACGTCCACCGTTGGCTCGTGCCCAACCTATCCGCGTGGAGGACGACCGACGATGCCGCCGACCGGCGCGCGCATGCCGGGCCTGGCTACGGTGATCGCGATGGTCGTGTCCGGGATGCGCCGCCGCCGGCGGTTGGCGACCGCTGCGGCCCTGCCCTGGGCGGTGTGGACCGCACTGCGGATGACCGGCGCGGAGCGTGGCTTCCCGTTCGTGCCCGCGATGACGTTCACGCCGTACGCGGCCGCCGCGGCGGTACTGCCCCTCGTGCTGGCGGTCCGTTCGGGCTCCCGGACCGCGGCGCTGCTGTCCGCCGGGTCGGGCACGGTCCTCGCGACCGCGGTGCTGTCCCACCGCCGGACCCCCGGGCCGGCTGCACTCCCCGGCTGCGCCCGGCTCCGTGTCGCCACGGTCAGCCTGCGCAAAGGGCTCGTGCCGCCGGCGCCCGTCGTCGACCTGGTGCGACGGCTCGACGTCGACGTCCTCTCGGTGCAGGAGCTGACCCCGCGGGCCGAGGCCGGGCTCTGCGCCGCCGGCCTCGGAGAGCTGCTGCCGTGGTCACACGTCATCCCGGCGCGGCCAGGAACGGTGGTCTCCGGCTCGGGCGCGGTCTGGAGCCGGCTCCCCATCGGGAAGCGGGGCGCGGTGCCCGGCTCCTTCGAGCAGCCGACGGTCCGGCTCGCCGTCGAAGGCGCGAAGGACGTCGAGCTGACCGCGGTGCACTCCATGCCACCGGCAACGTCCCCACGCGCCGTGCGCGAGTGGACCCGGGACCTCGCCGATCTGCCGGCGCCGGACCCGGAGGTCCTCCGGGTGCTGGCCGGTGACTTCAACGCGACGCTCGACCACGGTGCCCTGCGCGCCGTGCTGCGGACGGGGTGGGCGGACGCCGCGCAGCGGGCCGGCCGTGGGCTCGCCTGGACCTGGCGGCCGCTCCGGCTGCCGTGGCCCCGGCTCGCGCTCGACCACGTGCTCATCGATCCGCGGATCGCGGTCGCCGGCGTGGACCTCGTGCACCTGCCCGGCAGCGACCATCGGGTGCTCGTCGTGGACCTGGCGCTGCCCCCGGGCTGACCGCGATGTTCATCGGCCGTGATCACTGGGCACGCTCCAGGGAGAACGGGCGCCCACGAGGCGCGCCCAGCCGAGGGGAGCACGGTCATGTTGAGCGAGCGAGAGGTCTCCGCAGCGGTCGGGGGCACGGCCTACGGCTCGGACGGCGACAAGCTGGGCACGGTCGAGGCGTTCTTCGTCGACGACCGCACCGGTCAGCCGTCCTGGGTGGCGGTCAGCACTGGTCTGTTCGGCACCCGCCACTCCATCGTGCCCGCCGTGGACGCCACGTTCGACGACGGAGCCCTGCGCGTGCCGGTCACGTCGGACGCCGTCAAGAGCGCTCCGTCGATGGCCGGGGAGCACCTCGACCCGAGCGACGAGGAGGCCCTGCGCCGCCACTACGGCCTCGGCGGTACCCAGCCCGTCGCCACAGCTCCCGTGGAGACGGCGGCTCCTGTTGAGACGGCAGCTCCCGTGGACGCGGCGCCGCGGCATGCGGCTCCGGTCGCGACGACGGACACCGACGAGCCGGTGGAGACCGACACCACCCGGCCGGTCGCCTCCGACGGGTCGATGACCCGGAGCGAGGAGCAACTGCGGGTCGCCACCGAGCGCGTCGCGACCACCCGGGCCCGGCTGGTCAAGTACGTGGTGACCGAGGAGGTGCAGATCACCGTGCCGATCCGTCGCGAGGAGATCCGCATCGAAGAGGTGCCCCTGGACTTCGTGGACGACGAGGACTCGGGCGAGGAGATGCTGGTGCCTGCGACCACGGCGCCGTCCGGCGGGCTTCCCGACGAGATCATCCTGCACACCGAGCGGCCGGTCGTGACGGTGGAGGTCGTGCCGGTCGAGCGGGTCCGGCTGCGGACGGAGCTCGTCCAGGGTCAGGAGACCGTCACCGAGCAGGTGCAGCGGGAGCAGATCGTGGTCGACGAGCACGCAGTGCCCGGCGGTCGCCCGGCCTAGCCCCGACGGTCGGGCAGGAACCTCAGGCGGTCGCGGGTCGCCGTCACCTCGGCGGCGTCCACGTCGGCCAGGACGATGGTCTCGACGCCGGCCGCGGTCGCGAGCAGCTCCCCCATCGGGTTGACGATCCGGCTGTCGCCGACGTGCTCGGTGCCGTCGCCCGCCGTGCCGACCCGGTTGCAGCCGACGACGTAGGCCTGGTTCTCGATCGCGCGCGCCTGCAGCAGCGTCTGCCAGTGCGCGCGCCGCGGGCTCGGCCAGTTCGCCGGCACCAGGTAGACGTCCGTCTCGGGCGCGGCCTTCCAGAACACGTCGGCGAACCTCAGGTCGTAGCAGATGAACGGCGTGATCCTCAAGCCCCCGACCTGCACCGTCACCGGCTTCTCGCCCGCACGGAAGCGCTCGTGCTCGCCGGCGTGGGTGAACGGGTGCAGCTTGCGGTAGCGGTGGGTGGTGCCCTCGGGCCCGGCCAGGACGAAGGAGTTGTAGGGCAGTTCCTCCCCGGCCGCGACCTCCGGGCACGTGCCGGCGACCCACACCCCGTGCTCGGCGGCCTGGTCGGCGAGGAACTGCGACGACGGGCCGCCCTCCGGCTCACCGATGCCCGCCGTCATCGAGAACCCGGTGGAGAACGTCTCGGTCAGCAGCACCAGCTCGGCGCCCGCGCCGACGGCCCGCCCGACCTGCAGGGCCAGGCGCTCGAAGTTGGCCTCGCGGTCCTCCCAGACGATGTCGTGCTGCACCGCAGCGATCTTCACGTGAGCCTCCTCAACCGCTCCACGGCTTCCGCAAGCACCTCGTCGCGCTTGCAGAAGGCGAACCGCACGAGGTGCCGGCCCAGGTGTGCGTGCGCCGGGTCGTAGAAGACCACGGTGGGAACGGCGACCACCCCCGCACGCTCCGGCAGGGACCGGCAGAACGCGAGGCCGTCGCCGTCGGGCTGGACCGACCGGACGTCGACCGTCGCGAAGTAGGTGGCCTCCGGGCTGATCACCGGCAGGCCGGCCTCGGTCAGCCCCTGGACCAGGACGTCGCGGCGGTACTCGAGGTCGCGCGCCGCGTGCGCGAAGTAGTCGTCCGGCAGCGCCAGGCCGGCGGCGATCGCGGGCTGGAACGGGCCGCCGTTGACGTAGGTGAGGAACTGCTTGGCCGTGCGGACGGCAGACACCAGCGGCGCCGGACCGCAGATCCAGCCGATCTTCCAGCCGGTCACGTTGAAGGTCTTGCCCGCGCTGCTGACCACCAGGGTGCGCTCCCGCATGCCGGGGAGAGCGGCGATCGACCGGTGGACCGAGCCGCTGAAGACCAGGTGCTCGTAGACCTCGTCGGTGAGCACGAGCAGGTCGTGCGCGATGGCCAGGTCGGCCAGGAACCGCAGCTCCTCGTCGGTGAAGACCTTGCCGGTCGGGTTGTGCGGGGTGTTGAGCAGCAGGACCGTCGTCCGCCCGGTGATCGCCGCCCGGACCGCCGCCGGGTCGAACGACCACGGGCCGGCGTCGTCCGGGGGTGGGCGCAGCGGCACCGGACGGGCCACCCCGCCGGCCATCGCTATCCCGGCGGCGTAGCAGTCGTACATCGGCTCGAACAGCACGACCTCGTCGCCGGTGTCGAGCAGGGCGAGCAGTGCGCCGCTGAGCGCCTCGGTGGCACCGGCGGTCACCAGCACCTCGTCGCCTGGGTCGTAGCCCAGGCCGCGGAACCGTTGCACGTGCGTGGCGATCGCCTCGCGGAGTTCCGGGCGTCCCGGACCGGGCGGGTACTGGTCGGCGGCGGTGCCGATCGCTGCCCGGGCAACGTCGAGCACCTCCGGCGGTCCCGGGTAGTCGGGGAATCCCTGCCCGAGGTTGACCGACCCGGTGGCCACGGCCAGCGCGCTCATCTCCGCGAAGACCGTCGTCCCGAAGCCCTGCAGCCGGGAGGTCAGGTACGGCGCCCGCGTCATTCCGGGGCAGCCAGGGCGAAGCGGATGGTGCGTGCTGCGACGTCGGCCTCCTCGAGGCGCACCCGCACCCGGGTGCCCGGCCGCAGGGCCTCGCCGGTGCAGCGGCCGCGGATGGCCAGCCCGTCGAGCACCACCGTGCCGCGGCCGTCCTCGGCGTCCACCACGATGGCGGAGAACGTCTGCCCGATCCGGTCGCGGAGCAGCCAGGCTTCGGTGGCATCGACGACGGCGCGCTCGACCTCGCGGGTGCGCCGGTCGGAGGCGGCCATGAGGGCGGGGAGGTCCGGCAGGGCGGCGCGCAGGTCCGGGGCCGGCTGCGCTCCTGCGGCGAGCGCCAGGCAGACCTCCGTCCCGAACCGGTCGACGAGCCGCCGCAGGGGTGCGGTGACGTGGGAGTAGGGCGCCCCGACGCCGGCGTGGCCTGGCTGCTCGGGCGGAGCGCCGTCGAACGGGGTGTACGCGGCGCCCCGCAGCAGGGTCACCGCCTCCTCGAGGAAGGCGGCGTGCCCGGGCCGGGCCGGGTCGAGGGCCGCGATCACCTCGCCGGGGCCGGCGTCGGCGGGCCAGTCGACGCCGAGCGCCGGCGCCAGGAGCCGCAGCCGGGCGACGTCCTCGGGCCGGGCGGGGGGCAGCGTGCGCAGCACTCCGACGCCGCCGTCGAGCATGAGCGCGGCAGCGCAGCGTCCGGTGAGCAGCGAGATCTGCGCGTTCCACCCCTCCACGGGCAGGTCGCCGCGCAGGACGAGCGTCCAGCCGCCGGACGGCGTCGCCTCGACCTCCTGGTCAGGGGTGCCGAGCTCGATGGCGCCCCGCTCGGCCGCCCTGCGCTGCAGCAGCGAGCCGATGACCGGCAGCAGCGCGAGCGGCTCGGGCAGCGTCCCGGCGTCGGCCTGTGCCTGGACGGCGGGGTAGTCCAACTGGGCGCGGCTGCGCACACGGGCGCGGCGGAGGTCGACCCGGACCGGTTCGCCGTCGGCGTCGAGGTCGATGGTCCACAGCACCGCGGGACGGAGCTGGTCGGGCAGGAGGCTGGCGGCTCCCTCGCTGAGGAGCGGGGGATGCAGCGGCGTCCGCTTGTCCGGGCTGTAGAGGGTCTGCCCGCGTCGCCGGGCCTCACCGTCGATCGCGCTGCCGAGCCGCACGAAGGACCCGACGTCCGCGATGGCGTACGAGACGCGGTACCCGTCGCCACGGGCGGCCAGGTGCACGGCCTGGTCGAGGTCCCGGCTGCCGGGCGGGTCCAGCGTCACCAGCGGGACGTCGGTGGCGTCCAGCTCGGGTAGCTGCGGTCCCCGGGCGCGGCGCTCGGCCTCGGCCAGCACCGCCGGCGGGAACTCTTCGGGGACGTCGAACTCGGCGCGGATCGTGGCGAAGTCAGGGGCCGGGCCGGCCGCCGCGGGCCAGCGGGGGACCCGGATGGGGGCGAGCGGCGCACCTGACACGCCCGCCAGCCTGGCAGACGGGGCCGACGTCCGCGGTTCCACGTGGAACCGCAGGGTGGTCGGCCGCGCCCCCTCCGGGTCGCTCGGTTCCGCAGGTCAGCCGATCCGGACGTCCTCCATGCCCTCCACCGCCACGACGTCGCCGCGGTGCAACTGACGTCCGCGGCGCTCCTCCGGCTCGCCGTTGACCGTGACCGCGCCGGAGAAGAGGACGTCCTTCACCTGCGCCCCGGTGGGGACGGCGTCGACGAGCTTGAGCAGCTGACCGAGGCGGATGGTGTCCTCGCCCGGGCGGATCTGGATGGTGCGCACGACGACCAGTGTCCGTCAGGCCGGCTCGAGGACGTCGCCGGTGCGCACCGATCCCGGCCGGTGGACCAGCGCGGCCACCGCGAGGTCGCCGCCGCGTTCGCGGTGGATGGTCTTCAGCACGGAGGTGTCGCGGGCGATGCCACCGGGCTGCGGGCGGGTGACCATGACGCAGCGGGGGATGGGATCGCCGACGTCGAGGACGGCGGTTCCCAGTCGCACCTGCGAACCGATCAGCCCGCCCTCCCCCGCGCCCTCGAGGACGACGTTGGCGCGGAACCGCCGGCGGTCCCAGGTGCCGAGAGTGCCGGTCGTGACGAGGGAGAGGCGCGCTCCGGCGTTGTCGTGGAACGCGCCCGGTGCGCCCTGCCAGTCGTGCCAACGGGTCGAGGTCTCCGCCAGGTCGTCGTCCGGACTCTCGTACCGCGGCCGGCCGGGAGCGCTCCCCGCGGGGCGCAGGCTCACGCGCCGGCCCACCCAGCCGGAGATCTCCTCGTCGTCCGTAGTTACCGTGCCGTCGGGCAGGACCACCTCGACGGTTCCGTCCGGGCGGAGCCGCGCGGCACCGAAGAGCAGGTCGGGAGCGCGGCGGGCAGTCAGCCCGAAACCGGTTTCCAGGTCGAAGAGCGCCCACTGTCGGTCGCCGGCGATGCCCTCCGGCCCGAGCTCCGCCGAGTGCAGCCGCTCGCCCTGCAGCGACTTCACCGGGTAGCGCCAGAGCTCCATCACACTCAGGTGGTCCGGCATCAGGCCGCCGTCCAGGCGAGCGTCCACGAGCCAGACCAGTCGGCCCCGGGCTCGAGCACGAGCAGATCGGCGCCGTCGGCGAGCGCGTTGGGCGGGCAGGTCATCGGCTCGACGGCGAGGCTGCGGCGCCGCCGGCCCTCCGGCAACCCGTCACCGGTGTAGATCTGCAGCCAGGGCCATTGTTGGTCGACGGCGAGCACCAGTTCTCCGATCGGGCCGCGCAGCCGCAATCGGGCCCAGCCGTCGTCGTCGCGTTCCAGGTCGGTGAGCGGGGTGTCGAAGGCGCGGTGGCCGATCCGCCCGACGTCCCCGTGGAAGCGCTGCCGGACCCCGGTGGGCAGGCCGTCCTCGGTCCCCAGCTCCGTACGCGCGGGCGCGGTGAGTTCGGCGCCGCCGATGCCGCCGTCCTCGTTCGCGCCGACGTGCAGGTAGGGGTGCATTCCCACGCCGACCGGCGCGGCCGTCGTCCCCTCGTTGCGCACCCGGACCGTGACCGCGAGCAGGGCCGGGCTGAGGGCGTAGTCGACGGCGACGGCGAGTCGGAAGGGGTAGCCCGGGTGCGGCTCGACGGTGGTTCCGACGGTGACCTCGGCCGGGGTACGGGCGAGCACCGACCACGACTGCCAGGCGACCAGTCCGTGCATCGCGTGCGGCTGCTCGGGCGAGTGCAGGTCGAGCTGCAGCTCCCGGCCGTTCCATGCCCAGCGCCCGTCGCGGATCCGGTTCGGCCAGGGGACGAGCACGGCACCCGGCCAGCCCTCGGTGACCGCTCCGGCGGGATAGCCGTCGATCACGTCCCAGTCGTTGACGACCAGCCGACGCAGGCCTCCACCCCGGAGGTCGACAGCGAGGCGGGCGTCGCCGGCGGCGAGCACGACCTCGGTCGGGTCGGTGTCCGGCCAAGGGTGCTGAGCCACGGATCCCTCCGAACTGGAATGAACGGTCACCTCACCACAACCCGTCAGACACCGAGCGGATCCTGGCGCGCCGGCAGCCGGGAAATCCGGACCAGCCCGGCCGCGAGCCGCGCCAGGTCGTCGGGACCGACCAGCTCCGCGAGGCGAGCGGTGTCGTCGGGCAGACCGACGCGGCGAGCACCTGCACGGGCGCGATCGTCCAGGTACGGGCGAACCCACGGCCAGACCGCCTGCACCTCGCGCAGGAAGACGGCAGCGCCGGTCGGGCCGATGCCCTTGACCTCCTGCACGAGGGTGGCGGCCCGGTCGACGTCGCCGTCCGCCTCCTCGCCCAGCCGACGCAGGTCGCCCCCGTACCGGGTGAGGACGAGCTCGGCCAGTTCGCGCAGCTGGGTCGCTGTGCGCTCGTCGTACCGGCGATATCCGGCGCGGCCGAGGGCGGCGACCACGCTGTGCCGCGTGGCGTGCCGTAGAGCCACTGCCGTGGCCCAGCCGGCTTTGTCGAGCTCGCCCGCCGCGGCGACCGCGATGCCTGCGCCGATCCGGGCGGACAGCAGCTCGGCGAGGACGAGAAGCCGGAACAACGGCGCCGGGGTGTTCTCGAGCGCGATGCCGGCTTCTTCGGCGAACGTGGCGCCGTGCCGGCTGATGACGAGGGCGGCGGTGTCCTGGGCAGAGCGATCCATGGCTCGTGTCTACCCCTCGGGCGCCCCGCCCGGATCGCCCACCTGTGGATGGGATGCGTCTGTCCACAGGCCCTCTGAACTGGGGTTTCTGTCGCCCGCACCGTCTACTCTTCGCACATACGTTCGGGCAGACGACGAGGTGCGGAGGTGGTCTGAGGTGTCGTCGTGGGGGTCGGTGCTGCAGCAGCTCGCCGAGCTCGATCCGGCCGACTTCGATCCGCTGGACCTCGCCGATGAGCAGTTGCGCGAGTTCGTGCCGCTCGCCCAGCTCGGGATCAACCGGCTGACCGCCGCGCAGACCCGCGCAGTGGCAGCCGCGGAGGCGCGGCAGGTCCACCGCGCCGACGGCATGGTCGCGATGAAGTCGTGGCTCACCGGGCACTGCCGGATCTCCGGGCGGGCGGCGGCCGACCTGGTGCGGGACGGGCGCCGGCTGGTCGAGCTGCCTGAGCTGGCGGCGGCCTACGCCGAGGGTGCGGTGACGCCCGCTCATGTCGCGGTCGTGACGGCGGCGGTCACCCCGGCGCGGCTGGCGGTAGCGGACGCCCACGGCATCGACCTGGGCACCACCGACGCGGTGCTCACCGAAGCGGCGCGGGCCCTGGGGCCGGAGGACACCGCGAAGGCGGCCCGCCGGTGGGTGGCCGGGATCGACCCGGACGGGGCACTGGACGAGGCGGCCGGGCTGCCGAGGCTGTTCCGGATGGCGGTCAGCGCCGGGGGGCGGGTGTACCTGTCCGGACACCTGGACCCGGTGGGTGGAGAGACCGTGCACACGGCGCTCGAAGCGCTGATGAACGGCGACCGGCCCGCCCACGACCAGCGGACGTACGGCGAGCGGATGGGGCACGCCCTGGTCGAACTCGCCCGCCAGGCACTTCGGGCCGGTGGGCTACCGACGGTGCGCGGTGCCGCAGCGCAGGTTCGCGTGACCATCGACTGGATGGCGCTGTGCGCCGAGCGAGGTGCGCGCGGGGTGGCCGGCGGCGAGCTGGCCTTCGCCGGGCCGATCACACCGGAGACCGCGCGCCGCCTCGCCTGCGACGCCGCCGTGGTGCGGATGCTCACCGATCCTGCAGGCCTGCCGATCGATGTCGGCCGCGAGCAGCGCACCGCCACCGCAGCGATCCGCCGGGCCGTCGAGCTGCGCGACGGGCACTGCGTGTTAAGCGGCTGCGCCGTCCCCGCCGCCTGGTGCGACGTCCACCACGTCATCCACTGGGCCCACGGCGGGCCGACCAGCTGCGAGAACGGCGCCCTCCTCTGCGAACGCCATCACACGGCCGTCCACGAAGGCGGTTTCGGCATCGCCCGCGACCCGGGCACCACCTTCTGGCACACCTACCGACCCGACGGCAGCGAGATCCGCATCCGCGGATCGAGCCCCTAGGCATCGGCAGGCGCCGGCCGGCCGGATGCCGTGTCCGGCAGGTGCAACTGGATCGGGGCGCCTGCCATCCTGGAAGGCTGGAGTCCGTGGGCGTCGACCGATCGGTTCTGTTCCGGCTGGCCACGAGCGAGCGGTTCGAACGCGCGGTCCGAAGGCTGCCTGCGACCGAGGCGCGGGCATGGCGCGCAGCACACCGCTACGTAGCCGGCCGGACCCGCGGCGAGGCACTGGCCGCGACCTCCGCCACGCTCGCCCGTGGACACGGGGCCAGCGTGGACTTCTTCGGCGAGCAGATCGACGATCCCGCGGTCGCGGACGGGACGGTGGCGGACTACCTGGCACTGACCGCCGACCTGCCGACCCCGCCCGCCGACGTCTGGCTCTCGGTGGACCTCAGTCATCTGGTGCTGGACACCGATCCCGGCGGGACTGCGGACCGGCTGGCCACGCTCGCCGCGGCGCTGCCTGCCGGTCGGCGGATACAGGTGGGAGCCGAGGACGCCGCTCGCACCGACGCCGTCCTCACGTGCGTCGTCGCCGTCGCCGGCCGCGGACGCGCCGAACGGCTGGGCGCGACGCTGCAGGCGAATCTGGTGCGCTCACCCGCCGACGTGGACACCCTGCTCGACGCCGGGGTGCACGTACGCCTGGTCAAGGGGGCGTACCTCGAGGCGACCGGTGCGCTGCCGCACGGTGAACCGACGGACGTCGCCTATCTGGTGCTCGCCGCGCGCCTCGCCGCCGCCGGCGGCCCGTGGTCCGCTGCGACGCACGACCGACGCCTGCAGGAGGCCCTTCAGCTCCAGCACGGCCCGACCCCCGTGGAGCAGTTGCTCGGCGTCCGACCCGAGGTGCTCGACGACCTCGCGTCGCGAGGGATTCCGACGCGCGTCTACCTGCCCTACGGGCCCAACTGGTTCCGCTACTGGATGCGTCGGGTCGCCGAGTCGCGGGGCGCCTGACGGACCGTCGGTACGACGTTCAGCGCGGGTCGAGGCTCTGCTCGAAGAAGAGGGAGTCCTCGGCATCGGGTGCGCCGACATAGGCACCGAACGCGTCGATCGGCGAGTACCCGGCCCGGGAGTACAGCGCGACCGCCTCGGGCTGCCGCGGTCCGGTCTCCAGCCGCAGCGTCGTCCAGCCGCGGTCGCGGGCTGCGTCCTCGAGGCCGGCGAGCACCGCCGTCCCGACCCCGCGGCCCCGGGCGGGCGGCGCCACGTACATGCGCTTCACCTCAGCGACCCCGTCCCCGAGCTGCCGCAGCGCCCCGCAGCCGAGCGCCGTGCCGTCGCCGTCGCGCGCCACGAGCACGACGCTGATGTCCGCGGCCGACGGCGGCGTCCCCGGCTCACCCTTGCCGTCGTAGCGCGCACGGACCTCGGCCTGCTGCTCCGCCGCGAGCCGCTGGACGTCGGCGTCGTCCCACTCGGCCGGCACGACCTTCACAGCGTGATCCCGTGCAGCAGCAGCGCCGCCAGCTCGCGATACGCGGCCGCGTCGTCCAGCCCCGTTGCCCGGGCGGTGTCGCCGCGCCCGATGCGGAACATCAGCGTCGTGACGGTGTCGGCCACCAGAGCGGGATGCACGTCCCGGAAGCGGCCCTCGGCGACCCCGTCGCTGATCAGCTGACGCACCCGCTCAGCGGCCAGACCGGTGTTCCGCTCGTAGATCTCGCGCCCGGGTCCGAAGGCGTCCAGGTCCCGATGGAAAGCCGGCCCGGCGGGCGCCAGCGCCGCGGCAACCGCGGTGAGGTAGGCGGTCACCCGGAGGCCGGGGTCCTGCACGGTGACCGTCGATGCCTCGACGGCCTCGGTCGCCTTGCGGAAGAAGTGCTTGATGACCCGCTGCGCCAACTGCTCCTTGCTCCCGGCCAGCGCGTAGAGCGTGCTCTTGGAGCAGTGCAGGCGGACGGCGAGGTCCTCGAGCGTGAACCGGGCGAACCCCTCGGCCAGGAAGAGCTCCTCGAGGTGATCGAGCAGCTCCGCCTGCCGGCGGGTCAGGCCGGTCGCGGCGAACGGCGCCGTGGTCGTCATCGGCCTCCTTCCGGCAGGTCATCGTGCGCCTGGACCGCGAACAGTACTGCGATACCGTCTTCAGTACTGTTTCCGTCCGAAGGAGAGCCGTGCCGGTCGACCGCGAACTGCCCACCCGCGAGGCCTACGACCTCCTGGCGCTCACCCGCGAACTGGCGGACGCGGAGCTGGCACCGCATGCGGCGCAGTTCGAGCGGGAGGAACGCTTTCCGCGCGAGGCCTTCCGCGCTCTCGGGGACGCCGGACTGCTGGGCCTCCCGTTCGGGGAGGACGTCGGCGGCGGCGGCCAGCCCTACGAGGTCTACCTCCAGGTCGTCGAGGAGCTCGCGGCCCGCTGGGCCAGCGTGGCGCTCGGCGTCAGCGTGCACACGCTGTCGTGCAACCCGATCGACCGCTTCGGCACCGAGGCCCAGCGCCGCGACCTGCTCCCGGACATGGTCGGCGGACAGCTCCTCGGCGCCTACTGCCTCTCGGAGGCCCACGCCGGCTCCGACCCCGCGGCCATGCGGGCCAGCGCCAGGACCAGTGACGGCGGCTGGCTGGCCGGCGGTGAGAAGGCCTGGGTCACCCACGGTGGCCAGGCGGACTTCTACTCGACCTTCCTGCGCACCCCGGACGACGGCGAGCGCGGCATCTCCTGCTTCCACCTGACGCCCGACCTCACCGGCTTCAGCGCCGCCCGGCCCGAGGAGAAGATGGGCATGACCGGCTCGACGACGGCCGCCATGCGCCTGGACGACGTCCCCGTCCCGGCCGATCGGCTCGTCGGCGAGCGCGGTCGGGGCCTGTCGATCGCGCTGGCCGCACTCGACTCCGGTCGCCTCGGGGTCAGCGCCGTGGCGGTCGGCCTCGCGCAGTCCGCCCTCGACGTCGCCGTCCGCTACGCCGGTGAGCGCGAGGCCTTCGGGCGCCCGATCGTCGAGCACCAGGGCGTCGCCTTCCTCCTCGCCGACATGGCCGCCGCGGTGGAGTCGGCCCGGGCGATGTATCTGGTCGCGGCCCGTCGCAAGGACGCCGGCAAGCCCTTCTCCCGCCAGGCCAGCATCGCCAAGCTCGTGGCCACCGACGCCGCGATGAAGGTGACCACCGACGCCGTCCAGGTGCTCGGCGGAGCCGGCTACACCCGCGAGTTCCCGGTCGAGCGGTACATGCGCGAGGCGAAGGTCATGCAGATCTTCGAGGGGACCAACCAGATCCAGCGCATGGTCATCGGCAAGGACCTCGCCCGCGAAGCGGCCCGCACCGCAGGCTGAGGCGCGAAGCCCGGCCTCCCGTTCGTCGGTGGCCGGGTGCAGAGTGCCCGCATGGCTTCCTTCGCCGAGGTGGAGTCCGCGGAGCCGGCATTCGCCGCACGGGTGCGCGCCGCGTTCGACGCCCACGCGCACAAGTTCCTCGCCACCCTGCGCGCCGACGGGTCGCCCCGCATCAGCGGGATCGAGATGCACTTCGTGGCCGACGAGCCGTGGCTGGCCGGCATGCCGGGGTCGGTGAAGTTCACCGATCTCCGGCGGGATCCCCGCTTCGCGCTGCACAGCGGCAGCTCCGAACCCGACGCCTTCGAGGCCGACGCCAAGCTCAGCGGACGCGCCCGCCAGATCACCGACCAGGACGAACGCCTCCGGTATGCGGCCGCAGCCGGGGTGGCGCCGGAGCACATGGGCTTCGAGCTCTTCAGCGTCGACCTCGAACAGGTGGTCCTGGTCGCCCTGAACGACGAGAAGACGGCGCTGCTGGTCACGTCGTGGCGTCCTGGGCGCGGGCTCACGACGACCGCGCGCGACTGACTCGGCGGCCGGTCGCCGCCCCCTGCACGGTTCCACGTGGAACTGGTGACGTCCGTCAGTGGACCAGCGCCCCCCATCCGGACCAGACTGGATCTCCCGCACCAGGAGGCCCGCGATGCCCGAGCCCCACCTGCGCGCCGCCGACGCCGACCGCGCCGCCGTCGCCACCGTCCTCGGCCGGCACATGGCCGACGGGCGCCTGACCGTCGACGAGTACGACGAGCGACTGGCCCGCGCCTACGCGGCACGCACCTACGGAGAGCTGGCGGAGCTGACGGCGGACCTGCCGAACACCGCCCGCCCCACCGCAGCCACATCCGCACCGGCGCAGCCGCCGGCACCGTTCCGGGGTCCTGCAGGAGCCTGTGGACCGATGGCCGGGCCGTGGGCGTGGGGAGGCCACCCGCACGCCGCCTGGCGGTCGTGGCTGAGCACCGCCGTGATCGTCGTCGCGATCTGGGCCATCTCATCGATCGCCGCGAGCTCGTTCCTCTACTTCTGGCCGATCTGGGTCATCGGTCCGTGGGGCGCCGTGCTGCTGGCCCAGACGCTGACCGGGGGCCGCGACGACCGGCACCGGCAGCGGCGCGGGTAGTACCGCCCGCCCGGAGCGAGCGCGGAAAGAGCGAAGGACCCCGGCACCTGGCGGTACCGGGGTCCTTCGTCATGGGGTGGGCAAGGGGGGAGTTGAACCCCCACGTCCTTTCGGACACACGGACCTGAACCGTGCGCGTCTGCCATTCCGCCACTTGCCCTGGCGAGCGACGACATTAGCAGCCGAGGCCCGTAGCCCGGCCGGGGGGTCGGTCGTTTCCCGGTCGGTGACGGGCCATCGGACCCCTGATGCAAGTGTCGTGCGGGGCGTCGCGAGTTCCTGGCCGGTAGTGGGTGCACGGCCCGGCTACGATCACCGGTGGCACAGCGGGACGACCGGCCGAATGCAGAGGAGCGACTGTGGGTGTGCTGCAGCGCTTCGAGCGACGCCTCGAGGGCATGGTCGGTCTGGCGTTCGCCCGCATCTTCAAGGGCAAGGTGCACCCGGCGGAGATCGCCAAGGCGCTCCAGCGTGAGGCCGACGAGCAGCGTTCGGTGCTCGGCGAGGGTCGCGTCCTGGCGCCCAACGTCTACATCGTCACCCTGGGCCGCACCGACTTCGAGCACCTCGGCCAGTGGTCCGACCAGCTCGCCGACGAACTGGCCGACATGGTCGCCGAGCACATCGACGACGAGGGCTACCAGGTCTTCGACAAGGTCACCGTCCGGCTCGAGCGCGACCCCGACCTGCCGACCGGCGTCTTCGAGGTCAGCTCGCAGGTGGCCGACCCCGCGCGCCCGGCGTCCCGTGAGGACGTCGCCGTCGCCGCTCCCCCGGTCAACGGCCACCCACCGCTGCCGCCCCTCCCGCCGCTTCGTGGCCGCGTCGCCACCGACACCGGCAAGCAGGGCCCCTCGTTCACCGGCCGCGCCGGCTCGCGTCCCGGCGTCACGCACGTCCTGGTCGTGGACGGGCCCGGCACCCGCCACGAGCTGACCACCGGGCGCAACGTCATCGGCCGCGGCACCGAGGCCGACATCCGCCTGCCCGACACCGGGGTCAGCCGCAAGCACGTCGACGTCGTCCTCGACGGCGGCACCGCGACGGTCGAGGACCTCGGTTCGACCAACGGCACGCTCGTCAACGGCCGACGGGTCAGTCGCCAGGCGCTCGTCGACGGCGACGTGATCCGGATCGGGCACTCGGTACTGGTCTACCGGCAGGACGGCCAGTGAGGACGCTTGCGAGGAACCGCAGGCACCCAGCACCGAAGGTCGCCGAGCGCCCGGGTCGGGCCGCGCCGTGACCGCCGAGATCGTCCTGCAGATCTTCCGCTTCGGCTTCCTGCTGCTGCTGTGGCTGTTCATCTTCGCCGCGTTCCGCGTGGTCCGGGCCGACCTGTTCGGCGGCCGCGCCGGGCGCGTGGCCGCCGTACCCCCGCGCGCTGCCGCAGCGGTGGGCCGCAAGCGGGGCCAGAAGGGCCCGCGCACCCTCGTGGTGACGGCCGGCCCCCTCACCGGCACCAAGATCACTCTCGGGGAGCAACCCATCCTGATCGGCCGCGCCGACGACTCCACGCTGGTGCTGACGGACGACTTCGCCAGCTCCCGCCACGCCCGCCTGACCAACCGGGGGGGCCAGTGGTACGTCGAGGACCTGGGGTCCACCAACGGCACCTATCTTGATCAGCAGCGGGTCCAGGGACCGCTCCTGATCAACCCCGGCCAGCCGATCCGTATCGGCCAGACCGCACTGGAGCTGCGTACGTGAGCGAGCTTGCGAGCGAGCCATCAGGCACAGCAGCCTTCGCGAATGCAGTCGACGAGCGCCAGCGAGGAGACGGCGTGAGCGAGCTTGCGAGCTCACCGATGAGCACCGCACCCTGGGGCACGCGCCCTCCGAGCGCCTGCGAGGAGGACGCATGACGCTGGTCCTCCGGTATGCCGCCCGCTCCGACCGCGGCCTGATCCGCGGCAACAACCAGGACTCGGTCTACGCCGGGCCCCGGCTGCTGGCGGTCGCCGACGGCATGGGCGGCCACGCGGCCGGCGACGTCGCCAGCAAGGTCGTCATCGCCGCACTCGAGCACCTGGACGACGACGCCCCCTCCGGCGACCTCCTCCAGTCGCTGCGCGAGGCCGTCTTCGAGGGCAGCGAGCACCTGCGCGAGGTGATCCGGGAATCCCCGCAGCTCGAGGGCATGGGGACGACGCTCACCGCGATCCTGTTCGCGGGCGGCCGCCTGGGCCTCTGCCATGTCGGCGACTCCCGCGCCTACCTGGTGCGCGACGGCCAGACGTCGCAGATCACCCACGACGACACGTTCGTCCAGACGCTGATCGACGACGGCCGGATCACGGCCGAGGAGGCCAACAGCCATCCGCAGCGCTCGCTGCTGCTGCGCGCCCTCAACGGCCAGGAGGTCGAGCCGGACCTCTCGATGCGCGAGGCCCGCGCCGGCGACCGCTACCTGCTCTGCTCCGACGGGCTCTCCGGCGTCGTCAGCGAGGAGACCCTCGCCGAGGCGCTCAAGGACCCCGACCCGGAGGCCACCGCCGACCGGCTGATCGAGCTGGCGCTGCGCAGCGGCGGCCCCGACAACGTCACGGTTATCGTCGCCGATGTCATCGAGGACACCGGTGGTCAGGGCCGCGTGGACCCCGTCGTCGACGGCGCCGCGGGCGGCTACGTCGGCCAGCGGCAGGTCGACGGCAGCTCCGCGGCCGGACGCGCGGCTCTCGCCGATCCGCCCGCCCCACCCCCGCCGACCCCGACACCGCCGACGGGCGGTGGCCCCTCCGCCCGCCGCCGCCCGCTGCGAACCCTCCTCGTGGCGGTCGCCCTCCTCGTCGTGCTCGTCGCCGGGGCGGTGGGCACGTACATCTGGGCACTCGGGCACTGGTTCGTCGGTGTGGACGGCAGCGGCGACAGCGAGCAGGTGGCGATCTTCCGCGGTCTCGACGTCTCCGTCATCGGGTTCGACTTCTTCGAGCTCGACGAGGACACCGGTCTCGCCGTCGCCGACCTGACCCCCGCGGCCCGCAGCCGGGTGCGTGGCGGCATCACCGCGAACGACGCCGACGACGCCGACCGGATCCTGGAGGCCCTCCGCGAGCAGCGGCTGCCCCCCTGCCGGTCGACCCCCTCCGCCCCGTCGGGGAGCGGCACCGGGACCACGACGACGTCCCCGGCCGTCCCCGCTGCGCCCACGACGGCCGTCCCGCCCCCGGTGGGCACGAGCGCCTCGACGTCGACGACCGGGACGGCGACCTCGTCGGCCGAGCCGGGGGAGAACTGCCGGAGCGCCGACTGATGTCCGCCTCCCCGACCACCGATCCGCGCGGCTCCGTCGCCGCGACCGCGGTGCCGACCCGGCGCGGCACCGAGGCCCTCCTGCTCGGCTTCGCCGTCCTCATCACCGTCGTCGCCCAGAGCATCGTCGACCTCACGATCACCGGGTCGCTGCGCCCGGAGATGGCCGCCTTCAGCGCGTGGATCACCGCGCTGTGGGTCGTCGCGCACCTCGTCGTCCGCAAGTGGGCCGCCTACGCCGACCCCCTGCTGCTGCCGGCGGTGGCCCTGCTGGTCGGCCTCGGGCTGACCGTCATCCACCGGCTGGACCTGGCCGCGGAACAGGTCGACAGCAACGTCACCCGCGAGGACGCCCCCGTCCAGCTGGTCTGGGCGACCCTGGGCGTGGCGCTGTTCGTCGCCGTCCTGGTGTTCGTGCGGGATCACCGGTCGCTCTCCCGCTACGCCTACACCCTGGCGCTCGTCGGCATGGCCCTGCTGGCGCTGCCGGCCGTCCTTCCATCGGCGATCTCCGAGGTCAACGGCGCCAAGATCTGGATCCGGCTGGCCGGCTTCTCGATCCAGCCCGGCGAGTTCGCCAAGATCTGCCTCGTCGTCTTCTTCGCCGCCTACCTGGTGGACAAGCGCGACGTCCTGGCGCTGGCCAGCCGCAAGGTGGCCGGGCTGGAGCTCCCCCGCGGCCGTGACCTCGGCCCGGTGCTGCTCGCCTGGGTGCTGTCGATCCTCGTCCTGGTCTTCGAGCGCGACCTGGGCAGCTCGCTGCTGCTGTTCGGCATCTTCGTGGTGATGCTCTACGTCGCCACCGAGAGGTCGAGCTGGCTGCTCATCGGCGTCGGGCTGTTCGCTGCGGGCGCCTTCTTCGCCTACCAGGTCTTCGGCCACGTCCGAGCCCGCGTCGACGTCTGGCTCGACCCGTTCGCCTACCAGGACGGCGCCGGTTACCAGCTGGTCCAGTCGCTGTTCGGTCTCGGCACGGGCGGCCTGTTCGGCGCCGGTCTCGGTGGCGGCCGCCCCGACCAGGTGCCGGTGGCCAAGAGCGACTTCATCGCCTCGGCCGTCGGCGAGGAGCTCGGCCTGTTCGGCCTCGTCGCGGTGATCGTCGTCTACCTGATCCTGGTCGAGCGGGGCCTGCGGACGTCGCTGATCGTGCGGGACGCGTTCGGCAAGCTGCTGGCCGCCGGTCTGGCCTTCGCGGTCGCCTGGCAGGTCTTCGTCGTCCTCGGCGGCGTCACGGGCCTGCTGCCCCTCACCGGCCTGACGACGCCGTTCCTGGCCTACGGCGGTTCCTCGCTGGTGGCCAACTTCGTGCTCGTGGCGCTGCTCGTCCGGATCAGCGACGCCGCCCGCCGCCCCGCGACCCCGCACGCCGCCCCGCCGCCGCGACTGGGCGAGGCGCCCACCGAGGTGGTGCAGCAGTGAACGCGCCCCTGCGCAAGGTCGCGATCAGCGTGCTCGTGCTGTTCACGCTGCTGATCATCAACGTCAACTACATCCAGGTCGTCCGGTCCGACGAGCTCCGCACGAATCAGAGCAACACCCGCCAGCTCGCGGAGGAGTACGACCGCGAACGCGGCTCGATCGTCGTCGCCGGCAACGAGGTGGCGCTCTCCACCGCCACCGACGACCGCCTCACCTACTTGCGCCAGTACCCCGCGGGCGAGCTGTACGCCGCGGTCACGGGCTACTACTCGGTGATCTACAACAGCACCGGCATCGAGCGCGCCGAGAACGACCTGCTCGCCGGCTCCGACCCACGGCTCACCCTGCGCCGGTTGGCGGACCTCTTCACCGGACGCGACCCGGCCGGGGGCAACGTCGAGCTGACGCTGGACCCGGCCGTCCAGCAGGCGGCCATGACCGGCCTCGAGGGCGTCACCGGCGCCGTGGTGGCGCTCGACCCGTCCACCGGGGCGATCCTGGGCCTGGCGAGCACTCCTTCGTACGACCCGAACCAGCTGTCCAGCCACGACCCGGCGGCCATCCGCGCCTACCGCGAACAGCTCACCGACGACCAGCTCACCAACCAGGCCATCAGCCAGCGGTACTCACCCGGCTCGATCTTCAAGGTGATCGTGTCGGCGGCCGCGCTGTCCAGCGGCGACTTCACGCCGCAGACCACCGTCCCGGCGCCGGACCTGCTCACCCTGCCCGGCACCTCCACCACGATGGAGAACTTCGGGGGCGAGAGCTGCAACGGCGGCGCCGACCAGGCGCTGATCGACGCGCTCACCATCTCCTGCAACACCGCCTTCGCCCAGCTCGGCATCGACCTCGGCGAGGAGCGCATCCGCGACATGGCGGCGGCCTTCGGCATCGACGACGAGGGCTTCAAGATGCCGCTGACCGTGGCGCCGAGCAAGCTCGGTGACATCGAGAACGACGCCCAGCTCGGGATCAGTTCCATCGGTCAGCAGGACGTGCAGGTGACGCCGATGCAGGCCGCGATGATCGCTGCCGCGGTGGCCAACGACGGCACGCTGATGAAGCCCTACCTGGTCTCGCAGGTGCAGGCGCCCGACCTCACCGTCATCGACAAGACCGACCCGGAGGAGATGGGCCAGCCGGTCTCCGCGGAGGTCGCCGGCCAGCTGACCGAGATGATGACCAGCGTCGTGGACAACGGGACCGGCCGCCGGGCCCGCATCGACGGCGTCCAGGTCGCGGGCAAGACGGGGACGGCGGAGAACTCCGCCGACGACCACAGCTGGTTCATCGGATTCGCCCCCGCCGACGACCCGAAGATCGCCGTGGCCGTCTTCGTGCGGAACGGTGGCCGCACCGGCGGCGACGTGTCCGCCCCGATCGCCCGCACGGTGATCCAGGCCTACCTCGACGGTCAGGGGGGCTGATGGCACTGGCGACCGGCAGCCTGCTCGCAGGCCGCTACGAGATCACCGCCCCGATCGCGACGGGCGGCATGGGTGAGGTGTGGAAGGCCCGCGACCGGGTGCTCGACCGGATCGTGGCGGCCAAGGTGCTCAAGAGCGAGTACACCGGCGACCCGAACTTCCTCGCCCGCTTCCGCAACGAGGCCCGCCATACCGCCGGGCTGACCCATCCGAACATCGCCTCGGTCTACGACTACGGCGAGACCGTCGACGACACCGGCACCCAGCAGCTCGCGTTCCTCGTCATGGAGTTCGTCGAGGGCCAGCCGCTCGTGGAGATCCTGCACGACGAGGGTGCGCTGCCGGTCGACTGGACGCTGCACGTGCTCAGCCAGTCCGCCGACGGACTCTCCGCGGCTCACCGCGCCGGGGTCGTGCACCGCGACATCAAGCCCGGCAACCTCATGGTCCGGCCGGACGGCGTGGTGAAGCTGACCGACTTCGGCATCGCGCAGGCGCGCGACGCCACCCCGCTCACCCGCACCGGCATGGTCGTGGGCACGGCGCAGTACCTCTCCCCGGAGCAGGCGCAGGGCATGGAGGTCACCGCGGCCTCCGACGTCTACTCCCTCGGCGTCGTCGCCTACGAGTGCCTGTGCGGAGCCCGCCCGTTCGACGGTGCCTCGCAGGTGGCCATCGCGCTCGCCCACATCAACCGGCCTCCCCCGCCGCTACCCAGCCACGTCCCGCCCGCGGTGCGGCTGCTGGTGGAGCGCGCCCTGGCCAAGGACCCCGCCGACCGCTTCCCCGACGGCGGCGCCTTCGCCGAGGCCATCCGACGCGTCGCCGCGGGTGGCACCCTCGCCCCTGCCGTACCCGTCCCGGGGCCGCGGACCACCCCGACGAAGGTGGTCGCCGGCGGCGCCGTGGCCGGGGGAGCCCTGGCCGCCGGCGCGCTCACCGGAGCGAGCCTGGCCGAGTCCCGCACGCAGGTCATCCCCGCCACCGGACCGACGGCGGCGGCGTCCGCCGGTCCCCTGACGGGCCCGGCCGGCCCGATGCCACCCCTGCAGGCACCGCCCGAGGACGACGACTGGGACTCCGGGTACGACGACGAGCCCCGCAAGAGCCGCGCCAAGTGGGCCTGGCTGAGCGCCGCGGTCGTGCTGCTGCTCCTGCTCGCGGGCGGCACCTGGTTCCTGCTCAACGACGGCGACGGCGGCGGCAACGGTGCCTCGGCCGGCACGAGCGCCTCCTCGACCAGCGCCGCACCGACCGGCATCCAGCTCTCGGCGTCCTTCATCGGCCGGCCGGCCGACGAGGTGCAGGCGACCCTCGAGGCCGCCGGCGTGCTCGTCCGCCAGGAAGAGGCCGACGACGAGACACTCGCGAGCTCCGGCCAGGCGCTGGACGCGGGCGACGTCGCGGCCCTCGACCCGTCGGAAGGGCTCGCCGCCCCCGGCAGCGAGGTCGTCCTGTTCGTGGCCGCGGACGCCTTCACCCCCGAGGACGGGGGCGGCGAGGAGTCGGAGGCTCCGACGACCGCGGCGACCACCACCACGCGGGCCGCCCCGACGACGACCGCAGCGACCACGACCGCCCCGCCCCCCACGACAACGACGGCCACGACGACGACCGTCCAGCCAGGCACGGAGGAGCCCCCGCCGGAGGAGGAGCTACCGCCAGATCCCGCCGGGGCTCCTGCGGCGGATGGGGCTGGGTGAGCGTGCTCCCCACGATCTCCCCGGAACGGCAGGACCGAGCGGATACGCTCGCGGCCGGCTCCCCGCCCGCTGAGCGCCCCCTCCCGGGCGCCGGCGCGCTCGTCGAGGCCCCCGCCGGGACGACGCCCCGCACCGCCCGAGAGGACCTTCGATGACCACGCCGCAGGTGCTCGGTGAGCGCTACGAGATCGGCGGGGTCCTCGGTCGCGGCGGCATGGCCGAGGTGCACCGCGGCCGCGACCTCCGCCTGGGCCGCGAGGTGGCCGTCAAGGTGCTGCGCAGCGACCTGGCCCGCGACCCGTCCTTCCAGGTCCGCTTCCGGCGCGAGGCCCAGGCCGCGGCGTCGCTGAACCACCCCGCCATCGTCGCGGTCTACGACACCGGTGAGGACCGCACACCCATCGGCGCCACCCCGTACATCGTCATGGAGTACGTCGAGGGCGAGACGCTGCGCGACGTCATCCGGCGCGAGGGCCACCTGTCGCCCGAGCGCGCGATGGAACTGGCGGCCGACATCTGCGGTGCCCTCGACTTCAGCCACCGGAACGGCATCGTGCACCGGGACGTGAAGCCCGGGAACGTGATGATCACGCCGCAGGGCACCGTCAAGGTGATGGACTTCGGCATCGCGCGGGCGGTCTCCGACTCCGCTGCCACGATGACGTCCACCGCGGCGGTGATAGGGACCGCCCAGTACCTCTCCCCCGAGCAGGCGCGCGGCGAGAGCGTGGACGCCCGCTCCGACGTCTACTCGATGGGCTGTCTGCTCTACGAGCTCGTGACCGGGGCTCCCCCGTTCAGCGGCGACTCCCCCGTCGCCGTCGCCTACCAGCACGTCCGCGAGGATCCGCGCCTCCCCTCGTCCATCAACCCCCAGGTGCCGGCCGAACTGGACGCGATCCTGCTCAAGGCGATGAGCAAGAACCCGGCCAACCGGTACCAGTCGGCCGCCGAGATGCGCAACGACCTGCTGCGGGCGCTGGCCGGGCAGCGGGTCGAGGCCACCCCCGTGATGGGCGACGCCGAGAAGACCACGATCCTGTCCGCCACTCCCGGTGGCTACGGCGGGGGCTACAGCGACGAGGACCGCTGGGACGACGAGGACGAGCAGGCCCGCCGGCGCAAGCGCAAGATCATCGCGATCGTCGCCGTCCTCGCCGTCCTGCTGCTGGGCGGCGCCATCGCGGCCGCCATCGCGCTGAGCGGGGACGACGCGCCACCGGCGACCAGCCAGGTCCAGGTGCCGCCGCTGGTCAACGTGGAGCGCACCGCCGCCGAGAAGGCGATCACCGACGCCGGCCTGACGGTCGGCACGGTCGACGTCGCGGCCAGCGCCACCGTGCCTGAGGGCTCCGTCGTCAGCAGCGACCCCTCCAGCGGCGCCAGCGTCGACAAGGGCAGCGCGGTGAACCTCGTCGTGAGCGGTGGGCCGAACACGGTCGAGGTGCCGTCGGTGATCGGCCTGACCGAGGACCGGGCCCGGGACACCCTCGACCGCGCGGGATTCACCAGTGTCAACTCCCGCCAGGTCGACTCCATCGAGGACGAGGGCACGGTCGTCGCCGTCGATCCGGGCGAGGGCGAGCAGGCGGCTCTCGGCTCGCCGATCACGCTCCAGGTCTCCACCGGGACGATCAAGGTGCCCGATGTGACGGGGAAGAGCGAAGCGGAGGCGCGCAGCATCCTGACCACCGCCGGCTTCGCGGACGGGCAGATCACCAGCGAGAACGTCGAGAGCGATGCCGTGCCCCAGGGGGCCGTCGTCGGCACCGATCCGCGGGCGGGCAGTGCCGTCGGCGCCGGTGAGGACATCACGCTGCAGATCGCCGCTCCCGCCGAGACGATCACGGTCCCGGCCACCACAGGGCAGTCGGAGGCCGCCGCCCGGACGACCCTGCAGAACGCGGGCTTCACCAACATCAGTCGCGTGGACACCGAGGGGACGCCGGGCCAGACCGCCGGCACCGTCGTCGGCACCGATCCGCCGGCCGGCTCCAAGGCAGCCCCCGGCGACGAGATCGTCCTGCTGGTCGTCGGCGGCTGAACCAGCACGACACGAAGGCCCCCACCCGAACCGGGTGGGGGCCTTCGCCGTTGGGCTGGGCCGGACCTAGGCGCTGGCGGCCGAGAGCCGCCGGGCGGCGGCCGTTGCGACCGCCACGGCGTCCGGGTCGGGTGCGAGGCCACAGGAGGTCAGCCAGGTGGCGAGCAACTGGTGCCCGCCCTCGGTGAGCACCGACTCGGGGTGGAACTGGACGCCTTCGATGGGCAGCTCACGGTGCCGCAGCGCCATGACGATCCCGGACGCGGTGTGCCCGGTGACCTCGAGCTCGTCGGGCACGGTGCCGGGATCCACGGCGAGCGAGTGGTACCGCGTCGCGGTGAACGGCGACGGGAGACCGGCCAGCACGCCCTGGCCGTCGTGCTCGACCTGACTGGTCTTCCCGTGCAGCAGCTCCGGCGCGCGCACCACCACGGCGCCGAAGGCCTCGGCGATCGCCTGGTGGCCCAGGCAGACCCCGAGCACCGGGGTGCCCTGCTCGGCCGCCGCGCGGACCATCGGTACGGTCACGCCGGCGCCGGACGGTGTGCCGGGGCCGGGGGAGAGCAGCACCCCGGCGACATCGAGGTCGGCGAGCTCGTCGATGTCGACGGCGTCGTTGCGCCGGACGACGCAGCGGACGCCGAGCTGACCGAGGTACTGGACCAGGTTGTAGACGAAGCTGTCGAAGTTGTCGACGACGAGAACCGGGCGTGCGTCGGTCATCGTGGCGTCACTCCCTCCGACGGTCAGGCGCTGGTGCAGCTCCGGCGCTCAGGGCGCAGCGGCGTACTGCAGGTCCAGTGGGCCATCGTAGGCGGGCACCGTGACCTCGGGTCGCTCGCGCACGGAGAAGGTCAGCCCGAAGTCCTCGACCGCCTGCTGGAAGACCGCCACCTGGGGCGACACCCCCAGCTGCGCGCGGATCGCGGCGGCGTCCCCGATCGCGGTGATGACGAACGGCGGAGAGTACGTGCGGCCCTGCAGCAGCAGCGTGTTGCCCACGCACCGGACGGCGCTGGTGGCGATCAGCCGCTGGTCCATCACGGCCACACCGTCCGACGCCGCGGCCCACACGGCGTTCACCACTGCCTGGACGTCGGACTGGTGGATGACGAGGTCGTCGGCGCGGGCGTTGCCCGGCAGGCTGCCGTCCGGGCGGGCCGGGGCGTCGTCCAGGGTGATGACCACCCCCGGGCCGGTGAGGGGCACCAGCGCGGCCGACAGGGCTCCGGCGTCGCCCGAGCTCTGGGCAGCGGCCACCGCGCCGTCGCGGGTCGCCGCCTGCTCGGTGAGCCGCTCCACCTGCTGCTGGAGGTCCGACAGCTGACCGGCCTGCCGAGCGATTGCGGACTCCCGCTGGGCGATCAGCTCCGACAGCTCGGTGACCTCGCCGGCGCGGAGGTCGGTGCCCTGGGCGGTCCGGCCGGACGTCGCGAACAGCAGACCCGCCGCGAGCGCGACCACGGGTACCAGCGCAGTCCAGGCGGAGGGACGACGGCCGCGCAGCAGCGTGCGGACCACGCGGCACCTCCTCGCACGTCCCGGGGGCACCCGAGACCCCAACCTGTCCCCGCCCGGACCCCGATCCGCCCGTGGCTGCACCGGGGTCGACGTTCCAGAGCTTAGGCTGAGGGGCAGATACGGCCGGAGTGACAGCCCGGCCCCCCGGAGGGAGTTGCACGGTGCCCAAGTCCAAGGTGCGCAAGAAGTCGGTCTACACGCCGCCCGAGGGTGTGCTGCAGAACCGCGGCGCCCAGGCCCGCGTCGCCCAGCCGAGCCCGCGCTGGTACGCCCCGCTGATGGTGGCGCTGATGGTGATCGGGCTGCTCTGGATCGTCGTGTACTACGTCGCCGGCGACCGCATCCCGTTCATGGTGTCGATCGGCGCCTGGAACTTCGCGATCGGTTTCGGCGCCATGGTGGCCGGACTGGTGATGTCCATGCGCTGGCGATGAGAAAGGACCCTCCTGCCCCCCGCTCCTCGCGCGCTCGAAGTGGGCCCCTACAGGAGGGCCTACTACCGCAGGCCCTCGCCCCTTCCCGGGGCGGGGGCCTTCGTCGTCGGTGGAGACGATGCTGTGCACAGACGAGCGCTTCGTCCACAGGTCGACATGACGCTCCACCCCCAGGGTTGTCCACCGAGTGTGGAGAGACGGAACGGACCCGGACCGCACTGACCTGCGGTTTCGGTCGTCATGAGACGCATGTGACGGGACGACCACGCCAGTAACTACACCCGTGTGAGTCTGTCCCCAGCTGTGTACCCAGCTGTGGATGTGTCGACATGCGGTCCGCCGGACGGGGGCCGGGTCGACCTGGCTCCGACGGCCGTTTACCCGCCTGACCTGGGTGTACATGCGCGCCGGTCACTCCGGGAGAGCGCCTCGGGACGGAGCGGTCGGTCACGTTCCGGATGAGGTCGGCAGACGGGCCTGGGAAGGTGGGGCGGTGCAGTGGTCACCCCGCCCCGGCGAGACGGCAGCGCTCCTTGTGGTCGCGCTCGGGCTCGGGCTCGCCCTGGTCGTCCTCGACACCCCCGGGCGGGTGCTCGTCGGCACCGGCGCCCTGCTGCTGCTCGCCCTGGCCGCCCGCGACGTCCTCGCACGGCCGCGCCTGACGGCCGGCCCGGACGGCGTCGACGTCCGGACGCTGGCGCGCGGCCGCCACCTGCCCTGGTCGGGACTCCGCGTCCGGGTGCGGGAGAGCCGCCGCCTCGGTATGCGCAGCCGGACGCTCGAGCTGGACACGGCGACCGGTCCCGACGACGACGGGGTCCTCGTGGTGCTCGGCCGGCGCGACCTGGGCGCGGATCCGGACCACGTGGCCCGCGCGCTGCGCGCGCTCGACCCCACCGCCTCCTAGGCGCCGAGAACCACCATCGTCGAGACGGTCAGCGTCACGACCAGGAGCAGGACGCCGAACACCCCCAGGACCGCCCACTGCAGCTGGGGACGGCGCCGGGTGGCGACCAGGATCCCGGCGGTCAGCGCGCCGGCGACGAGGCCGCCCAGATGTCCCAGGAGAGAGACGCCGGGCAGGAAGCTGATGAACACGTTGATCGCCAGCAGCGTGACCAGCCCGCGGATGTCCTGCCGGCGGGCCAGCATCAGCACACCCAGGGCACCGAGCAGGCCGTAGATCGCCGTGGAGGCGCCCGCGACCGGGACGCGCGGATCGCCGAAGAGCTGGATCGCCGCCGCGCCACCCAGGGCCGACAGGAGGTAGAGCGCGAGGAACCGCAACCGGCCGAGCTGTCGCTCGAGCTCGGAGCCGAAGACCAGCACCGCGAGCATGTTCAGCACGAGATGCACCGGGCCGATGTGCAGGAAGGCCGCGGTGAACACCCGCCACCACTCACCGAACAGGCTGATGCCGTAGGGCCACTGCGACAGCGCGTCGAACACCGGGGACTGCGAGTTGTCCAGCGGCGAATGACCCGACGCGGCCGCCGACACCGCGGTGACGAGGAACATCGCGACGTTCACCGCGATCAGGCTGAGGGTGACCACACCCCACCGGCGCGCCGCCGCCTGCAGGCCGTTGCCGCGCCGGGGGGCACGGACGGACGACTGTCCCTCCCGGACGCATTCCGGGCACTGGAACCCGACCGACGCCGGGATCATGCACTCCGGGCAGATCGGTCGGCTGCACCGTGTGCAGGCGATACCGGTCGGCCGGTCCGGGTGGCGGTAGCAGCACAAGGACCCCGTCCTCCCCACCCCTCGCTCGCTCGGGGTGGGCCCCGGGACGGGGCCATCGTCGGAATTCGGCGTCAGCTGCGCTGCACCTCGACGGACTCGATGACGACGTCGTCCACCGGCTTGTCGTTGCGTCCGGTCGGGACCTTGCCGATCGCGTCGACGACGTCGCGGCTGGCCTGGTCGGCCACCTCGCCGAAGATCGTGTGCTTGCGGTTGAGGTGCGGCGTCGGGCCGACGGTGATGAAGAACTGCGAGCCGTTGGTGCCCGGGCCGGCGTTGGCCATGGCCAGCAGGTAGGGGCGGTCGAAGGCCAGCTCGGGGTGGAACTCGTCGCCGAACTGGTAGCCGGGGCCGCCGATGCCCATGCCCAGCGGGTCCCCGCCCTGGATCATGAAGCCGCCGATGATGCGGTGGAAGATCGTGCCGTCGTAGAGCTTGTCGGTCGTCTTCTGCCGCGTCTGGGGGTGCGTCCACTCGCGGCGGCCCTCGGCCAGATCCGCGAAGTTGGCGACCGTCTTCGGCGCGTGGTCCGGGAAGAGGTCGACGGTGATGTCGCCGTGGTTGGTGTGCAGCACCGCGCGGCGTGCGGGGGAGGTCGATTCAGTCACCCCTCCACTCTGCCACCGATCAGCGGGGCACGATCGACCCGGTCCTCGGCCGCTGCCGCTGCCGATAGGTTGCGGCCGACGGCCAGGAGGTCCGCATGACCATGGACGAGACCCTCGACGACACCGGCTTCCTGCGGCCGGCGCCGCCGTCGGCCGGGGCGGAGCGGCTCTACGCGCACGACCGCGAGGCGTTCGGCTACGTCATGAACCTCTCGCAGGCCTGGGCGCACCAGCCCGACCTGCACGACGACCTCTTCGCCCTGGTGGGCCGCTCCGCCGACGCCGCCGGGCTGACGTTCCGCCAGCGGGGCGTGCTGATCTCGGCGCTCGCCTCGACCTTGGGCGACCCGCACTGCTCCCTGGCCTGGGGCACCCGGCTGGCGGGGGCGGCCGGCGCGGACGTCGCGGGCGAGGTGCTGCGGGGGGACGACACCGGCCTGGAGCCTGCCGAGCGGGCACTCGCGGCCTGGGCGCGGCAGCTGGCCCGGGACCCGAACCGCACGACGGCCGCCGACGTCGATGCACTGCGGACCGCGGGCTACGACGACGGCCAGATCGTCGCGATCACGGCCTTCGTCGCGCTGCGGATCGCCTTCTCGACGGTCAACGACGCCCTGGGGGCCCGACCGGACCGGGAGCTGGCCGGGGCCGCGCCCGACGCGGTCCGCTCGGCCGTGACCTTCGGGCGGCCGACCGCGGGTGCGTGACGCGCGGGGCGTCCTGCGGTGTGGAGACGAGGGGAATCGAACCCCTAACCCCCGCCTTGCAAAGGCGGTGCTCTGCCAATTGAGCTACGTCCCCGAGGGGTGGGTCTGTGGCGGGCTCAGCGGGTCGTGGGCGTGCTGACCGCCTGAGGACCGCGGGTGGCCTCGTGCCAGAGGTCCGCCTCGGCCTTGCCACCGGCGCGCTTGCGCACCGCCGCCAGGGCTCCGGCCGCGACTGCGGCCAGCACCAGCTTCTTCAGCACGTGGAGTACCTCCTCGAGCGATCGGTGCGCCACCGGAATGGCGACCAGCGTGGTGCACGGGTGGGCCTGGGAGGACTTGAACCTCCGGCCTCATCCTTATCAGGGATGCGCTCTAACCAACTGAGCTACAGGCCCGTGAACCTCGAACAGCCTACCTGGGGACGAACGGCGGCTGTGACGGGGGCCAGGGGAGCGAACGACGCGACCTGGCCGTGGGTTCGCGCCGAGTGGGGCCCGGAGGGTCCCGGGAGGCGTGGCATGACGCGTTCGTCGCAGCCGGGGTACGGCAATTGGCCGCGGTGCGATCCGGAGGATCGCAATGTCATAGCTTTCCGAGCGCCGCGCGGGGTGACCCTCTTCTCAGTCGCGCTCGGAAAGCGTGAGCTCCAGGCCGCCGACGAGATCGGAGCAGAGGTTGTAGATGAACGTCCCGACGGTGCACAGCGCGGTCATCAGCACGATGTTGATCGCCCCGATCACCGCCGCGCCGCCGAAGACCACACCGGGCGTGACGACGTCGCTGCCACCGCTGTCGGTGCCCGAGGCCGACCCCAGCTGACCGAACAGGTCGTTGAGGGTGTCGAAGACGCCGAGCGCGCTGAGGACGCCGTAGAGCACGCCCACCGCGACCATCCAGATGAAGAACAGCGCGATCGACAGGACCAGCGAGATCTTCAGTGCCGACCAGGTGTCGATGTGCCGCAACTGCAGGCGCGCGCGGCGCGGGCCCCGGCTCTTCGTGCCTCGTCCGCGCGAACCCCTCCCCGCGCCGGCCATCTCACCAGTCGACGTGACGCCGGCCGGTGAGGAGCCCTGGACGGGGGTCGCCCCCGTGTAGGCGGGGACCGCGGGACCGGAGCCGGTCGACGGAGGTACGGCAGGTGCACCCGACGGCGTGCCGGCCGGGGGGACGGCGGCCGAGGCGCCGGTGACCGGCCCCTGCGCCCGCGCCGTGGTCGCACCGGGGATGGTCTGCGTCGCCGACACCGGCTTCGCGTCGGCCGCGGACGGCTCCGCCGGCGCACCGGCGTCCCCGCCGGGGAACCCGGTGCGCACCGAACTCGGCGTCCGGTCGCTCATGCCAGTCTCCCGTTCCACAGCGGCGCGGGCCGCGTCGTCGTTGGCCGTCACATTAGGCGTCGGGCTCGTCATTGTCCGTCGTACGGGCGATCGCCACGATCGACACGTCCTCCGGCAAGTTCATGAGCTTGACACCCATGGTCGCGCGATCCTTGTTGTGCCGCACGCCGTTGACCGGGGTGCGGATCACGCCCCCGCTCGAGGTGATCGCGTAGAGCTCGTCCCCGAGGGTGACGGCCAGGGCGCCGACCAGCGCACCCTTGCGCGCCTTCGGGTCCGCGGTGAGCACGCCCTTGCCGCCGCGCCCCTGGTTCGGGTAGTTCTCGATGCCGGTCCGCTTGGCGAAACCGCGCTCGGTGGCCACGAGGACGTCGACGCCCTCCTGCACGACCATCATCGAGAGCAGCCGGTCGTCGTCGGACAGCGAGATGCCACGGACGCCCTCGGTGGCCCGGCCCATCGGCCGCAGCGCGGTGTCGTCGGCGGTGAACCGGATCGACATCGCCTTGCGGGTGACGAGGAGCAGGTCCTGGTCGGCCTCGATCAGGACGGCGCCGACGAGCTCGTCCCCGTCGCGCAGGTTCACCGCGATGACGCCGCCCTGACGCGGGGAGTCGAAGTCGGTCAGCCGGGTCTTCTTGACCTGCCCGCGCGCCGTGGCCAGGGCCAGGTACGGAGCCACCGTGTAGTCCTTGATCTGCATGACCTGGGCGATCTTCTCGTCCGGCTGGAACGCGAGGATGTTCGCCACGTGCTGACCGCGGGCCGTGCGGTTGGCCTCGGGGAGCTCGTAGGCCTTGGACCGGTAGACCCGGCCCTTGTTCGTGAAGAAGAGGATCCAGTCGTGGGTGGAGCCCACGAAGAAGTGGTCGACGATGTCGTCCTGCTTCAGCTGGGCACCCATCACGCCCTTGCCGCCGCGGCGCTGCGACCGGTAGAGGTCGCTCTTCGTCCGCTTCGCGTAGCCGGTGCGCGTGATGGTGACGACGACCTCCTCCTCCGCGATGAGGTCCTCCATGGAGACGTCGCCCTCGTTCGCGACGAACTTGGTGCGGCGCTCGTCGCCGTACTTCTCCACGATCTCGGCGAGCTCGTCGTGGATGATCTGCCGCTGCCGCTCGGGGGAGGCGAGGATCGCCTCCAGGTCGGCGATGCGCGCCTCGATCTCGGCGAGCTCGTCGAGGATCCGCTGGCGCTCCAGGGCTGCCAGCCGGCGCAGCTGCATGTCCAGGATCGCGGTGGCCTGGATCTCGTCGATGTCGAGGAGTTCCATCAGGCCGCCGCGCGCGGCGTCGGCCGACTCGCTGTTGCGGATGAGGGTGATGACCTCGTCGAGGTGGTCCAGCGCCTTGGCGTAGCCGCGCAGGATGTGTGCGCGCTCCTCGGCCTTGCGCAGCCGGTAGCGCGTCCGCCGCTGGATGACCTCGATCTGGTGGTGCACGTAGAGCTTGACCAGCTCGTCGAGCCGCAGCGTCCGCGGGACGCCATCGACGATCGAGAGCATGTTGCAGCCGAAGGTGGTCTGCAGCTGGGTGTGCTTGTAGAGGTTGTTCAGCACGACCTTGGCGACGGCGTCACGGCGCAGCGTGATGACCAGGCGGCGGCCGACGCGGTCGCTGGACTCGTCGGCGATCTCGCTGATGCCCTGCAGGCGCCCGTCCTTGACCGCGTCGGCGATCGCCTCGGCCAGGTTGTCGGGGTTGACCTGGTACGGCAGCTCGGTGCAGACCAGCTGCACCCGGCCCCGGGAGTCCTCCTCGACGGTGACGGCGGCGCGCATGCGCACCGAGCCACGGCCGGTCCGGTAGGCGTCCTCGATGCCCTCGCGGCCGACGATCAGGCCGTGGGTCGGGAAGTCGGGGCCCTTCACCCGCTCCATGCAGGCGGCGAGGGCTTCCTCGGGCTCGGCGTCGGGGTGGTCGAGCACCCAGAACACGGCCGCGGCCACCTCGCGGAGGTTGTGCGGGGGCATGTTGGTCGCCATGCCGACCGCGATGCCGGCCGAGCCGTTGATCAGCAGGTTCGGGATGCGGCCCGGCAGGACCAGCGGCTCCTGGTTCTTGCCGTCGTAGTTGGGCTGGAAGTCGACGGTGTCCTCGTCGATGTTGGCCAGCATCTCCATGGCCAGCGGCGTGAGGCGCGCCTCGGTGTACCGCATGGCCGCGGCCGGGTCGTTGCCCGGCGAGCCGAAGTTGCCCTGGCCGTCGACGAGCGGGTAGCGCATCGACCACGGCTGGGCGAGCCGGACGAGGGCGTCGTAGATGGAGGTGTCGCCGTGGGGGTGGTAGTTACCCATGACTTCACCGACGACGCGGGCGCACTTGACGTAGCTGCGGTCGGGCCGGAAGCCCTGGTCGTACATGGCGAAGAGCACGCGGCGGTGCACGGGCTTCAGGCCGTCGCGGACCTCGGGGAGCGCGCGCCCGACGATGACCGACATCGCGTAGTCGATGTAGCTGCGCTGCATCTCCTGCTGGAGGTCGACCGGCTCGACGCGGTCGCGGGGAGGGGTCTCGGTCACGGTTCAGATCTCCGGTTCGAAGCAGAGGGAGTGGACGTCGGTCTCGGACCACCGATCGGCCCCCTCGCAGGGTCCCGCGCCGAGCGGAGCGAGGCGTGGGGGCCGAGGGGGTCCTTCATCAGACATCGAGGAAGCGGACGTCCTTGGCGTTGCGGGTGATGAAGCTGCGGCGGGCCTCGACGTCCTCACCCATGAGGATGCTGAACAGCTCGTCGGCCGTGGCGGCGTCCTCGAGGGTCACCTGGAGCAGCACCCGCGTCTCCGGGTTCATCGTGGTCTCCCACAGCTCGGTGGCGTTCATCTCGCCGAGCCCCTTGAAGCGCTGGATGGCGTCGTCCTTGATCTTGCGACCGGCCTCGGCGCCGAGACGGAGCGCGCCTTCCTTCTCCTTGTCGGTGTAGACGTACTCGTCACCGACCTTGCCGCCCCACTTGATCTTGTACAGCGGCGGCTGCGCGAGGTACACGTGCCCGGCCTCGACCAGCGGCCGCATGAAGCGGAACAGCAGCGTGAGCAGCAGCGTGCGGATGTGCTGGCCGTCGACGTCGGCGTCCGCCATCAGGATGATCTTGTGATAGCGGAGCTTCGTCAGGTCGAACTCGTCGTGGATGCCCGTGCCGAAGGCCGTGATCATCGACTGGACCTCGTTGTTCTTGAGGACCCGGTCGATGCGCGCCTTCTCGACGTTGATGATCTTGCCGCGGATGGGCAGGATCGCCTGGAACATCGAGTCGCGGCCGGACTTGGCCGAACCGCCGGCCGAGTCGCCCTCCACGATGTAGACCTCGGAGTTGCGCGGGTCGGTGGAGCGGCAGTCGGCGAGCTTGCCCGGCAGTGAGTTGTTGCTCAGCAGGTTCTTGCGGGCGAGCTTGCGCGCGTCCTGGGCCGCGCGCCGGGCCCGGGCGGCGGACGACGCCTTGGTGATGATCGTCTTCGCCTCGGCCGGGTTCGCCTCGAACCAGTGGGTGATCTGCTCGTTGCAGACCCGCTGGACGAAGCCCTTGACCTCGGTGTTGCCGAGCTTGGTCTTCGTCTGGCCCTCGAACTGCGGGTCGCCGAGCTTCACCGAGACGATCGCGGCGAGACCCTCGCGGATGTCCTCACCCGTGAGCTTCTCGTCCTTCTCCTTGAGGATCTTCTTGTCCACCGCGTACCGGTTGACGATCGACGTCAGCGCCGCACGGAAGCCCTCCTCGTGGGTACCGCCCTCGTGGGTGTTGATGACGTTGGCGAACGTGTAGACCGACTCGGAGTAGGCGTCGGACCACTGCATCGCGACGTCGAGGCTCATCGCCATGTCGTTCTTGCCCACGCCGTCGGCGGAGAAGCTGACGATGGACTTGTGGATCGGCGACTTCTTGGCGTTGATGTGCCGGACGTAGTCCTCGAGGCCGCCGTCGTACCGGTAGGTGATCTCGGTGGCCTCGAAGGCCGCTGCCTCCGCACCCGCCTCGGGGGCGGCCTCGGCGAGGGTGATCTCGTCGGCCAGGCCGGTCTGGGCCTTGCCCTGACCCGGGCGCTCGTCGCGCAGGACGATGGTCAGGCCCTTGTTCAGGAAGGCCATCTCCTGCAGGCGCCGGTTGATGGTGTCGAACGAGTAGTTCGTCGTCTCGAAGATGTCCCCGTCGGCCCAGAACGTGACCACCGAGCCGCGCTTCTTCGTCGGGCCGACCTCCTCGAGCGGGCCGGGCTTGGCCAGGTCGTAGCGCTGGAACCACTCGGCGCCGTCACGCCAGACGTTCACCTCGAGCCGCTTCGACAGGGCGTTGACGACGGTCACGCCGACGCCGTGCAGACCGCCGGAGACGCCGTAGCTCTTGCCGTCGAACTTCCCGCCCGCGTGCAGGACGGTCATGATCACCTCGAGGGTGGGCCGCTTCTCGACCGGGTGCATGTCCACCGGGAAACCACGGCCGTTGTCCTCGACCCGGACGCCACCGTCGGCGAGCAGGGTGACGTGGACGGTGTCGGCGTGCCCGGCCAGCGCCTCGTCGACGGAGTTGTCGACGACCTCCCACACCATGTGGTGCAGGCCGCGCTCACCGGTGGAGCCGATGTACATGCCCGGGCGCTTGCGGACCGCCTCGAGGCCCTCGAGAACGGTGATGGAACTGCCGGAGTAGGCGTTCTCGGTCTTCGGCGGAGCGACCACGTGGGGCCTTTCGTTCGCGCAACCGGCGGCATGCGACCCCGATGACGGCAGGGGCAGAATGAGCGCAGAACGGCGCTGAGCCGGTTGCTGGCGGTTTCTGTCCTCCACGATACCGGGTCACCGACGCCGAATGCCGTCGTCCACGCCCTGACGTCGTGTCTGGGCCACTTCCGGCACGCCTGCCACCACCGATGCTGCCCCGGGGCTTGACACGCCGTCCTCGGGCGGCTGACCGCCGTCGTCAGTTGCGGGGTCCCTGCGGGCCGTCCCCGCTGAGGTGGCTCGGGTCGAAACGCGGCACCTCGGCCCCGGTCCGCTTGTTGACGAGAACGGTCACTCCCCAGAGGACGACGCCGATCGCCAGCAGGATTCCGGCGATCTTGTACTGCTCGGCCGGGCGGCCGGCCCAGGGCGTCGCGAGGTAGGCGCAGGCGAGCGCCCCGACGACCGGCAGCACCGTGGGTGTGCGGAAGTGGTCGGCGTCCACCGGGTCCTTGCGCAGGACCAGGACCGCCACGTTGACGACGGTGAACACCATCAGCAGCAGCAGCGCCGTGGTCCCGCCGAGCGCCGGGACGGCGCCGACGAAGGTGATCAGGCCGAAGGCCAGCGCCGTGGTGAAGAGGATCGCCGTCGTGGGCGTGCGCCGCCCCGGGTGGACCTTCCCGAGGAACGGCGGCAGCACCCGCTCCTTGCTCAGGCCGTAGACCAGCCGGCTGGCCATCAGCATGTTGATCAGCGCGGAGTTGGCGACGGCGAACATCGTGATCACGCCGAAGACGCCGATCGGGAAGCCCGGCGCCCCCGCCTCGACCACCTGCAGCAGCGGGGTGTCGCCCTGGCTCAGGTCGTCGGCAGGCACCAGCGCGATGGCCGAGATCGAGACGAGCACGTAGATCACGCCGGTGGCGACCAGACCGCCGAGGAGCACCTTGGGGAAGATCTGCCGCGGTTCCTTGCACTCCTCGGCCATGTTCACCGAGTCCTCGAAGCCCACCATCGCGAAGAACGCCAGCCCGGTGGCGGCGATGACGCCGCCGACCAGCGACCGCTCGCCGGTGTCGAACTCGGTCACCCGTGAGAAGTCGCCCTCCCCGATGCCGAGCGCCCAGACGCCGACACCGATGACGATCAGCAGGCCGGTCAGCTCCACACAGGTGAGGACGACGTTGGCCTTGACGCTCTCGCCCACCCCGCGGTGGTTGACCAGCGCCACCAGGGTCATGAAGCCCAGCCCGATGAGGGTGATGCCGATGCCGTCCTCGAAGCCGAGCCCGAACACGCTGGCCGCGTTCGCGCTGAACGCCCGCGCGGCGGTGGACGCCGAGGTGATCCCCGAGCTCATCACCGCGAACGCGACGATGAACGTCAGGAAGTGGATGCCGAAGGCCTTGTGGGTGTAGAGCGCCGCACCGGCCGCCTGCGGGTACTTGGTCACCAGCTCCAGGTAGCTGAACGCGGTGATCAACGCGACGAGGAAGGCGACCAGGAAGGGCAGCCAGACGACGCCGCCGACCTCCGCGGCCACCTGGCCGGTGAGCGCGTAGATGCCCGTGCCCAGGATGTCGCCGACGATGAACAGCAGGAGCAGTCCGGGACCCATCACCCGCCGCAGGGCGGGCTGACCGTCGGAGGTTCGCTCGTCGGCGGTGGCGGCGTCGGCCATCGGGTCCTCCTGCGGACGGATGCGCGGACGACTCCCGTCGGCCGGTGCGGATGATCGTCCTGGGTGGGCCCCCCGCTCGCGATTCGAGCGCTCCGAGCGGTCCCCGCCGAACGCGCCGACACTCGGTCGCATGGCCCCCGATGCATCGAAGCTCTGCCTCGTCACCGGCGCGACCGGCTACATCGGCGGGCGGCTGGTGCCCGAACTGCTCGCGGCAGGGCACCGCGTCCGGGTGATGACCCGCTCACCCGACCGGCTGCGTGACCACCCATGGGCCGGGCAGGTCGAGATCGTCCGCGCCGATGCCGCCGACGCCGACCAGGTCGCCACGGCCTGCGCGGGGGCCGACGTCGTCTACTACCTGGTGCACGCGCTCGGCAGCGGCCCGGAGTTCGAGGAGACCGACCGGCGGACGGCGGAGGTCATGGCGCGGGCCGTCGGCAAGGCGGGGATCGGCCGGCTGGTCTACCTCGGGGCGCTGGTCCCGGAGGAGGAGGAGCTCTCCCCGCACCTGCGCTCGCGGACGGAGGTCGCCGACATCCTGCTCGGCTCGGGCGTGCCCACCGTGGTGCTGCGGGCGGCGGTCGTGCTCGGCTCGGGCTCGGCCTCGTTCGAGATGCTGCGCTACCTCACCGAGCGGCTACCGGTCATGGTCACCCCGCGCTGGGTGCACAGCCGGATCCAGCCCATCGCCGTCCGGGACGTGCTGCGCTACCTCGTCGGCTGCGCGACCCTGCCGGGTTCGGTGCACCGGGCCTTCGACATCGGCGGCCCCGACCAGATGAACTACGCCGAGATGATGCAGCGATACGCGGCGGTGGCGGAGCTCCCCCGCCGCCGGATCCTGCCGGTGCCGTTGTTCTCGCCGTCGCTGTCCAGCCACTGGGTCGGCCTGATCACCCCCGTGCCGGCGGGGATCGCCCGCCCGCTGGTGGAGTCGCTGCGCAACACCGTGGTGTGCCGGGAGCACGACATCGCCGAGTACGTCCCGGATCCGCCCGAGGGCCTGCTCGGCTTCGACGAGGCGGTGCGGCTCGCGGTGCAGCGCGTCCGCGACTCCGCCGTCACCACGCGGTGGGCGTCGGCATCGGTGCCCGGGGCGCCGTCCGATCCGCTGCCGACCGACCCGGACTGGGCCGGCGGCACCCTCTACGTCGACGAGCGCACCCGAACCACGACCGCGTCCGCGGAGGAGGTGTGGCGGGTGGTCGAGGGGATCGGCGGTGAGAACGGCTGGTACTCGTTCCCACTGGCCTGGCGGGTGCGGGGCTGGATGGACCGGTGGGTCGGCGGCGTCGGTCTGCGCCGCGGCCGGCGGGACCCGAACCGCCTGTTCGTCGGCGACGCGCTGGACTTCTGGCGGGTCGAGGCGCGCGAGGATGGCCGGCTCCTCCGGTTGCGCGCGGAGATGCGGGTGCCCGGTCTGGCCTGGCTCGAGTTCCACGTGGAACACGACGGCGTCGATGGCGGGACGGTGCTCCGGCAGCGCGCCACCTTCGCCCCGCACGGCCTCGCCGGCCATCTCTACTGGTGGGCGGTCGCGGCCTTCCACGGCATCGTCTTCGGCGGCATGATCCGCGGCCTCACCCGCGCCGCCGAGCAGCAGAGCTGACGAGCGGCGCCGTCCTGGCTCACCGTTCGGGGTCCTGGCTCAGCGTCGACGGTGAGCCAGGACCCCTGATGATCAGGTGACCTGATCATTCTCGACCTGACACGAGCAGCTGGGCGGTGGCCAGCTCGCGGTAGAGCGGGCTGGACTCCACCAGCTCCGCGTGGGTGCCGCGGGCGACCACGCGGCCGGCGTCGAGCACCACGATCTCGTCGCTGTTGAGCACCGTGGACAGCCGGTGCGCGACCACCAGCAGCGCGCGGTCGGCCGACGCCGCGGCGAGGGTGTCGCGCAGCAGCTGCTCGTTGCGGGCGTCGAGGCTCGCGGTCGGCTCGTCCAGCAGCAGCAGCGCCGGCCGCGCCAGCAGCGACCGCGCGATGGCCAGGCGCTGGCGCTCACCGCCCGACAGCAGCACGCCCTCGTCGCCGACCAGCACGTCGAGGCCGCGGGGTGACCGGCGGACGACGTCGGTGAGGCCCACGTCGGCGAGCACGGCCCAGAGCTCGGGGTCGGTCGCGTCTGGCCGGGTCAGCAGCAGGTTGTCGCGGACCGTCCCGGCCAGCACCGGAGCCTCCTGCTCCACGTAGCCCAGCCGGGCCCGCAGCGCCGCGCGCGGCATCTCCCGGACGTCGGTGCCCGCCCACCGGACGACGCCGCCGTCGAGGGCGTAGAAGCCCTCGACGAGCGCGAGGATCGTCGACTTCCCGGCTCCGGAGGGACCGACCAGGGCGACCCGGCTGCCCGCCGGCACCTGCAGCGACACCCCGTCGAGCACCCGCCTCCCGTCGGCGTAGGCGAACGAGACGTCCTCGAGCTCCAGCAACGGCGCCGGGGCCGAACCCGGTCGAGGTCCCGGAGCGGGCGGCCGCTGCGGGCGTTCGTCGTCCTCCGGCTCGAGCGCGAGGATCTCCTGGATCCGGGCCAGCGCGCCCAGACCGGTCTGCAGCTGCGTCCAGGCGCCGATCATCCGGCCCAGGGGCATGACCAGCAGGAACAGGTAGAGGATGAACGCGACCAGGGCCGCGACGTCGATCGAGCCGCTCGCGACCCGGTAGCCGCCCACCCCCAGGACGGCGAGGAAGGCGCCCTGCACCGCGATCGAGCCGATCGGGGAGACCATGGCCTCCAGCCGGGCGACCCGCACTCCCGCCTCGTACGACCGGCGGGCACTCACCCCTACCCCGGCCACCTCGCGGCCGGTCGCGCCGCTCGCTCGGATCGTCCGGACCGCGGACAGTGCGCGTTCCACGGCCGCGGACATCGCGCCCACCGCCTCCTGGGCCTGCCGCGACAGCCGGCGGACACCCCGCGAGACCAGGACGACCGAGACCAGCCCGACCGACACCGCGACCACCGTCAGGAGCAGCAGCCAGACATCCACCAGCGCCATGGCCACGAGCGCCCCGACGGCGATGACCACCGAGCCGGCCACCTCGACGACGCCGGAGGTGACGGTCGCGCGCAGGAGCGTGGTGTCCGCGCCGACCCGCGACATCAGGTCGCCGGTGCGCCGGCGGTCGTACTCGGCGACCGGGAGCCGCAGCAGCCGGTCGGCGAGGCGGAGCCGGGTGGTGAGGACGACGCCCTCCGCGGTGCGCTGCAACAGGTACTGCTGACCCGCGCCGAGCGCCGACGCCGCGAGCAGGACGACGACCAGCACCAGCACCGCCGCCAGCACCGACCGGCCGTCACCGACCGCGTCGATGACCCGCGCGACGAGCAGCGGCTGAGCCAGCGCGGCCGCCGCACCCACCAGGGACAGACCGGCGGCCAGCCCCAGCGACCGCCGGTGCGGGCGCAGCAAGGGCAGCAGCTGGCGCAGGCCGGCCGCCGGTGCGGTCGCCGGCCCGGAATCCTCGGTCAGCGCAGCAGCCTTCAGTAGCCGGCGGCGAGGGCGCCGACGAGCGCGGTCAGCAACCGGACATGGTGCTCGATCAGCAGCGGACGGTGCCCGTCGGGCCGGACGGCCGCCAGGTGCCCGGCGCCGATCCAGAACTCGTCGCCGTCGTCGGTGCCCAGGAGCAGGCCCTGGACGGCCGGGTCCTGCACGAGCCGGCGCACCTGCGGGGTGTCCTCCGGGGCCAGCAGCAGCCAGCGGGCGTCGAACGCCTCGTTGCCGCTGACGATCGGGACGAGCCCGCCGGTCCGGTGCCGCCAGAACCGCGCGGGGGACAGCCGCAGCCCCGGGACGGCGCCGAGCAGGGGCGCCGCGGTCACCGCGTACTCCGCGACGAGCGACTTGCCCACCGGGTAGGCGATGTCGAAGGCCACGAACTCGAGGGCGCCCGCGCGGCCGCGCAGCACGCTCGCCGGCCGCGCCTCCTTGCCCGCGCGGACCGGTGAGGACGCGATCAGGTCCCGCAGCACGGCGTCCTGGGGACCGTCGCCGTCGGAGATCGTCCAGCCGTGCTGGAGCGCCCACCCCTGGGCCCCGACGAGGTCGGTCTGGGGCCGGAAGGCGCGTTCCATCGGGTCGACGGCGCGCGGGCCCTCGCCGAAGCGGGGTCCACCCGTCCACTCCTGCCCGGCCTCCGGGACCGGCGGCGGACCGGCGGGCGGCGGGCCGGC
>NZ_SPQK01000021.1 GCF_004570875.1 Blastococcus sp. CT_GayMR16 | reverse complement strand
GGCGCGGTCGTCGCCGTCGGCGGGGACGGGACGGTGCACGCCGCGCTCCAGGCGGTCGCGGGCACGTCGACGCCTCTGGCCGTCGTCCCGGCCGGCACCGGCAACGACCTCGTGCGCGCCCTGGGCATCCCGGTCGACGCCGTCGCGGCGGCCCGCGCGGCCGCCGAGGACCTCGCCGCGGGCAGGTCGCGAACCATCGACGCGGGACGGACCGGCGAACGCTGGTGGGCCACCGTGCTCTGCTGCGGCTTCGACTCCGCCGTCTCCGACCGGGCCAACCGGCTGCGCTGGCCGAAGGGGCGCCGCCGCTACGACGTCGCCGTCCTCGCCGAACTGGCCCGCCTCCGGCCCCGCGAGCTGACCATCGTCCTGGACGGCGAGGCGCAGACCCTGCCGATCACGATGGTCGCCGTCGGCAACACCCCCTGGTACGGCGGCGGGATGATGGTCTGCCCGGGCGCCGACCCCGCCGACGGGCTCTTCGACGTCACCGTCGTGGGGGCCACGAGCCGGCTCGAGCTGATGCGCACCAAGCCGCGGCTGACGGCCGGCACGCACGTCGAGCACCCGATGGTCAGCGTCCACCGCGCCGCCCGCGTGGAGCTGGAGAGCCCCGGCGTCACCACCTACGCCGACGGCGAGCCGGTCGCCCCGCTGCCCGCGGTCGCCGACTGCGTGCCGGGTGCGCTGACCGTGGTCGGCAGCGGCCGGGTCTGAGCCGCGGCTCGCGGAGCCTCGGAGTGCCGGTCGACGCCCTAGAATCGGGGGCATGTACGTGATCCATGTCACGGAGGCCGAGCTGGAGACAGCCCGGCACGCGCTGCGGGCGTATCTGTCGGCCTTCGGTCACGACGAGGCCGAGACCGTCGGGGAGATCAGGCGGGTGATCGCCAAGCTGGATTCCGCGCAGATGGACGGCGAGGACCCCCGCATCTCCGCCTGACCGTCCGGCGACCCGAGCCGTTCCCAGGCAAGGTCCTTACTGTGGAGGCATGTCCAGCCCCGCTGAGCGGTACGCGGCTGCGCGGCGGCGGACCGCTCATCCCGCGCTCTCGGACTTCACCGCCGACCTCGGGTTCTCCCTCGATCCGTTCCAGGTCGAGGCGTGCGAGGCGCTCGAGGGTGGTTCGGGCGTCCTGGTCTGCGCGCCCACCGGCGCCGGCAAGACCGTCGTCGGCGAGTTCGCGATCCACAAGGCCCTCGCCGAGGGGCGCAAGGCGTTCTACACGACGCCGATCAAGGCGCTCAGCAACCAGAAGTACGCCGACCTGGTGGAGCGGTACGGGGCGAAGAAGGTCGGGCTTCTGACCGGTGACAACGCCGTCAACGGCGACGCCCCCGTGGTCGTGATGACCACCGAGGTCCTGCGCAACATGCTCTACGCCGACTCACCGGCGATCGACGGCCTCGGCTACGTGGTCATGGACGAGGTGCACTACCTCGCCGACCGCTTCCGCGGCGCGGTCTGGGAAGAGGTGATCATCCACCTCCCGCAGTGGGTCACCCTCGTCTCCCTGTCGGCGACCGTCAGCAACGCCGAGGAGTTCGGCGACTGGCTGGTCACCGTGCGCGGCCACACGAAGGTCGTCGTCAGCGAGGTCCGGCCGGTCCCGCTCTGGCAGCACATGCTGGTCGGCAACCGGGTGTTCGACCTGTTCTCGCTGCGGCCGGCCGCCCATGCCGGCGAGCTGGGGGACACCGCCCGCAGCATGTCCACCCGCGAGCGCGGCGCCTCGGTCGTCGACCCCGAACTGGTGCGCTTCGTCCGCGAGCACGAGCGGCGGATCGACTCCTGGCACGGCGGGGGACCCCGCAGCACGCGCCGCGACGACTCCCACCGACCCCGGTACCGCGCCCCGGCGCGCTCCGACGTCGTCACCCGCCTCGACAACGCGGGCCTGCTGCCGGCCATCACGTTCGTGTTCAGCCGCAACGGCTGCGACGCCGCGGTGCGTCAGTGCCTGCTGGCCGGGCTGCGCCTGACCGACGAGGCCGAGCGGGCCGAGATCGCCGAGATCATCGACCGGCGGACCGGGTCGCTGCCGGAGGAGGACCTCCACGTCCTGGGCTTCTGGGAGTGGCGGGAGGGCATGCTCGCCGGCCTCGCCGCCCACCACGCGGGCCTGGTCCCGGCTTTCAAGGAGACCGTCGAGGAGTGCTTCGTCCGCGGCCTGGTGAAGGCGGTGTTCGCCACCGAGACCCTCGCCCTCGGCATCAACATGCCCGCGCGCAGCGTCGTCCTGGAGCGGCTGGTCAAGTGGAACGGCGAGGCGCACGTCGACGTCACGCCGGGGGAGTACACCCAGCTCACCGGCCGGGCCGGCCGCCGCGGCATCGACGTGGAGGGGCACGCGGTCGTGGTGTGGGCGCCCGGCGTCGACCCTGCCGTGGTGGCCGGGCTCGCGAGCACCCGCACCTTCCCGCTGAAGTCCTCGTTCCGCCCGAGCTACAACATGGCGGTCAACCTGGTCAGCTCCTTCGGCCGGGCCCGGGCCCGCGAGCTGCTCGCCTCCTCGTTCGCCCAGTTCCAGGCCGACCGCTCCGTCGTCGGGCTGGCGCGGGCCGCGGCCCGGCACGAGCAGGAGGCCGAGCGCTTCGCCGCCGAGATGCACTCCGACCATGGGGACGTCGGGCAGTACGCCGACCTGCGCCGGCAGATCAGTGACCGGGAGAAGGACCTCTCCCGGGACTCGCAGGCCAAGCGGCGCATCGAGGCGGCCGAGGCGCTGGAGGCGCTCCGGCCGGGCGACGTCATCCGCGTGCCGTCGGGCCGCCGCCAGGGGCTGGCCGTCGTCCTGGACGCCGGCATCACCGACCTGGCCGATCCGCGGCCGCTGGTCCTCACCGAGGACAAGTGGGCCGGCCGGCTGGGCCCGATCGACTTCCCGACCCCGGTCAGCGCGCTCGCGCGGGTCCGGGTGCCCAAGAACTTCAACCACCGCAGCCCGCACGCCCGCCGCGACCTCGCCGCCACCCTGCGCAACGCCCGCGTCGAGAACGACCTGGGCGCGCGCAAGGTCAAGCACCGCTCCGCCGCCGCCGACGACCCGGTGCTCGACGACCTGCGCCGCGCGCTGCGCTCCCATCCGGTGCACGAGCTGCCCGACCGCGACGAGCGTGTCCGGGTGGCCGAGCGGTGGCTGCGCGCGGTGCGGGAGGCCGACGGGCTGCAGCGCAAGATGACCGAGCGGACGGGTTCGCTCACCCGCCAGTTCGACGCGACCTGCGACGTCCTGGAGGAGCTGGGCTACCTCGTCCCGGAGGTGATCCCGCTGGTGCCCGCCGACACCGCGGTCGTCGGGGCGGTCGACGACCTGCCGGTCGTGACCGACGACGGTCGGCGGCTGTCCCGGATCTGGTCGGAGGCCGACCTGCTGGTCGCCGAGTGCCTCCGCGAGGGGGCCTGGCGCGGGCTCACCGCGACGGAGCTGGCCGCGGCGGCGTCCGCGGTGGTCTTCGAGGCCCGGCGGGACAACCCGGCGCTGCCCGCGGTGCCGGCCGGCAAGGTCACGGCGGCGATCGGCGAGATGCGCCGCATCCGGCTCCGGCTGCACGACGTCGAGGCCGACCACGGGGTGCGGGTCACCCGCGACCTGGACCTCGGGTTCGCCTGGGCCGCCTACCGATGGGCCGACGGCCAGTCCCTGGACCGCGTCCTGGCCGGGGCGGACCAGGCGGGCACCGAGCTCTCCGGGGGCGACTTCGTCCGCTGGACGCGCCAGCTCATCGACCTCCTGGACCAGGTCGCCAAGGTCGCCGAGGACCCGGTGGCCGGCGTGGCCCGGGCCGCGGTGGGCCGGCTGCGGCGTGGAGTGGTCGCGGTCGCGATCGGTGGCTGACCTGCGATTCGCGGCGCTCCGGAGGCGGGTCCGGTAGGGCACAATTCCGACGCCCCGTGACCGGTCGTCGCGGGGTCAGCCACGCCGGACCGGGGAGCGACCAATGACCAACCCGCCGCAGGGCAGCGACGATCAGGGCACGGGTGTGCCGGACGAGCCGGCCGGCGCGTCGCGGATGGATCCCGACCGGTATCCCACGCAGCCCGCACCGACGGTCGGGCCGACCACGCCGACGCCGGCGTACGGACAGCCGATGACGCCGCACGTCCAGGCCCCCCAGTACGGCCAGAGCCTGCCGTACAGCCCGCCGCAGCCGCCGCCGTACGGCCAGCCGCCGGCGTACGGGCAGCCGCAGCCCTACGGCCAGCCGCAGCCGGCGCCCTCGCCCCAGTTCGGCCCGCCCGCGTCGCCGGCCTACGGACAGCCCGGGTACGGCCAGCCCCAGCAGCAGTACGGCGCACCCCCGTACGGGATCCCGGGCCGGCAGTACGGCCAGCCGGCCGGAGGCCCGCAGCAGAAGTCCAAGATCGGCCTCATCGCCCTGGTCACGGGGATCGCGCTGCTGGTGATCGCCGGCGTCGTCGTCCTGGTGCTGTCGCTGCAGTCCACGGTGCTGGACCCGGCCGCGGTGGAGCGGGACGTCGCCGCCCAGTTCCAGGAGCGCGAGGGCGTCGCGGTCGAGCTGGACTGCGCCGAGGAGATGGCGGTGGACGCGAACGCCACCTACGAGTGCAGCGGCACCACGGCCGACGGCGAGTCGGTCACCCTCCAGATCGCCATCGCCGACGAGGACACCGCCGCCTACACCTGGACCGAGCCCTGAGCCGGCTCAGCCGAGTGCGTCCTCCGGCCACCCCAGGGCCGCGCCCAGCCGCCTGAGCGAGGACTCCAGGCCGTGGGCGGTCGCGAGGCCCGCGAGGGCAGCCGGATCGGCCGGTGCCCGGGGGAGCGTGCCTTCGATCGGCGGGAGGTCGATGGTCTTCGCGACCGCGACCACCACGGGTGCGGCGTCCAGGTAGGACGCCGCGGCGTGCATCTTCTTGAGCACGGCCGCGGTCAGCGGCGGCCTCGGGACGACGGTGCGCGCCACGGCGGCCCGGATGCCGGCCAGGTCGCCGAACTCGTTGATCAGCGCCGCCGCCGTCTTCGCCCCGACCCCGGCGACACCGGGCAGCCCGTCGCTCGGGTCCCCCCGGAGGACGGCGAAGTCGGCGTAGGCGCGGCCGGGGATGCCGTACTTGGCGGCCACCGCCGCCTCGTCGATCATCTCGATGTCGCCGATGCCGCGGGCGGTGTAGAGGATCCGCACGCCGCGGGCGTCGTCCACGAGCTGGAAGAGGTCCCGGTCGCCGGTGACGACGTCGACGGGCCGGCGGGCGCGGGTGGCGAGCGTGCCGATGACGTCGTCGGCCTCGTAGCCAGGGGCGCCGACGCGATCGATGCCGGCTGCGGCCAGCACCTCGATCAGCACTGGCACCTGCGGGCTCAGCTCGTCGGGCACCTCCTCGCCGCCCTCCGGCGCCACGCGGTGCGCCTTGTACGTGGGCAGCGCGTCGACGCGGAAGGCCGGTCGCCAGTCGTCGTCCCAGCAGGCCACCAGGCGGTCGGGACCGTGCGTCGTGAGCAGCCGCGCGGTCATGTCCAGGAAGCCTCGGACGGCGTTGATCGGCCGGCCGTCGGGCGTGGTGACGCTGGTGGGGACGCCGTAGAAGGCCCGGAAGTACAGACTGGCGGCGTCCAGCAGCATCGTCGTCACGAGTCCTCCTCGCTGGCGCTCGTCGGTCTCGTGCCGAGACGTGCTGTGCTTTTGCGTGATCTCGCAAGCTCGCTCACGACCGCGGACGGTAGCGGTCGGGCAACGATTACGGAGATCGGCGTCCTCCCTGGCTAGTCTGCGCAGGTGGGAACCGCGACATCTCCGGCCGCTTCCAGTCCGCTCGTGACGATCGACCGCGTGCACGCGGCCCGGGAGTTCGCCGCCGAGGCCGGGATCGACCTGCTCGTGCTCACCCCGGGATCGGACCTCCGTTACCTCTCGGGCTACTCCGCGCACGCCATGGAACGGCTGACGGCGCTGGCGGTCCCGGCGCGCGGTGAGCCCTTCCTCGTCGTCCCGCGGCTGGAGGCCCCGATGGTGGACGCGAGCCCGGCGGGGGGTCTCGGCTTGGAACTGCTCGCCTGGGACGAGACCGACGACGCGTTCGCGCTGCTCGCGCGGACGGCCACCGCTCGACTCGGCTCGGCGCCCAGCCGGGTCGCCGTCGGGGCGCGGTCCTGGGCCGAGCACGCCCTCGGCGTCCAGCGGGCGCTGCCCGGGTCGGAGCTGGAGATCGCCAGCCCGGTCATCGACCGGCTCCGGATGGTGAAGTCCGGAGCCGAGATCGAGGAGCTCGCCACCGCGGGCGCGGCCATCGACCGCGTGCACGCCCGCATGGCCGAGTGGCTGCGCGTCGGGCGCACCGAGGCCGAGGTGGGCGCCGACATCGCCGCGGCGATCATCGAGGAGGGGCACACCGGCGTCGACTTCACGATCGTCGGGTCGGGCCCCAACGGCGCCAGCCCGCACCACGAGCTGTCGGGTCGCACGGTGCAGGCCGGCGACCTCGTCGTTGTCGACATCGGCGGGGAGACGGCCACCGGCTACCGCTCGGACTGCACCCGCACCTACCTGGTCGGCGGTTCGGCCCCCGCCGACGTGGCCGAGTGGTACGCCGTCCTGCAGGCCGCCCAGGCGGCGTCGACCGCATCGGTGCGGCCCGGGGTGACGGCGGAGGACGTCGACGCCGCGGCCCGTCGGGTGATCGACGACGCCGGCTGGGGGGAGTACTTCATCCACCGCACCGGGCACGGCATCGGCCTGGACACCCACGAGGCGCCCTACATCGTCGCGGGCAACGAGCTGCCCCTGGAGCCGGGGATGGCTTTCTCGGTGGAGCCGGGCATCTACCTGGCCGGCCGGTGCGGTGCCCGGATCGAGGACATCGTGGTCTGCACCGACGACGGCGTCCGCAACCTGAACGGCGGTCCTCGTGAACTCGTCGAACTCCCCGGGTGAGCCGGCGGTCGGCGGCCCGCCGGCCGTCGACGTCGACCGGGCCCTGCTGGCCGCTCTCGCGCGGGACGGCCGGGCCAGCTACACCGACCTGGCCGAACGGGTCGGACTGTCGGTCTCGGCCGTGCACCAGCGCGTGCGGCGGCTGGAACAGCGCGGCCTGATCACCGGCTACCACGCCACGCTGGACGCCAAGGCGCTCGACCTGCCGCTGACCGCGTTCGTCTCGATCACGCCGATCGACGTCGCCCAGCCCGACGACGCCCCGGCGCGGCTGGCGCACCTGGCGGCCATCGAGGCCTGCCACTCCGTCGCGGGCGTGGAGAGCTACATCCTCAAGGTGCGGGTGGCCTCGCCGGACGCACTGGAGCACCTGCTGCAGGACATCCGGGCCGCGGCGAACGTCACGACCCGGACGACCGTCGTGCTGTCCACCTTCTACGAGGACCGCCCGCCGATCTGAGGCCACTACGGTCGGGCGCATGGCGACCAGCAGCGGCTTCTGGCTCACGAACCGGTTCGCCAACCCGGTGCTGCGCCGGCTGCTGCGGACGTCCGCCGGCGCGCGCCTCGGCCGCGGCCTCATGGTGGTGCGGTACACCGGCACCGTCACCGGCCGTCCGCGCGAACTGGTCGTCCAGTACGCCCGGGACGGCGACACGGTCTGGGTCCTCGTGGGGCAGGCCGACCGCAAGACCTGGTGGCACAACCTCCGGCAGCCCGCGGATGTCGACCTCTGGCTGGCAGGAAAGCACGTTCGAGCCCGCGCCGTGGTCGTCGCCGGCGACGCGGAGCCGGAGCGGGCCGCCAGCGCGCTCGCCGCCTACATGCGGGCCGTGCCGCGGGCGGCCGCCGCCCTCGGGCTGCCGGCAGCCGATGAGCGCATTCCGCCGGACGCTGTGCGCACGGTGACGTTGGTCCGCGCCGACCTTGCGGGACGGACATGACTGGACATCGGTTCGAACATGTGTTCGCATAGGGCATGCGATGGGACGCGCAGCGCCTCGACCTCGAGGACCCCACGACGCTGCCCGGCATGCCGAGCATCCGCGGCCTGCTGCGCAGCGTCCAGGTGCCGGAGTTCCCCGGGCTGACCTTCCACGAGGTGCGGGCGAAGAGCGCGCTCAACCACGTTCCCGGTGAATCGGCGATGCCATTCCCGTGGACGATCAATCCTTTTCGCGGCTGCTCTCATGCCTGCCTCTACTGCTACGCCCGAAGTACGCATGAATGGCTCGAGCTGGACGCGGGCCACGACTTCGACAGCCAGATCGTCGTCAAGACCAACCTCGTCGACGTGCTCCGGAAAGAACTGCGCCGCCCGTCCTGGAAGCGGGAGCACGTCGCCCTCGGCACGAACACCGACCCGTACCAGCGGGCGGAGGGCCGCTACCGGCTGATGCCGGGTGTCATCGACGCGCTGGCGGAGTCAGGAACGCCGTTCTCCATCCTGACGAAAGGCACCCTCCTGCGCCGGGACCTCCCGCTCCTCGCGGAGGCGGTACGCAGGGTTCCGGTCGGACTCGGGGTCTCGATGGCGATCTGGGACGACGAGCTGCACGCGGCTCTGGAACCGGGCGTTCCCACGCCGCGGGCCCGCCTCGACCTCGTCCGCGCGATCACCGACGCCGGCCTGACGTGCGGTGTGTTCATGGCGCCGGTCCTGCCGGGCCTCACGGACGGCGTCGAGGAACTGGACGCGGCCATCGGCGCCGTCGCAGCCGCGGGGGCGACCGGCCTCACGGTCATCCCGCTGCACCTGCGCCCGGGTGCCCGGCAGTGGTTCATGGCCTGGCTGGGCCGCGCCCACCCCGACCTCGTGCCGCGCTACGAGCAGCTCTACGCGCGCCGCGCCTATGTGCCCGCCGAGTACCGGACCTGGCTCTCCCAGCGGGTCGCCCCACTGCTGGGCGCGCACGGGCTCGACCGGCAGAAGGGGGGCGCGGCCCGCCAGATAGCGACCGGCGTGCCCGGCGACGAGGAGGTGGGCTTCCCGGCCGGCAGCCTGCCGACCGGTGGCCTCCCCGGTGTCCGACCCAAGGGCGAGCCCGGCCCCGATCAACACGGTCCACCGTCCGCGGAGGTGGCCGAGCAGCTGTCGTTGCTCTGACGCCGCCTCAGCCCGCGAGCCGGGCGGAACGCGTGTGCGCGCGGGCGGCCCGCACCACGCCCCGTGACGAAACGGGTGGCGCACCCGCCGCCAGGGCCAGCCGCCGGTAGGAGTCGTAGGAGAGATCCCGGTACTCCAGAGCCAGCGCCTCCGCCCAGTCCTGCCTCGAGGGGGCGGCGGTCGCCCGCAGGTGCTGGGCGGTCCGGACGGCGTGCTTGGTGAACGTGGCCTGCAGGGCCTGGTTGGACAGTCGGCCGCCGATGTGCGAGTCCAGGCCCGGCCCACGGCGCAGCGCCGGCAGCACCCACGGACTGTCCGCCAGAGCCGGGAAACGGCCGCGGACGGTCTCCCAGGCGTGCCAGGCGGTCAGGGCCCCGGGCACCGACCACTCGCCGTCGTCGGTGGTGACGAGCAGCCGGCGCGCGGTGGCGCGCACCTGGTCGCGGCGCAGGGACCGGAACGCGCCGACCGGGGCAGGCCACGCCAGCGCGAGCGCGCACCACGCGACCGTCCGCAGGTGCTCCGGGTCCTCGCTGCGGATCTGGGTGAGGGGACGCAGGTCGAGCTCGGGCGGGTCGGGTTCCGGCGTGGCCACGCGGGGCAGCGCGATGCCGCCGTAGCGGGCGACCTTCGTGTACAGCGCGACGGTGGCCGGCTTCCAGCCGCGGGCGGCGGCCAGGGGATCCAGTCCGGTCTCGCCCAGTTGCTCCGGGCCCAGGCCCAGCTCCAGGGCGGCCTCGGCGAGGCGCCGCCACTGGGCGTCGTACCCGGGCGGAGCGTCCAGCCGGTGCCAGGCGCGGGCCGGGGGAGGGACCGGCATGTCGGGCAGCGGCTGCTGCCACCCACCTCGCATGCCAGAACAGTACCGTTATCCCCAACAAAAGTAAGGGTTTCACTTGTGGGCACCTGCCGTAGACGCCTTCCGCCGCCCTCCGGGCGGCATCGCAGCAATCGCGGGATCCGGCGGGGTCGTCGGCACGGGACCAGGGGGAGCAGCGGGACCACCGGTCCCGGGCAATACCCGTATCGCTGTTGGGGATAACGGTTGTGCAACTGTGCTGACCCGATGGGGTGGGTCGGCACAGTCCGCTCAGCGGCGGCGAAGCGGGCTGGCAATCATGAGCGGGTGCGAACCGTGGGCGTCGAGGAAGAACTCCTGGTGGTCGACCCCACGGGCCGGCCGGTCCCGCTGGGACCCGACGCCCTCGAGATCGCCGCGCGACGAGGAGAGGGCGAGACCGCCGAGGAACACGACAGCAACGACGACGACGGGAACGAGGCCTCTGCCGCCCATCTCGTCCCCGAGCTCAAGGCCCAGCAGCTCGAGCTGGGGACCCCGGTCTGCCACACGCTCGCCGAGGTCGAGTCCGAGCTCCGGTTCTGGCGCAGCCGGGCAGACGCCGCCGCCGCAGCGGTCGGCGGCCGCGTCGCCGCCCTGGCCACCTCACCCGTCCCCGTCGAGCCGGTCGCGACGGAGGGGGAGCGGTACGCCCAGATGCTCGACGCGTTCGGCCTCACCGCCCAGGAGATGCTGACCTGCGGCTGCCACGTCCACGTGGGCGTTGAGGACGACGAGGAGGGCGTCGCCGTCCTCAACCGGATCCGGGTGTGGCTGCCGGTGCTCACCGCCCTGACCGCCAACTCGCCGTTCTGGCAGGGCACCGACACCGGGTACGCCAGCTACCGGTCCCAGGCCTGGCACCGCTGGCCGTCGGCCGGCCCCAACGAGCCCTTCACGGACGCCGCCGACTACCACCGGCTGATCGACGCCGTCCTGGCCACCGGGACCGTCCTCGACACCGGAATGATCTATTTCGACGCCCGCCTGTCGGAGAAGTGGCCCACCGTCGAGGTCCGGACCGCCGACGTGCTCCTTCGCGTCGAGGACGCCGTCACCCTCGCCGGACTCGTCCGCGGGCTGGTGGAGACCGCCGCCCGGGAGGCCGAGACCGGCATCGCGCCGCCCCAGGTGCGCGCGGAGGTCCTGCGGGTCGCCGCCTGGCGGGCCGGGAGATCCGGGCTGACCGGGGACCTCATCGATCCCCGCAGCGGCACACCGGCGCCGGCCGCCGAGGTCCTGGCCGCTCTCCTCGAGCACGTCCGGCCGGCGCTCACCGACGCCGGAGACGAGCATCGCGTGTCCGAGGGCGTGGGAGAGCTGCTGCGCCGCGGCACGGGGGCGGACCTGCAGCGCCGGGTGCACCGGAGGACCGGCGGCGATCTCACTGCCGTCGTCCGCGCCGCCGTCGCCGTGACCGCCGGTGAGCCCGAGGACGCTGCCCAGGCGGTCCCCAGCCGCACCGACTAGATTCCGCCGCATGTACACCGCGAGCTGGCGAGACGTCGTCCGTCGCGATCTGTTCGGCGCGAGCCCCTCCCGCCGGGACCGGCCCTACCGGTTCATCATCCGCGTCGCCCTCGTCATCTTCCGGCTGTTCCGCTTCCGCTTCGACGTCCGCGGCTCCGAGCACGTGCCCACCAGCGGCGGCGCGATCATCTGCAGCAACCACGTCAGCTACTTCGACTTCACGTTCCTGGGCCTCGGTGCGCTGCCGCAGCACCGGCTGGTGCGGTTCATGGCCAAGTCGTCCGTCTTCGACCACTGGTTCGCCGGCCGCTTCATGCGCGCCATGCAGCACATCCCCGTCGACCGGAAGGCCGGCGCCGCCGCCTTCGAGTCCGCCGTCCGGGCACTGAAGGACGGCGACGTCGTCGGCGTCTTCCCCGAGGCGACCATCAGCAGCAGCTTCATGGTGAAGGACCTCAAGGCCGGCGCCGCCCGGATGGCCGTCCAGTCGGGCGTCCCGATCATCCCGGCCGCCGTGTGGGGCGGTCATCGCGTGGCCACCAAGGGCAAGGTGGACCTGCGTCGCGGGGTGGCGGTCACCGTCATCCTCGGCGAGCCGATCGTCGCCGAGCCGGGGGAGAAGGCGCAGTCGCTGTTGCGCCGCACCCGCGCCGCCATGGAGGAACTCCTCGACGAGGCCCAGCGCACCTATCCGCAGCAGCCGGCGGGCCCCGAGGACCGGTGGTGGCTGCCTGCGCACCTGGGCGGCACCGCACCCACGCCCGAGATCGCAGCGGCCGACGACGCGATCCGCGCCGCCGGAAAGGCCGCCACCTCCCGGAAGGCGACGCCGATCGCCCGCCTGAAGGCACTCGTCGGCCGGTCCTGACCGCCGTTCACTCGACGACGGCCGGCGCCGTCAGCCGGAACGCCTCGAGTTCGACGTCGTACCACCGCCGGAACCGTCCCAGCGGCGCCATGCCGAGCCGCCGGCAGACGGCCAGGGAGGCCTCGTTGCCCGGCCGGACGACGGCGTAGACCTCCGGCAGGCCCGCCTGGAACCCGCGCGCGATCACCGCGGCGGCGGACTCGGTCGCGTAGCCGTGGCCCCACGAGTCCGGGTGCAGGTGCCAGCCGACCTCCACCTCGCCGACGCCGTTCGGCAGGGGCTTGAACAGCACGGTCCCGGCCACCGAGCCGTCCGCCAGCTCGATCGCCCGGCAGCCGAACCGCCGGTCCAGGTCGTGGACGGCGGCCCAGCGGGCGACGATCTCCTCGGGCGCGAGCGACGGGGCGCCACCGAGCCAGCGGGTCACTTCCTCGCGGCTGTAGATGTCGGCCAGCCGGGCGACGTCCGCCGGCGACGTCGTCCACGGACGCAGCAGCAACCGCTCGGTCCGCAGCCCCGCACCGCCTCCCACCACGGCTGGTGCCTACCCGCGGGGGCGGCCCCGGGACACGTGTGGACGGGTGCTCAGGCGGCGGGCCGGGCGAGGAAACCCTGCGCCCACGCCGCTGCGGCGGCGGACTCGGTCTCGATGCGCCAGTCGACGTCCCGGGCCTTGTCCACCTGGTCGAACCAGACCACGCCGGCGATCTCGGGGCGGGCCGCGACCTCTGCCAGCATGGCGGCCAGCCACGCGGCCTTGTCACCACCGCTGTTGGAGCTGGCGACCTCGGTGACCCACATCGGGCGCGAGGTGATCGCCCGGAGCTCGGCGAAGGACTCGTCGAACAGGGCGCCGAAGGTCATCCAGTCGGTGTCCCAGCCGTCGCGGTGGTCGTCGCCCCAGTTGTAGTTGCTCACTCCGACGGCGTCGACGTAGTCGTCACCGGGATACAGCGGCGCCAGCTGCTGGGCACCGGCGTAGACCGCGTTCGGCGCCCACAGCCACTCGACGTCGGTCACCCCGAGCGCGGCGAACCGGTCGTGCACGTGCTGCCAGGCGAGGGCGAACTCGTCGATGCGGTTGCCGTTCACGCCGCTGCCCCACGGATACCAGTTGCCGTTCATCTCGTGCATCAGGCGCATGGTCACCGGGTGCCCGTACTCGGCGATGGATGCGGCGAACATGTCGATGTAGGCGTCGTGCCGGCCGTCGATGATGGAGGCAAGCGAATACGTCGGTTGCTGCGCGCGGTCCACGTCGACGTCCCAGGGCTCCCACGTGATCGACAGCCGGCTCCCACGCGCCGCCACCGCATCGGCGACGGTCCGGTCGAGCGGACGGCCGCGGCTCCACGCCTCGAAGACGTCGAAGACCTCGGGCGTCGTGCCCGTGACCTCGATGAAGCGGTCCAGGTCGGCCAGCGTCGGGGTGGACAGTCCCAGTGTCGGCGTACGGACGACCTGCGGGACGACGGGGACCGTGGGCGTCGCCGACGGGGCGACGGAGGAGGTCGCCGGAGACCCGGGGGCCGCCTCGGACTGGTCGTACACCGCACCGGAGGCGACCACGATGTAGGTGACCAGCGCGGTCAGGGCGGTCGTTGCCCCCGCGAGGAGTCGGTACCTGCGGCGGGGTCTGCGGGTCCGACTGGAAGGCAGGGTCACGTTGGCCCATCGGCACCGACCAGGGCAGACGTGAGCCGAAACGGGGGACGCGTACCCCCGTCCGGGGGATAGCCCCCTTTCGGGTACCAGGAACCCCGGAATCCTGGCCGCTGCCCCGGCGGGAGCACAGGCTGGACGGGTGAGCAGCGCCGCACCAGCCATGCCGAGGCACGTGCCGGAGCGTCGCCAGGACGGTCGGCTCTACGGCCGGACGGCCACCGAGGTCACCGGGCCCCTCCAGCCGAGCAGCGACCGGGTGAGTTACCGCGATGCGCTCACCCCCTCCCAGCGCCGCGGCGTGCTGGCGCTCGGCTGGCTCCATGTCGCGGTCGCGCTGGCCCTCACCGGTTACCTGCTCGTCCCGACCAACCTGCCGCGGCTGCAGGCGGGACTGCTGATCGACGCCGTCACCGTCGCCGGCCTGGTCGTGATGGTGGTGCTGCAGCTGATCGCCGCCGTCCGCACCTGGACGGTCACCTACCACGCCGGCCAGGCGCGGGACCCGATCCCCATGCGCCCCCAGCCGGGGCTGCGGGTGGCGGTCCTGACCACGATCGTGCCGGGCAAGGAACCGGTCGAGCTGGTGATGGCGACGCTGCGCGCGATGCGGCGCATCCGGCACGACGGCGTCCTCGACGTGTGGCTGCTCGACGAGGGGGACGACCCGGAGGTGCGGCGGCGCTGCCAGGAACTCGGTGTCCGGCACTTCAGCCGCAAGGGGCGCCCGGAGTGGAACCAGCCCAGCGGTGCGTTCCGCGCCCGCACCAAGCACGGCAACCACAACAGCTGGCGGGTCGAGCACGAGCTCGAGTACGACGTGGTCGCCCAGATGGACCCCGACCACATCCCGTTCCCGAACTTCCTGGAGCGGACGCTCGGCTACTTCGCCGACCGTGACGTCGCGTTTGTCGTCGCCCCGCAGGTCTACGGGAACCTGACCGAGTCCTTCGTCGCGCGCGGCGCGGCGGAGCTGGCCTACCTCTTCCACGGCATCATCCAGCGCGGCGGGAACGGCCACGACGCACCGCTGCTCATCGGCACCAACCACCTGTACCGCCCGACCGCGTTCCGGCAGATCGGCGGCTACCAGGACTCGATCATCGAGGACCACCTCACCTCGATGGTCGTGTTCGCGTCGGTCAACGAGGAGACCGGCGGCAACTGGAAGGGCGTCTACACACCCGACATCGTCGCGGTGGGGGAGGGCCCGGCCACCTACTCGGACTTCTTCAGCCAGCAGAAGCGCTGGGCGTACGGCATCTGGCAGATCGCCCGGCAGCACTCGCCGTGGGTGTTCCCGGAGATGCGGACCGCCCAGCAGCGGCGGTCGTTCTTCGCCCTCCAGACGCACTACCCGACCACCGCGGTGGCCTGGGTAGGCGGCGTCGTCCTGTCGATGCTGTACCTCGTCGGCGGGGTGTCCGTCACCCACCTGCCGGTCCTGGAGTGGGGGGTGCTGTTCGTCGCCAACCTGTTCCTCGGGCTGCTCTTCGCCTTCTGCATGCGCCGCTTCAACCTGGTCGAGCACGAGCGCCGCTCCTGGGGCCTCGCCGGCATGCTCCTGGACCTGGTCACGGCCCCGGTGTACGTCGCCGCGGCTGCCGCGCAGCTGGCCGGGCGGCCCCTGTCCTACGTCGTCACGGCGAAGGGGAGCGCGGCCACCCGCGACAGCTGGCGCACGTTCCGGCCCCACCTGCTCTGGGCGGCTGTGGCGGGCGGGTCCATGCTCACCGGAGAGGCCTTAGGCCACCACTACCCGGCGCTCTACGCCTGGGCGGGGTTCACCGCGCTCATCTGCCTCGTGCCGCTCGCGCACGTCAGTCTCGGCCGCGTGGTGGAGCTGCTGCCGGTGCGGTCGGCACGCATTCGCCCGGTGTTGCCGACCCGCCGGCTGGGGGAGCTGCTCGTGGCCCGCGGCGCGCTCACGCACGCCCAGCTGCAGCAGCTGCTGGACCTGCAGGCCACCCGCGACGAGGGCTGGATGCGGCTCGGCGACCTCGCCGTCGCGGAGGGGCTCATCAGCCCGCAGCAGCTCGTCGCCGGGATGTTCCCCTCGACGGCCATGCCGGTCCGCGAGGCCGTGGCTGCCTGACCCCTGGTCGGCTCAGGCCAGCAGGTCGGCGGCGGACGCGGCCCGTGAACTCGCCGCCCGCACCTCGGCCGCGACGGGGTCGTGCTCCCGGTCGGCCCACCACGCCTGCCCGCTCGCCGGCAGCGTCGCGATCGGGTCGTAGTAGGTGTACCGGCGGTCCAGCGCGGCCTCGTCGGTGCGCTCGATGCCGGTGCGGTAGTTCTTCGTCCAGTAGCTGATGCCGCGCTCGCGGTCGTACTCCGCGACCTGGTGCACCCAGCGCTTGCCGACATAGGGGACGTCGCACACGATCCGCGGCGTCGCGAAGCCGGGCAGGTAGCCCATGATGTCGTGCTGCAGCGTCTGGGCCTGGGCCAGCGAGACCCGCCAGTGCTCGGCGCTGGGGATCATGTCGCACATGTAGAAGTAGTAGGGCGTGACGCCGGCGCCGTCGAGCAGCGCGAAGCAGAGGTCGAGCAGCTGCCCGGCCGAGTCGTTGACACCCTTGAGCAGCACGCCCTGGTTGCGGACGTCGCGCACCCCGGCCGCCAGCATCGCCTGTGCCGCCTCGGCGACCAGCGGGGTCACCGACTGGGCCGAGTTCACGTGCGTGTGGACGGCGAGGGAGACCCCGCGGGCGCGGGCCGTCGTCGCCAGCCGGGTCATGCCCTCGACGACGTCGTCCTGCAGCCAGTGCTGCGGCATGCCCATCAGAGCCTTGGTCGCCAGCCGGATGTCGCGGACCGACTCGATCTCCAGCAGGCCGGCCACGAACGCCTCGAGGTTCTTGAACGGCAGGTTGGCGACGTCGCCACCGGAGACGACGACGTCGCGGACACCCGGCGTGGCCCGCAGGTACTCGAGCATGAGGCCCTGCCGGTCGACCGGCTTGAGCTCGAACTTCAGCTTCGGGACGGCGGGCGTCGAGTTGCCCACCAGGTCCATGCGCGTGCAGTGGCCGCAGTACTGGGGGCAGGTCGAGAGCAGCTCGGCCAGCACCTTGGTGGGGTAGCGGTGCGTCAGCCCCTCCACGGCCCACATCTCGTGCTCGTGCAGCGAGTCGCGCGCGGCGTAGGGGTGGCTGGCGGCCGCGCCGTCCAGCCGGTCGGACGCCACGGGGAGCATGTAGCGGCGCACCGGGTCGGCCAGCATCGCGGCCGTCGTCGGCACCTGACCGGGCACCATGGTGTTGAGCATCTGCGGCGGGAGGAGCAGCGACATCGTGGCGCGGCCGGCCTGGTCGGCCTCGACGTCGGCGTAGAAGGCCTCGTCGAGCAGGTCGCCGTAGACGCCCCGGAGCTGGCGGAGGTTCTTCACGCAGTTGACGCGCTGCCACTGGGCGCTGCGCCACTGCTCGTCGGTCACGTCGGCGAATCCGGGCAGCCGCCGCCAGTCGGGCTCGACGAGTTCGCGCGCCGAGTACTCATACGGCTGTTCGAGCACGGTGCCGCCTTTCCTGGACCGGTGCAGCGGGTCTCCGCAACACGGGTGAGCTTACGGGAGAATCTTCGGCAGAACACGTCCGACGCGATAGGTTCTTCTGCACCGAACGGGTGAGACGGGAGAGACAGGTGCTCAGTACGGGACAACGCGCCCTCGGCGTGCAGCGGGTCCTCGACCCGGCCGGCGTGCTGCCCCAGGCGGCCCGGCGGCTCGACGCCGATCCGGCGGTCGGCCCCGACGAGGTGCGGATCGCCGTCCAGCGGCTGAACCTCGACGCCGCGTCGTTCCGGCAGCTGTCGGAGTCCCACGCCGGCGATGGCGAGGCCGTCCGCGCCGCCGTCGTCGACATCGTCGCCACCCGCGGCAAGATGCAGAACCCGGTGACCGGCTCCGGCGGCATGCTGATCGGGGTCGTCGATGCCGTCGGCCCGGAGTCGCCGCTGGGGCTGGCGGTCGGCGACCGGGTGGCCACCCTGGTCTCGCTCACCCTCACCCCGCTGCGGATCACCGACGGGCTGGCCCGCTGGGACGGCCGGTCGGAGCAGGTTCCCGCGGAGGGGACGGCGATCCTCTTCGCCCGCTCGATCGCCGCCGTCCTGCCCGACGACCTGCCGGACGCCGTCTCGCTGGCCGTCCTCGACGTCTGCGGGGCGCCGGCCGCCACCGCCCGTGTGGTCGAGCGGGCCCGGGCGCGGTCGGTCACGGTGCTGGGAGCCGCCGGCAAGTCCGGGTGCCTGTCGCTCGCCGCGGCCCGGGCCGTCGGGGCGCTGGAGCTCACCGGCCTGGTGCGCACCGAGGCGGAGGCCGCCGCGCTGACCGCGGCGGGCCTGGCCGACCGGGTCGTGGTCGCCGACGCCACCGACCCCCTCGCCGTGGCCGCGGCGGTCGGCACACCCGCCGACGTCACGGTCGTGTGCGTCGACGTCCAGGGCGCGGAACACGGAGCGATCCTGGCCACGGCCGACGGTGGGACCGTGGTCTTCTTCTCCATGGCGACGTCGTTCTCGGCGGCGGCCCTCGGCGCGGAGGGGATGGCAGCGGACGTGACGATGCTCGTCGGCAACGGCTACACACCCGGTCATGCCGACCTCGCGCTCGGGCTGTACCGGTCCGAGGCCGGGGTGCGCGCGCTGATCGACCCACGGGTCGTCGAATGAGTCTGCTCGTCACCGACGTCACGGTGGGCGACCGCCCCGGTCGCGCCGTGCACGTCGTCGACGGCCGGATCGCCTGGGTGGGCGACGCCGCCGAGGCATCGGGCGCCGAGCGCGTGATCGCGGGGGAGGGAGCGCTGCTGACCCCCGCCTTCGTCGACGCCCACGTCCACGCGACGGCGACCGGCCTGGCGCTCACCGGTCTCGACCTCCACTCGAGCTCCAGCCTCGCCGAGACCGTCGCGCTGATCGGACGATTCGCGCAGCGGTCGCCCGGGACCATGATCGGCACCGGCTGGGACGAGACCGGCTGGCCGGAGCGACGCGGCCTCACCCGCGCCGACCTCGACGCCGTCCTCGGCTACCGGCCGGCGTACCTGGCCCGCGTCGACGTGCACTCCGCCACCGTCTCGACCGCCCTGCTCGACAGCATCCCCGGCGTCGCCGACCTGCCGGGCTTCTCGCCCGACGGCCGGCTGCGGCTCGACGCCCACCACGCCGCCCGGCAGGCCGCCTACGGCGCGGTCGACACCGACCAGCGTCGCGCCGCGCAGCGCGCCACCCTCGACGCGGCCGCCGCCCTCGGCATCGGCAGCCTGCACGAGATGGCCGGCCCGGAGGTCTCCGGCGTCGACGACCTCGCCGGCCTGCTGGCGCTCGCGGCCGAGCAGCCCGGCCCCGAGGTCGTCGGCTACTGGGGCGAGCTCGCCGAGCGCGGCGGCCTCGACGTCGTCCGCGAGCTGGGGCTGGCCGGCGCCGGTGGGGACCTGTTCTGCGACGGCGCCCTGGGTTCGCACACCGCGGCGCTGGGCGGGGGGCCCTACGCCGACCGTCCGGACACCGCCGGCACCCTGCGGTTCGCAACCGGCCAGCTCGTCCACCACATCCGTACCTGCACCGCCGCGGGGATCCAGGCCGGCTTCCACGTGATCGGCAACGCCGCGGTCGCGCAGGCCATCTACGCGGTGGAGGCCGTGGCCGCCGAACTCGGCCGCCCCGCCGTCCGGGCGTGCCGGCACCGACTCGAGCACGTGGAGCTGATCGATCGGGTCGACCTCGAACGGATGCGTGATCTGGGGATGGTCGCCAGCGTCCAGCCGGCCTTCGACGCGGCCTGGGGCGGGGACGCCGGGATGTACGCCGAGCGGCTCGGCGTCGAGCGAGCCCTGGCCGCCAACCCCTTCGCCGCCTTCTCCGACGCCGGCGTGGTCCTGGCCATCGGCAGCGACGCCCCGGTCACCCCGCTGGACCCGTGGGGCGGGGTGCACGCCGCCGTCGACCACCGCACGCAGAGGTCGGGCCTGCGCCCCTTCGACGCGTTCGACGCGGCGACCCACGGCGGCTGGTACGCCGCCCGCGCCGAGCATCCGATCGGCCCGCTGGCCGTCGGCGCCCCCGCCCACCTGGCGCTGTGGGCCACGAACGAGACCCTGTCCGCCGTCCTCAGTGACCGAGCAAGGCCGGTCTGCCGGCACCTGCTGGTCGACGGCGAGCCGATCGGAGCCATCGCATGAGCAGCCTGAACCTCGACCCGACCCTGGTCGCCCGGGCGCGGGAGCTCGCCGCCCTGGCCGCCCAGCCGGTGATCGACCTCGCCCACCGGCACACCACCGTCTCGGTCGAGCGGGCGGTGCTGCGGCTGGCCGGGCTGACCGGCACCGACCCGGTGACGGGGGAAGGGCGTACGGAGGACCGCGTCCCGTGGGTGAATCGGGTGGTCGACGCCGTCCGCGACCAGGTGGGCCTGGAGTCCGGGGTAGCCCTCCCGGTCTGGCACGCGCTCGCCTCCGGCGCCGCGCCCGACCTGCAGACCCTCGCCGAGCAGGTCGGCGCGGGTACCGCCCGGTTCGCCGTGCCCGACGGCGTGCAGGCCGAGCGTGCCCAGGAGGCCGCCTCCGCGGCTGCCGCCGCCGGGATCGCCCGCATCGACGCCAACCGGCGGCGGCGGGAGGAGCTGGTGGCGCTGCACGGCGACCCGCCGCGGCGGCCGTGGATCTACCTCATCGTCGCGACCGGGGACATCCACGAGGACATCCCGCAGGCCCAGGCGGCCGCGCGCGCCGGTGCCGACGTCATCGCCGTCATCAGGTCCACCGGCCAGTCGCTGCTGGACTACGTGCCGGAGGGCGCGACCCGCACCGGCTACGCGGGCACCTACGCCACCCAGGAGAACTTCCGGCTCATGCGGGCCGCCCTGGACGACGTCAGCGCCGAGCTCGGCCGCTACGTCCGGCTGACCAACTACGCGAGCGGCCTCTGCATGCCCGAGATCGCCGTCCTGGCCGGGCTGGAGCGGCTGGACATGATGCTCAACGACGCGATGTACGGGATCCTCTTCCGCGACATCAATCCGAAGCGCACCTTCGTCGATCAGCGGTTCAGCCGGATGGTGCACGCCCGGGCCGGGATCATCATCAACACCGGCGAGGACAACTACCTCACCACCGCCGACGCCGTCGACGAGGCGCACACCGTCACGGTCAGCCAGTTGCTCAACGAGACCCTGGCCAAGGAGGCCGGCCTCGAGGACTGGCAGCTCGGCCTCGGGCACGCCTTCGAGATCCAGCCCGACCTGCCGGAGTCCTTCCGGCTCGAGCTCGCGCACGCCCTGCTCGCTCGCACCCTGTTCCCCGACGCACCGCTGAAGTGGATGCCGCCGACCAAGCACATGACCGGCGACGTGTTCCGCGGCTATCTGCTCGACGGGTTCTTCAACCTCGCCGGGGCGCTCACCGGCCAGGGCATCCTGCTCGTGGGGATGATGACCGAGGCCGTCGTCACCCCGTGGCTGTCCGACCGGGACCTGGCGCTGCGCAACGTGCGGTACGTCCTGAACGCGGCCGGCAACCTGGCCGAGGACTTCGCGCCGCCCCCGGGCGGGTTCATCGACCGCCGGGCGCACACGGTGCTGACCGAGGCCGTCGACCTGCTGGGCCGGATCGCCGACCACCCCGAGGGGCTGATCCAGGCCATCGCCGACGGCACCTTCGGCATCACCAAGCGGCCGATCGACGGCGGCAAGGGGCTCGGAGGCGTCGTCGAGCTCGGCCCCGACGCCTACAACCCCGCACTCGAGCTGCTGGAAGCGAAGGAGACGTCGCATGCCTGACGGCAGCATCGTCCGTCCCTACGGGGACACCACCGGCGACGGCATGATCCAGACGTCGTTCACGCTGCCCGTGCCGATGGGGCCCAAGGCCGAGGGCGCCGCGCTGCAGCTGGCGACGAAGATGGGCATCGAGCCGGCGATGGTGGTGCACAGCCACGCCATCGACAGCGGTTACACGTTCTTCGTCGTCTACGGCAGCGTGAAGCACCTGGTCGACCTCGACGAGGTGCACGTGGAGGAGCGCGCGTACCCCCTGCTCACCTCCGGCGAGGTCAACGGCGCGATCAAGGGGCGGCTGCACCGCGAGCTCGTCGTCCTGGGCGCCTGTATCGGCACCGACGCCCACACGGTCGGCATCGACGCGATCCTCAACGTCAAGGGCTTCGCGGGGGAGAAGGGCCTGGAGTACTACCGGGAGATGGCCGTGACGAATCTCGGCGCCCAGGTCACGGTGCCCGAGCTGGTGGCCCGCGCCCGCGCCGACCGCGCCGACGCCGTCCTCGTCTCCCAGGTGGTCACGCAGAAGGATGCCCACCTGCGCAACACCCGCGAGCTCGCTGCCGCCTTCCGCGAGGCAATGGGGGAGTCCCGCCCGCTGCTGGTCGTCGGCGGGCCCCGCTTCGACCCGGCGATGGCCGGCGTACTCGGCGTCGACAAGGTCTTCGGCCGGGGGACGACGCCCGGCGAGGTCGCCAGCTACCTCATCCACGCCCTGATCCCGAACGAGGAGACCGCCGCATGACCGAGCAGGACCCGCGACTGGGGCTGACCATCACGCACCGCCGCTACGTGCCCTACGCGCACGCCCACTACGGCGGCTCCCTCGTCGACGGCGCCTACACCCTCGGCCTGTTCGGCGACGTCGCCACCGAGGTCGCGATCGTCATGGACGGCGACGAGGGCCTGCTGGCGGGCTACTCGGAGGTCCGCTTCCTCGGCCCGGTCCGCGCCGGCGACGTCCTGGAGGCCACATGCGAGGTCGTGCGCATCGGCCGCCGCAGCCGCGAACTGCGCTGCACTGCACGCGTCGTGGCGCGGGCCGAGCCCGAGCGCGGGCCATCGGCTGCCCGGGTGCTCGAGCAGCCGATCACGGTCGTAGAGGCCACCGCGGCGCTGGTGGTGCCGGCGTCCGGGTGACCGGGCCGCGGGCCGCCGGTCGATGTAACGATCAGGTCACAGTCCCTCTCTCGGTCACCGTGCGTACCCACACGGGCGCGGTCCGTTCTTACAGTCGCTGCAGTTCCAGACCGGGAGCACCGGAACGTGCTCTCCGGGTGGACTCGTGCGGCCCCCCGGCAGACTGCCGGGCCGAGGGGGCGACGGGCCTCCGGAGGATGCGTACCGGCGTGACCGGCGGAGCCCGCCCGATGTCCGCGCCCTCAGACAACGGTCGTGCCGATCGCCCCCAGCGACCGGCCGTCCGGCCCGAAGATGCGGAACGCGGGCGGCGCGACCGCCGGTGCTGACCCGGACGGTAGAAGGACCCCTGCCCCCACCCACTCGCAAGCTCGCGGTGGGACCCTGCAGCGGGCCGTAGCGGGATGGGATGCTGGGTCAGGACCGCGGCAGCGCAGCGGCGGTCCGGACCCCGCCCTTCCGGCGCGGGGAGGCATTCCTCGGACCTGCCCTTCCGGCAGGTCCGGGACGTTCTCCGGGAGGCAGTACGTGCCGGCAGTGCAGGCGGGCCGGTGACCGGCACGCTCCCGCGACCGGTCGAGCCGGCGACATCGCCGTCCGGGCGCGAGGCCCGGCGGCTGCCGTGGCGCACCCTCCTCGCCGCCGCCGGTGGCTTCGTCCTCGTCCTCGCGTTCCCGGACTACGGCCTGTCGGCCCTCGCCGTGCTGGGCCCGGCCGCGCTCGCTCTGGCGGTACGCGGGCAGCGCGCCCGCTCCGGTCTGTGGCTCGGCCTCGTCTTCGGGCTCACCTTCTTCATCCCGCTGCTCTCCTGGACCGGGATCTACGTCGGGTCCTTTCCGTGGCTCGCCCTGGCCGTCTTCGAGGCGGCGCACCTGGCGCTGCTCGGCGGCGCCACCGCCCTGACCTCCCGGCTGCCCCTGTGGCCGCTCTGGACGGCGGTCCTCTGGGTCGGCGACGAGGCGCTGCGCGGCCGCTTCATCCTGGGCGGCTTCCCCTGGGGGCGGCTCGGGTTCAGCCAGACCGAGGGGCCGCTGCTGTCCCTGGCCGCGTACGGCGGCGTTCCGCTGGTGACCTTCGCGGTGGCGCTCAGCGGCGCGCTGCTGGCCGCGGCAGCGCTCGCGCTGCACCGGGCGTGGCGGGCGTCGTCGGTACCGGGGGAGCAGGGCCCGGCGCTCCGGGCCGCGGCCCTCCTCGTGGTCGCCGTGCTGGCCGTGCCACTGGCCGGCATGCTCGCGTGGCTGCCGCTGCCCGGACCGTCGCTGACCGCCGGCGGCCCGACGTCGACGGTGGCGGTGATCCAGGGCAACGTGCCCAGGGCTGGCCTGGACTTCAACGCCCAGCGCCGCGCCGTCCTGGACAACCACGTCCAGCAGACGCTCGAGCTCGCCCAGGACGTGGCCGCCGGCGACCAGCCGCAGCCCGACCTCGTCCTCTGGCCGGAGAACAGCTCCGACATCGACCCGTACCGCAACGCCGACGCCGCCCGGGAGATCGACCGCGCCGCCCGGGCCATCGACGCCCCCATCCTGGTCGGCGCCGTCGTCGACGGGCCGGGGGAGGACGTCAGCAACACCGCGATCGTCTGGGACCCCGAGGACGGGCCGGGCGACACCTACGTCAAGCGGCACCCCGTCCCGCTCGCCGAGTACGTGCCGGCCCGCAGCTTCTTCCGCTTCTTCAGCGACAAGGTCGACCTGGTCCGGCGCGACTTCGCCGCCGGGGACGAGGTCGGGGTCCTGGACGTCGGCGGCGCCCGCCTCGGGGACCTGATCTGCTTCGAGGTCGTCTACGACGGGCTGGTCGGCGACGTGGTGGACGGGGGGGCCGGGATGATCGTCGTCCAGACCAACAACGCGACCTTCGGGTACACCGACGAGAGCGCCCAGCAGCTGGCCATGAGCCGGCTGCGCGCGGTGGAGTTCGGCCGCACCGTCGCCGTCGCGGCAACCAGCGGGATCTCCGCCGTCGTGGCGCCCGACGGCACGATCGCGCGGTCGTCGGAGCTGTTCACGCCCGCGGTCTTCGTCGAGGAGATCGCCCAGCGGGACTCCACGACCGTGGCCCAGCGGCTCGGTGCCGCGCCGGAGTGGCTGCTCACCGCCGTCGGCGGTGCCGCGCTGCTCACGGTGGCCCTGCAGCGTCGGGCGAGGGGACGGCGATGACCGACCGGGTGCTGGTGATCGTGCCGACCTACAACGAGGCGGAGAACGTCGAGCGGATCCTGGAGCGGCTGCTGACGAGCGTGCCCACGGCGCACGCCCTCGTGGTCGACGACGGGTCGCCCGACGGCACCGGGGAGCTCGCCGAGAAGGTCGCGGCGCTCGACCCGCGCGTGCACGTCCTGCGCCGGACGGCGAAGGCGGGGCTCGGCCCGGCGTACGTGGCCGGCTTCCGATGGGCCCGGGAGCGCGGCTACGACGTCGTCGTGGAGATGGACGCCGACGGCTCGCACGCACCCGAGCAGCTACCGGACCTCCTGGCCGCGCTCGGGTCGGCCGACCTGGTGCTCGGCTCCCGGTACGTGCCCGGGGGAGAGGTGGCCGACTGGCCGGTCCACCGGCTGTGGCTGTCGCGCATCGGCAACCGCTACACCCGCTGGGCGCTGCGGCTGCCGCTCAACGACGCCACCGGCGGGTACCGGGCCGCGCGCGGCGAGCTGATCGACGCGCTGCCCTTCGACGACGTCGCCAGCCAGGGCTACTGCTTCCAGGTCGACTGGGCCTGGCGGGCGGTGCGCGCGGGAGCCCGGGTGCGCGAGGTGCCGATCACGTTCACCGAGCGCGCATTCGGCAGGAGCAAGATGAGCGGCTCGATCGTTGGAGAAGCGTTGGTGCGGGTGACCGTGTGGGGACTGCAGGACCGGCTGGCCGACTGGCTGCCGGGCCGGGTCTCCCGTCCCGTGCCGGCACGCACCCGCGATCGCGGGCGATGAGCCGCGGCCCGGAAGGCGGGCCGCCGTCGCCGGCCTGCGGGCGCAGAGAGGCAGGACAGTCGTGAGGGACGCCGTCGGACGCCGGGTGCGCATCGCCGCCGGGCTGCTGATCCTGGCCGAGTTCGTCGTGTTCGTCCTCGTCGCCGGCTGGATCGGCATCGGATGGACCATCCTGGCCACGCTCGCCACCAGCGCCCTCGGCTTCGCGCTGCTCGCGCGGCAGGGCACGAAGGCGCTCGCCGACCTCCGCGAGCGCGTACGGTCACGCCGGTCGGCGGGACGCGAGCTCGGCGACGCCGGGTTGGTCGCCGCGGGCGGCCTGCTCATGGTGCTGCCCGGCTTCATCGGCGACCTGGTCGGCTTGCTCTGCCTGCTGCCGGGCACCCGTGGGCTCGTGCGGGGGCTCCTGACCCGCCTGGTGCTCACGCGGCTGCCCGACCGGATGCGGGGCCCCGTGCGGGTCGAGAGCGTGCGGACCGCCGGCGTGGCCGGTCCGGTCCCGGACGCCGCCCCGCTGGTGATCGAGGGCGAGATCGTCCGCGGTCCCGACGGCCGCCCGCTGACCTGACCGACGGCGCCTCCGCGCAGTTGATCATCGGATTCGTGCACGGGACACGGCGGAACGGGGCGGGACACGCCGTCCGGTCGTGCACCCACCCGATGATCGACTCGGAGCGCCCCGACCCCCGGAGACGCAGAACGGCCCCGGTGGCGAACCACCGGGGCCGTTCTGGCGGCCCCTCTGCAGGGTCCCGCGTCGAGCTTGCGAGGTGCGGGGGGCAGAGGGGTCCTTACTCAGCTGGCGCGGGTACGCCGGCCGCGAAGCACGTCGAGCCGCTCGGCGAGCACCTCTTCGAGGTCCTCGACGGAACGACGCTCGAGCAGCATGTCCCAGTGGGTGCGCGGCGGCTTGACCTTCTTGGGTGCCGGCTCGGCACCGCCGACCAGCTTGGCCGCGCCACCGTCGAACTTGCACTCCCACGTGTCGGGAAGCTCGGCGTCGTCAGCGAACGGCACCGTGAACAGGTGGCCCGAGGGGCACCGGTACTCGGCGTACTGCCGCTCGATGGGCGCGGTGTTCCGCTCGGTCTCGTAGCTGACGCTGCCCAGTCGGCTGCCGCGCAGGGAACGCTCGCCCATGGCCCACCGTCCTCTCGTTCATTGGTGTCGGTCGAAAATCGTGTCCGGCGACCAAGGACATACCCAGGTACCGGCGACTCACAGAGATGAACGACAGAAATCGCGTCGAGATTCCCCCGAATCAGTTGCTCATCATCGCATGGGGTCATATTCCGAGCGTGGGTGCCCCCCGGACGAGTGAGCGATCGCCCCTGTTCAGGACAGGGAGAGCTGTCCCGGACCGGCCGTGGTCGGGCCGAGTTCCCCGCGGACGTAGTGCCGGCGGCAGAGCACCTGGTACCGGACGGCGGGAGAGGAGCCGCCCTCGGTGTCCGCCGGATCGACCGCGGCGGTGTCGGCGACCACGACCGTCTCACCCGAGCGGACCATGACGCCGTCGACCACGCGGGCGTTCAGCAGGCCCGGGAGGCCGCACCAGCAGAGCACCTCGACCTGCACCCGCTGGACGTCGTCGGCGACCTCCAGCAGCCGCTGGGTGCCCGGGAACAGGTGGGCCCGGAAGTCGGTGGTGAGCCCGAACGCGTAGACGTCCACGTGCCAGTCGTCGACGAGGTCGGCGAGCTGGTCGACCTGGACGGCGGTGAGGAACTGCGCCTCGTCGGCGATCAGGTAGTCCACCCGGTGCCCGTCGGCCCACCGGTTCCGGACCAGCAGCCGCAGATCGGTGGCGGCGTCGACCTCGACGGCGTCCCGGGAGAGCCCCACCCGGGAGCTGATCTGCGGAGCCGAGGAGCGGTCGCCCTGGGTGACGAGCAGTCCGTGGCGGCCCTGCCGGCGCTGGTTGTGGTCGACCTGCAGGGCCAGCGTCGACTTCCCGCAGTCCATCGGCCCGTGGAAGAAGCGCAGGTGTGCCGGAGCGGGGTGCCGCCGCCGGTCACCGGAGGCGGGCACGGACGCCGGCACCGGCAGCGGTATGGGTGCGGTCGGGTGGTCGGACTCCTCGGGAGGAGAGCCGGCTGTCACAGGCGCTCCGGTGGGGTGTTCCCGGCCTCGATGATCGCCTGGCGGATGTTCAGCTTCGCCAGCATGATCCCGCCGACGACGAAGAAGAAGATCAGGCTGAAGATCGCGTACCGGTAGGACTCGGTCAGCTGGTAGGTCAGCGCGAACAGGAACGGACCCAGCCAGCTCGTGCCGCGGTCGCTGATCTCGTAGAAGCCGAAGTACTCGGCCTCCCTGCCGGGCGGGATGAGCTGGCTGAACAGCGACCGGGACAGCGCCTGGGTGCCGCCCAGGACGAAACCGATGATGGTCGCGAGGCCGTAGAACTGCAGCGCGGCCCCGGCCTGCAGGAAGTAGGCGATGACGAGCACACCGGTCCACACCACCAGCGCCCAGAGGATGGTGCGCTTGGCACCCACGTGCGCCGCGATCCGGCCCAGGGCGAGCGCCCCGAAGAAGGCGACGACCTGGACCAGCAGGATCGCCGAGACCAGCGTGGTCTGGGACAGCTCGAGCTGTTCCTTCCCGTACTGCGCCGAGACCCCGATGACCGTCTGCACGCCGTCGTTGAAGAGCAGGTAGGCGGCAAGGAACCACAGGGTCAGCCGGTACCGGCGCAGGTCCCGGAGCGTCGCACCCAGCTGCCGGAAGCCCCCGGCGAGCGCCCCGGCGGACCGGCCGCCGGCGACCGGCTCGACGTCCCGGGGACGGCGGTTGCGCAGCAGGGTGACGCTGACGACGGTGAAGCCGGCCCACCACACCCCGGCCGACGCCAAGCAGATCCGCACGGCCTCGCCCTCGGTCAGTCCGAGGCTCTCGTAGTTGGTGAACAGGCCCAGGCTCAGCGCCAGCAGCAGCGCCCCGCCGAGGTAGCCGATGGCCCAGCCGCGGCTCGAGACGGCGTCCCGCTCGTCCGGCCCGGCCAGGTCGGGCAGCCAGGAGTAGTAGACGACCGTGGCCGCTCCGAAGCAGAGGTTGGCGACGACGAACAGCGCGGCACCGAGCAGATAGCGCTCGTCGGCGACGAAGAACATCGCCATCGTGCACAGCGAGCCCAGGGTCGCGAAGGCGGCCAGCAGCTGGCGCTTGCGGCCGCTGCGGTCGGCGATGGCGCCGGTGAGCGGGAGAACCAGCACCTGCAGCACGACCGACAGGGACAGGACGTAGCCGAAGTAGCTGCCCGACGGGACGCTGATGCCCAGCGGGTGGATCCGGCCGTCGGCGTCGGCGGCCGACTCCGCGATCGAGGTCAGGTACGGGGCGAGAAAGACGGTCGTCACCGAGGTGTTGAAGACCGACATCGCCCAGTCGTAGGAGTACCAGCCGAAGCGTTCGCGCTTCAGGGCACGGTCGACGGGCGGGTCGGCAGGCCCGGCTCCGGTGGCGGGCGGCGCAGTGGTCACCGGCGCAGGTTCCCAGCCGTCGGGCAGCCGGTCCAGCACCGACCGGGCACCGTCACCCGATCCGTGCTCACGGGCATCATCGCGTCGTGGGTCACGGGACGTCGTCCGGGACGATCCCGCCGGGGTAGGCGGCGACCGCGGTGGTCGGGCGGGTGTGGTCGACGTAGTGCGGCCGGTCCTCCTCGCCGGCGCGGAGCGGGACCAGGCCGCGCGTGATCGCCGCGGCGATGCGGTAGCGGGCGCGGTTGGCGTCGCCGACCCGGCCCATCTGCAGGTCGTCGAGCGGCACGGGCGGTCCGACGTGCACCTGCAGGGCGGGCCGGCGGACCAGCGCCGACAGCACCGTGCGCAGCTTGCCCCAGTCGTTGCCGTACTGGAGGACCTCGTGCGCGCCCCACTGGCTCACCGGGAGGACGGGCACACCCATGCCCAGCGCGAGCCGCGCCATGCCCGTCCGGCCGCGCTCCGGCCAGCCGTCGGGCGTCAGGCCCACCCGCCCCTCCGGGTAGGCCACGACGTGCCCGCCCTGGACGAGGGCGACCTCGGTGACCCGCACGGCGTGCCGCGCGAGCTCGGTGCCGCGCTCGACCCGGATGGCCCCGGTGCGCTCCAGCAGGGGGCCGGCGACGGGGGCGGAGATGATCCCGCCGGTGGCCATGATCCGCGGGACGGCGCCGACCTTGTGCAGCGCCACCGCGACGACGAACGGGTCGAAGTCGCCGATGTGGTTGGCGGCGAACAGCAGCGGGCCGTTGCGCAGCTCCGCCGGGATCTCACCGGTCACCTCGATCCGGCCGAAGATGCTCACGAGCCAGGAGAACCGGCGGAGCATAAACGTCCAGAACCACCACGGGGGAGCCGCGGCGATGGCCATCTCGCGGGCGAACCAGTCCGGGTCGTCCGGCTTGACCAGCTGGGCGAGGTCGTCGGGCAGCGGCGGCGGGACCGGCCGCCATGTGGTCAGCGCCGTGCACAGCCGTGTCCCGAGGCTCACCGGGGCGCCCACTGGCCGCGCTTCTCGAGCAGCTCGCGGAGCATGGCGGGGCGGTCGGTCATGACGCCGTCGACGCCGAGATCGAGCATGGCGGTGGCCTCCTCCGCTGTGTCGACCGTCCAGACGTGCACCTGCAGGTCCCGGGCATGGGCGGCGGCGAGGAAGCGCTCGTCGACCAGCGCCCGGCCGCCGAGCTGCAGCGGGACCTGGGCGCAGCCGGCCTGGATGCGGACGAGGCCGGCTGCGCGGGGGGAGTAGGAGGACAGCCGCAGGGCGGCGACCCCGCGGGGTCCCAGTGAGGTGCAGACGGCGGGCCCGAAGAGCCGGCGTGCGGCGGCGATCCGGGCGTCGGAGAACGAGCCGAGGCAGATGCGGTCGGCGACCTTGAGCCGCCTGACCGTGCGCACCAGGGGGGCCAGGACGCCGGCGGCCTTGATGTCGAGGTTGAAGCGGACGTCGGGCCAGGCGCCCAGCAGGTCCTCCAGCCGGAGGATCGGCTCGCGCCCACCGATCCGCGCCGTCGACACCTCCGCCCAGGTCAGGTGCTCGACCCGCCCGGGGCGGTCGGTGACCCGTTCCAGCGTGGGGTCGTGGAAGACGACCGGGACGCCGTCCGCGGTCACCCGCACGTCCGTCTCGAGGTAGCGGTAGCCCAGGTCCACGCAGGCCTGGAAGGCCGGCAGGGTGTTCTCGAGGTGCTCGATCGCCCCGCCGCGGTGCGCCATCGCCAGGGGGAGCGGCCCGTCGAGGTAGGCGTAACGCGCGGCGGGCACGACGACACGCTAGTGGGGCCGGGCGCGCCGGTCAGCGCGCACCCACGGCGGCGGCCATCCGCTCCACGATCGTCGTCAGGACCGGCCTCGGTGTCGCGAAGTTGAGTCGGACGTGCCCGGCTCCCGGCGGCCCGCACTCCGGTCCGTCGACCAGCGCCACGCCGCCCCGGTCGAGGAAGAAGGCGCCCGCCGAGCCCTCGAGACCCAGCCGCCGGCAGTCCAGCCAGGCCAGGTAGGTGCCCTCCGGCGGCGTGTAGCCCACCTGCGGGAGCCGCTCGGCGAGGAGCTCGGCCAGGAAGCGGCGGTTCCCGTCCAGGTACGCCAGGACGTCGTCCAGCCACTGGGCGCCCTCGTCGTAGGCGGCCGTCGCGGCCAGGACGCCCGGTGTGGACGCGCCGTGGCCGTACAGGAAGCCGACCCGTGCCCAGTGCTCGGCGTCCTCGGCGTTGGACAGGATCAGCTGCGCCGTCTTGAGCCCCGGCACGTTCCAGGCCTTCGACGTCGACGTCGCCGTGACGGTGTGCCGGGCCGTCTCGGGGGACAGGGAGGCGTAAGGGCGGTGCGTGGCGCCCGGGTAGACCAGGGGCGCGTGGATCTCGTCGGCGAAGACCCGGGCGCCGGCGGCCGACACGACGTCGGCCAGGGCCAGCTGCTCGTCGACGGCGAAGACCCGGCCGAGCGGGTTGTGCGGGTTCACGTGGACGACGAGGCGGGCACCGCGGTCGAACGCTGCCGCGATGCCGTCGAGGTCGTAGCCCATCCGGCCGGCGCGATCGACCATGGGCACCTGGATCAGCTCGCGGCCCAGCGCGCCCGGGACGGCCAGGAACGGCATGTAAGCCGGGGTCGGCAGGACGATCGGGGTCCCCGGCGGCGTGAACCGCTCGATGGCCGCCTGCAGGCCCGCGACGACGTCGGCCAGCGGCGTGATCCATGCCGGAGGCACCTCCCAGCCGTACCGCCGGGCCTGCCAGCCGGCGCAGGCGCGCGCCATGTCCGCGGCGGCCTCCGGGGTCAGGTAGCCGAGCTGCCCCCGCTCGACGGTCCCGGACAGGCTGCGGGTGACGACGGGCGCGGTGCCGAAGTCCATCTCGGCGACGAACGCACCGATCGCCGTCCCGTACCGGGTCCACTTGAGGCTGCGGCCCTCCCGCAGACCGGCCTCGGTCAGAGCGTCGAACGCCGGTAGCCCGGGAGGCTCCGATATGGCCATCCGACGCCTCCTGCGCTGTTGTCGGGCGTGTTCGCCCAGGACTGTCGCCTGTGACGTCTACCGTGCCCAGACGTGGCAGAGCGACACGCAGCGGGCACGGCGACCGAGGTTCCCGTCGCCCCCATCCCCAACCGGGGGAGCGGGGAGCAGCGGCGGTGCGGTTGGTGCCGCCGCGTCCTCCCCGAGCAGGGGTCCGTGGGCCGCCCGCGGTTGTACTGCGGCCAGGCGTGCCGTCAGCGGGCCTACGAGCAGCGGTCGGCGACGGCGAAGGCGGGCCTGCCGGGCGACGTCGTCCTCGTGTCGCGCACGGAGCTCGACGGCCTGCAGGACCGGCTGTACCAGCTGCGCTGCGCGTTGGAGGACGCACAGACGCTGCTGACCGAACGCCCGACCAAGGCCGAGCTCGAACGCCAGCTCGCCGAGCTGCTGCGCTCCACCGGGCGCCTGGACCGGCTCTGGGTCACCGAGCGCACCGGCTGATCCGTCAGTTGTTGCCGGTGCCGCTCCCGGAGTCCGGGTCGGAGTCCTCGTCCGGGTCGCTGTTGTCCGGCAGGTTGCCCTGCGACTCGTCGGAGGGATCGTTCCCGCTGGTGTTCTCCGCCGTGTCCTTCGGTGTGCCCGTGCCGCTCTCGGTCGGGTCGCCGCAGGCGGTCAGCGCGCCTCCGCCGACCAGCGTCAGGGCGGTGATGAGCGCAACGATCGGTCGTCGGATCTCCATGTCCTCGACCCTACGAACACCCGGACGCCGGCGCCCGTCGAGCCGCCCATATCACCTTCCTAACGTCACTGTGACGTTAGACGGGTGGTGTAGGCGGATGGGGGGACCAGCCATCCGGGGGCGGTCACGAGCCGCTGAGCCGGTCGAACAACAGGCCTGAAGCTCTTGATCTTGGTTTCCGAGGAAGCAAGATCAACAGAGCGGGGGAGTTGATCATGAAACGCGAACCGCCGGCGGGCACGAGTTCGCAGCAGTCGGGAGCGACCGCCCAGTGCCGACGGGGTGGCGCGGCTCCGGGGTGCGGGCGCCGGAGGACGACGAGCCCGGCGGATTGCCGACGGTGGTGCGCGGCGGCGTGTGGATGGTCGACCGGGCGCACGTCGGGTCGGAGTTGATCTTGGACGCCGAACCCCCTTCTGAGCCTGCTGAACCAGCGCCGATAATGCACATTATGTCAAGTCATCTGGACGGGCCGCTCCCGGACCCGGCTCCCCAACGCTCAGCTGCAGCCACTCGGCCAGCCGGTCGATCTCCTCGCGCACGTCGTCCCGCATCGCCCCGGTGAACGGCACGTCCTCGTGCAGCGCGTGGACGACGAGCCGCCCGTCCTTGCGGTCCGCCGTGGCATCCAGCTTCCCCACGAGCCGGTCGGAGTGCAGCACCGGCAGCGCGAAGTAGCCCCATCGCCGCTTGTCCTTCGGCTTGTACATCTCCAGCTGGTACTCGAAGCCGAAGAGCTCCTCCGCCCGCCGCCGGTCGTGCAGCAGGCGGTCGAACGGTGAGAGCAGCGCCGTCCGCCCGGTGAACGGCTGCCCGATCGCCGCGGGATCGACCCGCCACTCGCCGGGCACGCCCTCGACGGTCGCCGGCTCCCCCGCGTCCCCGACGTCCCCGGGCTGCATGGGGAAGGCGGTGGTCTTGGCGCGGGCGATGCCGAGTGCCTGCAGCCGGCGCTGGTTCCGGATGCAGTGGGCCTCCTCCGCCGGGACGACGTCGACGTCCTCCGGGTAGACGCGTTCGGCCAGGTCCCACAGCCGCTGCCGTCCGCGCCGTGCGGCGATGGCCACCTCTCCGCGCATCATCAGCGACTCGAGCAGCTGGGTGACGTTCTGGTTGTGGGTCCAGCCCGTCGACACCCAGGGCACGACCGCCGTGTCCGGGATGTCGCGCGACAGCAGCGGGCCGGCCTCCCGCAACCGGGCGAGGACGTCGCGCCGGAACGACTCGTTGCTCCGCAGCCACTGGCGGCGGCCCTCCCACTGGGGCCAGGCGGCCATGTCCGCCCGGTACAGCCGCAGGTCCTCGATCGGCCGGATGAGCGCGTTCAGTTCGAACAGGGTGCGATCGCGCTCCAGCGCTTCCGTCAGCTGCGCCGTCGCGTAGCCGGATCCCAGACGGCTCCACGCCACCAGGTCCGCGTTGGGCGCGATCGCCGCCGTCGGGTCGATCTGCAGCAGGGTCAGCCGGCGGACGACGTCGAGCAGGTCCCCCGGCCGGTGGGCATCCAGCAGCTGTGCCCGCACGGCGATGGCCCGCGCCTCGGCACGGTCGAGTCGGTGGGTCACCTGCTCGCCGCCCGGCCGGCCCGCTCCGCCCGTTGACTGCACACCGGCTCGCCCAGCTCCATCTCGGCGAACGACCGCGGCCAGTCCGCCGCCCCGTAGCCGGCGTCCAGATCCGTGTGGTGCAGCTCCAGCTCGACCAGGCGGCGCACGAGCAGCTCCTCGACCGGCAGTGACCCGGCGGGCCCCTGCACCTCGCCGTCCCACGAGACATTGGCCGCGTCGATCTGCGTCAGTAGTTGCTCCCTGTCGGCGGTCATCTCGCCGACCGTATCGCCGCGCTCGCCGCCGATGAGTTCTCCGGCGCCCGGGGTCTCTGCTCAGGACAGCGCAACGACCAACCTCGAGGAGTCCGCATGCCGAGCACCGTCCGGCCGATCATCGTCAGCAACGACCTCTCGCGCCTGCTCGCCTTCTACACCGGCCTGTTCGGCGCCGAGGAGGTTCAGCGCTTCCCCGACGACGGCCCGGTCTTCTACGTCGGCCTCACACTCGGCGACTCCGAGCTCGGCCTCTCCTCCGACGACTCCGTCGTCCCCGGGGCTCCGGGCCGGATGCTGCTGAGCATCGAGGTGCCCGACGTCGACGCCCTCCTCCCCCGGGTCACCGAGCTCGGGGGCTCGGCCCCCGGGCCCGCCAACGACATGCCGTGGGGTCAGCGCGTCGCCCACATCACCGATCCGGACGGCAACGTCGTCAACCTGACGGAGACCCGCTGAGCACTGCTGTCGGCGTCCTTTCGTCACGGTGACTCAACCCCCCGCTCTCGTGCGGGACGCGTGCCCGGACGACGCCACGGGTAGCCGGAACCGCATGACCGAACAGCGTCCCGACACCGACGAGCGCGACGAGCCCGGCGGAACACCGTCCCCCGGGCCGGACAGCCTGGCCGCGAAGCCGGTGACGCCCGGCTTCTCCGACGAGACGACCCGCCCGAGTGCGGTGCCGGGCACCTACGACGCCGACGAGGACGACCAGCAGCGGGGCCGGGCGGTGAAGCCCGGCAACTGACGGGTCCGTCCGGCGCGTCGATACCATCGCTGCTCCGCGAGCACCGAGGAGCGACCGCATGCCCGAGCTCGACCGCGTCGACGACGTCTACGTCCTCGACCTCGGGAACACCGAGAACCGCTTCTCCCCCGACTGGCTGACCGCGCTGGAAGAATCGCTGGGGATCGTGGAACAGGCAGCGGGGCCCCGCGCCCTCGTGACGACGGCGACCGGGAAGTTCTTCTCCAACGGGCTCGACCTCGAGTGGCTGGGTGCGCACGGCGACCAGCGGGCGGCCTACATCGCGCGCGTGCAGGCACTGTTCGCGCGCGTCCTGGCCCTCCCGGTCGTCACGGTGGCCGCGCTGCAGGGGCACACCTTCGCCGCGGCCGCGATGCTGTCTCTCGCCCACGACCACCGGGTGATGCGTGCGGACCGGGGCTTCTGGTGCCTCCCCGAGGTGGACATCGGCCTGCCCTTCGCGGCGGGCATGTCCGCCCTGATTCGGGCGCGGCTGCCACCGCAGGCCGCGCACGAGGCCATGGTCACCGGGCGCCGTTACGGCGGCCATGACGCCCTCGCCGCCGGGATCGTCGACCAGGTGGCCGACGAGGACGGCGTGCGGACGGCGGCCCTCGACGTGGCGCGGCTGCACGCGGCGAAGGCCGGCCCGAACCTCACCACGATCAAGGCCGGCATGTACGGGCCGGTGCTCGACGCGCTGCGCGGGAACCCGGGCCTCGGCTGAGGTCAGCGGCTGGAGACGGCGACCCGCAGGCCCAGGCCCACCAGCACGGTGCCGCTGACCGCCTCCAGCCGTCGCCGGATGCGGGGACGGCGGAACCAGGCACCCGCCCGGGCGACGCCGGCCGCCAGTCCGAGGTACAGGGCGGTCTCCACGGTGATCTGCAGCAGCCCGAGCAGCGCCGTCGTGACGAACACCGGGCCGTCGGCCGGCACGAACTGCGGATAGAAGGCGATCATGAAGACCGCGGCCTTCGGGTTCGCCAGCTGCACGACGACGCCCTCACCGAACGCCCCCCACCAGCGCCGTCGTCCCGGCGGCACGGGCAGTGGGGCCACCTCGGTATCGGGGTTCCGCCGCTCCAGCCAGGCCGCGCGGAACGCGCGCAGCCCCAGGTAGAGCAGGACGGCCGCGCCGACCACGCGGAGCACCAGGTAGCCGACCTCCGACGCGGCCACCAGCGCCGCGAACCCCGCCCCGGCGAACAGCGCCCAGCAGTAGAGGCCCAGTTCGAGGCCGAGCACGGTCGGCACCGCGCCGGACAGTCCACGCAGGGCCGCCCGCCGGAAGATCAGCGCCATCGCCGGTCCCGGCGACGCCGAGATCAGCAGCACCGCCAGCAGGAAGGCCGGCAGCGAGGTCGCGAGCTCCACGCCCGGATGCTCGCACCGCCGCTCCACCGCCGTCGACCGACTATCTGCCGACACGCCCCGCTCCCCCGGGCTGCCCGGGAACGCCCAGGTCGGTGCGGTTGACTCCCAGGCGTGGACGCCCTCGGCCGGTTCTGGGCACAGGTGACCGCGACGACTCCCGACCTGCGGCCGGAGGTCCTGCTCGGCAGCGCCGCGGTCGCCGCGCTGCTGGTCCTCTCCCCCACCCTCTGGCGGCCGACCCGCCACGTGGTGACGATCGCGCACGAGGGCGCCCACGGCCTGGTCGCGCTCGCGGCCGGACGGCGGCTGTCGGGCATCCGGCTGCACTCGGACACGTCCGGGCTCACCGTTTCCGCCGGGAAGCCCAGCGGCCTCGGCATGGTCCTCACCTGCGCGGCCGGCTACACCGGGCCCGCGCTGTTCGGCCTGGGAGCCGCCGCGCTCCTGGCCGCCGGGCACGCCATCGGGCTGCTCTGGGCGCTCCTCGCGCTCCTCGCCCTGCTGCTGGTGCAGATCCGCAACTGGTACGGCCTGTGGTCGGTGCTCGTCACCGGGGCGGTCGTCTTCGGCGCCACCTGGTGGCTGCCCCCCGAGGGTCAGGCGGCCTTCGCAGCCCTGGCCACCTGGTTCCTCCTGCTGGCCACACCACGGACCGTGCTGGAGCTGCAGACCTCCCGGCGGAGACGGCGCGCGCCCGACTCCGACGCCGACCAGCTGGCCGGTCTCACACCGTTCCCCGCGCTGTTCTGGGTCGGCCTCTTCCTGCTGGTCGACGTCGGCGCCCTGCTCCTCGGCGGGTACTGGCTGCTGACCTGAGCTACCTGCGGGCGCGCCGGCGCGGCTCGCAGCCCACGGGCTGGCTCACCGGGTCCACCTGCGGCGGGGGCGGGATGTCGAGCACCATGTCCGTGTGGTCGACGGTCACCTGCCGGCCGTGGTGGCGGATGTCGAGCGGTTCGCCGTCCTCCAGGCGATAGGTGGCCTGCCCGGGCGTCACGGTGACGGTCAGCTTGCGCCCCCGGTAGACGACCCGGAACCGCATCCGGGTGATCCGCTCGGGCAGCCGCGGGCCGAAGGTCAGCTCCCCGTTGTGGTCGCGCATCCCCCCGAAGCCGGCCACGGCCACGGTCCAGCCACCGGCGAGCGAGGCGATGTGCAGGCCGTGCCCCGAGTTGTGGTGCAGGTTCTGCAGATCGGTCAGCGCCGCCTCGGCCCAGTAGTCGTAGGCGAGCTGCAGGTGCCCGGTCTCGGCCGCCACGACCGCCTGCTGGCTGGCCGAGAGCGAGGAGTCCCGCGTCGTCCGGGCCTCGTAGTAGGCGAAGTTGGCGATCTTCTCCTCGAGGGTGAACGCGTCCCCGCGCAGGTGCAGCGCCATCACGAGGTCGGCCTGCTTGACCACCTGCTTGCGGTAGATCTCGAAGTACGGGTAGTGCAGCAGCAGCGGGTACTTCTCCTTCGGCGTGTTCGCGAAGTCCCACTCCTCGTGGTGGGTGAACGCGTCGGACTGCATGTGCACCCCGCGCTGGGTGTCGTAGGGCACCGCCATCAGCGACGCCGCGCGCAGCCAGACCTCCACCTCGTCCGGATCGACGTCCAGCCGTCCGGCGACGTCCGGCTGGCGCTTGACGGCCTCCGCCGCCTCCCGCAGGTTCCGCTGCGCCATGAGGTTCGTGTAGACGTTGTTGTCGACGACGGCGGTGTACTCGTCCGGCCCGGTCACCCCGTCGATGCGGAACCCGTGCTCGGTGTCGAAGTGCCCCAGCGACGCCCACAGCCGGGCGGTCTCGATCAGCAGCTCGGTGCCGAAGTCGCGGTCGAAGTCCTCGTCCTGGGTCGCGTTCCAGTAGCGGACGACGGCGTCGGCGATGTCGGCGTTGATGTGGAAGGCCGCCGTACCCGCAGGCCAGTAGCCCGACGTCTCCTCACCGCGGATGGTCCGCCAGGGGAACGCCGCCCCCTTGCGGCCGAGCACCCGGGCCCGGTCGCGGGCCATGTCGAGGGTGGAGTGCCGCCACCGCAGCGCGTCCCGCACGGCGTGCGGGGCGGTGTAGGTGAGCACCGGCAGCACGTAGGTCTCGGTGTCCCAGAAGGTGTGCCCGTCGTATCCGGGCCCGGTCAGGCCCTTGGCGGGGATCGGCTGCCGCTCGCCGCGCAGCCCGGCCTGCAGGACGTGGAACATGCCCACCCGCACGGCCTGCTGCAGCTCGTCGTCGCCCTCGATCTCGACGTCGGCCTCGTCCCAGTGCTGGTCGAGCAGCTCGCGCTGCTCCCGCACGAGCCGGTCCCAGCCGGCCAGCTTGGCCGTGGCCAGCGCGGCCTCGACCTGGTCGCGCAGCGCAGGCCCGGACCGCCGCGACGACCAGCCGTAGGCCAGGAACTTGACCAGCTTCAGCGAGCCGCCGGGCGGGATCCGGGCGGCCAGCGTGTACCGGGCGAGGTCGCCCATGGCCTCGATGTCCTCAGTGCTGCTGTCCGGGATCTCGATGGTGTGGTCCATGCCCGCCGCCATGCGCAGGCGGCTGCGCTTGGTCTGGTGCACCAGCACGGCTCGCCGTCCACGGCCCACGGCGAGCTCGGACTGCAATGGCCTGGCCATCGCGGCCGCGGCGCGGGGGTCGTCGTCCTCGGTCGGCACCGCCTCGTTGGCCAGCAGGTCCGACTGCAGGGCGACATACAGGTCGCCGAGGTCGTCGGTCAGCTCCACCTTGTACTCGATGGCCGCGATCGACCGTCGGGCCAGCGAGACCAACCGGGTGCTGGTGACCCGCACCTTGCGGCCACCCGGTGACAGCCACTCCGTCGACCGGCGCAGCACGCCGGCGCGCAGGTCGAGGGTTCGCGTGTGCTCGATGATCTCGCCGTAGTCGAGGTCGAGCGGTGAGTCCTTCACCAGCAGTCTGATCAGCTTGCCGTCGGTGACGTTGACCATCGTCTGGCCCTGCTCGGGGAAGCCGTAGCCGGCCTCCGCGTAGGGCAGCGGGCGCTCCTCGAAGAACCCGTTGAGGTACGTGCCGGGGATGACCACCGGCTCGCCCTCCTCGAACGAGCCACGCATCCCGATGTGGCCGTTGGTCAGGGCGAACACCGATTCGTGCACCGCGAGGGAGGCATGGTCCAGCCCGACCTCGGTGAGCGACCACGGCTCGATGGGGAAGGTCGCGCGTCCCTCCGTCATGCCCCGGCCCCCAGCAGCTCAGACAGGTCCTGCACGACGACGTCCGCACCGTTCGCCGCCAGTTCGTCGGCATGGCCCACGCGATCGACCCCGACGACGTAGCCGAAGTTCCCCGCCCGGCCCGCCGCAACCCCGGATATCGCGTCTTCGAAGACGACCGCCTCGGCGGGATCGGCGCCCAGCAGGCGCGCGCCAGCCAGGAAGGTGTCCGGTGCCGGTTTGCCCCGCAGCCCCTCACGGGCGGCTACGACCCCGTCGACCCGGACGTCGATGAGGTCGGCGAACCCGGCCGCGCCGATGACCTGCTCGCCGTTGGCCGAGGCGGTGACCACCGCCGTCGCGAGCCCGGCCTCCTTCACCGCCTTCAGGTAGCTGACGGAGCCCGGGTAGACCTCGACCCCGTGCTCCTCGAGCTCCGCCAGCACGAGCACGTTCTTGCGGGAGGCGATGCCCTGGACGGTGGCCGCGTCGGACGGGTCGCCCGGCGACCCCTCCGGCAGCACGATCTTCCGGCTGGCCAGGAAGTCGCGGACGCCGTCGGCGCGGGGCTTGCCGTCCACGAAGCGGTTGTAGTCGAGCTGACTGAACTCCGGCGCCCCGCGTTCGTGGACCCGCAGGAACTCGTCGAAGGTGCGCTTCCAGGCGGCCATGTGCACCGTGGCCGTCCTGGTCAGCACACCGTCGAGATCGAACAGGCAGACGCGGACGGAATCCGGGAGGCCCAGGGACCCAGGAGCTGGCACGTCGGCGACGCTACCGGCGCGTCGTGCTGGGAACCTGTCAGAACGGTTGCAGTCGCGTGACGTCGCCCGGGCAGCCCCACCCGTCCCGTCGAGCGGTGCGGCCACGGCCTGCCTAGGGTCCGGTGCGGGGAACAACCCCCGGACCGAGGAGACGACCGCCATGGCCGACCGGCCGACGCCGCCCAACCCCTACGACTTCCTACCCCAGGTGCCGAGCTTCACCGTGACCAGCAGCGACTGCGCGGACGGCGAGACGCTGCCGATGCCGCACGTCAGCGGTGTCATGGGGGCCGGTGGCGAGGACCACTCCCCCCAGGTGTCCTGGTCCGGGTTCCCCGAGGGCACCAAGAGCTTCGCGGTGACCGTCTACGACCCCGACGCGCCGACGGCCAGCGGCTTCTGGCACTGGGCGGTCGCGAACATCCCGGCCACGGTGACGGAGCTGCCGAGCGGGGCCGGCGACAAGGACAGCCCGCAGCTGCCCGAGGGCGCGGTCCAGCTGCGCAACGACGGCGGGTTCGCCGGGTACGTGGGCGCCGCTCCCCCGTCCGGCCACGGCGCCCACCGCTACTTCGTCGTCGTCCACGCGGTGGACATCGAGACGCTCGACGTCACCGCGGACACCACGCCCGCCGTCCTCGGGTTCAACCTGTTCTTCCACACGCTGGGTCGCGCCACGCTCGTGAGCACGTACGAGGAGGCCTGAGGTGTCGCTGCGCACCTGAACGCATGCGCAGCGCAGGGACACCCAGGGATTCCATGAATCCTGAAGCAATGCCTCTCCCGCGGAGGACCATGGGGGCATGGCGACGGTCCGCCCGCCCCGCTCGCGCCCGGCAGCGCTGAGCCGCGGGCGAGGGCTGGTCTGGCTGGCGCTGCTCGTGGTCCTGGCCGAGGTGTTCCTCCCGCGGGCGCAGGCCGCCGCCGACCGACCGCCGGCCCACGTGGTGCCGGCGGTCGTGGCCGCCTACGGCGGCATCGGCACGCTCGCGGTGGTCCTCGGCCACCAGTTCACTCCGGGGCGGGAGCCGGCACTCGGGCCCCGCGGCCACCGGACGGTCGGGTGGATCGCGCACAACGGGGCCGCCGACCGGCCGTTCCCGACCGCTTCCATGGTCAAGCTGTTCATGGCCGCGGACATCCTGCACCGCAACCGCATCGGCGAGATCCGACTGGACCGGACCGAGTTCGCCCTGTTGCAGGACATGATCCGGCGCTCCGACGACCCGGCGGCCTCGGCACTGTGGGTCCGCTACGGCGGCGGCCGGATGGTCAGCGACGTCGCGGCACGGTACGGACTGACCGGCACCGCTCCCCCGGACGTACCTGGCCAGTGGGGGCAGGCGACCACCACGGCCCGCGACCTCGCCCGCTTCTTCGCCCTGCTGCCGGTCGTGGCGCACCCGTTCGACGCCGCCGCCCTCCAGGTGTGGATGCGGACGGCGACCTCGGAGGCCGCCGACGGCTTCGACCAGAGATTCGGCCTCCTGGCGGCCGCTCCGGCCTTCACCGCGGTCAAGCAGGGGTGGATGTGCTGCGTGGGCGGCAACCGGCACCTGCACTCGGTCGGCATCGTGGGCCACCGGATCGTCGTGCTGCTCAGCGAGGTGCCGAGATCGGTGACCGACGATGCCGCCCGTGCGGCGCTGACCGCCGCGGCCGGCGCACTGCCGCGGCCCCGCGTGCCCTGACCGCGGGATCAACAGGGCGACGCGGGCTCCGCGACGGCGGCGGTCGCCAGGCGGGCGAACCCGACGCGCTCGTAGATCCGGGCGACGTCGTCGTCACCTGCGGCGAGGAAGACCATGTCGGCGGTCTCGGTGGCGTGCGCGACCAGCGCGGAGGTGATGCCGGCTCCCAGGCCGCGTCCGCGCAGCCGCGGCAGGGTGGCCACCCCCACGACCTCGCTGACCTCGGTCCCGTCGATGTCCACCGGCTGGTGCGAGCCCACGGCCACCGGCTCGCCGTTCTCGACGGCCACCATCATCACGGTCCGCCCCGAGGCGATCCGCTCGCGCAGCGCGGCCGTGCGGGCGAGCGCCTCGGCCGAGGAGTCCAGCGGCACGTCCAGCACGTCGCAGGCGCCGCCGGGGTGGGCGAAGGCGGTGGCGGCCACCCGCTGGTAGCGCGGCAGCTCCGGGTCGTCGGCGCCGACGAGGTAGAGGCGGACACCGACCGGCAGCAGGACCTCGACGGGATCGGCGGCCACCAGCAGCGGCAGCTCCTCCACGCTGAGTCCGGCCGCCCGGGCCGCCGCGGCCGTCTCCGGCGAACGCTCCGGCACCCACTCCACGGCGGCGGGCAGACCGGCCGCCTGCAGCAGGCCGACGGCGGCGCGCACGTCGTCGGCGGTCACCGGTCCGGCACCGGACCGCGGCCGGGCCGGGTAGGGCCAGGCGGGATCACCGATCGGGACGTCGAGTGCGCCGGCGGTCTGGATCCGCGCGTCCGGCAGGGGCGCAGCGGCGAAGTAGCGCTCGATGCACTCGAGCAGCCCCGGACGGGTCGGCACACGAAGAACCCTAGACGCGGACGTCGTCGGCGAGCCGCTCCCGGGCCCGTTCGCCCGCGCGGCCCACCCGGGCGGGTGACCCGCGCGTTCGCCGGGGGCGCCCCGGACGGCACCATGTGTGCCGTGACGTCGGAAACGCGCAGCTCGGTCTCGCCGTACGCGGTGTTCGACCGCGACTCGTGGCGAGCTCTGGCCGCCGGTTCCCGACTCCCCCTCGACGAGGCCGAGCTGCGCGCGCTGGCCACGCTCGGCGACCGGATCGACCTCGACGAGGTGGCCACCGTCTACCTGCCACTCGCCGAGCTCCTCGACCTGCACGTCGCGGCGAGCCGCCGGCTGTGGGCGGCCCAGGCGGAGTTCCTCGGGAACACCACCGCCAAGGTCCCGTTCGTCATCGCCGTCGCGGGCAGTGTCGCCGTGGGCAAGAGCACCACCGCGCGGTTGCTCCAGACCCTGCTGGCCGCCGCACCGGGTTCCCCCCGGGTCGACCTGGTCACCACCGACGGCTTCCTGATGCCGAACGCCGCCCTGGACGCCCGGGGACTGCTCGGCCGCAAAGGCTTTCCGGAGAGCTACGACCGGAGGGCGCTGATCCGTTTCCTCGCCGACGTGAAGTCCGGGCGCGACACGGTCACGGCACCGGTCTACGACCACCAGTCCTACGACATCGTCCCGGACGAGTTCCAGGAGGTCGACCGGCCGGACATCCTGGTGGTCGAGGGCCTGAACGTCCTGCAGGCCGGACGGCGGACCGACGGCACCGCGCCCGAGGTGTTCCTCTCCGACTTCTTCGACTTCTCCGTCTATGTCGACGCTGCCGAGGCCGACATCCAGCGCTGGTACGTCGAACGGTTCCTGGCGCTGCGCCGGACGGCGTTCCAGGACAGCACCGCCTACTTCCACCGCTTCGCCGGGCTCACCGACGAGCAGGCCCGCGAGACCGCCCTGGACATCTGGGCCGCCGTCAACGGGCCGAACCTGCGCAGCAACATCGCCCCGACCCGCTCGCGGGCGCGGCTGGTCCTGCAGAAGGCCACCGATCACTCGGTGCGCCGGGTCCTCCTCCGCAAGCTCTGAACCGCGCGACTCGCCGGTCCCACCTGCGGAGACGCCGCAGGGTCACAACCGGGGCTGGCAGTACCTGACGACTCCTTCGGGTGATCTGGTGACCTTGCTCACTCCACCGCTCTTCAGGACGGGCGCACACTTGCCGAATCTGGTAATCGGACGAACACGGTAAGTAACTCTCGGCACCGTGCCGGGAGGCCGAACGGATGTGACGCGATGTGCCACCACGTAACGACCTGCCCCGACGCCACCAGCGAGGCGCGTGACCTCGCCACCGTCGTCAGCAGCCACCCCGAGCAGGGGTGGAGCCTGCTGTGCAACGGCGTCGTCCTGTTCGACGACGACGGCGAGCTGCTCCCCGACGGCAGCGCCGTCCCGGACCACCACACCTGGCTGGCTCCCGAGCTCGCCGGCGCCTAGACGACCGCTCCGCCGGCCGCGGCGCTCTTGGCGGCGGCCTCCAGCCGGCTGCGGTGGCTCTCCCACCACGCCCGGTCGACCTCGGGCATGTTGTCGCTGCCTGCGCGCAGGCCGGCGACACCGTCGATGAGCTCGCGCACGATGTCGGCGTGACCGACGTGCCGGTCGGTCTCGGCGATGACGTGCACGAGGACCCGGTGCAGGGTCACCTCCGCGCGGTCACCCTGCCACCACGGCACCCGGCCGGGGGCCTCCAGCGGGAGCACCCCGATCGTCGCGTCGGCGTGCGCCCACGCCCGCCGGTACAGCGACACGACGTCCGCGCGGGACTCCTCGGCGGTGGCCCACATGTCCCAGTTGGGGTTCGAGCCGTCGTCCTCGATCCAGGCCTTCGCGTCGGCGTCCGGCCGGCCGAACGTCTCACCGAAGTAGCCGAGTTCCACGTAGGCCAGGTGCTTGACCAGGCCCAGCAGGTTGGTGCCGGTCGGGGTCATCGGGCGCCGGACGTCGTACTCCGACAGCCCCTCCAGCTTCCACAGCAGGGCGTCGCGGCCGCGTTGCAGGTAGTTCTGGAGGTCGGCCTTCGCGTCGGTCATGCCGGCCAGCCTGTCAGGACCGGACGACAATCTCCCGTGCGCCGGCAGCCTCAGGCCTGCGCGCCCACCACGTCCGCCGTCGTCCCCAGGTCGTCCGGTGCCCCCGCGCCGCGCGCCGGTACGTGCCCGTTCTCGGCAGGCGCCGAGTCGTGCTCGAAGTCGTGCTCGGCGAACGCCTCCGGCGGCGGGCACGAGCAGACCAGGTTGCGGTCGCCGTAGGCCTGGTCGATCCGCCGCACCGGGCTCAGGTAGCTGCGGCCCTGGAGACCGCGCACCGGGTAGACCGCGGTCGTGCGCGGGTACGGGCGGTCCCACTCCCCCGCCAGCATCGCCAGCGTGTGCGGGGCGTTCCGCAGCGGGTTGTCGGTCCGGTCGTACTCCCCGCTGGCGACCTTCTCGATCTCCCCGCGGATGGCGATCATGGCCTCGACGAACCGGTCGAGCTCGGCCTTGTCCTCGCTCTCGGTCGGCTCGACCATCAGCGTGCCGGCCACCGGGAAGCTCATCGTCGGGGCGTGGAATCCGTAGTCGATCAGTCGCTTGGCGATGTCGTCGTTGGTGACGCCCGTGGACTTGGTCAGCGGCCGGATGTCGAGGATGCACTCGTGCGCGACCAGGCCGGTGGCGCCGGTGTAGAGCACCGGGAAGTGGTCCTTCAGCCGCGCCGCCACGTAGTTGGCCGCGAGGATCGCGTGCTCGGTGGCCGCGAGCAGGCCGTCGGGGCCCATCAGGCGGACGTAGGCCCAGGAGATGGGCAGGATGCCGGCCGAGCCCCACGGGGCGCCGGAGATCGGGCCGGGCCCGGTCTCCGGTCCGGCCGGGACGACCGGGTGGTTGGGCAGGAACGGCACCAGGTGCTCGCGGACGCCGATCGGGCCGACGCCCGGGCCGCCGCCGCCGTGCGGGATGCAGAACGTCTTGTGCAGGTTCAGGTGACTCACGTCGGAGCCGAAGCGCCCGGGCTTGGCCAGCCCGACCATCGCGTTGAGGTTGGCACCGTCCACGTAGACCTGACCGCCGGCGTCGTGCACGGCGCCGCAGATCTCCTGGATGTCGACCTCGAACACCCCGTGCGTCGACGGGTAGGTCAGCATGATCGCAGCGAGCCGCTCGGCGTGCTGGTCCACCTTGGCGTGCAGGTCGGCGACATCGACGTTGCCGGCCTCGTCGCAGGCGACGACGACCACGCGCATGCCGGCCATGACTGCGCTGGCGGCGTTCGTGCCGTGCGCGGAGCTCGGGATCAGACAGACGTCGCGGTGCTCGTCCCCCCGGGAGCGGTGGTAGCTCCGGATGGCCAGCAGGCCGGCGAACTCGCCCTGCGACCCCGCGTTCGGCTGGACGCTGACGGCCGCGTAGCCGGTGACCTCGGCGAGGGCGTCGCACAGCTCCTGGATCAGCTGGGCGTAGCCGCGCGCCTGCTCCAGCGGGACGAACGGGTGCAGGTTCGCGAACTCCGGCCAGGTGATGGCGGCCATCTCGGTGGCGGCGTTGAGCTTCATCGTGCAGGAGCCGAGCGGGATCATCGTGCGGTCGAGCGCGAGGTCCTTGTCGGAGAGGGCGCGCAGGTAGCGCAGCATCGCGGTCTCGGAGCGGTGCGCGGAGAAGACCGGGTGGGTGAGATACGGCGTCCGGCGGCGCAGCGCGGCCGGCAGGGCGTCGTCGCCGTCCCCGTCGACCTCGCCCGGCTCGACGCCGAACGCAGCGGCGACCGACCGCAGGATGTCCACCGTGGTCGTCTCGTCGCAAGCCACCGCCACCGTGTCGGCGTCGACCAGGCGCAGGTTGATCCGCCGTTCGGCGGCAGCCGCGACGACCTCGGCAGCGCGACCGGGGACAGCGACCTCGAGCGTGTCGAAGAAGTGCTCGTGCCCGAGGTCCAGGCCGCCGGCGCGCAGCCAGCCGGCCAGGGCGTACGCGCTGCGGTGCACGCGCGCCGCGATCGCGGCCAGCCCCTCGGGGCCGTGGTAGACGGCGTAGGCGCCGGCCATGACGGCCAGGAGGACCTGCGCGGTGCAGATGTTGCTGGTCGCCTTCTCGCGGCGGATGTGCTGCTCGCGGGTCTGCAGGGCGAGCCGGTAGGCGACATCGCCGTCGGCGTCGACCGACACCCCGACGAGCCGGCCGGGCAGCTGGCGGGCCAGGCCCTCGCGGACGGACAGGTAGCCGGCGTGCGGGCCGCCGTACCCCATGGGGACGCCGAAGCGCTGGCTGGTGCCGCAGGCGACGTCGGCGCCCCACTCCCCCGGCGCCTCGAGCAGCGTGAGCGCGAGCAGGTCGGCGGCGACCACGACGGCGGCGCCTGCCTCGTGCGCGGCCGCGGCGAGGGCCCGGTGGTCGCGGACGGCGCCGCTCGCGCCCGGGTAGGACAGCAGGACGCCGAAGGCGCCGGCCTCGGGCAGGTCGGCCGGCCAGCCGGCGGAGAGGTCGGTGACGTGCAGCGTGATGCCGAGCGGCTCGGCCCGGGTCTGCAGGACGCCGAGGGTCTGCGGGAGCGTGTCGGCGTCGACGACGAAGACCGCCTCGGGCTTCGCGCGGCCGGCCCGGCGGACGAGCGTCATCGCCTCCGCGGCCGCGGTCGCCTCGTCGAGCATGGACGCTCCGGCGACGTCGAGGCCCGTCAGGTCGGCGACCATCGTCTGGAAGTTGATCAGCGCCTCGAGCCGGCCCTGGCTGATCTCCGGCTGGTACGGCGTGTACGCGGTGTACCAGGCGGGGTTCTCCAGGACGGTGCGCTGGATGACGGCCGGGGTGACCGTGCCGTAGTAGCCCAACCCGATCATCGAGGTGTAGACGTCGTTGGCGTCCGCGCGCTCGCGCAACAGACCCAGGACGGCGGCCTCGTCCTGCGCCGCCGGCAGGTCCAGCGGCGTCCGGTCGCGCACGCCCTCGGGGACGCAGGCGTCGACGAGCGACTCGAGCGTCGCGTGGCCGACGGCCGCCAGCATCTCGGCGGTGTCACCGGGGCGAGGCCCGATGTGCCGAGCGGCGAACGAGCCCGCCGGGTGCAGTGAACTCAGGGACGGTAGCGAACCGGCCAGCGGCGCGGTCTGAGCACGGTCGACCATTACTCGAACGCTACCAGCGGACATCGCCACGCCGGAGCGCAGGAAACAGACGTCACACGGGTCCCGACGAGCGGGGTCCCGGAGGGCTCCCCGAGGAGAGGACGGGGCACCACTCGCGCAGCGGTCCCGCCGAGCGGGGGCCCGGAGGGTCCCCCGAGTCGGGACGGGCAGGGCTCAGTGCAGCAGGGGCACGGCACCTGGCCGCGGTTGGAGCCCGTAGGGCGACAGGTTAGACAGCGGCGCGCGCCCGACGGCGCATCGAGAGCTCGTCGTCGCTCGCGTTGACCGGGCCGCCGTCGATCCGCTCGGCAGGGAGCTCGGCGAGCTCACCGGAGAGCTCGCGCAGCGCGCCGGAGACTGCGATGCCGAAGACGCCCTGGCCGCCGGCGAGCAGATCCACGACCTCCTCGGCCGAGGTGCACTCGTAGACGGTGGCGCCGTCGGAGAAGAGGGTGACGTTCGCGAGGTCCTTGATGCCGCGGTTGCGCAGGTGGTCGACGGCCTTCCGGATGTTCTGCAGCGAGACGCCGGTGTCCAGCAGCCGCTTGACGACCTTCAGCACCAGGATGTCGCGGAACGAGTACAGCCGCTGCGTGCCCGAGCCGGTCGCGGTGCGGACCGAGGGCGCGACCAGGCCGGTGCGGGCCCAGTAGTCGAGCTGGCGGTAGGTGATCCCTGCAGCGGCACACGCCGTCGGGCCGCGGTAACCGACGAGATCGGTGTCGACCTCGTCGTAACGCGGCGCGCCGACTGCGGCGTCGCTGAAGAGCTGACCCTGGGAGCCGTTGCTCTGGTCGCTCACGTCAGCGTCCTCCTCTGGTCCCGCAGCGCTCCCGCGCTCCGGGTCGACGGCCCTGCACCTGAAGGGGTATTGCACCCACTGACCTCAGGTGTCACACCGTTGTTGTTCGCCGACCGTAAGCCGGGCGCTGGGGTCGGTCAACTGAGCGGGGCGGCGTGTCGCCCCGCTCATCATTTCGAGTGGAGGTTCTGAGCGTCGCTGCCGATAACGATCGGTTCGCCTCAGGCCCGCTCCCGGGTACCGCCCCGAGCGTGCGAGGGGCGGGGAGGAGGGGGTCCTTCCTCATGCGGGGCCGCCCGAACCCGACCCCGCGCCGAAGTCCTCCGGCGAGATCTGGTCGAGGAACTCGCGGAACTTCTCGACCTCGTCCTCCTGCTCGTCCGGGATCTCGATACCGACCTCGTCGAGCAGGTCGTCGGCGCCGTAGATCGGCGCACCCGTGCGGACGGCGAGGGCGACGGCATCCGACGGACGGGCGCTCACCACGCGGTCGTCGCCGAAGACGAGCTCGGCGATGTAGATGCCGTCGCGCATCTCGGTGATGTTCACGGCCTCAAGCGTCGCCCCCAGCGTGCGGACCACCTCGCGCAGCAGGTCGTGGGTCATCGGCCGGGCCGGACGGACGCCCTGCTGCTCGAAGGCGATCGCAGCGGCCTCGACGGCGCCGATCCAGATGGGCAGGTACCGCTCCCCCTGGGTCTCCTTGAGCAGCAGGATCGGCTGGTTCCCGGGCAGTTCCACCCGGACACCGACGACTCGAAGCTCCTGCACGGTGCGGCTCCCTCAGCTGCAGGCCCGATGGGGTGGGCGGGCGGTCGTGTCGTGAAGCGGGGCGTGCGGCGGGCGGGTCAGGTGCGTCGGCGACGTCCATCTGCGACCCCTCCACGGTACGCCGGAGTCAGGGGCGCAGGAGTTCCCGCAGGCGTGCCTCGAGCAGCGCCGTGTGCAGCTGTGCGGACAGCGTGGCGAGCTCACGGAGCTTCTCGGTGGCGCGGGTCCGGGCCTCCTCCGAGCGCGCCCGGAGCACGGGCGCGACCAGCTGCTCGACCAGCCCGGCCTCCCGTTCCACGCCGGTCCGGTAGACGCGGAGGTGCCGCGGCTCGATGCCGTGCCGGGCCAGACCGGCCGCGGCCCGGGCGATCGGCAGGTCGCCGGCGGGGTGGCGGCCGTCGGCGTCGGTGGCCAGCAGGCCGAACTGCACGCAGTCGGCGAGCTGCTCGGGCTCCAGGCCGGCCGCCCGCGCGAACTGCTCGGCGGTGAGCGGCGGAACCCCGGACTCGGCACCGTCGTCCTGGCCGGCCGGCGGCGGCACCGTCGCTCCGGTCACCGCACCCGGGGGCAGCGGCTCGCCCCGGTCGAGGGCCTCGAGGTGCTCCTTGATGACCCGCAGCGGCAGGTAGTGGTCGCGCTGCGCGGTCAGGACGTAGCGCAGCCGGCTCACGTCGGCGCGGGAGAACTTGCGGTACCCCGACGGCGTGCGCTGCGGGTGGACCAGGTCCTCGGACTCGAGATAGCGGATCTTGCTGATCGTTACGTCGGGGAAGTCGTCGCGAAGAACGGCCAGCACCTCGCCGATGGTGAGCCGCGGCGTGTGCTGGTCGGCGGCGTCCCCGAGCGCGTTGTCGCGCTCGGGCACGGCCGTCACGTCCTGTTCTCGCCCGGGCCCTGGGCGGGCGATCCGGGCGACGACGCCCACATGGGTGCGCTCACTAGCGAGCGGCCGGCTCGCCGGTGCGCGGGCCGGTGAGGTACACGAGGCGGAACTTGCCGATCTGCACCTCGTCACCGCCGGCAAGGGTCGCGACGTCGACCGGCTCGCGGTTGACGTAAGTGCCGTTGAGGCTGCCGACGTCGTGCACGGAGAAGCCGCCGCCCTCGCGGTGGAACTCCACGTGCCGGCGGCTGACCGTCACGTCGTCGAGGAAGATGTCGCTGTCGGGGTGGCGCCCCGCGGTCGTGACGTCCTGGTCCAGGAGGAACCGGCTGCCGGCGTTCGGGCCGCGCTTCACCACCAGCAGCGCCGAACCCGCCGGCAGGGACTCCACCGCGCCGGCGTGCGCATCGGCCGCGGACTCGGCGATCTCGGGCTGCTCGCTGGAGTCCTCGCCGCCGACCTTGGGGATCACGCTGGTCGACTCGCCGACCCGCTCCTGGGAGAGCGCCGAGCCGCACTGCGCGCAGAAGCGACTGCCCTCGGGGTTCTCGTGTCCACATCGAGTGCAGTGCACGTTGCGTCTCCTCCGGTGCGAGGGCCCGCCGCGGGCCTCGGAACGGGCCGCTGGCGGCCGGCGGACGACGGACCGGACAGTCCGTCGAGGGTCGGCTGCCGCGAGCTGAGCGGCGGGCCGTGGGTCATGGAACCAGCCGGTCGGCCCGAGGGTCAACCGGACGTACAGGGTGAGGAACGGCGGGTTCCCCGGCAGCTCACCGGGGCGCCGGACGCCTCAGCGAGATCATAGTGATCTAGCCGCCACCGAGCCCGGCGGCGGCCCGCTCACGACCCGTCGACGAGGGACTGATAGGCGTCGGCGTCGAGCAGCTGACCGATCGGGTCGCCCCCCTCGCCGTGGACGGCGATGTCGACCAGCCAGCCCGCACCGTAGGGATCGGCGTTAATCGTCTCGGGGGCGTCGGCGAGCGCCTCGTTCACGGCCGCCACGACTCCGGCGACCGGCGCGTAGACGTCGGACACCGACTTGGTGGACTCGACCTCGCCGATCGGGGTGCCCGGCCCAACCTCGTCGCCCACCGAGGGCAGCTGGACGAAGACGATGTCGCCCAGCGCGTCCTGCGCGTGGTCGGTGATCCCGACCCGCACGACGGTGGCCGTGCCGTCTGTGCCCTGCACCAGCGCCCACTCGTGCTGGTCGGTGTACCGGCGGTCGTCTGGCGTGGCCATGCGTCGATCGTCTCCTGAGGAGGTCGGTGGTGCGGGACCGGCCTGGGCCGGCGGGGCGCTAATCGCCCGTGTCGGGGGAAGCGTATTGAGGCGTGTCGAGGGGCCGCAACGCGTCCACGACCAGCTCGTCGGACTGGTTGATCGACACCGACGCGCCGCGGCTGGTGAACCGCGGCACCACCCCGCCGGGGATGTTCATGGCCGTCTCCATGTTCTGCGGGGAGCCGATGACGACGAACTCGTAGGGCGCGATGATGGGCCGTCCGTCGATCATCAGGCTGCCGGGGTTCCCGGTGACCGCGGTCGAGACACCCACCCGCACGCCGTCGATCTGCATCGTCTCCGCACCCGCCCCCCGGAGTTCCTGGATCGCGTCGAGGATGTCGGCCACCCGCACCACGTCCTCGGGATCGCGGACGGTCATGGTCAGCCCCGGCCCCTGGGCGGCGATGGTGCCGTTGAGGATGCCGATCGCCTCCGCGCGCCGGCGGGCCTCCTCCAGCGCCGCCGCCGACTGGCTGTCGGAGCTGGTGAGCTGCTGCAGCGCGTTGCGCTGGTCGCTGATCTGCTCGCGCAGCCGCTCCTCGCGGGCGTTGAGGTCGTCGAGGATGCGGACGAGGTCCTCCTCGCGGGCGCCGGCCAGCAGCTGGTCGTTCCCGACGTTCCGCACCTGGACGGCGAAGGCGAAGCCGAGCAGCAGGGTGAGGACGCCGATGAGCGCCGCTGCCAGCGGGTCCCTGCGGCGGCGGGCCGTGATCGCGACCTTGCTGCGGACGACCTCGGTCGCGGGCACGGCTGCCGGAGGTTCGGTGTCGGCCTGCCCGGAGTCGTCAACCGTTTCTACGGGCTCGGCCGGCTCGTCCGCCGGCTGCACCTCGGGCTCCTCCGTCACGTCGGGCTCGGGCTCGGGCTCGGCCGCCACCTCGGCCTCCGTGTCGGCCGCCGTCTCCGGCTCGGCCGCCGTCTCCGGCTCGGCCGCCGTCTCCGGCTCGGCCGGCTCTGCGGGGGCCTCTTCCGCAGTGGGCGAGGGCCGCTCCCCCAGCCGCCCCCGCCCGAACGGGTGCGGCACGGCGTCGTCGTCGTCCGGGTCCGGAGACCCGGGGCGCCCCTGCGGCTGGTCCTCGGTCATGCCCGGAACACGTGCCGTCGGATGGCTGCGGCGTTGCCGAAGATCCGGATGCCGAGGACGACGACGACCGCGGTGGACAGCTGCGCGCCCACGCCCAGCTGGTCGCCCAGGAAGACGATCAGCGCGGCGACGACGACGTTGGACACGAACGAGATGACGAACACCTTGGCGTCGAAGATCCCGTCCAGGCGGGCGCGGAACCCGCCGAAGACGGCGTCCAGGGCGGCCACGACGGCGATCGGCAGGTAGGGCTGCAGCCACAGCGGGACGGTCGGGTCGAAGAAGAGTCCGAGGAGGACACCGGCCGCGAGTCCGAGGATCGGGATCACGGGTCAGCCTCCCGGCGTGGGGTCGGTGGCGGGAGCGTCCCCCGCGGGGGCCTCCGGCACGGCGATGCGGAGCTCGGGCGTACTGGCGGCGGGCAGGGTGAGCTCGTCCTTCCGGGCGTAGTCGAAGCGCAGTCCGAAGGATTCGGAGATGAAGCCGAGCGAGCGCACCTCGGGGCTGAGGAGGAACCGGCCGGCCATCGTGTCGGGGTCGCCGATGGCGCTGATCTCGTAGGGGTTCATGACCGGCTTGAAGTCGACCAGGACGGCCTCGCCGGCGAAGCGGATCGCGGTGAGGGGCCCCAGTCGCTGGCCGTTGATGCTGACGGCTTCGGCGCCGGCGGCCCACAGGGCGTTGACCACGAGCTGGAGGTCGCCGTCGCGCACCCGGCCGCGGGGGTCCTCCTCGGTCGTCCCGCCGACCGGGTCGTCGTCGGCCGTCGGGTCGGCGTTGGCCAGGGTGACCAGCACCCCGGGCCCGGTCACCCGGACCGCCGCGGACCCGCGCTCGGCGCCGGCCAGCTCGTCCAGCACGTCCTGGCCGACCTCGGTGGCGGCCAGCACCTCGTCGCGGGTACGGGTGACCTCGTCGCTGAGGTCCTCGAGCTGGACCGCGAGCTCGTCGCTGATCGCCGACTCGCGGTCGATGTCGCCGACCAGCGCCTCCCGCACCTCCTCGCGGCCGTCGGCCCCGGCCGCGGCCTGGTCGTAGGTGACCGAGACGAGCAGACCGGCGATCGCCATCGTCAGCGCCACGATCGCCCGCCCCCGCCAGCGCGGGCGGGCCGGCGACTGCCCGGCCGCACGGGCAGCGGCCGCCTGCGCGTACGCCGGGTCGAGGGTCTCGGCGAGGACGTCGTCCAGCAGCGAGGCCCCCAGGGAACGCGGGGCACCGCCCCGCGGGGTCGTGGTCACGGCGACGCCGGCACCGTCCGCTCGGCCCGCACGATCCCCGCCACCTGGACGACGTAGAGCAGCCCGGCCAGCAGGTAGAGCGCCGTCCCCCAGATGGTGAGGGCCCAGGCGAACGGTTCGCAGGCCCGGGCGAGCCACCCCGTCCCGTCGGCGATCAGCAGCACCGGGAAGGCGTAGAGGAGCAGCAGCGTCGCCGCCTTGCCCAGGTAGTGCACCTGCAGCGGCGGATACCCGTAGGCCCGGAGCACCAGCAGCATGACGCCCAGCACGAGCTCCCGGCCGACCAGCAGCGCCGTCACCCAGAGGGGCACGATGTCGCGCAGGGTCAGCGCCACGAGCGTGGCCACGATGTAGAGCCGGTCGGCGGCCGGGTCGAGGAGCGCGCCCAGCCGGCTCCCCTGGTTCAGCCAGCGGGCCAGCTTGCCGTCGAGCCAGTCGGTGAAGCCCGACACCATGAGGATGACCAGGGCCCAGCCGTCCTCCTCCGGGCCGAGCAGCAGCCAGAGGAACACCGGCACGCCGAGCAGCCGCAGCACCGAGAGCGCGTTGGGCAGGGTCCACACCCGGTCGGGCAGGTCCTCGCGGTCCAGCACCACCGGGGCGCCGGCCGGCCGGTCCGAGGGAACGGGAACAGGCGCCGACGGACCGTTCGACGACGTCACCACGCCTCCACCCCGCCCGACAGCCCGCTGCACACCGTGCCCGAGGCTAGTAGAAGGACGGCGTCCTCCTCACCACTCGCAGGCCTGCGGCGAGCCTCTGGACGGGCCGACCCTAGGCGGGGACCGCCACCGAGGCGGGGGCGGCCTCGTAGCCGAGCGGGCTCCGGGAGAAGCTCCCGGTGCCGTGGGTGACCGAGCGCAGCACCCCCGGGTAGGTGAGCAGCTCGATCTCGGGCACCTCGGCGCGCACCGTCGTCCGGTCGCGGGACGGATCGGCCTCGCTGCCGGTGACGCGGGCCCGTCGTCCGGACAGGTCGCTCATCACCGCCCCGACGAACTCCGCGGGGACGACGACCTGCACCTCGCACCAGGGCTCGAGCACCCGGGTGCCGGCGGCCGCGGCCAGCTCCCGCAGCGCCAGCGCACCGGCCGCCTGGAACGCGGCGTCGGAGGAGTCGACCGAGTGGGACTTGCCGTCGACCAGCGTCAGGCGGACGTCGACGAGCGGCCGGTCGCCGCTGATGCCGCGCTCGGCCTGCGTCCGGATGCCCTTCTCCACGCTGCCGTGGAACTGGCTGGGCACCGTGCCGCCGACGATCTTCTGCTCGAAGACGACGCCCGATCCGGGCGCCCCGGGTTCGGCCTCCACCACGACGACGGCGTACTGCCCGTGGCCACCGGACTGCTTGACGTGCCGCCCGGTGACCCGCGCCGACCCCGCAAGCGTCTCCACCATCGGGACGCGGACGGGCACGGTGTTCACCGCGACGCCGTGCCGGGTGCGCAGCCGTTCGAGCAGGACCTCGGCGTGCGCCTCCCCCACGCACCACAGCAGCAGCTGCCCGGTGTCCGGACGGCGCTCCAGCCGGACGGTCGGGTCCTCGGCGACGAGCCGGGCCAGTGCCGTGGCCAGCCGGTCCTCGTCGGCGCGGGATGCCGCCTCGACGGCGACCGGCAGTTGCGGGACGGGGAGCTCCCAGGGCAGGACGACCCGCGGGTCCTCCGGGGAGGACAGGGTGTCGCCGGTCTCCGCGCTGACCAGCCGCGCCAGCGCGCAGATGTCCCCCGCCGGGCAGGCCGCCACCGGGCGCAGGGTGGCGCCGAGGGGCGAGGAGATCGCGCTGACGCGTTCGTCGACGTCGTGGTCGGGGTGCCCCCGGTCGGCCAGGCCGTGGCCGGAGACGTGTACGGGGGTGTCGGGTCGCAGCGTGCCGGAGAAGACCCGGACCAGCGACACCCGGCCGAGATAGGGATCGGTGGTGGTCTTCACGACCTCGGCGACGAGCGGCCCGTCGGGGTCGCAGGTCAGCGGGGGGGCCGCGGAGCCGTTCGGGCGGTAGACCGTCGGGCAGCCGTGCTCCATCGGGCACGGGAAGGCCGAGACGAGCAGGTCGAGCAGCTCTGGTACGCCGACGCCGCTCAGCGGGGCGACGCACAGGACCGGGTGGAAGTGCCCACGGGCGACCGCGGTCTCCAGGTCGCTGACCAGATCGGCGACGACCAGTTCCTCTCCGGCGAGGTAGCGGTCCATCAGCGTCTCGTCCTCGCTCTCGCCGATGATCCCCTCGATCAGCTCGCCGCGGAGCCGGTCGGCGTCGACGGCGGCCGTGTTCGCCTCGGGATGCGGCTCGAGCAGCGACACCAGGGACCGCACCGCGCCGTCCGGACCCCGCTCGAGCAGGTGCAGCGGGAAGACCCCCTCCCCCAGCATCCGCTGGCACATCCGGACGGCGTCGTCGACGTCCGCGCGGGCGCGGTCGAGCTGGGTGATGACGACGGCGCGCGGCATGCCCACCGCGGCGCACTCCTCCCAGAGCTGGACGGTGGTGGCGTCCACGCCGTTGACGGCGGAGACGACGAAGAGGGCGGCGTCCGCGGCGCGCAGGCCCGCCCGCAGCTCACCGACGAAGTCAGGCGACCCGGGGGTGTCCAGCAGGGTGATGCGGTGGCCGTCGTGCTCGACCGTGGCCACGCCGAGCGACACCGAGCGCTGCTGGCGGACCTCGACGTCCTCGGTGTCGAGACAGGTGGTGCCGTCCTCCACCCGGCCGGCCCGGGGCAGCGCACCGGTGGCGACGAGCAGGGCCTCGGCCAGGGTGGTCTTCCCCGACCCGGCGTGGCCCACGAGGGCCACGTTGCGCACTTTGCCGGCGGGACGCGGTGCCGGCGCCGTCGCGGTGTCCTTCGCCATGAGTTCGGCCCCTCAGCTTCGTGAGGGGCCGGGTCGGACGACGGCCGGGGTTCCGGCCGGGTAGAACAGCGCGGTGTGCCCGTCGGGCGCCCACCGCACGCGGTACGGCGGACCACCGCCGGGCTCATGGCACTCGATCACCTCACCGGTGCGTTCCGGCTCTCCCTGGTGGGTCGAGTGGACGACGATCGTGTCTCCGACATGGGCTTCCACGGCAGTCTCCAAGGCGTTGCCCGGCTGTGTCCTGCATCACAGCCTGCCCGTACCGGGGGGCCCGATCAAGGCCCTGACGAGTGCGACCTGCGCGCGGGCGGCGCGTCGTGGCCCAGGCGTTCAGCGGCCCGCGGCGAGGAGGGCGGACAGCTTGTCGAGGCTGTCGTTCCAGCCGCTGCGATGCAGGGCGAGCCGCTCGTCGGTCGCGAAATCCCCCTGCCGCAGCGACAGCTCCGTGGCGCCGCCGGCGTCGGCCAGGGTCAGCGTCACGACCGTCTCCCGATCGTCGGGCGTCGGCTCGTCCCAGCGGAAGGTGTAGGCGAGTGCGGACGGCGGGGTGACCTCGAGGAACTCCCCCGACACGTGGAACCGGTCGCCGTCGGGTGGCTGCATCGTGAACCGGTAGCGGCCGCCCACCCGGAGATCGAGCTCGATCTCCGGGGTCGTGAACAGGCGCGGCCCCCACCACCTGGCCAGGTCGTCGGGCCGGATCATCGCGTCGAAGACCCGTTCCCGGGGCGCCGCCACCACGTGCCTCAGGAACAGGACGAACGGGCCGACCGGCCGGCTCATGCCGAGACCTTCCCACCGTGGTGCGCGGGGATGGCCTTTCCCGCCCGTGGCAGTGGTCGAATGCGCCGGAACAGCCCGTCGACGGACCGGGAGGCATCAGCGATGGCGCAGTACGTGGAGGCCGGCGGGGTGCGCACCTGGTACGACGAGGTCGGCGACGGCGAACCGCTGGTCCTGATGCACGGCGGCCTGGTGGACGCGCGCTTCTTCGCACCGAACCTGGCCCCGCTGGCCCAACGCTTCCGCGTCTACACGCCCGAACGGCGCGGGCACGGCCACACGCCCGACGTCGAGGGACCGATCACCTACCAGCTCATGGCCGACGACACGATCGCCTTCCTGGACAAGGTGATCGGCGGCCCGGCGGACCTGGTCGCGCACAGCGACGGCGCCTTCGTGGCGATGCTGGTGGCCATGCAGCGTCCCGATCTGGTCCACCGGCTGGTGATGATCAGCGGCGGGTTCGACAAGTCCGGCGAGGCGGCGCCGGACATGGAGTTCGACGTCGACCAGGTGGTGGCGTTCCTGGGCGAGGCCTACGGCGAGGTGTCACCGGACGGCGTGGAGCACTTCCCCGTGGTGGTGGCGAAGATCGGCGAGATGATGAAGGCCGAGCCGCGGATGGACGTCGCCGAGCTGTCCCGGGTCCGTGCCCGCTCGCTGGTCATGTTCGCCGACGACGACCTGATGACCCTCTCGCATGCGGTCGAGATGTTCGAGGCGCTGCCGGACGCCGAATTGGCCGTCGTCCCCGGGACGTCGCACTTCCTGACGCAGGAGAAGCCGCACCTGGTGAACGCGCTGGTGCTGGACTTCCTCACCAACGACCCGGTCCCGACCGTCGCACCGATCCGCCGGGCTCCCCACCCCGACTGACGCCGACCGGCCCAAGGCTCCGGCCACCCGGGATCGCGCAGCGGTCAGCCGCCGTACGCCGACCCGTGGCCCGCGAGCTGCTGACAGGTGTTGGCCAGGTCGCCGGACGGCGGACGGTGCACGACCTGGCTGACCGGCGGGGCCTCGCCGGCCGTGACCCACTCGGTGAGGCGCTGGAACGCCTCGCGGTAGCAGGGCAGGATCGGCCGGATCTCGGCCGGATAGAGGTCGGCACGGTCGTCGACGTGGTTCCCGTCCTCGATCGTGTAGTAGCGGTGCAGATCGCTCCGGCCGGCGTCGGCGATCATCGCCGTGTAGACGTCGGAGTCCGCGCGGATCGGCAGCAGGGCGTCGAGGTCCCCGTGCAGGGTGAGCATCGGCTTGCCGATGTCGCCGGTCAGGGACACCGACGCGACGGCGTCCTTCACTGCCTGCGGACGCGAGGCGTAGTCGTACTCGGCGTCGCAGGCCGTCGGCGTCCCGGGGGCGGTACCGGTGCGGCAGAACGGTGTCCCCGCCTTGGTCGCGCCGTCGTACTCGGGGTCGAAGGCCTCGCGGTAGCTGCGCTGGGTGAGGTCCCAGTAGACGGCGTAGTGGTCGGGCCACAGCACCTCGGAGCCGGGCTCGAACCCGACGTCGTACATGCGCTGGCGGGCGGCGGGATCCACCGCGGCCTGGGGGTACTCGCGCAGCGCCGTCGGCAGGTAGGTGAAGAGGTTGGGCCCGTCGGCGGTCATCAGCGTGCCCTCCCAGTCCACGCCGCCGTCGTAGAGCTCGGGCCGGTTCTCCAGCTGCCACCGGGTGAGGTAGCCGCCGTTGGAGATGCCGGTCATCCACGTGCGGGCCGGGGCGGAGCCGTACCGCTGGGCGACGACCTCCTTGGCGGCGACGGTGAGCTCGGAGACCCGGTCGTGCCACTCGCGCACCGCCTGGCCCGGCGCCGAGCGCGAGCCGTTCTCGTAGAAGGAGGTGCCGCTGTTGCCCTTGTCGGTCGAGGCGTAGGCGTAGCCCTGGGACAGCATCCAGTCGCTGAGGATGTAGTCGGGGGCGTACTGCTTGCGCACGCCCGGCGCACCGGTGATCACCAGCTGGCCGTTCCAGTTCTCGGGCAGCCGGATCACGAACTGGGAGTCGTGGTTCCAGCCGTAGGTCGTGTTCGTCGTCGAGTCGTCCGGGAAGTAGCCGTCGATCTGGATCCCGGCACCTGCCGGCGGATTCACGGTCTGCTTGGAGTGCAGACCGGCCCAGTCGCTGATGTCGCTGCGGCCCTTCGCGGCCAGTGCGGTGGCCGACAGGTCGGTCTGGCACTCCGCGCGCTGGAGCTCCGCCCCGGGCACCTGGATCGCCTCCATGCCGGAGCACGGCCCGCCCCCCGTCGCGCCGGCAGGGGTGGTCAGCCACGACGCGACCAGCACCGGGACGAGGGGCAGGAGCAGCAGGCGGCGAACCGAGAACATGGGCATTCCCCTTCGAGGAAGCGGCGACCATCGGCACTGATCAACGAGCCGGGACCGCCGAGGTGACGCCCGCCACCGGCCCGCCCGATAGCGTGACCTGCGACATGCCCGCCCTCCCCGGTAAGGCCGCCCCGCTCATGGACGCGATGTTCAGCCCCCAGACCGACGCCGCGATCGCCTCCGCCCGGCAGCACTCCGTCGGCGACCTGCTGCGCCGGACGGCCGCCCGGTATCCGGACAAGCTCGCCGTCGTCGCCGGCGATCACCGGTTCACCTACGCGGAGTTCGAGGCCGCCGCGAACCGCACCGCACATGCCTTGGCCGACCGGGGGCTGGCGAAGGGCGACCGACTGGCGCTGCTCAGCCACAACTCGTGGCAGTACGCGGTGCTCGCGTTCGCCACCGCCAAGCTGGGCGTCGTCCTCGTGCCGATCAACTTCATGCTGGGCCCGGACGAGATCGCCTTCATCCTCCGGCACTCCGGGGCCACCGGGATGGTGAGCGAGGACGCGCTGGCGACCACTGCGGAGAAGGCGCTCGCCACGGCCGAGGTGCAGGGCGGCGTCCGCGGGTGGATCGGGCTCTCCGGAGCTGCGGCCGGGGCCGGCTGGGAGGACGTCGACGCGTGGTGGCGGGCGGGCGACGAGAGCGCGCCGGACGTCGCGGTGGCCGACGACGACCCCCTCCGCCTGATGTACACGTCGGGCACCGAGTCCCGTCCCAAGGGCGTCGTGCTCTCCAGCCGTTCGCTGATCAGCCAGTACGTCAGCTGCGTGATCGACGGGGGCATGAGCGCCGACGACGTCGAGGTGCACGCGCTCCCGATGTACCACTGCGCCCAGCTCGACTGCTTCTTCTCCGTCGACGTCTACCTCGGCGCGACGAGCATCATCCTGCCGTCGCCCGACCCGGCGGCGATCCTCGCCACCATCGCGCGCGAGCAGGTCACGAAGCTGTTCTGCCCCCCGACGGTGTGGATCTCGCTGCTGCGACACCCCGACTTCGACGCCACCGACCTGAGCAGCCTGCGCAAGGGCTACTACGGCGCCTCGGCGATGCCGGTGGAGGTCCTCCGCGAGCTGCAGCAGCGGCTTCCCGACGTCGCGCTGTGGAACTTCTACGGCCAGACCGAGATGTCCCCGCTGGCCACGATCCTGCGCCCGGACGAGCAGCTGGAGCGGGCCGGCTCGGCCGGGCGGGCGGCGCTGAACGTGGAGACGCGGGTGGTCGACGACGAGGGCACCCCCGTTCCGCCGGGCGAGGTCGGCGAGATCGTCCACCGCAGCCCGCACGCAACCCTGGGCTACTACGAGGACGAGGAGAAGACGGCGGCCGCCTTCGCCGGTGGCTGGTTCCACTCCGGCGACCTCGGCGTCCTCACGGCGGACGGTTACCTGTCGGTGGTCGACCGCAAGAAGGACATGATCAAGACCGGCGGCGAGAACGTCGCCAGCCGCGAGATCGAAGAGGCGATCTACGAGCTGGACGGCGTCGCCGAGGTCGCCGTCTTCGGCATCAGCCACCCGCACTGGATCGAGGCGGTCACCGCGGTCGTCGTCCCGAAGCCGGGCGCCGCGATCAGCGCGGACGACGTGAGTGCGCACGCCCGCGCCCGGCTCGCGTCCTACAAGCGCCCCAAGTACGTCGTGCTGGCCGACGCCCTGCCGAAGAACCCCAGCGGCAAGATCCTCAAGCGCGAACTGCGCGAGGTCCACGCCGGTCTGGCGCAGACCGATGCGGGGATCCAGGACGGCTGACGGGAGACCACTGCTCCGCGGTCAGGCGGTGCGCGCCTCGTGCAGCGCCCGCCGCAACTGCCGGCGGGTGCTCACGCCGACCTTCGCGAAGACCTTGCGGAGATGCGACTCCACCGTCCGGGAGCTGAGGTACAGCTGGGCGCCGATCTCCGGGTTGGTGAGCCCCTCGGCAGCGAGCCGGGCCATGTGGCCCTCTTGGGCCGTGAGTTCTCCCGCCGCCTCCACGGAGCGTCTGCGAACGGTCTCGCCCGTGGCGAGGAGCTCGCGTCGTGCCTGATCGGCGAACGCCTCGACCCCCATCGCGGTGAATGCTTCGCAGGCGGTCCGGAGCTGGGCCGGGCGGCGTTCCGGCCCCTGCGCTGCCGCCCGCCGGCTCAGACAACCACTTCGGCCAGCGACTCCGGGGCGAACAGCTCCTCGGGCTCGTAGCGCCGAGTCGCCAGGCCCTGCTCGTGGGAGTACCGGAGGAAGGTCGACAGCGTCGTCCGGTTCGGTTCCAGGCCGTAGGGCCACCAGTCCTCGCCGAGGGCCAGTCGGGTGCGCTCCACCTCCGCCCACAGCCACGGCAGGGCGTACGGCAGCGCCGCTGTCTCCCCGATCCCGGCGAGCGCCAGCTGCTTGGCGGTGGCGCAGGCCTTGACCAGCTCGCGGGCGAGCCACCGGTGTTGCTGGTAGACGTTCCGGCGGATGACGAGCGTGTGCATGATCGGGAAGATGCCGGTGCGGGCGTGGTACTCGCGCTCGGCGGCCACCGGGTCGGGCAGCAGGCGGCGCAGCCCCCCGCGGTCCGGGCGGTTGAACGGACCGGGGTTGCGGGCGGAGTAGACGGCGTCGAGTGCGCCGCCGAGGAGCAGGTCGGAGAGCGTCTCCCCCGCACCGACAGGCTCGACGTCGACGTCCGGGGGCAGGTCCAGGCGCATCTTCTCCACGCGGCCGGCGGTGTCGAGCCCGCCGGTGCGGTAGCGGACCGACGCCACGGGGACGCCGTGGTGCTCGGCCAGGATGCCGCGGATCCAGACAGCAGCGGTGATCTGGTACTCCGGCACCCCGACGGTCGTCCCGGCCAGTTCCGCGAGGTCGGTGAGCGGGGAATCCTCGCGGACGTAGACGCCGCTGTGCCGGAAGGCGCGGGACGGGAAGACGGGTACGGCCACGAAGGGCGCGTCACGACCGAGTGTCAGGACGTAGCTGGACAGCGAGAGCTCCGCGATGTCGAACTCGGCGAAGCTCAGCATGCGGAAGAAGGTCTCCTCCACCGGCAGGTCGAGGAAGTTCAGCTCGACGCCGGCGATCCGCACCGTGCCGTCCCGGAGCGGCTGCATGCGGTCGTAGGCCTGGCAGGCCATGGTCAGTGCGGGCGCGGCCATGGTCGTCAGGGGAGGAACCGATCGAGGTCCGGCTCTTCTTCGAGCGTGCCGTACTCCACGGCCTTCGCCCCGAGCAGCTCCAGGGCCTCCCGGCTGAACTCGGTCCGGAAGGTGGGGATGACGATGCGCTCCAGCACCGCCGGCTCGATCTCGGTGTACGTGCCGGTGATCCGCCGGACCTCGTCGGGGTTCTCCTGCGAGTACTCCAGCGAGCGGTTCATGGCCCGCGTGAAGGCCTCCACCAGTTCGGGGTCCTCCTGCAGCAGCTGCTCGGAGGCGAAGACACAGGAGATGTCGAGCTCGGGGTGGAACTCCGAGAAGTTGTAGGACAGCACGCGCGCGCCCGCATCGACGGCCTCGGTGAGGAACGGTTCGAGGATCCAGGCGGCGTCCACCTGCCCGCCGTCCAGCGCCGCAGGCGCGTCCGGGAACGGGATCTCGACGAACTCCACCCCTTGCGGGTCGCCACCGGCCTCCTCGACGACCGACCGGATCGTCGTGTCCCCGATGTTGTTGAGGGTGTTCACCGAGACGGTGTTGCCGGGCAGCTCGGCCACGGACTGGATCGGCGAGTCACCGCGCACGACGACGGCACCGAAGTCCGGGTCACCGGCCGTGGAGTTGGCGTTGGTGATACACCGCAGGGGCAGCCCCGCCTCCACGGCGATCATCGTCGACAGGACGTTGCCACGGCCGAACTGGAAGTCCCCGGACACCACGCTCGGGACGACGGCCGCGCCCCCGGCCGCGGACTCGATGGTCAGCTCGATGCCCTCCTCCTCGAAGAACCCCTGGTCGACACCGAGGTAGAGCGGGGCGGAGTCGACGATCGGCTGCGTGCCGATGGTGACGGGGGTCAGGCCGCCGTCCGACTCGCCTCCCCCGGCATCATCGGAGCCGCCGCAGGCGACGAGGGCGAGCAGGGCGGCGACACCGGCCGCGGCGGCGCGCGAGCGGGTTGCGGTCATGGATGCACTCCTTGGGAGGATGGGCGGGCGCGGTCGCGCCAGAAGGCCCAGGCACGAGGGATCTGCGGTCGGTTGGTGGCGACGGTGGCGGCGCCCTCCTCGTCGGTGAGGTAGACGCACCCGCCGAGGCGCATCGCCTCGGCCTGGACCCGGGCGTTGACCTCGGTGTAGACGCCCCGGTACACCGCCTCCTCGAGCGAGGTGCCGACCGCGGTGGCCCCGTGGCCGCGCATGAGGACCACCGAGGCCCCGCCCAGTGCACGGGCCAGGGCGGCTCCGGATTCGGGCGTTCGGACCAGGAGGTCGGACGCCGGGCCGAGGGTGTCGCGCGCCTCGAACACCGGGACCTCGGGAGCCAGGAAACCGGCCATGTGCAGGACCGGCCGGAGCGGCGTCCCGGCCACGCCGAACGGGATGACCGCCGGCGAGTGGCTGTGCACGACGGCCTGCACGTCGTGCCGGGCGCGGTAGATCTGGGCGTGGATGTGCGATTCGAGGTACGGCGGACGGGGGTCCTCCGTCGTCCCGTCCAGCGTGAAGAGCTGGACGTCATCGTCGTCGACCAGCCCCGGGGCGAGATTTCGCGACAGCAGGAACGTGTCGGGGTTCTCTGCCGAGCGGACGCTCACGTGACCGAAGGCGTCCAGGATGGCCTGGTCGACGAGGATGTGGTTGGCCTCGGCGAGCGCCCTGCGCTGGGCGCGGAGCTCGCTCGACACGGCGCGGTCGGGTGCGTGCTCGCCCACAGGGTTCCTCTCGGTCACCGGGATGTCCTCCCTCGGATGGTGACCCGCGCCACGACCGGATCCGACAGGATTCTGTTGAGCAGAACCCCGTCCAGGGGCCGTTCATGGGGAACTCTCAGCCCCGCGAGGCGAGGTCCTGCTCGATGTCCCGCGCGGTGAGGGCCAGCACCGAGATGAGGTGAGACAGCCGCTCCTCGGAGAACCGCACCGTGGGCATCGACACGGAGATCGCCGCCTCCACCTGGTCTCCATGCGTCCGCACGCCTCTCCCGATCGCGGTGAGGCCGGCCTCGGTGCGTCCTGCATTGATCGCGAATCCGCGTTCCCGCACGGTGCGCAGCTCGCGGCGGAGCGCGTCGAGGTCCGGCCGCTCCCCCGGCCGGTCAGCCCACTTGTCCTCGGCGTAGTAGGCCTCGATCTGGGAGTCGGGCAGACCGGCCAGCATGAGCTTGCCGCCGGAGACCAGGTGCGCCGGGAAGACCATTCCCGTGCGGTCGCCCACACGCAGGGCCTGCGTGCACTCGACCGAGGCAATGAACCGGACGTGATCACCGGCGAGGATCTGCAGGTTCACGGTCTCGTGCACGCGCTCGACCAGCGCCTCCAGGTGCGGCAGCGCGACGGTCCGCAGCAGCGCGGTGCGCGACTGCGACTGCGCGCCGAGGGAGAGCACCGGCCCCGCCAGGTAGCGCCGCCGGTCGTCCTGGACGGCGAAGTCGCGGTACACGAGCATCGTCAGCAGCCGGTGCGCGGTCGAGCGGGCCACCCCGAGGCGCTCCGCCGCCTCCTTCACGCCGAGCGAGCCCTCCACCTGCAGGACGGTCGCCAGCTGCAGCGCGTGGTCGACGCTCGCAATCGCATAGGACGGCGAGGTCTTCACCCGAGAATCCTATGGCGGTCCTGCAGAACGCGGTCCCCCCGACAACTGGACTGTCAGAAACCGATCAGGGGCCGTGCCGGATCTCTCCGGAACGGCCCCTGACGTGCTCTGTCGGGCTGACAGGATTTGAACCTGCGACCCCTTGACCCCCAGTCAAGTGCGCTACCAAGCTGCGCTACAGCCCGCGTGCCGTGCGCCACCGGATACCCCGGGCCACGCGACGACCGCCTGAGCAGATTACCGCACCGCCGGCTGCGTCCTGACCGGTGGTTCAGCGCGGTGATCAGCCCTTGGTCTTGTCGCTCCCCCGGCCCTCGCGGACCTTGACCGAGACCTCGATCGGTGTGCCCTCGAAGCCCCACCGCTCACGGATCTTGCGCTCCAGGAACCGGCGGTAGCCGGCCTCCAGGAAGCCGGTCGAGAAGACCACGAAGCGCGGCGGGCGGATGTCGGCCTGCGTGACGTACTTGATCTTCGGGGCGCGGCCGCCGCGGGCGGGCGGCGGCGTCTCCTGGACCAGTGCCCGCACGAAGGAGTTCAGCTCCGACGTGGGCACACGGGACTCCCACGCGGCGAGCGCTGACCGCAGGTGGTCGGCGAGCTTGTTCACCCCGCGGCCGGTCGAGGCGGAGATGTTCACGCGGGTCGCCCACTTGATCCGGGCGAGCTCTCGCTCGATCTCCTTCTCCAGCTGCATGTGGCGGTCCTCGTCGAGGGTGTCCCACTTGTTGAACGCGATCACCAGGGCCCGGCCGGCCTCGACGACCTGGGTGATCACCCGCTGGTCCTGCTCGCTGATCACCTCGTCGGCGGCCAGGAGGACGACGGCGACCTCGGCAGCCTGGATCGCGGCCTCGGTGCGCAGGCTGGCGTAGTACTCGGTGCCGCTGGCGGTGTTCACCTTGCGTCGCAGGCCTGCGGTGTCGACGAACCGCCACTCCTCGCCGCCGAGCATCACCAGGGAGTCGACCGGGTCGACCGTCGTCCCGGCGACGGAGTCGACGACCGACCGTTCGTCCTTGGCCAGCCGGTTGAGCAGGCTGGACTTGCCCACGTTGGGCCGCCCGACGAGGGCCACCCGGCGCGGACCGCCCTCCTCGAGCTGCTCGCGCGGGGCCTCGGGCATCGCGTCGAGGATCAGGTCGAGCAGGTCACCGCTGGAGCGCCCGTGCAGGGCGCTGACCGGCTGCGGCTCGCCGAGGCCGAGCGACCACAGCTCGGAGGCGCCGGCCTCGCTGCGCTCGTCGTCGACCTTGTTCGCCACGAGGATCACCGGCCGGTCGCTGCGCCGCAGGATGCGGGCGGCGGCCAGGTCGGTGTCGGTGGCGCCGACGGAGCTGTCGACGACCAGGACGATCAAGTCGGCGGTGTCCATGGCGTACTTGGCCTGGCGGGTGATCGAGGCGCCCATGCCGGTGGCCTTCGGGTCCCAGCCGCCGGTGTCGACGACGGTGAACCGCTTGCCGTTCCACAGCGCCTCGTAGGAGATGCGGTCGCGGGTGACGCCCGGGATGTCCTGCACCACCGCGGCGCGGCGGCCCAGGAAGCGGTTGACGAGGGTGGACTTGCCGACGTTCGGACGGCCCACGACCGCGACGACGGGCAGCGGCCCGGTGGGTTCGGTCATGACCGCTCCCCCGCCCCGACGGTGGAGGCCGCCAGCTCGACGACCTTGTCGACGACGGCTTCGCGGTCGAGGTCGGTGCTGTCGACGACGATCGCGTCGACGGCCGGGCGCAGCGGGCTGTCGGCCCGGCTGCTGTCGTACTCGTCGCGGCGGCGCAGATCCTCGGCGAGGTCGGCGATCTCGGCGGCGGTGGTCAGGCCCAGCTGCCCGGCCCGCCGCTCAGCGCGGACCTCGGGGGCCGCGGTCAGGTAGACCTTGAGCGTGGCGTCGGGAAGGACGACGGTGCCGATGTCCCGGCCCTCGACGACCACGGCGTCCGCCGCCGCGACGAGCGCGCGCTGCTGGTCGACCAGCTGACGCCGGACGGCCGGGACCGCGGACACCGGGGAGACCGCGCGGGTCACCTCGGCGCTGCGGATCCGGTCGGCGACGTCGACGCCCTCGACCTGCACCAGCTCGGCGTCGGCCGTCGTCCCGACCTCGATGGTGGCGCCGGCGACGACGCGGGCGACCGCGTCGGCGTCGTCCAGGGAGACGCCGGAGTCGAGCACGACGACGGTGGCGGCCCGGTACATCGCGCCGGTGTCGAGGTAAGCCGCACCGAGCCGGGCGGCGACGGCGCGGGCGACGCTGGACTTCCCGGTGCCCGAGGGCCCGTCGAGGGTGATCTGCCCCCGAAAGGTGGCGGTCACTGCGCGATGTCCCGGCGGAGGGCGACGGCGCCGCGCAGGTACACGTGCTGGATGTCCGACCGGCTCAGCGGGGTCTCCACGTGCGCCATCAGGCGCAGCACCCGCGGCAGCGCGTGCGGCACACCGATCTCGGTGGCGCACATCAGCGGGACGTCGCCCATCCCCAGCTCGCGCGCGGCCAGGGCGGGGAACTCCGACACCAGGTCGGGCGTGGCCGTGAACAGGATGCTGATGACGTCGTCGTGCTCGAGACGGTTACGCTCCAGGACGGTGCTCACCAGCTCACGGGTCGCCTCGAGCACCTGCTCCCGGTCGTCGGCGTCGACCTGCGTCGCGCCCCGGATGGCTCGGACGGCCATGCACACTCCTCGTTCGATCTGCGGGCCCGGATCACCGGAGCCCTGTGAAGTCTAGATTCGCCGTCCGGAACGGCCGGTTCCCGAGGGAACCCGCGACTACAGGCCGACGGCCTCTTGCAGCGCGCCGAGCTCCTCGCGGGTGAGCTTGCGGATGGTGCCCGAGCGCATGGCCCGCAGCTCGATCGGGCCGACCGCCGTGCGGGTCAGCCGGGACACCGGCAGACCGACGTGGGCCAGGAGACGTCGGACGATGTGCTTGCGGCCCTCGTGCAGGACGACCTCGACCACCGACTGCCCGGCGTGGGTGTCCACGACCCGGAACGAGTCGACGGCGACCGGGCCGTCGTCCAGCTCCACTCCGGCCCTCAGCCGCCGGTGCAGGTCGCGCGGCACCGAGCCGCTGACCTGCGCGAGGTAGGTCTTCTTCACCTCGTAGGAAGGATGGGCCAGCCGGTGGGCCAGCTCGCCGTCGGTGGTGAGCAGCAGCAGGCCCTCGGTGTCCTGGTCCAGGCGGCCGACGTGCACCAGACCCTTGGCCAGGTCGCCCACCATGTCGCCGACCGTGGGCCGGTTGCGGTCGTCGCTCATCGCGGTGATGACGCCCGGGGGCTTGTTCATCGCGTAGGTGACCCGGTCGTCGCGGATCTCGATGCGGACGCCGTCGACGGCGATCTTGTCGACAGCGGGGTCGACCCGCATGCCCTGCACGGTCACCGGGCGGCCGTTCACGCTGATCCGGCCGGCCTCGATCATGTCCTCGCTGACGCGGCGGGAGCCGACGCCGGCCCGGGCCAGCACCTTCTGCAGCCGCTCGCCCTGACGCTCGTCGTCGTGCTCCGGGACGTCGCGGTCACCCGGGTGGGCGGGGGCGAGTTCCATGTCCTCGGACCAGCCGTCTCCGGAGGCGGTGGTGGTCTCGTCGTCGGGGTTTGCGGTGTTCATCGCCGCCCAGTCTCCCACCGTTCGGCGAGCCCCTCTGCCACGAGACTGCGATCTCGCCCGCCCGGGGCACCGAACGTGAGCGAGATCGCCGATCGGAGCCGGCCTGGAGCTAGCGTCGCCCCATGGAAGGGTCAGCCGAGGGTCGCCGTCTGCACCTGGCGACGGGCCTGACGACGGCGGTCACGGACGACGGCGACGGCAAGCCGCCGGTGCTGCTCCTGCACCCGTGGGCCGGTTCCCGCCGTTCGTTCGCCGCGCTGCTCCCGCTGGTGGTGCCGCGTGCGCGCGCGATCGCCGTAGACCTGCGCGGCCACGGTGACGCCGACAAGCCATCCGCCGGATACGAACTACCCACCCTGGCTGCGGACGTCGTCGCCACCCTGGACGCGCTCCAGCTGGGCCAGGTCGTGCTGGTGGGTGCCTCCAGCGGCGGGTACGTCGCCCAGCAGGTCGCCGTGGCCGCACCCGACCGCGTGGCCGGGTTGATCCTCGCCGGTGCGCCCCGCGACCTACGGGGCCGCCCGCCGTTCGTCACCGAGCTGGAGACCATCACAGACCCCGTGGACCCGGCGTGGGTGCGCGCCTTCACGGCAGGCTTCACCGACCTCGACCGGCTGCCGTCCTGGTACGTGGACCTCATGGTCGATGACGCACTGCGGCTGCCCGCGTCGATCTGGATGGCGACGTTCCACGGCCTCACGTCGTCGGTGCCACCCACGGACATCGGCGTGATCAAGGCGCCGACGCTCGTCATCAGCGGCGAGCGCGACGGGTTGCTCGGCCGTGAACAGACCGCGGATCTGGTCTCGGCCATCCCGGGTGCGCAGTGGATCGAGTACCCCGACACCGGGCATCTCGTGTTGGAGGAGCAGCCGGTGCGGTTGGCCGCCGACGTCGTCTCCTTCATCGACGGCCTCTCCGAGCAGGATCGGACCTGACCTTCCGCACGCGCCTGTGGACAGCCGGCCGGGCCTCGTCGCCGACGGCGTGACGCGCCCACTCCGACATCGCCGGGCGCCTTCATGATCGTCGCGGGCCTCGCCATCCTGGGCGTCACCATCGCCCGCCCCTGACGCCGGCCAGAGTTTCTTCAGCTGTCGGGGTGCTCGTCCAGCATCGCGGAGGTATCCGGCAGCAGCGGAGCGAGCTCCGGCAGGTCGGCGAGACTGCGCAGCCCGAGCCGCTCCAGGAACAGCGGCGTCGTGGCATAGAGCCCACCACCGCTGTCCGGGTCGGTGCCGATCTCGTGCACCAGGCCTCGCGACAGCAGGGTGCGCATGACGCCGTCCACACCGACCCCGCGGATGCCCGAGACGCGCGCGCGGGTCACCGGCTGGCGGTAGGCGATCACCGCGAGCGTCTCCAGCGCCGCCTGGGTGAGCCGGCTGCGCTGCCCGTCGACCAGGTACCGCTCGACGACGGGCGCGTGCTCCTCCCGCGTGTAGAGGCGCCACCCCTCCCCCACCTTGCGCAGCGTGAGACCCGACCGTCGCTCGTCATAGCCGGCAGCGAGGTCGGCCAGGCCGGCCCGGACCTCCTCGACGGGGCACCGCAGGGTGGCGGCGAGCGTCTCCTCCTCGACTGGGTCGTCCATGACGAACAGCAGTGCTTCGAGCCCGCCGGAGAGCTCTTCGGGAGACAGGAGTTCGAGGGGCTCCTCGTCGGGTGCGGGCTCCCCCGCCGGGACGTCGGCCGGTGTCGGGTCCTGGGCCGGCGGCGAGCCGGCCGGTGATGGGGCGGGCAGGGGTTCCGGCTCGACCACCGGCTCGGGCTCCGTCGGCGCCTCTGCCGGTTGCTCCGCCACCCGGCTGGCGAGTGCCTTCGCGACGGCGTCCCAGGTGGCCGGGTCACCGTCGCCACGGTCCGTGGCCTCCACCCGGGTGGCCTCGAGCTCCGCGGCCAGCGCGTCCCACGAGATGGGGGGCGGTTCGGGCCGATCCTGCTCGGTCACGAGTACTCCTCGTCCAGATCTTCGGTGGCAGCGTTCTCGGCGACGTCGTCGTCCTCGGCCGGCATCGACCCGCCGGTCCACCGCACGTGCAGCTCCCCCAGCGGCGTGAGCTGTTCGAACACCACCCGCTGCTGGCGGTACAGCTCCAGGAGCGCGAGGAAGCGCGCGACGACCTCGTTGGTGTGCTCGCAGTCGGCCGTCAGTGCACGGAAGCTGGCCGTCCCGGAGCGCGCCAGGTGGCTGCGGACGACGAACAACTGCTCGGCGACGCTGACCGCCGGGGCGTGCAGGTGGGAGACGCTGACGACCTCGGGCGCCTTGGGCGTGAGCGCGCGGGAGGCCAGCGCGGCGAACTCCTCGACAGTCAGGTCGAGCGTCACCTCGGGCACCAAATCGGCGAACCGCGGCTCGAGGCCGGCCTCGCGCGGGAACCGGTGCGCGGCCTCGGTCTCCCGCTCGCGCAGGAACGCCGCCGCCAGCTTGTAGGCCTTGTACTGCAGCAGCCGAGCGAACAGCAGGTCGCGGGCCTCGAGCAGCTCGAGGTCCTCCTCGTCCTCCACGTCGGCGGCGGGCAGCAGCCGCGCGGCCTTGAGGTCGAGCAGGGTCGAGGCGACGACGAGGAACTCACTGGCCTGCTCGAGGTCCAGCTCGCTGCCGAGCGCCCGCAGGTGCGCGATGAACTCGTCGGTGACCTTCGACAGCGCGATCTCGGTGACGTCGAGCTTGTGCTTGCCGATCAGCTGCAGCAGGAGGTCGAACGGGCCCTCGAAGTTGGTGAGCTTGACCGTGAAACGAGCGGGCGCGGCCCCGTCGGCCTCAGAGGCCGCCGGAACCGCGCCGGTACTGCTGCTCACGGACGCCGAGCGTAGTGAAAGGACCGCTCAGTTCCCGCGGAGACGGCGAACCAACACGGAGTCGTCGCCACGGTCGCCGAGGTCGGCGAGGATGACGGCGATCGCCTCACGGACGATCCGACCGCGGTCGGCGGCGACGCCGTGCTGGCCCCGGAGGGTCAGCCGGGCACCTTCCAGGGCGAGGAGCTCGTCCGCCGAGATGTAGACGGTGATCTTCTCGTCGTGCTTGGTGCGGTCGATCCGGCTGCGCGCGGGGCGCCCCCGCGTCGGGATGTTCGGCTGCATCGTCGGCGCCTGCTGCACCGGCGCCGTGCGGTAGGACGCGAGGTCGTCCGCGGCGCCGCCGGGCACCAGGGTGAGGGGTGGCTGCTCGGCCGACTCGTCCGAGCGCCGTCCACCCGCTCCCCGCAGGGCCGGCGAGCTCGTGGTGGTGCTCAGGCTGGGCAGTTCCGTCACCTCGGAGACCGAGGGAGAGTCGGTGCGGCGGAACAGCTCCGACGCACCGGGCAGCACGGGCCTACGCGTCATGACGCCGCCTCGCTGACGCTCGTCGGACTCATGACACAGGTCGCTCGGCTCGTGTGTGCCCTCGCAAGCTCGGTCACGACTTCTCCTCGCTGACGCTCGTCGTCGCCGTGCCCAGGTGCTCCGCTCATCAGTGATCTCGCTAGCTCGATCACAGGGCCAGCACCTCCTTGGCGAGGTCGCGGTACGCCGCGGCGCCCGACGACGTGGGCGCCCACGTGGTGATCGGCTGGCCGGCGACCGTGGTCTCCGGGAACCGCACGGTGCGCTGGATGACGGTCTGGAACACGGTGTCGTCGAACGCCTCGACCACCCGGCTGAACACCTCGCGGCAGTGCACGGTCCGCGAGTCGTACATCGTCGCGAGGATCCCGGAGATCTCCAGCGACGGGTTCAGCCGCTCCTTGACCTTGTCGATCGTGTCGACGAGCAGCGCGACCCCGCGGAGGGAGAAGAACTCGCACTCCAGCGGGATGATCACGCCCTGCGCGGCGGTGAGCGCGTTGACCGTCAGCAGTCCGAGGGACGGCTGGCAGTCGATCAGGATGTAGTCGTACTCGTCGCGGACGTCGGCCAGCACCCGCAGCAGCGTCTGCTCACGGGCCACCTCGCTGACCAGTTGCACCTCGGCAGCCGACAGGTCGATGTTGCTCGGCACCAGGTCCAGGCCCGGGATGTCGGTCGGCACCCGCACGTCGCGCAGGGTGGTCTTCCGCTCCATCAGGGCGTTGTAGATCGTCCGGTCCATGTTCTGGGCCGGGATGCCCAGTCCGACCGACAGCGCACCCTGGGGGTCGAGGTCGATCAGCAGGACGCGCCGGCCGTACTCGGTCAGCGCAGCACCCAGGTTGATGGTGGACGTCGTCTTGCCGACGCCACCCTTCTGGTTGCACATCGCGATGATCCGGGCTGGCCCGTGCTCGGTGATGGGCTTGGGCTCGGGCAGCTTGTGCTGCCGCGCCTTGGCGGGGTCCTGGCGGGACACCGCCCCCATCTCTGGGCCGCTGTCCTGCGGGCGCGCGACGGCAGAGGCCGCGTCCGCTCGGGTAGCCATGGGTCTTGTTGCCTCCACCTCGTGCCCGATCCCGGTCGATCCGGGTGCGGTCAGCCGTCCTGCCCGCTCGGGTGTGAGGAGGACGCTAGGGAGTGCGGAAGCTCTTCCCACGGAGGCACGCCGCGCGACATGTCGACATGGCGACCAATGACAACAGCTGTGACTGCACAAGGCGAAACCGGTCCAGATACTGCCAACTGAGCGCCGGAACGGATGTCAGCTGCGGGCCCGCGGATGGCTCGTCGCGTAGACCTCGCGCAGCCGGTCGACGGTCACCAGCGTGTAGACCTGCGTCGTCGTCACCGAGGCGTGGCCGAGTAGTTCCTGGACGACGCGGACGTCGGCCCCGCCGTCGAGCAGGTGCGTCGCGAAGGAGTGCCGCAGGGTGTGCGGCGAGATCGCTGTGGCATCGACTCCGTGGGCCCCCCCGGCGCGCTCCGCGGCCGACCGCAGGATTGACCAGGCGCTCTGCCGCGACAGTGCTCCGCCCCGGGCGTTCAGGAACAGCGCACCCCCGCGCACCCCACCACGGCTGTTCGCCGCCAGGGCCGGGCGGGCCCGCACCAGGTACTCCTCGACGGCCCGCAGCGCGTAGCTGCCGACCGGGACGATCCGCTCCTTGCCGCCCTTTCCGGCGAGCCGGACGGTCGACTGGCCGCGGTCGAGGTCGTCGACGGCCAGCCCGACGGCCTCGGAGATGCGGGCGCCGGTGCCGTACAGCAGCTCCAGCAGTGCCTTGTCCCGCAACCCCCGCGGCCCCTCCAGCGTCCCGGCGGCCTCGATGAGCGCCACCACCGACTCCACCGGCACCGCCTTGGGCAGCCGACGGGCCGGCGTGGGCGGCTTGACCTCGTGCGCGACGTCGTCGGGCACCAGGCCGTCGAGGAGGGCGAACCGGTGCAGGCCGCGGACGGCGACCACCGCCCGCGCCGCCGACGTGGCCGACAACGGCGGGTGGTCGTCGTCCCCCTGGCGGAGCGCGGTGAGGAAGCCGGACACGTCGGACTCGGCCACCTCGCGCATGCCCCGCACCCCCGCGGCGGCGAGGTACTCGGTGTAGCGCCGCAGGTCGCGGCGGTAGGACGCGATCGTGTTGGCGGCGAGCCCGCGCTCGACGGTCAGGTGATCGAGGTAGCCGCTGACGACCCGAGCGGGGTCCGGACCGGCACCGACATCGGCGGTGAGCGTCAGTGCAGGACCTCCTGGAGCGGCACGGCCGCCATGCCGTGGGCCTCGGCCACCTCCGGCAGCACCACCTGGCCGTCGACGACGTTCACGCCGTGGGCGAGCGCGGGGTTGCCGGCAACGGCCGCGGCGGTGCCCTCGTTGGCCAAGGCCATGACGTACGGCAGCGTCACGTTCGTCAGGGCGTGCGTCGAGGTGTTGGGGACGGCGCCCGGCATGTTGGCCACGCAGTAGAAGACCGAGTCGTGCACCCGGTAGGTGGGGTCGTCGTGGGTGGTCGGGTGCGTGTCCTCGAAGCAGCCACCCTGGTCGACGGCGATGTCGACGAGCACGGATCCAGGCTTCATCCGGCTGACCAGGTCGTTGCTGACCAGCACGGGCGCCTTGGCGCCGGCGACCAGCACCGCGCCGATGACGAGGTCGGCGTCGAGCACCGCCCGCTCGACCTCGTACGCGTTGGAGGCGACCGTCTGCAGGTGCCCCTGGTAGATCTTGTCGGCGGCGCGGAGCTTGTCGATGTCGCGGTCGAGGACGACGACCTCCGCCTGCATGCCGAGCGCGATCGCCGCGGCGTTCATCCCGGAGACCCCGGCACCGATGACGACGACCTTCGCTGCATAGACGCCGGAGACCCCGCCGAGCAGGACCCCGCGGCCGCCGTGCGCCCGCTCCAGGCTGTGCGCCCCTACCTGAGGAGCCATCCGCCCGGCCACCTCCGACATCGGCGCCAGCAGCGGCAGGGCGCCGTCGGCGGTCTGGACGGTCTCGTAGGCGATCGCCGTGGTGCCGGAGGCCACCAGCGCGTCGGTGCACTCCTTCGAGGCGGCGAGGTGCAGGTAGGTGAACAGCGTCTGGCCGCGCCGCAGCCGGTCGTACTCCTCGGCGACGGGTTCCTTGACCTTCAGCAGCAGGTCGGCGTCGGCCCAGACGTCGTCGGCGCCGGGCACGATCTGCGCCCCGGCGGAGGTGTAGTCGGCGTCCGGGATCGAGGAGCCCTCCCCCGCGCCGCGCTCGACCAGCACCTCGTGCCCGGCCCGCACCAGCTCGGTCACACCGGCAGGCGTGAGCGCCACCCGGTACTCCCGGTTCTTGACCTCTCGGGGAACCCCGACCCGCATCGTCTGTCTCCTGGTCCTGGCGGGTCGGTTCCCGAGGGTGACGGGTTCCCCCACCGCGTCGTGGGTGCGCCCGGTCGGGGCGCGGCCTCGGGCGGAGTGTAGGCACGCCCACCACTCACCCTCGTCCCCTCCGGGCGGTTCGGGACCCATCCGGAGGGGGTGAACCCTCCGGACCCGGCGTGTCGCACCGTGCTCGGCCGCTGCCACTGCGCGCCCGGGCGCCGCGACGGAGGATTCCCGGATGCAGCTCTACGCCCAGCACCCCGCCGTCCGGGTCCGCCAGGTCGCCGCTGACGTGGGCATGCTCGCCTGGGTCGTGGTCTGGGTCGTGGTCGCGCGGGCGGTGCACGCGGCCGTCCTGGTCCTCGCCGAGCCGGGCCAGGCCGTCGAGGACCTCGGGCGGTCCGTCGCCGGCAGCATGAACTCGGCCGCCGACGCGGCGGAAGGGGTTCCACTGGTCGGTGACGAGCTCGCCGCGCCGTTCGGTTCCCTCGCGGACGCGGGCGGGTCGGTCTCGGGTGCGGGGCAGTCGGCGCAGGACGCCGTCGGCACCCTGGCCACCGTGCTCGCCGTCGTCCTGGTGGTGCTCCCGGTGGGCTGGCTGCTGCTGCACTGGCTGCCGTGGCGGCTGCGCTACGCCCGGGAGGCGGGCGCGGCCCGGCGACTGATCGCCGGGACGCCGGACCTCGACATCCTGGCAGCCCGGGCGCTGGCCACGGCTCCGCTCCCCCGGCTGGCCGCGCTCCCGGCCGGCACCGGCGCCGCCTGGCACGCGGGCGATCCCGCCGCCGTGCGGGCGCTGGCCGCTGTCGAGCTGGGCCGACTGGGCCTGCGACTGCCCGACGACATCCAGAGTCTCACACGGCGTTGATTGCCTTGGCGTCGCGGAAATAGCTGCGCATGACCCGTAGCCCCGCACCTTCCAGGAGCAACCGGTCGTGCAGGTGAGACCGGTCCAGTTCATGGAGGTGCTTCACATGCTCAAGCTGGTCACCAGTTGCGTCCCGCTGAAGCGAGGCGCGCTGCGTGTACCAACCCCGTACTGAGTACAACTCCGCGCCGACGTACTGCTGCCCTGCATTTGGCGCCGCGGCTGCCTCCATCTTTAGCCCATCACGCACTAGTGGAGTTCGCGTTCGGTGCGTCGCGATCCGCCTTCGCAGGTTCTTCGTCTGACCGACGTAATAGACCCCGTAGCATTCAACGCGATCACATATACGGAGGGCTGTTCATCCACCGAAGCTCTGTCCGCCCGCGTCGATCGCTTGTTTCTGTGGACATCAACGACTTTGTAGTGCGGGTCGTGGAGGTCGAAGAAGCCAAGCCTGGTCATGTCCAGAAAGACGTTGAGCACGTCGATGGGGCCCATCGGCCCAGTCCCCGTCACGTGAGCCAGGCTAGGTTCTCCGGCTCGCGGTACCCGTGACTGAGTCAGTCGGAAGTCGTCCTGCCACTACATCGAAGCCGCGGGCGAACAAGTCGTGGTGAGATGTCCGACGCCGTCACGGCGAACGCGGAGTCTTGGCGGTGGGCAGCAGCGTCAGCCGGCGTCGGCGGGACGCAACCGGGCCGACGTGGCCCGGACCTGCGCCGCGGCCAGCAGGCCGGCGACCGCCGAGGAGTTGCGGATGTCCCCGTCGAACACCCGCTGGACGGCGTCCGTCAGCGGCACGCGCTCGAGGGTCATGTCCGCCTCCTCGTGCTCCACGAGGAATCCCTCGGGCCGGTCGACGGCCGAGAGGTCCTCGGCGAGGTAGATCTGCACGAGCTCGTCGCTGAAGCCCGGCGAGTTGTTGACGGTGACCAGCAGCGACCACCGGCCGGCGGCCAGCAGTGCCTCCTCGGCCAGCTCCCGCTTCGCCGTCTCCAGGGGCGGTTCGCCGTCCTCGTCGCGGAGCCCTGCCGGCAGCTCCCAGAGGTGCCGGCCGACGGGGTGCCGGTACTGGCGCAGGAGGAGGACCCGGTCCTGGTCGTCCAGCGCGACGACCGCGACGGCACCCGGGTGGTGCACGACCTCCCGGACGCTGCTCCCGCCGCCGGGCATGGCGACGGTGTCGCGGCGCAGCGAGATGACCCGGCCCTCGTAGACCTGCTCGCTCTCGAGGACCTGGAACTCGTGCGGCATCAGATGCCGACCTTCTCCGCCTCGTCGACCGGCACGGGCAGCCGCGCGGCCTCCTGGTAGTCGATCGCCGCCTGCACGAACGCGGAGAACAGCGGGTGCGGCCGCGTGGGGCGGCTCTTGAGTTCCGGGTGGGCCTGCGTGCCGACGTAGAACGGGTGCGCCTCGCGGGGCAGCTCGGCGAACTCCACCAGCAGCCCGTCCGGCGACGTCCCGGAGAAGACGAGGCCCGCCTCGGTCAGCCGGTCACGGTAGGTGTTGTTCACCTCGTAGCGGTGCCGGTGCCGCTCGGTGACCTCCGTGGACCCGTAGGCGCCCGCGGCCACCGAGCCCTTCTGCAGGTCGGCCGGGTAGCTGCCCAGGCGCATGGTGCCGCCGAGGTCCCGCTCACCGGCGATGACGTCGACCTGGCTGGCCATGGTGGCGATGACCGGGTCGGGCGTCTCGGCGTCGAACTCGGCCGAGTTCGCCTTCTCCAGCCCCGCGACGTCGCGGGCGTACTCGATGACCATGCACTGCAGGCCGAGGCACAGGCCGAGGGTCGGGATGCCGTTGGTGCGGGTGTAGCGCAGAGCGCCGAGCTTGCCCTCGATGCCGCGGACGCCGAAACCGCCGGGCACGCAGACGCCGTCCACGCCGGCGAGCGCGTGCGCGGCTCCCTCGGGGGTGTCGCACTCGTCGGAGGGCACCCAGCGGATCTGCACCCGGCTGCGGTGGGCGAAGCCACCGGCCCGGAGGGCCTCGGTGACCGACAGGTAGGCGTCGGGGAGGTCGATGTACTTGCCGACGAGGGCGACGGTGACCGTCTCCTTCGGCGAGTGCACGCGGTCGAGAAGGTCACCCCACACGGTCCAGTCGACGTCGCGGAAGGGCAGCCCGAGCCGGCGGACGACGTAGGCGTCCAGGCCCTCGCGGTGCAGCACCTTCGGGATGTCGTAGATCGAGGGCGCGTCCGGGCAGGAGATGACGCCCTCGGCCTCGACGTCGCACATCAGGCTGATCTTGCGCTTGAGGTTCTCGCCGATCTCCCGGTCGGAGCGGCAGACGAGCGCGTCGGGCTGGATGCCGATGCTGCGCAGGGCGGCGACGGAGTGCTGGGTCGGCTTGGTCTTCAGCTCGCCGGACGGCGCGATGTAGGGGATCAGCGAGATGTGCAGGAAGAAGCAGTTGTCCCGGCCGATCTCGTGCCGCACCTGGCGGGCCGCCTCGAGGAAGGGCAGCGACTCGATGTCGCCCACGGTGCCGCCGATCTCGGTGATGACGACGTCCACCCGGTCCGGACCCTGCCCGCCGGCCATGATCCGGGACTTGATCTCGTTGGTGATGTGCGGGATGACCTGCACCGTGTCGCCGAGGTACTCGCCGCGCCGCTCCTTGGCGATCACTTCCGAGTACACCTGGCCGGTGGTGACGTTGGCCCGACCGGACAGGTCGATGTCGAGGAAGCGCTCGTAGTGACCGACGTCCAGGTCGGTCTCCGCGCCGTCCTCGGTGACGAAGACCTCACCGTGCTGGAACGGGTTCATCGTCCCGGGGTCGACGTTGAGGTAGGGGTCGAGCTTCTGCATCGTGACGCGAAGGCCACGGCTGGACAGCAGGGCACCCAGCGAACTCGCTGTCAGTCCCTTGCCGAGAGAGGACACAACGCCGCCAGTGACGAAGACGTACTTCGTCGGCTGGGAGTTGTGAAGGAGCCCGAGATCACGTGCCTGAGACGGTCGATCCACGGGAAACGACCGTAACACGATCGGCGCCCTCGACCGGCCCGGAGTGGGGAGCGCCACCCGATGTCTCCCCCGAACCGGTGCCCCCGCTGCCTGCTCCCGCGGCCAGCCAGACCATCAGCGGCACGAGGAGCGCCGCGGCCGTCGCGGGCAGCGCGACACCCGAGTCGTTGACGGCGGCGCCGAGCGCCAGGCTCAGCGACGAGGCGATCAGGACCGAGCGGACGACGAACACCTGCCCGGCCGAGAGTCCCGCCGGGCCGCCCACCTCTTCCCCGACCCCGCTCCGCAGCAGACCTCCGGGACGCACCAGCCAGGCGGCAGCGACGATCGCCACGGGCAGCATCCAGGCGAGCGGGCTGCGCAGCAGGATGTCGAGGTTGGCCTGGCCCTTGCGGCTGATGACCGTCCACGCCTCCCCCGTCAGCACCTGCTCGACGAACCGGCCCAGGTGGCTGCGATCGGCGGCCGGGCGCATCCAATCGAGGACGGCGACGGTCCCCACCGCGACGACCGCCGCGGCGAGGATCGCGACCAACCGGACGACGGTCACCCGGACCCGCGCCAGCAACATCGCCAGCAGGAGGAATCCCGGCAGCGCGGCCAGGACGCCGCCGAAGTCGCGGCCGAGACCCGGCGCGCCGATGACGGCGACGGTCAGGAGGCCCAGCACGAGCACGGTGCCGCCCGTCGCGACCCGGGCGCGCGCGGGCCCGGCCCGACGACCCACCGCGACGGCGAGGGCGGCGGTGACGCTGAGCGCGCTCACCGACATCAGTCCGAAGGTGAGGTTGCCGTAGCCGGTGAAGCGGCCGGCCACGATCGCGTCGTACCCGAGGAGGCCGTTGAGCTCCAGCGTCGAACCCGTCAGCACGTCCGCGAGGAGCGTGCCGAAGGTGAGGACGAGCACCGCGAGGGCGGGGCCGAGCCGACGCCGCCGCCAGGGCCCCAGCAGGGCGATCGCGGCGACGACCAGATCCGCGGCGAGCACGGCCGCCACCAGGGCGGGCAGTGGCGCGCCGCTGCGCTCCCACGGCACGAGTCCCGCGAGGTAGGTGGCGATCGGCAGCGCGGCCGCGGCGATGGCCAGCCCACGCAGCACCCGACGACCCACCCCCCAGGGCCCGGCCGGGTTGACCCCGAATCCCCCGAGCAGCAGCACCCCCAGCGCGACCAGGCCGGCGGAGACGAACACCAGGGCCCAGAAGAAGACCCCGGTGTTGCGGTGGTGCACGGTCGCCGCGGTGTTGATCCACTCCAGCTCCTGCACCGCCTGCGTCAGCGCCGGCCGTTCCCCGGTCATCCGCAGCGGCTGGCCGTTCATCGACGCCGGCTGGTCCAGACCGAGCGCATCGAGCGCCGTCGGCGCGAGGTCGATGAGCTGGACGAACGGCGCCCGCCCCGTACTGGCCGAGCTCAGCCAGCCGGTGGGACCGAATCCGGGGCCGGACGCCATCCCCACGTGCAGCTGCGGACGACCGTCGTTGACCTCGGAGATCCCGGCCAGCAGGACGAGCGTGTCGTCGTCCATGGACGCGACGGCGGCGCGCAGTTGTCCCACGGCGCGGTCGATCCGCTGCAGCGCGGCGGCCCGGGCCTCCGGCTCCGTGCCCTCGTCGGTGCGGTCGACCCCGGGCTCCCCGGCGTCGGTGAGCTGATCGAGGGAGACGAGGGTGAGCGCGCAGCCGGCCAGCACCCCGGCGAGCTCACCCGGGTCGGGCGGCAGTTCGTCGACGCGGGCGATCTCCACGCCCGGGACGGCCACGGCGAGCGTCGCCGCGCGTCCCGACACGGTGGCGCAGCCGACCGCCCCGCCCAGGGCTCCGGGCTCGGCCCCGAACCGCGCGGTGCCCTCGTCCTCCGCCGTCCGGACGACGGTGGCCTCCGGATCGATCAGCGCGACGCTGGCGGCCCGCTCCTGGAGCCCGCAGTGCGCCAGCGAGGTGTCCAGCGGTGGCTCGGGCTGGGCGCCGTCCGGTGCCGGCGTCGGCGCGGCCTGGTCGTCGGGAAGGGGCACGGTCGGCAGCGGTACCGGCGGCAGGCCCTCGTCGGGGCCGGGGACGCGGGCGCGGTTGCCTGCGCCCAGGGTGGCCCAGCCGTCGAGGACGCAGGTGGTCGAGCGGGCGGCACGGACCGACAGCGCGCCGATGGCCGAGTCTCCGGCCATCGCCCAGAGCTCCGGCGTCCCGTCGGGGTCGATGTCGCTCCACGTGAGGCCGGGGACGCCGACCACGAGGACCCGGGCGACCTGCGCCTCGTCGGCGACGGCCGCGGAGGGGAGACCGAGCAGCACCGTGAGCAGGACGAGGAGCACCGCCGCGCCGCGGCCCGGCCGGCTCATGGCGACCCGCCGCCCGGCGCGCCGAGCAGTTCCCGGTAGACCGCGACGATCTGGCGGCCGGCGGCCTGCTCGTCGGGCCAGCCGGCGGCCTGGCGGCGGCCGGCCTCGGCCAGCTCCGCGGCGTGCGCGGGATCGCCGAGCACGCGGACGACGGCGTCGGCCAGGGCACCGGCATCGCCGACAGGCACCAGTTCGGCCCCGTTCCCGACGAGTTCCGGAATGCCGCCGGCGCGGGTGGAGATCAGCGGCGTCCCCGCCCGGAGTGCCTCCTGCGCGGTGAACGGGCTGCCCTCCCAGCGCGAGGGCAGCAGGCACGCGTCCGCGGCGGCGAGCAGGTCGGCGACGTCCGAGCGGCGTCCGAGCAGCAGGATGGGCAGGCGCTCGGCGCGGATGCGGTCGGCCAGCTCGGCCTCCAGCGGCCCGTCCCCGGCGATCGCGACGAGGGGCGCGGGCGCCAGCGAGCCCGCGCGCTCCCACCGGCCGACGGCGTCGAACAGGACGTCGTAGCCCTTCTGCGGGTGCAGCCGCCCCACGGCGACGAGCAGCGGTCGGCCGTCGTCCAGGCCCAGCTCGTCGCGCACCTCGGCGCGCGTCCGGGTGGCGGGCGCCAGGGGCGGGGCCAGGGCCGGCACGACCCGGACGTCGCGGGCGCCCAGCCGGCGGGCGTTGACGGCGAGGTCGCTGGACACGGCCAGCACGAGGTCGGCAGCCCGGATCGTCAGGCCCTCGACCGCCCGCAGCAGCTTCTGTTTCGGGCCCGAGCTCTCCTGCAGGGCGTTGTGCAGCGTGAGTACCAGGGGCCGCTGCCGCTCCCCGGACAGCCGGCGGGCCGCCGCGGCGACCAGACCGGCGCGCAGGCCGTGGGCGTGCACGAGGTCGGCCCCGGCGGCCGCCGCGCGCAGCTGGACGACCGCGCGGCCGTCGGCGACCGGGTTCAGGCCCGAGGAGATGCCGACCGGCCGGAAGTCGGCACCGACGGCGCGAAATCCGAACAGCTGCTCGGTGGCGGGTGCGCCGCAGACCCCCACGGATGCGCCGGCCGCGCGGATCGCGGGCACGATGGTGCGCACGTGCGTGCCCACCCCGCCCGCGCTGGTGGCCAGCACCTCGACGACACGGCGGCCGCGCAGGGGCGACGCCTCGGTCACCGTGCACCTCCCGTCGTCCCGGCGCGCTGTTCGTCCGGCGTGCGCAGCGCCTGCACCGCCCCGGTGAGGGCGGCCCGCGCCGTCCCCATCATGACGGCCGCGGCGATCACCAGCACGATCGCCGCGGCGACCAGGCCCACCCCGATGGCGACGAGGACCCCGTCGCGGGGCACCGGATCGGCGCCGAGGGCCTGGGCGGCCAGGAGGCCGGCGGCCGCACCGAGCGCGCTGCCGACCAGGGCCGCCGTGCCACTGCGGACGACGCCGTGCAAGGCACCGGGGCGTGCGACCCGCGCGACGACGACGAGCAGGCCGAGACCGGCCACGGTCACGCCGATGCTGTGCCCGGCGCCGAGGGCCAGGCCCCGGTCCTCCACGGGCAGCAGGCGGGACAGCACGACGTCTGCGGCCACGGCCAGCAGCCAGCCGCCGAGCACGCAGGCGGTGGGCGCCTTCCACAGCCCGCGGGCGTACAGGGCGCGGGTCAGGAGGGCCACCAGCGCGTATCCGACCAGGCCGGGGGCGAAGGCGATGATGGTGTCCCGGAGTGCGGCGACGGTCGAGGCCGGGGCGGTGACGAGGAAGACGCGGGCCATCGGTCCCGACACGGCCACGAGGACGCCGGCCGCCACCGCCGAGGCGGCCACGACCAGGACGGCGGCCGGGGCCAGCTCCCGCCGGTAGCCGGCCTCGTCGCGCACCTCCGCCCGCTCGGCGAGGCCGGGGTAGGCCGACGTGGCCAGCGGCACCGCGAGCGCGGCCCACGGCACCAGGAACAGCGTCAGCCCGGCGAAGTACACGACCTGGGTGCCGTCCGGGCCGTCGTTGGCGAGCCGGATCGCGACGGCGGCCACGGCCTGCTGGCCGGCGAGGGTCAGCACCCCGGCCAGGGCCAGCCGCCGCACCCGGGGAGCGGCACCCACCGGGAAGCGCAGCGCCGGCCGCAGGCCCAGCCGGAGCCCGCGGACCGGGACGAGCAGGCTCAGGCTGAGCGCCACCACGCCGAGCGTCGTCCCCACGCTGAGCACCAGCTCGGCGGGGGTGGTGAGGTCCTCGATCTCCTGGCTCCCCCCGATGCCGGCGAAGACCAGATAGGCCGCGGCCACCACGACGCTGGACAGCAGCGGCGCCAGCGCCGGCCCGGCGAAGCGCCGGTGGGCCTGCAGCACGCCGGCCAGCACGATGCCGATGCCGTAGAGCACGACCTGGGGGGCGAAGACGAGCAGGAAGCGCGCCGCCAGAGCGACCTCCGCGCTGCTCCCGCCGCCGAGCAGCAGTTCGGCGATGGGCTCCGCCGCGAGTGCGATGACCACCGCGAGGGGCGTGAGGATCAGCAGGGTCCAGCCGAGCAGCGCCGACGCGGTCCGCCGCACCTGCTCCCGGTCCCCGGTCGCGATGCCGCCGGCGAGCATGGGGACGACGAGGCTGGCCAGCGCACCGCCCGCGACCACCTCGAAGACGATGTTCGGGACGGTGTTCGCGGCGAGGTAGGTGTCACCGGTGCTCTCGGCGCCGACGGTGTTGGTGAAGACCAGCGTGCGGCCGAAGCCCGCGAGCCGGGCGAGGAGCGTGAGGACGGCGATCAGCGCCGCGGCCCCGGCAACCCCCCGGGCGACAGTCCGCCCACTCACGATGGACGGCGGCCGAGCCGGTCCAGTTCTCGCAGACCCGGGGTGGCCTCGATGACCTTCGTGAAGCTGACCTTCTCGCTGGCCAGGGTCAGCGCCACGACGCCGGCGAGCAGGCCGACCCGCGGCGCACGGCCGGGGATCGACGCGAGCCGCAGGCCGAGCAGCGCACCGAGGGCATTGGCACCGCAGTCACCGAGCATGACCCGCTCCCCCAGGTCGTCCGGGAGCACGGCGGCCGTGGCACCCAGCGGGCCGGCGACCAGGCCACCGGCGGGCCCGCGGAGGGTCGCCGCGGCCACCAGGGCGCCCGCCTTGCCGGCCCGGCCGGGGCGCAGGTCCAGGAGGTTGATCAGGTTCGCGGTGCCGGCGACCAGGCCGGTGGTGAGGACGCCGTCGACCAGGGCGCCGGCGCCGCGGTCGCGCCGGGTGAGGACGGCGGCGACCGCCGCAGCCGCCCCGATGCCGGCGACCTTGACGGCCCCGGCCGAGACGCGCCCGGCCCTGAGCGCGGCGAGGTGGCCCGCCAGGCCCTTGTCCCTGGCCTGCTCGGGACGGGCCCCGGCGAGGTCGTCGTACCCGCCCACCAGCCCGGAGACGGCACCGACCACGACCGCTGCGGCCCGCGTGCCGGCCGGGGCACCGAGGGCGGCGGTCACCGTGGCGGAGGCGGCGAGCGCCGGACCGCCCAGGAGCGTGACCGGGCGCTTGGCGTAGTTCATCCGCCGCCACGGCACGCCCGCGCTGCGATCGGTGAGCGCGGCCGCGCCGGCGAGGGCCGAGATC
>NZ_SPQK01000020.1 GCF_004570875.1 Blastococcus sp. CT_GayMR16 | reverse complement strand
GGCGCCAGGACGCCGCTGCTGCCGCGGCTCTGCAGGAGCGCCACCGCACCGACGAGCACCGAGGCGGACGCCGCCGCGCCGACCACCGTCGCGGCGACTCCGGAGACGGACGGCGCCGCGGCCCAGACCATCGCGAGCGGCGTGCAGACGACCGCGGTGACGCCTGCACAGACGCCGGCGACGCGGCCGAGGTCGCTGCGCAGCAGGCCCGCCCGCGCGGCGGGGAGGGGGAGCCACCACGCGGCGGCGGCGGGGCTGGCGCTGACCGGACCCAGCCGGTCGAGCAGTGTCGTCAGTGCCGCTACTCCCACGATCGCCGCCGCGAGGGCGGTCGCCGTGGCGGGGAGCGACGTCCCGGACCCGGGTGAGGTGCCGGCGATCTCGTCGCGGACCGAGGCCAGCCAGCCGCCGACCACGGCCAGCCCGATGCCCACGGAGGCAGTCGTCGACCAGGCCTCGCCGAGGCGCGCGCCCCAGGTGGTCACGGCCCGTTGGGCGGCGCTGCGGCGGGTCAGGCGGCGGACGCCGGGACCGTCGAGTTCAGCGGTGCGGACTGCGGCAGGACCGGGCACGTCAACCCTGCATCCCGGACATGGCCTCCGGGGCGTCGCCGGGCGGCAGCAACCGGCACTCCTCGTCGCCGAGCAGCAGGGCGTGGTCGGCCACGGTCTGCACGAAGTCCCCGTCGTGGCTGGCGAAGATCACCGCGAGCCCGTCGTCCCTCGCGCTCGCCAGCCGCCCGGCGAGGTCCTGACGCATGTCGGCGTCCAGGCGCCGTTCCGGCTCGTCGAGCACCATCAGGCGGGCGGGTCGCACGAAGGCGGCCGCGAGCGCCAGGCGGCGGCGCTGCCCGGAGGACAGCTTGGTGGGGAGCGCGTCCGCGCGGTCCTCGATGCCGAAGGCCGCGAGTTCCCCGTCCACGGTCGCCTCGGCGTCGACGACGCCGTGGCCGCGGGCGGTCAGCAGCAGGTGCTCCCGTGCCGTGAGCGAGGGGAAGAACGCGTCGTCGTCGAGCACCTGCGCGACGTCGCGGCGGAAGGAGGAGCGTCGCTCGTCGACCGGCGTCCCGTCGAACAGGACCTCCCCGGCCAGCGGCGTCAGGAGGCCCACGAGGGTGTGCAGCACGGTCGACTTCCCCACGCCGTTCGGGCCGATCAGGGCCAGGGCGGCCGCGGGCAGGAGCCGCACCGTCACGGGGGCGCACACCTGGACGCCGTCGTGGCCGACCACGAGATCGTCGGTGCGCAGCAGCGCCACCGTCTTCTCCGGCCGGTCGTCCATCCGGGTCAACCTAGGTCACGCCCGGCGTCCCTCCCCGGAGCCCGGAGTGGTGGCGGTGGTCAGTCGCTGACCCTGCCGAGGCGCCAGTAGCCCATGAAGGCGATCGAGGTGCGGTCGAGGCCGGCCTCCTGCACGAGGTGGCGGCGCAGCCCCTTGATCGTCCCGGCCTCCCCGGCCAGCCAGACGTACGGGCCGGACGTGCGGCCGTCGGCGGTGTCCTCGGGCACCTCCCACAGGATGCTCGCGTCGACGTCCACGTCGTCCAGCATCGAGGGACGCGACGTGCCCGTCGCGCCGGGCAGGTCCTGCACGGCGCGGACGAGGGCTGCGGTGAGCAGGGCGCCGTGCGGGGCGGCCGGCTCCGTGGCGACCCGGCGCGGCAGCCAGGTCACCTCGACGCCGTCCGGGGCCGCCAGCGGGAGGACGTCGTCGGCCGTCGGGATCTCGAGCAGGATGCGCGCCGGTCGCCCCGCCGGCAGCGACTCGACGATCGCGCAGACGGCCGGTACCGCGGTCTCGTCGCCGGCGACGACCAGGCACGAGGCGTCGGCCGGCGGATGCCACTCGTAACCGCCGGTCGGGCCGGGAAAGCGGGCGTTCGGTGCGACGAGGGCCACCTCGTCACCGACGGCGGCCTGCCCGGCCCACGCCGAGGCCGGACCGGTCGCGCCGTGCAGGACGAAGTCGACGTCGATCTCGCGCGCCTCCGGGCGGGTGGCGCGAACGGTGTAGGTGCGGATCGGGTTCTGGCGCTCCGGGGGGAGGGCTCGCCACTCCTCGTACCAGTCCGGGCCGGTCGGGCAGTCGCTGATGCCGCGCCCCGGGAGCGGGAGCAGCAGCTTGATCCGCTGGTCCCAGCCGTTCGGTGCGCAGTCGCGGAGGTCGTCACCGGTGAACGTCACGCGCAGGAAGCTCGGGCTCAACCGGCGGATCCCGGACACCCGGACGGCGAAGGTCCGGTAGGCGGGGATCTGCGGCGCCTCGACGGTCATGAGCACTCTTCCGGTTGCCGGGGGCAAGGCGCATTACTTAGGCTAGCCTCACCTCGCTACGGGCAGTGTGGCACACGCTCACCGCGTAGCGGAACCGGTCGCCGTCAGCGGCCGTCCGGCCTGATCGGGATGACGCCGAGGGCCGCTTCCCGTGTCGGGAAGCGGCCCTCGGCGCGCTGGGGGAGGAGGCCGTCAGGGGGTCTCGGTGGAGATCTGCGCGGCCAGGTACTGCGGCAGGCCGACCCGCTCGATGGCGCCCAGCTGGGCCTCGAACCAGTCGGCGTGCGTCTCCTCGTCGAGGGTCATCTCCTCGAACACCGAAGCGGTGGCGTGGTCGCCGAGGTCGTGGCACTCCTGCGCCGCGGCGTTGAACTGCGCGACCGCGGCCTTCTCGCTGTCGAGGGCGAGGACGAGCATCTCCTCCGCCGTCTCACCGACGCGGATGGCACCGAGGCGCTGCACGTTGGGGTGGCCGTCGAACAGCAGCACCCGCTGGATGAGGGAGTCGGCGTCCTTCATCTCCTCGATGGAGAGGTCGTAGAAGACCTTGCCGAGCTTGGGGAGCCCCCAGGCGTCGAGCATGCGCGCGTTCAGGAAGTAACCGTTGGTGACGGTCAATTCGAACGTCAACGCATCGTTGAGCAGTTCGACCACACGGGGACTAACGGGTTGCACCAGCAACTCCCAGTTCGACTTCGGCTTCGAGTTCGCGGGCTTCGACGGCGCCGCGCTCGGCTCGGACTGGGCAATGCTGGCACACCAGGTCGCGCAGCGAGCTGATGCAGTTCCCGCAGGTGCGACCGGCACCGGTCTGGCGCGCGACGTCGGCGACGCACTGGGCGCCGTTGGCGATCGACTCGAGCACGTCGCGATCCGTGACGACGGCGCAGTGGCACACGTACATGTCAGACGCCTTACCGGTAACTGGGCGGGGGTCGCATGCCAGGCGGACCACCGCACGGCACTGCGTAGGAGGTTAGCCTGACCTAAGAGATTCCGTCCAGGGTCTGGTCGCGACCGCACGGCGATCTCACTAGGTTCGGGGACATGCCGGACCTCGCCGCACGCGCCCGCACTCTGCTCGACCTGCACACCGCCCCCGAGATCCTGGTGCTCGCCAACGTCTGGGACGTGATCTCCGCGACCGTGGTCGCCGGCACCGACGGTGTCCGGGCGCTGGCCACCGCCAGCCACTCCATCGCCGCGACGTTCGGCTACGAGGACGGCGAGAACATCCCGCTCGACCTGCACCTGGACATGGTGGCCCGCATCGTCGCCGCCGTAGACGTTCCTGTGACCATGGACTTCGAGGCCGGCTACGGCGACGCCGGTGCAACCGCGCGGCGGGCCATCGAGGCCGGCGTCGTCGGCGGCAACCTCGAGGACCGGATGAAGCCGCTCGACGAGGCGGTCGCCGCCGTCGAGGCGGTGGTCGCGGCGGGACGGGACGCCGGGATCGACTTCGTCCTGAATGCCCGCACCGACGCCTTCGTCCGGGCGCCCCGGGACGCCGACCGGGGCGAACTGGTGGCCGAGGCCATCCGCCGCGGGCAGGCGTTCCTCGAGGTGGGAGCGCCCGTGGTGTTCGTGCCCGGTGCGATCGCGCGGGAGGAGATCGCCGCGCTCGTCGACGGGCTGGGCCCCCAGAAGCTCACCGTCATCAGCGTCCCGGGCCGGTCCCTGCCGGTGAGCGAGCTCCAGTCGCTCGGGGTCGCGCGCGTGTCGACCGGCCCGTTCACGCAGCGGGTCGCCCTGACGGCCCTGCAGGACGCGGTGGCCGCCGTCGTGGGTGGCGGCACCCTGCCCGAGGGCACCCGCGCACTGAACTGAACAAGGACCCCGTCCTCTCCCCCTCGCAGGCCCGGGGCGAGCCTCGGGACGGGGGCCGCACCACCCGGACGGGGGAGGAAGAACAGGGGTCCGATTCCCGGTGGACTCAACTTGAGCGTCCGATCTGCCGATCACCCGGTCAGGTGACGAATGGCTCTGCCGTTCGCGCCGCGTGTCGTCGGTGAGGAGGAGAGGTCGTGGCCGAACAGTCCGTGCTCGTCGTGGAGGACACCGACGAGATCCGTGAGCTCGTCACCACGGTGCTGCGGCGGGCCGGTTTCGACGTCCGTGAGGCCAGCTCCGGGGCAGCCGCCCTGGCGGAGGTCCGCCGTGACGCACCCGACCTCATCGTGCTCGACCTGGGGCTCCCGGACGCCGACGGCACCGAGGTGTGCCGTCAGATCCGCGCCGAGACCCAGTGCTACGTCCTGATGCTGACCGCCCGCGCCGAGGAGGTCGATCTGCTGATCGGCCTCGCCGTCGGCGCCGACGGGTACATGGCCAAGCCGTTCTCCCCGCGCGAGCTCGTGGCGCGGGTCCAGGCGATGCTGCGTTTCCCCCGCCAGGTGCAGGCCGCCGGGCCGGCCGCCCAGACGGAGGAGTCGGTCCGCCGGCTCGCCGAGCTCGAGGTGGACGAGGAGAGCCGCGAGGTCCGGGTGGACGGCGTCGTCGTCGACCTGACCCGTACCGAGTTCGACCTGCTCGCGGCGCTGGCCTCCCGGCCGGGCCGCGTGCTGCAGCGCGAGACGCTCCTGCGTGAGGTCTGGCAGACCGACTGGGAGGGCAACCTCCGGCTGGTCGAGGCCCACATGTCCAACCTGCGCCGCAAGCTGGTGGCGGCCGGGCTGAACTCTCCCGAGATCCGTACGGTGCGGGGAGTGGGCTACCGGCTCGTCGCTGCCTGAGCTGCCAACGCGCTGTTCGTGTCGAGCCGCGCGCACAGTTCCACCAGCGCCACCAGCCGTCCGTGGGAGACCGTGCCACGGCGGGCGTCCCGGGCGATGGAGTTGCTGAGGAACGCGATCTCCGCGTGCCCGAGCCGGTCACTGGCCGTGCCGAGCGCGTCGGCGGCCACCGCGACCGCTGCCGCATCACCGGCCTGCGCGCTGATCGCGATCGCCGAGAGGCGGTGGGGGAGCGCGCTGAGGAACATCTCCTCGGCCTGCGGCCCGATCTCCTGAGCCGGCTGCGGCGCGACGTCCGCACGAGCCGGCGCGAGGGCGGAGGGAGCAAGTCCGCGCATCACGTCGACGAACAGCCGCGGGTCGACGGGCTTGGCCAGGCAGGCCAGTGCCCCGGCGGCCGCGGCGAGGGCGCGGGTCTGGTGCGTGCGGCGGGCGGCCACCACGAGGAACCGGGCCGCTGAGCCCTGCTCCCGGAGGCGGCGCATGAGCGTCGCCCCGTGGCCCTGTCGCATGACCATGTCGGTCACCACGAGATCGGGCTGCAGCAGGGCGGCCAGGCGCAGCGCGTCCTCGGTGCCCACAGCCTGATGGACCCGCCAGCCGCCCAGGTGCAGCAGCATGGTGATCCGGGTGCGGGAGGCGAACGAGTCGTCCACGACGAGGGCGGTCAGGACGGACGGACTGGCGTGGTCGTGGCGTTCCATGTCGGTCCTCCGTCCTGCGTTCGTCGTGGGTGGGTGGGTACGGTCAGCCGGCGAGGGCCAGCGCCTGCAGTTCGACGACCCGGGCGTGGGCCATCACGCCCCGCCGGGCGTCGGCGGCGATGGCCCGGCAGATCGAGGCCACCTCCGGATGCCCGAGCTGGCCGCTGGTGCCGGCGAGGGTGTGCGCCGCCGAGACGACGCCCGGGGCGTCGCCCGAGGTCGTGCTCCGCGCGATCGCCGAGAGGCGGCCGGGCAGGGCGGTGGCGTACATTTCCTGGAGCCGGTCCATGAGCTCGGCGTCCAGGTCCTCGTCCTGCAGGTCGTCCACCTCGTGGACGGCCCCGAGTTCACCCTGCGCAGCCAGCCCCGTGGTCCGGCTGCGCAGGAAGTCGAGAAGGATGCCGGCCTCGACCGGCTTGGCGAGGCACGCCATCGCACCGGCGGTGACCGACTCGGCGCGGACGGCGTCCGTGGGGTCGGAGGTGACCACCAGGAACCGTGCGGTGGAGCCGTTGCGGCGCATCCGGCGGAGCATCGCGGGCCCGTTCTCACCGGGCATCGACACGTCGGTGACGACGAGGTCGAAATCGGCGACGGCGGACTGGCGGAGCGCGTCCTCGGCGTTGCCGGCCTCGCGGACCTGCCAGCCGCCGAGGCGGAGGAGGCCGGCCACGCGGCGGCGGGCGTCGGGCTCGTCGTCCACGACGAGGGCGGTCAGCACGACAGCACCGGAGTCTGTGCCGTCGTCGCCGTCCAGCCGTAGCTGGTGAGCGTCGTGACCGACAGGCGGGGGGAGTAGGCGATGTAGTCGGCGTCCGCGCCACCACTGGTCGACAGCGTCGCCGCCCCGGTCTGGGCCATGGCATAGGAGGAACCGTCGGCGAGGTGCGCCGACACGAGGTAGCCACTGACTCCCGGAGTGGCGCTGGCCGACCAGTTGGTCGTGACGCGCAGATCGGTGTTCTCGGTGACCGTCGTCGTCGTGGTCTCGTCGGCGCCCGGGCCGGCCGCCGAGCTCGTGGTGTAGCTCTGCACGTTGCTCGGGCTGGTGACGCTGCTCGACGAGGAGCTGTAGGCGGTCGTCGTCGCGACGCCGGTGAGCGGATCCGTGCGAACCGTCTGCCTGGTCGTCGTCTTCGTGGTGACGCAGTAGTTGTTTACCGTCACCGAGCTCGGGGCCGCCACGGTGAGGGTGCTGACCGTGGTGGGGTCGATGGCAGAGAGGTCGTTGTAGTCGGCCCAGGCCGGCAAGCTGGCGCCGGTGATGATGGCGACGGTGAGCGGGATCAGGATCAGGATGCGGCGAACGGCGTTCATGACCAGGTCTCCTCACTCGTGTCGGGGTGTGTGTCGGGCGGTGGTGCGGAAATGCTCAGGAGCCGGCGGTCAGCACTGGAAGGCGACCGACTGCGCCGATTCCTTCGACCAGCCGTAGGCGGTCTGAGTGGTCAGCGTGTACTTGATGGAGTAGGCGGTGACGTAGTACGGGTCGATCGTCTGGCTCCAGCTGGTGGCCGTGGGGCCGAGCTGCGCGGTCTGGACGAATCCGTCGCTGAAGTAGACGGAGACGACGTAGCCCGAGACCCGCGGCGAGCCGCTCAGGGCCCAGGTGGCCGACATCGTCGCCGGCCGGCCGCAGGTGAGCTTCCCGACCACGTTCGCGGGGGCGGCGACCGTCGTGGTGCTGATGGTCGTCTTGACCGCGACCGCCTCCGAGTAGGTGGCCGACGCCGGGACGCTGGCGCCGATGATGACGGCGACGGTGAGGCCCAGCAGGATCAGACCGCGGCGGATGCCGTTCATGTCTCGTCCTCCTCGTCGCGGGCGGGGCGCCAGATGGTGAGCAGGAGCCAGCCGACCAGGAGGGCCGGAGCGCCGTAGAGCAGTGCCTGCGTGACCACGGGGGCGCGCAGGGCCTGGATCACGTGGCCGAGCTCCGGGATGACTGCACGTACCTGGTAGGCGGTGTCGCCTTCCAGCGTCGCCGTCCACGGGTCAGCCGCCTGGTTGGCGTCACCCTTGGTCTGGACGCTGACGGTGCCGTCCGGAGCGGTCTCCACCGAGATGACGCGGTGGGTGACCAGGCTGTGGTCCTCGATCGGGCGGTGGTAGGTGATCACCATGCCCTCGGTGACCTCCGAGGTCGCGATCGGCGTGACGATGGTGACGTCACCCGGGTCGATCTCCGGCGCCATGCTCGCGGTCAGCATGGTCATCGTGCGGTAGCCGAGCACGTGCGGTCCGACGGCCAGGAGAGCGAACGTCAGTACAGCCAGTCCCACCAGTCCGCGGACCAGCCACGGGGCGAGCAGCCCCACGTAGTGGCGGGCCTTGCCGGCGAGGCCGGCGGCGGAGCGCTTGTCCTCGGCCGGGGGCAGCTGAGCTGCTGCCCCCGGGCGACGGACAGGGAGGACTGCGGTCATGACGTGATCTCCGTTAGGTCGTCAGGCCGTGATCAGCGGGAGGTGCCGGTGCGCTGCGTGCCCGTGAAGGTCAGGCTCAGCGCGGCGGACTTGCCCTGGAAGGTGTTGTCGGCCGACACGGGCAGCGAGACCGCGAAGGTCAGGTAGTCCGTGGCACCGGCGACCAGCGACGCGGGGTTGCTGAGCGTCATGTTGGTGACGGCCGGACCCGAACCGAGCAGACGCTCGGTGCCGGAGCAGGTGTAGGTCGCCGCGGAGGCGGTGCCACCCTGGGTCCACGGGACGGAGCACGCCTTGACGGCCAGCTGCAGGCCGTTGGTGGCGTCCGTGGTGAGGATGCTGGGGGTACCCACGGTCGAGGCGAGCGTGACCGAGCCGAGAGCCGAGGAACCGTCGTTGATGAGGTTCACGGCGCGGGTGAGCGAGTCGCCCGGCACGAAGTTGCTCGTGGTGACCGGAACGGTGAAGCCCTGCTGCGTCACGTCGATCGAGAGGGTGCCCGACTGGATGGTCGTGGCGACCGGGGTGGAGCTGTCGGTGAAGGTACCGAAGGTGCCCAGGCCGGCGACGGCCGCAGCCGCACCGATGACGCCGAGCGAGCCGACGACCTTGCGGGCCTTGGTGCTGGAGGCGATGTTCTTGGCGTTCATGTCTGCGTTCTCCCTGTGTCCGGTTCGTGTCGACCGGGGATTCCGGCGACAAGGAGAACTCTGGAGGGGTAACCGCAGGCCACCCGCCAGCGATCCGCAAGGAATCCGCAAGGGATGCGCGGAGTAGCCGCGGATCGGGGTCTTTTCCCGGTTTTCCGGGCTTTTCGGGCTTTGTCCGGGCCGCTCGCCTACTCGTCAACCGCCCTGAGAACCAGGCGGGATCTGCCGACTGTCGGCTTCTCGTCCCCTCACGACCCCCGAGGCGACGACAACCCGACACTGGACGACGCCGCCGCGGTGGTTGTCGTCCGAAGGACGACGATGAGCACAGTGTTACAGCGGGAGCGTCAGCGTGAAGGTCGTACCCGCACCCTCGGCGCTGACGAGGTCGAGCATGCCGCCGTGCGCGGTGGTGATGGCCTTGGTGATGGCCAGGCCCAGCCCCACACCGGGGACGGCGTTCTTCTGCGCAGTCGAGGCCCGGAAGAAGCGGGTGAAGAGCTTGCCCTGCTCGGTCGAGGGGATGCCGATGCCGGTGTCGCTGACCGCCAGCTGGGCCACCGGGGCAGCGTCGGGACGCGCATCGGTGTAGACGGCACCGTCGGGCGTCTGCCACGCGGTGCGCAGCGTGAGCGTCACCTGGCCCCCGTCCGGCGTGAACTTGACGGCGTTGGAGACGAGGTTGTCGCAGGCCTGACCCAGCCGGACGGCGTCACCGGGGACCACGAGCCCGCCCGCCGGGACGTCGACGACGATCCCGACGCCGGCCGCGGCGGCGGTCACCCGCACCGATTCCTCGGCGGAGCGGACCACCGTGGCGAGGTCGACGTCCTCGGGCTTGAGCGTGAAGCGGCCGGCATCGACCTGCGCGGTGAACAGCAGGTCGCCCACGAGACGGAGCAGTCGGTCGGCGTTGCGCTCGACCGTGGTCAGGAACGAGCGCTGCTCGTCGGTCAGCGGCTGCTCCTCGTCCTCCAGCACCAGCTCCAGGTAGCCAAGGATCGAGGTGAGCGGCGTCCGCAGTTCGTGGCTGATCAGACTCACGAACTGGTCCTTCATGCGCTCGGTGGCGCGGGCCTCGGTCATGTCGGTGCCCACAAAGTTCCAGCCGGCGTGCGCTCCCTGGTCGTCGGTGCGCGGGGTGATGGCGACCGAGACGGTCCGCTGCTGCCCGTCGGCGGCCACGTAGGTCCAGTCGCGGACGTCGCTGCCGTGCTCCTGGGCGGCGTGCACGAGCGCGGCGAGGCCGGTGGCCGACCCGTCCTCCTCGGAGACCGCCTCGAGCTCCTCCGGCAGGTGGAACTCGAGGATGGAGCGCTTGCGGACGACCTCGGGGCGCGGCAGGCCGAGCATCTTCTCCGCACCGGGGTTCCAGACGCGGATGACGCCGTCGCGGTCGGTACCGATGATCGACTGCTCGGTGACCGCGTCGATCACGCTGGTCATCGTCTGTGCGCGCGCGGCGAGCATGCGGGTGGCCTGGTCGAGCTCGTCGGCCCGGGTCTGCACCTGGGCGAGCAGCACGGCCCGTTCGTTCTCCAGGCGCTCGATCCGGGCCGCCTGGCCGGCGAGCCGCCGGGCGCCCTCGTTGACGCCGAGACCGCCGAGACCCACCGCGAGGGGGCCGAGCAGGAGCGCGCCGGGAAGGGACGTGCCCGGGGCGGTGCTGCTCGCGAGCAGCTCGGGAAGCAGCAGGGCGCCGGCCGTGCCCAGCGCGGCGACGAGGACGCCGCGTCGTCCGGGGGTCGCGACGAGCGTGAGTACCGGCCCCAGCAGCAGGAACAGCACGCCGGCCGAGCCCGTGCCGGCGGACAGCAGGCCGACCGCACCCAGGTGCACCAGCGGGACGACCAGCGCGAGGTCGCCGGCCACCGCGGGCTGGGTGACCAGGCGCGCGACCAGCGTCGCGAGGAACGCCGAGGCCAGGCCGGCCAGCACGAGTTCGCCGTCCGCGACGGGCAGCGTCCCGGTGCCGAGCAGGAGTGCGGCCACCGCGAAGAGCACGGTGGAGGGCAGGGAGCGGTCGAGGACCGTGCTCTGCCCGGAGAAGAGGGCCGTGAGACGCCCGAAGCGGCGCGGCGTGGGGTGGCCCAGGACGGCGGGGCCCACCTCGACGGCGGTCATGCGGGCTGCCGCGCGGTGAGCGCGCGGACCTGCTGGACCAGTCCGGACACCTGGAAGGGCTTGGCCAGATAGGCATCGGCACCGGCAGCGAGCCCGGCGGCGACGTCCTCGAGGGATGCCCCGGCCGACAGCAGCAGGATGCGGATCCCGGCGGTGGCCGGGTCGGCGCGCAGCGCGACGCACACCTCGAGGCCGGTCGCGCCGGGCATGGAGACGTCGAGGACGGCGAGATGGGGGAGTTCGGCGCGCGCGAGGTCCAGTGCAGCCGATCCGTCGGCGACCGAGCCGACGACGGTGCAGCCGGCCTTGCGCACGGCCAGCGTCACGAGGGCGCGGATGTCGTCCTCGTCGTCGGCGACCAGGACGCGCACGCCGGCGGTGTCCGGGGTCGCCACGGCGGCAGGTGCGGGCTGGGCCGCGTCCACGATGGCTCCCCTCGGTCAGGCGGGCCCCGGAAACGGGGCCTATGGCGTCGTCACCAGGGACAACGGCCTGCCGAGGAGGGGTCTGCAGCCCGTGGAACGCCGCTCTCACCCCTGCGGGTGAGCCATGAAGGCGTTGCGGGAGGGGACAGCACAGCGCCCCGCCGGGAGAACCCGGCGGGGCGCTGTCTGGTGCGGTGGGTCAGGTCGACCCGTGGATCACGATCCGGACTTGCTCTGGACCTTCTGCTTGGCCTGCTGGGCGGTGCCCTGAACGTCGGCGGCAGCGGACTTGCCTTCCTCCGCGACGGTCGAGGCAGCATCCTGAGCGGTCGCCTTGACCGACTCCACGGCGTCCTGCGCAGCCGGCTTGAGCTGCTCGCCGATCTCCTGAGCGGCCTGCTTCGCGGGCTCGAGCAGCGCGTCCTTGTTCTCGCGGATCGCCGTCTCGGCCTGCTGGGCCAGCTGCTTCTCCTTCTCCGACGCCGGCAGGAGGCTCGAGACGAGCCAGCCGACGCCGAAGGCGATGAGCCCGGCGGCCATCGGGTTGCCCTGGGTCTGCTTCACGATGGCGTCCGGGGCCTGCTGTACCGCACCGGCTGCCGACGACGCGGCGCCCGACACGGTGTCAACGGCGCTGGATGCGGCGCCCTGCACCGAACCCGCGGCGTTGGACGCCATGCCCTGGGCCGAAGAGGTCGTGTCCTGAGCGCTGCCCATGACCTTCTCCTTCAGGTTGCTGATGCGTCCCTTGGCCGCGGTGACGCGGCGGTCGACGACGCGAGCGGGGTTGACCTTCTCGTTGAGGGCGTCCACGTCGTAGCTGAGCTCGCGACGGGTGTCCTCGATCTGCCGGCGGATGACGTCCGGGTCACTGCTGGTCATGTCTGGTACTCCCTCGTGGTCAGTTGGGCTTCAGAGCGCCGGGGACCTGCGACAGGGTCTCCACGGTGCGCTCGGGCTTCGGATTGACTTCCTTGAACTTCTTGCGGCCCATCGTGAAGGCGACGAATCCGATGACGCCCCAGAGGACGGCGACGATCAGGGCCGACCAGCTGTGTCCCACCAGGTGCGAGAGGGCCCACCACAGAGCGATGGAGAGGAACATCAGCACCATGTAGCCGGCGAAGCCGGCGGCGCCGAACAGACCGGCACCCGTGCCGGCCTTCACCGCCTCGGCCTTGATCTCCACCTTGGCCAGCTCGAGCTCCTGGCGCATCAGGGTGGAGAGGTCCTTGGCGACCTCGCCCATGAGCGCCCCGACCGAGGTGCCCTCGACGTCAGGGCGCCCTTCCTCGGTCATGGGCGTGCCCATGGTGCCGCTGTAGTCGGCCGCGTAGTTCTGCGGCGTCGGCTCGGCGTAGCCCTGTGGTGCGCCCGCGGGGGTCGCGCCGGAGTAGGGGGTGCTCATGCGTCAGCCCACCCCGCCGGGACGCCGCGCCGGGTCGTCCCAGCCTGCCTGGGCCGACGGCGGGACGACGCTGCCCTCGGGCGGCACCGTGCCGTAGGGGGGCGGCGGGAGCGGGGCGGATCCGGCGGTCGAGTAGCTCGCGCTGGTACCCGTGTAGGTGCTCGTGGTGTCCGCGTAGGACGGCGTCGGGTCGACGTAGTTCGACTGCGCCCGGTAGCCGCTGGTCCCGTTGGACGACGGACCGGAGTCGCTGTGCGCGGCCTTCACGCCGCTGGTCAGCCGACCGGCGACGATGCCGGCAGCGGCTGCGCCGAGCAGGAACAGGCCCGGCTTGCGGCGGGCGAAGCTGCGGACCTCGTCGAGCAGCTCGGCCGGCTCGCGGTTCTGCAGCTTTCCGGCGAAGCTCTCGACGATCCCGGCGCCCTGCTGGAGCAGGTCACGCGCGGGACCGGGAGCACCGGAGCTGGTGCCGTCGGCCAGCCCGCGCAGTTCCTGCGCGAGCGAGGAGAGGCTCTGCCCGGCCTTCTGCTGCTGGGAGACGACCTGGTCCTTGACCTGGGTGCGTCCCTGGTCGAGCAGGTCCTTGGCCTGGCGCTGGGTCTCCTGGACGACTTCCTTGGCCTGATCGGTCGCGGTGGACGCGACCTGGCTGCCGGCCTGCACAGCGGTCTGCTGCACGTTCTTGGCCTCGTCCTTGGCGACGTCGGCGGTCGACGGCGCGGTCGTGGTGGTGGTGGTGGTGCCCGTTCCGGTGGTGGCGGGGGGCGGGAACGGGGCGTCGATGGAGTGAGTCATCGGTCCTCCTCGGCAAGTGGTTCACGGTCAGGAATGGCGCCCCTGGCCGCTACCTCAACCCGGCGCATCCATGCGCCGTTGGTTGTGAGCGGGCAGGCAAGGTGACGCGGCGGATGCCGCATCGGTCCCCGTCTTCTTCAGGGAGCGCCGCAGCCACCTGGTACCCCGGGTGTGCCGCTGCCGAAACGGAAACGTCCTGTCAGCCTGACCAGGGAAATCGCGGAGGCCGCCGGTCGGCGAAGGCGGACACTCCCTCGGCCAGTTCGCCGACGGCGATGGTCTCCCGGTACCAGCGCGCGACCAGGTGCTCTCCGTCGCTGCCCGAGGCGAGCGCGGCCACCGTCTCCTTGGTGGCCCGCTGCGACAGCGCCGAGCGGCTCGCCAGGATGTCGGCGAAGCGGTGCACCTCCGCCTCGAGGTCATCGGCGGGGACGAGCTGGTCGACCAGCCCCACGCGCAGTGCTGTGGGCGCGTCGATCAGCTCCCCGCTGAACAGCAGGTACTTGGTCATCGCCGGCCCGACGAGGTCGAGGAGGGCCTTGGTGGAGGACGGCGTGTAGACGATGCCGACCTTCGCCGGCGTCACCCCGAACACGCCGGTGGGATCGGCGAAGCGCAGGTCGCAGCAGGTGGCGATCTCGACACCACCGCCGATGCAGTGCCCCCGGATCATCGCGACGGTCGGCTTCGGGAAGTTCCGGAGCGCGGCCTGGGCGGCGAGGTTGTCCCGCCGGACGACGGCCATCGGGTCGGCCGGATCCGGACCGCCGAGCAGTTCGGAGATGTCGGCGCCCGCGCAGAAGCTCGGGCCGGCACCGGTCACCACGAGCACGCGGACGTCCGCGTCGTCGGCGAGTCCGGCGAGGACGCCGGGGAGGCCGGCCCACATCGCGGCGGTCATGGCATTGCGCTTCTCGGGGCGGTCGATCGTCAGCCGTGCGACGTGTCCCTCGCGGGACACCCGGAGCGTGGCCCCCGTGCAGGGACCCGCCGCGAGCTTGCGAGGGGTGGGGGGCACGGGGGTCCTTTTCCTAGCCGAGATCGTCGGTGCCGAAGGTGTCGCACTGGTTCGGGTCGCCGGTCTCGTAGCCGGTCGTGAACCACTTCTGCCGCTGCTCGGAGGAGCCGTGGGTGAACGCGTTCTGGTCGACCCGGCCGCTGCCCAGGTTCTCCTGGATGAAGTCGTCGCCGATCCGCGCCGCGGCGTCCAGCGCCCGGCTGATGTCGTCGGCGTTGATCTCCTCGATGAGCGGGGCGCCCGACTCGTCCGGCACCGTCTCGGCGTGGTTGGCCCACGCCCCGGCGTAGCAGTCGGCCTGCAGCTCGAGGCGGACGGTGCCGCTGGTGGGACCGGTCTCCCCCGGGGTCACCTGGGCGTTGGTGCCGAGCAGGTTCTGGACGTGGTGGCCGTACTCGTGGGCCAGCACGTAGGCGTCGACGAACAGGCCGCCCTGGGCGCCGAACTGCTGCTGGAGCTGGTCGAAGAAGGTCAGGTCGATGTAGACGAGCTGGTCGGCCGGGCAGTAGAAGGGCCCCGAGCCACTGGAGGCACCGCCGCAGCTGGTCTGCACCGAACCCTGGAAGAAGACCGTGTCGGTGGGCTGGTAGCGGTTGCCGAGGGCCGTCGTCCAGAAGTCCTGGATCGACTCGACGTCGGCCACCACGGCGCACTCGACGGAGTCGTTCGCGTCCGCCCCGGTCTGGCACCGCTGGTCGAGCGCGGTGTTGTCCGTCGTCTCGCCCTGACCGAGCCCGCTCAGCCCGCCGAGGGCGGCGCCGCCACCGCCACCGCCGCCTCCGCCGGCCAGCTGGAGGACGACGACGATGAGTAGGCCCACCAGGCCGAGGCCTCCGCCGCCGACCGCGATCCCGCGGCCGCCGCCCATGCCCCCGCGACCGCGGCGGTCGCTGACGCCGGACGTGTCGAGCCGGCCGCCCTCGCGGTACCTCATCCTCGGAAGACCTCCTGATCGGGTTCGGACATCGTGAACCGCACCTCCACCGCGCCGTGCACCTGCTGCCGGGCCGGCACGAGGTCGAGGTGCGGCTCGCTCTCGAACCGTGCCATCGCGGGCATCGCCCCCGCGACTTGGAAGTCGCCGCCGCCGAGCCCGGTGTCGCTGACCTGGACGAGTGCGGTCAGCCGTGCGCCGAAGGCCGCCGCGTACTGGCGGGCCCGCGTGACGGCGTCCCGGACGGCGGCCAGGCGCGCCTGCTCGGCGGCGGGGCTGTCGCGGCGCAGCCGCCAGTACGGACCCGACACCTCCACGTCGTCGAGCCGGCCGAGCGCGACCACGAGCTCGCCGACCGCCTCGAGACGGCCGAGGGTCAGCCGGGTGTGCAGCGAGGCCACCGGCTCGCCGGGCGCCCGCCGGTCCCGCACCTCGAGGTAGACCGACACCCCGGTGGTCTCGACGACCTCGACCGCGTCGCCGGCGGCCGCCACCACCCCGGCCACCTCGTCCTGGCGTGCGCTGCACCGTTCGAGCGCGGTCTGCCGGTCACGGGCGCGCACGCGGACGGTGACGTCGACGTCGGCGATCTCCGGCTCGACCACCAGCGTCGCCTCGCCGCGGACGACGACGGTGGGACCGCCCGGCTTCGGACTGCTCATGCCGGCAGTCTCGCGTACCGCGCGATCAGCGCCGACGCCGTGTACCGAAGATCCCGCGGCTGATCTCCCGTCCCAGCGCGGAGGCGGCCGAGCGGGCGAAGGACTTGAAGGCCGACGAGCCGAGCACCGCCCCGACGACGCCGCCCTCGGCGGCCTCGGGCTCCCGGCTCCGTCGTCGGGAGGGCGTCCGCTCCGCCCGGGGCGCGGGTTCCCTCGTTTCCGGCTCCGGCTCCGGCTCCGGCGCGAGCTTGGCGGCGAGGCGTTCGTAGGCCGATTCCCGGTCGATGCTCGTCCCGTAGCGGGCCTGCAGCGGGGAGGCGGCCACGATCCCCGAGCGCACCGGCTCCTCGACCGTCCCCATCCACGACCGCGGCGCCCGCAGCATCGTCCAGGCGACGGGCGTGGGTGCGCCGCGCTCGGAGAGCACGGTCACCGCCGCCTCGCCGGTGCCGAGGGCGGGGAGCAGCTCGCCGAGGTCGTAGTCGGTGCTCTTCGGGAACGTGCGCACCGTCTTGCGCAGGGCGTCGGCGTCCTCGGGGGTGAAGGTGCGCAGGGCGTGCTGCACCCGGTTGCCGAGCTGGCCCAGGACCGAGCTGGGGACGTCCGTGGGGTTCTGCGTCACGAAGAAGACGCCGACGCCCTTGGACCGGATCAGCCGCACGGTCTGGGTGACCGCCTCGAGGAAGTCCTTGCTGGCGCCGGTGAACAGCAGGTGCGCCTCGTCGAGGAAGAACACCAGCTTCGGGCGGTCGAGGTCGCCGACCTCGGGAAGCTCCTCGAACAGTTCCGCGAGCAGCCACATGAGGAAGGTCGAGAAGAGCGCCGGCCGGTCCTGCACCGCCCCGAGCTCCACCGCACTGATGACCCCCCGCCCGTCGGACGCCTGCCGCAGCAGATCGGCGGGCTCCCAGGCGGGTTCGCCGAAGAAGACGTCGCCGCCGAGGTCCTCGAGCGCGATGAGCTCACGCAGGATGACACCGGCCGTCGCGGGGGAGAGGCCGCCCAGACCGCGGAGGTCGGCCTTGCCCTCGTCGCTGGTCAGCCAGGTGAGCACGGCCCGGAGGTCCTTGAGGTCGAGCAGGGGGAGGCCGGCCTCGTCGGCGTAGTGGAAGACCAGCCCGAGGGAGCTCTCCTGGGTGTCGTTGAGGTCGAGGACCTTCGACAGCAGCACCGGTCCGAAGTCGGTGATCGTCGCGCGGACCGGCACCCCGGTGCCCAGGCCGCCGAGCGCGAGGAACTCCACCGGGAAGCCGGTGGGCGCCCACGGGTCGCCGGTGTCGGTGGCCCGCCGGGTCACCCGGTCGCCCGCCTCGCCCGGCCGCACCAGCCCGGCCAGGTCGCCCTTCAGGTCGGCGAGCACGACGGGCACCCCCGCCGCGGACAGCTGCTCGGCGATCAGCTGCAGCGTCTTGGTCTTGCCGGTGCCGGTGGCCCCCGCGATGAGTCCGTGCCGGTTCAGCATCGCCAACGGCACCCGTACCTGGGCCGTGGGATGCGGGGTCCCGCCGAGCACCACCGAGCCGAGCTCGATCGCCGGGCCGTCGGTGGCGTAGGCGGCAGCGATCCGGTCCGCGGCCTCGGACTGGTCCGGTGCCGGGACCCCGGGAGCATCGGTCACGGCGCGACGGTAGCCGGGGACCTGGCCGTACGCAGGTCGCCGATCCCCGGGACCGGGCCCGCTCGCCGGCGCGCGGGCCGACCTATTGTTCTGGGCGACCGACGGCATCGAGGAGGGCACATGGCGGTCTCGAACCGTGTCCGCGCCGCCCTGACGACGACCGTGCTCACCACCGCGGCCACCGGCTTCATGGCCGGCTGCGGAGTGGGCGGCCAGGAGGAGGAGCAGGTCGCGTACTGCACCGACGAGAACGGCGAGATCGTCGACGACGAGTACTGCGACGACGGCTACAACGGCCCCGGCGCCGGCTTCTTCTTCCTCTACCTCGGCGGATTCGGCCGCGGGCTGCCGGTCGGCACCGTCCTCCCCAGCGGCGGCACTCGGATCAACCCGACCGACACCGCCGCCCGCCAGCGGGCCGGCCTGCCGAGCACCGGCAAGGTGAGCGCGGGCACCCGGGTCAGCGGCGGGATCGGCAGCGGGGTCGGCAACCGCTCGGGTACCGGCGCCGGCAGCTAGTGCCCGTCGCGCCCACGTGAGACGCATCGAGAGCGGCGTCGTCCGGCCCGGCTGGGAGGCCGAGATCGAGGCCCAGGGCCTGGTCTACAACCGCACGCACCTGCCCGGCGGCGAGGTCCGCAGCTACTGGCGCGAGGGTCCCTTCTACGACTTCTCGATGGCCGAGATCCAGCGGCTGGAGGGTGCGGCGGCACAGCTGTTCGAGATGTGCGTGGCCGCCGGCGACCACATCGTCGACAACGAGCTGTTCGACCGGCTGCGCATCCCGCCGATGGCCCGACCGCAGATCCGGCGCACCTGGGAGTCCGAGCCGCCGAGCATCTACGGCCGCTTCGACCTGCGCTACGACGGCGAGGGCTCCCCGAAGCTTCTGGAGTTCAACGCCGACACCCCGACCGGGCTGGTCGAGTCCGCCGTCACGCAGTGGAACTGGCACCTGTTCACCGGCCAGGGCACCGACCAGTGGAACGCGCTGCACGACAAGCTGGTCGCGGCCTGGCAGCGCAACCTGCTGAAGTGGGAGCGGCGCACCGGCATCCGCCCCCGGGTGCACCTGGCCTGGACCAGCGAGGAGACCTCCGGCGAGGACCGGATGACCGTCGCCTACCTGATGGACACGGTGGTGCAGGCGGGCTACGAGGCGATCGAGCTCATCGTCGAGGACATCGTGCTCGACGACGGCGACGGCCGGTTCTACGACCAGCAGGGCCGCCACCTCGACGTCGTCTTCAAGCTCTACCCCTGGGAGTGGCTGATCGAGGACGAGTTCGGCCCAGCCGTCCTCGCTGACGGGATGCGCTCCGGTGGGACGACGTGGGTGGAGCCGGCCTACAAGATGCTGTGGAGCACCAAGGCGCTGCTGCCGGTCCTCTGGCAGCTGTTCGGCACCGACCCGGTGCTCGGCCAGTACCTGCTGCCCGCGTACTTCGCCGACGAGATGCCGGGGTCGTGGCGGGACTACGTGCGCAAGCCGCTGTGGGGCCGCGAGGGTGCCAACGTCGCGATCGTCCGCGACGGTGCGGTGACCGCGGAGCAGCCCGGCCGCTACGGCACCGAGGGCTTCGTCGTCCAGGAGTTCGCCCCGCTGCCGGACTTCGCGGGGGTCGACGGTCCGCACCACCCCGTCCTCGGCGTCTGGGTGGTCGACGGGGAGCCCGCGGGCATGGGGATCCGCGAGAGCGACGGGCTGATCACCGACAACCTCAGCTATTTCGTGCCGCACACGGTCGACTACGTCCCTCCCCGTGCCGGGCGGCGCCAGGAGTCCTAGGTTCGGTGCATGCCACTGGAGGGGAAGTACGAACCGAGTCCGGCGAAGTGGGTTCGCGACCAGGTAGAGCTGTATGAGCGCACCGGTGGCCGGGAGGGCAACACGTTGCGCGACCGTGGCCTGCCGGTCGTCGTCTTCAGCACCCGTGGCGCGAAGACCGGCACGGTGCGCAAGCAGCCGCTGATGCGGGTGGAGCACGACGGCGCCTACCTGATGGTGGGTTCCAAGGGCGGCGCTCCGGACGATCCGGTGTGGGTGGCCAACCTCCGCGCGGCCCCGGACCAGGTCACGGTGCAGGACGGGCCCGAGCCGTGGGACGGCGTCGCCCGCGAGCTGTCCGGCGACGAGCGGTCCGAGTGGTGGGATCGGGCCGTGGAAGCCTTCCCGGACTACGCCGACTACCAGAAGAAGACCGACCGCCAGATCCCCGTCTTCCTCGTCGAACGGCGCGGCTGACCCCCCGGGGGACTACCCGGCCCCGAAGCCGTGCTCCCGCCGTGACAACCCCCGGCGTATTCCGAGCGTCTCTGTCGTAGTGGCCTGCGGTGTGTCCGCAGCGTCCCGGGCAGAGGGAGTCGGGATCATGCTGGTCGCGGTCAGCGCGGGAGAGGCGGGTGGAGTGGACCAGCCGGTCGCGATCGGGGCGGAGTGGGACGGCGCCCTGATCGACCTCTACCGGGCGCAGCGGCCGCCGTTGCTGCGCCTGGCGGTGCTGCTCACCGACGACGCTGGCACGGCCGAGGACGTCGTCCAGGACGCCTTCCTCGCCCTGCAGCGCCGCTGGCACGCGGTCGATCCCGCCGCGGCGGTCGGCTACCTGCGGACGTCGGTGGTCAACGGCGTCCGCACCCTCTACCGGCGCCGCCGGGTGGCGCGCCGGCACCTGCACACGGCCGGACCCGAGGACGTCCCGTCGGCCGACCTCGCCGTGCTGCTCACCGAGGAGCACCGGGAGGTCGTCGAGGCGCTGCGGACGCTGCCCCGGCGGCAACGGGAGGTGCTCGTGCTGCGCTACTGGTCCGAGCTCAGCGAGGCCGAGATCGCGGCAGCGCTCGGGATCGCCCGGGGCACCGTGAAGTCCAGCGCCTCCCGGGGCCTGGCGTCCCTGCAGAAGCACCTGGGAGACCGCCGTGCCGGATGAGCTGGAGCAGCGGCTCCGCAGCTCGCTGCGCGCGTACGCCGACCTGGTGGACGAGCCGGACGAGGACGAGCTCCCGGCCCCCCGGACGGAGATTCCGCGGGCCCGCTCCGGCCGCTGGCGGGAAGGGGTCCTGGCGGCGGCTGCTGCCGCGGCGGTCGTGACGTGGACGTTCTGGGTGGTCACCGACGACGACACAGGCGTGGAGACCGCCACGGGGACGGCCCTCTCGAGCACGGAGGGCTCCGCCGAACTGCCGACGGGCGACGCCGCCGCGGCGGCCGGTGCGCCGGAGGGGCCGGTCCCCTCGTCCACGGACTCTGTCGCACCGGGTGTCGCCTCCCCGCTCGACCTGTACACGCATTGCGGCGTGCTCGGCACCGACGTCGGTGGCGTGTGGTTTGCGGCCGACCCGCCGCTGGTGGACGGTGCCGGCAACCCGCCGCCGGGCTGGGGCAACCCGTACCAGCCGGGCACGCTGACCCTCGTGACCGCCGACGAGGCGGTGTTCGCCGACGACGCGGGCCACGTCGTCCGGCTGCGCGCGGCCGATGAGTCGGCCCGCCCGGCGCCCTGCGACTGAGCGCTACGGCAGGCGGGCGGCGCGGTCGCGGATCTCGGCCGTGAGCGCCTCGGGGAACGAGGTGAACGGGGTTGCGGTGACCGTCCGCTTCGCGCCGCGACCGGTCCACTGCCAGGTGCCGACGATGCGCCCGCCGTGCACGACGGTCGAGCGGAACATGCCGTTGTTGCCCGGCACGATGCGGTCGGCGAACTCCGGGTCGAGGATGGCCCGCCGGTCGCCGTAGCCCAGCACGAACTCGTCGAAGCCGGGCAGCAGGAACAGCCCGCCCGCCGCCTTCCGGCAGCCGGCCAGCCGGTCGGGTGTCGCCGGGTCCATCAGATGTTCGACGCCGTCGACGTCGAGCGCCTCGAGTTCCGGGCGTGCGACGGCCAGGCCGGCACGGACGTCGCGCAGCGGGATCCCGGCCCACCGCGCCAGGTCCTGGACCGTCGCCGGCCCGTGTCCGAGGAAGAAGCGCCGCGCGAGCTCGCCCAGCGCCTCCTCGCCGGCCAGCCGCCGGGGTGTCCGGACCCAGTCGTCGAGCAGCACGAACAGCTGCTCGCCGGCGCCGTCGGTCGGGCCCAGGCAGAGCGTGCCGGTCTGCGCGAGGTACCAGAGCAGGTGGTAGCCGCGCTGGCCGGTGGTCGCGACACCGCCGTCCTCGATCGCGGCGAGCAGGTCGGCCCGGCGCATCCGGCGACCGCCGTCCAGTGCCCCGAGCACGATCTCCCGCGCGCGCTCGACGTCGGCCTCGGTGAGGAGCAGGCGCTCCCGGCGGCCGGCCAGGCCGGCCATGGCCCTCGTGCTGAGCAGTGCGAGCATCCAGTGCAGGTCGTCGGCGGCGAGCACGTGCAGGGTGCCGCGCATCGGCCACGACCGGACGATCTCGCCGTCGTCCAGAGCCATCTCGACGTCCGAGCGGCGCCGGTCCGCCGTCCGCAGGGCGATGGAGGTGACCGCACCCGGGAAGTCCTGACCCTGCACGGCACCGAGCCGCCGGACCACGTCGACGGGGGAGGCGCCCCCCGGCCCGGCGACCCACTGGGCGGCCAGCCGCAGCAGTGCGACCTCCGGCACCGGCAACATGGCCACACCGTCCCAGGCGGGTGCGACAGACTCCAGTGCATGCGGGCGGAGGACTGGGACGAGCGGTACGCCGAGCGGCAGCAGTGGTCGGCCGAACCCAATGCGCAGGTCGCCGCGCTGCTCGCGGACCTTCCCCCGGGGGACGCGGTCGACCTGGCGGCGGGCGAGGGACGGCATGCCCTGTGGCTGGCCGGGCTCGGCTGGCACGTCACCGCCGTCGACTTCTCCGACGTCGGCCTGGCCCGCGGCCGGGCGCAGCCGGGAGCCGACCGGGTCAGCTGGGTGACCGCCGACGTGACCACCTGGTCCGCCGAGCCGGCGAGCCTCGACCTCGTGCTCGTGGCCTATCTCCACCTGGCCGAGGCCGACACCACGGCGCTGTTCACGAGGGCGGTCGGCTGGCTGCGTCCCGGCGGGCGGCTGCTCGTCCTCGGGCACGACGTCGAGAACCTCACCGCCGGTGTGGGAGGACCGCAGGAGCCCGGCATCCTGCACAGCGTCGACCGGCTCGCACCGGTCGAGGCCCTGCTCGACGTCGACCGGCTGGAGCAGATTCGACGGCAGACGCCGGCCGGTACGGCTCTGGACACCCTGCTGTGGGGCCGCCGGCCTGAGGAAATGCCCAGTTCCGGCGGTAGCGTGTCGGCATGACGGGACGGAGCGACGCCGAGCGGCGCAAGCGGATGGTGGCCATGGTCGTCGTGTTCGCGATGGTGCTGGCGGTAGGGGCGACGCTGCTGTCCATCGTCCTGAGCTGAGGAGACGGGCATGCCCGACGACGTCGAGGCCTGGTTCGCCGCCGCGGGTGACCGCGAGCAGGAGCTCCGCCGGGTCGACGCGCTCGTCACCGCTGCCGCACCCGGGATCGACCGGCAACTGGTGCCGGCCGGTGCCTCGGCGATGCTCGGCTACGGGCTGATGCCCTACCGGCCCCGGTCGGCCAAGGAGACCACGATGTGGCCGCTCATCGCCCTCGCCGCCCAGAAGCGGCACCTCTCCCTCTACGTGGCGGCCGTCGTCGACGGCGGCTACCTCGCCGAGACCCGCGCCGACCGGCTCGGCACGGTCTCCTGCGGCAAGAGCTGCATCCGCTTCACCTCCTTGGACCGGGTGGACACCGGCGCGCTGAGCGAGCTCGTCCGTGATGCCGTCGCTGCCACCGCGGCAGGGGAGAACGGCTACTCGGCCGCACCCGCCTGAGACCTGGCGGCCCGCTCGAGGAGCTCGATGACCTCGTCGTCCTCGGTCGCCCGGAAGTCGACGTAGAACTGCCCGACCGCCCCGAAGTCCCGTGGCACCTGGAGGCAGACCAGCTCGTCGGCGTCGTCGGCCAGCTGCCGGGCGGCCTCCCGTGCGCAGACCGGTGCGGCGAGCACGATGCGTGCCGCGCCGAGGGCCCGCGCGACGGCGCACGCGGCCCGGGCGGTCGAGCCGGTCGCGATCCCGTCGTCCACGAGGACGACGGTCCGCCCGGTGAGCGGGATGCGCCGCCGGTCCCCCCGCAGGTACCGGACGCGGCTCTCCACTTCCGCCTGCTCCCGCCGCTCGCCCTGCTCGAGGTCCTCCTGATCGACACCGGCCAGCCCGACCACGCGGTCGTTGACCACCACCACGCCGCCCTCGCCGACGGCGGCCATGGCCAGCTCGCGCTGGAACGGGACGCCCACCTTGCGGACGACGATGACGTCCAGGGGCGCGCCGAGTGCCCGGGCGGCCTCGGCAGCCACCGGGACGCCGCCCCGCGGGAGCCCCAGCACGACGACGTCCTGACGGCGCAGGAACTCCAGCCGTCGACCGAGCAGCCGCCCGGCGTCCTTCCGGTCGCGGAACCGCACGGGCACCTCCGGGAAGGTCGATGCGTACGTACCCGGATGCTCGACCATCCGCGGCCGGACCGACAGGGGACCGGACCCGATCGGGCGGCCGCGTGCTCTCCGGAGCGGACACGCCGGGGGCCGTCGCACCGGGGACCTTGGTCCCTGGTCCCCGGCCCTCGCGGCGATGAAGGTGTGCCTCTACGGGAATCCGCCCCCTGCTGCTCCGGCGGCACGCGAATCGAAGGACCGTCCATGGCGTTGGCAGTTCTGCCCACCGGCCCTGACCTGTCCGTCCGTTCCGCCACCACCCGACTCGCTGAGGAGTTCCCGGAGCTCAGCGCCCACTCCATCGTCCTGGTCGTGCGCACCTGCCGGGAGGAGCTCCGCGGGTCGCCCGCCGACGCGCTCCCGGAGCTGGTCGAGCGCCTCGCCCGCCAGCGGCTGCGGGTCTCCCTCGACTGAGCCGCTGCGCTAACCCGGTTGCCGCGTCCCGGATGATGGAGCGGTGGGCTACGTCGACGTGAGCGGGGTCAGGCACACCCTTCCCGACGGGCGGGTGCTCCTGGACGACGTGAACTTCCGCATCGGAGAGGGCGCCCGCGCCGCCCTGGTGGGTGAGAACGGGGCCGGCAAGACGACGCTGCTGCGGATCATCGCCGGCGACCTCGTCCCGGAGGCGGGATCGGTCGCCCGCACCGGGGGGCTCGGCGTGATGCGCCAGTTCATCGGCTCGGTCCGCGACGACACGAACGTGCAACGCTTCCTCGTCGACCTCTCACCGCCCGCCGTCCGCGAGGCCTGGGACGCACTGGAGGCCGCGGAGCTGGCCCTCATGGAGACCGACGACGAACGCGGCCAGATGACGTATGCCCACGCGCTCTCGCACTGGGGCGACGTCGGCGGCTACGAGGCCGAGGTCACCTGGGACACGGTGACCGTCGCCGCGATCGGCATCCCGTACGACGGCTGCAAGTACCGGGAGCTGTCGACGCTCTCCGGCGGTGAGCAGAAGCGCCTGGCCCTGGAGGCGCTGCTGCGCGGCCCCGACGAGGTGCTGCTGCTCGACGAGCCGGACAACTACCTCGACGTCCCCGGCAAGCGGTGGCTCGAGGAGCGGTTGCTGGACACCCGGAAGACCGTGCTCTTCGTGAGCCACGACCGGGAGCTCCTCGCCCGCGTCGCCGACCGCGTGGTGACCGTCGAGGGTGGGTCCGCCTGGGTGCACGGCGGCGGGTTCGTCAGCTACCACGAGGCCCGGACGGCGCGGCACGAGCGGCTGGCCGAACTCCGGCGCCGCTGGGACGAGGAGCACCAGCGGCTGATCGACCTCGTCCGCACCCTGCAGCAGCAGGCGGCCAACTCTCCCGACATGGCCAACCGGTATCACGCCATGCAGACCCGGCTGGCGAAGTTCGAGGCCGCCGGCCCGCCCCCGGACCGCCCGCCGGAGCAGAAGGTGGCCATGCGGCTGCGCGGTGGACGCACCGGCGTGCGCGCGGTCATCGCCGAGCAGCTCGAGCTCACCGGGCTGATGAAGCCCTTCGACGCCGAGATCTGGTACGGCGACCGGGTCGGCGTCCTCGGTGCCAACGGCGCGGGCAAGTCGCACTTCCTGCGGCTGCTCGCGGGTCAGGCGGTGACGCACACGGGGGAATGCCGGCTCGGCGCGCGCGTCGTCCCCGGGTTCTTCGCCCAGACCCATGCCCACCCGGAGTGGCAGGACCGGACGCCGGTCGACCTGCTCTGGCACGGCGAGCCGGGACGTCCGGGCGTCGACCGCGGGCGGGCGATGGCGGCGCTGCGCCGCTACGGCATCGCCGACCAGGGGGAGCAGCAGTTCCGGACGCTGTCGGGCGGGCAGCAGGCGCGGTTCCAGATCCTGCTGCTCGAGCTCTCCGGCGCCACGCTGCTGCTGCTCGACGAGCCGACCGACAACCTCGACGTGCTCTCGGCGGAGTCGCTGGAGGACGCGCTCGGGGCGTTCGAGGGGACGGTCCTGGCGGTCACCCACGACCGCTGGTTCGCCCGCTCGTTCGACCGGTTCCTGGTGTTCGGCGCCGACGGGCGGGTCTACGAGTCGACCGAGCCGGTGTTCGACGAGACGCGGGTCCAGCGCGCCCGCTGAGGGCCGGCCGGTCGGCTTCCCGAGTTGATCATCGGATACGTGCACGCGCGGTCGGTGTGTCCGCCCGTCGCCACCCGAATCGCGTGCACTCATCCGCTGATCAACAACAGCGAGGGTCGATCAGCCGAAGGCCTTGCCCTCACCGCGGTAGGTGGGCAGCGCGCCGGTCAGCCGGTCGCCGGCCAGGGTGTGCAGCTCGTTTCCGTGCTCGCAGATCTCGCCGGCCTTCGCGTGGCGGAACCAGACCCGGTCGCCGACCCGCAGCCCCGCCGTCCCGGAGCCGCGCAGGGGGGTCTGCACCTCACCGGTCCCCTCCGGCGGGAGCCAGGCGAGCCCGGTCGGGTAGGTCGGCACGGGCAGCCGGTCGGCGCCCGGCGGGCCGGAGGCGGTCCAGCCGCCCCCGGCGACGGTCACCGTGCCAGGGGCAGGGATCCGGGTCACCGGGACGGCGAAGAACGTCGCCGGCCGGGCCGCGAACGCCCGGTACCCGTCGAAGAGCACGGGGCAGTACAGCCCCGATCCTGCGGCGACCTCGGTGACCGCGTCCTCCGCCGCCGTCCGCTCGACGCTGCCGGTCCCGCCGCCGTTCACGAATTCCAGCGGCGCCACGGCGGAGACGGCGGCGACCACGTCGGCCCGGCGCCCGGCCAGCTCGCGCGCCGACACCTTCTGCATCCCGCGGACGGCGAGCCCGCGCAGCGGCCGGTGCGCGGGGGCGTCCTGGACGCCCGCGATCTGCGCCTCGTAGGCCATGAGGCCGACCAGCGTGAAACCCGGTCGCGCGGTCACCTCCAGTGCGAGGGCGAGGGCGTCGACCACGGAGTGCACGGGTGAGCGGCGCACGCCGACGTGGACCCGCCCCCCGGCCGCCCGGAGCGAGGCGTCGACGTCCAGGCAGATCCGCAGGGGCGCCCTCCGGTCCGGGGGGACGACGCTGTCGACGAGGTCGAGCTGCTCGCCCGAGTCGACCATCAGGGTCACCCTCGCCGCCGCGGTCTCGTCGGCCGCCAGCCTCCGCAGCGCCGACCGGTCGGCCGACGGGTATCCGACGACGACGTCGGTGCTCACCGGGTCCTCGCCACCACTGAGCCAGAGGGCCTCGGGCAGCGTGTAGGCCAGGACGCCGCTGAAGCCGGGCCGGGTGAGCACCCGGCGCAGCACGCCGCGGTTGCGGACCGACTTGCTGGCCACCCGGATCGGTGTCCCCGCTGCGCGGCGCACCAGATCGGCGGCGTTGGCGTCGAGTGCGTCCAGGTCGAGGACGGCCAGCGGCGGGTCGAGGTCGGCGGTCGCGCCGTCCAGCCGGGCCCTGGCGCGGTCGGCCGCGAGGGCGGGCTCGGGGAGGCTCATCACGGCGCAGCGTGCCGGTGAGCACGGTGGCGGGTCAACCCGACCAGCCGTTGACCTGCACACTCCCGGGGCAGCAGAGTGCGTGCGACCGATGAAGGAGGCCTGCGTGACGGAAGCTCCGGCGCCCCCCGGGACCCGTACGCGCTGGCACAACTGGGCCGGCAACGAGCGCACCACCGCCGAGGTGGTGCACCCGGGGTCGACCGACGAGGTGGCGGCCGTCCTCACCGCTGCCGCGGCGGCCGGCCGTCGGGTGCGGCCCATCGGCAGTGGCCATTCCTTCACCGGGATCGGCCGGCCCGAGGACATCCAGCTGGGCTGTGCCGGTCTGGCGGGTCTCGGCGAGGTCGGCAACGACGGGCTCGTCACCGTCGGCGCGGGCATCCCGCTGCACCGGCTGAACGCCGAGCTCGTCCGGCGCGGCTGGTCGCTCACCAACCTCGGCGACATCGACCGGCAGACGATCGCGGGCGCCTTGTCGACCGGGACGCACGGCACGGGAGCCCGGTTCGGCGGGCTCGCCACGCAGGTGCGAGGCCTGCAGCTGGTGACGCCGGACGGCGCTGTCCTCGACTGCGACGCCACCCGCCATCCGGAGGTGTTCGCCGCGGCCCGGATCGGGCTGGGGGCGCTCGGGGTGCTGACGACGGTGACGTTGCAGGCCGTCCCCGCGTTCGCGCTGCGGGCCGTCGAGGGGCCGGGCACGCTCACCGCCGCGCTGGAGGGCTTCGACGACCTGATGACCTCGACCGACCACGTCGAGTTCTACTGGTTCCCGCACACCGACGTGACCCTGCTGAAGTGCAACACCCGCGTGCCTCTGGAGGAGGGGCTCGCCCCGCTGCCACGGTGGCGGGCCGTCTGGGACGACGAGATCCTCGCCAACGGTGCCTTCGCCGGCGTGGTCGCTGCCGGTCGCCGGGTGCCCGCGCTCATCCCGCCGCTGGCCCGGATGTCGGCGAAGGCGCTCGGTGCCCGCACCTGGACCGACCACTCCCACCGCGTCTTCGTCAGCCGCCGCCGGGTGCGCTTCCTGGAGATGGAGTACGCGATCCCGCGCGCCGACGCACCGGCCGTGCTCGCCGAGCTGCGCCGGGTCCACGAGACCAACGACTGGCGGGCCGCGTTCCCGGTGGAGGTCCGCGTCGCCGCCGCGGACGACGTCCCGCTGTCCACCGCGTCCGACCGGGACAGCGCCTACATCGCCGCCCACGTCCCCGCGGGAACGGATCCGGGATCCTGGTTCGCGGCGCTGGAGTCCATCGCCGGCGAGGTCGGGGGCCGGCCGCACTGGGGCAAGCTGCACGGCCTCGACGCCGAGATCCTGCGGGCGCGCTATCCAAGGTTCGGCGAGTTCGTGGCGCTGCGGGACCGGCTCGATCCCGGCGGCGTCCTCACCAACGCCTACCTGGACCGCGTGCTGGGCCCGGCCGGCCGGCGCGGCTGAGATGGACGCCTCCCCGTCCGCGGCGGTCGTCGCGGACGACGTCCCCAGCGTGCCCGTCGGCCGCGCCTGGACGCTGCGGTTCGCGCTGATCTGGCTGGGCCTGTGGGCGGCGCAGCTCGCCCCGATCCAGCTACTGCTCCCACTGCAACTGGCCGCCCTCGACCCGACGCACAAGGTGCGCGACTTCGGTCTCGTCAACGGCGTGGCCGGCCTCGCCGCGCTCCTGGCGCTGCCGCTGTTCGGTGCCCTGTGCGACCGCACCCGCAGCCGCTGGGGCCGCCGGCGGGTCTGGGTCGCCGGCGGGGTCGTCGGCTACGTCGTCGGGCTGCTGCTCACCGGTGCCGCAGGGTCCTGGCAGGCCGTCGCCGTCGCCTGGCTGGTGGCCCAGCTCGGCATGTACGCCGCCATGGCGGGACTGACGGCGACGATCGCCGACGACGTGCCGCCCGACCAGCGGGGCACGGTGTCTGCGGCGATCTACGGGCCGCAGGCGCTCGGCATCGTCGTCGGGCTCGGCTTGGTCACGGCCCTCGGCGGTGCGCCGGGCGCCGGCTACGTCCTGCTCGCCGTGCTGCTCGTCGCCGCGGCGTTGCCCTGGGTGCTGCGCACCCGGGAGGGCGAGCCCCGGGCGGGCGGCCGGCCCCGGTCGCTGGCCGCCGCGCTGCGATCCAGCTGGGCCGCCCCGGGACGGCACCCGGACTACGCCTGGGCGTTCGCCGGCCGGCTGCTGGTCAACCTGGGCAATGCCCTCGGCACCACCTATCTCCTGTACTTCCTCACCGACGGGCTGCGGGTGGACGACCCCGAGGGCTCGCTGCTGATCCTCACCCTCGTCTATCTTGTGGCCACCGTGGCGGCGACCTGGGGAGGCGGGGTCCTGTCCGACCGGACCGGCCGGCGCCGGATCTTCGTGGCCGGCGCCGCCGCGCTGCAGGCGCTGGCCTGCGCCGTCCTGGTCGTGGCGCCCAGTTGGCCCAGTGCCCTGGTCGCCGGCCTCCTGCTCGGGGCCGGCTACGGCGCCTACACGTCGGTCGACCAGGCCCTCGTCACCCAGGTGCTGCCCGATCCGCGGGCGGTGGCCGGGGAGCTGGGCGTCATGAACGTCGCCGTCGTCGCCCCGCAGGCGCTGGCCCCGCTGCTGGCGAGCCTGGTCATCGCCCAACTCGGCGGCTACGGCGTCCTGTTCGCCGTGGCCGGGGTGTTCACGGTGCTCGGCGCAGCCTCCGTGGCCCGGATCCGCTCCGTTCGCTGAGAGCTCAGAGCTCAGAGCTCAGGGTTCAGCTCGCCGGTGCCCCCGATCTGGTCCAGCTCCTGCATCTCCACCGGGCCCAGCACCCGGGCGGCCGACTCCAGGTTCTCCTCCAGGTGCGCGACCGAGGACGTGCCGGGGATGAGCACCAGGTTGGGGGAGCGGGCGAGCAGCCAGGTGAGCGCGACCTCCATCGGTGTCGTCTCGAGCCTGCGCGCCACCGCCTCCAGTGCCGCGGACTGGATGGGGGTGAACCCGCCGAGCGGGAAGAACGGCACGTAGGCGATGCCCTCGCGCGCCAGGGCGTCGACCAGCGGGTCGTCGTCCCGGTGCACCAGGTTGTAGTGGTTCTGCACGCAGACGACCCGGCCCATCGACCGAGCCTCGGCGAACATCTGGACGGTCACGTTGCTCACGCCGAGGTGGCGGATGAGCCCCTGCTCCTGGAGCTCCAGCAGCGCCTCGAACGGCTCGGCGAGCGAGCGCTCGATCGGCCGCTCGAACCCGGGGAGGCGCAGGTTCACGACCTCCAGGACGTCGAGGCCGAGGTGGTCGAGGTTGTCGTGGACGGCTTGCCGCAGCTCCTCGGGCGTCAGCGCCTCGGGCCACTCGCCGTCCCGGGTGCGGCGGGCGCCGACCTTGGTGACGATCGTCAGCTCATCGGGATAGGGGTGCAGCGCCTCCCGGATGAGCTCGTTGGTGAGGTGCGGCCCGTAGTAGTCGCTGGTGTCGATGTGGTCGACGCCGAGTTCCACCGCGCGGCGCAGGACGGCGATCGCGGCGTCGCGGTCGGCCGGCGGGCCCATGATGTGCGGGCCGGACAACTGCATGGCTCCGTACCCGAGCCGGTTCACCGACCGGTCGCCGAGGGCGTACTGGCCGGACTTCTCCGCGGTGGTCGTCATAGGGCCTCCCTACCCGCCGGCCCGCGGACATGCGCAGGCCGGCGGGGGAGCTCGCTCAGGGCTGGAGGAGGACCTTGACGGTGCCTTCCTTCTTCTCCCGGAAGTTCATGTACGCCTGCGGTGCTTCCGCCAGCGGCACGTGGTGGGTGGCGAAGTCGTCGACGCCGAGCGGGTCCGCGTCGGTGAGCAGCGGCAGGATGTCGGGGATCCAGCGCCACACGTTGGCCTGGCCCATGCGCAGCTGGACCTGCTTGTCGAACATCCGCATGAGCGGCATCGGGTCGGTCGCGCCGCCGTAGACACCCGACAGGGAGATCGTGCCGCCACGGCGGACGGCTTCGATGGCCGTGTTGAGCGCGGCCATCCGATCGACGCCGACCACCTGCATGACCTTCTCCATGATCGCGTCGGGGACGACGGCGGTGGCCTTCTGGGCCAAGCTCGCCAGCGGCGAGCCGTGCGCCTCCATGCCGACGGCGTCGATCACGGCGTCCGGCCCGCGGCCGTCGGTGGCGTCCCGCACGCGGCTGACGACGTCCGCCTGCTCGGTCGTGTCGATGACGGTGACGCCGCGTGCCCGCGCCCGCGCCAGTCGCTCGGGGACGACGTCCGCGCCGAACACCTGGCCCGCCCCCTGCTGCAACGCGATCCGGGCGGCCATGTCACCGATCGGGCCGAGTCCGAGGACGAGGACGCTCCCGCCCTTCGGGATGCCGGCGTACTGCACCGCCTGCCAGGCCGTCGGCAGCACGTCGGAGAGGTAGACGAACCGGTCGTCGGCCGGACCCTCCGGCACCTTGATCGGCAGGGTGTTGCCGAACGGCACGCGCAGGTACTCCGCCTGGCCGCCGGGGACCTGCCCGTACAGCTTCGTGTAGCCGAAGAGGGAGGCACCGAAGCCCTGCTCGCGGTTCTGCGTCGTCTCGCACTGGGACTGCAGCCCCTGGTTGCACATCCAGCAGGTGCCGCAGGAGATGTTGAAGGGGACGACGACGCGGTCGCCGGCCTTCACCTCGGTCACCTCGGAGCCGACCTCGCGGACGATCCCCATGGGCTCGTGACCCATGACGTCGCCGACGGACATGAACGGCGCCATCACCTCGATCAGGTGGAGGTCGGAGCCGCAGATGCCCGAGGACGTGACCTCGATGATGACGTCGGTCGGCTCCTGGATCACCGGGTCGGGAACGGTGTCCACCCGCACGTCGGCTCGGCCGTGCCAGGTCACTGCGCGCATGTCTGTTTCTCCCTCGATAGGGCCGTTCGTCGGCCGCTTCCAGGGTCTTTTGCCCCGTCGTGACCTGGATCGCCCCAGTTTCAACAATTCACGGCGCGTTTCTCACACGCTGTAACGCAACCCTCACGCACTGCGGAATCACATTGATGGCGCTTTGTGGCGCCCGCCACTAAACGGCGGGTGGGTACGCCTCGGCTCAGATCACGAACTGGTCACGGCGTGTTTACATGGGTCCCGCTCCTCTCCCCGGGAGTGCGCGTTGTAATGCCGTCCAACGGAAGTCAGGTGCATGAGTTCGCTCCACCAGGACCACCTCCTCGTCGAGGGACCGGAGCCCGTGACGGGCACTGGAGCCACCCCCGCCCCGGCCCGCGGAACCTCTCGCCGGTCGACCGAGGAGAAGGCCACCAGCACGGTCCCGACGCAGCGGCAGGGGAAGTCGCAGCGCACCGGGTCCACCTCGACCATCACGGACGGGTCGACGCCTACCTCGGCTGTCCCCGCCTCCCGCGCCACCCGTAGCAAGACCGCCGCGTCGACGGCCGGCACCCTGGCCTCGCGGGCCAAGGCTGCGGCCACCACGAAGGCTGCGGCGACCGGCAAGGCCGCCTCGGCCAAGGCGGCGACTGCGAAGGCCGCCACCGTGAGGGCTGCGGGCGCCCGCGCCGCGACGGCCAGGACCGCCACTGTGAAGGCCGCGGCCGCCGGGGCTGCCTCTGCCAAGGCCGCGACCTCGAAGGCGGCCACCGCCGCACGGGCCGCTGCTGTTGCCAAGGTGTCGAACCGCACTGCGGCCGCTCGCACCACGGCGAAGCCCGCCGCCGTTGCGAAGACCGCCGCTCCCAAGACCGCCGTTCCCAAGGCCGTCGCTCCTAAGGCCGCCGCCCCCAAGACGGTCGCTCCCAAGGCCGTCGCTCCCAAGACGGTCGCTCCCAAGGCCGTCGCTCCCAAGGCCACCCCGGCTGCCAAGCCGGCTGCGGTCGCGAAGGCCGCCCCGGTCGCTGCCAAGCCGGCGGCGGTCGCGAAGGCTGCCTCGGTTGCGAAGCCGGCGGCAGGTGCCAAGCCCGCTGCCTCGGCGAAGGCCACTCCTGCCGCCAAGCCCGCGGCCGCCAAGGCGACCCCGGTCGGCAAGCCGGTCGCGGCGGCGAAGGCCAGCCCGGTCGCCAAGCCGGCCGCTGCCAAGGCGACCCCGGCCGCCAAGCCCGCAGCCGCCAAGGCGACCCCGGCCGCCGCTACGAAGGCGACCGCGGTCGCCAAGCCGGCTGCTGCCAAGGTGACAGCGGCTGCCCAGCGCACCGCCACCGCGAAGCCGGCAGCGAAGGCTGCTGCGGTCCGGCCGACCCCCTACAAGCGCGTCGCCTCCGCGGAGCCCGTGGCCGTCGAGGTCCAGGCCCCCGCCGAAGGCTCGGCCGCCGACTTCCTGGCCGGCGAGGTCGTCGCCGCAGTTGCCGAGGGGCGCCGCTCGCGGTTCCTCCGCCGCCGTCCGCCGTCGATCCGTCGTCGTCCGTCGCTGTACCTGGCCGCCGCCCTGGTCGGCGCGATCAGCGTCAGCGGATTCACCAGCGGTGACCCGGTCGCCTCCGCCACGGAGACGATGAGCTCTTCGGTGAGCATCGCCGAGGAGCTCGGCCTCGAGTCGCAGCCGACCGACGCCGTCACCGAGACCCACGCCGCCGAGCGGCTGGGCGAGCTGACCGTCAGCCGTAACGCGCGGGACGCCGAGCAGGCCGCCGCCGCACAGGTACAGGCCGCCGCCGACCAGGCTGTTGCGCAGGCGGCCGCCGAGGCAGCCCGGCCCAAGGCGATCCTGCCGGTGAACGGCGCCCGGTTGACGAGCACGTTCGGAGCCCGCTGGGGCACCCTGCATGCCGGCATCGACCTGGCCGCTCCGATGCAGACCCCCGAGTACGCAGCCATGGACGGCGTCGTCCTCGAGGCGGGTCCGGCGAGCGGCTTCGGGCTGGCGGTCTACATCCAGCACGAGAACGGCGACGTGACCGTCTACGGCCACATGGATTCGATCCTGGTCCAGGCCGGCCAGGTCGTCCGCGCCAGTGACACCATCGCGCTGCTCGGCAACCGCGGTCAGTCCACCGGCCCGCACCTGCACTTCGAGGTGCACGTCGGCGGCCTCAACGGCGAGAAGATCGACCCGCTGCCGTGGCTGCGCGAGCGCGGCGTCGCGATCTGAGTCGCCCGTAGTGATGACGCCCCCTGCCGGACTTCCGGCAGGGGGCGTCGCTCGTGGGGGACACTTTCGCCGTAGCGCGGCGCACACAGGGAGGCGGGGGATGGGACAGGGGCACATCCACGCCCCGGCCACTGCCGGGGGCGCGCACCGCCGCCGGCTGGTCGTCGTCCTCGGCCTGACGCTCGCGGTCCTGGCTGCCGAGGTCGTCGGCGGCGTGCTCTCCGGTTCGCTGGCCCTGCTCGCCGACGCCGGGCACATGGCCACCGATGCCGCCGGCCTCGCGCTCGCGCTGGCCGCCGTCAGCCTCGCCCAGCGCCCCGCACGCGGACGGCGCACCTTCGGCTGGCAGCGCGTGGAGATCCTCGCCGCCGTGGCCAACGGGCTGCTCCTGCTCGCCGTCGCGGCGTACGTGCTGGTCGAGGCCATCCGCCGGATCGGTGACCCGCCCGAGATCGGCTCCGGGCTGATGCTCGTCATCGCGTCGGTCGGCCTCGTGGTCAACCTCGGTTCGCTGCTCGTGCTCCACGGCGGACGCGATTCCTCCCTGAACATCCGGGGGGCCTACCTCGAGGTCGCTGCCGACGCTCTCGGGTCCGTGGCGGTCATCGTCGCGGCCGTGGTCATCGCGACCACCGGCTGGACTCCGGCCGACATCGTCGCCTCCGCCGTCATCGGCGTCCTCGTCGTGCCGCGCGCCTGGCACCTGCTGCGCGAGGCCTTCGACGTCCTCCTGGAGGCCGCACCCCGAGGCGTGGACCTCCAGGACGTGCGGGCGCACATCCTGGGTGTCGACGGTGTCCTCGACGTGCACGACCTGCACGCCTGGACCATCACCTCCGGACTGCCGGTGCTCTCGGCGCACGTCGTCGTCACCGACGAGGCGCTGGCCGCCGGCCACGGGGGACGGGTGCTCGACGCGTTGTGCAGTTGTCTCGGCGAGCACTTCGACCTGGAGCACTGCACCTTCCAACTGGAGGGCGCGGCGCACGCCGGCCACGAGGCGCCCGTCCACGACTGAGCACGGCCCCTGCAGGGGGGCCATCCGCCGATCCGGCCGCGGTGGGACAGTGGAGCCGACCAGAGCGCGCGCGGCAGAGGAGGCGTCGGTGGAGCACGGGCACCACTCGGGCATGTGGGTGCCCGACGAGCCGCCCACGTGGGGCCGGATGTTCCTGCCGCACCTGGAGCCGGAGTCGGTGCTGGCCGTGCTCAGCGTCGTCGGCCTGCTCGTCTACCTCGCCGCCGTGGTGCGCCTGCGCGGCACCGGCGTCGCGTGGCCGTGGTGGCGGACGCTGGCGTGGATCGGCGGCACGGCGTCCCTGTTCGCCGTCACCGGAACCTGGCTCAACGGCTACTCGATGGTGCTGTTCAGCGTGCACATGACGCAGCACATGGTGCTGTCGCTGATCACGCCGCTGCTCCTGCTCGTGGCCGCGCCGGTCACGCTCGCCCTACGGACCCTGCCGCGTGGGCACGGCGCCGCCGGTACCCCGCGGGCGCTCCTGCTCGACGCCCTGCACAGCCGGTTCGCGCGGTTCGTGTCGCACCCGTTGTTCACGGTGCCGCTGTTCATCGCGAGCCTCTACGGCGTCTACTTCACGCCCCTGTTCGACGCGCTGATGCGCAACGCGGTCGGGCACCAGCTGATGCTCGCCCACTTCGTCGTCACCGGGCTGCTCTTCTTCGGCCCGATCGTGGCCCAGGACCCGTGGCCGCGGACGCTGAGCCATCCGGGCCGGCTGCTGGAGCTGTTCCTGCCGGTGCCGTTCCACGCCTTCTTCGGCGTCGCGATCATGATGGCCGGGTCGCTCGTGGTGGAGACGTTCGCGCAGCCGCCCGCGGGTTGGGGCATCGACCCGCTCCGCGACCAGGGCGAGGCCGGCGGCATCGTGTGGGCGTTCGGTGAGCTGCCGACCGTGCTGGTGCTGGCCGTCGTCTTCTTCTCCTGGGCCGGTTCCGAGGAGCGTCGGGGCCGCGCCGTCGACCGGACGGCCGACCGGACGCACGACGCCGAGTTGGCCGCCTACAACGCCCGACTCCGCGCCATGGCCGACAAGGGCTGACGCGGGCCGAGCGCTCGTCCTGGCTCACGTGAAGGGGTCCTGGCTCACTGTCGACGGTGAGCCAGGACCCCTGATGATCAGGTCACCTGATCATCAGGCGACGCGTCAGGCCGCGTGCACCGCGGCCTCGTCCGGCAGGTCCTCCTTGGTCGCCTTGATCAGGAAGGCGGAGACCAGGGCCCCGATGACGAGCAGGACGGCGGCCCAGGTGAAGGCCGTCGTGTAGCCCTCGACCTGGGCCTGGAGCCCGACCGCGGGGCTGGACGGGTCACCGCCGGAGGCGGCGACGTCGGTGAAGTAGTTCGTGATCGCACCGACCGAGAGCGTCGCCAGCAGCGCGGTGCCGATGGAGGCGCCGACCTGCTGCGTGGCGTTCAGCATCGCGCTGGCCGCACCGGCGTCATGCACACCGGCGCCGATGAGCGCGAGGTTGGACAGCGGCACGAACGTGAACCCGAGGCCGAGCCCGAGCAGCAGCTGGCCCGGGAAGGCGAGCTCCCAGAAGCCGCTGTCGACCTTGAGGAAGGACATCGTGAACAGGCCGGCGGCGGCGAGCAGCCCACCGAGCACCATCAGCGGCTTCGGTCCGACCTTCGGCACCAGCGCACTCGCCGCCCCGGCCGACAGGAGCACGCCCAGCGTCGTCGGCAGCGAGGCGAAGCCGGCCGCGACCGGGGTGTACTGCAGGACCTGCTGGAAGTAGAGGCTGAGGAAGAAGAACGCGCCGATGAGGCCCGCCCCGACCAACGTGGAGGTCAGGTAGGCCCCGCCGCGGTTGCGGTCCAGGACGATCCGCATGGGTAGCAGCGGATTTCGGGTCTTCAGCTCGAGGACGACGAAGGCGGCGACCAGCAGGACCCCCGCGCCGATGAACAGCAGCGCCAGCGGTTCGGACCAGCCGCTCGCACCACTCCCACCGGGCTGGGCGTTCTCCTGCGACTCCATGGCGACCCGCGTGAAGCCGTAGACGACCGACGCCAGGCCCAGGGTGATCAGAACGGCACCGGGGATGTCGTAGCTCGTGTCACCGGGTGCCTTGCTCTCCGGCACGATCGGAATGGCCGCGACGATCGCGAAGATCGCGACGGGCAGGTTCACCCAGAAGCACCAGCGCCAGTCGGCGTACTCGGTCAGCACGCCGCCCAGCAGCAGGCCTATCGCCGAGCCACCGCCCGCGATCGCGCCGTAGACGGCGAACGCCTTGGCCCGCTCCTTCGTGTCGGTGAAGAGCACGGTGATCAGTGCCAGCGAGGCAGGAGCGAGGAGTGCGCCGAAGGCGCCCTGCAGCGCCCGCGCGCCGAACAGCATGGCCTCGTTCTGCGCCAGGCCACCGAGCGCCGAGGCGACCGCGAAGCCGGCAGCCCCCACCAAGTAGGTGCGCTTGCGGCCCCAGAAGTCGGCGATGCGGCCGCCGAGCAGCAGGAAGCCGCCGAACGTGAGCGTGTAGGCGGTGACGATCCACTGCTGGCTCGCCGCCGAAATCTCCAGGTCGGTCGAGACCGCGGGCAGGGCGATGTTGACGATCGTGGCGTCGAGGATGACCAGCAGGATGGTCACGGCGATGACCGCGAGGGCCAGCCAGCGCTTCTCGTAGGGCTCGTCGTCGCGGAGTTCTGCGCGCCGGGAGGCGCGGGACAGCTCAGGGTCGGTCACGGGCAGTCCTCAGTGTTCGAGCGGATGGGACGCAGGTCATCGGCCGAGGGCAGAACGTAGCCGCCTGCGACCATGTCGTCGTGCCTGTTTCGCTGGTGTTGACCTCTGACACGCACGTTCCTCAGCGGGCACGTGACCTACCTCATTCCCTCTGGGCGGCGATCGAGGTCGCGGACGTCGTGGTGCACGCCGGTGACTGGGTCGACGCGGCGCTGCTGGACCTGTTCGAGGCACGCTCCCGGCGGTTGATCGGGGTCTACGGCAACAACGATCACGGGCCGCTCCGCGAGCGGTTGCCCGAGGTGGCGCGGGCCGAGATCGAGGGTGTCCGCATCGCCGTCATACACGAGACGGGTGACAGGACGGGGCGCGAGACCCGTTGCGCCGCCCGGTTCCCCGACACCGACGTCCTCGTCTTCGGGCACAGCCACATCCCCTGGGACACGACCGCCCCGGGCGGTCTGCGGCTGCTCAACCCGGGGTCGCCCACCGACCGGCGCCGCCAGCCGCACGGCACCTACGTGACCGCGGTCGCGGCCGACGGCGAGCTGCGGGACGTCACCTTCCACGCCGTCCCGCCGCGGACGTGAGCAGCGCCCCGCCGCTGGACCCCCGGGCGGTCGAGATCCTGGCCTGCCCGGTCTGCGGCGGAGAACTGTCGGTGGAGGCGACCGGCCTGCGCTGCTCCGCGGGCCACCGGTTCGACCGTGCCCGCCAGGGCCACGTCACCCTGCTGCCGCCCGGCCACCGACCCCCCTCGGGCGACTCGGCCGAGATGGTCGCCGACCGCGTCGGGTTCCTGGCGGCGGGTCACTACGCCGGTGTCACCGGCGCGCTGGCCGACGCCGTCGCGGACGGCCCGGCGCCGACGAGCCTGCTGGATCTCGGCGGCGGCACCGGCCACCACCTCGCCGGCGTCCTGGACCTGCTGCCCGCCGCCGCGGGGGTGGTGCTCGACTCCTCCCCGTACGCCGCCCGCCGTGCTGCACGCGCCCATCCACGGGCGGTCGCCGTGGTGGCCGACACGTGGGCGCGGCTCCCGATCGCCGACCTGGCGGTCGACCGGGTGCTGGTCGTGTTCGCGCCACGCAACGGGCCGGAGATCGCCCGGGTGCTGGGGGACGACGGCCGCCTCGTCGTCGTCACCCCGGCCGAGGACCACCTGGGCGAGCTGGTCGGACCACTCGGGTTGCTGCGGGTCGACCCGCACAAGGCGGCCCGGCTCGCGGCGACCCTGGAGCCGCACCTGGAACCGGTGACGACGGCGGTCCACCGCGAGCGCCTCCGGCTGGACCGAGCCGCCGTCGCGACACTGGTGGGCATGGGCCCGCACGCCCGGCACCTGGCGCGGGACGACGTCAGGACGTCGCTCGACGCGCTCCCCGAACCACTCGACGTGACCGTCTCCGTGCGGATCAGCACGTACCGGACAGTGTCGACGCGCAGCACCTGACGGTGCGTCGCCGGACGGGTCCGGGGCGGTCATCGGCGCGCCTCTACCGTCCCGCCGGAGTGCCGGGAAAGCACCGTCTACGATCCGGAGCGTGACGATTGCACCGGCGCCCATCGTGAGTCGGCCGAGTCCGGTCCACGTGGCGGAGAAGGGGTCGCGGCTGGCCAACCTGCTGCGGACGACCGACCACAAGACCATCGGCCTGATGTACCTGACCACGTCGTTCGCGTTCTTCATCGTGGGCGGCCTGATGGCCATGCTCATGCGTGGCGAGTTGGCACGGCCGGGCATGCAGTTCCTGTCGCCGGAGCAGTACAACCAGCTGTTCACGATGCACGGCACGGTCATGCTGCTGTTCTTCGCGACGCCGCTGTTCTTCGCCTTCGCGAACCTGATCATGCCGCTGCAGATCGGCGCCCCCGACGTCGCGTTCCCGCGGCTGAACGCCTTCTCCTACTGGCTGTTCCTCTTCGGTGGGACGACGGCGATGCTGGGCTTCCTCACCCCCGGCGGTGCCGCGGACTTCGGCTGGACGGCCTACACGCCGTTGTCGGACATCACCAATTCCCCGGGTGCCGGCGCGAACCTCTGGATCGCCGGGCTGGCCGTGGCTGGCCTGGGCACGATCCTCGGTGCTGTCAACTTCATCGCCACGATCGTCTGCCTGCGCGCGCCCGGCATGACGCTCTTCCGCATGCCGATCTTCACCTGGAACACGCTCGTCACCAGCGTGCTGGTCCTGCTGGCCTTCCCGATCCTGACTGCGGCACTGCTCGCGCTGCTGGCCGACCGGAACCTCGGCGCACTGATCTACAGCCGCGAGAACGGCGGCGCGATGCTGTGGCAGCACCTGTTCTGGTTCTTCGGGCACCCCGAGGTCTACATCATCGCCCTGCCGTTCTTCGGCATCATCACCGAGATCATCCCGGTCTTCAGCCGCAAGCCGCTGTTCGGCTACAAGGGCATGGTCTTCGCCACGCTGGCCATCGGCGCCCTCTCCCTGGCCGTCTGGGCCCACCACATGTACGCCACCGGCGCGGTGCTGCTGCCGTTCTTCGCGTTCCTGACCTACCTGATCGCCGTCCCCACCGGCATCAAGTTCTTCAACTGGATCGGCAGCATGTGGCGGGGTCAGCTGACCTTCGAGACGCCGATGCTGTGGTCGATCGGCTTCATGGTCACGTTCCTCTTCGGCGGCCTGACCGGCGTGCTGCTGGCCAGCCCCCCGCTGGACTGGCACGTCTCCGACACCTACTTCGTCGTGGCGCACTTCCACTACGTCGTCTTCGGCACCGTCGTGTTCGCCGCCTACGCGGGCATCTACTTCTGGTTCCCGAAGATGTGCGGCCGGATGATGGACGAGAAGATCGGCAAGCTGCACTTCTGGCTGACCTTCATCGGCTTCCACGGCACGTTCCTGATCCAGCACTGGCTGGGCAACGAGGGCATGCCGCGCCGCTACGCCGACTACCTGTCGACCGACGGCTTCACCACGCTGAACACGATCTCCACGATCTTCGCGTTCGTCCTCGGCGCCTCGACCATCCCGTTCCTCTACAACGTGGTGAAGTCGTGGAAGTACGGGCAACTGGCCCTGCGCGACGACCCATGGGGTCACGGGAACTCGCTGGAGTGGGCGACGTCCTCGCCGCCGCCGCGGCACAACTTCGTGGAGATCCCGCGGATCCGGTCCGAGCGTCCCGCGTTCGAGGCCCACTACCCGCACATGCTCGAGCGCCTGCAGGCCGAGGCGCACTCCGGATCGCGGCACGCGCCGTACGCCAGCGAGCTGCTGGAGGGCACCGGCAAGCGGCAGGGGCCGAACGACCCGGACCCCCTCTGAGCCACTTGACCGGAGGCCGAGGCGACATGGAACGGCCCCCTTCAGGGACCCACCCCGAGCGTGCGAGGGGTGGGGGGAAGGGGGTCCTTTCACCGCTGGACCCCACGCCTCGCCTCCCGCCCGCCCCGTCGACGGCGGCGGCGCGCGCGGTGCTGACCGTCTCGGGCATCGACCGGCCCGGGGTGACGGCGCGGCTGTTCTCGGCCCTCGCCGACGGCGCCCCGGTCGTGGAGGTCCTGGACGTCGAGCAGGTCGTCGTGCACGGCCACCTCGTCCTCGGGGTGGTCGTCGGCTCCCTCGCGGTGGACGACGTCGCCCCGGCCGACGAGGGCTCGCTCCTGGCCCACCTGGGGCGCCTGGCGACAGAGGTCGCCGCGGCGACCGGCATGACCGTCGAGGTCGAGTCGGCGTCGATCCCGGAGCCCGTGGCCGCACCCGCGGGCCGGCCGCACCACGTGATCGTGCTCGGCCGCCCCGTGCCGCCGGACGCCGTCGCCGGCGCCGCCCACGCGATCGCCGGGATCGGCGGCAACATCGACGCCATCCGGCGGCTGTCGGACTACCCGGTGACGAGCTTCGAGCTCACCGTCTCCGGTGCCGAGGCCACGGCCCTGCGGACGGCGCTGGCGTCGGTCGCCGCGGCCACCGGTGCCGACATCGCCGTCGAGCAGGTCGGGCTGGCCCGCCGGAGCAAGCGGCTGATCGTGCTGGACGTCGACTCCACCCTCGTGCGCGGGGAGGTCATCGACGAGCTCGCCGCCCGGGCCGGCCGTGCCGCCGAGGTCGCGCGGATCACCGCTGCCGCGATGAACGGCGAGCTGGACTTCGCCGAGTCGCTGCGGGCGCGCGTCGCCGTCCTCGAAGGGCTGCCGGTGGAGGTCCTGGACGAGGTCCGGGAGGCCCTGGTCCTGACGCCCGGGGCACGCACCCTCATCCGCACCCTGCAGCGGCTGGGGTTCCGCTGCGGCATCGTCAGCGGCGGGTTCACCCAGATCACCGATCCGCTGGCCGAGGCGCTCGGCCTGGACTTCGCCGCTGCCAACACCCTCGAGGTCGTCGACGGCAAGCTCACCGGCGGCCTGGTCGGCGAGATCGTCGACCGCCCGGGCAAGGCCCGCGCCCTGGCCCGGTTCGCCGAGCAGTACGGGATCCCGCTGGAGCAGACCGTCGCGGTGGGCGACGGCGCGAACGACCTGGACATGCTGAACACCGCGGGCCTGGGCATCGCGTTCAACGCCAAGCCCTTCGTGCGCGAGCAGGCGCACACGGCGCTCAACCAGCCCTACCTCGATGCGGTGCTGCAGGTGCTCGGCTTCACCCGCGACGAAGTCGTGGATGCGGGGACCTGAAGCCAGGGGCGCTCACGCAGTCGGCGCGGTCGCGTCCAGGTTGTCGGCGGCCCATCGGGACAGTTCGCGCAGCGCTGGCATGAGCTTGGTGCCGGAGTCGGTCAGCTCGTAGCGGACGGAGACCGGCGGCCCTTCCGCGACCGTCCGGTGGACCAGCCCGGTGGCGGCCAGCTCCGTGAGCCGGTCGGAGAGCACCGAGTCACTGATCCCGTGGACCGCCCGGCGCAGTTCGCTGAACGACGCCGGCCCGTCGACCAGCACGCCGATGATGACGCCGTTCCAGCGCTTCCCCAGGACGTCGAAGACGCGAACGAGCGCCCCGTCGCAGGCGCGCGCGCTGTGCGCCGGGTCCTCGGTCACGACTTCATGCTAGACCACACTCCGAAATTCCTAGTGCTAGCCTTTTCGTAGCAGCAAGCCCAGAACTAGTGAGGAGAACGTCATGTCGCTGTTCCGTCTGGACGCCAGCATCCGCGTCGAGGGATCCGCCAGCCGCGAGATCGCCGACATCGTCGAGGCCGAGTGGCGGGTCGGGAACCCGGCCGCCCCGGTCACCCGGCGGCACATCGGCACCGAGCCGCTGCCGGCCGGCGCCTGGGCGTCGGCGGTGGCGGGCAGCCGGCTGGACGCCGAGCAGCGCACTCCGGAGGAGGCGGAGGCCGTGGCGCTGGCCGCCACCCTGGTCGACGAACTGATCGACGCCGAGGCGCTGCTGTTCGCGGTGCCGCTGTACAACTTCGGGGTCTCCCAGCACTTCAAGGCGTGGGTCGACCTCGTGCTCACCGACCCCCGGATGAGCCCCGCCGGCGACGCGCCGTTGGCCGGCAAGCCCGCCGTGCTGGTCACGGTGCGCGGCGGGAACTACAGCGCCGGCACGCCGCGCGAGGGCTGGGACCACGCCACTGGCTGGATCCGCCGGATCCTCGAGGACGGCTGGCACCTGGACCTGCGGGTGGTCGAGCGCGAGTTCACCCTGGTCGGTGTGAACCCGATGCTGGACGGCTTCACCGAGCTGGCTGCCGAGCTCAAGGCCACGGCCGAGCGCGACGCCCTCGAGCACGGCCGGCTGCTGGGCAGCCACCGCGCCGCCGCCTGAGCACACCCAGGGCCGGCGGGTGTCCTCACGCCCGGCTGACGTGTCCCTGCAGGTCGACGCCGGCGATCCGGAGCTGCTCCAGTGCCGCCTGCGTCGTGCCCTCGGCGACGCCGACCGTGAGCGGGAGCAGGACCCGGGTCGCGAAGCCGTTGCCGACGGCGTCCAGCGCCGTGGCGCGCACACAGTGGTCGGTCGCGATGCCGACCACGTCGACGGCGTCCACGCCTCGTTCGCGCAGCCAGTCGGCGAGCGCGACGCCGTCGGAAGCGCCCTCGAAGCCGGAGTAGGCGGCCGCGAACTCGCCCTTGTCGAAGATCGCCTCCAGCGGCTCCCGGTCCAGCGCGGGGTGCAGCTCGACCCCGCCGGATCCGACGACGCAGTGCGCGGGCCAGGTCGCCAGGAAATCCGGGTGCTCGGCGAAGTGCGTGCCCGGGTCGATGTGGTGGTCCCGGGTGGCGACGACGTGGTCGTAGCCGGCCGCCGGGATGTGGCCGGAGATCGCAGCGGCCACCGCGGCGCCGCCGGCCACGGCCAGGCTGCCGCCCTCGCAGAAGTCGTTCTGCACGTCGACCACGATCAGCGCTCGCGTCATCGATGCCTCCTCATGCCGTCACGGTCTCCAACGCGCATTCCCCGCGGGACAGCGCCCAGGCCTCCGGCGGCAGTGCCGCGCGCACCTGCTCGTGGTGCGCCCGTGCCTGGGCCATGGCCTCCGCGGGGGTCACGTCGCTGCAGGTCGCCCCGGCCCGGACGAGGGGGACGACGAGGTCGCGGTCGCCGTCCCGGGGGGTGATCGGTGCGCTGCTGACCACCTCGGCCAGCGCCGTCCCGTCGGAGGCGTGCCGGCGGACGGCGTGCTTGCGGCCGCCGACGGAGTTCTTGCCCTCCGACTTCTTCGCCACCGGGACGCCGTCGCGCTGGACCAGCTTGTAGACCATGCCGGCCGTCGGCGCGCCCGAGCCGGTGACCAGCGAGGTGCCCACGCCGTACCGGTCAACGGGCGCGGCCATGAGTCCGGCGATGGCGTACTCGTCGAGGTCGCTGGTGACCACGATCCGGGTCGACGCGGCTCCCAGGGAGTCCAGCAGCTGGCGGGCGTGGGTGGCGAGGGTCGGCAGGTCGCCGGAGTCCAGGCGGATGGCACCGAGCTGCGGGCCGGCCACCTCCACCGCCGTCCGGATGCCCTGGTCGACGTCATAGGTGTCGACCAGCAGCGTCGTGCCGGGGCCGAGCGTGTCGACCTGCGACCGGAACGCGGAACGCTCGTCGTCGTGCAGCAGCGTGAACGCGTGCGCGCTGGTGCCTGTGGTCGGGACGCCGTAGCGCCGGCCGGCCTCGAGGTTGGAGCTGGACGCGAACCCCACCAGGTACGCGGCGCGGCCGGCGGCGACCGCGGCCTCCTCATGGGTGCGTCGCGACCCCATCTCGATGCACGGCCGCTCGCAGGCGGCGGCCACCATGCGCGCCGCGGCCGAGGCGATCGCGCTGTCGTGGTTGAGCACCGAGAGAGCCAGGGTCTCCAGCAGCACTCCCTCGGCGAACGGTGCCCGGACGGTCAGCACGGGGGAGCCGGGAAAGTAAAGGTCGCCCTCGGCGTAGCCGTCGATGTCGCCGGTGAACCGGAAGTCGGCCAGCCAGTCGAGCAGCCGCTGGTCGGTGAGCCCCTGCTCGCGCAGCGCGGCCAGTTCGTCGTCCCCGAACGTGAAGTGGGGCAGCGCCTCGAGCAGCCGGCCGGTGCCGGCGAGGACGCCGTAGCGGCGGCCGTGGGGCAGGCGGCGGGCGAACACCTCGAACACGCAGTCGCGGTCGGCCGTGCCGTCGGCCAGGGCGGCGGCGACCATCGTCAGCTCGTACCGGTCGGTGAACAGCGCGGGAGCCGGTCGGGCTGCGGGAGGGACGGGCTCTCCGGACTTCGGCATGGTCCCGGAGCGTAAAGGCGGCTGCGGACGTTGTCGGGCCGGCGTCCTAAAGTGGTCGGGTGGCCGGCCCGCTCGCTCCGTCCCGGACGCCCGAGACGACGGTGGAGGAACACTCCGATCTCGACCGTCCGTGGGTCACCGTCGTCTGGAACGACCCGGTCAATCTCATGAACTACGTCACCTTCGTGCTGCAGGAGCTGTTCGGCTACGACGAGCCGACGGCCACGACGCTGATGCTGCAGGTGCACCACGAGGGCAAGGCCATCGTCAGCTCCGGGCCGCGCGAGCGCATGGAGCACGACACCAGCCGGCTGCACGCCTACGGCTTGTGGGCCAGCTACCAGAGGGACTCGTGAAGACTTTCCGAGTGACCAGGGGCGGCGACGTCGTCGCCCGGCTCGACCCGGCCGAGGCCGGCATCGTCGGCCTGCTCCTCGACCAGCTGGAGCAGCTGCTCGCCGCGGACACCGACGACGTCGCCGGTGACCCCGTGATGGCCCGGCTGCTGCCGGACGGACACCGTGGAGATCCGGAGCTCGCCGCCGACTACCGGGAGCTCACCGAGTCCTCGCTGCGCAGCGGCAAGACCGACGACCTGGCCATCGTCCGCGCCACCCTGCCCGACGGCGGGGGTGAGATCCGGCTCGATCGCGACCAGGCGGGGGCGTGGCTGCGCAGCAGCAACGACCTGCGCCTCGCGCTGGGTACGCGGCTGGACATCACCGAGGACACCGAGCCGCCGGACGACGTCGCCGACGAACAGGACCAGCAACTGGCGGTCTACTACTGGCTCACCGCGCTGCAGGGGTCGCTCGTCGACGCACTCGCCGGCGCTCGCGGCGCCCGAAGCTGAACACGATCAGCAGGGCCAGCAGCACGTCGAGGGCGAAGAAGACGTAGACCAGCCCGTGCAGTTCCACGTCGCGCACCGTGGCGCCGATCGTGGACACGAGGATCACGACGGACAGCGCGAACACCACCAGCAGCAGGAGGCAGCGCAAGGAGATCAGCACGATGTAGGAGACCCGGTCGGCCGGTTCGTCGGCGGTGTAGCCGGGCCGCTTGAGCAGGCCACGGGCGCCCAGGACCAGCGCGGGGATCGGAAAGAGCACGACCCCGGCGGCGATGAGCAGGTTGACCAACACGAGGCCCGACGGTATCGGCTGTGATCGGCCCTCCTGCAGGGGCCCGGCTGCGAGCTTGCGAGCGGTCGGGGGGCAGGAGGGTCCTTCTACTAGACTGAGCCTCGTGCTGCGCATCGACCGCGCGACCTACGACGCCATCGTGGCCCACGTCCGGGAAGACCACCCGGACGAGGCCTGTGGCGTCGTCGCCGGTCCCGAGGGCAGTGACCGCCCCGAGCGCTTTCTCCCGATGCTCAACGCGGCGCGGTCGCCGACGTTCTACGAGTTCGATTCCGGTGACCTGCTGAAGCTCTACCGCGAGATGGACGACCGGGACGAAGAGCCGGTGGTGATCTACCACTCGCACACCGCCACCGAGGCCCATCCCTCGCGCACCGACATCAGTTACGCGTCCGAGCCGAACGCGCACTACGTCCTGGTGTCCACGCGGCACCACGGGAACCAGACGGGGCTGGCCGGCGACGACGTCGAGTTCCGCAGCTTCCGCATCGTGGACGGGGAGGTGAGCGAGGAGGAGGTCGAGATCGTCGAGTCCTACCTCTTCGGTCATTCCCCGACCACCGTCGTCTACGACTGAGGAAGCGCCGCCGTCCGGAATCCCCGGCGGCGGACGGGCGTTGGCCCGCACAGACGCACCACTGCTGCGCCCCGCGCAGCGTCCCCTGACATCCCAGTTCTAGGAGAACCGCACGCCATGGCCATCGAGGTCCGGATCCCGACCATTCTGCGCACCCACACCGGCGGCAACAAGACCGTCGAGGGCAGCGGCGCCACGCTCGGCGCGCTCGTCGACGATCTCGACAGCCAGCACCCCGGCCTCAAGAACCGTCTGGTGACGGAGGAGGGCAAGCTGCACCGCTTCGTCAACGTCTACGTCAACGACGAGGACGTGCGCTTCACCGGCGCCCTCGACACCCAGGTCAAGGACGGCGACTCGGTCACGATCCTCCCCGCCGTCGCCGGCGGCTGACCTCCCATGGCCCGCTTCGCGTCTCTCGTCGACTCCCTGGGCGGCACTCCGCTCGTCGGGCTGCCGAACCTGTCGCCGACCCCCGACGTCCGGCTGTGGGCCAAGCTGGAGGACCACAACCCGACCGGCTCGATCAAGGACCGCGCGGCGATCGCCATGGTCGACGCCGCCGAGAAGGACGGGTCGCTGCAGCCGGGGGCCACGATCCTGGAGCCGACCAGCGGGAACACCGGCATCTCGCTGGCGATGGTCGCCCGTCAGCGCGGCTACAAGCTCATCTGCGTCATGCCGGAGAACACCTCGATCGAGCGGCGCCAGCTGCTGGAGATGTACGGCGCGCAGATCATCTACTCGCCGGCCGCGGGCGGATCGAACCAGGCCGTGGCGGTGGCGAAGGGTCTCGCGGCCGAGCACGAGGACTGGGTGATGCTGTACCAGTACGGCAACCCGGCGAACGCGCTGGCGCACTACGAGGGCACCGGCCCGGAGATCCTCGCCGACCTCCCGACGATCACCCACTTCGTCGCCGGTCTCGGCACGACGGGGACGCTGATGGGCGTCTCCCGCTACCTGCGGGAGCACAAGCCCGGCGTCCAGGTGATCGCCGCCGAGCCGCGCTACGGCGAGCTGGTCTACGGCCTGCGCAACATCGACGAGGGGTTCATCCCCGAGCTCTACGACGCCTCGCTGCTGGACTCCCGCTTCTCCGTCGGCCCGGAGGACGCCATCCACCGCACCCGCCAGCTGGTGGAGCGCGAAGGCATCTTCGCCGGCATCTCGACCGGCGCGATCCTGCATGCGGCGCTCGGCATCGCCGACAAGGAGGTCGCGGCCGGCCGGCATGCCGACATCGCGTTCATCGTCTGCGACGGCGGCTGGAAGTACCTCTCCACCGGTGCGTACGGCGGTTCGCTCGAGGACGCCACCACCGCGCTGGAGGGCCAGCTCTGGGCCTGATGCCTCCTTCATGATCAGCACGGCGTCGACGGCCTTCTCCTGAACCGGGAGAGGGCCTTCGCCGTGTGTCGGGGAGAAGGGTGCCGCAGACGTCGGCGCACACGTCCTGCAACGTGTCGCTACGGGCAGCTAGCCTGACGCGCAATATGGGAGGAACGCAGACAATGCGCGGAGCAGACGCGCCGATCGGCATCTTCGACTCCGGTGTCGGTGGGCTGACGGTCGCCCGGGCCGTGCTCGACCAGCTTCCGCACGAGGCGATCCGCTACATCGGCGACACCGCGAACGGCCCCTACGGCCCGCTGCCCATCGCCGAGGTGCGCCGGCACTCCCTCGCCGTGATGGACGGTCTGGTGGCCGACGGGGTCAAGATGCTGGTGGTCGCCTGCAACTCCGCCAGCGCCGCCTCCCTGCGGGATGCCCGCGAGCGCTACGACGTCCCGGTGGTCGAGGTGGTCCTTCCCGCGGTCCGCCGGGCGACGGCCGCGACCCGCAACGGGCAGGTCGGCGTCATCGGCACCCAGGCCACCGTCACGAGCGGCGCCTACGAGGACGCCTTCGCCGCGGCGCCGCAGATCACCGTGACCAGCGCGGCCTGCCCGAGCTTCGTCGACTTCGTGGAGCGCGGGGTCACCAGCGGCCGCCAGGTGCTCGGCCTGGCCCAGTCCTACCTCGACCCGCTGCTGGCCGCCGGCGTCGACACCGTCGTCCTCGGCTGCACGCACTACCCGCTGCTCACCGGCGTCATCTCGCTGGTGATGGGCGACGACGTCACCCTGGTGTCCAGCGCCGAGGAGACCGCCAAGGACGTCTACCGGGTGCTCACCGGCGCCGACCTGCTGCGCGACCTGGACGCTCCGCCGCCCGAGCACCGCTTCCTTGCCACCGGCGACCCCGAGCCGTTCGCCCGGCTGGGCCGGCGCTTCCTCGGCCCCGAGATCGGCTCGGTGCTCCGGGTCGCATCGGTGGGTGCCGCGTGAAGCTGACCATCGTCGGCTGCTCCGGCAGCGGCCCGGGGCCGAAGTCGCCCGCATCGAGCTACCTCGTCGAGCACGAGGGATTCCGGCTGCTGCTCGACCTGGGCAACGGCGCGTTCGGTCCGCTGCAAGGCTATGTGGACCCGGCGAGCATCGACGCGCTCTTCCTGTCCCACCTGCACGCCGACCACTGCCTCGACGTCGCGCCGTTCGTGGTCTGGCACCGCTACGCCGGCCCGTCCCCCCGGAAACTCGTGCCGATGTACGCGCCCGTCGGCGCCGAACGGCGGCTGGCGCTCGCCTACGACCTGGACGGCGACGGGCTCACCGACGTCTTCGACTTCGTCCCGGTCGGGTCGGGCTCGTTCCTGCTCGGACCCTTCGAGGTCACGCTCGCCCGCACGGCGCACCCGGTGGAGTGCTACGCCATCCGGCTGACCGTCGACGGGCGGTCGCTGGTCTACACCGGCGACACCGGCCCGTGCGAGCGCGTCATCGAGCTGGCCCGCGGTGCCGACGTGCTCCTGGCCGAGGCGGCCCACCCGCCCGGCCCCGACCTGCCCACGGGGCTGCACCTCACCGGCCGGGAGGCCGGCGAGCACGCGTCCGCGGCCGGCGTCGGCCGCCTGCTGCTGACGCACATCCCGGCCTGGGTCGACGAGATCGGCCAGCTGTTCGCCGCGAGCGCCGTCTTCTCCGAGACCGAGCTCGTCCATTCCGGCGCGACCTACGAGATCTGAAAAGGACCCTCCTGCCCCCCACCACTCGCGAGCTCGCGGCGGGCCCCTGCAGGAGGGCCGCTTGCCGACCTGGCGAGGAGACGGCACGGTGAGCGGCGTGGAGGAGGAGCGTGACGGCGTCCGGTTGACCAGCCTCGACCAGCCGCTGGGTGACGACCTCGGCGTGACCAAGGGCGACCTCGTCGACTACCTGGACGCCGTGGCCGACCGGATGGTCCCGCTGCTGGCGGGCCGGCCGCTGTCGGTGAAGCGGGTGCGTCCCGGTCAGGCGCCGTTCATGCAGCGGAACGTGTCGAAGGGCGCCCCCGACTGGGTGCGGACGGTGCCCGTCTGGTCGGAGGGCTCGCACCGCGAGATCGCGCAGGTGCTCTGCGACGACCGCCGGACCCTGCTGTGGCTGGCCAACCAGCGCGCTGTCGAGTTCCACGTCCCCTTCTTCCGCGTCGGGGAGGCGGAGCCGACCGGCCTGGTGCTCGACCTGGACCCGCCCGAGGGTGCGGACTTCGCGACCGTCGTCCGTGCCGCCCGGCTGGTCCGGCAGGCGCTCGAGGACTCCGGGCTGACGGGAGCGGTGAAGACCAGCGGGTCGAAGGGGGTGCACGTGGTCGTCCCGGTCCGTGGGGCGCCCTTCGAGGACGTCGCGGCCGCCACCCGCGCGCTCGCGGCCCGCACCGAGCGTCTCGACCCCGAGCTCGCGACGACCGCCTACCTCAAGGAGGACCGGCACGGGCGGGTCTTCGTCGACTCGACCCGGTCGGGGCAGAACACCATCGTCGCCGCCTACAGCCCGCGGATCCGGCCGTCCCTGCCCGTGTCCGCGCCGGTCGGCTGGGACGCCCTGGACGACGTCCGGCCCGCGGACTTCACCGTGACGTCCGCCTCGGACCGGTTCCCCACCGAGTGGGCGGCCGAACTGCCCGAACCGCAGACCCTGCCGGCCGACCTGCTCGCCGAGGGGCACACCATCCCCATCGCGCGGGTGCAGGCCATGCACGAGGGCAAGCGGCGGAAGAGGGCCCAGCAGGCGGCCGACGAGGCCGCGCCCCCCGGCGACTGACCGCCGTCCCCACCCCGCTTCCCCGTCCACAGGCCGGCCGTGAGAGCCCGTTCTGTCGGTACTCGCGCGCAGGCTGCTCGTATGACGCACGACCCGCAGACGATCGCCTGGCTGGACCAGGAGGACGCCCACCTCGCCCAGGTGATCCGGGCCCACCGTTGGTCGGTCCAGTACGTCGGCGCCGGTGACGAGCCCGACGAGCCCCCGTTCGGCTACACCGTCGGCCTGTTCGGACTCGGGCATCCCGAGTTGGTTCTCGTCGGTCTGGGGGCGAAGACCACGCACAGCGTCGTGAGCCGGGTCGCCGGAGTCGTGGCCGACGGACGGAATCTCGTCGCCGGCGAGCTGCTCGTCTGGCCGGACTGGGCCGACATCCGGCTGGTCGTCGAGGAACTGCCGAACCCGGGCGAGGTTGTGCTCGTGGCCAACCGGTTCTACGAACGCCCCGCCGAGTACTCCGTGCCGGCCTACCAGCTCACCTGGGCGTTCCCCGATCACTGCTTCCCCTGGGAGGGCAACGGGCCCGACGAGCCGGATGTGCAGCCGCGGCCTGGTACGTGGCGCGCGTGACACCGGCCCGCGGCCGACGTCCTGTCCGGGGACACGGTCAGCGTCCATGATGTCCCGGTCAGCCGGCCGGCCAGGCGCCGGCGACCCTCGAGAGGGGACGACGTGAGCCGGCAGACCGACGCACCGCAGCCTGCCCCGGCAGCCGGCCCGGACCGCCGCCGCCTCCGGGCGCGGATCGTGCCCACGGAGGAGGGGCACGGCGTCACCACGCTCGAGCTCTTCTTCGACCTGGTGTTCGTCTTCGCGATCACCCAGGTCACCGCGTTCATGGCCGACGACCTCGGCTGGCGGGGGCTGCTGCGGGGGCTCGTCCTGCTCGCCCTGATGTGGTTCGTGTGGTGCAGCTACGCCTGGCTGGGCAACCAGGCGCATGCCGACGAGGGGGTGGTCCGCGCGGCGATGATCGCCGCGATGGGTGCCATGTTCCTGGTCGCGCTGGCCATTCCGGAGGCCTGGGGTGACGAGGGCGGTGGCATCAGCGCGCCCGTCGTCCTGGCCGGTGCGCTCGCCCTCATCCGCCTCCTGCACCTGTCGGTGTACGCCGTCGCGGCCCTGGGCGACGCGGACCTCCGCCGGCAGCTGTTGCGCACGGCCGTTCCCGTCGGCGTGGCCGTCACGCTGCTCGTGGTGGGGGCGGTGCTCGGCGGTGCCGCGCAGACCGGGCTCTGGGCACTGGCCCTCGTCATCGACTACACCGGCGTGTACGCCTCGGGGAACGGCTGGCGGCTGCCGTCCCCTGTGCACTTCGCGGAGCGGCACGGGCTGATCGTGATCATCGCGCTCGGGGAGTCGATCATCGCCGTGGGCGTCGGGGTCACCGACCTGCCGCTGACCGTGCCCGTCATCGGCGCTGCGCTGCTCGGCCTGGCGGTCAGCGTGGCGCTGTGGTGGCTGTACTTCGACGTCGTGGCCCCGGTCGCCGAACGGGAGCTGAGCCGCCGCCAGGGCGTCGAACGGGTCAAGCTCGCGCGGGACTCCTACACCTACCTGCACTTCCCGATGGTGGCCGGAATCGTCTACCTCGCCCTCGGCCTGAAGAAGACCGCGGAGTACGTCGCCGACACCTCGCACCACAGCCTCACCGACCCGTTGCCGACGACCGCGCTCTGGGCGATGTACGGCGGCGTCGCGGCCTACCTCCTGGCCCACCTGGCGTTCCGGCTGCGCAACGTCGGCTCGATCAACCGCCCACGGGCCGTGGTCGCGGTGGTGGTGCTCGCCGCGCCCCTGGCCACCGCTCAGTTGCCGGCGCTGGCAGCTCTGGCTGTGCTCGTCGCCGTCCTCGTCGCACTGATCGCGTTCGAGGTGGTCCGGTACGCCGAGGCGCGCGCGGCGGTGCGGGCCGAGGCCCAGCACTCCTGAGGCGATCCGTCCCGGGTCAGCCCAAGCCGAGGTCGCGGCGCAGCTTGGCCACGTGGCCGGTCGCCTTGACGTTGTAGGCGGCGCTCTCGATGCGGCCCTCGGCGTCGACGACGAAGGTCGAGCGGATCACGCCGATGACCTCCTTGCCGTACAGCTTCTTCGGGCCGTACGCGCCGTAGGCCTGGAGCACCTTCTTGTCCGGGTCGGAGACGAGGGTGATGTCGAGCTTCTCCTTGTCCCGGAAACGCAGCAGCTTCTCGGGCTGGTCGGGGGAGATGCCGATGATGTCGAGCCCCGCCTCGGCGAGCTCGCCCGCTGCGGCGGTGAAGTCGACGGCCTGGGTCGTGCATCCCGGGGTCAGTGCCGCCGGGTAGCAGTACACGATGACGCGCCGTCCGCGATAGGACGAGAGCGTCACCGGCGTGCCCTCGGCGTCGGGCAGCGTGAAGTCCGGCGCCGGGTCGCCGGGGGACAGGCGGACGGAGGCCGTGTCGGTGCCGCTGTCGGTCATGACCGGCATCCTGCCGTGTTCCTCCGACGACCCGGAACCGGGGGAGGCGCGCGCGGCAGCTCAGCCGGGGAGGAAGGAGAAGCGGACGTGCCGCTGGGCGTTGTCGGTATTGGTGTCGACCAGGCAGATCCGCTGCCAGGTGCCCAGCTGCAGCAGCCCCTCGAGCACCGGCACGCTGGCGTGCGGGGGGATGAACGCCGGGACGACGTGGTCGCGGCCGTGTCCCGGGCTGCCGTGCCGGTGCCGCCAGCGGTCGTCGCGGGGGAGCAGCACGTCCAGCTGGGCGAGCAGGTCGTCGTCGCTGCCGGCGCCGGTCTCCAGGATCGCGATCCCGGCAGTCGCGTGCGGCACGAAGACGTGCAGCAGGCCGTCGACCTCCTGCCGGACGAACTCGGCGCAGTCCTCGGTCAGGTCCACCACGACCGGCATCCCGCCGGTCCGGACCGCACGCAGTTCCGATCGCATGCGGTGATCATCGCGGCCGTCGTCCCGGGACGCACGGAAGGCCGGCCCGGGCCCGCAACTACCCTCGGATCTCGTGACCCGCCCCGACGGCCGTACAGCCGACCAGCTCCGCCCCGTGACCATCACCCGCTCCTGGCTCGACCACGCCGAGGGGTCCGTGCTCGTCGAGTTCGGCCGCACGCGCGTGCTGTGCGCGGCCAGCGTGACCGAGGGCGTGCCGCGCTGGCGCAAGGGCTCGGGCCTGGGCTGGGTGACCGCGGAGTACGCGATGCTCCCGCGGGCCACCCACACCCGGAGTGACCGCGAGTCGGTGAAGGGCCGCATCGGCGGCCGCACCCATGAGATCAGCCGGTTGATCGGCCGCTCGCTGCGCGCCTCGATCGACCTGGCCGCTCTCGGCGAGAACAGCATCGCCATCGACTGCGACGTCCTGCAGGCCGACGGCGGCACCCGGACCGCAGCCATCACGGGCGCCTACGTGGCCCTCGCCGACGCCGTCTCGTGGCTGGGCGACCGCAAGAAGCTGGCCAAGCCCCACGCGATCGGCCAGTCGGTCGCGGCTGTCAGCGTCGGGGTGATCGACGGCGAGCCCCGGCTGGACCTCGCCTACGAGGAGGACGTGCGCGCCGGCACCGACATGAACGTCGTGTGCACCGGCGACGGGAACTTCGTCGAGGTCCAGGGCACCGCGGAGGGCGCGGTGTTCGACCGGAAGACCCTCGACGAGCTGCTGGACCTCGCGGTCGCCGGCTGCGCCGAGCTGACCCGGCTGCAGGCCGAAGCGCTGGCTCGATGAGCACCCTGCTCCTGGCCACCCGCAACGCGGGCAAGCTCGCGGAGCTGCAGCGGCTGCTGGAGTCCGCCGTCCCCGGGGTGCAGGTCATCGGCCTGCGCGACGTCGACGAGTACCCGGAGGCGCCCGAGACCGGCGCGACGTTCGAGGAGAACGCCCTGCTGAAGGCGCGCGAGGCGGTGCGCCACACGGGTCTGCCCGCCGTGGCCGACGACTCCGGTCTGACCGTCGACGCGCTCAACGGGATGCCCGGGGTGCTCTCGGCCCGGTGGTCGGGCCGGCACGGGGACGACGAGGCGAACACCGCGCTGCTGCTGGGGCAGATCGCCGACGTGCCCGACGAACGCCGGGGTGCGGCGTTCGTCTGCGCGGCCGCGCTCGTGACCCCCGACGGCACCGAGCGGGTCCTCGCGCGGCAGTGGCGGGGCAGCGTGATCCGCGGGAAGCGCGGCGCCAACGGGTTCGGCTACGACCCGGTGTTCGTGCCGGAGGGACTCGACGTCACCTCGGCGGAGCTGACGCCGGAGGAGAAGGACGCGCGCAGTCACCGCGGCCAGGCATTCGCCGCGCTGGTGCCGGTGCTCGCCGAGGTCCTTCGGGCCGGCTGACGCTCAGTTCTGCCCGAAGCCCAGCCAGTCGAAGGCGTCGACCTCGTCGCGGCGCGGGTCGTGCAGCTCACCGCTCCACTTCGCCTCGCTGTGCCGCCCCCTGCGGACGAGGTCGCGCGGGGTTGCGAAGGTGAACGGGCCGGGCATGTCGGGCGCGCGGTGGCGGCCGGTCGTGGGCACGGCGTGGGCGGGGGCAGGGGAGACCACGGCGGCGCGGGCGACGGCCGCGGGCAGCCAGGTGGCCGACGAAGCAGAGCTGGTCATGCCTAGGACTTCGGCCGGTCGGGTTCCGCTCCCGAGGCGAGCGGCGGCGGTCCCACCCCGAAGGGTGACCGTCAGGCCGCGGCGCGCCCCTCGTACATGGAGCCCTGGGACTTCGGCGCGCCCTTCTCGTACTGCTGGCTCAGTTCGGTCACCGTGAGCGGCGAGGCGCCCAGCAGGGAACGGACGTCGTTGTCCAGGATGCAACCGGCGATCGCCCGGTTGATCGAGTTGGTGCGGCGCTGCCACCGGACGACGGTGGGGTCCGGCGCCAGGCCGTGCTCGACGAAGTGCAGCGACGCGCCCGGCTTCAGGACGCGGGCCACCTCCGCCAGCGCGGCACCCGCGTCGGGGATGCCGCAGAGCACCCACGTGCACAGCGCGGCGTCGAAACGGTCGTCGGGAAAGGGGAGCGACTGCGCGTCGTCACCGGCCACGACCACCGGGATCTCCGAGGCGCTCCGACGCTCCTCGCTCAGCCGGAGGGCGGTCGCGGACGGCTCGATCGCCCACACGCCGGTCACCGCCGTCGGCAGGTGCGGTTGGTTGAGTCCCGAGCCGTAGCCGATCTCGAGGACGTCGCCGCTCAGGCCGGCGCAGACGCGGTCGCGTACCTCGCCGGTGGCGCGACCGTTCAGGGCGAGGTTGTGCAGTCGTGGCCGGAGGTGCTCGGTGTAGACGCCCATCGGCGCAGGCTGCTCGGAAGGCCGAGGACGCGCAAGGGCTCCCCGTCCGGCCCCGGACCTGGACGCGGGCGCCGACGGCCCGGAGCGGTCCGGCGGAGGAGCGCGCACAGTGGGCCGGTGCTGGTCTCCGTGGACGACGTCCGGTCGCTGCGTTTTTCCGACGGGACGCCGGTGACCGCGGCGTCCGGCATCGCACCGCTGGGCGACGGCTGGCTCATCTGTCAGGACGACGCCACGTTCGCCGCGTGGCGCCGTGCCGCCGAGATCACGCCGGTGCGGGTCCTGCCGCCGGTGGAGGGACACGACACGTTCAGCGAGGCGCGCGGGACGAAGCGCCTCAAGCCGGATCTGGAGGTGGCCTGTCCGGTCGAGGTGGACGGGGAGCCGGCGGTCCTGCTGCTCGGATCGGGCTCCACGAGCCGGCGGATGCGCGGCGTGCTCGTGCAGCTCAGCGACGGCCGGCCCGTCGCGCAGGCCGCCGACCTCGATCGCCTCTACGAACGGGTCGCGCAGCGGCTCGGCCTGCCCCTGGAGCACCTCAATCTCGAGGGCGCCGCCCGTCACGACGGGACCGTGCGGTGGTTCAACCGCGGCAACCTGGCCGCGGGAGTGCGCTCCGCGAGCGTGGACCTCTCGCTGGAGGAGCTCGTCGCCGCCGCGATTCACCGGACCGGTGGCGGCTCGGTGCAGGTCCGGCACCCCCGCGGCTACGACCTCGGTTCGGTCGGGGGTGTCGGTCTCGCCGTGACCGACGCGATCACGCTGCCCGATGGTCGGATGCTGCTCAGCGCAGCTGCCGAGGACACCCCCAACGCCGTCGACGACGGTCCCGTTGTTGCCTCCGCGCTCGTCCTCGTGGACGGCGACAGCGTCGTCGACGTCGCGCCGATCCCACAGGTGGACGGCCACGTGCACAAGGTCGAGGGGCTCGCCCTCAGCAGGCTCCGCCCGGACGAGGTGCACCTGCTGGCCGTCGTGGACGGTGACGACCCGGGAACTCCGTCGGTCGAGCTGGACCTGCGGGTCCGCCTGGCCTGACGCTCAGGAGAGGCCGGGCGTGGACCTCGGCGCGAGGCGCCAGTCGGCCGGGGGGTCCTCCCCGACACGGCCGTCCACGGCCTCGCGGAGCAGATCGGCATGCCCGCCCGGTGTGCCGGCCGTACTCCTCGATGAGGTCGCAGACGAGCCGGCGGAGGCTGGCATGGCGGCCGTCCGGCGACGAGACGTGGACGAGCTGGTCGAGTCCGCCGTCGGCCAGCGCCGAGGTCAGGCGCTCGCGGGACCGCGCGACGGCGTCGTCCCAGAACGCGTACAGCTGCTCGGGGGTGTCCTGGGCCGCGGAGGTGAGCGGCCAGTCGTCGCCGTCCCACTCGGAGAAATCCCACGGGGCCCCGACCGGCTGCCCTGTCAGCTTGGTGGTGAAGAGGTAGTCCTCCACGAACGCCAGATGCTTGAGCAGGCCGCCGAGCGTCAGCGACGAGGCGCCGATGCGGGTCTGCAACCCCGCCGCGTCCAGGTCGTCGGCCTTCCACCGGAAGGTCGTGCGGAGGCGGTCGAGCGCCCCGACGAGATGCTCGGACTCGGTGCCGGCCAGGGGCGGTTCCCACGGGGGGTCGCTGTCGATCATTGCGGCACCGTAGGGCCTCGGCCGGGGAGCCGGCACGACGTCGATACCGTCAGGGCGATCGGGCGCACCGGGCGACCGGACGAGCGAGGGAGTGCCGGATGGCCAACCTGGAGTCGCTGCGCCGGTTCGGCCTGGTGCTGGAGATGGCGGAGGCCGCCGGAGAGGGCGACTGGGCCGGCTGGACGAAGGTGCTCAGCGGCCTGGACGACGACACGCGCGCCGACGTCGTCCGCCAGTCGTCGCTGGTCATCGCCATGCTGTGCGACCGGGAGGCCGAGCGGCGGGGCATCACCCGCGACCAGTTCCTCGCCCAGTTCCGGGCCGAGGCCATGGAGCAGCTCGGCTGATCCGGGAAGGGAGCGACGGTGTCGGAGCTGCCGGCTCAGCGGGTTCGGTAGCGGGCGTAGATCAGACCGGTGTCGAAGGCGCGCTCCTCGACCAGCTCCAGATCGAGGCGGACGCCGTCGGGGAAGAACCGCTTGCCGCCACCGACCACGCTGGTCGTCATGAAGAGGTGGTACTCGTCCACCAGGCCCGCGGCGATCGCCTGGGCGGCGAGGTTCGGGCCGTCGATGCTGAGGTCGTGGTCAGCCTCGGCCTTGAGCGTGCGCACCGCGTCCGGGTCGAACGTCCGCTCGATCCTGGTCTTCGCGCTGGACGCCGACTCCAGCGTCGTGGAGTAGACGACCTTCTCGGCGGCCTGCCAGTCCCGGGCGTACTGCAGGATGTGCGGAGGCGCGTCGGGCTCGGTGTGCGCGGTCTCCCAGAAGACCATCGTCTCGTACATCCGGCGGCCGTAGAGGAACGTGCCGACCGACCGGAACACGTCACCGATGAAGGTGTGCACCTCTTCGTCCTCGGCCCCGGTGCCGAGGTCGCCCTCCGCCGCCTCGGCGTAGCCGTCCAGCGAGGTGATCATCGAGTAGATCAGCTTGGCCATGCGTCTCCTTCGCGTACGGGCGCGTCAGTTCCCCGGCAGGTCCTGGTGGTTCTGACCGCACGCAGGCCCGGAACTCATCGACCAGCCGCGGTGGCCGTCCGCAGCGGCTCGAGCTCGTACTCCGCGCCCACGAGCCCGCAGCCTGCCGCACCGGACGGTGCTGGGGATTCACTGTTGTGCGGGAGGGGGGACTCGAACCCCCACGCCCGAAGGCACCAGATCCTAAGTCTGGCGTGGCTGCCGTTACACCACTCCCGCTCGGTCCCGAAGTCTAGAAGTAGCCCTCCCGGGTGTCCCTGGGGTTCGCGGGTGAGCCCGCCTGCGGATCGTCTGGCAGGCTGTCGCCGTGCCTCGCGACCCACGACAGATCCAGCTCGAGATCGACGCCGCCCGCGAGTCGCTGGCCGCCACCCTGGACCAGCTGACCTACCGGACGAGCCCGACGCGCCTGAAGGCCAAGGGCAGGGACGCCGTCCAGCGCTTCCTGCAGACCCCGGCCGGGATGGCGACCGTGGGTGCGGTCGGCCTGCTGATCACCTTCGCCGTCGTCCAGAAGATCCGGCACCGCAACGACTGACGTGCGCCGCGACCCGGTGGGCCCGGGCCAGGAGTCGGTCTGGGACTACCCGCGGCCGCCCTCGGCCGACGTGACCGCCCGGCGCATCGTCGTCGAGTTCGGCGGCCGTGTGCTCGCCGACAGCGTCCGTGCCGTCCGCGTCTGCGAGACCAGCCACCCGCCCGTGTACTACGTCCCCCGTGAGGACGTCGCCGACGGCGTGCTCGAGCGCGCCGGGGGCGGTTCGTGGTGCGAGTGGAAGGGCGCCGCCACCTACTGGGATGTCGTCGTCGACGGGACGCGCGTGCCCCAGGCCGCCTGGTCCTACGAGGACCCGAGCCCCGGCTTCGAGCACCTGCGGGGCGCGGTCGCGTTCTATCCGGGCAAGGTCGACCGCGCGCTCGTCGACGGGGAGACGGCGCGGCCGCAGGCGGGCGGGTTCTACGGCGGCTGGATCACCGACGAGGTCGTCGGACCGTTCAAGGGGGAGCCGGGCACGCTCGGCTGGTAGCCGCGCCGGATCAGACAGCCACGCTGGACGCGCGGACCAGCGGAAGGATCACCGTCTCGAGCACCTCGTCGGCGTACGCCTCGTCCACCGTGTCCCCGGTCAGCAGCCAGCGCTGCACGAGCAGTGCGCTGGTGGTCTCCGCAAGAACGGAGCCGGCGATGCCCGGCCCGATCTCGCCGCGGCCCTCGGCGCGGGCCCAGATCTGGTCGAAGGCGTGGCGCCAGACGCCCAGCGGGCCGTTCCGGAAGGCCTGCGCCAGCGCCGGCTGGTGCGGCACCGTCGACAGCAGGGACAGGGTGGCGGCGCCGGTCGGTCCCGTGATGACGGCGACCAGCGACCGCAGGATCGCCCGCAGGTCGCCCTCGAGGGAGCCGGTGTCCTCCGGCGTCGCCTCGGCGCGGTTCAGGTCGGAGATCGTGTCGACGACGAGGTCCTGCTTGGTGCGCCAGCGGCGGTAGATCGTCGCCTTGCCGACGCCGGCCTCCGACGCCACGGCGTCCATCGTGAGCGCGCCGTATCCAACGTCGGCCAGCAGGCGCAGGATGGCGGCCCGGATGACCCCGTCGCGGCTGGGATCGCGGGGTCGCCCTCCGCGGCTCGGGCGGGGGATCTCGGTCGGCGTGAGCACGGACATGGGGCAGACCTTAGACACTAAAGATAAGAACGTTCCAGAACTTCGCCTACGAGTAACCTGTGAGTGTCAATCCGGAAGACCCTCCGGGCCGCCGCGCGCCTGTGCGCCGGCGGGAAAACGGTCAGTCATCCTGCGGGTGTGGGAACGATGTGTGGCGGGGTGTGCGGCTGCCGCCAGAACTGGGAGATCCCGGGTCCCGCGACCCGGGCGCTGGTGGCCACCTCGATCGGGCACGTCCTGCCGAGCGTGTCCCGGATCGCGAAGGCGATGGGGCTGACGGTCTACTCGTCCCCTCAGCTGCTGGACATCCTCGACGACCGCGGCGGGCGCCGACTGGACCGGCTCTTCCAGATCCTGGCCCGTGAGCTCACCGCCGCCGAGACCGAGGCACTCCGGGTGGTCACCGATCCACCCGGCGAGGGGGCCGCGCTCACCGCGCGACTGCTGACGGCACCCACGCTCGCCGTCGAGCTGGCCCGCCGCGGGGTGACCGTGGAGGTGGGCGTCCTCGCCGAGGCGGAGTTCTGGTCGGTCTACCAGCCGATCGTGTCCCTCGCCGACCGTTCCGTCGCCGCCCACGAGGCCCTGCTGCGCGGCGTCGTCGACGGCCGCGAGGTCGGGGGCGGTGACCTGTTCTTCGTTGCCGAGCAGGCCGGCTGGCTGCACCGGCTCGACCGGATCGGCCGCGAGTCCGCGATCACCGGCGCGGTGCCCTGGCTCGGGGACGACGACCTGTTCGTCAACTTCAACCCGACCTCGATCTACCGGCCGCAGGTCTGCCTGGCCAGCACAGAGCGGGTGGTGCACGAGACGGGGATCGAGCCCGCACAGCTGGTGTTCGAGGTGGTCGAGTCGCACGCGATCGCCGACCGCGGTCACCTGGTCTCCATCCTCGACCACTACCGCACGCTGGGCTGGCGGGTCGCCCTGGACGACGTCGGCGCCGGCTGGTCGAGCCTGTCGCTGCTCGCGGCCGTCCGCCCCGATGTCGTGAAGCTCGACAAGCGACTGGTGCAGGAGCTCCCGGACGACGGGGCGCGCACCGTCCTGAAGGCGGTCACCGATCTCGCCCACCAGCTCGGCGCCGTCGTCGTGGCCGAGGGCGTGGAGACCGAGCGGCTCGCCGACGAGGTGACCGCGCTCGGCGCCGACCTGGGTCAGGGCTGGCTGTTCGGCCGGCCCGTGCGCCCGCAGCCGCCGGTCGAGGAGCCCGAAGGCAGATGGCAGCCGGTCACGCCGGCGCGGGCACTGACGACGTAGCTCAGGAGCAGCCGGTGTTCCAGCCGGTCAGTGCGGGCCGGTCGTGCTCGTGGCCCAGGACGCCGAAGCGGCCGGTCGCGAGGGGGAAGAGGGCGCCGGCCTCCGGGCCCAGACGGAGCCACCGGGCGGTGAGGATGCGCAGCACGTGCCCGTGCGCCACCAGCGCGACGTCGCCGTCGGGCAGCAGTGGCCGGACCTTGTCCAGGACGCGGTCGACCCGCTGGGCCACCTGGTCGAGGCTCTCCCCGGGGGTGTCGCCGGGGGCGGTTCCGTCGGCCCACAGGGACCACTGCCTGCCCAGTTCCGCGCTGATGTCCTTCGTCGTCCGGCCCTCGTAGGCCCCGTAGTCGACCTCGACGAGGTCCGGGTCGAGGGAGGTGTCGACCGCGCCGTCCATGAGCCCGGCCAGCTCCGCCGTCCGCCGGGCTCGGGTGAGCGGGCTGACGAAGGCGTGTGTGATGTGCCGCTCCGCGAGGACGGGTCCGAGGCGCCGTCCGTCGGCCTCTCCATCGGGGAGCAGTGGCAGGTCGGTCAGGCCGGTGTGCTGGCCGCTGCGGCTCCACTCGGTCTGCCCGTGCCGCACCACGATGATCTCCCCGACCCGCCCACCGAGAACCTCGCCCATCCCGCCATCGAACACGGTGCCGGGAACACCCGCGCGGTGTGCCGTGCTGGCCCCAGACATGACCACTGCACAACTGAGCGACACGTTCTCCATCGGCGGCGACCTGCCCATCCATCGGCTCGGCTACGGCGCGATGCAGCTGCCCGGCCCCGGCGTCTGGGGTGAGCCCGCCGACCGGGACGGCGCGCTGCGCGTTGTCCGGGCAGCGGTGGAGCAGGGCGTCGACTTCATCGACACCGCCGACTCCTACGGGCCGCTCGTCAGCGAGCAGATCATCGCCGAGGCGCTGCACCCCTACCCGGAGAACCTCGTCATCGGCTCGAAGGCCGGCTTCACCCGGCAGGGCCCGGGCGTCTGGACGGTGGTCGGCCACCCGGCCTACCTGACCCAGCAGGTGGAGCTCTCGCTGCGGCACCTGAAGGTGGACCGGATCGACCTCATCCAGCTGCACCGCATCGACCCCGCCGTGCCGCTGGCCGACCAGCTGGGCGCTTTCAAGGACCTGCAGGACCAGGGCAAGGTCCGGCACATCGGTGTCTCGGAGGTGTCGGTCGAGGAGCTGGCGGCGGCGCGGGAGATCGTGGACGTCGTCAGCGTGCAGAACCTCTACAACCTGACCAACCGGCAGAGCCAGGACGTGCTCGACTACGCCACGGCCGAGAACATCGCGTTCATCCCGTGGTTCCCGATCGCCACGGGTGACCTCGCCGCACCCGACAGCCCGGTGGCCGACATCGCCGGCGAGCTGGGCGCGACGCCGTCCCAGGTGGCGCTGGCGTGGCTGCTGCAGAAGTCGCCGGTCGTGCTGCCCATCCCCGGCACCAAGTCCGTGGAGCACCTCACGGAGAACATGGGCGCCGCCGGCATCACGCTGTCCGCCGAGGACATCGCCCGCCTGGATGCCCTCGCCTGATCGTCAGTCGCGGCGCGCGAATCGTCCGGCTGCGACGGGCGACTGCGCGCCGCGCACGGGGACGGGGTGCCCGCTCACCGGACGGCGGGCCGGTACTGCCCGCCGAACCGGGGCGGGGGGCGACGTCGGACGTGCCGGCAGAGGCCCGTCCAGAACCAGCCGGCCGGTGAGGTCGGCCAGGCCGATCAGCCGCCGGGTGGCGGCGAGGGCCCCGACGATCCGGCACGAGCGCCCGGCCGCGGCCAGCTCGCCGGTGAACGTGGCGAGCGCGTGCAGTCCCGAGCAGTCCCAGAAGGAGGCCCCGGCGATGTCGACGACGACCTGCCGGGTGCCCAGACCAGCGCCCTGGGTCAGGGCATCGGACAGCAGGGGAACGGTGGACATGTCCGCGTCCCCGGTCAGCCGGACCACGACCTGGTCGGGGCCCGGGACGAGGGCGACGTTGAGTGGCGGCACTGCGCCTCCGGTCGATCGTCGGGCCGGACACCCGGTACTCGGGGGACCGCGTAACGAGGCTAAACCGGGCGGACGCGCTTTGACAACGGAGAGCAATCGTTTGACTCCGTTAAGTTTGCAGAGGCCGCCACTACCGGGAAGCCCCGCGGGAGCGGCCCGCGGGCGCACGCGTCACCATGGCGGCGTGGACGCTGAAGACTTCCGCCAGATCAGGGACGCGGTCCGGGCTCTGGTCCGTGAATCGGTCATCCCCCGCGAGGAGCAGATCGAGGACGAGGACCGCATCCCCGACGAGCTGCGTGCGCAGGCCGCCGAGATGGGCCTGTTCGGGTACGCGCTGCCGGAGGAGTACGGCGGCCTCGGCGTGACCATGAGCGAGGACGTGCAGCTGGCGTTCGAGTTCGGCTACACCACGCCGGCGTTCCGCTCGCTCTTCGGCACCAACAACGGCATCGCAGGGCAGGTGATCGCCAAGTTCGGCACCGAGGAGCAGAAGAAGGCGTACCTGCCCCGCCTGGCAGCCGGCGAGCTCATCGGCTCCTTCGCCCTCACCGAGGCCGAGGCCGGCTCCGACCCCGCCGGCCTGCGCACCAGCGCACGCCGCGACCGCGACGAATGGGTGATCAACGGCAGCAAGCGCTACATCACCAACGCGCCGATCGCCGACCTCTTCGTCGTGTTCGCCCGGAGCAACCCCGACGAGCGCGGCGGCCGCGGGATCTCCAGTTTCGTCGTCGAGACGTCGACGGCGGGCGTGACCGTCGGCCCCAAGGACAAGAAGATGGGGCAATCCGGGGCCTGGACCGCGGAGGTCTTCTTCGACGACGTGCGGGTGCCCGCCGAGGCGCTCATCGGCGAGGAGGGTCGCGGGTACGCCAAGGCGCTCACCGTGCTCTCCCGCGGCCGGCTGCACATCGCGGCGCTGTGCGTCGGCATGGCGCAGCGGGTGCTCGACGAGTCGGTCGCCTACGCCGCCACCGCCAAGCAGGGCGGTGCGCCCATCGGCCGGTTCCAGCTGGTCCAGGGGATGCTCGCCGACATGCACGCCGGGCTGCTGGCCGGGCGCGCCATGGTCCGCGAGGTCGCGGCCGCCTACGACACCGGTGCGGACACCTCCGTCGGCCCCTCGTCGGCGAAGCTCTTCTGCACCGAGATGGTCGGCCGGGCGACGGACTCCGCCGTCCAGATCCACGGCGGCATGGGCTACCTGAGGACGACGCCGGTGGAGCGCTTCTACCGCGACGCCCGGCTGTTCCGGCTCTACGAGGGCACCAGCGAGGTGCAGCGGGTGATCGTCGGCGGCGCGCTGCTGCGCGAAGCCGGCATGCCCCGTGGCTGAAGCCCGCGACGAGCGCCGGGCCGCGGTGGGCGAGCTCGGTGCTGCGCTGCGGGAACTCGTCGACGCCGCCGTCCGCACCGAGGTGCCGATCCCCGAGCTGGCCGAGGCCGCCCTCCTGGCGCGGGAGGTCACGGGCCGGCTCCGCAGGCAGAGCCGGGAGCTGCACGAGATCGCCTCCGTGGACGACCCGGAGATCGGTGAGCGCTGGTACAGCCCGGTCTACGGCCCGGGCAACCCGGTCGCACCCCCGATGGTCGCCACCGACACTCCGGACGGCCGGGCGACCGGCCGGGTCACCCTCGGCAAGGCCCACGAGGGCCCGCCGGGTCTGGTGCACGGCGGCGTCGTCGCGACCCTGCTCGACCACGTGCTCGCCCGGGCAATCCGGGCGGCCGGCCGCGGCGGCCTGACCGCCACGATCACCGTCACCTACCGGCGTCCGGTGCGCCTCGGCGTCCCCCTGCTCGCGACCGCGGAGATGGGGACCACGGAGGGGCGGCGGACGACGGCAACCGCCCGGCTCGTGGCCGAGGACGACCCAGGGACGACGCTCGCCGAGGCGGAGGGCTTGTTCGTGGCGCTACGCCCCGAGCGGGCCGCCGACGTCTTCGCGCAGACCGGCCGCGACGTCACGGCCTGGTCCAGCAGGACCGACTGAATACCGGTAGCTGAACCCGCTCGTTCCGGCTACTGTCCGCTCCCACGGACCGGGAGGGCAGCGGTGGTCGAAGAGCGCGGATGGGCCTCCTACGGCCCGGTGCCGGTCAGCCCGCCCTCCTCCGACGGGGCACTGCGACCAGAACTCGCCGACGTCGGCCGGCTGGCCCGTCGCGGCCTGCGTGCGGTGGTCGGCGCCGCACGCGCCGCCGACCGACCGCGGCTCTCGCGGATCCTGGGCGAACACCTCGGTCCCGGGGCCACCGCCTTCGACGTGGTCGAGGAGACCTGGCCGAGCTACGACCACGTCAACGTGCAGGCCGGACTGGACGCCTGGCTGACCGACGCGCGCCGCAGCTGGGAACTCGTCGGTGTCACGAACTTCCAGCACGCCATGTTCCGCCTGGGCGACCTGTTCTCCGGCGGCGAGGGACGGCACGACGTGATGGGGCTGCAGCCGGGCAACCCCGCCACCGTCAACCTGGCGTGCGGGCCGGACGGCGAGGTCCGCCCGTGCCAGCGATGCGGGATCTACCTGGTGCGTGAGGGGGACGTGCGGACGACTCTGCTGCTGCGCGGCGCCTCACCGGAGTTCGGTATCGAGCAGGTGTCCGTGCAGATCGTCAGCACCGATTCCCAGGCTGGGGCCAGGGCAGCCGCGGAGATCCGGGCGGCGTCCGTCGAGCACAACGTCTTCCGCGGGCAGGTGCTGTCCTTCGGGCAGGAGGTCTTCGGGCACGGGCAGACACTGCTGCAGTTCCACCGTCGGCCCACCCTCACTGCCGCGCAGCTCATCCTGCCGCCGGAGACCCTCGCCTCGTTGCAGCGGCAGGTCGTCGAGGTGGCCAGCCACAAGGAGCGGCTGCTCGCGGCCGGCCAGCACCTCAAGCGCGGGCTGCTGCTCTACGGGCCGCCGGGGACCGGCAAGACGCACACCATCCGGTACCTGACCAGCAGCCTCGCGGGCACCACGGTCCTACAGCTCACCGGCAACGCGATGCACCTGATCGCCGAGGCATGCTCGGTCGCCCGAGCCCTGCAGCCGGCGATGCTGGTGATCGAGGACGTCGATCTCATCGCCGACGATCGTGGGATGCACCCCGGGCAGCATCCGCTGCTGTTCCAGCTGCTCAACGAGATGGACGGCCTCGCCGACGACGCCGACGTGGTCTTCGTGCTGACCACCAACCGGGCCGACCTGCTCGAGCCGGCACTGGCCGCCCGACCCGGCCGCGTCGACCAGGCGGTCGCTCTCGGGCTGCCCGACGCGGACGCTCGCCGCGCGCTGTTCGAGCTCTACCGCGGCACGCTGCCGGTCGATACCTCAGGTCTGGACGACGTCATCGCCCGGACCGAGGGTGTCACCGCGTCGTTCCTCAAGGAGCTGCTGAGACGGGCCGCACTCCTCGCCGCGAGCCGTACACCTGGCGCCGAAGCCCTCGCGGTGTCGGCCGGCGACCTCGCCGTCGCACTCGACGAACTCCTGGACACGCGCAACGCCATGACGCGCACTCTCCTGGGCAGCGCCGCGGCTGACGTCTGACCGCTGAGCGCCGCACCCGGCTGACGGCGATCATGTGGAGGTGTGCACCGTCGTCGTCCGCTGGTCTGTGGGACGGCCACCCCAGATCCTGGCGTTGCGCGACGAGCTGACGACGCGGGACTTCGATGATCCCGGCACGTGGTGGCCCGAGTTCCCGGACGTCGTCGGCGGCCGTGACCGAATCGCGGGCGGCACGTGGTGCGCCTCGCGGATCAGCACGGGCGCAACCGCGCTGGTGGTCAACCGGCCGCTGAAGCAGGACGCCGATGCCGGCGCGCCGAGCAGGGGAGTGCTCCCGCTTCTGGCGGTGGCGCACGGCGCGGAGTGGCTCGATCACCTCGACCTCGGCGGCATGGCGAGCTTCGCATTGCTCCTGGCGACGCCGCAGCGCGTCACCACGTGGGACTTCGACGGCCGGGAGCTCCGGACGACGGAGCACCCGGAGGGAACCTCCATGCTGACCTCCGGTGGGCCGGAGAACCGCAAGGCGGAGACCTTCCTCAGAGCCTTCGAGGAGTCCGCCTACCCGGACGGCTGGCGCCGGCTCGTCCAGGACGGACCCCCGAGAGACGATCCGGCCGCGCTGGTGGTCCGCCACGAGCGGGACGGTCAGGTGTTCGCGACCGTGTTCGGTGAACTGATCGACGCGCGGCCGGGTCGACTGCGTCTGGAGTACAGCCGGCAGCCGTGGGTGGGAGAACCGTGGCAGACGCTCGAGGTGGGCGAGGCGCCGCTGGCGCGGAACGGCGATCGCACCGGTGCCGACACCACCAGCTGGTCCGACCCGACCCGTCCCGCCAGGTCGAGGTAGTGACCCCCGCGGCCCTCCAGGCGCGGCTCGAAGCACCCGGGGGCGAGCCGGCCAGAACCAGCGGACACGCTGGGTCGCCTTATGAGTCGATGCGCTCGTAGGTCAGCCGTAGGTCGTCCTCCCACGGGCCCCCCTCGTGCGACATGGTCCCCTTGGCGTCGAGTCGGCTGCCGTCGCCGGCGACGGTGAGGACCATCCGCTGGGCGAACCCCGCCTCGTCGCGGTGCCACGACACCTCGCCGTCGCCGACCTCGACGGTGTATCGGCGAGAGATGTCGCGTTCATCGAAGTAGATCATCGTGAAGGTGCCGGCGGCGTCATCGGAGCCGATCACCGCTACGCCGCTGGGGATCTCCGGCTCATCGATCTCGGAGCGCATCAATACGAAGGCACCGCCCTGGTGCCATGCGAACGATGTACGGCCATGGAAGGTCGTTCCTGGCACCAGCGGATGCGTCCCGGTCGTGCGCCATTCGCCCAGTAGCGGCGCCAGCGGTTCGAGTGCGGGGTTGGGTCGCTGCGCTTCCAGACCGATCGGTGTCGTCATCCGCAGGATGGTTCCAGCATGCGCAACTCATGCACCCCCGTCACCTCGGGAGTTGGGTGTCCCTGAAAGCCCCCCTTCAGGACGCGCGGGCGCCGGCCCGGGTGGTTCAAGGAGCCGGGCGGCCGGCCGGCCGCAGCAGCGGGCCGGGCGCTCCCTCCCCGCGGCCGAGGGCGGCGACGAAGTCCCGCAGCACCTCGTCCCCGCGATGCACCGGCGCCCAGTCCAGGAGCTTCCGGGCGCGGCTCGTGTTGAGCGCCGGGACCCGGGTGCCGATGTCCACCCACCCCGGCTCCGTCGGGATGACGTGCGCGGCGAACGCCGCCTGCACCGACGTCCGGACGGCGAGCGCGGGAACGGGGATCCGCACCGTTCCCAGGGCGCGGGCCAGGCCGTTGCCGTCCAACAGGGGTTCGGCCGCGAGGTTGAACGGACCAGGAGCGCGGCGGTCGAGCATCCGCACCACGGCGTCGGCGACGTCGTCGGCGTGCACGAACGAGACCGCCAGCCGGGGGAGCGGCAGGGGGAGCAGCCGGGCCACCGCACCTGGCAGCATCCGGGCGGCGCCGAACACCAGCGGCCCGAGGAAGTAGCGGCCGATCTCGCTGCCGGCGTCGGGCTGGAGGACCAGCGTCGGCCGGACGACGCTCACCGTCATCTCGGGGTGCCGGGCCGACACCTCGCGGACGACGCGCTCGGCCTCGGACTTGTCCCGGCTGTACTGCGCGCTAGGGATGCCGGTCGTCGGCCAGTCCTCCGCCACGCGCTGCCCGACCGCCCCCGGCGCGTAGGCGCCGATCGAGGACATGTGCACGACGTGGCGCACCCCGGCGACCCCGGCGGCGCGCATCACGCGGCGGGTGCCCTCGACGTTGACCCGCCGCAGGTCGTCGGGCTGACGGCCGGGCTGCAGCGCCCAGGCGAGATGGACGACGGCGTCGACGCCGTCCATGAACTCGGCGAGCGTGTCCTCGCTGCGCGGCCCGCCGAGGTCGGCCAGGTGCCACCGGACGCCGGAGTAGGGCGCGACGTCCGGAGGTTGCCGGCGGGCCAGCCCGCGGACCTCGGCCACCCCGGCATCAGGTGCGGTCAGCCGCCGGAGCAGCGCCGTCCCGAGGTTTCCGCTGGCGCCGGTGACGGCGACCGTCATCCCGCGGAGGTGGTCGCTGGTGAATTCAGCCATGAGCAGCCGCTACCCGGAGCGGTGACGGGCAACCGGTGCGACCGGTCACCGTGCCGGCCCTAGGTTGGGCGGATGATCCGGGGCGCGCACGTCATCCTGTACAGCACCGACGCGGAGGCCGACCGCGCCTTCCTGCAGGACCTGCTGCCCCTTCCCACGGCCGATGCCGGCGGCGGCTGGACGATCCTCCAGCTGCCACCGGGCGAGGTCGCGGTGCACCCGGCGGACACCTCGGGTGCCGTGGAGCTCTACCTCGTGTGCGACGACGTCGACGAGAGCGTGACGGAGTTCAGCGCGCGCGGGGTGACCTTCGACGGGCCGGTCAGCGACCAGGGGTGGGGACGGCTGACGACCATCCGCCTGCCCGGCGGCGGGCGACTCGGTCTCTACGAGGCGCGCCACCCCACGGCCTTCGACCTCTGAGGTCGGTCAGCCGAGCGACAGTCCCGCCGCCTGCAGCGCCTCCTGCAGACGGCCCAGCGCCTTCGGACCCACGCCGTGCAACCGCACCAGCTCGGCGGCGGGCACATCGGCCAGCCCCGCCAGGTCGGTGTACCCGGCTGCCCGGAGCGCGCGGGTCGCCGGTGCGCCGAGATTCGTCGGCAGACCGGGGGCGTCGTCGGTCATTCGGGGCCCAAGCTGACCATCGCCCCGCCTGTCGCTGACCCTTCCTTGAGCTCGACGAAGAGCACGTGGGTCGGGGTGTCGCCGATGTTCTCGCCGGCGTGCTGCTGCGCCGGCAGCCAGCCGGTGAGGCCGGCCGGCATCTCGACGTCCCGGTGCGCGTCCCCGGAGTGCAGCCGTCTCCGGAACGCGCTCAGCGTGTGCATCACGCTGTCGGGGTGCTCGTGCGGCGTCGTCCGGTCCCCGGGCCGGTCGGTGTACTCCAGGACGCGCACCCGGTCGTTCTCGAAGACGACCGCGTAGTGCTGGGGGTTGGACTCCACCGGATCGAGACTCATGACGCGTGACTGTGCTCCGCGGGCGGCCGGCTGACCAGGTCAGTCGCCGCGACGCAGGTACTTCTTGATGCAGTGGACGACGCCCTGCCGGCGGGCGAAGGAGGTGAAGTCGGCGAGCAGGTGGACCTCGAAGCCGAGGTCCGCCCACAGCTGCCTCATGTGGTCGTCGACGACGGCGAGGTCGCTCTCGGGGCCGTGGCCGAAGGTCGGCAGGTAGACGTGGCGTCCGACTGCCGCACTGTTCTCCACCAGGCAGTTGTTCCAGGTGACGTGGTGCCAGTCGCGGACCGTCACGTTCGTGTCTGCCTGCGCCCCGGCGGCCGACAGCTCGCGCACCGCCTGGGTCAGGGCGGCGTCCTTCTCCCGTTCGGCGATCGCCCGCAGGTCGGCCAGGGACAGGCTCTGCGCCACCGTGCTCCGGTGCACGAGCGGGTTGCGCCGCACGTCGAAGCCAGCCGCGGCGAGCGTGGCGGCGATCTGGTCGTACACCTCGCGCAGGTCGTACGGGGAGGTCGAGCCCAGCAGCTCGTCGGCCTGCGACGGGTCGCCCACCAGGACGACGAACCGGCCCTCCTCGCGCCCGACCAGAGTCACGAACATGTCGATGTGGAAGATCGGCTGGAAGGCGCCGGTGCCGCCCGAAGGCAGGTCCAGGAAGTACTGGTCCCCTTCCCGTCGTCCCCGGAAGTCCGGGACGGCGATCGGCTTGCGGGTACCGACGAGGTCGAGCCGCCGTCCCGCTTCGACGTAGTCGTGGAACAACCGACGGACGGCGGCGGACAGGTCGGCCCCGTCGGGGAGCTCCACCGGTGACCGGCCGCGGCGGAGCAGGACGATGCTGTCGGCGAAGTAGTCGGTGCCGAGGAACCAGAAGTCGTCCCCGATGAGGCAGTTGCCGCCCTGGAAGATCAGCGGCGCCTGCGAGGCGCGGATGCCGGTGTGCTCCTCGACGGCGTCGGCGATGAGCGCGTCGCCGGCGCGCTGGAACTCCCACGGCTCCATCAGGTACCGGGTGTCATCGATGGCGTCGGCCAGCGCCACGTAGGCGTCCTCGGCCCAGTCGGTGAAGCTGACGTAGTCCGGCAACGGCACGTAGGTGACGGTGTCGGCGTGCCCGGCCGAGTCGAACCACTCCTCGACGGCGGCCCGGGCGCCGGCGGCGTGCACGACCACGAACTCGGTGCCCGCTCGCAGGGCGCCGATGACCGAGCGGTACGCCGTGGCGGACTCCTGGTCCTCGACCGCCCACGCGGGGAACGCGAACAGGATCTGCGCGATCTGCCCCTGCCACGTGGAGTGCAGCCGGGGATCGGTCAGCCCGGGCGTGGGCGGGGCGGCCGACCGCAGCGACTCGTAGCGCGCCCGCGACTCGTCGCTGACCGGGTCACGGTCGGTGCGCCGGTACAGCGGCGCCTCCGGTACCAGCTGCCGGTAGAGGCTCTCGCTGACCATGTCGCTCCACCGAGGTCCTGGACCCATGACGCGATACCGGTCAACCCGGCACCCAGCGTCGCTCCCTGCCACTTCAACGTATAGCGCGGAGGGGGGCTTGCGGCAAGGCCCCCGTCGTCCCCCACACTTCGCGGCCGTGCCGGAACGGGAGACATGGGGGACGACATGGTGGATGTGCTCGTTGCCGGAGGCGGGCCGACCGGATTGATGCTGGCCGCTGAGCTGGCGCTGGCGGGGATCGATGTCGCGATCGTCGAGCGGCGGCCGACCCGGGAACTGGTGGGCTCGCGTGCCGGCGGCTTCCACTCCCGCACGATCGAGATCCTCGACCAGCGGGGCATCGCTGATCGGTTCCTCGCGGAGGGGCAGGTGGCCCAGGCGGCAGGCACCGGCAACAGGATGCTGGACGCCGGCGACTTCCCGACCCGCCACCCGTACACGCTCGGCCTGTGGCAGAAACACATCGAACGCATCCTGGCCGGCTGGGTCGACGAGCTGTCGGTGCCGATCCACCGAGGAGAGGTGATCGGCTTCGCCCAGGACGACGCCGGTGTCGTCGTCCACCTGGCCGGCGGCGAGCCGATCCGGACCGCGTATCTCGTCGGGGCCGACGGCGGGCGCAGTGTCATCCGCAAGGCGGCCGGCATCGAGTTCCCCGGTTGGGAGGCGACGACGAGCAGCCTGATCGGCGAGGCCGAGGTGGCCGAGGAGCCGGAACTGGGCACCCGCCGCACTCCTGCCGGCCTCCTCGCCTTCGGCAGGACGGAGTACGTGATCTGCGACGGCGAGGTGGTCTACGCGGACCGGGGGCCGGTGGGGATCATGGTGACCGAAGCGCACGTCGGACCGAACAGCGACCCGACCCTGCGCGACCTCAGCGAGGCCCTCGTCGCCGCCTGCGGGACCGACTACGGGATCCACAGCCCCACCTGGATCTCCAGGTTCACCGATGCCACGCGGCAGGCAGCGACCTATCGCGACGGGCGGGTGCTGCTGGCCGGCGACGCCGCGCACATCCACCACCCCTCGGGCGGGCAGGGGATCGGCCTCGGCATCCAGGACGCGGTGAACCTGGGGTGGAAGCTCGCCCAGGTGGTCAGGGGCGTCTCACCGGACAGCCTCCTGGACACCTATTCCGCCGAGCGGCACCCGGCCGGGGCCCGCGCGTTGCGGCAGACGATGGCGATGAGCGCCCTCCAGCGGCCCGACCCGCGGATCGAGGCCGTGCGCGACCTGATGGCCGAGCTGATGGACATGGACGAGCCGCGCCGCCACGTCGCCGGACTGCTCTCCGGCCTGGACGTCCGCTACGACCTCGGTGCGGGACACCCGCTGCTCGGGTGCCGCATGCCCGATCTCGATCTGGTGACCCCCGCCGGCCCGCTGCGGGTGTTCACCCTCCTGCATCCTGCCCGCCCGGTGCTGCTGAACCTCGGGGAGCGGGGCAGCGTCGACGTGGGGGCGTGGCGGGATCGCGTGCAGGTGGTGGACGCCTCCTACGACGGCGCGTGGGAGCTGCCGGTGATCGGTGCAGTCCCCGCTCCCGCAGCCGTACTGATCCGACCCGACGGGCATGTGGCCTGGGTGGGAGACGGGACCGGAGCGGGGCTCGAGGACGCGCTCACCACCTGGTTCGGGCCGCCGGTGGCCGGCCCGGTGCTCAGGGCGCGCGTGGGTTCCCCTCTCACGGACGGCGGGCTATGGTAACCGCCGAGTTACCGTAACCGATCGGTTACCACACCCGGGGAGGTTCTTGTGAAGTGCTACGAGTCGACGGCGACGATCGGCGCGAGTCCGGACGAGGTCTGGACCGTGCTCGGCGACGCCGCTGCATGGTCGTCGTGGGACTCCGGCGTCACCGGGGTGGAGGGACGCGTCGCTCTCGGCGAGAAGGTGACGATCCGCTCCGCGGCCGCGCCCGGCCGGGCGTTCCCCGTGAAGGTCACCACCGTGGAGGCCCCGCACCGGATGGAGTTCACCGGCGGCATGCCGCTCGGACTCTTCCGGGGCGTTCGCACCTACACGCTGACCCCGGACGGCGACGGCACCGTCGTCCGCATGCGCGAGGAGTACACCGGCCCGCTGCTCGGCCTGATCTGGCGCAGCATGCCCGACCTCCAGCCGTCGTTCGACCAGTTCGTCGCCGGGCTCAAGCGCCGCGTCGAGTCCGGTGCCTGAGGTCCCCGGACGGGATCCCTTCGAGGCGCTCGGCGACCCGACCCGGCGGGCCATCCTGAGTCTGCTCGGGGAGGGCGACCGGTCGGTCCAGGAGCTCGCTGAGCGGCTGCCGGTCAGCCGGCCGGCTGTCTCCCGCCATCTCCGCCTGCTGAAGGAGGCCGGGCTCGTCGTCGAGGAGCCACGTGGGGCGCGGCGGATCTACCGGCTTCAGGAGGAGGGGCTCACCGCTGTCCAGGCCTACCTGGAGCGCGTGTGGGGCGAGGCCGCCGCGCGGTTCCGGCTGGTCGCGGAGAACACCGAGGGCCGGCCGTGACCGAGCCGCTCCGGTTCTCCTTCGAGGTCGCCTGCCCCGTGGAGCACGCCTTCACCGTCTGGACGGCCGGCATCGGCACCTGGTGGCCGGCCGACCACACGGTCACGGGGGAACGGGATCTGCGCGTCGCCCTCGAGGGCCGGCCCGGCGGGCGGATCTACGAGCGGACGGCGGACGGCGTCGAGCACGACTGGGGCGAGGTCACGGTGTGGGAGCCGCCGCACCGCCTGGACTACCTCTGGTTCCTGCGCGCCGACCGGGCCGACGCCACGGACGTCGCCGTCCGCTTCGTCCCTGCGGGGGAGTCGGCGACCCGGGTCGAGATCGAGCACTCCGGCTGGGAGCGGCTCGGTTCCCGGGGCGGGGCATGGCGCGACCGCAACCAGCAGGGCTGGTCGACGCTGTTCCCGCACTACCTCGCCGCCCTCTAGGTGCTTTCGGTACCGAAAGCACCAACTCAGGAGGTGCTTTCGGTACGAAAGCGCGGTCAGGCGGTTCGGACGTGCGCGGTGACCAGCTCGGCGACGCGGTCCGCGGCCAGCTCGGGGATCCAGTGCGAGACGTCCTCGAGGACCTCGAGCCGGTAGGGGGCGTCGACGAAGCGCGCCGTGGCGTCGATCCCGGCGCGGCCGAGGAACGCGTCGCCGGTGCTCCACATGTGCAGCGTGGGCACGCGGACAACGCCCACCCGGTCGCGGCCGCTCATCGGCAGCGCGCGGTACCAGCCGAGGGCCGCGCTGAGCGCCCCCGGCTCGTGCATCCGGGCGACGTAGTGGGCGGCGGCCTCGCGGGACAGGCCACCGCTGCGCAGCATCCGGCGCAGCGGCGTCCCCCCGCCGGACAGCAGCAGCCGTTCGGGCAGGTAGGGGAGCTGGAAGGCGAACATGTAGTACGACCGGAGCGCCTGGTCGCTGGTCACCATGGCCTTCGCCATCGCCGCGGGGTGCGGCACCGAGAGCGCGGTCAGCGTCCGCACCCGGTCGGGGTGCCACGCGGCCAGCGCCCAGGCCACGATGCCGCCCCAGTCGTGCCCCACGACGTGGGCGCTCTCCAGCCCGGCGGCGTCCATCAGCGCGAGGACGTCGGCGGTCGTCTCGCGCAGGCGGTACCGGCCGCGGCCGCGGGGCCGGGCCATGGGGGAGCAGCCGCGCTGGTCCGGGGCGAGCGTGCGCAGGCCCGCCTGGTGCAGCGCCGGCGCCACCAGGTCCCAGGCGGCCGAGTCCTGCGGAAAGCCGTGCAGGAGGACGACGGGCTCGCCGTCCGCAGGGCCGGCGTCGCGGACGTCGAAGGTGAGGCCGTCACGGCGGAAGCTGTCCACGGCACCACCCTGCCGCACCGTCAGCCGGTCCGCAGGCCGTCGAACGTGGTCGCCACCAGCGCGTTCGCGAGGTCGTCGGACGACAGCGGCCCGTCCGGGCGGTACCACTCCGTCAGGGAGTTGACGGTGCCGAACAGCAGCCGGCCGATCACCGCCGGGTCGACGTCGGGGCGCACGCTGCCCTCCTGCTCGGCGGCCCGCACCAGATCGCTGACGACACGGTCGAACTCACGCCGCCGTGCCACGGCGGCACGCTCGACGTCGGTGTTGCCCCGCACCCGGAGCAGCAGCGTGACGAATGGCAGCTCGGCGGTCAGCACCCGGACCGAGCCGCGGACGACGTGCTCCAGCCGGTCGATCGCCGGGCCCGTCGTCGCGCCCGGTTCCCGGGTTACCGAGAACAGCCCGTCGAGGGCCCGGTCCACGGCCAGCCGGAGCAGCTCCTCCTTGCCGGGCACGTGGTGGTAGATCGCCGACTTGGTGATCCCGGCCCGCAGGGCGAGCTCGTCCATGCTCGTCGCCTCGTACCCGCGCTCGTTGAACACGGCGACGGCGACGGCGAGCAGCGACTCCAGCGAGTGGCCCGGGCGGCCGCGGCGGACCGCCTGCTCAGTCACGGGCGCGCTGGTCCAGCAGCCGCTGCAGCTTGCCCACCGAGCGGGGCAGCGTCTCGGGGTCGACGACGACGACGTCCACGCTCACCCCGACGGTCTCCTTGACCGCGGCCGACACCTCCTCGGCCGCGTTGCTCCGGCGGTCGTCGGCGCAGTCGGTGCGTGCCTCCACCTCGACGGTGAGGTGGTCGAGCCGGCCGCGGGTGGTCAGTACCAGGCGAAAGTGCGGCGACAGCCCCGGCGTCCGCAGGACGACCTCCTCGACCTGCGTCGGGAACAGGTTCACCCCGCGCAGGATGATCATGTCGTCGGTGCGGCCGGTGACCTTCTCCATGCGGCGCATCCCCGGGCGTGCGGTGCCGGGGAGCAGTCGGGTCAGGTCGCGGGTGCGGTACCTGATGACCGGCATGCCCTCCTTGGTCAGCGTGGTGAACAGCAGTTCGCCCCGCTCGCCGTCCGGCAGCACCTCGCCGGTCAGCGGGTCGACGACCTCCGGGTAGAAGTGGTCCTCCCAGATGTGCAGGCCGTCCTTGGTCTCGACGCACTCCTGGGCCACGCCCGGCCCCATGACCTCCGACAGCCCGTAGATGTCGACCGCGTCGATGCCGAGGCGCGCCTCGATCTCCTGGCGCATCTGGTCGGTCCACGGTTCGGCGCCGAAGATGCCGATCTCCAGCGACGTCGACCGCGGGTCGACGCCCTGCTTCTCCAGCTCGTCGATCACGGCGAGCATGTAGGACGGCGTCACCATGATCACCCGGGGCCGGAAGTCGGTGATCAGCTGCGCCTGGCGCGGGGTCATGCCACCGGAGATGGGGATGACGGTGCAGCCGAGCTTCTCCGCGCCGTAGTGGGCGCCGAGCCCGCCGGTGAACAGCCCGTACCCGTAGGCGACGTGCACCGCGTCGCCCGGACGGCCACCCGCGGCCCGGATCGACCGGGCCACGACCGTGGCCCAGGTGTCCAGATCGCCCTCGGTGTAGCCGACGACGGTCGGCCGCCCGGTCGTGCCGGAGGAGGCGTGCACCCGGCGGATCCGGTCCTGGGGGACGGCGAACATGCCGAAGGGGTAGTTCTCCCGCAGGTCCGCCTTGCCGGTCGTCGGGAACTTCGCGAGGTCGGCCAGCTCCCGGCAGTCGTCGGGGTGGACGCCGGCGGCGTCGAAGGCCTGCCGGTAGTGCGGCACGTTGTCGTAGGCGTGCCGGAGTGTCCACTGCAGCCGGGTCAGCTGGGCCGCGCGCAGCTCGTCGAGGCCCATCCGCTCCGCCGGGTCCAGCGTCCCGGGGTCCGGGGCGAGCCCCGGCCGTGCGGTGCTCTCCGTCGTCATCGCCGTCCCTCCGGGTCGCGTCGTGCCGACCTTGTGCTGCCGCGGTGTCGTGGGCCACACTATTCCTGACCGATCGGTCAGTAAATGCTCTGAGGGAGATGCGATGAGCGCCCCGACGCGGGACAGCCTTCTCGACGACGCGACTCTCGAGGCGTACTTCGACGCGACGATCGCGGCCGGCCACCGCATCGAGCCCCGGGACTGGATGCCCGAGGGCTACCGCAACGGCCTGATCCGGCAGATCGCCCAGCACGCGCACTCCGAGATCATCGGGATGCAGCCCGAGGGCGACTGGTTGCTGGCAGCCCCCAGCCTTCGGCGCAAGGCGATCCTGCTGGCCAAGGTCCAGGACGAGGCCGGCCACGGCATGTACCTGTACTCCGCCGCGGAGACGCTCGCCGCCGACCGGGCCGATCTCACCGACAAGCTCATCGAGCGCCGGCAGAAGTACAGCTCGATCTTCAACTACCCGACGCTCACCTACGCCGACGTCGGCGTCATCGGCTGGCTGGTCGACGGCGCGGCGATCTGCAACCAGGTGCCGTTGTGCCGCAGCTCCTATGGCCCGTACGCGCGGGCGATGATCCGCGTCTGCAAGGAGGAGTCCTTCCACCAGCGGCAGGGCTACGAGCTCCTCATGACGATGATGGGCGGCACCCCCGAGCAGCGCGCGATGGTGCAGGACGCCGTCGACCGGTGGTGGTGGCCGTCGCTGATGATGTTCGGCCCACCGGACGACGACAGCCCGAACACGGCCCAGTCGATGAAGTGGGGCGTCAAGCGGCACACCAACGACGAACTGCGGCAGCGGTTCGTGGACATGTCGGTGCCGCAGGCGGAGTTCCTCGGCGTCACGCTGCCCGACCCGGAGCTCACCCTGGACCCGGAGAGCGGGCACTACCGCTTCGGCGCGATCGACTGGGCGGAGTTCAAGCGGGTGATCGCCGGAGAGGGCCCGTGCAACGACGAGCGGATCGCCCGCCGGCGCGCCGCCCGCGACGACAACGCGTGGGTCACCGAGGCGGCGACCGCCTACGCGGAGAAGCAGCCGTGAGCGACATGACAGCGGAGGGCGGCAAAAACACCCCGTCCTCCCCACCCCTCGCAAGCTCGGGGCGGGCCCCTGGACGGGGCCGCCGCGACTGGCCGCTCTACGAGGTGTTCGTCCGCGGCAAGCGGGGGCTCAACCACGTGCACGTCGGCTCCCTGCACGCGCCCGACGACGAGATGGCGGTGCACGCCGCCCGCGACGTCTACACCCGGCGCAACGAGGGCGTGAGCATCTGGGTGGTGAAGGCCGAGCACATCAGCGCCTCCAGCCCCGACGAGAAGGACCCGATGTTCGCCCCCAACGGCGACAAGGTCTACCGGCACCCGACGTTCTACGAGATCCCGGACACCGTCCCCCACATGTGAAGGACCTCCTCTCCCCCCACCCGCCTCGTTCCTCGGCGGGCGGGCCCCTGAGAGAAGGCCGATGGCCGAGCACTCCGTGCCCGGAAGAGAGGGTTCGCATGGCGCATGAGGAAACGGTCTACGACGCTCTCGACCAGGCGCACGGCGGTGAGGGGCACTGGGCGTTCGGTACCGGGTTCGACGATCCGCTGGCCGGCGTCGACACGACCGTCCCCGACGGCGTCGACCCTGCCGACCTGGGCGCCTACTGCCTGATGCTCGGCGACGACGCCCTCGTGCTCGCCCAGCGGCTCACCCAGTGGGTGACCAACGCCCCGGAGCTCGAGGAGGAGGTGGCGCTGGCCAACATCGCGCTGGACCTGCTCGGCCAGGCCCGGCTGCTGCTGGCTCGCGCCGGCTCGGTGGGTGTGCTGGGCCGTTCGCGGACGCTGGCCGGCGACACCATCCCCGACGAGGACGCGCTGGCCTACTTCCGGGACGTCGACGAGTTCCGCTCTACCGCGCTCGTGGTGGCCCCCAACGGCGACTTCGCGCAGACGATCGCCCGGCTGCTGGTCGCCGCCACCTGGCGGCTGGCGCTGTTCGCCCGGCTGCGCGCCTCCCGGGACCCGGTGCTCGCGGCGATCGCCGCGAAGGGCGTCAACGAACTCGCCTATCACCGCGACCATGCGGGGCGCTGGCTGCTGCGGCTGGGCGACGGGACGGCGGAGTCGCACCAGCGAGCCCAGGCCGGCGTCGATGCGGTCTGGCCGCTGCTGGCCGACCTGTTCACCGCGACCGAGGTCGAGGCCCGGCTGACCGCGGCGGGCGTCGCCGTCGACCCTGCGAGCGTCCGCGACGAGGTGCGGTCGGTGCTCGACGAGGTGCTCACGCGGGCGACGCTGCGGCTGCCCGCCTGGCCGGCGGACGCCGCGCCGGGCGGCCGGCTCGGACGACACGGCCCGGAGTTGCCGGCGCTGCTCGAGGAGCTGCAGGGCCTGGCCCGGACCCACCCGCAGGCGACCTGGTGAGCATGATGACCAGCACGGCCGACCCCCGCGTCGTCGCTGAGTCGGTGACCGACCCGGAGCTCCCGATGATCTCCCTGTCCGACCTGGGGGTCCTCCGCGACGTGCGGATCGAGCGCGACGGCTCCGTCGTCGTCGAGATCACCCCCACCTACACCGGCTGCCCGGCGATGGGGGTCATGCGGGCGGATCTGGTGCACGCGCTGCACGAGGCGGGCTTCGCCGACGTCGACGTCCGCACGGTGCTCACGCCCGCGTGGAGCACCGACTGGATCACTCCAGAGGGTCGCCGCAAGCTCCTCGAGGCCGGGATCGCGCCGCCCGGTCTAGCGCCGGTCCGATCCGAGGGCCCGGTTCCGCTGCAGCTGGGGACGACGCACCGGACGGCGTCCTGCCCGCTGTGCGGGTCCGCCGACACCGAGGAGCTCAGCGAATTCAGCGCGACGGCATGCAAGGCGCTGCGCCGGTGCCGGAGCTGCCAGGAGCCGTTCGAGCACGTGAAGGAGATCTAGTGACTGCGGTGATCCCACGGCGCGCGACGTTCCGCCCGTTGCGCGTGGCGCGGGTGGACCAGCTGACCGACGACGCGGCGGCGGTCACGTTCGACGTCCCGCCGGAGTTCGCGGCCGACTACGCGTTCCGGCCGGGGCAGTCGATCACCCTGCGCCGCACGGACGACGGCCGCGATGAGCGTCGCGACTACTCGATCTGCGCGCCCGCCGGGGCCTCGCTGCGGATCGGCGTGCGCGAGGTGCCCGGCGGGCTGTTCTCCTCGTGGCTGGTCCACCAGGTGCGCCCCGGTGACGAGATCGAGGTGCTGACGCCGAAGGGGCGCTTCACCGCCGACCTCACCGCGCCGGGCGAGCACGTGTTCGTCGTCGCCGGTTCCGGGATCACCCCCGCGCTGTCGCTCGCGGCGACGGCGCTGCAGGACGGCGAGTCGACCGTGACCATGTTCTACGGCAACCGCAGGACCAACACCGTCATGTTCGCCGACGAGCTGGCCGACCTGAAGGACCGCCACGGGCCGCGGCTGCAACTCGTGCACGTGCTCTCCCGCGAGGCGCGCGACGCCGAGCTGACCAGTGGCCGGCTCGACGGACAGCGGCTGCGCACCCTGCTCGACGCGTTCCTGGACGCCGGGAGCGTCGACCACTGGTGGCTGTGCGGTCCGCACGGGATGGTCACCGACGCGCAGGAACTCCTGGCCGAGCTCGGGGTGCCGCGTGAGCGGGTGCACCAGGAGCTGTTCTACGTCGACGACGTCCCGCCGGAGCCGGCGCGCGGCGACGCGGCCACGGTGACGGGGCCGAGCAGCGAGGTGACCGTCGTCCTGGACGGCCGGGCCACCCCGCTGACCCTGCCCCGGGACGTGCCGGTGCTCGACGCCGCGCAGAAGGTCCGCGGGGACCTGCCGTTCGCGTGCAAGGGCGGGGTGTGCGGCACCTGCCGGGCGAAGGTGACCGAGGGCGAGGTGACGATGCGGCGCAACTACGCCCTCGAGGCCGAAGAGGTCGCGGCCGGCTACGTCCTCACCTGCCAGTCCCTCCCTACAACTGACGCAGTTACCGTGGACTACGACCAGTAGGGCCGACAACGGAACTGGGGGACGAGGTGTCGCGACGAGTGGGGGCCGGAGGCTCCCGCGAGGAACGGCGGCAGGGCTCAGCAGCGCCGGGGGACGGCACGTGGCCGCGGGGTCGTCCGGAGGACGACAGTGTCATGGAGCTCATCGTTCTCGTGGACGAGAACGGCGAGGCCATCGGCGCGATGCCGAAGCCGCTCGTGCACCACGGGGAGACGCCGCTGCACCGCGCGTTCTCGGCGTACCTCTTCGACGACGCGGGCCGGCTGCTGGTCACCCGCCGGGCGCAGGGGAAGCAGACGTTCCCCGGCATGTGGACCAACACCGTGTGCGGCCACCCGGGCCCGGGTGAGGACGACGCCGCCGCCATCGCGCGGCGCGCCCGGTTCGAGCTGGGCCTGGAGGTGGCCGACGTCCGTCCGGCGCTGCCCGGCTACCGCTACCGCGCTGAGTTCCGCGGCGTCGTGGAGAACGAGATCTGCCCCGTCTACCTCGGCCGGTTCAGCGGCTCGCCTACGCCGGAGGCCACCGAGGTGGGGGAGTGGGAGCTGCTGGACTGGGCCGCGTTCCGCCAGCGGCAGGAGGCCGAGGGCGACGACGCCTGGTCCCCGTGGTGCCGGGAGCAGGCGCAGCTGATCGAGGCCGCGGGGCTGGCCCCTGCGGCCTGATCGCTGCTCAGCTGGCCGAGGCCAGCTCCGCCGGGCCCGCCTCGATGGCGGCCGCGGCCTCGGACTGGGGCATGTCCGGCCACGTCGCCGCCGCCATGACCAGGCTGACCGCCTCGGCCTCGATCGGACGCGAGAACAGGTAGCCCTGGGCGATGTCGCAGCCCAGCGCGGCCAGCGTCTCCGACTGCTGCGCCGTCTCGATGCCCTCGGCGACGGTGAGCAGGCCCAGGGTGTTGGCCAGCTCCACGATCGCGTGGGTGATGACGTCGTCGTGGGCGTCGCGGCCGAGACCGTCGACGAACTCGCGGGCGACCTTGAGCATGTCGATCGGGAAGCGGCGCAGGTAGGCCAGCGACGAGTAGCCGGTGCCGAAGTCGTCGATCGCGATCCGGACGCCGAGGCCCTTGAGCAGCCACAGCGTGGCGGCAGCCGCGTCGCGGTCGTGCATCAGGACGGTCTCGGTGATCTCGAGGACCAGCCGGTGCGGGTCCAGGCCCGAGGACGCGAGCGCCGCACTGACCTGCTCGACGATCTTCTCGTCGCCGACCTGACGCGCGGACAGGTTCACCGTCACCAGCAGGTCGGTGTGGTCCGGGGACTCCGCGACCCAGCGCGCGGCCTGGTGGCACGCGTCGTTGAGCACCACGGCACCGATCTCGGTGATCAGGCCGCTGTCCTCGGCGAGGCCGATGAACTGGTCGGGCGAGCGCAGCCCGTCGACCGGGTGCTGCCAGCGGACGAGCGCCTCGGCCCCGATCGGCCGGCCGGTGCGCATGTCGATCAGCGGCTGGTAGACGGTGCGCATCTCACCGTTGCGGATGGCCGCGGCCAGCTCGGCGGCGGAGTCCTTGCGGGTGACGGTCGTGTCGCCCATGCCCGGCTCGTAGATCACGTAGTCGTTGCCGAGCGAGCGCTTGGCGGTGTACATCGCGATGTCGGCGTTGCGGACGAGGGTGTCGGCGTCCGGGATGTCGAGGTCGCCGATGGCGACCCCGATGCTGGCGCCGACGGTGGTGACGACGCCCTCGCCGAGCAGCACCGGCACGTCGAGCTGGGTGCGGATGCGCTCGATCACGCGGTCGACGCCGAAGCGGTCGATGGGACCGTTCAGCAGCACCACGAACTCGTCACCACCGAGACGGGCGGCGGTGTCGGCGGGGCGCAGGCACCCGCGGAGACGGTCGGCGACCGTGCGCAGCAGGACGTCGCCGGCCTCGTGGCCGAAGGTGTCGTTGACCGGCTTGAACCCGTCGAGGTCCAGGTAGACCACGGCCGGCCAGACGCGGGTGCGGCCGGCGGTGTCGACGGCGTGGCGCACCCGGTCTAGGAACAGGGTGCGGTTGGGCAGCCCGGTCAGCGGGTCGTGCAGCGCCTGGTGCCGCAGCTGCTCCTTGAGGTCGGTGACCTGGCGCAGGTTCTCCTCGAGGCGACCGCGCTCCAGCGACGTCGCCACGTGGCGGGCGAACGTGTCCAGGAGGGCGAGGTCGCTCGTGCTGAAGGTGCTCACGTCACCGAGGCGGCCGCCGACGAGCAGCAGCCCGTGCACGCGGTCGTCGGTGCGCAGGGCCGCCGCCATGGCGTCCTTGAGCCCACGGCCGGCCGCGTAGCCGTCCAGGTGCTGGCCCCGGCCGGTGCCGGTGCGCGTGGTGAGCGCACCCGACGCGGTGGCCAGGCGGAGCAGGCGGTGGTGGTCCTCGGGGTCGTCGAGGGGAGCCATGACGACGGGCTCGGTGCCCTCGCGGCTGCGGCTGACGGTCGCACCCTCGCGGCCGGCGGGGCCGAGCAGCACGAGCTCGGCCATGTCGGCGCGGAACGCCGAACGCACCGAGTCGAGGAAGTCGCCGAGCGCCTCCTGGCTGTCGCCGTTGGAGTGCAGCAGCGAGGTCACCTCGTGCAGCAGGCGCAGGTTCTCCCGCTGCTCGCGGGCACCGGTGTAGGCGCGGTAGGCCGCGACGATGAGGAAGGTGGGCAGCGCGAGCAGGGCCAGCGCCGCGGGGTCGCTGACGGCCGACCGGGCGAGCACGAGGCCCACCGCGGCCGAGCCGAGCGTGAAGGGCAGGGACAGCGCCAGCATCTCCAGCAGGGGCGCCAGGTGGGCACGCCCCTCGGACAGGCTGATGACGGCGAAGATGCAGAGGTCGGCGGTCACGGTGATGACCAGGACGGCGAACAGCGCCGCCAGCCAGTCCCACAACCCGAGAGGGCCGGAGAGCAGCGCGAAGACGATCGTGGCGAGCGATCCGCCGAGGGCCGAGATGGCCACGTTGAACGCCAGCTTGATGCCGCGCTGCCGGCGCTGGACGACCAGGGTGACGGCGAAGCCGAGCACCTGGGCGATCACCAGCTCGCGCGGCGTGGCGAGGAGCAGGCCGGCCCCCAGGACGAGGTCGCCCATGGAGAACGTGTGCGCCTCGCGCTGCCACTGGACGTGCACGACCAGCGCCTCACTGATCGTGAAGGCGGCGGCCCAGAGCACCCACGGCAGGGTCAGAGCCGTGGGGGCTCCGGGCAGCGTGCGGACGACGATGACGAACAGCGCCACCGCAATCGCAGCCACAGAGGCCGTGAGCAGCATGATCCGCTGGGGAACGCCCAGGCGGGACACGCGTGAATCCTTCACCTCGACACCGTTCGTCATCGTCGTCACCTCCTTAGGACCAGCTCATGCCGGACCAGGACATCCCGGACCAGCTCATGCCGGACCAGGACATGCCCGACCAGCTCATGCCGGACCAGGACATGCCGCTCCAGCTCATGCCGGACCAGGACATGCCGCTCCAGCTCATGCCGGACCAGCTCATGCCGCTCCAGCTCATGCCGGACCAGCTCATGCCGGACCACGACATCCCGGACCAGCTCATGCCGTTCCAGTTGGCGCTGTTGCGGAGGCCGGCGGCCAGGGCGCGAACGTCCACGCCACGACCACGCACGTCGACCTCGCCGCGGACCTCACGGCCACCGACGGTGACGTGCACCGAACCACGCGAGAGCTCCAGGGAGCCGATACCCGTCGACAACTTGAAGTTCTGCACCTTGTCGGGGGTGGCAGCGTCCTTGGCCTTCGCCAGGTCGATCAGGCCGGCGCCCTGCTGGGCGGCGGTCGCACCGGGAATGGCCGAAGCCGTCCCGGTGAGGAGCGCCTTGACCTGGTCGGGCTTGATGTTCGGACGCTGCTGGATCAGCAGCGCCGCGGCACCGGACACCACAGCGGCGGCCTGCGAGGTGCCGCTGCCACGGAAGAGCCGCTCGCCGATGCGGGCGGTCGGGTACGTCGTGTCCAGGTAGGACCCCGCCGCACGCAGACCGACCACGTGGTCACCAGGGGCGACGACGTCGGGGTTGCGGGTGCCGTCACCGTCGTTCGAGAACGTGGAGACGACGTCGTCCGCCGTGGTGGCGGTGCCGTTGGCGTTGTTGCTGCCGACGGCGATCAGGTACGGGTTGTAGGCCGGGTTGTTGACCTTGGCCGTACCGAAGCCCTCGTTGCCGACGGCGACGACGACCACGATGCCCTTGTGCCAGGCCTGCTCGGCCGCGTAGGCCAGCGGGTCGAGCACGTAGTCCTGAACACCGTCGGTACCGAACGACATGTTCAGCACCCGGATGTTGAGGCCGTTCTTGTTGCGGTTCGAGACCACCCAGTCGATGGCCGCGATGGCCTGCGACACGTCGGTCTGGCCCTTGGCGTCAGCGACCTTGATGCTGACGATCCGGGAGTCGGGAGCCATGCCGACGAAGTCGGTGGCGTTCCCGCTGACCGTGGTCGCGGCGGAGTCCCGGCCAGCGATGATGCTGGACATGGCCGTGCCGTGGCCGTAGGTGTCGAGGTTCTTCGTCGGACCGTTGTTCTCCATGGTCAGGTCCGGGCCGTAGACGATCTTGGTGTTCGTACGGCCGGTGAGACCGTCGACCGGGACGACGCCCGAGTCGATGACCGCGACGTCGACGCCCTTGCCGGTGTAGCCCGCGTCCCACATCGCCGAGGCACCAGTCACCTGGTTGGCGATCGTGTAGAGCGAGCCGGCCTGAGCGGCCGACGACTCGACGTCGGTGCTCTGCAGAGCGAGACCGGCATCGTCGGTGACCGAGGCGACGCCCGCGACACCGCGGAGCGCGTCGAGGCGGTCGACCGGGACGGTGGCGGTGAATCCGCCCATGATGTCGAGCTGACGTCCGACGGAACCGCCGAATGCCGACACCGCCCGCTCGGGCGCGTTACCGGCACCCTCGAGCTCGCGAACGATGACCGACACCTGGTCGGCCGACGAGGCCGAAGCCGTGGTCGCCGCGGATGCGGCGGTCGGACCGGCCAGCCCCGCCGCCACGAGACTGGCGACAGCGACGGTCATTGCCCGTCGCGCGTGGAGGGGAAGGCCGCCCCAGGTCACGCCGTAGCCCGGCGCATCCTGAGCGGTGGATCCCCGCTGGTTGCTGATCATGCAGTGCACCTCCTTGTGGAACTCGGACTTCCTTGTGCGTAATGGGTTCGGCACGGAGTGTTAAGTCCTGAAAGGTTTGAGTACACCGACTTGGGCCATGTCCCCCCATCGGGGTGAGGGGTAAATATCAACCCGCTGTACGTGCTGTATAGCGGTCTGTTACTGAGTTCGTTACAGAACGCAGTCGTCCGCTAGCGCTCCGAACGGCTGCGGCGCGTCGGACGGCGGGTTCCGGGCGGCCTGTCGGGCCGGTTCTACGGTCCGCCCCATGGAGCGCCGACAGTTCCTGCTCACCCTCGCGGCCGGCCTGGCGGGCGCCGCCCTCGTGCGCGAGACCGCCCCCGTCGACGTCCGGCGCACGCCCGGCCGGGTGCTGGCCCCCGCCGCCGCGGTCACACCGATCGGGGTGCCGGGGCTGGTGCCGGTGCCGCCCCCGGTCGGGGTCGTGGACGGGCTGCCGGGCGAGGGGACCGACCTGGCGCTGACCATCGACGACGGCACGAACTCCGACGTCGTCGCCGCGTTCGCCACGCTTGCCGCCGACACCGGAGTGCGGCTGACCTTCTTCCCCAACGGGTGCTACCGCTCCTGGACCGACAACGCCCCGGCGCTGCGACCGCTGGTCGAATCCGGCCAGGTGGCCTTCGGCAACCACACCTGGTCGCACCCGGACCTGACCACCCTCGGGGACGGTGAGGTGGCCGAGGAGATCACCCGCAACCAGGAGTTCCTGCGCACGACGTTCGGCGTCCGCGACAGCCCGTTCCTCCGGCCGCCGTTCGGCGCCAGGAACGAGCGGATCGACCGGATCGCGGCCGATCTCGGCCACCCCACGGTCGCCATGTGGAACGGCACCCTGGACGACTCCCGCGTGCTGAGCGGCGAGGAGCTGATGGCCGCGGCCAGGCAGTGGTTCACCGCGCAGACGATCGTCGTCGGGCACGCCAACCACCCCACCGTCACCACGGTCTACGGCGACCTGCTGGCGCTCATCGCCGAGCGAGGGCTGCGCACGGTGACCCTGGCCGACGTCTGGGCCACTCCCGCGCAGCGGCTCCGCGGGGCCGTGGCGAACGGGCAGGTGGGTGCCGGCTAGCGCGTGCCTGCCGGTCGCCGATCACGTGACTGGGAAAAGGTTGGACCCGCTGAAGTCCGGGCTTGTAGCGTGCCGTTGACCGTGACGCCGCCCGAGGAGGTGAGACCCATGAACGCTGTATCGATGTGGGTGCTCCCCCGTCCCGTTCCGGTCGGGCGAACGACCTAGATGTCGTCGGGAGCGCCTCCCCACGAGGCACTCCCGAAAGGCAACACGCATGCATTCTCTGCAGTTCACCGCCGAGTCGTCGTCGAACGATCTGGTCGAGCGCGACGTCACCGTGGACGATCCCGGAGTTCTCCGGTCGCCGGCCTCCGGCGCCGATCGCGCGCCCCTTGTGTTCGACGTGATCATCGCCGGGTGCGGGCCGACCGGTGCGATGCTGGCCGCCGAACTGCGGCTGCACGACGCGCGGGTACTCGTCCTGGAGAAGGACACCGAGCCCCCGTCGTTCGTCCGCATCGTCGGACTGCATGTCCGCAGCATCGAGCTGATGGCGATGCGCGGACTGCTGGAGCGCGTTCTCGAACACGGACGACAGCGTCCGGCCGGCGGCTTCTTCGCCGCCATCGCCAAACCCGCGCCCGAGGGCCTGGATTCGGCGCACGCCTATCTGCTGGGCATTCCGCAGCCGGTCATCAATCACCTGCTCGAAGAGCATGCGATCGCACTGGGTGCGCAGGTCCGGCGCGGTTGTGCGGTGGCCGGTGTCGAGCAGGACGACGAGGGTGTGACCGTCGAACTGGCCGACGGGGAACAGCTGCGTTCGCGCTATCTCGTCGGCTGTGACGGCGGGCGCAGTGCGGTGCGCAAACTCCTCGGCGTCGGCTTCCCCGGCGAGCCCTCGCAGACCGAGACGCTGATGGGCGAGATGGAAGTGGGTGTGCCGCAGGAGGAGATCGCCGCCACGGTGACCGAGATCGGCGAGACCAATCGGCGATTCTGGGTCAGGCCCGCAGGCGTGGGGGTCTACCAGGTCGTCGTTCCCGTCGCGGGAGTCAGCGATCGTGCGGAACCGCCCACCCTCGAGGACTTCAGACGACAGTTGCGCACCATCGCCGGAACCGATTTCGGCGTGCACTCCCCGCGCTGGATGTCCCGCTTCGGGGATGCCACCCGGCTGGCCGACCGTTATCGGGTCGGGCGGGTGCTGCTGGCCGGCGACGCGGCCCACATCCATCCACCCATCGGCGGACAGGGCCTCAACCTGGGCGTTCAGGACGCGTTCAACCTCGGCTGGAAACTGGCCGCACAGATCCGCGGCTGGGCGCCGGAGACACTGCTGGACACCTACCAGGCCGAACGTCGTCCGGTCGCCGCAGACGTGCTGGACAACACCCGCGCCCAGATGGAACTGATGTCTCCCGAACCGGGCCCGCAGGCCGTGCGCAGGCTGCTCACCGAACTGATGGACTTCGACGAGGTGAACCGCTATCTGATCGAGAAGATCACCGCGATCGGCATCCGCTACGACGTCGGCGACGGCCCCGACCTGCTCGGCCGCCGCCTGCGCGACATCGACGTGGAAGAGGGCCACCTCTACCAACTGCTGCATCGCGGCCGCGGTCTGCTCCTGGACCGCACTGGGCGCCTGACCGTCGGCGGCTGGTCGGACCGGGTCGACCACCTCGCGGATCCCACTGCGGTCCTGGATGCTCCGTGCGTCCTGCTCCGCCCCGACGGGCATGTCGCCTGGATCGGCGACGATCAGCAGGACCTGGACGACCACCTCTCCCGCTGGTTCGGCGAGCCCGCCACCTGATCTCGCCCGAGCGACCGAAACCTGACGACCACGCATTGCCTCGTTCCGCGCCTGAGAGACAACCCCGGGGTCCCGCCGACCTGCGCCCGGGCCCGTTCTCCGAGAGGGTGGAGGGGCACAGCGGCGAGGTTCGGACGGAGGGGTGCATGCAGCCGCCCCACGTGAGGAGACAGCATGAGCATGGCCGGCCGGGACGGCACCGACCCCGAGAGCACGCTGCCCGACAGTGGGATGGACACCGGCTCCGACGCAGGCGTTCCGGGAGGTCACCTCGGCCCCGGTGATCTCGCCCCCGACGAGGAGCGGCTGCTGGCCGCGCTCGAACGGGATGCGAAGGGGCTGCGGGAGCCGTCGGTCGAGGAGTCCCTCGCTCAGATGCGTGCGGCCGAGGACGAGGCACCGCTGCCCGGCGAGGGCGGCGGGCCCGACGACGGGCTGACGCCCCGGTTCACCGCCCCCGATCTCGACCAGGACTAGCGGCGGGCGTCAGTCCGCCTGAGCGCGCAGCCGGACGGCGACCAGCGCGACGTCGTCCATGGACCGTTCCGGCAGCAGCCGGGCGAGCAGCGCGTCGCACATCTCGCCGACGGGCAGCCCGCGCAGGTCGGCGAGGGCCTCGCCGAGCAGCGTGACGCCGTCGTCGAAGAGCTGGTCCCGGCGCTCGACCAGCCCGTCGGTGTAGAGCAGGACCGTCGACCCGGGCGCCAGGACGTCCTCCTGGTCGGTCCGGGTCGCACTCGCGTCGACGCCGAGGAGCAGTCCGGGGCGGGGCGCGGTGAGCAGCCGCTCTCGCCCGTCCGGGTCGACGACGATCGGCGGCAGGTGTCCGGCGCTGGCCCAGCGCAGGCGCATGCCGCCCGCGGGTCCGCCGACGTGGTCCAGCCGGCCGACCAGGACCGTCGCCAGGGCCCCGACCTGGAGGCCGTGGGTCGCGGCATCGAGTCGGGCGAGCACCGCGGCCGGCCCGTCGCTGCTGTCGAAGGCGATGCCGCGCAGCAGGCCCCTCAGCTGGGCCATGCTCGCGGCCGCCTCGGTGTCGTGGCCCACGACGTCGCCGATGACGAGCATCGTCGAGCCGTCCGGCTGACCGAACACGTCGTACCAGTCGCCGCCCACCTGGGCCCCCGGTGCAGCGGGGACGTAACGCACCGCCACCTCGAGCCGATCGTGCTGCGGCGGGTCGGTCAGCAGGCTGCGCTGCAACCTCTCCGCGGCCCGGACGGTGCTGCGCGACCGGGCGTAGAGGGCCTCGAGCAGGTGCGTGCGCAGCTCGGTCGCCTCCGACACCTGCTGCGTCGTCCACGGCTCGGAGCGGTCGCGGACGGTCTCCCGCCATCGGTCGAAGGACTTGCGCGGGCTCAGCCGCACGCCGTTCCCTTCGCGCTCGGCGATCGCCTTGTTGTGCGGGTCGCCACCCCAGTCGATGTGCTGCACCGCCTCGCCGCGCGACCACAGCACGTACTGGCCCTCCGGGAGCGGCAGCACGAGTACCCCGGAAGCGAGCTCCGCCGGCACGCCGAGCCGGTCGGCCGTGTGCGGGAGGGAGTCCGTCGCGACCACGTCGTCACCCTGGGCGGCCGCCCAGGCGGCGATCCCGTCGGCGACCGTGACCGGTAGCGCCACGCCGCGGCTGCCCCGCGTGCCCTGCAGATGGACGGCGACGCCGTCGGCAGGCACGAGGTCGAGCAGGCTGCGGGAGCCCAGCAGGGTCTCGGCGAGCGGCCGGTCCTCGTCGAGCGTGGCGGCGGTCAGCCAGGCCAGGGTCGACCGGACCCGCAGCGCCCGGCGGATCTCGTCCTCCTCGGCCCGGTCGACCAGGCGCAGCGACAGCGTGGAGCCGAGGAACTCCGCGGCTGCCCGGGTCGCATACGGCGGTGCGTGCGGACCGCTGTAGTGGTGGCAGGCGATGAGGCCCCAGAGCTTGTCGTCGCGCAGCAGCGAGATCGACATGGATGCCCGCACGCCCATGTTCCTGAGGTACTCGAGGTGGATCGGCGAGACGCTGCGCAGCGTGGAGTAGGTGAGGTCCAGCGGCAGCCCGCTGGCGGGGTGCAGGGTCGGCTGCAGCCCGGCCGGCACGTAGTCGACGTCGGAGATCAGCCGGATCCAGTTCTTCTCGTACAGGGCCCGAGCCTGGGCGGGGATGTCCGAGGCCGGATAGTGCAGGCCGAGGAAGGAGTTGAGCTCCGGCAGCTTCGCCTCGGCGACGACCTCGCCGTTGTAGTCGGCGTCGTAGCGGTAGACCATCACGCGGTCGAAGCCGGTGAGGGTGCGGACCGCCGTGGCAGTGATGTCGTAGAGCTGCTGCAGCGACGAGGCCCGGTTGAGGTCGCCGATCGTGCCGCGCACCGCCTGGTAGGTGTTGGGGAAGGAGAAGGGCCGCGGGCCGCGCGCGGGCTCCAGTTCCACGAGCAGGCTCGAGCCCGGGTCCCGGCCGGCCGGGAACTCCGTCGGGACGGGCTCGTCGGCCCGGATCACCGCGCGGTGGAGCAGTGCGTCGACGGGCACCGGGTCGCCGTCGACGTCCAGCGTGATCTCCACGGGGTTGCGCTCCCGCAGGTCACCGAAAGCGCTGGCCGACCGGATCACGGCCGAGGCGGCCGCGACGCCGAGCACCTCGGTCAGCGGGCGGCCCAGCGCCGCCCGCCAGTGGACGCCGATCAGGTCGCCGAGGTTCTCCGACACCTGCTGGACGACGAAGTCGGGGTCGCTCACGGCGATGAGCACCCCGCGCGGCTGCACGCTGCCGGGCACGTGGATCGGCTCGCGCTCGCAGTTGGACAGGTCGACCGGCGTGCCTGCGGGGAGGAACTCCACCAGCGGCTCGGTCACGCGGCCACGCCCGCGGGGCGGCACCACTGCTCGAGGGCGCGGAAGGTGCCGGTCGCCGCCGAGACCATCGCGCCCGCGTCTCCGCCGCCGGCCACGTGGTCCCGGGTGACGCGGCGGAAGGCGTGCCACATGGCGCCCGTGTCGGCGCCGTACGGGGAGAAGGAGCGCAGCCGGACCCCGGAGAGGGCGGGGAGCCCGGTCAGGTGGCGGTCGATGAACGTGCCGCCGAGCGTGGATCCCTCGAGGACGTAGAGCCGGCCGAGGGCGTCGTCGGTGTCGGCGACCGGCGGGAGGACCGGCCCGGCGTCGGCCGGGCCCGCACCCAGGGTGTCCAGGTCGGCGGCGAACAGGGCGGCCCGGCGCCGCGCGAACCACCTGACGGTCTCGGCGTCGGCGGGGAACCGGGCGGCCCAGTCGTCGAGGACGGCCTCGGCCGCCTGCCAGAAACCGTGCATGCGCGTGAGCACGCCGGTCAGCCGCGCCCGGTCCAGGTCCGGGTCGAGCAGGTCGAGGGTGCGCTCGACGGACTCGTGCTCGGCCGCCGTCCCCGTGCGCAACAAGTGCAGGACGTCGCTGTTCGCCGCGGCCGCCGTCGCTTCTCCGGGGGCCATTGGGGAAAGCCTAGGCGACAGTCGATCATCCGGGTGCGGATCAGATACCCGGCCCCAGGCGGGCCGCCTTCACGGAAGCGTGGAGCAGTAGCCGGGCCTCGCCGTCGGCCAGGTCCAGGCCGGTGATCTCGCCGATCCGGGCGAGCCGGTAGTACAGCGTCTGCCGGTGGATCTGCAGGACCGCGGCGGCCCGGGAGGCGCTCCCGGCGCAGTCGAGGAAGACCTCCGCGGTCTCGGCGAGCACGCGGTCGGACAGGAGCGGGAGGACGACGGGGTCGGGCCCGGGGAGTTCGGTCACGACCCGCCACGCGCCGAGCTCCGCCCAGTGCGCCACGGGGGAGAGGTGCGGCACGGCGCGTGCCACCCGTGCCGCGGCGCGGGCCTGCGCCCACTGGTCGGGCAGCGAGGCGACGTCCTGCCGGACGCCGGAGACGCCCGCCGCGCTGCCCGGCGGCAGGCCGGCCAGGG
>NZ_SPQK01000001.1 GCF_004570875.1 Blastococcus sp. CT_GayMR16 | reverse complement strand
CGGTCCAGACCGTGCCGGGACGGGGACGGCTCGCCGGCCGGGCCGAGGAAGGTGACGTCGGCTTCCGTCCCGTCGGCGTAGCGCAGGACGACGCGGCACCGGGAGCGGCGGTGGCGGGCCGGCCGGCCTCTGCGGCCAGGTCGACCGCGGCGGCGAGCGCGGGGTCGCCGTCGTCCGCGGGGTCGATGCGGCCGCCGTCCAGGAGCCAGAGATAGCCCCGGGTCCGTCCGGCGTGCCGGACGGGGATGACCAGCCGGGTGAGGATCCCGGCGTTCTCTTCGGCGGGTGTGCGCAGCGGCGCCTCGGCCGCGGCGATGCCGAACTCCTCGAACCAGGCGCGGGTGGCGGCCGGTGAGCCGCGGGTCAGGATCGACCGGGTGCGGACGGCGTCCATCGCCTCGGACCGGCTGTCGTCGTGGGCGCAGAAGGCGAGCAGGGTGAACTCGGCGTCCTCCAGCGTGGCCGGTGCGGCCAGCAGCCGGGACACCTCGTCGACGAGCTCCTGCAGGTCGTCCCGCACCGCGCCCCCTTATCCGGCCTTAGGGCCATGACGGCCCCCAGCGTCATACAAGTGTATGAGAGCACGGGCGCCGACTCTGGACATCTGTCCCTGGCCCCACGGGGGATGAGTGCCTAGCGTCGGGGTGTCCGCTTCCCCCGGCCAGGAGGCCAGTCCGTGCTGATGCAGAAGGCGTTGCTCGCCGCGTCCCGCCGTCCGGGGCTGCGCCGCGCCGTCACCGGCAACCCGGCCACCCGCAAGGTCGTCAACCGCTTCGTGGCGGGGGAGACGCTGGACGACGCCCTCGCGGCCGTCCGGGCTCTGAGCGCGGACGGCGTCCAGGTCACCCTGGACTTCCTGGGCGAGGACATCACCACCCGCGCCGAGGCCGTCCGCACGCGGGATGCCTACCTCGCCCTGCTCGAGGGTCTCGCGCCGCTGGGCCTCGGGCCCGCCGCCGAGGTGTCGATCAAGCTGTCGGCGTGCGGGCAGGCGCTCGGGCTCGGCGGCCACGACATCTCGCTCGAGCTGGCGCGGCCGATCGTGGAGGCGGCGTCGACGATCGGCACGACGGTCACCCTCGACATGGAGGACCACACGACCGTCGACTCCACGCTCGCGGCCCTCGCCGACCTGCGCAAGGAGCACCCCGGCACCGGCGCGGTGCTCCAGGCGATGCTCTTCCGCACCGAGGACGACGCGAAGGCCCTCGCCGTCACCGACTCCCGGGTGCGGCTGGTCAAGGGCGCCTACAACGAGCCCCCGAGCGTCGCGCACCAGAAGAAGAAGGACGTCGACGCCGCCTACGCCCGGTGCCTGGAGATCCTGATGGCCGGCCCGGGGTACCCGATGGTCGGGTCGCACGACCCGGCGATCGTGCAGCGCGCGCACGAACTCGCCGCCCAGCACTCGCGGACCGCCGACTCGTGGGAGATCCAGATGCTCTACGGCATCCGCCCCGACGAGCAGCGCCGCCTGGCCGCGGCCGGGACGCAGGTGCGCGCCTACGTTCCCTACGGCAGCGACTGGTACGCCTACTTCATGCGCCGGCTGGCCGAGCGCCCGGCCAACGTCGGCTTCTTCCTCCGCTCCCTCGCCACCCGCTCCTGAACTACTGAGTCCTGAGAGAGGTCCGCACCATGGACGCCGTCACCCGCGTTCCGGCCCCGCACAACGAGCCGGTGCTGACCTACGCCCCCGGCTCGGCCGAGCGCGCCGCCATCGAGGCCCGGCTGCCCGAGCTCGCGGCCGAGACCCTGGAGCTGACGAGCACGATCGGCGGTCGCCAGCGGATGGCCTCCGGTGAGAAGTTCGAGGTCGTCCAGCCGCACCGGCACGCCGCTGTCCTGGGGACGTCGGCGCACGCCACTCACGGTGATGCGGAGGACGCCGTCCGGGCCGCGAAGGAGGCCGCCCCGGGGTGGGCCGAGCTGTCCTTCGACGACCGGGCCGCGGTCTTCCTCAAGGCCGCCGACCTGCTCGCCGGCCCGTGGCGGCAGACGCTCAACGGCGCGACCATGCTCGGCCAGAGCAAGACCTCGTATCAGGCCGAGATCGACGCGGCCTGCGAGCTGATCGACTTCTGGCGCTACAACGTGCACTTCGCCCGCCAGATCCTGGCCGAGCAGCCCGAGTCGAGCGCCGGGGTCTGGAACCGGGTGGACCACCGCCCGCTCGAGGGCTTCGTCTACGCGATCACGCCGTTCAACTTCACCGCCATCGCCGGCAACCTGCCCACCGCGCCCGCGCTGATGGGCAACACCGTCGTCTGGAAGCCCTCGCCCACCCAGCAGTTCGCCGCGCACCACCTGATTCGGCTGCTCGAGGCGGCGGGCCTGCCGCCCGGCGTCATCAACATGGTCACCGGCGACGGCGTCGCGGTCTCCGAGGTCGCGCTGGCCGACCGCGACCTGGCCGGCATCCACTTCACCGGCTCGACGCCGGTCTTCCAGCACCTCTGGCGGACCGTCGGCGAGAACATCGCCTCCTACCGCACCTACCCGCGGATCGTCGGGGAGACCGGCGGCAAGGACTTCATCGTCGCCCACCCCTCGGCCGACGCCGACGTGCTGCGCACCGCGATGGTCCGCGGCGCGTTCGAGTTCCAGGGCCAGAAGTGCTCGGCGGCCTCCCGTGCCTACGTCCCCCGCAGCGTGTGGGCGCGGATGCGCGACGACCTGATCGCGACGACCGACTCCCTGCCGATGGGTGACGTCACCGACTTCTCGAACTTCATGGGCGCGGTCATCGACCGGAAGTCGTTCTCGAAGCTCTCCGGTGTCCTGGACCGGGCCAAGGACGACGACGCGCTGACCGTCGTCGCGGGCGGCACGGCCGACGACAGCGAAGGCTTCTTCGTCCGGCCCACCGTCATCGAGGGGACCGACCCCGCGCACGAGGTGTTCAGCACCGAGTACTTCGGCCCGGTGCTGGCGGTGCACGTCTACGACGACGCCGACTACGACGCGGTGCTGACCCAGATGGAGTCGGTGGCGCCGTACGCGCTGACCGGGTCGATCATCGCCCAGGACCGTGCCGCGATTGCGCACGCGCAGAAGTTCCTGCGCAATGCGGCGGGCAACTTCTACGTCAACGACAAGCCGACCGGCGCCGTCGTCGGCCAGCAGCCGTTCGGTGGCGGCCGCGCCTCGGGCACCAACGACAAGGCCGGTGCCCCGCAGAACCTGCAGCGCTGGACGAGCACCCGATCGATCAAGGAGACGTTCGTCCCCGCGACCGACCACCGCTACCCGCACATGTCGTGAGCCCCGTGGTGATCAGGTCTCCTGATCATCAGGGGTCCTGGCTCACGGTCGGTGCTGAGCCAGGACCCGGAATGATCAGGTCTCCTGATCATTCCGGGCGGGCCAGCGGACGACGCCGTCGCTGACCACCGCGCCCTCCGACGGGCGGTGCGGGGCCGGCCGGCCGTCGGGCATCAGGTGGGTGACCGGCATGTCCCGGCCGAGGACGGCGACGTCGGCGATCAGCCGCCGGTGACAGCGCCACCACACGCTCTCGCTGCACATCACCGCGACGGTCGCGGTGGCCACGTCGTCCAGCACCCGGTCCAGGGCGGCGGTGAACTCCGCCGTCCGGGTGTGGGCGGCATAGGCGGCGAACTGGGTCACGGTCCACCAGTCGTCCGCGACCGGTTCCCCCGGGGTGAGCCGGCGGCGGCCGCCCAGCCGTTCGTCCCACCGGTAGCCGATGCCGAGGGCGGGCAGCCACTCCTCGAGCGCTTCCCGGGCGACGTCGGGGTTGTTCCGGCTGGCCGGGAAGCGGCGCACGTCGACGACGAGCCCGACCTCGGCCGCGGCGAGGCGCGCACCGAGGGCCTCCCGTCCCTGCGGTCCGTGACCCACCGTCAGCAGTGGCATGCGCTCGGCCTACCCCGCAGGTCCTTTGACATGCTCGCGGAGTGAAGGGGGGAACGGTGGAGGAGCGCGTCTCGCTGGTGCGATCGCGGGGCATGCAGGCGCTCATCGGCGTCACCGTCCTCGGTTTCGCGAGCTACTGCCTGACGCTGGCGTCGCTGCCGGTCTATGCCGTCGCGGGCGGGGCGGCCGAGAGCACCGCGGGTGTCGTCACCGCCGTGTTGCTGGTCGTGACGATCGCGGTGCAGTTGCTGGTCCCGTCGCTGACCGCACGCTTCGGCGTCGGACCGGTGCTCGCCGCCGGGCTCGTCGCGATGGGGCTGCCGTCGCCGTTCTACGTGCTCGGCGACAGCGTGGCGTGGATCAGTGCGCTCTCGGCGGTGCGGGGTGCGGGGTTCGCCGTCCTGACCGTGCTGGGGGCGACCCTCGCCGCGCAGGTGGCCCCGCCGGAACGGCGCGGTGAGTCGATCGGCCTCTACGGCCTGGCCATCGCGATCCCGAACCTGGTGGCCGTTCCCGCCGGTGTGGCGCTCGTGCTCGACGGCCACGTCGGCTGGCTGTCGTGGCTGGCGGCGTCGCCGGTCCTGGGCGCCGCCTTCGTCCCGACGCTGGTGCGCTCGATGGCTCCGCAGCCGGGACCGGGGCCCACGGGGACGCGGCGGGCAGCGGTGCTGTCCGCCCTGACGCCGTCCCTGGTGCTGTTCGTGGTGACCCTGGCCGGCGGCGGGCTGGTCACGTTCCTGCCGATCGAACGGCCGGACGGCGTGCTCGCCACCGTGGCGCTCCTGCTGTTCGGCCTCACCGGTGCCGTGACCCGCTGGCGGGCCGGGCTGCTCGCCGACCGGCTCGGCAGCCGGCTCCTCCTGCCCCTCGCACTGGCCGTGTCGGCCATCGGCATGGTGCTCGTCGCGGGCGGGCTGTGGGGCAGCCCGGTCTGGGTGCTCGTCGGTGCTGCCGTCTTCGGCGCCGGCTTCGGCGCGACGCAGAACCTGACCCTGCTCGCGGCCTTCGCTCGCGCCGGGGAGAGCGGCACGACCACCGCGAGCGCGATGTGGAACATCTCCTTCGACGCCGGCACCGCCGTCGGGGCCCTCGCCCTGGGCTTCCTCGCCGCCGGCATCGGGCTGGACGGGACCTACGTGGTCGTCGCGGCGCTGCTGGCAGCCGCCGTGCCGCTGGCCTCGGCCGCCGCGCGGGTCGCCGTCCGTTCCTGAGCCTCGGCATTCACCCGGTCGGCCACCGCCTGCTGCGAGCGGATGAGCGCGATCTCCGCACCGGCCTGCCGCAGCCACGTGCGCAGGCCCGCGGGGTTGCTGCGGTTCGCGTCGCGGACGGAGCCCAGCCGCTCCTGGCGCGTGTTGGCCTGCGCCCGTTGCGCCGGCGGCAGCGCCCGGGCCTCGGCCCGGGCGATCGCGGTGAGGCCGGCGCCGACGAACACCAGGTCGCGGACGTCGGTCAGGCCGTCGAGGAGCGCCGTCGCGGCGTCGTCGTCCGCACCGAGGAGGGCGAGGAACTCGTCGGCGCGGCGACGGCCGACGGCGGCCGGATCGGGAGAGGTCACGACACAACTGTGCCCCGGCCGCGGGGGCCGGGGCACAGGAGGGCTCAGGCGTCCCGGCGCCGGAAGGCCACGAGGGCCACGAGCAGCAGGACGGCGACCTCGCCGGCGAACACCGCGAAGCCGGTCCACGGCCCCAGCAGGTTCGGGTTGAACGACACCGGTGTGGCCACCCCGGAGCCCGCGTTGCCCGGCATCGCCTTGGCGATCCACTCGCCCCACGTCCCGGGCAGCAGCCAAGCCATGTTGCCGACGACGAACACCAGCGCCAGGACGGCGGACAGCGCGGCCGCGGTGTGGCGCAGCAGCAGCCCGAGGGCGGCCGCGAACAGCCCGAGCCCTGCCATGTAGAGGCCGCTGCCGAACAGCGCCCGCAGGACGCCGTCGTCGGAGAGCGCCAGCCCGACGCCCTCCCGGGACAGGAACCAGTTGCCCGCGAAGTACCCGGCGAAGGCCGTGACCGTGCCGACGACGAACAGCGTCGAGCTGATCACGAGCGCCTTGGCCGCCAGGACCGCGCCGCGTCGCGGCGTCGCCGAGAGCGTCGCGCGGATCATGCCCGTGCCGTACTCGCTCGTGGCCACGAGCGTGCCGAGCACGATCGCGGTGATCTGGGCGATCATCATCCCCCAGGTCACGAAGGAGCCCGCGGACTCCCCGGCGGCTCCGCTCGCGATGTCCTTGGCGGCGAGCGCGCAGACGAGCGCGGTGAGACCGGCGCCGAGGACGAACAGCATCGCGGTGGACCAGAAGGTCGACCGCACGGTCCAGAACTTGATCCACTCGGCCCGGAGGGTGTCCGGGAAGCCGGGCGCCCGGACCCCCGGGACGTTGCTCTTCGGGTCGAGGACGACGGTCTGCGAGGTCGGGGTCATGGTCATCGGGCGATCCCAGCGGAGGTCGGGGCCATCTCGTGGGCGGAGTACTCCACGCTGTCGGCGGTCAGGGTCATGAAGGCGTCCTCGAGCGAGGAGCGGACGAGGGTCAGCTCGTGCAGCAGGAGCCCGCTCGTGCCGACGAGCTCACCGATGGCGGCGGCGTCGAGACCCTGCACCCGCAGTTCCTCGTCGTGGACGTCGACGTCGAGCCCCTGCCGGCGCAGCAGGTCGGCGACCTCCCCGCGCTGCGGGCTCTGCACCCGCACGTAGGAGGCGGCGTGGTCGGCGATGAACTCGCTCATCGAGCAGTCGGCGAGAACCGTGCCGCGGCCGATGACGACGAGGTGGTCGGCCGTGAGCGCCATCTCCGACATCAGATGGCTGGAGACGAAGACGGTGCGGCCCTCGGCGGCCAGCTGCCGCGCCAGGGTGCGCACCCACCGGATGCCCTCGGGGTCCAGGCCGTTGACCGGCTCGTCGAGGACGACGACGGGCGGGTCGCCGAGCAGCGCGACGGCGATGCCCAGCCGCTGGCCCATTCCCAGGGAGAACTTGCCGACCCGCTGGCCGGCGACCGCGTCGAGGCCGACGAGGTCGAGCACCTCGTCGACCCGCGCGGCCGGGATCCGGTTGCTGACGGCGAGCCAGCGCAGGTGGTCGCGGGCGGAGCGGCCGGGGTGCAGGGCCCGCGCCTCCAGCAGCGCGCCGACCTCTCGCAGCGGGGCGGGGGAGTCGGCGTAGCGGTGCCCGTTGACGGTCACGCTGCCGGCACTGGGGCGGTCGAGGCCGAGGATCATCCGCATCGTCGTCGACTTGCCGGCTCCGTTGGGACCGAGGAAACCGGTCACGCGGCCGGGCTCGACGGTGAACGTGATGCCGTCGACGGCGGTCTTCTGGCCGTACGTCTTGGTGAGTCCCTGGGCGGTGATCATGCGATCGACCCGCTGCCCGGGCGCTGGGTGGAAGTCATGGGGACGACCCTGTCGGCCCGACGTCCCCCGGCACATCGGGGGAAGCCCTGACCCGACCCTGAACCGCCCCTGAACCGGGAACTCAAGCGGTGCGGGGGAGATCCCCGGCGGGGCGGAGCAGCCGGCGCAGCTGACGAGCGGCCGACTGGCCGGCGCGATTGGCGCCGATCGTGCTGGCCGACGGGCCGTATCCGACCAGGTGGATCCGCGGTTCCCCCGCGACGTGGGTGCCGTCCATCCGGATGCCGCCGCCTGGGGCACGCAGGTGCAGGGGTGCGAGGTGGGTGACCGCGGCGCGGAAGCCGGTGGCCCAGAGGATGACGTCGGCTCGGACGCTGCGGCCGTCGTCCCAGACCACGCCGTCCTCGGTGATGCGGTCGAACATCGGCAGCCGCTCCAGGACGCCGCGGTCGAGGGCGTCGCGGATGTACGGCGTCGAGGTCAGCAGGCCGGTGACGCCGACGACGCTGCCGGGACGTCGTCCTTCGCGCACCGCCTCCTCGACCAGCGCGACCGCCTGCCGGCCGAGGTCCTCGTCGAACGGGCCCTCCCGCCAGACCGGCGGACGGCGGGTGACCCAGGTGGTGTCGGCGACCGTCGAGATCTCGCCGAGCAGCTGGGTCGCCGAGGCCCCGCCGCCGACCACGACGACGCTCGAGCCGGCGAACTCGGCGGCACCGCGGTAGTCGACCGTGTGCAGCTGACGGCCGCGGAACAGCTCCTGGCCCGGGTAGCGGGGGACGAACGGCCGCGTCCACGTGCCGGTGGCGTTGACGATCGCCCGGGCCGTCCAGTCCCCGGAGTCGGTCCCCACCCGGAAGCGGTCGTCGTCGGTGCGGCGGACGGCGCGCACGCGGACCGGCCGCTGGATCGGGAGGTCGAAGCGGCGCTCGTACTCGGCGAAGTAGGCGGGCACGACCTCGGCGGCACGCAGGCTCTCGGCCTCCGGCTCGAAGGGCAGCCCGGGCAGGTCGTGCACGCGGTGGGTGGTGCCCACGGTCAGCGACGGCCAGCGGTGCTGCCACGCCCCGCCGGGGCTGTCGTCGGCGTCGAGGACGACGAAACCGGAGCCGGGCTCGAACCCCTGCCGGGCGAGCGCCCAGGCGGTGCTGAGCCCCGCCTGCCCGGCTCCGATGACGACGATCTCGACGTCCCGCCCGGCCGGTGTGCTGCTCACATGAGGGCCAACGCGGGACGGCGCCGTTGGCTTCCGCAACGGTCCCCGCCGGGCCGAAAGCGTGCGGGGACGCGTGCGCAATGTGGGGAGCACACGCAGGTTGGCCCTAGGTCGGTGTGGGCCGCAGCCAGGGTCGCGGGCCGCGATCGCCGGGCATCCTTGCTGAGGCGTCAAGGTGACCGATCCGTTACCGATCGCGGCTCAGATCCGGCCCTTAAGCCCCTACAGTCACCGCAATGTGCGCCACGTCACGCCCGGGCGGTCGCTCCGTCCGGTCCGCTGCAGGCCGGTGCGCACCGGCCGGCCCGCCTCCCGCGTCGCACGCCGGCGCAGTTAGGAAGTGCAGTCCGTGCTGAGCATCGATTCGCTGCACGTGACCTACGGCGGCGCCGTCCAGGCCGTGCGGGGGGTCTCGATGGAGGTTCCCGACGGCAAGGTCGTCGCGGTCCTCGGGAGCAACGGCGCAGGCAAGACCACGCTCCTGCGCACCATCTCCGGGACGCTGCGGCTGCACCGCGGCCGCGTCGAGTCCGGCTCGGTGCGCTTCGGCGAGACCGACCTCGGGTCCCGCGACCCCGCGCAGACCGTCCGGATGGGCCTGGTCCAGGTCCCTGAGGGACGACGCATCTTCGGCCGGCTCACGGTCGAGGAGAACCTCCGGGCCGGCGGGATGGGCAGCAAGGACAAGGCTGCGAAGGCGAAGGCGCAGGACCGCGTCTACGAGTTGTTCCCGGTGCTCAAGGAGCGCAGCGCCCAGCGCGGGGCCCTCCTGTCCGGCGGCGAGCAGCAGATGCTGGCGATCGGCCGGGCGCTGATGGCCAGCCCCAAGCTGCTCCTCCTGGACGAGCCGTCGCTGGGTCTCGCGCCGCGCATCATCGGCCAGATCGGTGAGGTCATCGCCGAGATCAACCGGCAGGGCACCTCGGTCCTGCTGGTGGAGCAGAACGCCACGATGGCGCTCGGGGTCGCCGACCTGGCCTACGTGCTCGACGTCGGCGAGGTGTCGCTCTCCGGCAACGCACGCGAGCTCGCCCAGACCGACGAGGTGCAGCGCCTCTACCTCGGGCACGACGGGGACGGCGACGAGGCGCACATGCGCACCCGCGCAGCGTCGGGCAAGAGGCTCTCCCGGTGGACGGCATGAGCGCAAGCGCCGCGGGGGCGGAGATCCGGTCGGACATCCCGTCCGTCGACGTCGAGAACGTCAGCGTCCGGTTCGGGGCCATCAAGGCCCTGTCGGAGGTGTCGTTCACCGTCGAGCCCGGCACGATCCACGCGATCATCGGGCCCAACGGCGCGGGCAAGTCGACGATGTTCAACGTCCTGTCGGGCGTCTACAAGGCCGCCGAGGGGCAGGTCCGCTTCGGCGACTCCCGGCTCGACCAGATGCGGCCGTACCAGATCGCCGGCATCGGGGTGGCGCGGGCGTTCCAGAACATCGCGCTGTCCGGCGGCCAGACCGTGGCCGAGAACCTGATGCTGGGCCGCCACCACCTGACGAAGGCCGGCTTCATCGCCGCCGGGCTGCGGCTGCCGCGGGCCACCCGCGAGGGGAAGATCCACGGCGAACGGGTCGCCGAGATCGCCGAGTTCCTCGAGTTGGGCGACAAGCTGCACACCCCCGTCGGCGTCCTCTCCTACGGTGACCAGAAGCGCGTCGAGGTGGCGCGTGCGCTCTGCACCGAGCCGCGGCTGCTCCTGCTCGACGAGCCGGTGGCCGGCATGAACGCCGAGGAGACCGACCGGATGGCCGAGGCGATCCTCGAGATCCGTTCGGCGCTCGGCATCTCCGTCGTCCTCGTCGAGCACGACATGGGCATGGTCATGTCGCTGGCCGACCGGGTCACCGTGCTCGACTTCGGGCGCCGCATCGCCGACGGCACACCGGCCGAGGTGCAGGTCCACCCCGAGGTCATCCGCGCCTACCTGGGGTCCGGCGACGAGATCAATCCGGCGGAGGCGGCCGAGGCCGCCGCGACCGGTCACCACTCCTCCGAAACTCCCGGGACGCACTCGTGACCCAGTTCCTGTCGCTGCTGCTCAACGGCATCTCGCTGGGCGCCATCTACGCGCTCATCGCACTCGGCTTCGTGATCATCTTCAAGGCGAGCGAGGTCGTGAGCTTCACGCACGGCTCGCTGCTGCTGCTCGGCGCCTACTCGATCGCCCGGCTGTCGGAGCCCCTCGGGTTCTTCTTCGGGGCCATCGTGGGCATCGCGATCACGGCGCTGGCCGCCCTGATCATCGAGCGGCTGATCATCAACCGGCTGCGCGGGGCGCCGGTGATCAGTCTGGCCATCGTCACCATCGGCGTCGACATCATCCTGCTGACCGAGCTCATCCGGCGGATCGGCTCCGACATCCTCAACGTCCCCCACCCGTGGGGCGGCGGCTCCGTCCGGATCGGCGACATCGGCATCAGCCAGAACCGGCTGATCGCCACGATCGTCGCGGGCGTGCTGATCGCCCTGTTCTTCGTGGCGTTCAAGTACTCGAGCTGGGGCGTGTCGATGCGCGCCTCGGCCGAGGACGGCGAGACCGCCGCGCTCATGGGGATCCGGCTGGGCCGCGTATCGGCGCTGGCCTGGGTCGTCGCGGGCGCGCTCGCCGGGGTCGCTGCCCTGTTCCTCGTCGGATCACCCACACCCGGCGTGAGCCCGACCGTCTACACCGTCGCGCTCCGGGCCTTCCCGGCCGCGATCCTCGGCGGCCTGGACTCCACCGGCGGCGCGCTGGTGGGTGGGCTGCTGATCGGGGTGTCGGAGTCCCTGGCATCCGGCTACCAGGACCAGCTGCTGTTCCTGGGCCGCGGGTTCGGCGACGTCGTCCCGTACATCGTCATGATCGCCGTCCTCCTGGTCCGGCCGTCCGGGCTCTTCGGCACCAAGGAGCTGACCCGTGTCTGAGGCGACCGCAACGCCGCGTGGCTCGACCCGCATCGGCGCCCCCGCCGGGGGCCGCTCCGCCGCGCCCCGCCGGTCCTTCCTGCGACCGCTGATCCTGGTCGTCCTGCTGGTCGTCCTGCTGGCGCTCCCGATCTACGTCGAGGAGTTCTGGCTGCGCACCGGGTTCGCCGTGTTCGGCGCGATCGTCGGTGCCATCGGGCTGAACCTGCTCGTCGGCACCACCGGCCAGCTCTCGCTCGCCCATGCCTTCTTCCTGGCCTGCGGCGCCGTCACCTACGTCTTCGTGTCGGGCGACTCCGGTGGCATCGGGCTGGCCGACCTGAGCGGGCTCGGGCTCCCGCCGCTGGTCGGGATGATCGCCGGCGTGCTGGTGGCCGGCCTCGCCGGCCTGCTGTTCAGCCCGATCGCGGCGCGGTTGCGGGGCATCTACCTCGGTGTCGCCTCGCTGGGTCTGGTCTTCATCGGCCAGCACGTGCTCAACAGCTGGACGTCGGTGACCGGCGGCTTCAACGGGCGGTCGGCGCCGGAGTTCTCGCTCTTCGGCTTCACCTTCGGCAACCGTGACCCCGAGCTGTTCGTCGTCGGTGTGCCGTTCCGGGAGGCCGAGCGGCTCTGGTACCTCGGGCTGGTCCTGGCCTTCCTCGCGTACCTGTTCGCGCGGAACCTGTTGCGCAGCCGCCCCGGGCGGGCGCTGCAGACGCTGCGCGACAGCGAGGTCGCCGCGTCGGTGATGGGCGTCAACGTGCAGCGCTACAAGGCGCGCGTCTTCCTCGTGAGCTCCATGTACGCGGGGCTCTCCGGCGTGATGTACGCGCTGTCCATCGGCAGCATCGCCCCGGAGTCCTTCGGGCTCGAGCTGTCGATCCTGTTCCTCGCCATGATCGTCCTCGGCGGGCTCGGGTCGGTCGGCGGAGCGGCAGCGGGCGCGGTGTTCGTCAGCGCGCTGCCCCTGGTCTTCCAGCGCTACGCCGACGTCGTGCCCTTCGTCGGCGGTGCCGGCGAGGGCGGGCTGGCTCCCGGCGAAGCGGCGCGCTACTTCTTCGGCCTGGCGATCATCCTCGTCGTCATGTTCGAGCCGGCCGGGCTGGCCGGCTTCGCCGGGCGGTTCCGCCGCAAGGGCCGGGACCCCGGCGGCGGGCGGCCCACCAGTTCCTCCTCAGCCGCTACCGACAGTTCCACCACATCTGTTCCGTCAGACCGACCAGCACAAGGGAGCACGTCATGAAGCTAGGCAAGGGTTCGCGCAGCGCGGTCGTCGTGGCAGCCGTCGTGGTTGCCGCGGCGTCCGGCTGCAGCACAAAGGCCCCGGAGAGCAGCGGGTCCGCCGAGGGCGAGGCCGGCGACGTCACGACCGACATCGGCGTCGAGGGCGACACCATCACGTTGGGCGTCCTCACCGACCTCACCGGCGTGTTCGCCGCGCTCGGCAAGGACATCACCAACGCCAACGAGCTGTTCTGGAAGGACAACAAGGTCTGTGACACCTACAGCGTCGAGCTCGACGTGCAGGACACGGGCTACGTCCCCCAGCAGGGTGTCCAGCTCTACAGCGGGATGAAGGACAGCGTCCTCGCGATGCAGCAGACGATCGGCTCGCCGATCAACACCGCCCTGGCGCCGGAGTACGAGGCCGACCAGATCGTCAACTTCCCCTCGGCGTGGTCCAAGACCCTGACCGAGATCCCCGGCACCGGCGTCGTCGGCGCGACGTACGACGTCGAGATCGCCAACGGCTACGACTACATGTTCCAGGAGGGCCTCCTCAAGGAGGGCGACACCGTCGGACACATCTACTTCGAGGGTGAGTACGGCGCCAACGGCCTCGCCGGCAGCCAGGCCGTGGCCGAGGAGAAGGGGCTCGAGCTCGTCGAGGCCCAGATCAAGTCGACCGACCAGGACATGAGTGCCCAGGTCACCCAGTTCAAGGCGGCCGGCGTCGACATGATCGCCCTCACCGTCGCCCCCGGGCAGCTGGCGTCGGTGGCCGCGGTCGCGGAGGCCCAGGGTCTCGACGTCCCGATCCTCGGCAGCAACCCGGTCTTCGCGCCGGGTCTGCTCCAGGGGCCCGCGGCGAACTGGCTGAAGAGCCACCTCTACGTCGCGTCCCCGGTGTCGGCGTTCGACGCCAACCCTGACCTGCTCGACGCGTACGAGGCGGAGTACCCCGACGCCACCCCGAGCCTCGGCGTGATCGTGGGCACCGGCATGAGCACCCTGATGAAGGAGGTGCTCGACTCCGCCTGCGAGAACGGCGACCTCACCCGCCAGGGCGTCCTCGATGCGTTCGACGGACTGGAGGAGGCGGACACCGGCGGCCTCGTCGTCCCGATCCGCGGCTTCGAGCTCGGCAAGTCGCCGAGCCTGGAGAGCTTCGTGCTCCAGCCGGCCGACGTGCCCGGTGGCGCCAAGGTGGCGGCCGAGGCCTTCGAGGGCGAGTTCGCCGCGAAGATCGCCGGCTGACCTCAGCACCGCGTGACGGACGGCGCCCCCTCCTTCGGGAGGGGGCGCCGTTCTGCTGTCCGGCCTCAGAGCCGGCCGCGACCGGCGACCGGCAGCAGGCGCACCGAGAGCACCGCCGTGAGAACCGCGGCCGCCGCCAGCGGCACGGTGGACGACGTGGCCCGCGCGACCACGGCCATGACGAAGGGGACGGCGAAGCCGAGATAGGCGATCGCCAGGAACAGCGCCGTCAGTGCCCCGCGACGCGTCGGTGCGGCCAGCCGGGCGGTCAGCGTGAGCCCCGCCGCGAGACACAGGCCGCCTCCGGAGCCGAGCAGCGGGGCGGCCGCGATCAGCCAGGGCAGCCAGCCGGTCGACGCGAACGCCGCTGCTGCCGCGAACCCGGCCGCTCCGAGCGCGCTGCCGACGACCGCCGTCCACCGTCCGAGCCGGCGCTGCAGCCCCGCCACCAGCGTCCCGGCGCCGAGCGTCACGCCCGCCAGCAGGCCGGTGACCGCGACCCCGCCGTAGGGCAGGTCGACCAGCAGCGGGACCGCCGAGATGACGGACGAGGGGAACGCGTAGACGCACACCGCCACGGGAGCCAGCACGGTCGCCACCAGCAGCCCGTCGCCGGGACGGATCAGGGGGACGGCCGGGTCTCCTCCCGCCGCCCCGTGATGGACGGCGGAGAGGTCGACGGTCTCGGGCAGCCGCAGGGCGAGGCTGAGCCCGGCCGCGACCAGCGCCGTGTGGACCAGGTACGGCAGCACCGTGGGCGCCGGAGCGAACTCCCCGAGCAACCCGCTCGTCAGCGGGCCCAGTGAGAACCCCGCGGTCATGGCGAACGCCGCCCGCCGTCCGCCGGCGCCCTCGCCGGAGGCGAGCGACAGCTCGCCCACCCAGGCGCTGCCGACGCTGAAGACGACGCCGCTCACGACACCCTGCAGGAAGCGGGCCGCGAAGAGCAGGGGAAGGGAATCGCCGGCGAAGGCGAAGGCCAGCGACGCGAGCCCCGACAGGACGATGCCCGGGATCGCGACCCGCCGGCGGCCGAGCCGGTCGGAGAGCTGGCCGGCGAGCAGCAGCGCGGGCACGAGCCCGGCGGCGTAGCAGCCGAACAGGGCGGTGAGTACCTCCGCCGAGAGGTCCAGGCGCTCCTGGTAGACGAGCAGCAGAGGTGTCGGCACGTTGGTGCCGGCCGCGACGGCGAACAGCGCGAACACCGCCCGCTTCCAGGTCACCGTCGGACCCTACGGAGGTCCGTGCCCGTCCCGCTGGGCGGGATCCGGTGCGCCGTGCAGGTGGGTTGTCGCTCCCGGCCCTCCCCGGAAGGACGACACGCGTCCCCGGGTCGGGTGACGCTTCCCCGCCCGGTCACCGACAGTCACCGGGGGCGGGAAAGCTGCGGTCCGTGGGAGACGTGCGTCGGAACCCTGGGCGTCGGCCTCGTCGTCCCCGGTCCACCGGCGGCACGCTGCTCGCCTCGCTGGGGGTGGTCACGACCGGTGCGGCGCTGGCCGGTGTCGGCACGTTCGGGACCTTCACCGACAGCGCGACGCCCCTGTCCGCCGGCGTCGGAAACGGCGTGGTGTCGATCGACCTCGACGGGCCCGACCACCTGGGCACCGTGCCACTGGCCTTCGGCGGCATCCTGCCCGGAGGCTCGGTGACCCGGACGATCAGCCTGGTCAACGACGGCAGCTCCGACCTGGCCACCGTCACGCTGACCTCGGTGGCCACCCTCTCGAGCGTCCTGGACACCGATCCCGCGAACGGGCTGCAGCTGACCGTGCGTTCCTGCTCGGTGCCGTGGTCGGCGTCGACGGTGTGCGCGGCCGCCGAGCGCACCGTGCTCGCGTCCGGGCCGGTGATCCGGGAGGCGTCCCTGGCCCGGCCGGCAAGCCTGGTGGCGGGCAGCGCCGACCATTTGGCGCTGACCGTGTCCCTGCCGGACTCGGCAGGCAACGCCTTCGCCGGCCGCAGCAGCGCGCTGGAGTTCACGTTCACCGCCGTCCAGCGACCGGGCGCCGCCCGATGACACTTCGGCGCGCGAAGCGCGCCGTCTGGGACCAAGATCGGACAACATCGGACGGCGGGAGGCCGGGTGAATCTGGAGAAGGTGGTCTTCGGCTTCTTCGTCGTGCTCGCTGCGACGTTGAACTTCGGCTTCTTCATCGGCGACATCGACAACCCCGACCTGCACAACCCCTACGAGCTGTTCGCCGCGGTCGTCGTCAACCTCATCGCGACGGTGCTGAAGTTCGGCGACCGCACGCAGATCGGGGCGGTGCACCTCGCCACGAGCCTGGTCGCCGACCTCCAGCTCATCGGCGCCACGCTGATGTTCGGCTACGCGACGTACGTCAGCACCGCGGGCATGACCGATGCCTGGACGGCGAGCGTCGTGTCGCTGTCGGGAGGCGCGCTGCTGGCCAACATCGTCTCCGTCGTGCTGCTCGTCGTGGAGACGGTCTCGTTCCACCGCGGGTGATCGGAGTCCCTCATGGGCAACCCCCTGCTCGCCTTCTGGAAGAACATCTTCGAGCACGACGACGCCGACCGTCGGATCCGCCGGGCGACGTTCCGCGTGGCCGCCCACTCGGCCGCCCAGGCCTCGGCCACGGTCTTCCTGATCCTGCGGCGCATGCGGGTGCCGCTGATCGTGCTGATCGTCATCTTCTCCGTCAGCGTCCTCGGCTTGACGGTGATCCCCGGTCAGGACGCCGAGGGCAATCCCCTGCGGATGGGCTTCTTCGACGCCTTCTACGTCATGAGCTATACCGCGACGACGATCGGCTTCGGCGAGATCCCGTATCCGTTCACCTACAACCAGCGGATGTGGGTGACCATCTCGATCTACCTGACGGTGATCGGCTGGGCCTACGCCATCGGGTCCCTGCTGGCCCTGCTCCAGGACCGCGCCTTCCGGTCCGCCCTCGCCCTGCAGCACTTCAGCCGCAAGGTGTCCCGGCTGCGCGAGCCGTTCCTGCTGATCGCCGGCTACGGGCGGACGGGTGAGCTGCTGGGGCACTCGTTCGACGCGCTCGGCCGGCGGTTCGTCGTCCTCGACCGGAACTCCGAGCGGATCGACGGCCTGGAACTGGACTCCTACCACGCCGACGTGCCGGGCCTGGCCGCCGATGCCCGCGACCCCGGTCATCTGGCCGTCGCCGGGCTGGGGCACTCCTCGTGCGAGGCGGTCGTCGCCCTCACCGACGACGAGGAGGCGAACCTCGCCATCGTCATGGCCGCGGCGCTGCTGCGTCCCGACCTCCCGGTGATCGCCCGCGTCACCTCGCGGGCGATCGCGGAGCGGATGCAGGCGTTCGGCAGCCCGGCCACCGTCAACCCGTTCGACCGTTTCGGCGACCACCTGCGGTTGGCCCTGCGGGCACCGGCCTCCTACCAGCTGATGACCTGGCTGGAGAGCGGGCCGGGGGCGGCGCTCCCCGACCGCGGCTCGCCGCCGCGCAGCGGCCGCTGGATCGTCTGCGGCTACGGCCGGCTCGGGCGCGAGCTCACGAAGGACCTGCGTGCCGAAGGCCTCGAGGTCACCGTCATCGAGTCGCACACCACGGACGTCGAGAACGCCGACCTGCTGGTGGGGGACGGCTCGGATCCCTGGGTGCTGGCCCAGGCGGACCTGGATCGCGCGGTCGGGCTGGTCGCCGGCACGGACAACGACACGACCAACCTCTCGCTGGTGGCCGCCGCGCGCCGCAGCAACCCGGGCCTGTTCCTCGCGGCCCGGCAGAACCACGCGGCCAGTGCGCCGCTGTTCACCGCGATGGAGGTCGACGCCCTGCTCGTGCCCACCGAGATGGTGGCGCACGAGGTCTACGCGCAGCTGTCCACGCCGTTGCTCTGGCGGTTCCTGCGGGAGATGCCGGCGATGGGCGACGAGTGGGCCGCGGCCATCGTCGACCGCCTCAAGGGACTGTGCGGCGCGCATCTGCAGACGCTCTGGAAGGTGCGGCTCACCCCGCAGGAGGCGCCGGCGCTCGGATCCTGGCTGGCGTCGGGGGAGGCGCGCCTGGGCCGGATCCTGCGCAATCCGGAGGACCGCGAGGAGCCCCTGCACGCCATCGTGCTGCTCGTCCTGCGCGGTCACGAGGCGATGCTCGCGCCGGACGACGACGACTTCGTGCTGGAAGCCGGGGACGAGCTGCTCCTGGCCGGCTGGGCCGCCGCGCGGCGTGCGCTCGACACCATCCTCCTGGTGGACGGCGTCCTCGAGTACGTCGTCACCGGCCGCCGCGTGCCGTCGAGCTGGATCTGGCGGAAGCTGAGCCCGGCCGTGAAATCAGGCGCGCTCTCGGATGCCCCAGGCCCCGGCCGGGCTTAGCCTTTCCCCGTGGCCGACGAGGAGCTGCAGGACCTGGTGCGGCGCCGGCTCTGGGAGCTTGCGCGCACGCCGGACGAGGCGTCCCGCCTGTCACGGTGGGTCGTGCCCCCGGAGACGATCGAGCGGATGGCGCGCATCGGTGGCCGGAGTTTCATCAGCGAGGGACTGGCCGAGTTCCTGGCGCACGCGCTCGGCGTCCCGGAGAACCGGGTCCGCCGGGCGGCCGGACTGCCGCAGGTCGAGGACCCCCGCGAGGACATCGCGACCGGCCCGCACCTGCGGCTCGTCCGGGACGACGACGCGACCTGAGGCCCTGGTACGGCGAAGCGGCCCCGTCCTGATGGACGGGACCGCTTCGGTGCCACGTGTGCGCCATCCGTCCCGCCGGAGCGACGGGAGGGGTCAGGCGGGGGCGGTCTCCGGCTGGCGGTCCTGCGGCTCGGCGCCCTCGGGGGTGGCGTCGCCGGCGATCTCGTCGGCGTCCTTCTGGTTGAACTCCTCGATCCACTGCCGGACGAGCTCCTCGCCGTGGGCGGTGTCCTCCGGCTCCAGCTCGCGCTTCTGCCAGGTCAGCTCGAGGCGCAGCCCGTTGGGGTCGAAGAAGTAGATCGACTGCCAGATGCCCTCGTGATCGATGACCCCGAGGACGGAGATGCCGTTCTCCTCCAGGCGCGCCTTCCAGGAGAGCAGCTCCTCGTAGGTCTCCACGTTGAACGCGAAGTGCCGGATCCAGCTCGGCACTCCGTCGCTGCGGCCTGCGAACTGCTCCCCGGCGATGTCGAAGAAGGCCATGCAGGAGCCGTCCTCGAGGGCGAAGAAGGTGTGCAGGAAAGGCGTCTCGTCGCCGGTCGACGGCACCCGCTCCTCACGCACCGCGGACTTCAGCTTGAAGCCCATCACCTTCGTGTAGAAGCGGTAGGTCTCGGCCGTGTTGTTCGTCGGCATGGCGATGTGGTTCAGGGACGTCGCAGGCTTGAGCATGGGCCTGTCCTCTCGCGACAGCGTTCTCTGATGGGAGGGATGGGTCTCTGTAGAGTAGGCCAGATCACACCCCCGAGGCCATGGCCGCCGGAGCGAGGTCGTGGCGCAGGAGCCAGTCGTGCAGCAGCCCCAGGGCCTCGTCCTGCAGCTCCGGCTGGCCGTTGAAGTAGTGGTCCGCTCCCTCGATCGGGATCAGTTCCCTGTTCTCCGGCCGAGCGGCCTCGTACATGGCGAGCGCGTGGGCGGGGAACGCGGCCCCGTCCGCCGTCCCGTACATGACGAGGACCGGCGTCGAGACCCGCGGCAGGTGCACGACCGCGTCGCAGTTGCTGTCCTCGAGGCTCCACTGGCTCAGCCACGACCGCAGGCTGGTCTGGTGGCCCAGTGACGCGGGCAGCAGGTTCGCCTTCTGCGGATCGCCCCACAGCGACCCGGCCGCGCGGTCGCTCGGCTCGATGCTGAGATCGAGGAAGCGGGGGTCGGCGCAGGTGCCGTGCACGAGGAACGGCATGTCGTCGGGCCGGGTGTCGTCCTCGGCGAGCCAGGCCAGCCGCTCGCGCACCCACGCGGTGATCCGGGCGTTGCGTTCCACCTGTGCGGCCCGGTAGCGCGCCAGGAACTCGGCCGAGTACGGCGGGCCGTTGCGCTCGTCGAACATGTCGAGGTCGGGATCGCGGGTGAACGGGTCGGCCTCGTCGAGGAGGGCCGGATCCATCCACTCGGTGTAGACGCCGGCGCGACCCGGGTGGGCCATCATCGCCACCACCGCGTCCGCCGGGGGGAGGTCCGCCTGGGTGAGGTCGGGCCCGTCTCCCGCCGGCGTGGCCGTGATCGTCGGCGACTCGGCCTGGCTCTGGTAGAGCGCCGACAGCCCCCCGCCGCCGGAGTTGCCGCCGAGCACGACCTTCTCGAACCCGAGCGAGCGCAGGTGACCGATCGCCGCCGCGACGTCCAGGACGCAGTTCTCCATGAGCAGCGCGGAGTCGTTGCCGACGTACCGGGTCGCCAGTCCGGCCGCGGCCACCCCGCGGGCGGCCAGTCCCGGCAGCGCGTAGTGCCCGAGGAAGTTCGAGGTCGGGTGCACGAACAGGACGACGGTCGTCGTCGGGGTCGCCGGGCGGTGCAGGGTGCACCAGATCTTTCCGGACTTGCGGGCGACGCCGGAGTAGATGTCCAACCGGCCGCCCGTGTACATCCGGATCCCGAGCAGTTCGGGGGCGGGCAGGTCGGTGCGTGCCGACTCGGTCATGAGCGCCTCTCCTCGGCGATCGCACCGGTGCGATCGCGGCGGCCGGAGGAAACCACGGAAGCCGGATAGTATGCAATCCTGCGCTGCGTGCGCATCTGGCATCAGTCGATGACCGAACTCGACCGCTTCCCCGTCTACCGTGCGGCGCTGCAGGAGCACGTCGACCGCGTGGCCGGCCCCGACACCGAGGTGGTGCTCCACGGGGTGGCTCCCGGCACCTACGGCGCCGCGGCCCCGGCGCACGTCCTGGTCTACCCCGCGCTGTTCCACCAGGCCCTGTCGCCGGTGCTCCCGCTGTTCCGCCAGGCGGAGGAGGAGGGGTACGACGCGATCGCCATAAGCTCCTACAGCGAGCCCTTCCTGCGGGAGGCCCGCTCGATGCTCGACATCCCGGTCGCGTCGATGGCCGAGAGCACGCTGCTGCTGGGCTGCTCGGTGGCGCGGCTGAGCGGGCTGGTGACGATCTCCGCGGAGGTGGCGTGGATGGCGCGCCGCATCGTCGCCTCGCACGACCTCCAGAATCGGGTGGCGGGCGTCTGGACGATCGACCCTCCGCTCACCGAGGAGCAGCTCTCCCGCGCGTTCGCCGAGCCCGACGTCGTCCTGACCGCCGTCCGCCGCGCGGTGGACGAGGCGATCGCGGCCGGTGCGGACGTGATCATCCCGGCCGAGGGCGTGATCGCCGAGCTCCTCGTTGCCCAGGGGGTGACCGAGATCGACGGCGTCTGCGTCATGGACTCCATCGGCGCCGTCGTCCTGCACGCCCAGATGCTCGCGACGCTGCGCACCCGCACCGGCCTGCACCCCGGCCGCCGGTGGCACTTCCCGAAGCCCCCCATCGAGTTGCTCCGGCAGCTCGATGAGGGGAGGACGGGCGCGCCGACCGTAGGCTGAACGGCCGCGGTCAACCGAGTCAGTCAAGGAGAACGTTCGTGGGACTTGCGTCCGACCTGGCCTACGAGGCGTTGCTCGCCGACATCCTCGCCGGCACGATCCCGCCCGGCGACCGGATCCGCGAGGAGGAGGTCGCCGAGCGGGTCGGCACCAGCCGTACTCCCGTGCGCGAGGCACTCCGCCGGCTGCACGCCGAGGGACTGGTCGACCTCCCCCCGCACCGCGGAGCGATCGTCCAGCCGGCGATGTACGAGCTCGACGAGCTGTTCGACATCCGCGCCCTCCTGGAGGGATACGGCGCCGAGCGCGCCGCCGCCCGCCGCACCGACGAGCACCTGGCCGCGCTGGTCGAGGTCTGCGACCGGATGGAGGCCGTCGTCGCCGCCGGGACCGATGTCGCGGAGCTGACCCCGCTGAACATGGCCTTCCACCGGGAGGTCCAGGTCGCCGCCGGCACCGAGCGGCTGCTCGGCCTGCTGCCCGGGCTGATCGTCAGCCCGCTGGTCCGGGAGATCTTCCGGCACTACACGCCCGCCGAGCTGGCCCGGTCCATGGCGCAGCACCGTGAGGTGATCGACGCGCTGGCCGCCCGGGACGCCGCCTGGGCGCGGTCGGTCATGTGCGCTCACCTGTACGCCGGCCGGGCGGCGCTGCAGCGGCTCCAGCAGGAGGTCGCGGGCCAGGCGCGAGACCGGGGACAGCCGGCCTGAGGCGTCGCCCGCCCGGTCGGCGTGGACACCGCTTCGGGCAAGGTTGTATACAGACTCCGATCTGGTGATCACCCGGCGGCCAACGGGGCCGGCCGGCGCGACGCACCCGGAGGCTGCGATGACCTGGCGGGAGCCGTTCGCGGAACTGGCGGGCACCACCGCCGTCGTCACGGGCGCGGCCCGCGGGATCGGGCTGGCGATCGCGACCGTGCTGCACGAGGTCGGGCTCACAGTGGTGCTCGTCGACCGGGACGCCGACGAACTCGACCGGGCATTGGCGGGGTTCTCCGGCGGCCGGGCGGTGCCGGTGACCGCCGACCTGACGACGGAGGAGGGTCACGACGGCATCGACGCCGCCCTGCGGGAGCAGCCGCCGCTGTCGGTGTGGGTCAACAACGCCGGAACGGTCAGCCACCAGCTCGCCGAGGACGTCGACCAGGCGACGTTCGAGCAGGTCCTGCGCACCAACACCTGGAGCGCGGTGCGCGGCTCGCAGACGGCGTTCCGCCACATGCAGCACGACGGGTCGCGGGCGATCGTCACCATCACCTCGCTCGTCGTCGACAAGACGGTGCGGGAGAGGCTGAGCTACGCGGCGTCCAAGGCGGCGCTCACCAGCACCACGCGGTACGCCGCGGCGGAGTGGGGCGCCTCCGGGATCCGGGTCAACGCGGTGTCACCGGGCTACATCGAGACCCGGCTGACCGCCTGGCCCGCCGACGACCCGCGGCAGGTGGCCAAGCAGGAGTCGCTGCGGTCCATCCCGCTCGCCCGGTTCGGCCAGCCGGAGGACATCGCCTCCGCCGTCCTGTTCCTCGCCTCGCCGCTGTCCTCCTACGTGACCGGGGTGACCCTCTTCGTCGACGGCGGCTGGTCGCTGACGTGACCTACGACGTCGTCGTGCTTGGGGCGGGCGGGGCCGGGCTGGCGGCGGCCGTCTCGGCCGCGGAGGACGGGGCGCGGGTCCTGCTGCTCGAGTCCGAGGGCGAGATCGGCGGCTCCATGCTCCAGTCGGCGGGCATGTTCACCGCGGCCGGCACGAGCGTCCAGGCCGCGATGGGCGTCGAGGACTCGGTGGACCGGTTCTTCCAGCACTACATGGACCTCAACCAGTGGCGGCTGCAGCCCGGGTTGATCCGCCGGTTCTGCACGCAGGCGGCACCCGCCCTGGAGTGGCTGCTCGGACTCGGCCTGGACGTGCCTGCGGAGCGGTCGGGGAGTGCGCACCACCCCGGCCTGTGTCGCTCGGGCGTCGAGGACGTCTGGCGCGGCCACGTCCCCCGCGACCAGGGCCAGGGCGTCGTCCACGTGCTCGAGCGCGCCCGCAGGAGGCACGACGTCGACCTCGTGCTGCACACCCGGGTGCACGACCTCCTGGTCGCCGACGGCCGGGTCCGCGGCGTCGTCGCCGACGGCGTGGAGGTGCGGGCCGGGGCGGTCGTGATCGCCACCGGTGGGCTGGCGCAGGCGCCCGAGCTCGTCGCCCGCTGGTTCCCTCCCGCCCTCGCGGCGGGCGACGACCTCTTCGTCACGGCCGGCACCGGGTCGCGCGGGGACCACCTGGCGCTGGGGGAGCAGGCCGGCGCAGACCTCGCCGGCATCGGCTGGGGCCTGCTGGTGGTCACGGCGTACTTCCAGACCCGGCACCACTGGGACGCCGGGTTCCCGCCGCTGTCCCGGGTGTACGTCGACCGGAGCGGTCTGCGGTTCATGGACGAGGACGCCAGCTACGCCGTAGCCGCGGGGATCCTCGACGACCACGGCGGGCAGGCCTGGGCGATCTTCGACGAGGCGGCCCGCCTCGCGCTCCCGCCGGGCTACGCCGACTGGACGCCGGACCGGGTGCTGGCGGAGGTCGCCGGGGGACGGACGGCCCAGGCGGAGGACCTGGCCGCGCTCGCCGGTCGGATCGGCGTGCCCGCCGCGGCGCTGGAGGCGACGCTCGCGCGCTGGAACGTCACGCTGCCGCTCGGGCAGGACCCCGCTTTCGCCCGGTCCGAGAGCCTGCGCGCCAAGGGGGTGACCGAGCCACCGGCACCGATCGCCCGGCCGCCCTTCTACGCCGTCCGGATGCTGCCCGCGCAGCTCGTCGTCACGCACACCGGGCTCCGGATCGACGAGGACGCGCGCGTGCTCGACCGGACCGGCGCAACCGTGCCCGGCCTCTCTGCCGCCGGCGAGGCGGGCGGCGGCGTCCTCGGGCCGCGCTACGTCGGGGGCGGCAACGCCGTGGCCAACGCCCTGACCATGGGCCGGATCGCGGGTCGCACGGCCGCCGCCGACGCCCGTGCAGGTGGGCCGGCGCTCAGCGCGCCGGACGACGCAGCGGCCGGAGCGCCTCGGACAGCCGATGCAGCTCGGTGAGCATCATCGACGCGGCGGCGTCCAGGATCTCGTTGCTGCGGAACTGCCGCTTCTCGTCGAGGAACTGCTCGACCAGCGGGATGGCGACCGTCTCGAACAGCGGCGTCATCTTCAGCGGGAGCACGAACTGCTTGAGGATCTGGACGGCCCGCGCGCCGGCGGCGATGCCGCCGTAGCTCACGAAGCCCAGCGGCTTGTACTGCCACTCGGCGTGCAGGAAGTCGATCGCGTTCTTCAGGGCCGCGCTCGGACCGTGGTTGTACTCGGGGGTCACGAAGACGAACGCGTCCGCCCGGGACACCGTGGCGCTCCAGTCGCGGGTGTGCTGGTGCTGGTAGCGACCGAAGCGCGGCAGTTCCGGCTCGTCGAGGAACGGCAGGGCGACGGCGGCGAGGTCGACCAGCTCGACCTCGAAGTCGCCGTGCTCGACGGCCTTCTCCTGGAACCACTCGGCGACCGGGCGGCCGACCCGGCCGGGCCGGGTGCTCCCGATGACGATCTGCAGAACGGGCTTGGGCACGGGGGACAGCCTCTTCCTCACGGGACGGATGGACGCGACGCCGGGTCGGCCGCGCCCGGGAGTGACATCGGCAGGGTGCACAGCGGTGGCCGGGATGGTGCAGCAGGACGGGACCCGCACGATCGGCGGGCTCCCGACGGACGGGGACGGCGGGGCCCGGCCCCGGGAGTACCCCGAGTGAGAAGGAGTCGGACATGGAGTTCCTCGTGCACACCCAGGTGAACATCCCGCACGGCCTCTACACGCAGGCCGAGATCGACGAGATCTACTCCAAGGAGGCCGAGCGGGGCCGCGAGCTCGGGGATGCCGGCATCATCAAGCGGCTCTGGCGCATCCCCGGCCGGCGTGCCAACTACGGCCTCTGGGAGGCCGCCGACGCCACCGAGCTGCACAAGATCCTCGCGGCGTTGCCGATCTACCCGTTCATCGACGTCGAGGTGATCCCGACGGCGGCGCACCCGAGCGACCCGCTCACGCGCGACCGCGCCTGAGGCGGGAGGGGGAGCCGGCACGGCGGCTCAGATGATCCCGGCGTCGTGCAGCCGGGTCCGGTCAGCGGCGGAAAGGCCCACTAGGCGCCCCCACACGTCGTCGTTGTGCTCGCCGAGCTCTGGCCCGACGCTGCGGACCCGACCGGGCGTCGCGGAGAGCTTCGGCGCGACGTTGTGCATCGGCAGCTCCCCGAAGTCCGGGTGCGGCAGGCGGACGATCGCCTCCCGTGCGGCGAAGTGCGGATCGGCGAGCATGTCGGCCGCCCGGAAGATCCGGCCGGCCGGCACGCCCGCCTCGTGCAGGCGCCCGAGGAGATCGTCGGCGTGCTGGGTCGCGCTCCACGCGGCGATCAGCCCGTCCAGCTCGGCCATCGCCGCACCCCGGGCGCCGTGCGTGGCGTAGCGGGGGTCGTCGGCCAGCTCGGGCTGCGCCATGACGCCGGCCAGCCGGCCGAACACCGAGTCCTGGTTGGCCGCGATCAGGATCAGGTCGCCGTCCGCCGTGGGGTAGACATTGCTCGGGGCCACGTTCGGCAGCGTCGCGCCCGTCCGCTCCCGCTGGTAGCCGGCCACGGCCCACTCGGGGATCAGCGACTCCATCATCGACAGCACCGCCTCGTAGATGGCCGAGTCGACCACCTGGCCACGGCCGGTGCGCGCGCGGGCGTGCAGGGCGACCAGGGTGCCCAGGCACGCGAAGGTCGCCGCGAGCGAGTCGCCGAGGGAGATCCCCGCGCGCACGGGTGCGGCATCGGGCTCGCCCATCACGTACCGGATGCCCCCCATCGCCTCACCGATCGAGCCGAAGCCGGCGCGGGGGGCGTAGGGGCCGGTCTGGCCGTAGCCGGTCACCCGCGTGACGATCAGCCGCGGGTTGATCTCCCACAGCTGCTCGGGCGCCAGGCCCCATCGCTCGAGGGTGCCGGGCCGGAAGTTCTCGACCAGCACGTCGGCGTCGGCGAGCAGCCGCCGGACCAGGTCCTGGCCCTGCGGGTCGCGCAGATTCGCCGTGGCCGACATCTTGTTGCGGGCGACGACCGGCCACCACAGGGACCGGCCGTGCGGCTTCTCCCGCCCCCACTGGCGCATGGGGTCGCCGACCCCAGGATCCTCGATCTTGATCACCTCGGCGCCGAAATCCCCGAGCAGCTGGCCACAGAAGGGGCCGGCGAGCAGCTGTCCCAACTCCACCACGCGGATGTCGGACAGCGGCAGCTCGCCCTGGGTCGCTCGATTCGGCACGTTCCACTCCTCCGGCTTGATTGCATGCAATCTAGCCAGACGGCCGGGCGTAGTGAAGGTGCCGACGCCCACAGCGCTCCCGTTGCCCGCGGCGAGCGGCACTCCCTTGCATGCAATATGGCTCACCAGGCGGGTCTGTTCGGCGTGCAGAACGAGACGGGCCCGCACAGCTAGGGCCGCGTGAGGCGACTCCCGCCTCAGTCGGCCGACGTCAGCTCGAAGATCTCGTAGACCAGCACCTGCTCCGTGCGGATGCCCCGGGCCACTGCCTGGACGCCGTTGAGCCACGCGTAGCGCTCGTCGCCGGTCTCGAACACCGGGGTGGTGAAGATGACGCCGCCGTCGCGCGGCTGCCGGTTGGCTTTGCCCCGGTACGTCATGCCGATCGGTGCCCCGTCGTCGGTCATCAGCATCAGCCGGGCGTCGATGCTGATCGAGCCGTCCGCGTGCTCCATGAGCCAGTCGTGCGACATCTTCCCGTGCGCCCGGGCGGTGACCCGATCGCTGCGCCACTCGCAGTCGAGCACCTCGCCGACGATGCGGATGCCGGCCGGGGTGGCACCGATGCGGGTGTGCTGGTCGATCTGGATCGTCAGGGTGCCCATCGGCACGAGCCGGATGCTCTGCGTCATCCGCCGGGGGTCGGCGCGGGGGCGGTCGGGGCGGGCATCGGGCGCCAGAAGGCGACGTGCGCCCGCAGGGCCAGCTCCCCGTCGGCCATGATCTCCGCGCGCTTGCGCTGGTAGTCCGGATCGGCGTAGAAGGCCGCCCACCCGCGCTCCCGGGCGTCGAAGTCGTCCCACTCGAGCAGGTAGTGCAGCGAGTTGGTGGTTCCCGCGACAACCTCCCACGGCCCGGTCATCCGGAACCCGTGCCGATCGAACGTCGGCCGGCTGCACTCCGTCACGTACCGACGGGTCAGCTCCTGCTTCCCCGGGGCCAGCTCGTAGTGGCGGTACTCGAACACGGACACCGTGACCTCCTTCACTCTTGGACCGATCTTCCATACAGTAGAGACGGCATCTGCTACGCGGAAGGAGTCGGGCTCATGGTGCGCGTTCCGACTCCTGTGCGCCAGGCCACATCTACGGCACTGCTTAGTACACAATGCGCCCGGCCGCCACGGCGGATGCCGAGCGGTGCGGCTCCGGTATCTATCCGGAAACGACGCTCCCGCCAGGGGTTGACCCGGTTGGCGAGGCACCCTAAGTTCCGCCTTCGATGTATACAATCCGGCGTCGCGACGGGCTCATCGCCCCGGGTGCCGCCACCCCTGGGCGACGGCGTCTCCGCGTTCTCCCAGTGTTCATGACCTGCACGACGACGAGCAGGACACGAGAGAGGAACACCAGCGTGCGCAGAGCATTCACCGGACGGAGGGCGGCCGTCGCGGTCGTCGTGCCGCTCCTGTTCGTCGCCGCATGTGGCGGCTCCGACGACAACAGCAGCGGGGGTGGCGGCGGCGACCAGTCCGACGCCGGCCCCTACAAGCTCGGCCTCGTGTACAGCTCGGAGGGCCCGTTCGCGAACAACAGTGCGACGGCCCGGGCCGGCGCCAACTACGCCGTCGAGCTGATCAACGCCGACGGGGGCGTCAACGGCCGCGACCTCGAGCTGGTCGAGGTCGACGCCCGGAACGACCCGCAGAGCCTGGTCACCGCGATCCCGAAGCTGGTCAGCGAGGACGGCGTCTTCGCCATCATCGCCCCGGCCGACAGCGCCGGCTGCGAGATCGCCTGCGCCGCCGCCGCCCAGCTGGAGGTGCCGGCGATCAGCCCCGGCGCCGGCCGCCCGGGAGTCCTCGAGCCCAGCCGTCCCTGGTCGTTCACGCTGGCCCAGCCCGACGCCGCCAACAGCATCCCGGTGCTGAGCGCGGTCGTGAAGCAGGAGGGCATCAAGACCGCCGCGATCATCTACGACGAGGCGAACGCGACCACCAAGGCGCAGAACGACCTCTACACCAAGGTCTTCGAAGACACCGGCGTCGAGGTGGTCTCCACGACCACCTACACCTCCGGTGACCCGAGCTTCACCTCGCAGGTGACGTCGATGGCGGCCGAGACCCCGGACGTCATCGCGCTGGCGGCCGGACCGGCCGACGCCGCGCGGATCGCCGTCGAGGTGCGCACGCAGAATCTCGACTCCCTGCTGATGGGCACCGGGTCGCTGCAGAGCGGTGGCACCGAGTACCTCAACGGCGCCGGCGACGCGGCCGAGGGCACCATCACCGCGGCCCAGTTCAACCCGGACAACCCGGACCAGCCGGCTGCGGACCTGCTGGCGCAGGCGCGGGAGGACAACGACTTCGACGTCGTCCCGCTGAACTTCTCCTACGCCTTCGACATCGTGAACATGATCGCCAACTACCTCGGCGACAACGAGGTCGAGGCCACCGAGGACAGCCTGGCCGACGACCGGCAGGGCCTCCTGGACTACCTGCAGGGCGAGACGCTCGAGGGCATGTCCGGAGACGTCAAGTTCGCCGAGGACGGCACCGGTGACCGCCCGCAGCTGTACGCGGTGGTCACGGACGGAAAGTTCGTCATCCAGGAGGTCGACAGCTGATCGCGGTGCGCGGGGCGGCCTCGAGCGAGGTCGCCCCGCGCAACGTTCGCCCCGTCAGTGCCGACCGGAGGACCCGCGTGCAGCTCACCTCGACCCCTGCGCAGGTGTCGTCGGACGACGTCCAGGAGTTCTTCCTCCAGCGTGGCTGGAGCGACGGCCTCCCGGTCGTCCCCCCGACGCCGGACCGGGTGGCGGCCTTCGTGGCCGCCGTCGGCCGCCGGCCCGGCGACGTGCTCGCCCGGATCCCCGAGCAGGCGCGCGAGGTCACGGTCGAGAAGCTCGCGATCAACGCGGTGATGGCCGGCGCGCGGGCGGAGTACATGGACGTGCTCGTCGCGGCCGTGGTCGCCATGGGCCGGCCCCGCTACAACCTGCACAGCACGACGGTGAGCGGCGCGACGGCACCGCTGCTGATCGTGAGCGGTCCGGTCGTGCAGCGGATCGCGCTGAACAGCCGGTTCAGCCTGTTCGGTCCGGGCCACCACGCCAACGCGACCATCGGCCGGGCGATCCGCTTGCTGCAGCAGAACGTGTGCGGCGGCCGCCCGGGGGTGGTCGACAAGGCCACCTTCGGCCACCCCGGCAAGTACTCGTACTGCATCGCCGAGGACGCCGCCGCCAGCCCGTGGGAGCCGGTGCACGCCGACCGCGGGGTCGACCCGGCCGGCAGCGCCGTCACCGTCTACGCCGGCGAGGCGCCGATCATGGCGCGCAACGACTGGTCCTCCGACGCCGGCCCGGTCCTCGACACCATCGCCGACGCGATGCTGCCCTCCCACTTCACCGGAGGCGGCTGCACGGTGGTCGTCGGCCCTCTGCACGCCGCGGCCATGGCGCGGGCCGGCCTGAGCAGGGCCGACGTCGCCGAGGAGCTGTTCCGCCGTGCGCGGCGCACCCTCACCAGTCTCCGCCGGGCGGGCCGGCTGTCCGGCCCGGTCGGTGCCGACGAGGACACCGTCGAGCGCACCGTCGTCCCGCGGCCGGAGGACATCCTCGTGCTCGTGGCCGGCGGTCACCTCTACGGCTACTCCGCCGTGGTGCCCGCCTGGATCGGTGGGCACGAGTCGATGGCCGTCACCGTTCCGCTGGACCTCGCCACCGCCCCCGACCTCGAGGGCGCCGTGGCCGACCTGACCCATCCCGGCGCCGGCGGTCTGCCGGCATCCCCCACCCCCGGAGAGGCATCGTCATGACCGACATCCTGACCGTCCTGGACCCCACCGCGGACGTCGCCGCTGCCGTGGCCGGGCCGCTCGTCGAGCCGCCCGCGTCGCTGGCCGGCCTGACCATCGGCGTCCTGGACAACGGCAAGTCCAACAGCGACCAGTTCCTGGCGCGCCTGGGTGACAGGCTGGCCCAGCGGGGGGCGACGGTCGCCGACCGCATCCGCAAGCCCGGCGTCGGCAGCCTGGCCCCCGAGGAGCAGGTGGCCCGGCTGGTCGAGGGCAGCGATCTGGTGGTGACCGGGGTCGGGGACTGCGCCGGCTGCTGCTCGTGCTCGGTCCAGGATGCGATCGCGATCGAGCGCCGGGGGGTGCCCGCCGTCCTGATCTGCACCTCGGAGATGGTCACCACCGGCCGGATCGCGGCCACCGCCGCGGGCGTGCCGGAGTACCCGTTCGTCGTGGTGGACCACCCGGTAGCGTCCTGCACCGACGAGGAGCTCGACGGCCGCGTGGACCGCGCGCTGGCACAGATCCTCGAGCGGATCCCCGGCTGATGGCGGACGGCGCACTCAGCGACCGGGTCTGCATCGTCACCGGCGGGGCCCGTGGGCTGGGCAGGGCCTACGCCGGCCGGCTGCACGCCGCCGGTGCGCGCGTCGCCGTCGTCGACGTCGACGAGCCGCGGGCGCGGGAGGTCGCCACGGCCCTCGGGGACGACGACACGGCGCGGGCCTTCGGCTGCGACGTGACCGACGAGTCGGCGGTGGCGGCGATGGTCGAGCAGGTCACCACGACCTGGCCCGGACTGCTCGTCCTGGTCAACAACGCCGGCGGCGCCCTGCTGCCCGCGGCCCCGAGCGAGAGCATCGACCCCGAGAGCGGCTGGGACCGCGTGCTGCGGCTGAACCTCACTGCGCAGTGGCTGTGCGCCCGGGCCGTCCTCCCGCCCATGGCGGCGAGCGGCTACGGCAAGATCATCAACATCGGCTCGGCGATGGTCCCGAAGGGCTGGCCCGCCGGGTTGTCGCCCTACATGGCGGCCAAGGCCGGCGTCGTCGGGCTGACCCGCGCGCTGGCGCGCGAGTGGGGCCCCGCCGGCATCCGGGTCAACGTGATGGCCCCGGGCTACGTCCCGGTGGACACGCCCAAGGTGGTGCACGACCCGGAGGCCGAGCCGCGGCTGCGGGCCCGCATCGCCCAGGAGCAGTGCCTGCCGCGGACGCTGGTTCCCGAGGACCTGTGCGGCCCGCTGGAGTTCCTGGCCTCCGCCGACTCCGACGCCGTGACCGGCCAGGTGCTCACCGTCGACGGTGGATGGGCGATGGCCGCGTGAGCACCGGAATCATCGAGGACGACGGAGGGCGACGCCTGTGCTGATCCAGCAACTGGTCAACGGGGTGCTGCTGGGGACGACGTTCGCGCTCATCGCGCTGAGCTTCAACCTCGTCGTGGGCGCCCTCGACCGGCTGAACTTCGCCCTGGGGGAGACGGCGATGGTCTCGGCCATCTGCGCGGCACTGCTGGTGTCGCAGGCCGACGTCCCGTTCGTCGTGGCCTTCGTGCTCTCGCTGCTGATCGGGGCCGTCGTGGCCGCGCTGACCTACCTGCTGTCGTTCCGCTTCGTCAGCCCGAAGTACCACACGGCGCCCATCCTCAGCAGCCTCGGCGTGGGGCTGGTGATCACGTCGCTGGTCACGCGCACCTTCGGCAGCGACCAGCGGCGCGTGCCGACGGTCCTGGAGGACGTGCGCTTCGAGCTCGGCCCGCTGGTGGTGACCGGCGACCAGCTGATCATCCTGGTGGTCGCGGCCCTGCTCACCGGGCTGCTCTACGTGTTCCTCAACCGGACGACCTGGGGGACGGCGATCCGCGGGGTGTCCGACGACGCCGACACCTCGGGCCTGCTCGGCGTCCCCGTGCAGCGCGTCATCCTGCTGACCTTCGTCCTGTCCGGTGCCCTGGCCGGGGCCTCGGGGCTGCTCACCGGGCTGTCCTTCCACACGGTCAGCCCCTTCACCGGGTTCGAGACGACGCTGACGGCGCTGATGGTCGTCGTCCTGGGCGGGCTCGGGAACATCACCGGCGGCGTCATCGCCGCCCTGCTGATCGGAGTGGTCGAGACGTTGACCGTGGCCTACGTGTCGGCCACCTTCCGGGACCTGCTGGTGTTCATCCTCGTCGCCGTCACCCTCGTGGTGCGGCCGCAGGGACTGTTCACCCGGCAGTCCGGCGTGGCGGCGAGGGTCTGATGGACGCCTACACCGAAGCCGTCGTCATCAAGGTCGGCATCGCGATCCTGCTGGCGCTGGGCTACTGGGTCACCGTCGCCACCGGCAAGTACTCCTTCGGGCACGCCGCCTTCATGAGCATCGGCGCCTACACCGCCTCGATCCTCACGCTGAAGTTCGACCTGCCGCTCGAGCTGGCGATGCTCGTCGGCGGCCTGGCCGGTGCGGTCATCGGTGCGTTCATCGGCTGGATCGCACTGCGGCTGTCGATGCTCTACCTGGCGATCATCACGTTCGCGTTCGCCGAGATCGTGCGGATCCTGCTGGACGGCTGGGACTACGTCGGTGGCGCGACCGGTTTGTTCGGGATGACCGGGACGACGGTCGAGCTGGTCGCCGTCTGCATCGCCGTGGTCGTCGTCTACCTGTTCTTCCTCAGCCGGTCCCGCAAGGGGCTGTCCTACGAGGCCATCCGCGAGGACGAGCAGGCCGCCCGGGCCTGCGGGCTCGGCGTCACGCGCATCTCGGTCGAGGCGTTCGCGGTGTCGGCCGCCATCACCGGCGTGGCCGGGGCGCTCTCGGCGCACGAGACGCTGATCATCACGCCGAACCTCTTCGGGGCGCCCCAGTCGCTGCTGATCATCCTGTTCGTGGTGCTCGGTGGGGTGCAGTACTTCTGGGGCGCGATCGTCGGCGCCGTCGTCCTGACGATGCTGCCGATCTGGTTCGACTTCCTCGAGGACTACTACCAGATCACCTACGGGCTGATGTTCGTCCTGCTGATGATCCTGCGGCCGCAGGGGATCGTCGGTCGCGGCACGGACCGGCGGATCAACCTGGGGTCGCTGCGCGAGCTGGCGACCTCCCGGCGGGGAGGCGGCGGCGATGAGTGACGTGCAGCTACGCGCGAGCGGCATCACCAAGCGGTTCCAGGGGGTGACCGCGCTCGCCGAGGTCACCGTCGAGGTGGAGCGCGGCTCCATCCACGGGGTCGTCGGCCCCAACGGGGCGGGCAAGTCCACGCTGCTCAACATCATGTCCGGGTTCGTCCCGCCGACCGAGGGCACGGTCGAGCTCGAGGGCCGGGACATCACCCGGTTGACCCCGCAGCGGCGGGTGCCGCTGGGGATGACCCGCACCTTCCAGAACCTGCGCCTGTTCGGCGGGCTCACCGTGCGGCAGAACGTGCTGCTCGGCCAGCACAGCCACGCCCGCACCGGTTTCGCCTCCCTGTGGCCGGTGCCGACGGCGAAGGAGCGGCAGCTGCGGCAGGAGGCCGACGCGGCGCTGGAGACCTTCGGGCTCACCGAGCTCAGCCGGCGGCGGGCGGAGACCCTGCCCTACGGGCTGCAGAAGCAGCTGGAGATGGCCCGGGCCGTGGCTGCCCGGCCCTCCCTCCTGCTGATGGACGAGCCGGCCGCGGGCATGACCGCCCAGGAGCGCCGGGCGCTCGTGCCGCGCATCCGGCAGCTCCGTGACGAGGGGGTGACCGTGGTGGTCGTCGAGCACGACATGGACCTGATCTCGCAGATGTGCGACGTGGTCACGGTCCTGAACTTCGGCCGCATGCTGATCGAGGGACCGCCGGACGTGGCCCTGGCCAGCGACGACGTGAGGACGGCCTACCTTGGCGGCTGACACAGGGCCCGCGGCCGTGCCCGCGCTGCAGCTGCGCGGGGTGACCGCGGGCTACGGCCGGATCACCGGCATCGAGAAGGTCGACCTCACCGTCGCCGAGGGCGAGACGGTGGCGCTGCTGGGCGCCAACGGGGCCGGCAAGAGCACGTTCCTCCGTGCCGTCTCCGGGATGATCAGGCCCTGGTCGGGGCGGGTCGTGCTCTACGGCGAGGACGTCACCGGACAGCGGAGCGACCGGCTGGTCCGGGCCGGCATGGCCCACGTGCCCGAGGGACGGCGGATCCTCGCCACCCTCACCGTCGAGGAGAACCTGCGGCTCGGCGCCTTCACCCGCCGCCGGGCCGGGACGGTCGACGAGGACCTCGAATCGGTGCTCACCCGGTTCGAGCGGCTGCGCGACCGCCGGGCGCAGAAGGCGGGCACGCTGTCGGGCGGCGAGCAGCAGATGCTGGCGATCGGACGGGCGTTGATGTCCCGCCCGCGGATCCTGCTGCTGGACGAGCCGTCCCTCGGCCTGTCGCCGCTGCTGATCGGCGAGGTCTTCGACCTGATCAAGAGCCTCGCCGCGGAGGGGCTCACGATCCTGCTGGTCGAGCAGAACGCCCGGCAGGCCCTCGGCGTGGCCGACCGGGGCTACCTGCTCACGACCGGCTCGGTGACCCTGTCCGGCGCGGCCGCCGACCTGCTGGCCGACCCGGGCATCATCGAGAGCTACCTGGGCGGGCGGGGGGCCCGGTCGTGACCGGTCCCTCGGTGGCCTCTTCGGGACGACGCTTCGTGGGCAAGGTCGCCATCGTGACCGGTGCCGGGTCCGGGATGGGCCGGGAGACGGCGCTGGCCTTCGCCCGCGAGGGCGCGGAGGTGGTGGCCGCCGACATCGACCTCCCCGGCGCCGAGCAGACGGCGGCCGCCGCCGAGGGGCTGCCCGGGACCGTGCACGCCGTGCAGACCGACGTCGCCGACGCCGCGTCGGTGCAGGCGATGGTCGACCACGCCGTCTCCGCGTTCGGGCGGCTGGACGTGCTCCACAACAACGCCTACTGGGCCCCGATCGGCCTGTCGGTGACCGACACCGACCTCTACCAGTGGGACCGCACCCTCGCGGTGACCCTGACCGGGGTCTTCCTCGGCTGCCGGGCGGCGATCCCCGCGATGATCGCGTCGGGTGGGGGAGGGGCGATCGTCAACACCGCGTCGGCCGCGGGCGTGGCCTCCTCGCCGCGCTTCGCCGCCTACGTCGCGGCGAAGGGCGGGGTGATCGCCCTGACACGGTCGGTGGCGCTGGACTACGGAGCCCAGGGGATCCGCTGCAACTCGGTCGCCCCTGGCCTGATCGACACCCCGGCGATCGCGCCGGTCCGGGCCGATCCGGAGCGCCTGGCCTGGGTGACCAGCAAGCTCGTCGTCGGCCGCATCGGTCAGCCGGTCGACGTCGCCAACGTCGTGCTCTTCCTGGCCAGTGACGAGGCGAACTTCATGACCGGTGAGTGCGTCGTGGTCGACGGCGGGCGGCTCCTGACATGAGCAGGTCGGTGTCCGAGGGCGTCGCCGTCCCCCTGCACGCGGACTTCGCCGGCGTGGAGTGCCGCCCGGGGGAGTCCCACCTGGTTGACGAGGTCGACCGGTTCGCGCTGGTCAACGTGCTGGCCTTCGGCGGGGCGCCCGACCGGCCGACGCACGTGCCCGCGGAGCTCGCCCGGCTCGGCCCGGTCGTCGTCTGGGAGTCCACCGGCTCCTCGCTGGCGCTGCCGTTCTGGAACACGAACTTCGACGACGACGCCTGGCTGTACCTGGTGCAGGGCAGCGTGCGGATCGAGTTCAAGGAGCCGGAGAGCACGCGGACGTTCGGTCACCAGGTCGGCCGCACGGGTGATCTGCTCAAGTTGCCGCGCGGCGTCGCGCACCGGACGTTCTCCGGCGACGGGAAGCGCCGGATCAGCCTGGAGCTGCTGAGCTCCGACCCCCGCGGCGACGTGCCGCGACGGACCGTGCGGCCGGACGACTCCGGGCGGCTCGGCGAGCTCACGTTCGAGATCGGGACAGACGACGTCGTCGTCCGGTGGCCGGGCGGCGTCCTGCACGAACCGCGGCACTTCTTCGGCCGGGCGCTGCGCGCGCTGGTGTCCCACGATCTCCACCTGTTCCACAACGAGTTCCTGGGTGGCCTGGTCGTGGACGACCACGGCGAGGAGGTCACGGTGAAGGCAGGAGGATCGGTCCAGCGGCTTCCGGGCGGCCAGGTCCAGGACGTCTTCGCCGGCCTGCTCGCGAAGCTGGACTGACCGGCCGGCGCCATTGGCGCCCGACTCCCGCTGCTCTACTGTTCAGAGAGTATTTCCGCTAGCCAGAGATCCACTTCCCTTGAGAGGGGGCGGTCCGTGGCCGACACCGACGCCGGACAGGCAGCCGTGCTGGACGCCGTCCGCCGGGGCATGATCCCGGCGCACATCTACAACGACCGCGAGGTCTTCGAGCTGGAGAAGAAGCGGCTGTTCTCCCGGGCCTGGCTCTTCGTCGGCCACGAGTCGGAGATCCCGCAGGCCGGGGACTACGTCGTCCGCCGCGTTCTCGAGGACTCCTTCATCATCGCCCGCGACGAGGCGGGGGAGGTGCGCGCGCACTTCAACATGTGCCTGCACCGCGGCATGCAGGTCTGCCGGGCCGAGATGGGCAACGCGTCCCACTTCCGCTGCCCGTACCACGGCTGGTCCTACCGCAACGACGGCCGGCTGGTCGGGCTGCCGTTCCACCGGGACGCCTACGGCGGCGAGGCCGGCTTCCCGCGGCAGGGCCAGCGGCTCCTGCCCGCGCCCAGCCTGGCCAGCTACAACGGCCTGATCTTCGTCAGCCTCGACCCGGCGGCGCCCCCGCTGGAGGAGTTCCTCGGGGACTTCCGGTTCTACCTGGACTTCTACACGCAGCAGAGCTCGGGCGGGATCGAGCTGCGGGGTCCCCAGCGGTGGCGGGTCAAGGCGAACTGGAAGATCGGCGCGGAGAACTTCGCCGGCGACATGTACCACACGCCGCAGACCCACACCTCCGTCGTGGAGATCGGGCTGTTCCGCGAGCCGAAGGCCGAGAAGCGCAAGGACGGCTGCACGTACTGGGCGGGCGCCGGCGGCGGAACCACCTACAAGCTGCCGGCGGGCGACTTCGACGAGCGGATGCGCTACGTCGGCTACCCCCAGGAGATGATCGACCGCATCAAGGCCCAGTGGACCCCGGAGCAACAGCGGGTCGTGGGCGAGGACGGCTTCATGATCAGCGCCGCCTCGATCTACCCGAACCTCTCCTTCGTGCACAACTGGCCGAGGGTGGGCGAGTCCGACGACGTCCTGCCGTTCATCTCGATCCGGCAGTGGCAGCCGATCAGCGAGGACGAGACCGAGGTGCTGTCCTGGTTCGCCGTCGACGCGCAGGCCCCCGAGGAGTTCAAGGCGCTCAGCTACAAGGCGTACCTGATGTGCTTCGGGTCGACCGGCATGTTCGAGCAGGACGACGTCGAGAACTGGGTCTCCCTCACCAACACCGCGGCCGGGTCCATGGCGCGCCGGTTGCTGCTCAACAGCCGGATGGGGATGCTGCCCGACGGTTCCGGTGTGGTCCCCGCGCTGACGCCCGACCAGTTCTCCGGTCCGGGCACGGCCTACGTCGGCTACGGCGAGTACAACCAGCGCGAGTTGCTGAATCGCTGGGCCGACGACATGGAACGGCCCGTGCCGGCGACCGGTCCGGCCACCGGCGCGGGTGACGCACCCTCTGCGGTGGCCGCGGCGCCGGACCCTGCGGCACCGGTCGCCGAGGCGGTGGGCCAGGCATGACCTCGATGCACGGCTCGGTGCCCTCGGTCGATTCCCTCTCGGGGCAATCGGTTCTCGGTGGTGGCGCGTCGCGGCTGCGGCGGGCCGGTCCCAGCGTCTCCTTCGGGGACGAGCGCCACCAGACCGCCCACCGCTGGCTTGTCGACGAGGCGTGGCTGCTGGACCTGCAGTCCTACGACGAGTGGCTCGCCCTGCTCACCGACGACATCCACTACCTCATGCCCGTGCGGGTCACGACAGCGCTGGGCGCCGGCTACGACACCTCGCCGGGGATGGCGCACTTCGACGAGGACAAGTACTCCCTGTCCCGCCGGGTGGCCCGCTTCCAGACCGAGCACGCCTGGACCGAGGACCCGCCGTCCCGGCTGCGGCACCACCTGTCCAACGTCCGCACGTTCGCCACCGAGGACGCCGACCATTTGGTCGTGGAGTCGGCCACGCTGCTGTTCCGCAGCCGGGGCGACGTCCGGGAAGGCTCGCTGGTGTCGGCCGGCCGGGAGGATCTGCTCCGCCGCACACCCGAGGGCTGGAAGCTGGCGCGCCGCACGATCCTGGTCGACGACTCCGTCATCCGGATGCAGAACCTGGCGATCTTCCTGTGAGCCTGCACTGGGAGGGCGAGCAGGAGGACGCCGCGGCCGCGCGCCGGGCCGCCGCCGCGCGGGAGGAGCTCCTGGAGCACGCGGTCGGCGAGCCGATCACCGTCGCCAACGAGTTCGCCGAGGTGCGGGTCCGCCGCGTGAACACCCGCAACGGCTCGCGGCTGCTCGTGGAGTCGCCCAAGTCCGGGCAGTGGGTGGCGCTGTGCCCGCTCGAGCTCGAGGCGCTGACCTGGCAGAACACCGCCACGTTCTCCGCGATGGTCGGCAACCCCTTCGGGCCGCTCGTGCCCGACGACGGCGAGACCCCCGCCGCGGACAGCGACCGGTGACCGCACCCGGCGGCTGGCTGGCCGGACGACGAAGTCTGGTCGTGGGCGGCGGCTCCGGCATCGGCCGGGCCGTCGTCGACGCCTTCCGTGCCGAGGGCGCGCAGGTCGCGGTGCTGGAGCGGGACGAGGAGAGGGCCCGCACGCTGGCTGCCGCCCGCCCGGAGGTCCCGGTGACGGTGGGGGACGCGACGACCGGTGCGGACAACCAGCGGGCGGTCGAGGCCGCGGTGGCGGCGTTCGGCGGCCTCGACGTCCTGGTGAACTGCGTAGGGATCTTCGACTTCTACCGCAGCATCACCGACCTGGAGCCCGACGTCCTCGACGCCGCGTTCGACGAGATGTTCCACACCAACGTCAAGAGCCACCTGCACTCGGTGCGCGCCGCGCTTCCGCACCTGCAGAGCTCCGGGCGTGGCGTCGTGCTGCTGACCGAGTCGACCTCGGCCTACTACCCGGGACGCGGTGGCGTCCTGTACCTGGCCAGCAAGTTCGCGGTGCGCGGCCTGGTGACCGCCCTGGCCCACGACCTGGCGCCCGAGGTGCGGGTCAACGGCGTCGCGCCGGGCGGGACCGTCGGCACCGATCTGCGGGGCCCGGCCAGCCTCGGTGCCGCCGACCGGAGCCTGGGTGCGGCTCCCGGGCGGGCCGAGGAGCTGGCGGCGCGGGTGCCGCTCGGGGTGGCGCTGACCGGCGAAGACCACGCCTGGAGCTACGTGTTCCTGGCCTCGGACCGCTCCCGCGGGGTGACCGGGGACGTCGTGCACACCGATGGGGGCGTCGGTGTGTCCGGTGCCCCCCGGAAGCGGTCGTGACCACGACGAGCCTGGCGGAATCGCGGCAGCTGATCGCCGACGCCTGCCGGGTGCTGGCCGCCCGGGGCCTGTCCGACGCGCACCTGGGCCACGTCTCGCTGCGGGTGGACGCCGAGCGGCTGCTGGTGCGATGCCGCGGACCGCAGGAGCGCGGGCTGGCCTGGACGACGGCCGACGACGTCCGGCTCGTCGACCTGGACGGGCAGCCCGGGGCCGAGGGAGAGCTGGACGGGTGGTCGGTCCCGAACGAGCTGCCGCTGCACACCGAGATCCTCCGCACGCGGCCCGACGTCCAGGCCGTCGTGCATGCCCATCCACCGGAGGTGGTCGCGGCCGACCTGGCCGGCGTGGCGATCCGGCCGATCCTGGGCGCCTTCGACATCCCCGGGGCCAAGCTCGCCGCGGGCGGCGTCCCGGTCTACCCGAGCAGCGTGCTGATCCGGGACCGCGTGCGGGCGGCGGAGATGACGGCGGCCCTCGGCGGCCGGCCCGTCGTCCTGCTCCGGGCCCACGGGCTGACCAGTGCCGCTTCCTCGGTGCCCACGGCCGTGCTGCAGGCGGTGTCGGTCGACACCCTCGCCCGCATGTCCCTGACCGTGCTCGGCGCCGGCGGCCGGCTGGTGGACGTCCCGCCCGACGACCTGGCCGAGCTCCCGGACCTCGGACCCGGATTCAACGAGGGGGTCGCATGGCGGCACGAACTCGCGCGCCTGGGCTGAGCCCGGCCCCGGAGGTGGCTTCCGCCGACGTGAACTGGCCGGTCCCGCCCCGAGGGCCGGAACGTAGCCTTGCCCGCATGACGAGGCAGGACGAGTTCCCGGCCGCGGCCGAATACGGGACCGCCCCGCAGTACCCCATCGACTCCGTGGACAACGCCCTGCGGGTGATCCTGCTGCTCGGGTCCCGCGAGAGCCTGCGCCTCACCGACGTCAGCCAGTACCTGGGGGTGGCGTCGTCCACCGCGCACCGGCTGCTGGCGATGCTCCAGTACCGCGGCTTCGTGCGGCAGGACGGCCCCAGCCGCAGCTACGTGCCCGGACCGATGTTCGACGATCTCGCCTTCGCGATGCTCCGGCGCCTGGACGTGCGTAACCGGGCGCACCCCGTGCTGGAGAAGCTCAGTGCCGACACCCAGGAGACCGTGCACCTGGGGCGGCTCGAGGGCACCGAGGTGCACTTCATCGACTCGATTGAGAGCACCCGCGCCCTGCGGGTGGGCAACCGGCTCGGGCGGACGATGCCGGCCAACTGCACCTCCACCGGCAAGGCGCTGCTGTCGACCCTCACCGATGCCGAGGTGCTGGCCCTCTACCCAGAGGAGCGCCTGATCCAGCTGACCCCGAAGTCGGTCGGGACCCGCACCGAGCTGCTGGCGACGCTGGAGCGCGTGCGGGCCGAGGGCTTCGCGATGAGCCAGGAGGAGAGCGAGGAAGGGGTGAGCTCGATCGCGATCCCGCTGCACCCGAGCCGCGCCTCCCGCTTCGCCGTCAACGTCTCCGTCCCCGCGAGTCGGATGAGTGCGCGCATCCGGCGGGACCTGCTGACCCGCCTGCGCGAAGCCGCCGAGGAGCTGGAGCAGCTGCAGCTCTGGTGAGTGTTCGTCCTTTGGTGTCGCGTCCAGTGCGGAGGTCATGTGCGCATCGTCGATATCCGCGAGGTGGCGGTTCCGCTCCAGGGCGGCGTCGCCAACTCGGTGGTCAGCTTCGACGGGCACCGGGTGTCCCTGGTCGCGCTGGTCAGTGACGTCGTCCGTGACGGACGGCGGCTCGTCGGCGTCGCGTTCAACTCGATCGGCCGGCACGCCCAGGGCGGCATCCTGCGCGACCGGATGGTGCCGCGCGTGCTCGGGGCGGCACCGGAGTCGCTGTGCGGGGCGGACACGGGACTGATCGACCCCGCCAGGGTCCTCGCCGCGGCGATGCGGGACGAGAAGCCGGGCGGACACGGCGACCGGGCCTCCGCGGCGGGCGCGATCGAACTGGCCTGCTGGGACCTCCTCGCGAAGTTCCACGACGAGCCCGCCTACGTCACCGTCGCGCGCGGTCACGGCCGCAGCCCGGTCACCGAGGGGGTGCCGGTCTACGCGGCAGGGGGCTACTACCACCCGGGCGACACCGTGGGCCGGCTGCGCGACGAGCTGTCCGGGTACCGCGATGCCGGCTACGCGGCCGTCAAGATCAAGGTGGGCGGGGTTCCGCTCGCCGAGGACATGGTGCGCCTGGAGGCCGCGATCGACGTGCTGGGCAGCGGCTCGGCCGTCGCCGTCGATGCGAACGGGCGCTTCGGTCGGGACGAGGCGCTCGACTACGCGCGTGCGATCGAGGGATACGGCCTGCGCTGGTACGAGGAGGCCACCGATCCCCTCGACTTCGACCTCAACCGCCAGCTCGCCGAGGCCTACGCGGGGCCCATCGCCACCGGCGAGAATCTCTTCTCCGTGCAGGACGTGAAGAACCTGCTGCTCTTCGGCGGGATCCGGGCCGACCGGGACGTCTTCCAGATGGACGCCGGCCTCAGCTACGGCCTGACGGAGTACGCGCGGATGATCGCGCTGATGGGCGAGCACGGCGTCGACCGGCGCTCGGCGTTCCCGCACGGTGGGCACCTGATCAACCTGCACATCGCCGTCGGACTGGGTCTCGGCGGCTGCGAGGCGTACCCCGGTGTGTTCCAGCCCTTCGGCGGCTACAGCGACGGATGCCGGCTCAGGGACGGCCGGATCCGCCCGGCTGACGACCCGGGGTTCGGGCTGGAGGCGAAGTCCGGGCTCGCCGACGAGATCGCACGGCTGACGGCGTGAGGGACCGGCCGTGAGGATCGCCGTCGTCGGGTGCGGGGCGATGGGCTCGGTGTACGCGGGCCGGCTCGCGGGCGCCGGGCACGAGGTGCTGGCCGTCCACCGCGGAGCCGAGCACGTCGCGGCGATCGCTGCCGGCGGGCTGACCGTGTCCGGGCCCGACGGGGAGCATCGGGCGAGGATCGACGCCCGGACGACGCCGCCGCCCGGGATCGTCGTCGACCTCGTCGTCCTGGCGGTCAAGGCGGCCGACGTGGCCGGTGCGGCGGACCTCGCGCGGTCGCTCATCGGTGCCGACACCGTCGTCCTCACCATCCAGAACGGCCTCGGCTCCGGCGACGTCGTCGCGCAGCGGGTCGGTGCCGACCGGCTCGCCGTCGGTATCGCGAGCGGCTTCGGGGCCTCCCTGATCGGTCCCGGCCACGTCCACCACAACGCGATGCGCGCGCTGCGGTTCGGCTCCTACGGGGGCCTCGACGCCGCAGCGGTCGAGCGGGTCGCGGAGGCCTGGCGCGCCGCCGGGTTCGATGCGGCCGCGGTCCCGGACATCCTGGCCATGCAGTGGGAGAAGCTCATCTGCAACGTCGCCTACAGCGCGCCGTGCGCGCTGTCCGGGCTCACCGTCGGCGAGGTGATGGACCACGAGCACCTCGGCGCGGTGAGCCGGGCAGCCGCGACCGAGGCCTGGGAGACCGCGACCGCGCTGGGCGTCGGGATCGCCGTCCCCGACCCGGTGGCGCTGGTCCGGGAGTTCGGTGCGCAGATGCCGGCCGCCAAGCCGTCGGCCCTGCTCGACCACGAAGCGCGGCGGGTCAGCGAGATCGCCGTGATCAACGGCGCCGTCCCGCGCGAGGCCGCCACGGTCGGCCGGCAGGCACCGGTCAACGCCACCCTCACTGCTCTGGCCCGGACCCGCGAAGAGCCCTGGGTCCGTCGCTAGTCCGCTCGTAGGCGGTGTGGGCACGGCACACAGGACGTCGATCGAGCCGGTGGGACCGGCACGTTCCCGAACTCGTCGTCCGCGAGAAATCTGGCATGCGACCCCACAGGTCACTCGCTCCGGGGACGCCGCCACGCGTCGCTCCCGGAGCGACGACGGATCCGCGGACAAGGGAGCCCCCATGCGGTTACGGCCCCGTACCACCACCCTGCTCGTCAGTCTCGGCACCGCGGCGGCGCTGTCGCTGCAGGTCGCGCCGGCCGCCGCCCACCCCGGAGGCCACGGGCACGGTTCCGCGCCCCGGCCGTGCACGTCGTCCGACGTGGTGTCCGTCCCCGGCGCGCAGCGGGCCGACACGGCCTGCCTGCCGGACATCACGACCGCGGGGCTGCTCACCGCGGCTCCGGGCCGGTACACCGACCAGACGGACTGGGTGACCCTGCACGCGCCCGGCACGACCAATCCCAGCGGGGTTCCGGGGCTGCAGGTCGACGGCTACTTCCCGGACACGTCGTCCTTCAACACCACCCACGGCTGGAACCACGACAGCCAGTTCGTGCTGCGGATCCCCGACGACTGGAACGGCGGGCTGGTGGTGTCCGGGGCGCCGGGCAACCGGAAGCAGTACGCCTCCGACTTCCTGATCTCCGACTTCGTCCTGGCGCAGGGCTTCGCCTACGCCTCGACGGACAAGGGCAACAACAGCCCGGACTTCTACCGGGACGGCGCCCAGCCCGCAGACGCCGTCGCGGAGTGGCACGAGCGCGTCACGCAGCTCGCCGTCGCGGCCAAGGAGGCACTGCGCGAGCGCTACGGCGACCGGCCGGACCGGACCTACATGGCCGGCATCAGCAACGGCGGCTACCTCGTGCGCTGGCAGCTGGAGAACCGGCCCGAGCTGTACGACGGCGGCGTGGACTGGGAGGGCACCCTGCTCACCCCGGACGGTCCCAACCTGTTCACGTACCTGCCGACGGCGGTGCGCTACAGCCTCGGGGTGGCGACGAAGGAAGACATGTACGCCGCCGGTTTCGCGCGGGGCTCGGAGGCGCTGTGGCCCTACCACCAGAGCTTCTACTGGGGGCTGACCCAGAAGATCTACCGCGCGGAGTTCGACCCCGCGTACGACCCGGCCTGCCCCGGGGCGACCGCCCTGACGGCCACGCTGTTCGCGCCCTGCGCCAGTGACGCGCAGTACGACGCATGGTTGGCCGGCCCGAGCTCGCGGCCCGCTCATGACGCCCTCGCGCGGATCAGCCTGACCGGCAAGATCAAGAAGCCGCTCCTGACCCTGCACGGAACGCTGGACACACTGCTGCCGATCAGCACCGACAGCGACGTCTACGCGCAGATGATCGCCGACCGGCACCGCGACCGGCTGCACCGCTACTACCGGATCGAGGGCGGCAACCACGTGGACAGCCTCATGTACCTGGACCCGACGCACCTGCGACCGATGCTGCCGTGCTTCCGGACCGCCTTCGACGCCCTCACCGCCTGGGTGGAGGACCGCCAGGATCCGCCGCCGAGCACCACGGTGCCCCGTCCGCCCGGGAACGGCGCCACGGACCCGGCGCTGCTCGACTCCTGCTCGCTGGGGGGCTGATCGGAGCAACCCCCGGGTACCAACGGCGGCTCCGTTCCTGAGGAACGGAGCCGCCGTGCGTGGGTGCACCCTGTGTAATCGCGTTGCGTCTCGGTTCCCGAGCGCCCTAGCGTCGGTCTCTTCACGGGCGCGGGGACGTGCCCAGGCCGGTGATGCAGATCGGAGATCCGGAGCGCGATGCCTGCTCAGCTCCACGCGCTCTGCTTCGATGCGAACGACCCGCGCCGTCTCGCGCGCTTCTGGGCCGGCGTCCTCGACTGGGAGACGACCGACGATCCCTCCGACGGCGTCGCGCTCCTGCCGAGGGATGACACCGGGTTCCGGATCCGATTCCTCGCCACCCAGGAGCCGAAGGCCGGCCCGAACCAGATGCACTTCGATCTGACGAGTACCTCCCTCGAAAACCAGCAGCAGACCGTGGCGCGGGCACTCGGACTCGGCGGCCGGCACATCGACGTCGGTCAACGCCCGGAGGAGGGGCATGTCGTGCTCGCCGACCCCGAGGGCAACGAGTTCTGCGTCATCGAGCCGGGCAACAACTTCCTTGCCGACTGCGGGTTCATCGGCGCGCTGTCGAGCGACGGCTCGCAGGAGGTCGGGTACTTCTGGAGCGAAGCGCTGGGCTGGCCGTTGGTCTGGGACCAGGACCAGGAGACCGCGATCCGCTCGCCGCACGGTGGTCCGAAGATCACCTGGGGCGGTCCGCCGGTGCGGCCGAAGACCGGGAAGAACCGCCTGCACTTCGACCTGGTACCACCTGTCGACGGCGATCAGGACGCGGAGGTCGACCGACTCGTCTCCCTCGGGGCGACGCGGATCGACATCGGCCAGGGCGAGGCCAGCTGGGTCGTGATGGCCGATCCCGACGGCAATGAGTTCTGCGTGGCGCCGGGCCGATAGACGAGGCGGTCAGGTCACGCTGATCGAAGTGTGTGGGGCGCGACCGGTCATGGACCGCGTGAGATGGCCCCGTGGCCGCGCAGCCAGTCGGTCAGGGTGTCGCGGCGGGTGCCGGGACTGCCCGCGATGTCCAGCGGCGTCTGGTCGGTGTGGCCGGGGACGGCGTTGATGTCGGCACCGCGGGAGAGCAGGTACTCGGCGGTTCTGCGTTGCCCGCCGTGGCAGGCCTGCCAGAAGGCGTGGTTCAGCTCGTCCTCGTTGGGTGGGAGGTCACCCTCGACCAGTTCCATGACCCGGCTCTGCACGCCGAGTGCGGCCGCCTTCCACAGCTCCTCGACGCGCGCGCCACGGGCTACCAGCAGGCGCGCAACGTGCCAGCAGCCGTAGCCGACCGCGTCGTCGAGAGGCGCGCCGCCGGCGATGGAGGCACCGGGCGCTTCCAGGTCGGCGCCACCCTCGATGAGGGCGGCGGCGACATCGGAGTCGTCGGTGCTGGCCGCCCAGTGCAGTGGGGTCTCGGCGTGCCCGGCCGCGGCTCCGGCCGCGGGCGCGTTCGGGTCGGCGCCGGCGGCGAGGAGCAGCCCCACGACGGCGGGTCCGTTCGGGAAGTACCCCGGCCAGTCGGTAGCTACGTGGAGCGGCGTGCGCTGACAGCCGTCGCTTCCGGCGATTCGCGCCGTGGCGAGGCCGGAATGGTCAGCCAGCAGCCGCTGCAGCATCGGGAGTTCTCCGCGCCGGATGGCGTCGGTCAGCGCGACGGCTACCGGGCTGTCGCTGGGCAGCGTGTCCATCGCGGTCTCCCGTCCGGGCCGAGCGGCGCGGCCGCGTCGTTGCCCGTGCCTTGCGTCATTGGCTCGCAGTCTGCGGCCATCCGCGAGGCCGTGGCGGCGAAATTCGCGCCATGCTCACCGGGCGATGACCGATTCGACACGACCCCTGCCGCTCGCCCTGGTCGAGGCGGCCGAGCAGGAGGGTCGTACGGCGTGGCTGGCGACCCTCCCCGGCACCGTCGCCCGGCTGGCCCGGGCGTGGTCGCTCAGCGTGGAGGCGCCTTTCCAGCCGGGCGGGCAGACCGCCTGGGTTGCGCCGGTCCGCGACCGTGCGGGCGCCGAACTCGTCCTGAAGATTGGCTGGGCGCATCCGGAGGCGATTGACGAGGCCGACGGGTTGGGGGTGTGGTCGGGGCACGGCGCGGTGCGGGTGCACGCGGCCGAGCAGACTCACGACACGTCCGCGCTGCTGCTGGAACGCTGCCGGCCCGGCACACCGCTGGCCGCCCGACCGGAACCGGAGCAGGACGAGGTCCTGGCCGGCCTGCTGGGCGGGCTGTGGGTCCAGCCGCCGGCCGGGCACACCTTCCGGCCGTTGCAGGTGATGGTTGACCAGTGGGCAGAGGAGTTCCGGCAGCAGCTCGCGGCCGAACCCGGGCTGCTCGACTCGGGGTTGGCGCGTGAGGGCATCGCGCTGTTCCAGAGACTGCCGTCCAGCGCGGACCGCCAGGTGCTGCTGGCCACGGATGCGCATGCAGGCAACGTGCTGGCGGCGCAGCGGGAACCGTGGCTGCTCATCGACCCCAAGCCGTACGTCGGCGACCCTGCCTACGACGCGCTGCAGCACCTGCTCAACTGCGCAGAGCGTCTGCACGCCGACCCGACTGCACTGGCCGACCGGATGGCCGGGCTGCTCGAGGGGGTGGACCGGGTGCGGCTGCGGCGCTGGCTGTTCGCCCGCTGTGTGCTCGAGGCGCCCGGAGACCCGGCGTTGGCCGACGTCGCTCTCCGCATCCCGATCGACTGACTACGCGGCCCGATGGCCGTGCGGGCACCTACCGGCGTCGAACAATCCGTGCGGCCATCCATAGTGCACAGCGCCAGCACACGTAGACACCGGGCGTGGCCCCGAGCTCGTGGACGCCGGTGCGCGCTCGGTCCCGCCCACAACAGGCGCACGTCACCCGCTCCTCGGTCCCGATGGCCCGGTGGCCCGGCAGCCTCACGACAGAACCGCGAGCAGCTGCTCGACCGTCGGCGCCCCGGTCAGCCCGGTCGCGGTTCTGTACACCCGGCAGGACAGGCCGACCGGGGTGTCCGGGTCGGCGAACGGGTCCCGTCCGTTGATCAGCACCGTCGGGGACCCGCGGAATCCGGTGGCCTCGGCCTGCTCCGAGGTGACAACCAGCCGGCGCTCGACCTGCACGTCGTCCCGGTCGGCCAGGGCCAGCGCCTCGCGCAGCCGCTCGTCGGCCACCTGCCAGTTCGGGCAGTCGTCGAAGTACAGCAGCGTCACGTCCACGCTCCGAACAACCTCGCGCTTCAGCGCCGTCTTCCCCGCCTCGGTCCGGCGGCCCACCGGGCGCAGTCCTGGCAGATGGACACGCCGGGTGTCGCGGCCAGCGCCCGCACCCGCCGCCGCGGGTACGAGCGGATGCGGCTCGTTCGCGACGACACCGCCGCCCGTCTCGCGCAGTGGCGGCCGAGCTGGACATCGCCGACGCAGGGCCCGAGCCGGCGGCCCGCTGAGGCTTGCGCCCGGCGGGCGGGCGCTGGAGCGTGACCGGTGTGACCGCGGCATCCACATCGTGGCTCCGGCGATGACCGGCACGCGTGGGGCGCCCGTGGACCGGGCCGCGATCGCCAGGGAGATGGACGACGCCCGCAGGCAGCTGCACGCGCTGCTCGCCACCGCCGACGCCGCCGATCTGCGCCGGGCCTCCGACGGCACCAGGTGGACCAACGAGCAGCTGCTCTTCCACATGCTGTTCGGCTACCTCGTCGTGCGGACCCTGCTGCCGCTGGTGCGCCTGGTCAGTCGGCTACCGGCGCCGGTCGGCCGCGGCTGGGCGGCGCTGCTGAACGTCGCCACCGGGCCCTTCCACGTCGTCAACTACTGGGGGTCGGTCGGTGCGACGCGGGTGTTCAACCACGCCCGGATGGGGCGGCTGGCCGACCGCACCATCGACGCGCTGGAGCGCCATCTCGAGCGGGAGACCGAGGCTGCCTTGCACCGGGGCATGCCGTTTCCGACCAGCTGGGACCCCTACTTCACCTCGCACATGACCCTGGCCGAGGTGTACAGCTACCCGACGCAGCACTTCGAGCACCACCGCCGCCAACTCACGCTCCGCGGCGAACCCTGACCGACCGACCGGCCGCCGCGGCGCCCGTCAGCGCCGCGGCGAGGAGCAGCAGTCCGCCGAGGTAGAACACCGCGCGGATGCCGAGTGTGTCGGCGAGCACCCCGCCGAGCAGCAGGCTGGCCAGCCGCATGGACTGCCAGATGAGGTCGAAGGCGGCGAAGACCCTGCCGCGGAGCCGCTCGGGTACGTGACTCTGCAATGTGCTGCTGAACGTCACGCTGCCGACAGACGTTCCGACCCCGTATGCCACGAGCGCCGCGACCGCGGCCGGCAGTGCGGTGACCGTGGCCAGCACCAGGTCCACCAGGCCACGCAGTCCGAACGCCCCGAACAGGACTCGCGGACTGCGCGCCCGGGAGCCGAGGCGGGTCAGCAGCAGCGGGCCGCAGAACGCGCCGACAGCGATGGCCGACAGCATGAATCCGTAGCCGGCGCCGGTCACGCTCAGCTGGTCGGCCGCGAGGATCACGAGCAGTGCGCTGGTCGCCCCGGCCGACAACGCCGCGAGGGCCTGCGCGACCGCGAGCGCTCGCAGCAGGCGGTCTCGGCCGAGCAGCCCGAGCGCCTGCCGACGCTGCTTCCACATGGTCGTGGTGGTGACCGGCGGCGGCGCCTCCCCGGAGCGCATGCCTCGCAGCAGCAGGGCGGACAGCCCGAAGCTGGCCGCGTTGGCTGCGAACGCCCATTCGAACCCGGCGGTGGTGGCGAGCAGTCCGGCGACGGGGGCGAGCGCCACCTGGATGAGCACCGCTGCTGACCAGATACCGGAGTTTGCCGCAACGAGTTCCTCCTCGCGCACGAGGCTCGGAAGCAGGGAGTTGGCGGCCGGGCTGAAGAACACCGAGCCGGCGGACAGGCAGACCGCCAGTGCGTAAACGATCGCGACGTCGTCGTGCCGCACCGCGAGGGCCGCGGCGGCGGCGAGCCGCCACACGTCTGCGCCCACCATCACCGCAACGCGCGGCCACCGGTCAACGAGCGGCCCGGCCACCGGCGCGAGCAGCAGGACGGTAGCGATTTCGGCCAGCGCTAGCCCGGACACTCCCAGCCCCGCCCCGGTCATCTGGAAGATCAGGAGCGCGAGGGTGGTGAGCTGCATGACATCGCCGGCCTGGCTGACGGTGCGTGCCGCCCACAGGCGCCGGTAGCCCGGCCGGGCGAGCACCCACCGCAGTCCGGGTCGTTCATGCGTCCGTGGCACGCCCGCATCCTGCCTGCACGGCTGCAGCCGACCCCATCCTCAGCCAACGTGCGGTCAGTTCCGCGGAGACAACGGGCCGTCGTGATACGTGCTGGAACTCTGCGATCGCCTTGGTGTACGGGCCCAGCACGGGACCATTACGCGGCCTCCGTGCGGTTCCACCGTGGTGGCCAAACCTATGGAGTTCACGGTCCATCCGGGCGCCCGTGGCGGGCCATGCAACCCGCTGACCTGCGGGACCGATCAGAACAGACTTCAGCGAACCGCAGCCGCCCTGGCAGTGAGGCGGTGGCCAGGTGCGGCCTTTCCCCGTAGCCGCCTATCTCTGGCTGTCGCCGGCCGAGGCAAGGGTGGGCCGAAGGGAGGCGCAGCGCCCTTGCCGCGGCCAAGGCAGCCGGCATCATCAGCGGCCGGGGGAGGGCTGCCCGTCGGTGCACTCGGACCTGTGCGCGTGGGCTCGTCGTGTCCGCAGCGGTTTTGATTAGGTACCCGCTGGGGCTGAAGACGTGGCGAGACGTGCGGAGTTTCGTGGCGCCGGGAGATATCTGTGCTTGACGCGGTGCTAGAGGTGAAGAGGCGCCGAACGTTGCGGATCCGTGATCGGGCAGTCCCGATGTCGGCTGACGCGCGCCGATGCGACGGACGAAAACTAAGGGCCTTCTACCTGGGTGGACGCTCACGTCCGGTCTCGAGATTCACCGCTGCCGGCCTGATCAGGCCTTACAACTCCTGTGGGTGCGCCATCAGGGACTCGAACCCCGAACCCGCTGATATAGATTTCGCCCGCCGCGTACAGCGGCGCCGCCGTCCCGTCGACCTCATCCGGGCGGCGTGACCAGCGGTAATGGGGGAGCAGTACAGGTACCGCGCCCGAGTGACTCAGGGTCACCCACACCGGTCACCCCGGTTGTGTCCTGGCTCACTGTGGCCCGTGCTTCACGCATGGGGGTCAAACGAGTACCGGAACGCTGGCAATCCGCTCTAGATGGATGGGAAGGCTGGCTGAAAGCCTCCGGCGCTCCCGCCTCCACAATCGTGCAGCGCCTCTACCAGCTGCGCCGCTTCGCCTGCGACCATCCCGACCTGTCGCCTTGGCACATCACCCTCGACCACCTGGTGCTGTGGCTGGCCGGCCACGAACAGTGGGTGCCGAATACTCGCCGGGCCAACCGTGGCGCGTTGCGCGCGTTCTATGCGTGGGCCGTCGCCGTCGGGCATCTCGAACGCTCGCCAGCCGCGGCCCTGCCCCGCGTGAAAGCCACCCGCGGGCTGCCCCGACCGATCGCCGAGGAAGTTCTGCGCACCGCGGTCGCCCTAGCCGACGATCGGGTTCGGCTGATGCTGCTGCTGGCGGCCTACGGCGGGCTGCGCCGGGCAGAGATTGCCCAGGCGCGGCGGGAAGACGTACACCGCGCCGACGACGGCTGGCACCTGCGCGTGCACGGCAAGGGTGACGCCTACCGAGACGTGCCGCTGACCGGCCACCTCGCAGCCGAGCTGCTTGATCAGCCGCCTAGCTGGCTGTTCCCCAGCCCCGCCGGCGGCCATCTGACGCCGGCGCATGTGGGCGTACTCGCGTCCCGGCTACTCCCTGCCGGGTGGGCGCTGCACACCCTGCGGCACCGGTTCGCCACCCGGGTGCGAGCGGGCGGCGCGGACATTTACGTGATCGCCGAGCTGCTCGGGCACCGCAACATCGAGACCACGCGCATCTACACGCGCTTGGGTCACGACGAGCTTCGCACCGCAGTGAACGGGGCAGCATGATGCCGACCATGCGCCTGATTCTGACCTTGCTCACCACAACTGTCGCTCTGACCGCCTGCTCGAGCACACCGGATGACGGTCGGGATGAGATCGGGGCCGGCGTCATGTGTGAGCAGTTCATCGAAGAGCGGCTGGTGTCGCCCGGGTCTGCGGAGTTCCAGCCGGCCGGCGAGTACGTGGTATCCGGCAGCGGCAGCGAGTACGTGGTGTCGGGCCACGTGGACTCCGACAACGCCTTCGGGGCCTCGTTGCGTTCGGACTTCGTGTGCACGATCCGAGACAACGGGGACGACTCGTGGACCCTGGTCGATCTCACCGGCCTCGGGTGATCAACCGCAGGAACGCGTCGACGGCCTCGTGTGCGGCCCACAGCAGCAGCAGCGTCACGGCCAGGCCGAGCGCGGATAGGAATACAACGAGGGGCGCGTCCCGCCACCAGCCGGAGCGGCGGGCCGGGTTGGCCAGGGCACCCCAGCGGACGCCGACCCACATCACCCAGCGGATGAGGAACGGCACGCCGGCCTCGCGCATGACGCGGCGGAACAGGCCGTCGGTGTCCCGGGCGGAGATGCGCTGCGGCCAGCCGCGTTCGGGCGTCCACGCGTCGATGTCGACGCGGTAAGTCCCGGCGTACTGCTCCGCCAGCTGCGCACACAGGTAGTCGTGAAGGACGGCGGCCGACTCGTAGGCACCCTGCGGTGGGATCAGCGCCCAGAACAAGCGGGGCACCGACGCGAGGTCGGTGGTGAACCCGCCGGGGATGGTGATGACGTCCCCGCCGCTGCCGGGGTCGCCGACGTACTCGGTGGGGCCGACCGTGGAGTACCGGCCGCGGCCGGTGTAGGTGAGGACCGGGCCCCTGGCGAACGGCACTAGTCGGCGTCCGCGGCGTGCTCGCCGTAGGGCCTGGTGTTGCCGGTGGCCCACACCGTGAGCCCCCCGACCGCCCCGGTCAGCAGGGACGCGACGACCACCCGTGCGGTGATCTCCTGTTCGGATATGAACAGCGTGGTGACCGGCGCCAGGAACGTGGCCAGTGCCCCCGCGGTGGCCTTCCTGGCGGTGGTCAACAGGGCGATCATGGCCGGTCCGTGGCGCGGCGCCGTGGGTGGTCCTCTCGGCGTCCGCGCCGTTCCTCCTGCACCAGGTTCTTCACCATCAGCCAGCCGGCGATCTGGACCCCGCCGAGGGTGAGCACCCGGAGCAGGTCGCGGATGTCCTTCGGGATGTCGGTGAAGAGGGCGAACAGGACGAAGGACAGGATGGCGACGAGGGAGCAGCCGAGGGCCATGAGGCCGCGGCCGGTCGCGGTGTTCCGCCACGCGTTGCGCGTGAGGATCGCGTAGAGGACGACGAAGGTGGCGAACGGGGCCAGGGTCAGTGCGTACAGCCAGGCGGCGAAGTTCACCGGTGATCCCCTCGGAAGACGGCGGCGACGGCGGCGCCGAAGTGGTTGCGGCGGCCGGTCTCGCGGATGCTGTCCCCGATGCGGTCCGCTCGGGCTCGTTGCTGCTTCGCGTCGATCATGGAGCGGTCGGCGGCCCAGTGGGCTGCGTCGAGTTCCTCGTCGGCGCGGGTGCGGCGGGGCCGGTGGAACGGCCATGCGGTCATGGCTCTGCCCTTTCGCCGGGCACGCGTAGTACGGACTGGATCTCGGTCAGGGCGTGGTCGGTGGTCTCCGCGTAGTCGAGGAGACGACTGAGGGTCATGCCCTGTTCGGTGGCGACGGCCTGCCACTTGTCGGCCAGCTCCATCGCGCGCCGTTCGCGGTCCTGGCTGTCGCGGAGCTCTCGCAGTGTCGGGATCTTCCCGGTCAGCATGAGCAGGAACACGAGGGCGAGTAGCCCCGTGACTCCTACGTTCAGCGGTGGGAGGCCGCCGAGGATGTCGCCCAAGGCGGATCCCCCCACTCACTCGGTCGACGTGAGGCGACCCGCGAGCGCGTCAACGATGGCGTCGGCCTGGTCGGCGTTGTCCTCACCGACCGCGGCCACGATCTCCTCCCGGAGGACCGTGCGCAGCCCGTTGAGCCCGGCGAGCGCGGCGGCCTCACCGATCTGACGGACCTCTTCGGCGGACAGCCCGCCCGCAGCCGCAGCACCCGCCGCGGCCTCGGCCCGCATCTGGTACAGCGCGATCTCGATGCGGCCCACGGCGCTCTGGGTGTTCTCGGCGATGAAGGCGATGACGTCGGTCTGCGCGTCCTCGTCCTCGAGGCGGTCGGTCTGTGGCTTGATCTGGTCGGTCAGCCACTTCACGGCGTCGATGCCGCCGAGGATCCGGCGCTGCTCTGCTTCGGTGAGTGCCATGAAGGGGTCCTCCTCGGACGGTGGGGTGTAGCCGGGGGCGGCTAGCAACTTGGCCTGGATGCGGGCGCAGAACGCCTCGTCGCGGTCGATCTCGAAGTGCATGGGGTCCTTGCGGCCGGTGTAGTCGCCGCCCCAGCGGATCGCGCCCTCGTACAGCGTCAGGTGGGCCTTGAGCTTCGCGATCTCGTCCTTCGTCAGGTACTTCGTCGGTTCGACACCGAGCGGCCACTTCGTGGCGTCGACGTCGAGCGCGGTGCCGGAGGCGTGGTTGGACAGCTCCGTGCCGCCACGGATCGGCCGCTCGGCGTAGCCCCAGTCGTCGAGGATGCCGGGGTCGATGTCGCGGATGTTCGCGTCGAACCAGTTGCCGAGGTGCTGCAACAGCCAGCCCGGGGCGCCCTTCCGCAGAGCGACCTTCGTCTTGCCGCCAATCAGGTACGTCTCGACCTGGCTGCGGTCGTTGGCCGAGAAGCCGTTCTGCGAGCTGACCATCAGCCGCCGCCCAGCTTCGAGGTGAGCCGGCGGACGGTGACCTCGGACATGCGGTCCAGCGCGTCCGGGTCGCCGTCGTCGTAGGTGATCGTCACCGTGCCCGGTCCGATCGGCGGGCCGAGCGAGTCGGCGGGACGGTCGGGGTCGTTGATGCCGGTGACGATGCGACCGTCGACCTCGTCGGTCGGGATGGCCTCGTAGGCGTAGGCGGCGAACTCTGCTCGAGCGTCGGTCATGCCGTGGCCGTCCAATCGAGGGAGAGGAGGCTGTTGGTCAAGTAGGCGGACGTGTCGGTGCGGATGAAGCCGACGACGATGTTCGCCGCGTCGTAGTTGAGGACTTTCACCACGCCGATGCGCTGCAGCAGGTCCGACGCCTGCTGGGTGGTGGTCACCTGGATCGACGACGGGGTGACGCCGAGCCCGTGCGGGAACGTGTAGGCGCCGCCCGCGTCGGTGGTCGGGGCGCCGACGGTGTACAGCACCCGGCCGGTGGTTTCGTACTTCCACTTCGTGCCGCTGTAGTACTGCTCGATGCCGCCGACGCTGGCCTTCGCCCCGGCGCGCAGGTTGCCGGTGTAGTAGGTGTCGCGGGCGGCGTTGGACGCGAACACGGGCACGTCGGAGCCCTCGGCCCACACAGTGCCGGTCCACCGCTGGACTAGGCCGCCGAGGTCGAGGCGCTTCACGGACAGGCCGATGAACTTCGTGATGGCGTCCCGCTCGGCCTGGGTGCGGCAGGGGATGTCGGCGCCTCGGGCGACGCACTGCCGGGCGGTGTTCGTGATCAGCACGGTGCCGTCGGTCGTGCGGGTCGCCCCGGCCGAGACGGCGACGGTGGCCAGCTCCTCGGCGCCCACGACCGCTGCCAGGCTGGGCTTGCCGGCGCCGACGACGCCCTGCACCACCCCGTAGATCGGGGGTGTGCTGACGGCGTCCGGGGTGGGCACTCCGGGGGTGGCGTCCTGCTGCTTCTCGTACACGACGTCGATGCGGGTGCCGGCGCCCGGGGCGGCGGCGATGTCGACCAGCTGCGCCGCGGCGAGCGCCCCCAGGTAGGGGCCGTTCGCGCTGCCGCGGCTGGTCACCCAGTTGTGCGGGGCGATCGACACCTTCATCGGGGCGGTGTTCGCGGTGCCGGTGACCAGCGCCGTGGACCCGGCGCCGTGCATGACGCCGGTGCGGACGTCGAGCAGGGTCGCGCCGTGTACGGCGATCAGCCCGGCCAGCGCGAGCCGCGCTTCCTGAGCGTCAGTCACGCTGCCGTGCACGAACAGGCCGTCGCCCACGCAGTCCTCCCGGTCACCAGATCCGGGCCAACCGTGCGCGCCTCCGTATCAGTGTCCGATTCCTGGTCTACGGTGTGCCGGAACTCCCGGGAGGGGAAACCATGTCTGATCTGCTGAAGAGGGCCCGCACCCGTGTCGGGGCCGCCGTCATCGCCGCGGGGATCGTCGCCGTCGGCGGCACCGCCGCCGCGGCCGTCGTCGTGACCAGCCCGGCCAGCGACTCCACGGTCGTCCCGCCGCCCGTCGAGCCCACCCAGGCACCGGCGGCGACCACCCAGCCCGCGCCCGTCGCGCCTCCGGCTGATACCCCCACGGCCACCGTCGGGGGCGTGACCGCACCCGAGGGCGCCGACTCCCCGGCGCCCGCCCCGCAGGCCCCGCAGCCCACACCGGCCCCTGCTCCCGCCCCTGAGGCCTCGGACAGCTTCGATGCCGAGGCGCCCTGGGTCGACCCCAGCGGTCAGACGTACATGCCCGCCCCGGAATTGGTCGTGCCGAAGCTGCCCGGCGAAGAGGGCTACGCGCCGCCAGCTGCCCCCGGCGACTAGGACTGCAAGCCGTCCAACTGGGACGCGCCCACCCGCACTCCGCCGGCACCAGCCACCATCCGCGCCTGGACTTCGATGACCAGGTTCGTCCCGTAGCTGCCAGCGACGGCGCCCACCATGAGGAACTCCGTGATGATGGCCGACGAGGTCGCGCCGGTGGTGCCGAGTTGCACGCCGTTGACCATGACCCGCACCTCACCGGTGGCACCTGCGGAGTCGTTCACTCCCCACACGCGGATGTTCAGCCGGGGCTGCTGCTTGTCACCCTTCGCCCGGTAGACGGTCTCGAAGGTCGTGGAAGTGACCTGCGGCCAGTCATTGCTGCGCGCTCGGTAGAAGGTCAGCGGCACTCGCGGCCGGGCGTGGCCCTGCCCGGACTCGGTGTCGTCGGAGAAGATGATGTTCCCCGACCGGTCGTAGATGGCCAGGAACTGCTTGAACCCACCTGGTGACCCCGGGTCTGGGGTCGGGTCGTAGAGGGCCATGGCGAGGGTGCCGTCTTCGCGGCGGAGGGTCATCCCCGGCTGCGGTGTGCCGTCCGGCAGGGTCGGGCTGATGCCGCCGACGAAGAACTGGGTGACGGTTCCCGCAGCGTTCTGCACCCGCAGGAATCCGTTGCGGATGGTGATGCCGCCCTTGGTGATCGTGGCGTTGCGGAGGAACCCGGAGCGGGCGAACGCTGCGATCCGGCGGTCTACCTCCAGCAGGATGCGCTCAAGAAGGCCCGGGGGTGTGGGTGCTGTGCCCATCAGACGGCCGCCAATTCGTACATCTCCAGTGTCACGTCGCCTCCGAGGTCGCCGGTCTTCCGCTCCACGCGCATGAACGACTCCCCGTCGGGCAGCCAGGCGTGGCCCTGTCGGTTGACGACGCGCGCGAAGTCGCCGGCCAGGACGCCGCGGGCGGCTTCGGCGCGGACGATTACCTTCCACCGCTCGATCGGGCGGGCGGAGCGGGTCCTCAGATTGACGGCGTGCCCATCGAGGGTGTCCTGGTCCGTCACTGATGACCGCGCTTCGTCTACCTCGAGCAGCGGATAGCCGTCGTCGATCTGGGTGCCGTCGTAGTCGGTGGCGATGAGGGTGCCTTCCGCCTGTCCCTCGCCGGTGACCCAGGCGCGCTGCCCCATCACCGTGGCGTCTTCGTCGGTAATCACGTTCACCACCGGCGTGCTCGGCACGGTGCGGTCGAAGTAGTGGTCGTCCCCGGCCTGCGTGAGCAGCGGCGCGATCTCGGTGCCGGCCTCCATCACCCACTCGATGCCGAGCTTGTCGGCGGTATACCGGGGCCGGAACCGGATGTCGGGGCCGTTCTCCCGTGCGGTGATCTGGCGGAGCTGCTCGCCGAGCCACAGCAGCTGGAAGCCGGGGAACACCTCGGTGCGGGTGCCAGCCAGGGGCGCGGGCAGGATCAGCGGCAGGTTCCCGCCGACGTGGGCCATGGCCTGCATCAGCAGCACGATGGCGATCCCGGCGAGGTCGGTGCCGGCGGCGCCGAGGTTCATGTCCTGGACTCGGACGGCGGGGTTGAGGACGGGCAACACCTTCCGGTGGTCGAACAGGGACCACAGTCCGGCCGCGCCGAGGGTGAGCAGCCCGTTCCCGGAGTCGTCCCAGCCGCGGGACCAGATGGGCCCGGCCTCCTGGATCTGGCCGTCGACGTCGACGGCGAGGAAGGTCTTCGCGGCGGGGGCGGTGTAGCGCAGGTTCTTGGCGCGCACCTCGTGCTCTTCGACGGTGACGGAGTCGACGGCGCCGGCGTCGTTGAGGACCTGCGCCCACGAGCAGCCGGTCACGTCGAGGCTGTCGATGATGCGGCCGGTGCGCAGGTCCCCGTAGAGGACGGTGATGGTAGGGACGGCGATCCGGGGGCGGCTGGAGGCGAGCCACGACAGGAGGCCGGTGGGTGCGGTCACCAGTAGGTGTCCACGACGAGGGCCTCCAGCTGCGCAGCGGCGTCGTAGGCGCCGCCGAGCGAGGTGAGCTGCACGGTGAGCGTCCCGGCGGTGCCGTCGGTCGCGTCAGCGGGCGGGACCTGCATCCAGTCGGCGACGGTGAGATTGCCGCGGCGGGAGGCGGTGCCCTCGACGAGCACGGAGCCGTCGGCGGTGTTGAGCTCGACGACCTGCCCCGGGGGGACTGCCACCGGGTAGGTGAGGCGCTGCCCGGTGGCGCTGATCTCGTATCCCTGCGGCAGTTCCCCGCGGACCTTGAACAGGATCGACGCCTCCGCGGTGCCCGCGTTGGGCAGCACGATCTGCCCCGTGTTTCCGAGCGCACCAAAATCGAGGCCGACCCCGGGTGCGCCGGAGAACATGGGCAGAACGAGGCCGCCACCGGAGGTGGGCAGACCTGTGGACAGGGTGTGGATTGCCCCGTACCGGCGGGGGTCCGGGCAGCGCCACTGCACCAGCCAGCCGAACCGGCCCAGGCCCCACTCCCCGCGGATCAGCATCGGGCGGGCGGTGATCAGCTGCGCCCAGGCGGTGAGGGTGCGGCCGGCGACGGTGATCGCCAACGGCTCCTCCCCGCCGTCGAACGTCATCCGCCGCTGGAACGCCGCCAGCTGCGCATCCCGCTCGGCGGAGGACCAGCACCACCCCTCGACGGTGACGATCCGCTCGTCGCCCCACACCTTGGACGGGTGCGCGCCGTGCCCCTGGGTGCGCGACTTCTTCTCGTAGCGGGACGGCGGCAGGTCCTCCCAGCCCTCGACGGTGCGGACGCGGAAGTCGGTGCCCGCCCCGAACACGAGGTCGCGCCACTGCCCGCTGGTGGGGTTCATGTCCAGGGCCGGGTGCGGACTTCGACGGCGAGGGCGGAGGCGTTCGCGGCGGGGGAGGAACCCGGCTGCTCGTAGTACTCCTCGATGTTGACCAGTGGTCCGGTGCCGGCGGGACCTGCGGTGCCCGCACTGCCCGCGCCGGGGGTGGCGCCCGTCGTGGTGGCGCCGAGGGGCCGTCGGGCGGTCAGCCCGGCCATGGCTTGGGCGTCCGCCGCGGAGAGGAGGTTCATGGGGTCCACCTGCATGGCGTCGGTGACCGCTGCGGCCGCGCGCTTCGCCGCGTCGACGGCGGTCTGTGCCTCGCTGTCGATGCCGGCCCCCAGGCCCAGCATCAGGTAGCGGCCGATCTCGGCGAACACCGTCGAGGGGGACTGGATGCCGAGCATGTCCTTCACCCAGCCCGGGAGCAGGCTGCCGAAGAAGGACCCGACCTTGCCCAGCAGCCAGGAGCCGGCGTTCTTGATGCCGTTCCAGAGGCCCTCGAGGAGCTCCCGGCCGGCGTTGAGGAGCATCGACCCGAAGTCGCCGATCGCGGACAGAATGCGACCTGGCAGCCCGCCGAGCCAGGAGACGAGTTCACCGAGCTTGCCGAGGGCGGCGTCCTTTACCCCACCGAACCAGGCCGCGACCCTGCCGGGGAGCTGACCGAACCAGCCGATCGCGTCGAGCACCCACTGGACACCCGATGCGACGGCGCTCTTGATCCACTCCCAGGCGCCGACGATCCAACCGACGACGGTGTCCCAGGCCGCTTTCGTCCAGGCGACGACGGTGTCCCAGTTGGCGACGATCAGCGCGACCAGGCCGACGACGGCGGCGATCACCCAGCCGACCGGCCCCATGGCGATCAGCCAGGCGGCCGCCATTCGAGCCGCCCCGAGCATCGCCTGCGCGCCCATCAGCACCCAGCCGGCGACCACTCCGACGGCCACCAGCGACTGCACGGCCAGAGAGGTGAGCGCACCAGCCTGCGCCAGCACCCATGCCGCGACCGACTTCGCGGCCGAGATCATGGACTGGACGCCCATGGCGATCAGGGCCGGCAGGAAAACGGAGGTGATCACCCCGGCGACGATCAGCAGCGGCGTCTTGTTGTCCGAGATCCACTGGGCCGTCGACTTGAGGGCAGGCCCCACCGTGCCCGTGAGGACGTCACCGACGCCCTTCACCGCGGGACCGAAGGTGGTGGCGAGGGTGGAGGCGACGGAACTGACGACGGGCAGCACCTTGCCGCCCAGGAGGTCGACGAACGCCTGCGTGGCCTGCCGCTTGAACTTCTCGATGTTCGTGGAGGCGTTCCCCGAGAGGGTCTCGCCGACCCGGTCGATCGACCCGGCCACGTTCTCCAGTTCGCCGCCGGACATCTGCAACGACCGCAGGAAGTCGGGGATCTGGTTCGTGCCCAGGTCCTCGATCGGGGTGCCGAACAGGGCGATGGCGGTGTTGGCCCGCTTCGCCGGGTCCTCGATGCCGAGGATGCCGTCGATGATCTTCTGGGTGGCAGCCTGCGCAGTGTCACCGCCGGCCAGAATCTTGTTCGCCATCGTCTCGGCGTCCAAGCCGATCGCCTTGTAGGCGTCGGTGGAGGCGGTCGACATGTCCGTCGACCGGATCGTGAACTCCTTGACGGCGTCGCCGACCTTGTCCAGGGCGATCTCCCCGCCCTTCGCGCCGTCGACCAGCATCGCCATCGCCTCGCGGCCCGAGAAGCCGAGCGCCGCAAAGTTGACGCCGTACTCGTCGGCGGCCTCCCGGATCGGGTCGACCATCTGCGGCCCGGCTTCCTGGGCGGCCTTCGTCATCAGGTCGAACGCCTCGCCGGCGTCCTTCGCCAGCCCGTTCTTGATCAGCAGACCAGCGGTCGCGGCGGCGCCGGCCACGTCGGTGTTGAACGCGGCGGCGAAGTTCATGGCGTCGGCGGTCACAGCCTTGAGGTCGCTGCTGGAGGCGTTCCGCATCCCGCCGATCGACGTCATCACGGCGGCGACGGCGTCGTTCACCCCGCCCAGGGAGTCGCCGTAGGCCTCGGCGTACAGCTGGCCGGCGATGCCGCCGATGCGTTCCGACTCCGGGGCGGTCAGCCCCAGCTGCGCGGCCAGCTGGTCGTTGACCGCCTCGTTCTCCATGCCCTGCATCAGTCCACCGGCGAGAGCCCCACCGATGAGGAGCCCGGCGCCGGCGAGGGCTGCGGTGCTCGCCTTGATCTTGCCGGGGATGCCGCCGATAGAGTCGTCCAGCTCGCTCTCGTCGACCGTGTAGGTGGCCCGCAGTTCGGCGGCGGTCAGGGACATCAGCCGGCCTGCCGCGCGAAGTAGGCGTCGACCTGGTCCGGGTCGTCGATCACGGTGACCGGTTCGCGGCGGGACCGCTTACCGGTGTCAGGGTCTACGGGGAACAGGGCGTAGCCGAACGCGGAGTCAGCGGGGAGGGCAGAGAGTCGCACCGTGAACCACCTCCACGTCCTCCGCCCCAGTTCGCCCAGCAAGTTCTCGGTGCCGTACTCCGCGTGGAAGGACCCTTCGAGGGCCTTCCAGTGGGTCAGGACGTCGCGGATCCTGATCCCTTCTTCTTGGCCGCCGCCCGCCGTTGCTGTCGGTTGGCGGCCGGGGCTTCCCCCGCTGGGTTCTGCCCGCGGTAGACCGCCGTCAGGTGCCGGTTCACGGCCATCAGCCGCTTGTACGGGAGGCCTCGGCCCAGCCAGGCGTCGACGTTGTCGTCGCCGGCCAGCTGCCGCAGGATCGACTCCGGCGACAGGCTGTCGTCGACCACCATGTCGTCGGGGACGTCGCCTGTGGCCACGCTGAGGAGCAGCCGGTCGAGACGCAGCAGCAGCGCGGCCGGCACCTCCGACGGGCGCTTGCACTTCCACTCCTCGCCCAGGAGCTTGATGACGACCGGCTCGTCGTCCTCGTCCGCCCAGGCGGCGTCGAAGTCGTGGAACTGATCGACCACGGTCAGGCAGCCGGGGTGAAGCGGGGCGCCCCGGACACCGTCAGTTCAGCGGTGAAACCGGCGTTGTCGTTGAGGCCGCCACCGGACGGGGACGTGACGTTGGCCGACACGTCGTACTCGGTGACGTTCCCGCCGGGGGTGGTCACCCGCATCGTCTTCAGGGAGTCGTACCCGATGGCCTCGCCGAGGGCCACCAGCGCCTCCTGGCCGGCGTCGAGCTCACCGGTGTCGGGGTCCTCCTTGTAGAAGCCCTCGGCGCTGATGGAGCGGGCGCGCTGCGCCACCTTGTGCTCCGCGTTGCCGTCGGAGTCGAAGTCGGTGTCGTCGGTGTCGGTCTTCTCCGTGGAGAAGGTCAGCGAGTTGAGCCCGCCGATCGGGGTCCACACCGGCAGCAGCGTGGTTCCGGTGTTCAGCTCCGGCTTGAGGTGCCGAGCCAGGATCTTGACCTTGGCCATGAGGCCGCCTTCCGCGCGCTGGGTGGGAGTTCCCGGTCAGCGTCGGACAGGAGGTATCAGCGTCAGGGGCGCAGCGCGGTCGGGCGGTAGACCTCGAGGCGGAAGGGCACCGACCAGCGGGGCCGGTCGTCGGGGTCGTCGCCGATGTTCGTCGGTTCGGACTGGGTGGCCAGGCACTGCACGACGTACACCTCGTCGTCGGTGCCCTCGGCGATCGTCACCCCGGACAGGCCGTGGAGGGCGTCGCGGATGGCGACCGCGCGCGTGTAGCCGGCGCGCGCCCGCCCGGGTGTCGCCGGGTTCGCCTTGTTCCCGCGGACGAGGAACTGCACGGCGGGTTCGTCGTAGCCGTGGCCGCCGTCGGTGTCCGCCCCACCGGGCCGGGTGAACGCGGCGACCGCGGCGACCGGCTGGTCGGGCAGGTCTTCGAGGAACGCGTCGTTGCCGGTGCGCCCGTAGACGACGATGCCGATGGAGTCCAGGTATTGCAGCAGCGCGGAGGAGATCATGCGCCGGCCACCTTCTGCTGGAGGTACTCGATGTGCCGGGCGCGGTTCTGCTCGACGGTGTCCTCGAGGAAGTGATCCTTGCGGCCGGCGTCGTGCTGAAGCGTGGGGTCCTCGTGCTGCCGGATGGCGTACGGGGTGTCGAACGCGACCTGCCCTTGCAACGTCTTCCGGTCGACCTCGGTGAACCCGGAGCGGATGAGGGTGCCTTCTTCGATGGGGGCCAGGTTCTGGGAGTCGCCGAGGTCGTCTTCGACGATGTCCTGGAGGGCGTTAGCCGCGGCCTCGTGCATCGCCCGCTTGGCCGCCGGGTTCAGGTTCACCGTCAGCTTCACTGGATCAGCCCCGTACGGCCGGCCAGCTTCGCGCCGGGCCCGAAGATGGGGACGACGTCGACGACGGTGCGGGCGTCGCCGTCGATCGTCACCTCGGCGCCGGCGGCCAGCGAAGTCTCTGGGCGGATGAGCATGGTGCCGACGACGGTGATGTCCTCGCCGCTGCTCGTCCGCACCAGCTGCGTGCGCCAGTCGAGGCGGCAGCGGACACGGCGCGATGTCCCGTAGCCGGGCCCGTCGCCCAGGTCCTCGGTGCGGTCTCGCACCTGCACGTGCTGCCGGAGCAGCTGCGAGGGGACGCGCATCAGTAGGCGACTGCGGAGTTCAGCCCGGACAGCCGGAGGATGCGGCGGGCGCGGGGCGCGAGGATAGACGGCAGGGACGACAGATTGACGCCGCCGACCCCCATCGCGGCGCCGCGTGAGTACCCGGCCACGTCGTTCTCCTCGCCGACCTCCAGCCACTGCTCCACCTGCGCGCAGGTGGCGTCCCGCAGGGCCTCACGGACTTCCGTCACCGCGGGATCTCCGTCGGTGTTGAGCGTCCATCCGGTGGTGGTGTGCTCCGCGATCAGCTCGGTGGCGCGGAGCAGGATGCGGTCGGCGTCGTCCCCGATCGCGGTCAGCTGGTCGGCGGTCAGCCAGGCGACCTGGCCGGGTTCAGTCCCGGCCAGGTCGTCGGCTGTCGCGAACGGTCGCACCGTCAGCCTGGGGGCGGGGTGTCGCCGTTCGCTGCGGCTTCCGCCGCGGCGGCGGCAGCAGCTGCGGCGGCCGCGGCCTCCTCGGCAGCCGCGGCCTTCTTCCGGGCCTTCGTCGCGGCACCCTTCCGGGCGGCCTCGGCGCGGGCCTTCGCCTGGCTGCCCTCGTCGGCGACGGCCTTCTGCACCGACTCCGAGTCGAAGGTGTCCTTGGAGTCGGAGCGGTCCACGGTCAGGGTGATGCCCTTCCCGATCTCGCTGCGCGCCTCCTCGTCGGACACCTCGCTGTAGCCGCGGGACGTGAACGCCCGCACCTGCGACGGCCCGTCCGCGTGCGCCAGCACACCGCCGGGGGAGCGGAACCAGCCGGCACGCCGACCGGCCGGCTCACCCGGCACCGACACCCGATCGTCAACCACGGCCGGTCAGCCCAGCGACTTCGCGTAGTCCGTGGCGGCGGACCGGGACACCATCTCGAAGTCGGGGTCGCCCAGGACGACGCCGTGCTCCGGCGTGCCCTCGTTCACCGAGTCGACCCGCCCGCTGACCCGGTTGCGGAAGTAGACCTGCCGCTCCCGGTTCTCCACCCGCGGCATCTTCACCGCGGAGGTGGACACCGCCGGGTCCGCGGTGTGCCCACCGCGGAGGGCCTCCGCGGCGCGCTCGTTCGCGGCCTGGTGCGCGGCCACGACCTCGGCCTCCGTGCGGATGCCGGGTGCCTCCGCCGACCGCTCGTCGCGGGCGAGCACCGCCCCGTCCTCCACGATGTGCTGCTCCTGCAGGTCCCGCTCCGGGTCGGTCAGGGCAGCCTGAAGCTCCGGGTTCGGGGTCTCCTGGAACTCCTGCTTCGGGGCGCCCGCCACAGCCGTGGCCGCGGTGGGCGTGATCGCGCCGGACGTGTCGACGGCCGCCGGCGCGACGCCGGCGGGCTTGTTGTCCTTGCTGGTCTGGTTGCGCTGCGTGGGGGGCACTGTGTCGCCTTCCGGGTGGTCTGGTCAGGATCTCAGGGGCTGGAGCGTCCCGGGGGCCGGGGAGCCCTCCACGCGGCCCCCGGGACGGTCAGGGGTCAGGCCGGGCGCTTGACGTGCGCGACGACGAGGGCCTCGGGACGGATGACCTTCCCGCCGTACACGTGCAGACCCTTGAGGGCGTCGCCGAAGCGGCGCTCCGGCCGGTAGGCCTCGGTCTCCACGATCTGCTCCGCGAAGGACCGGGCCTGCGGAGTGGACGCCTGGATCTTGAACGAGGTGCCGGCGGTGCCGTCCACTGCGGTCGGCACGTTGTTCGACTTGACGATGTCGAAGCCGGCGGCCTGGCCGCTGAACCCGTTGCGCAGGGTGCTCTCCGCGCCGGCGGACCCGGTCTTGATGAACCGGTCGTCGCGGGCCAGCTGGCCGACGAACCACGGCGGGACGGCGACCTGTCGGGGGCCCGCCGCCTTGTTCTCGTCCAGCAGGATGCCGAGCTCGACGAGGAGGTCGTAGGCCTCCGCCGGGGTCGCCAGCGTCTCCGGGGCCACGGTACTGCCGAGGTTGGACCCGGCACCCACGTAGAGGCCGGCGACGTACCGGTCGGCGACGTCGGACAGGGCGTAGGCGGCTTCCTTCGTCGCCTCGCCCATCACCTTCGGCTGGGTCTGCGCCTTGTCGACGTCGTCGATGACGAAGTTGAACGCCTTCGCCTGGTTGATGATCAGCTCACGCTGGTTGTCGGTGAGCACCTCGGGCGCGGGCATGTCCGTGTTCTTCGTGTAGTCGAAGATCGTGACGCGGCCGATCTGGTTGATCTTCACGCGGTCACCGGAGGCGCGGATCTCGCCCTCGTAGTCGCGGTTGACCATGCCCGCCTGGGCGAACACGTGCGCGTTGTTCAGGTTGGCCAGCAGGTTCCCGGCCCAGACGGCGGGGATGAAGTTGTTGAGACTCACGGGGGGCCTTTCGGGGGTCGCGGAACGGGGTCGGTCCGTGGTGTCGCCCGTCGGCGCCCGCGCGGGTGAGCGGGTGGTGCCCCTGACCCTCAGTGGGTCCGCGCCCGGCCTTCCGGCCTCTTCCCCAGACTGGTTGGCCGGGCGCTACGTGCAGGGTGAGACAGCCGGTATCAGCGGTCCGGGTCCCGCTTGATCCACCGGTCCTCGGCCCAGCAGACGAGGGCGGCGCCGCGGGCACGCAAGTTCCACGCTCGGGGCCGTAGCGCGCACGGCGGTGAGTGTCCGGCCCTCCGTGAACACCACCAGCCCCGCGGCGAGACACGGCAGTCAGCCATCGGCTGACGCACGCCACTCGGACGCCATCTCCAGGAGAGCCTGGGCGCAGCCCTCGGCGAAATCGGCCGCTGCCATGCCGTCCGGGACGCCGCCGAGCGTGGCCCTCCAGTCCATCCCCCCACCGGACATGTCCAGGCGGAGCAAGACGTGCGGGTCGGCGGCCCGGACCGGAGGCTGGACGTCGACGGAGAACGGCAGCAGCTGCCCGCCGTAGAAGGACACCCAGACGGTGCCGCCGGCGGCGAGCAGCTCGAGGTCGTCGTCCTCGAGGACGCAGCGGGTGGACATGCGGGGTCCGGAGCCGGTGCCGACCTGGACGACGTCGCGGAGTACTTCGACGGCGGCGATGTCGGAGTCGAGGTCGTTCCCGGGTGGGCCGATGACGACCCGCTGGGAGCCGGGCCACACCTCGGCGTCGGGGATCGGGGTGGGCCGCATTCAGACCGGGTCCCGCGTCGGGACGTCGGGTGCCATGGCGAGCACGAACCGCGCCTTGGACATGAGCAGGTCGAACTCCTGCCGCCGGGTCCCCTGGAGCTCCCGCCACTTCTGCTGGTGGTCGGCCCCGATCGGGGCCTGGAGCACGTACAGGCCGAACGCGATGCCCTCGGCCTGGCGCTCTTCCGCCGGGTCGCGGACGACGGGCTTGGCCATCAGACGGGCCGGAGTCGCAGGACGGCGGGGTCGTCACCCTGCCCGCCGTTGACCGTCTCCAGGCCCATGACCTCGAACACGCGGTCCGGCCCGACCAGGAACAGCAGCGTGTGGCCTCCGACGCGAGATACTCCCGGCGGGACGGCCGCACTCGCGGGCAGGACGCCGACGTGCTCGACGCCGTCCGGGGTCACGACGGTCGCCTCGCCGTCGAAGTCGACGTCGCGCACCAGCTGCTCGACGGTGCCGTGCTGCCGGGGCTTCTGGTGCACCATCCGGCAGAGCACGGCGGCCTCGGACGCGACCTGCATCGCCCGCAGCCAGCCCGCGCGCTCCTCCTCGGTGCACGCGTTCCACCGGGCCGCGAACTCACCCGGCGTGGCGGACTGGACGTTGGGCTCCGACGGAGCCGTGGCGCCGTCCGGGGTGCTCGTCCAGATGTCCTCGCGGCCCAGGGCTTCCCGCTGGCAGACCGAGCACAGTGCCGGCCCGCCGCACCGGGCCTTGCTGCCGTCGGGGTTGGGGATGACGTGCCCGTGCCCGGACATCAGCCGGTGACCCGACCCTCGGCGACGGCGGCGTTGATCTCGTCGATCCGCTTCGCCATCTCCTCCGGAGGCATCTCCTCCAGCTGCTTCCGGGTGAACGTCGGCTTCCCGTTGTTCCCGCCGCCGTTCATCTCCCCACCCGACGCGGTCACGCTGCTCCCGGCCGTGGCCTTCCACTCCGGGTACTCCGTCAGCACCTTCTCGACCGCGGCCTTGATCGCAGCCTCGTCGACCTCCCCGTCCTTCACCGCCGAGTCAAGGTCGGCGTTCCGCACGATCGCCGTCACCCGCTCCGGGTTCGCGCCGGCCGAGATCGCCGCCACCTTCGCCTCCGTCTGGGCGATGCGCTGCGCCGCCTTCTGCGTCGTCTCGGTGGCGGCGGCCTTGGCCTGGTCCCGCTCGATGGTCAGCTTGTCCGTCTCGGACTTCCCGGCGAGGGCGGCGGCGTCGTCCAGCTTCTTCTGCCACTTGCCCTGCTCCTCGGCCAGGCGTGTCTGGAGGACACGGTCGAGGTCGGCCTGCGTGAACTTCGCCTCGGACTCGGTCTTCGTCGTCTCGGTCGTGGTCTGCTGGCCGGTCGTCTCGGGCTTCGTCTCGGTCTTCGTCGTCTCGGTCGTCTGCGTGCCGGTGGGAGCGGTCATCGTCGCCGTGCCCCACCGGCCGCGGTGGTGGGCGAGGAGGCGGGCGACGCCGTCGGGCTGGGTGAGGTCGATGCCGTGCACGGTGCGGGTCAAGGGGGCTCCCTGGGCTCCTGAGGGTTGACCCGATCACCGTGCGCGCGCCCGTATCAGCGCGTTCAGGACTGAACACCTACCGGGCGCCGAGGGTCTCCCGGTACGGCAGCCGCTTCCGGTCGTGCTCGCCGACGAACGCCCGCAGCTTGAACTGCCGCAGCCGCACCAGCGCCTGCGCCGCCCGCAGCTCCTCGGTGTCACCGAACGGCGCCGCCCCCGCCACCTTCCGCTTCGCGTCCCGCACACCCCGCTCCAGGGCCCGCTGCTCCTGCCGCAGCTTGTCGCCCTCCGGGTCGGCGGTGTCCCGCGCCGGCGGCTTCGTCAGGCCCGGCGTGAACCCCGCCAGGGCGTGCCGGCAGTTCGGGTGCATGAACCCCCGCGACCGGGCCTCCCGCAGCGTCCCGGCGTACCGGTGGCCCTTCACCTCCTCGGCGGTCGGCTCCCGCCCGGACAGGGACAGCACCCGCCCCTCGAACGGGCGGCACTTCTCGCATTCCTCCGGCGCGTCGGACACGATCACCAGGTCCCGGCCGGTCTGCGTGTACCGGTCCAGGCCGCCCTGAACGTGCGCCTGCCCGGCCGTCGTCCTCGTCGCCATCTCCACATACGACGACAGCTCCCAGTTGCGGCCGGCGCGGTCGGTGAACCCGCGGACCCCGGCACCGGCGAGGCGGGACACGGCCTTAGCGGCGACCTCGCGGCGGGTCTGCACCCCGGTGACCACCTGCCCGGCGACGTCGGCGATCACCCGCTGGTAGATGTCCTCCGCGCTGCGCAGCATCCGGGTGTGCGTGGACTTCACGGTGCCGGCCAGCTCCGCCGCGTATGCCTGCACCGCGCCACGGTTTGCGGCGACGATGCCCGGCGCGGCCTCGGCGACGCCCGGTCCGCCGGCGGCGAGGACCCCCGATGAGTAGGCGTCGGCCAGGAGGTCGTAGAGGTTGGCGTCGACCTCGTCTCCGAGGGTGGCCACGAACCGCTGCGCGTCCCGTCGCAGCCGGAGGGTGTCGGACAGCTTCTGCTCCGCCCAGCCCCGCTGGTCGATGCCGGCGGCGAGCCGGTTGGAGACGAGGCCGATGAGGTGCGCGGCGGCGTCGGAGTACAGGTCGGCGAGGATCTTGGCGAAGCGGGCCCCGCCGTCAGGGGAGACCGGCACCGGCTCAGGTCTGCTCGAGGCCGGAGGCGTCGGCGGTCGGCAGGCGCAGCGACACCGGCACGGCACCCGTGAACTCGACACCGGCCAGCCCCACGCGGATCGCAGCGTCCTCAGGTTCGACGCCGGCGCGGATCAGCACGCCCATGGCGTCGGCCTTCGCCTTGATGTCCGACGAGTCACCGACCGGGCCGCGGCCCAGCTCCGGGTCGGCCAGCGGGTCAGGCAGCCCCAGGCCGTCCTCGGCCTTGATGCGGGAAACCTCCTGGGTGATCTGGTCGTCGTCCAGGCCGGGCTGCGCCAACCGCACCCGCGTCTCGATCGACGCCGCCCGCGCCGACGCGAGGGTGTTCACCCACTGCGCGGTGCCCTGCGGGTCATCGGCCAGCTCCTGCCAGCCGATCGCCGGACGCGCCACCGGCGTCGGACGCCCGAAGATCACCCGGTCCAGGGCCAGCAGGGTCTCACCGACCGACGACAGCTCCGGCGCCCAGTACCGCTGCTTGCGGCCCTGCGTCCGCCACGTCTTCCCCTCACGGATGCGCAGCGCCGTCCCGCTCTCCGCCCGCCCCTCGATCTGCAACCCGAACGTCTGCGGGGAGTAGCCGGCCGTGGAGATGATGTGCTCGGTCAGGGCGACCGCGGTGCGCTCGTGCTGCTCCACGCGGATGTCGAACTGCACCTGAGAGATCGGGTTCGACAGCTTCTCCAGGTCGGCGATGTTCAGGCCGGTGAACAGCTCGGCGTCCAGGTCGAAACCCCGCGCCGACCCCGGCCCACCCACACTGCCGGCGCCGCCGAACTGCCGCTCGGACCCCGGCCGGCCACCGACCGGGGTGAGGAACTCGTCCGGGACCACGAGCCGCGCCTGGCCCAGGCGGAGGTCCCGCATCCACGACGTCCACGTCTCGTCGAGGGCGTCCAGGAACGACTCGCAGCCGGCGTAGTCCGACCGGCCGATGGGGTACTTGCGGTGCTTGCGGTTGGGCAGCACGTTCGGCACAAAGCGGGGCATGATGCCCGGCCGACCGCCGGTGATCTCCACGGGGACCGGCACCTCGTCCATGAACCCCATCGTCGCGGGGTGATCGGTCAGCGATACCCGCCGGCCCAGCATGGCGCCGGCGCCGACGTACAGGCCGTGGAGGATCACGCCGGGCTCGTGCCGCTCGAGGTGCCGCCACACGACGTCGCCCTCGCTCATGACCTCCTCGACGAAGGTGACGGCGACCAGCTGCCCGTACCGGAAGTCGGGCACGCCGCGGTCGGCGTCGACGACGGTCAGCAGCGGATAGTCGGCGGCGGCCTTGTCCCACAGCGGCCGCAGGTACACGCCCCCGGTGGCCGCGCACACCTCGCCGGCCTCCAGCAGCCGGTTCGCCAGGCCGATGGAATCCATGAGGGTGTCGAGCCTGTCCTGCGCCTGCACCGTCTCGCCGGTGGTCAGCCCGGACTGGGGCCACGCGGCCAGCTCGCCCTCGGTGGCGCCCTGCCCGGCGGCGCGGCGCTCGTGGGCGCGGGCCAGGGACACGTCGGGGACGAGGAGGGACGGGGGCTCACCGAACAGCAGGTCCGCGGACGTGGACGCGATGTCGGCGGCGAGGGTGGCGTGCAGGTGCGCGGTCGCCCGGGTGGTGTCGGTACCGGTCTTGCGTCGGCCCCAGAAGGAGCGGCGACCAGTGGTGCCGCCGCCCTGCGTGGTGTCAGCGAGGCCCTGGGTGTCGCCGGACCACCAGGCTGCCCACGCGGCCTGGTCCTTCGCGTAGGGGGCGATGTCGGTCGGGGGCCACGGGGTGGACGCGGTGGACTCCGGCAGCGGCACCCGCTCAGCGTCGGCGTCCCGGTATCAGCCGAGGTGCGTCCGGGCCTTTCGGATGCGCTGACGAGCGGCGGTGCACGGCCGACAGACCCGGCCGCCCTGCGGCGTTTCACGCCAGTTCCTCGCGCCGCACTTCCTGCACGTCAATCGGCGGCGCATGTGCTCGGGCTGTCGGTCGCGCTCCAGCATGTCCTGAGTGTTGTCGGAATAGCTACCGGAGATCAGGTGCTCGGCAGCGACACAGTGCCGGACGTCGCAGCAGTGCCGGACGACAGTGCCCGCAGGGATCGGCCCCTTGACAGCCTCGTAGGCGACGCGGTGAACGAGCAGCCACCGCTTCCGGCCGCCCTCGGTGATGCAGATGGTCCCGTAGCCGCGATCCGAGCGAGCACCGGTCCAGAGGAGGCAACCACCCGGCCCTGGAACCGATCGGGCGGCTACGCGCTCCGCGGGTGTCACGCGTCCGGACCGATCACGTAGACGCCGTACTCGCGGCGGAACCGCCCGTCGTGGCGCACACGCTGCTGCCGAGCGACCCGCGACAAGGCTCCCGATGCGGTGCCATGTCCCCAGCCGGTTTCCAGCTCGAGCTCGCGGCAGGTGAGGCCGCGGTCGCCCTGCATGCCGACGAGGATCACGACCTGGTCGGTCTTCGGCAGGTCGGCGATGGGGGAGGGCGCCGGATCGGGGCGCAGCTGGACGACGTCAGCAGTGCGCTCACGCGTCTCGGGGAGGTCGGCGTGGACGGTGCCCACGGAGACACCGAGCTTCCCGGCGATCTGCCGCACGCTGAGGTCATCTCCGCGCATCGACGAGACCAGGGCGCGGCGCTCGACGACGGGCAGGCGCAGCTCCCGCAGGTCCCCGAACTCGGCCTCCACGTAGGCGTGCCACGACGGGTAGCCGAGCACCTCGTCGGCGCCCCCTTCGCGGGCCTGGGTGAGCTTCACGATCGCGGTGCCGAGGTGGTGCCGGATCTCCTCGGTGAGCTTCCGTGCGCCGGCGGCGGTGAGGTGCACGGGGCCGCGGCCCTCGCCGGTCACGGTCATGGCCCCGGTGGTCAGGCCGGTCACAGGAGGCTGCCGAGGGTGGTTGACGCGGCGGTGATGAATAGGACGAGGAGCCCGTGCGCCCAGTCGGGCAGGGTCTCGATGATGGAGGGGCGGCGGGTCATGTCGTGCTCCTGGTGGCGGGTCACTGGTCGGGGACGGAGATGAGGCGGACCGCGCCGTCGGTGAGGCGGCGGGCGACGGCGTCGCGGTAGTAGGTGCCGTGGACGACCCGCCAGTGCTGGGTCCACTGGAGGACTTCGTAGCCGCGGATGGTCACGAGGAGTGTAACGGTATTGCGAAGAACTTTCTTGAGTCAAAAGTTAGAAAGTTTCGCAACGTCCTACGCTCGGGTCATGTCGACCTGCCGTGCCAACGACTGCTCCGCCGAAGCCGTAACCGCCTGGCCCTGGGGGGCAGGGACTTTCGACGGGCGGAACATCCCCGTCTGTCGGCCACACCTCGAGCAGCTGTCCATGCCTGGTGTCCGCTACCACCTCAGCAGCCTCAACGACGACGGCCGGCTGGTGATCACGCCGCGAGGCTGAGCCCCTGCTGGAGCCAGGGCCGCCACACCGACCGGCAGACCTGGACCCCGTACCGCAGCCCGTCCGGGCCGTGGTCGTCGGCCTTCAACGGTTCGTCTTCGCCGCGCTTCGTGGCCTTCGGGTCCCACACGTAGCCGAGCAGCTCCCGCTCGAGGAACGGCGCGGCGGGCTGGCCCTGGTCGTCGTGGGCGAACAGCAGCCGGCGGGCGGCCAGCAGCGACGACACGTTGCGGATGCCGTCCGCGACGGCGTTGTCCGCGGCGACCAGACCGGTCCAGCCACGGTTGCGCAGCATCGACCGGAACGACGCCGCTGACGGGTCCACCGCGGTGCGCTCCGGCCACACCGACCCGGCCAACGTCCCCGGGTGCGCATCGGCGGGCAGGGGGATGTCGGCTCCGGCGTCGAGCCAGCCGCGCAGGCGGGCCTCGTACTCGCCGTCGTCGAGCTGCCGGTGCGAGGTGCGCCCGTCGTACCGCCACTCACCGCACACCACCAGCCGGTCGTCGTCGGACGTGCCGAGGAGGACGGCGTGGAACGGGTTGGACTGCCCGTAGTCCAGGCCCACCCAGTGCCGGCCGGTCAGCTGCCGGCGCACCGTGTCCCAGCCGATGCGGTGGACGCCCCCGGGGTTGAGGTCGAGCATGTCGAAGATGGCGCCCTCGGCGGCGACCCAGTCGCCGTCTATGAACCGGCGCCGCCACAGCCCCACGTACATGGCGTCCAGCGAAGCCCGGTACAGCGGGTCCAAGGTGATGTTGTCGTCGAGGTGGAACGACAGCCGCACCAGGTCGACGGGGCCGCCGGTGGGGACGACCGCGCCCGGCCTGGTCAGGTGGGTGCGCGCCCGGTCCAGGTAGTCGCGCTTCAGCCAGTGCTGCGGGGAGTCGGGGTTCGTGGTCGCGATCAGCCGCGCGCCGGCGACGGACAGGCGGGTGCCCAGCATGTTCCAGAACGACTCGGGTAGCAGCGACGCCTCGTCGACGTAGACGCCGACGAGGGTGATGCCGCGGACCTTCTCCTGCGCCTTCTCGTCGTTCGCGCCGGCGGTGTAGATGAGCCGGCCCAGTAGGTGGAGCTCCCCGGCGCCGCGGACGAACCGGCACCGGTTGCGGCCCAGCATCTCGACGAGCGGGCCGATGACGTTGCGTTCCAGGGTGCGTTCGGTCTTGCCGATCATCAGCATCGGGCCGGGGGGTGCGGTGCGGACGAACGCGAGCCAGTCGAGCAGCGACGTGATGGTCTTGCTGGAGCGGACGGAGCCTTCGTAGACGGCCATGCGGTGTGCTCGGGAGAGGCCGATGGCGGTCTGCTGTTTCGGCGTGAGCGCCTGGACGATCACCTCAGTGGGTAGGCGTCGCCGGTCAGGCCTTCGTTGTTGCGCCAGAGGTACTCGGGCCGTCCGCAGCTGTCGGTGGCGACGTGCACGCCGCTGTGCCCAGCTGGCTCGGTACAGACGTTCCCCGGCGACAGACGCGGATGCTGCGCACTGCACAAGAACAGGACGGCGCCGCCAGCCTGCGGATGCACGGGGGGTCTGCTCACGTCGTCGCCCCGACACCGAGGGACCGCAGCCACGAGTCGACCGCGGCCAGGCCCTGCGCGTCGTCCCGCGTCAACACCGCGATCTTGTCCACCGCAATGCCGATCGTCGTCATCAGGTTCCGCTTCCCCTCGAAGTCCGGCTCCTCGAGGTCGTGCGTCGCCAGCGTGTTGTCCTTCCCGCCGAACTTGTAGACCGTGCACGGCTCCCACAGCATCCGACGCAGCCGGTGCACGTCCTCAGCGAGCAGCTGCGCCAGCTCCGACTGCCGGGCCTTGACGTCCACCATCCGCAGCTCTGTGGCGCGTTTGCTGTCCGCTCGGTCCCAAGCGTCGGTGATGCCTTCTTGGGCGGCGATGCGGCTGACGGTGGATTGGGCGACGTCGTGGTCTCGGGCGATGGCGTTGCGCGTCTTGCCTTCGAGGATGTCGTCGAGGATGGCGGCGCGCTTGTCGGGGTCGAGGGGTGCGGGCATCAGGTGCGTCCTGGTCGTCGTCCGGTGCGGCGGATCTGGCAGTGGACGCGGCGGACGGCGATGCGGTGTTCGGCCCAGCCGTAGAGGACCCAGGCTGTGGCGATGCAGGCGGCGAGGATGAGGACCGGCAGGAGGAAGCCGAGGGCGTAGGCGACGGCGTGGAGGCCTTGGTGGAGGCCGTCGCTGAACCCGGTCATGCGCTGATCTTGCGGTCGTCGATATCAGTGTCGTCACCGCGGTTGAAGTCGGTGTCCATGGCGGGGTCGAGGCGGACGGGTCGGCTGCCTGCGCCAGTCCGGTATCCGGTCTTGGCTGTGGCGGTGACGCTGACGCGGCTGGTGCTGCCGCGTCGGTCGGCCTGCCAGCGACGCATGGATTCGCGGCAGGCGGCGCACTTGCTGCCACCGGGGCCGGCGGTGCAGGTGTTGTAGCGGGAGCGGTCGCCGTGGCGGGCGGCGCCGGGCTTGTCGTAGGTGCCGAGGTCGCCGTAGTCGCCGCGGGCGATGGCGCGGCGGTCGGCGGTGGTGAGGCCGCCCCAGGTGCCGCCGTCGATGGCGTCGTCGAGGGCTTCGTGGGCGCAGCGGAGTCGGACGGGGCAGCTGGCGCAGATGATGCGGGCTCGGGCGGTGTTGGGTCCGGTGTCGGCGTCGAAGAGGGCGGGGTCGTGGTCGGTGCAGGCGGCTTGGCGGGTCCAGTCGGGTGGCCGGAGCAGGGCGGTCATCGGCGGGTGAGTCGTTCGAGGAGTGCGTCGGCCAGCATCCGGCCGAAGTCGAGCAGGTTGCGGATCATGCGAGTGGGCTCCTGGGGAGAGGGGGGTCTGGTGAGTATCGCAGTTGTGACTCTCGGTTGCGAGAAAGCGGGGTCATGGGTCTCTGCGTTGGCGGGCTGCGAGGGCGGCGCGGGCTTCGGCGAACTCGCGGCGGCCGGGGGAGTCCTCGTCGGCGACGCGGGCGGGGCGCAGCGGCGGGATGTCGGCGTTGGGGTCGCGGGGTGGGGTCCAGCCGAGGTTCTGCATGGCGTCGACGATGTCGCCGGCGCGAGCCGGGGCGGACGGGGCGCCCCACTGTTCGAGGAGGGCGGTGATCTCGATGCGTGCCTTTTCGACCTGGCCGACGTGATGGGGGGTGCTGCTCGCGTGCGCGTTACGCAAGTTGATCTATCTCCTGTCAGGGTGAGTAGTTCTTCGTGTAGTCACGTCACGTCTCGTCGGACCACAAGTGCGACTCCCGGGTGTGAGTCGTTTGCGATCGCATGTGCGACGCAGGGTGCGAGGGTCATGGGACGCTGCTGAGGCCTCCTCTCCAGCAGCCGCAGTCGGGGCCGTGGTGGCGGACGCAGTTGCCCTTGATGGCGGCCCGGCGGCGGTCGGCGCGGATCTGCTCGGTGGTCTCCGACGTCTGCTGCAGCTGGTCGTAGTCGTGTATCTGCCAGCCGTCGACGGCCGGCTCGAACAGGCCGTGGCGGACTAGTCGGTCGGCGTCCGTCTTCCGGCCGTGGACCCTGGGCAGGACGTAGGTAGCGATCTGGCCGTCGGTGCCGTGCCCTCCCGAGTACGCGAGGGCCGACACGTAGACGACGGCGGCCCGGTAGCCGTCCCGCTCGGCGAGAAGGGCGAGGATCTTCGGGTTCTCGTAGAAGGTGGTGTCCAGACGGACCCACGGCAGGCCGGTCATCAGGCGGTCCGTCCGATCGGGTGGTCGACGTCGACGCTGCGGTCGTGCTGCGGCTCAGGGAGGGCCAGGGGGAGCTCCTGGTGTTCGGCCCACCCGTCGCGCCAGCACTCGGCTTCGGCGGCGGTGAGCGGCCGGGGGAACGCGGCGAGGGGCTCACCGGTGGCGTGCCGGGCGCCGGCGAAGTAGGCGGCGATGGCGAGCGACTCGGGATGGGTGTCGAGCTGGGCGTCGGTGGGGCGGACGTTGAGCAGGTGCGTCGGCCGCCGCGGGGGCAGCGTGCTGCGGCACCAGGCGTCGACGTCGGCGAGAAGGTCGGTCAATGGGTCCCCCTGTTGTGAGTCGCGGAAGTGAGAAAGCGTGAGCATGGCTTAGGGCTGGAGGTGTGGGCGGGAGTGCCTGCCGGCGGGGGTGGTGTCGTCGAGGTGGTCGATGACCTGGTTGACGGTGCCGATGACCGCGGTCATGTCCTCTTTCAGGTCGTGGGCGAGGCGGATGGCCTGGTCGGAGTCGTCGGTGGCGGTGTCGACGTCGTCGCGGAGGTTCTGCACGGTGTAGGTGAGGCCGTAGATCCAGCCGAGCATGATCACCATGGCGGTGGTGATGGCGATGGTGCCGACGTCGGCCTTGAGGATGGCGCCGGTGATGACGGCGAGGGCGGCGCCGGCGGGGACGAGGTGCAGCCAGTGGTCGCGGACCCAGTGGGCGGCGGCCAGGGCGCGCCTCATCGCTGCTCCTCGCTGGTGTTGGGGGTGTGCGCGGCGAACCACGCCTCGAACTCCGTGCGGGTCGCAGGCGTCGGCGGGGCTGGTGCGTTGCCTCTCCGCCGGTTGCCGTGCGCGGCGGGCTGCCGGGCCTTTGGCGAGCTGGTCAGGTGCCAGCCGTGGCAGTGGGGGCACTGGTAGACCCGCGGCCGGTCGTGGGTGCGCCGCTGCCCCACCGAGGTGGCGGCCCGGCGGGCGGCGGTCTCCGACGGGTGCTCCGTCTTCCCCGACGGGCACGGGCCGGTCACCGCGCACCTACCGTGGACGTGGTGACCGAGGACCGGATACGGCGCTTCGACGAGCCCCGGCCGGTGGAGGTGCTCCACGACGGCGAGTGGGTGCCTGCGATGCAGGACGGCTGGGTGCGGTGGCCGGACGGCGACTGGTACGCGTCGGTGTCGTACGTGCTCGAGCACGACTGGGGGAGGGGCCGGTACGTGACATCGGTGCCCGCCGACGAGGTGCGGCCGGTCGGCTGAGTGGTCACTGTGCAACCTCGCGTCCGGATCCGGTCGGCGTCCAGGTCAGGAGCACGCAGCCGAAAGGCGGTCGCTCGTTCGGGCCCACGCGTGTCCGGCCGGGCTTCATGAACCGGATCCGGCCAGGCAGAAACTCCGTCCGCAGGGACCCCCCCCCCGCGATCGCGGAACGGCTCCACCAGCACGTTCCACCAGCGCTGCTCAGTCCGGTTCGCGGGCAGCAGCATCACGATCCCGGTCGCGGTCCGGTGCTCAGCCCACGCCTTCTGCACCCACGGCTTGATGTCGGAGAACGGCGGGTTGCACCACACCGACTCGCCAGCCCACGACTGGTGCAGGCCGTCCTCCTCGCGGGTGAAGTAGCGGGCGCACTTCGTGTTGTGCGGGGCCGCGGCGACGTCAACGGTGAAGCGGTGCTTGCGGTCCAGGTGTGTGAATAGGTCGAACGGGGTCGCTCGATCGTCAACCTCGTCCACCGGGCCGCGACGCTCCACCTGGGCCGGGTGGTTGCGCGCCGCCATCCCGGTGAGGCTCACCGGAGCACCGCCAGGATCTGCCGGCCGAGCCAGTGGGCGACGTTGGCCGACACGGCGTTTCCGGCCTGCATCGTCTGCTCGCCCTGGTTGCCGGTCACCACGTAGCTGCCGGGGAACCGCTGAGCCGCCAGGTGCTCACGCGGCTTGAGCATGCGGAACCGGACGTCGTCGAGGTCGACCACCTCGGCGGTGGCCACGCCCGCGGACTCCCGCGTCGACACGGTCGGCAGCGCCGTCGCGTCCGCCGGGCGGGCGCTGGAGCCCCGCCGGTACGGGATGACGAGGGACAGGTTCGGCCGGGCGACGATGCCTGGTAGCGGGTCGCCGACGCTCTTGGTCATGTGCTCGATCGCCTTGTAGTCCAGCCCGCCGTGGTGCTTCTGGATGAACGCACCCTCGGGCACTACGACGCCGTGGTTCCGGCCGGTCGTCACCGGGGACAGCGGCTCGTCGACACCTCGAGCGCGGTTGTGCGTGCGGGCCACGTCGATGAACGGCACCACCACGCCGTCGTGCCTTGAGGTGCTGACCGTCGACAGGGCGTCGACGGCCACCGGGAATGCCTCCCCGTGGTTCCGCAGCGTCACCCCGAACGAGCCGGGCGGCATCACCAGCCCGTCACCGATCTTCGTCGTGGCCGGCGAGAGCGGCCGCCCGTCGAGCAGGTACTGCCGCCCGTGGTCGTCGGCGCCGTGCCGCAGGTTCACCGCGAACGGCGGCGCGACCAGCTGGTGGTGGTCGGCGGCGGTGACCGCGCCCAGCGGCTCCGACGTCGGGTCCTTCACCATCTGCGACTCCTGGCCGCGCGGCGTGTACGCCTTGCTGATGAACGCGCCCGGCGTGGCGACGGCGTCGCCCTGGGTCGCGGTGCGCGCCATGAGCGGCGCCGTCTCGGCGGGCCAGGCGCGCACGTAGTCCGACCCTGGCCGCTCCCACGTCTGCCCGTGGTGGGCCACCACAGTCGGCTGCGCGAACATCTCCAGCCCGGCGCGGATGCGGCGCATGGTGGCCGGGGCGAGAGGTCCGGTCGTTACCTCGCCGGTCTTCTTGTTCTTGAACGTCTTGACCGGCTTGTCGCCCAGCCGGGTGCCGAGGTCGGTCCAGTCGATCGCGGCCGACGCCGGGAGCACGTAGGGCTCGACGATCGCGTGCCGGCAGGACCGGTTGGGGCACCGGTAGACGTACTGCTCGCCGTACTTGCCGACCTTCCGGCCGGTCACCTTCTTCCACGACTGCCGCGCGTCGACGACCTCGTCGCACACTGGGCACCAAGCCGGGGGACGCGGCGCGACGTCGGGCAGCGGGATGCCCTTCTGGGTGGCGACGATGTACATCCGGTCCCGCCACTGCGGGGCGTGCGGGTTCACCTCGTCGCCGACGTGCGCCGAGCTCACGCACACGATCTGCACGTTGTAGCCCTTGCCGACCTTTCGCAGCCCCTCGAGCCACCAGTCGAACAGCTCCCACCCGGCGAACTCGACGACGTTCTCCACGACCAGGGCGCGGTACTGGTGCACCTCGGTGGCGCGGATGACGTCGAACGCGGTGGCCCGGGAGCGCACCCCGGCCTCGTCGGGCACGTAGTCGTCGAACATGTCCAGCTGCGCGCGCGTCTTCTTGCGGCCGCCAGCGGGGGAGTGCCAGGTGCATTCGGGCGAGAACCAGCCGAACACCGTCCGGGGCGCGCGCCGCCAGTCGTAGTTGCTGACGTCGGCGCACAGGTGGTCGGCGTCGCGGAAGTTCGCCGAGTGGGTCTCGATCGCGCGGTCCCAGTGGTTCGCGGCCAGGCGCAGGGTGAACCCGGCCTCGGTGAGGCCGATGCTGCTGCCACCGGCACCGCAGAACACGTCGGTGAAGGTCAGTTCGGCGTCGCCGTCCAGCGTGACCAGCGGAGTCATCGGGCACCCGCCTTGGCGCGGTCGCTGGCCCGGCGCTTGTAGATCCGGCCCCAGGCCGCGTTCGCCGTGAGGCAGGGCGGGCAGGCGTCCTCGCCGTGGCGGAGGTGGCGCCGGTATCCGCCGACGGTGCCGCAGGAGGCGACGGGCTGCGGGCCGAGGTAGCCCTTCCGGGTCCGGTCGGCCGCGCGGCATGGCTCGCACATCGGTTCGCCGTGCCGGAAGTGGGCGCGGTAGCCGCCGGTGGTTCCGTGCCGGATGGGCTTCCGCCGGCTCTTGGCTGGCGCGGTCATGCTGCGTCACCCAGACCCCGGAGGGCCAGGAGAGCGAACGCGTGCCGCACCTCTAGGCGGAGGGGCACGACGTCGGGGCCGGCGAACTGTTCGGACCGGCCGCCGGTGAGGTGAACGAACGCGCCGGCGGTGAAGAAGCACCACCACCGTCCGACGTCGGTGGTGCCCCACCGTCGGACGACGAGGACACCGACGTGGGCGTCGACGGCCTGGCGCTGGGTCTCGGTCTCCAGGAGCCACCCGGCGACCGACCGTTCGGCGCGGTCGGCCGGGCGGAGGGACTTGCACTGGATGACGAGGCCGGGGCAGCCGTCGATGTCGCCGGCGTCGATGAGTTGCCGGTTGGCGGTCTTGTAGCCGGTGCGGACGGTGCGTTCGGCGTGGGGAAATCCGCCGTGGTCGCGGAGCCAGCGGGCGGCGAGCTGCTCGGTCTGCTTCCCGACGTTGGTGTCCTTGGCGGTCACTGGGCGATCCCGGTGAGGAGGGTCATGGCCTCGGTGAGCCGCGCGAACGCTGCGGCGTCGCCGCCCCGGTCGGGGTGGAGGTACGACGCGGCCTTCCGGTACAGGCCTCGGCGCATCTCCGGCGACTCCAGCACCGCGCCGATGTCCTTCCCGTCCAGCTGCCGCGTCAGCCCGGCCGACTCGATCAGGAACCGGGCCGCGTCCTCCGTGCTCATGACAGCAGGGCGACCGGACTCGATGGCGAGGAATCCGGCGTACTGCTCACCGCGCGGCGTGATCCCGTACCGGGACACCGCCCGCAGCGACTCCAGGCCGAGGGTGATGGACCGCAGGTTGTGCTGCCACGTCTCGCACACGTCGGTGGCGAACACACGCACCCCGGTCTCTGCGCGCACCGTCAGGGAGATCCCCGGATGCTGGGGAACGGCGTGCGCCCAGAATCCGGACCCGTCGCGCAGGACACGGTCCGGGTCGACCGCGGCCTCCACGAGGGCCTGGTCGGCGCCGATCAGACCCAGCTCGTAGCGAAGCTTCGACATCGTGTCGGCGTGGCTGGCCTTGAACGTCCAGCGGGACCGGCGCTGCTCGTCCGGGGTGACCGGGTGCGGCCAGTCCAGGCGGGCGGCGTAGCGGAGGACGACGCTCACCGGGTACCACCGGCGGGCGGGGCGAGCTCCTCGAGGGCGTCGATGATGACCGCGGCCTCCGTGCGCAACAGGTCCTTCCGTGACGCCAGGCGGCGGCCGACGCGCTCGGACAGGTACTCGCGCTGCTGCTCGTCGGACTCGCGGCCGTGGTCGTTGAGGAGGAGCACGATCTTCTGCAGCTGCCGGGTGGTGGCCTTCTCCCCGGCCGGTGGGTCGTCGACGACCTCGGCGTCGACCACCTCACCGGTCTCCGGGTTGGCGTGCGGCACCGGGTCGGACTCGTCGATGCCGGGCGGTGGCGCGGGCAGAGCACCGGACGGCGTCGGTCGTTCCGAGGCCACCTTGACGGGCGCGACCCCGACGCGCTCCGGCGACGTCGGGACCCACTTGGCCAGCTGCCGGGCCGCGGACTTGAGCCACATCGACGGTTCGTGCTTCACCCACGGCGAGTACGGCGAGTCGGAGCCCTGGGACGACTGCTTGATCTTGGTGATGGCGGCCTTGTTCAGGACGACGACCTTCGAGATTGCGCCGCCCCGCATCACCGCGTACGCGTAGGCCAGGCGCAGCGCGCCGCGGTCTTCCGCGTCCCAGTTGATGTCGTGGTATGGCCGCTCCATCGCTCCCGCCCAGCGCGGCGGCGTCTGGTCGTCGACCTTCCCCGGCGTCCAGATGAACAGGTCGTCGGCGTAGACCACCTCGACGACGACGGACTGGGCGACGCCGGCGCGGTACATGAGGTCGACGAGGCCCTGGTAGCCGGGGATGCCGAGGACCTTCAGCTGTCCCTTCTCCCGGCGCGGGGTCAGGTAGTACTCCTCGGTGCCCGGCTCCAAGCCGAGGCGGGCGGCATGGAGCAGCGCGGCCATCAGCGAGTAGGGGTCGTTCTCGGCGGCCTTCTTCAGCTCGACGTCGCGGCGGAGGGCGCCGACGGCGAGGCGCACCCACGTGTCGGGGCGGATGTGCGTCGGTAGGACGGCAGCGAAGTCGTCGCGGTACTGCTCGACCATGGCGGAGGCCGAGGTCTCCTGGGTGGCGAGGGCGGAGGACACGGTCTGGGTCATCTCGGGGTCACGCTGCTTCCGGGGTCGTGAGGGTCGGCAGCTTGCGGGCTGCCGTGATGGAGGGGGTGCCGCTCTGCCGGGGCACTCGGGTGGCGAGCACGTCACCGTCGAAGAGGGCGCGGCGGGCCGAGCCCATGGCGTCGGCCAGCTCGGCGCGCGCCTCGGAGTCGGCTTCCTTGGCGGCCTTAACGGCGTGGACGGCGCCGCAGAACTTCTCGGCCAGCGGGCGGGGCACCTCGAAGTCCTCGCCGTCGATGTCGGGGTGAAGCTCCCGCACCGCCTGGTAGGTGGAGCCGTGCCCGTCGATCGACGGGCGGCGTGGCGTCTTCCCGCCCGGTAGGGAGGCCATGAACTCCTCGGCCGCGGGCACCAGGCGGGCGACGTCGTCCGGGTCCCAGTGGACGACGTACTGCCGGAACGACAGGTAGGAGGTGAGCAGCCCGACGTGGGCGACGCGGAGGCCCGTCACGAGCATCTGCCACTGCACCTGCGCCCGGTGGTAGACGGGGATCTCGTCGGTGCCGTCCTCGCCCCACCGTTCGTCGGAGCCCTCGGTCTTGCACTCCAGCAGCCGGACCTCTCCGTCCTCGCAGGTGACGAGCCGGTCGGGGGAGGCGGCCCACCGGTCGTCGTCGGCTGCGACCCAGGTGCCGGTGCCTTCCACCCGCCAGTCGGGGTGCTGGTCAGCGAACCAGTGCGCGATGGCCGGCTCCAGGTAGTGGCCGCGGCGCATCTCGTCGGACTCGGGCTCGCCAGGGATGAGCCCGGCCATGCGGTGCCAGAGGGAGAACCGGGATTCGTAGGGGGAGAGGCCGAGGACGGCGGCGATCTTGGACGCGGACATGCGGCGCATCCACTCCGCCGACCCGGGCGCGACGAGGGGTAGCAGTCGCCCGGTCGGCGCGGTGAGCACTGCGGTGGCGGTCATGCCGCCACTTCCCCGTCCTCGATGACGACGCCGACACCGGAGCCGTCGGCGACCCGCTCGATCCACAGCTGGTAGTCCCGCTCGGCGGCCATCTCCGAGATCAGCCGCAGGTTGTCGGCGTCCAGCAGCGAGCCGTCGAGGATGCGGATCACTCGCAACGTCGGGTTGAGGCTCATCGCCATCGCGAGGGAGACCCGGATCTGCTCGGCGGCAGACGCCTGGGAGAACGGCACGTCGTTGTAGGTCACGCCGGCGTCGTCGAAGCCGAGCCCGGGCACGGGGAACGTGGCCTTGGCGAGGGCGTCGGCCTTTGTGCGGTCGATCTCGTCGATCGCCTCGGTCGCGGCGGCGTAAGCGCTGCGGACCGCTGCCAGTCGCTCGTCGACCGTGCGCCGCTCGGCGTTGCGGCGGACGGCCCGGTTGGTCTCCTCGACCGACGCCAGGTTCCGCTCCAGCGCGTCGACGTCCTCGACCGCACGGTGCGTGGACACCAACGCCTGGACGTCGGCCAGCATCATGCGGGCGTGGGTGAGTTGCCGCTGCGCTTCGGCCACCTCTTCGGTCCACCGCTGGACCTCGCGCCGGTCGTCTGCCTGCTCCTGCTCCCGCTGCTGAGCCCCGCGGATCCGGGCGATCAGGTCGGACGCCGACACCTCCTCGGCCGGCGCGTCCTCGAGCGGGCCCAGGCCGGCGGCCTGGCCCTCCAGCGCCTTGCCCTTGCGGCCGATCTCGGTGCGGTCGGTGTAGAGCAGCTGCCGGTCAGCTGACAGGTCGTCCAGGTTGACGTCGAGCTGCACCAGCTCCAGCAGCGCGGACAGCTGCTCACGGCCGGACAGGCGGGTGAACTCCAGTGGGTCGAAGGAGAGCCGGCCCACGAGCGCGTCGAGGACGCTCTGGGGCGAGGAGTACTTCGCGCCGTCGGCCGACTTGACGGTGAGCGCGGTCTTCTCGCCGGTCCAGGTGCGGGTGACGACCAGGTCGCCGAGGTCGAGGGTGACCGACGCCTTGACCTCGCCGGCGCGGATCGGCTGGGCTGTCTCGCGGGACGCGGCGCCGCCGCCGAGCGCGAGCCAGATCGCGTCGAGGACGGACGTCTTGCCCTGAGCGTTGCGGCCGGTGATGACCTGCACAGTTCCGTCAGGGGTGATCTCGACTGCCTTGAGCCGCTTCACGTTCTCTGCGGTCAGCTTGATGATCTTCACTGGATCTCGCCTTTCTGGCGGAGGTAGTCCTGCATGTCGTCGGTGCGCAGGTGCTCGGGGATGCGGGCCTGGCGGCGACGGGCGGCGGTGGGGGAGAGATCGGTCGGCGTGTGCTCGGCCGCGGCCCGGGTCAGCGCCTCCAGGGCGGTGGGCTTGGCGCTACTCATCGGGCGCTCAGCAGCGTCTGGACAGCGGCCTGGCCGGCGGTGCCCCGGCGCGCCTCAGCAGCCCGGTAGCGGGCCAGGTAGACGGTCCGCTCGATGTCGGAGCACAGTCGGTTGCGGGTGCGCTCGTACCGGGCCTGCTCCTCCTGCTCCCGGGTGAGTCCCGCGTCGGTGTCGATCGCGTCGTCCAGGTCGCGGTCGTCCCAGTCGTCGGAGATCAGGTACCAGAGCCGGGCGGCGTCACCGGCCTTGAGCTGTTCCCACAGCTCCGTCTTCGCGGTCGCGTCGCCGACGTCGCCGATGAGGAAGCAGGCGACGGCGTCCAGCTCCTGGACCTCGGGCAGGTCGAGGTCGGCGAAGTGGGCGAGGCGGGCGAGCTGCTCGGCCAGGCCGGACCGGACGGAGACGGTCACGCTGCACCTCCGGTGAGGGCGGGGCGGAGGCCGGGCAGCAGCAGCGGCCGGGTCTCCAGGTGGACGACGACGGGGGCCGGTGCGGGGGAGTGCTCGGCCAGCAGGTCGGCGGCGGGGATGCCGGCCGGGTTGGCGCGGCGCGTGTGTCGGGTGAGGGCCTTACGGTTGTTCACGCTGATCGACTCCTCTGGTAGTCGGTCGGAAGTGGCAGCCCGTCCCGCGGCTACGGGGCGGGCTGTCGCGCTGTGGACCCCGACGGCGCGGGGGGAATCGCGCCGCCGGGGGGATCAGGGGCGGCTGTGGATCGGCCGCAGCGGGGGGCGCGCCTGGCGCTGGTCGGCGAGGTGCATGGCCCGGCCGACGACGACCGCGACGGGCACGGAGACCGCCACCCAGGCGAGGCCAGCGACGGCCAGGGCGCCGGTCATGCCGCGGCTTCCGCGGAGACGCCGTTGACGTGTACGTGGATCACGATCGGCGACGGCGACGGCGACGGCGAAACGGGAGGCGGCAGCGGTTGAGGTGCACGCGTGAGAACCGTCAGCGACGCGGTCCGCGCCCCATACGGCTGGCCGCTCGCGCTTCGCACTGGAATGTCTCGGCAGCAGAGAGCGCCGGGGCAGTACACGTAGTCCTGGACGCGCAGGGGTCCGCACACGTACGTGTCGGGCCACCGTTCGTCTGCGATCTCGACGACGTCACCTTCGTGGAGATCGGCGACCTGTTGGCGGGTGATCACGCGACAGCTCCCGTGGTGGCTTCTCGGTACCAGCCGCGGACGGTTTCCGGCGTGATGTCGAGCTGGCCGTTCGAGGTGTCTCGGAGGTCGAGCGCGATGGCTCGCCAGGACTTCCCGTCCTTCCGGCGGTCGGTGACGAAGCGGTCGACACCGCCCTCGATGAGGTTGTCGGCGAGTCGCCGTAGCGGTGTGGGCATGTCAGAAGTGTTACCCAAAAGTTGGAAGTTGACAAGCCGAACATGCGAGGTTCTTGCAAAAGTTTGTCGCAAGCTTGATCATGCTGTGCATGACAGCCAGTCAGCAGCCCACAGAGGCGCTACCCGTAGACACTCGCATCGGCTCCGCGGTGCAACAGCTCATGGAGCACACCGATGACAAGAAGCTTCGGCTTGCCTTGGCCCTCGATATCTCCTTGGCCGGCCTCTACCGCAAGCTCTCCGGCGGCACGTGGAAGCCCGATGAAATCGAGTTGGTGTGCAGGCGGTATGGCGTCCAGCCGAACGACCTGTTCTCCGGGCAGCCGATCATCGACGGTCGCCGGCTTTCGGTCGTCGTCAACGACCCGGACGGCCCCGCAGGGCCCGACGGTGGGTGCGCCATCAGGGACTCGAACCCCGAACCCGCTGATTAAGAGTCAGCTGCTCTGCCAATTGAGCTAATGGCGCGTGTCGCCCGACCTGCTGGGCAACGAGGGAGAACGATACCAGCGCCGTCGCAGCGCGGTCCGGCCGCCCGGCGTGACGCTCGACTCGCCCGGTTTGTCGTCCGGACGTGGACACTGGGTCTCTGCGCACGTCAACGGTGCGCGGATGCACGAGGGGAGTCGGGGACAGGTGCGACGGACAGCCGCAATCATCGCCACGGGAGCACTGGTGTTCCTGGCCGGGTGCTCGGGGGACGACTCCGGCGGCTCCCGGGGTGCTGCCGAGGAGGCCGCGGCCCCGGCGCAGGTATCCCTCGCCGTGGCAGACGGCTCGACCGACGTCTCTCCCGTGGTGCCGCTCGAGATCGCCGTCACCGACGGGGAGTTGGGGGCCGTGAAGGTCGTCGACGGGGCCGGCGCCGAGGTCACCGGCACGGTCGCCGAGGTCGCCGAGCAGGAGGGCACCGCCGTCTGGACCCCTGAGGGGCAGCTGGCCTACGGCACGAGCTACACCCTCACGGCATCGGCGTCGAACGCTGACGATGAGGAGGCCACGGCGTCCTCGACCTTCACCACGGTCAGCCCGGCAGCGGTCTCCACGCCGTCGATCGGCCCGCTCGACGGCATGACCGTCGGGGTCGGCATGCCGATCCGCGTGTACTTCGACGACCCGGTGGTCGACAAGGCCGCCGTCGAGAGCCACCTGCTGGTCACCTCGTCCACGCCGACCGACGGCGTCTGGAACTGGTGGAGCGACTCCGAAATCCACTTCCGGCCCTCGCAGTACTGGCCGGCCAACACTCAGGTGACGCTCGACGCCAACCTCTACGGCGTCAACTTCGGTGAGGGCATCTGGGGCGAGAAGAACCGCGCGGTGTCCTTCTCGATCGGGGCGAAGCACGTCTCCATCGCCGACGCCGGCACCCACGTGATGGAGGTCTACGACGGCGACCAGCTGGTCCAGACCTACCCGATCAGCGCCGGCAGCCCGGACAACCCGAGCTACAACGGGCCGCACGTCGTCACCGAGATGAACCGCGAGCGGATCATGGACTCCAGCACCTACGGTGTCCCGGTCGACAGCCCCGGCGGCTACCGGACGCCCGTGGAGTACGCCGTTCGCATCTCCGACAGCGGCGAGTTCGTGCACGCCGCCCCGTGGTCGGTGGCGCAGCAGGGCAACACCAACGTGTCGCACGGCTGCATCAACATGTCGACCGAGCGGGCCGCCTGGTTCTTCAACTTCTCCCAGCCGGGCGACATCGTGGAGATCCGCAACTCCACCGCGGGCGATCTGCGGTCGGACATCTACGACTGGACGATCCCGTGGGACCAGTGGCAGGCAGGCAGTGCGCTGAAGTGACCGGCTGAACGCCCGCGGTGAGAGCCGCGGGCGTTTCTGCTCGGCGCCCCCGGGGCACAAGATCGGGGAATCCGAGGAGGGCTCGTCATGGACACCTGGGTCATCATTCTCATCGTCGTCGTCGCTGTCGTGCTGATCCTGGTGCTGGCGCTCGCGCTGTCGAAGCGCTCGCGCGTGAACAAGGTCCGTCAGCGGGAGCAGGCGCGCGAGCACCTGCAGGAGGCGCAGGTCCGCGGCGCCCGGGCGGAGAGGGAGCAGGCGCTCGCCGAGGAGCAGGCCGCGCGTGCACGGCGCGAGCGCGCCGAGGTCGAGGAGCGGTCGGCGCTGGCCGAGCAGGAGGCCCGCGAGCGCGCGGCCAAGGCCGGCGAGGAGCAGGCAGCCGCCGACGAGCTGCGCGCGAAGGCCGAGAAGATCGCCCCGGACCTCGCCGCCGATCGGCACCCGCACCGCGCGCCCGGCGACACCGTGAACCCGGATCATCCTGAAGGCGGCGCCACGCGCCGCTGAGTTCTCGGGCCGCGGGCGGTCTACCCCTTCGTGAGGCGACGGCCCCGAGCCGAACCGCGCCGGGAGGTCTCGATCCTGTCGGCCGCCGGCCCTACGGTCGCCCTCACGTCGATCCGTCGACCTCGGAGGGACCGCCATGACAGACCTGCTGGCCATCGGTACGCGCAAGGGGCTGTGGCTCGCCCGCAGTGACGACGACCGGCGCACCTGGACGCTGGACGGCCCGCACCTGCTGGCGCAGGAGGTCGCCGCCGTCTCGATCGACACGCGACTGCCCGCCCCGCGCGTGCTGGCCGGCATCCAGTACGGCCACTGGGGGCCGACGGTGATGTGGTCCGACGACCTCGGGACGACGTGGCAGGAGAGCGAGCACGGCGCGATCCGCTTCCCCGAGGACACCGGCGCCGCCCTGGCCCGCGTGTGGCAGCTGCGCCCGGATTCCGCCGATCGGCCCGGCGTCGTCTGGGCCGGGTGCGAGCCGCACTCGCTCTGGCGCAGCACCGACGGAGGGTGCTCGTTCGACCTGGTGCGCGGCCTGCACGACCACCCGCATCGGCCCACCTGGGAGCCCGGCGGCGGGGGAGGGGCGGTGCACACCGTGCTGCCCGACCCGGCATCGGACCGGATCACGATCGCGATGAGCACCGGCGGGGTCTACGTCAGCGAGGACGGCGGCGAGAAGTGGGAGCCCCGCAACCGGGGCATCACCGTCGTCTTCGGGCCCGACCCGCTGCCCGAGTACGGGCAGTGCGTGCACAAGGTGGCGATCGACGCGAGCGGTCCAGACCGGATGTACGCGCAGAACCACTTCGGCGTCTTCCGCACCGACGACGCGGGCGTCTCCTGGTCGTCGATCGCCGGCGGGCTGCCCGTCGACTTCGGCTTCCCGATCGTCTCCTCGCCCACCACCCCGGGCACGGCGTGGGTGGTCCCGCTGGTGGCCGACATGCAGCGCGTCCCGCTGGACGGCCGGCTGCGCGTCCACCGGACCCGAGACGCCGGGGAGACGTGGACCGAACTGGGCGAGGGACTGCCGGACGACGCGTGGGTGGCCGTCATGCGCGACGCCTTCTGCTCCGACGCCGGCGATCCGACCGGGATCTACGTCGGCACCCGCGACGGCTGCGTCTACGCGAGCAACGACGAGGGCGACAGCTTCACATTGGTCGCCGACCACCTGCCCGACGTCCTGACGGTGAAGGCGGCCACACTGCCGTGAGCGTCCAGGTGTTGCTGCCCGGGGTGCTCGCGGCGTTGGCCGGTGGCGAGAAGCACGTGCACCTCGAGCCGGCGGGCGACACCCTGGCCGATCTCCTCGATGCGCTCGCCGCCGAGCATCCGATGCTCGCTCGGCGGATCCGCGACGAGACCGGCCAGGTGCGCCGTTTCGTGAACGTCTACGTCGACGGGGACGACGTCCGGTTCGAGGGCGGGCTGGCGACCAAGGTCCGGGACGGCGCCGAGGTGCAGGTGCTGCCGTCCGTCGCCGGGGGCTGAGCGACCCCTCGGCTCGTCGGCTCGCGGCTGTCTGACTGGCTCAGTCACCCGGTCAAGGGTCTGGTCGCATCTGTGGACAGCCAGCTGACCTGTGGATTCATGTGGCGTGGCGTGCCCTTGACCGGTATTCTTCGTACATGTGTTCGAACGGCTCCGGTGATGCCCTCGCGGATCTGGAGTCCGCCCTGGACCGGCTGGCCGTCGAGGACACCCGGTCGATGTTCGGGCCGCAGGTGCTGGATCGGACTGGTCGGCTGCTGCGCGCGCAGAACCGGCTGGACGCGCGGGTCGCCCGTTCGGTGCGGGAGGGGGAGCTCACCCAGGCCGCGGAGCACGACGGGCTGACGACGATGCAGTCCTGGCTGCGCGGGCACGCCCGCCTGTCGCCGGCCGCCGCGCACCGGGTGGTCCGCGCCGGGCGGGCGTTGGAGCACCTGGCCGCCGTGGCCGCCGCGTTCGCCGCCGGCCGGATCACCGCCGAGCAGGTCGCCGTCATCGCCCCGGTCGCCCGCGACGAGCACCGGGCCGCGGCCACCGAACAGGACGTCGACCACGCGGCCGTCGACGCCCTGCTGGCCGACACGGCGAGCACCCGCCCGCACCGCGAGCTGGCCCAGGTGGTGCACCACTACCTGGAGCGGCTCGACCCCGACGGACCCGAACCCGACCCCACCGAGATGCGGTCACTCACGCTCGCTCAGCACCCCGACGGCAGCGTCACCGGCCGCTTCGAGCTCGACGCGGTCGGCGGGGAGAAGGTGCAGGCGGTGCTGGAGTCGATGCTGCAGGCCAACCGGCCGGCCGGCGACATCCGAAACCGCTCGCAGCAGCTCGGCGACGCCTTCGTGCAATGGGCCGACAACACCCTCGCCGCCGGTGAGCTGCCGTTCCTGCGCACCGTCAAGCCGCACGTCATGGTCACGATCGGCATCGACGACCTCGCCGACCCGCACACCGGCCACGGCGCCGCCGAGACCGGCTTCGGTGCCCGCATCTCCGCCGGCCGCGCCCGCTGGCTCGCCTGCGACGGCAACATCACCCGCATCGTCATCGGCCCCGACGGTCAGCCCCTGGACATCGGTCGCGACAAGAGGATCTTCCCCCCGCACATCCGCAAGGCGCTCGAAGTCCGCGACAAGGGCTGCGTGTTCACCGGCTGCTCCGCGCCCACCCACTGGTGCGACGCCCACCACCTGCTCGAATGGGTGCTCGACGACGGACCCACCTCCGTCGACAACGGGGCGCTGCTCTGCGAGAGCCACCACACCAAAGTCCACCACGGGTTCCGGGTGGAACGACAACCCGACGGCCGATGGCGCACCTGGCGACCCGACGGCACCGAGATCGTCCTGCACCCCCACCTGCTCGCCGCCTGAGCGCCCGAACGCACGCGGGTGGCGCGCCTCGGTGGGAGTGGGGGTCAGAGAGCGGCGAGGGTGGCGCAGTTCTCGCAGAGCTGCTGGGTCTCGTATCCCTCGGGCGGCCAGGGCAACTGCTCGTCGATCGTCACGTAGGCGCCGCAGAGCGCCTTGCGGCTCTGGCCGTTGACCCGCCCGATCGTTGCGTGCGCGGGGCCGATCTGTCGGGGCTTGAGCCCCTCCGCCCCGTAGGAGCCGACCATCACGACCGCGTGGGCAGTGCCGTACGAGTAGACGGTGGTCATGTTCGACAGGGTCCGAGCCTTGCGCGCCCGGCGCCAGTACCGCCGGACGCGTGTTCGGCGCACCCGCCACACCGGTCTCACCCGTTGCCGAACAGCCCGACGGGACGGACTTTCAGCGCCGAAAGGCCGCCTTCTCAGGTGATGAGCAGCCTGGCCACGATCTCGGTCATGATCTCGTTCGTACCGCCGCCGATGCCGAGGATCCGGCTGTCGCGGTAGTGCCGCTCCACCTCGGACTCCCGCATGTAGCCCAGGCCGCCGTGCAGCTGCACCGCGTTGTCGACGACGTAGTCGCATGCGGCGACCGCCGTGTTCTTGGCCATGGCCACCCGGGCGAAGACGTTCTCCCCGGCCTGCCAGTCGTCGACCACCGCCCGCGTGTACGTGCGCGCCACGTCGGTCTGGCGGGCCATCTCTGCCACGCGGTGCTGGATGACCTGCCGGCTGGCCAGCGGCCGCCCGAAGGTCTCGCGCTGCCTGATCCAGGAAAGAGTCAGGTCGAGGCAGCGCTGGGCCGTCGCGTACGCCTGAACGGCGAGACTCAGCCGCTCGGCCGCGAACTGGCGCATGATCGAGTAGAAGCCGCCGTTCTCCTCGCCGATCAGATTCCCGACCGGCACGCGGACCTCGTCGAAGCGCAGTTCGGCGGTGTCCGAGCACAGCCAGCCCATCTTCTTGAGCGGGGCCGAGACATGCACCCCCCGCATCTCCCGCTCCAGCACGAGCAGCGAGATGCCGCCGGCCCCCTCGCCACCGGTGCGGACGGCGACGGTGAAGAAGTCGGCGCGGGTAGCCGACGTGATGTAGAGCTTTCCTCCCGACACGACGAACTCGCCGCCGTCCCGCACCGCACGGGTACGCAGGTGCGCCACGTCGGAGCCGGCGTCGGGCTCGGTGATGGCCAACGACACGATCTTCTCGCCGGCCAGCACCGGGCGGGCCACCTTGTCGATCAGCGCCGGGTCGCCCGCCTCGACCAGATGCGGCAGCCCGATGCCGTGGGTGAACAGTCCCGCGACCAGCCCGCTGGAGCCGCCCGACTGGATGATCTCCTCGGCGATTACCAGCGCGTCCACGGGGGAGCCCCCGCTCCCGCCCGCCCATTCCGGGAAGCCGACGCCCAGCAGGTGCGCCGCGGCGGCCGCCCGGTGGAGTTCCCGCGGGAGCGCTCCGCCCTCCTCCCACGCGGCGAGGTTCGGCACGACCTCCGCCTCGGTGAATCGCCGGGCCGACGCCCGCAGGGCGTTGCGCTCGTCGGTGTCCCAGCTGCTCACGACGCTCCTCGATCTCCGGCGGTCAGGGCACCGGACCCCCCGCGTGACGTGCGGGTACGGCGCGGGGCCGATGCCGACCGTAGGGTGCCGCGGTGACCAGCGTCGCGATCATCGGCACCGGGTTCGGCGGCCTGGCGGCAGCTGTGCGGCTCAAGCAGGCCGGCATCGAGGACCTCGTGCTGTTCGAGAAGAGCAGCGACGTCGGGGGAGTCTGGCGGGAGAACACCTATCCCGGCGCCGCCTGCGACGTCCCCTCGCACCTGTACTCGCTGTCCTTCGCGCCCAAGGCCGACTGGTCCCGGCGGTTCGCCCCGCAGGCGGAGATCCACCAGTACCTGCGCGACGTCGCCCGCGACTTCGACGTCCGGCCGCACGTCCGGTTCGACACCGAGGTGCTCGCCGCCGCCTTCGACGAGGCCACCGGGCGCTGGCGGCTGACCCTGGCCGGGGGAGCCGAGCACGAGGCCGACGTCCTGATCAGCGCGACGGGGCAGCTGAGCCGGCCCAGCACGCCCGACGTCCCCGGCCTGGAGTCCTTCCAGGGGGCGCTGTTCCACTCCGCGCACTGGGACCACGGGCACGACTTCCGGGACGAGCGGGTTGCCGTGCTGGGCACGGGCGCCAGTGCGATCCAGTTCGTGCCGGCCATCGCCCCGCACACCGCCCACCTCGCCGTCTTCCAGCGCTCGGCCCCGTACGTCCTCGGCAAGCCCGATCGCGCCTACCGGGCCCGCGCCCTGCGCGCTTTCCGCTGGGTTCCTGGCCTGCTGCGGCTCAGCCGTGAGGGCAACTACCTGACCAACGAGCTGCGTTCGCTCGGCTTCAACACCGAGCCCCGGCTGCTGTTCGCGCACCGCGCCCGCTTCCGTAGGCACCTGGCTCGAGAGGTCCGGGATCCGGCCCTCCGGCAGAAGCTCACGCCCACCGACCCGATGGGCTGCAAGCGGATCCTGATGTCCAACGACTGGTACCCGGCGCTGCAGCTGCCGCAGGTCGACGTGGTGGAGGAGCGGATCGCCGAGGTCCGCCCGCATTCCATCGTGACCGTCGACGGCACCGAGCGCGAGGTCGACGCGATCGTCCTCGGCACCGGCTTCGCCGCGACCGAGTTCCTGGCCCCGATGACGATCACCGGCCGGGGCGGCCGCGACCTGCACCAGCAGTGGAAGGACGGTGCGAGCGCCCACCTCGGCACCGTCGTCCCCGGCTTCCCGAACCTGTTCGTGCTCTACGGCCCGAACACCAACCTGGGGCACAACTCGATCCTGGTGATGCTCGAGGCGCAGGTCGGCTGGGTGGTGCAGGCGGTCCGGGTGCTGCGGGACCGGCGGATCGGCTGGATGGACGTGCGCGCCGACGTCGCCGCCGCGTTCGACGCCTGGGTGCAGCGGCGGCTCCGGGGCACGGTGTTCGCGACGGGGTGCCACAGCTGGTACCTCACTGAGCGCGGCCGCAACACCCAGAACTGGCCCGCCTCCACGCTCACCTTCCGCCGCCGGATGCGCCGCCTCCGGATCGAGGAGTTCGAATTGTCGTCGGCGCCCGCGGCACTCGCCGGTGACCCCGTCTCCTAGCGGTCTTCCGAGACTGGAGTGGCTCCAGGGTTGCACTCAACTGGTCGGACATCCGGCCGAAGGAAGCAGAGTGACCACCACTGACACCGGCACGACGACGTCCCGGCCCACCGGCTTCTGGGCCCATGTGCCGCGCGGGGCGCGCCTGGAGGAAGCGAGCTTCGTCTCGCGGCACCGGATCATCTCCGCCGTCCTGGCCGTCCATCCGCCGGTGCTCGCCGTGATCGGGATGGTCCGGGACGTGAGCGGGTTCCTGCTGTGGGGCCAGTTGGCGGCGATCGTCGCGCTGCTGGTCCTCGGTCAGGTGCTCGGCAGCCAGGTGGCACGGGCCAGCGTGGTCAGTCTCGGGCTGATGATCGGCGCGGACGTCCTCGTGCACGTCAGCGGCGGCCTCACCGACATGCACATCTGGTTCTACGCCCTACTCGCCCTGGTGGCGCTCTACCAGATGTGGACGCCGTTCCTCCTCGCCGTCGGCTTCGTCGCCGTGCACCACGCCGCGATGAGCCTGTGGATGCCCGAGTCGGTCTTCTCCACCCACCAGGCCCAGCACAACCCCATCCTGTTCGCGCTCCTGCACGCCGTCTTCCTGCTCGCCGAGGCGACATTCCTGGCCTACGGGTGGAAGTTCACCGAGGAGGCCGACCGCGGGCGCCGCGCCGAGCAGCTCCGGGCCGAGCAGCAGGCCGTCGCCCAGGTCGCGGCCCAGGCCGAGCTCGCCGCCGAGCGGGCCCGCGCGGCCGAGGAGGCCGCGGCGACGCTGGCCGGCCGCGAGGAGCGGACCGCCCTGCTCGAGCACCAGATCGCCGAACTCCTGGAGTCCGGGCAGCGCCTGGACGAGAACGTCGGGACGGCGACCGCGGTCATGTCGGGCCTGCGCGAGGCGATCGGCGAGATCGCCGCGGCCGCCAGCCACGCGACGACGACGGCCGCGCAGGCCAGCGCCGGCTCCCGGGAGAGCGCCGAGACGGTCGAACGTCTTGCCGCCACCATGGCCGAGATCGACCACATCGCCGGCAGCATCTCCTCGATCGCCGACCAGACCAACCTGCTGGCCCTCAACGCGACTATCGAGTCCGCCCGAGCCGGTGAGGCCGGCAAGGGGTTCGCCGTCGTCGCGGGGGAGGTCAAGGACCTCGCGGGGGAGACGGCCAAGGCCACCGAACGGATCCGCCGGGTCGTCGACGCCGTCCGTGGCGACGTCGAGGCCGCCGGCGCTGCCCTGGGCAGCGTCCAGGAGGTCATCGAGGGCGTGGTCGAGGCGCAGACGACGATCGCCGCTGCGGTCGAGGAGCAGAGCGCGTCCACCGCCCAGGCGCAGGAGGCCATCGTCGGGGCGTCCCGCGAGGCCACCCGGATGGCCGCTGACCTGCAGCGGATCGTCGACGGCGTCTGACGACGGGCGTGAGTTCCGGCTGCGCCTGACCGTGACCTGTGCCACCGTCGCTCGTTGAACGGGTAGCGGGCCGTCCACGGGGACGGCCCGCGCGCGACAATCCAGGGGACACCATGACGCCGGCACGAGCTCTCTTCGGAGTGGCAGTCGCGGCTGCCGCCACCTACGTCGTGATCAACACCGTGAGCGACGAGGGCCCGCAGTACCTGGGGGACTTCCCCTCGATCGTGGAGCAGGCGCAGGCCGAGCCGCCGGCGGCGATCCCGGGCGTGGACCCCGGCCCGCCGGTGCCCGACCCGCAGCACTACGACGCGCAGCCCGTCTCCCCGGAGGCGCCGGCCGCCCCGCCGGCGGGTCCCGCGGGTCCTGGACCGGTCGGTCCCGCGGCTCCTGCAGGCGGCAACGGCACCGGCGGCGGGTCCGGGGTTCCCGACCCGGCCACGGGGAGTCCGCTGACTGGCGTCGAGGGATTGGGGTCCCTGTTCGACGGTCTGCCCCCGCTGCTCCGCGGGCTGACGGAGGTCGACCTGGCGAAGTACTGCATCGTGGACGGCATCGTCCTCGGACTGGCGCCCTGCGCCGCGATTCCGCCGATCGACCCGGGGGTGCCGGTCGATCCCCTGCCCATCGGCTGATCGGCGCCAACGACGCAGAAGGGCCCCGGTCTGGTGACCGGGGCCCTTCGCGCATGGGGTGAGTGACGGGGCTCGAACCCGCGACACCCAGGATCACAACCTGGTGCTCTACCAACTGAGCTACACCCACCATGTCCCAGCCGGACGCGAGCGTCGGTGGGGAACCGGCGTAACGATACCGGAGGCGATCAGCCTTCCGGCGCGCGACAGGGAGCGGTGGCTGTCAGGCCGTGCCGGCGGCGTCCTGGGCGGGGTTGGCGTCGCCCGCGGCCAGCAGGGCGGCGAAGGAGCCGACGACCTCGTCGGCCGCCGTCTTCGCCCGCCCGCTGTTGGGGCCGGGGGCCGGCACGAACAGGGTGCGGCGGTAGTACGCCAGCTCGCGCACGGACTCGATGATGTCGGCCAGGGCGCGGTGCGCGAGCCCCTTCGCGGGCTGCGCGAAGTACACCCGGGGGAACCAGCGGCGGGCCAGCTCCTTGACCGAGGAGACGTCGACCATGCGGTAGTGCAGGTGGTCGTCGAGCTCGGGCATGTCGCGGGCCAGGAAGCCGCGGTCGGTGCCGATGGAGTTGCCGCAGAGCGGCGCCGTCCGGCGCTCGGGCACCCAGCGCTTGATGTAGGCGAGCAGCTGCTGCTCGGCCTCGGCGATCGTGAGCGTGGAGGCGCGCACCTCGTCGGTGAGGCCCGACTTGGCGTGCATCTCGCGCACGACCTCGTTCATGTCGTCGAGGTCGGCGTCGTCCGCCGAGATGATGAGGTCCAGTCCCGGGTCGAGGACGTTCAGCTCGGAATCGGTGACGAGCACCGCCACCTCGATGAGCTTGTCCTTGACGATGTCCAGCCCGGTCATCTCGCAGTCGATCCAGACCAGGTGTCCCGCACTCTCTGCCACGTGGTCCGACAGTACGCACCGTCCGTCCGGCGTGCCGCGCCTGTCCGCCACTACCGCAACGCCTGCAACAGTGCCATTCGGAGGGTCGGAATCGGGACCGTGCGCGGCTAGGGTCGGTGCCACCACCGAGTCGAGGAAGTTCCCGTGCCCCCTCTTGCTGCACCCGCCCGTCCCCGCGCGGCGGCACCGCCGGCGCCCGGCTCGCTGGGCGCCGCGCTCGCCCATCCCCTCGCCTCGGTGCGCTGGCTCTGGCTGGCCTACATGACGCCCGGGCGCCCGGGCCGCGCCACCACCGAGACCGAGCTGCGGTGGATCTACACCGCCTGGCTCGGCGCCTTCCTGCTCAAGATGCTCGGCTCGTCCTGGGACGTCTCCTGGCACTTTCGCTGGCTGCGCGACGACCTCGCCCCGCCGCACCTGCTCAACTCCGCCGGAACCGCCGTGGTGGTCGGTCTCGTGGTCTTCCACAGCTACAGCGGCTACGGCGTCGACCGGCGGGCGCTGCGCCTGATGCAGTGGGGCATAGCGATGTTCCTGCTCGCCGTCCCGATCGACATCCTCAACCACCGGATCAACGGCCTGGACATCACCAGCTGGAGCCCCAGCCACGGGCTGCTCTACCTGGGGACGGCGATCATGCTGGCCGGGGCGATCCGCGGGTGGTGGCTCTACGCCGCGCCGGGCCGCGTCCGCAATCTGGTGTCGCTGGGCCTCTGGCTGTTCTTCGTCGAGAACGTGCTCTTCCCGAACCAGCACCAGGAGTACGGCGTCCTCTCGCTGCGCGACTACCTCGACGGGCACACGACCGCCGAGCCGCAGCTGCTGGACTTCGCCGCCTCCCAGGGGCAGACCCCGACGATGTTCATGCTCCCGGTGCCGTCCTGGGTGCACCCCGCCTGGCTGATCTGCGCGGGGCTGCTGTCGCTGGTCGTGGCCCGCAAGGCCGTGGGGCTGCGATGGACGGCGACCACCATCGCCGGCGTGTACCTCGCCTACCGCGCGGTCATGTGGCTGCTCCTGGTCGGGATGGGCTTCCCGCCGTCGGTGCTGCCGTTCGTGCTGCTGGTGGGGGCTGTGCTGGTCGACCTCGCGGTCACCTACCGGGTGCCGGGCTGGGCCGCGGGACTCCTCGTCGCCGGCGCCGTCTACGGCGCCGCCGTCGGGCAGGACGCCCTCGACCTGCTGCCGCCGTGGAACTGGTGGTCGGTGTTGCCGGTCGCGGCGGGGTTCGCCCTGCTCTGGGCCGCAGTCGACCTCCTAGTCCGCAGCTCCTGGCTGGCCCGGTGGACGACCGCCGACGAGCCCGAACCGGTGGGCAGCACGACCGCCTGATCCACGGCGCACCGGCGCGGACACGTGGGCCGGACCGCTCGATGACGTAGCGTCGAGGCAGGTGCCGTCGCCGGTACGCCCGCCCCGGGGAGCGCGCGTCCCGCGGCGCCAGGCGGCCTGACGCCCGAGAACCCGACGATCTGCCGGAGGACATACGACGTGCTGGCCCTGACCCCGGTGCCGCTGCAGACGGCGGGGGAGCGTGCGCTCTTTCACGAGCTCACCCGCTGGGACACGGGCGCGTCGGTGCGGGCGGCCGTCGTGGCCTCCATCCCGCTGGTGGACGGCCCCATGGAGCGCCGGCTCTCCGACGCGATCCTCTTCGTCCCCGAAGGCGTCGCCGTCGTCCGGATCGTCGAGGTCGTCCGCCAGTCCGGCGTCGTGACGGCGAAGCCCGAGGGGCCGTGGACGATCGGCCCCGAGGGAGATCCCGGCGCGGTGCTCCAACTCTCCGGTGGCGGGTCCAGCCCGCTGGACGGCCTGATGCGCGCCGGCATGGACACCGCCCAGAAGCTGCGCCGCGCGGGCCTGGAGCCCGGGCGGATCGCCCGGCTCACCGTGCTCGCCGGTGAGGTGACCGGTCTGCTGCCGAGCGACGGCGATCTCGGCGAGGGTGACCAGGTGGCCCTGCTCGAGCCCCGTTCGCTGCTGCTCGGGATCGCCCGGGCCAGCCGCTACACCGGCGTCGACAACCCCCGGCTCTGGACGACGGCGGACGTGCGCGCCGCGCTGGAGGCGCTCGGACTGCAGGGGCGCGGGCCGTCGGTGGAGGAGCTCAACGGCGAGGGGTTCCCGTACTCGCCGTACGTGCTGCGCCGTCCGGAGCTGCTCACGCCCGCGGCGATGGCCGCCTCCCCGTCGGCGGCCGGACCGGTGGCGCCGCCCCCGACCGCCGCTCCGACCGCCGCCCCGGCCCCCGATGCACCCCCCGCCCGCGAGCAGCCCAGCTCCGCGGCGATCGCACAGGCCGTGGCGGCCTCCGCCGCTGCTGCCCATGCCGCGGCCGCCGCGCCGCAGGCTGCCCCGGTGCAGGCGCACCGCGACACCGTGGCGGTGGACGGACCGCAGGCACCGCCCGACGACAACGGCATCGGTGGGCTGTTCGCCAACGCCGAGCCGGCCCAGCCGCCGGTGGCCCCGGCCGAGCCGTCCATGAGGACTGTGACGCCGCGGACGACCGCGGCGCCGCGGACCTCGGTCTTCCCGGCAACCCCGCCGCCCGCGGCCCAGCCGCCGGCGAGCCCCCCGCCCGCTCAGCAGGACGCCGGGCGCTTCTCGTACTGGACCGAGGATTCCCAGGCCGGCGACGTCGAGGACGACGAGTCCGACGGCGGCTCCGGGAAGCGCGCGCTGCTGATGGTGATGGCGGGCGTCCTGGCGGTCGCGGTGATCGGCGTCGTCGCCTGGCTGTTCCTGAAGGACGGTGCGGGGGACGACGGCGGCGGGGGCACGGCCGCCGGGTCCGCGTCGGCGGAGCCCTCGACGGCCGGGCTCGAGGTCGGCACCGTCCAGGACGCCGGTGGCGTCTCCTACACCGTGGAGGCCGCCAAGACCGACGAGACCTGTCTGGGACACGCCTACGGCGACACCGCCGACTTCTTCGCCGACAACGACTGCACCGGCCTGTCCCGGGCGCTGTACTCCGGTCAGGTCGCCGGTGAGGCCGTCGTAGTCTCGGTGAGCCGGGTCCGGCTGGCCGACGCCGCCGCTGCCCGCGCGCTCCGGTCGCTGACCGACGCCAACGGCAGCGGGAACGTCAGCGACCTGCTCCGCGAGGGGGTCCGCTACACCGGCAGCCCCGCGGAGCTGTCCGACGCGGAGTACGCGAGCGCCGTCTCGGGTTCCACGGTCACGATCGTGGAGGCCGCCTGGGTGGACGAGGACGCCGAAGGCAGCTCCGAGGACGTCGACAAGGTGGCCGACGACGGCCTGGCGCTGGCGGTCCCGTCCTTTCCTGCTGGTTAGCCGGTCGCCGCGGCCCAGGCCATGTCGGCCAGCAGGGCGGCCATCGCGGCGCGGTGCAGCCGCCCGGCGCTGTGCGGGGTGGAGTTGATCAGCCCGAAGACGGCGTGTGCGCGGGCCCGGCACGTGGCGGCGTCGGCGGCGGGGTGCAGCCGCGCCAGCACGGTCACCCACACCTCCACGTAGCGGCGCTGCAACCGGCGCACCTTCGCTGCCTCGGCGTCCGGGAGCGAACCGAGGTCGCGGTCCTGCACAGTGATCAGCGCCGGGTTGTCGAGGGCGAAGTCCACGTGGAAGGCGATCAGCGCGCGCAGCTGGGCGGCGGGGTCGGCGCCCGCGTCGGCTACCCGGTCGCTGCCGCCGGCCAGCAGGAACTCGCTGATCTTCACCAGCATCTCGGTGAGCATCGCGTCCTTGCCCGCGAAGTGCCGGTAGATCGCGGGGCCGGTGACGCCCACGGCCGCACCGACGTCGTCCATCCCGACCGCCCGTGAGCCCCGCTCGGCGAACAACTGCGCGGCGGCCCGGAGGATCTGCTCCCGGCGCGACGGGCGATCGGCGTCGGCGTGCAGCGCCGCGTCGCGGATGGAGGTCACGTTCGGCATCGTAGCGACGAAGTGAACGCGCGTTAACTACTCTGGGGTGTGCAGTGGACCATTGGAGTGAACGGGCGTTAACCTCTGCCCGTGGACGCTCCGGTGCTGCCCCGAGCCGCGGCGGTCGACGCCGACGGCGCCGCCCGCAATGCTGCCGCGCACGCCGAGCTGGCTGCCGACCTCGCCGCCCAGCTGCACCGCGTGGCCCTCGGTGGTGGTGAGCGCGCCCGTCAGCGGCACGTCGACCGCGGCAAGCTGCTGCCCCGCGAGCGGGTGGACGCGCTGCTCGACCCGGGCAGCCCCTTCCTCGAGCTCTCGCCCCTGGCCGCGCACGGCCTCTACGACGGCGAGGCGCCCGCGGCCGGGATCATCACCGGAATCGGGCGGGTCGCCGGTCGCGAGTGCGTCGTCGTCGCCAACGACGCCACGGTCAAGGGCGGCACCTACTACCCGATGACGGTGAAGAAGCACCTGCGCGCCCAGGAGGTCGCGCTGCAGAACCGCCTGCCGTGCATCTACCTGGTCGACTCGGGCGGCGCCTTCCTGCCGATGCAGGACGAGGTCTTCCCCGACCGCGACCACTTCGGCCGGATCTTCTTCAACCAGGCGAACCTCTCGAAGGCCGGCATCGCCCAGATCGCCGCCGTCCTCGGCTCCTGCACCGCCGGTGGCGCGTACGTGCCCGCGATGAGCGACGAGGCGGTCATCGTGCGGGACCAGGGCACGATCTTCCTGGGCGGCCCCCCGCTGGTGAAGGCCGCGACCGGCGAGGTCGTCACCGCCGAGGAACTCGGTGGGGGAGACCTGCACAGCCGGGTCAGCGGGGTCACCGACCACCTGGCCGACGACGACGCGCACGCGCTGCAGATCGTCCGCCAGATCGTCGGCACGCTGGGCCCGCGCGAGGCCCGGCCCTGGGACGTCGACCCGGTGGAGGAGCCGCTCTACCCGCCCGAGTCCGTGTACGAGGTCGTGCCCCCGGACCCGCGCACGCCCTACGACGTCCGCGACGTCATCGCCCGGCTGGTCGACGGCAGCCGGTTCGCCGAGTTCAAGCCGCTCTACGGGCACACCCTGGTCACCGGCTTCGCCACGCTGCACGGCCACCCCGTCGGGATCATCGCCAACAACGGCGTGCTGTTCAGCGAGTCGGCGCTCAAGGGCGCGCACTTCATCGAGCTCTGCGACCGCCGCAAGATCCCGCTGCTGTTCCTGCAGAACATCACCGGCTTCATGGTCGGGCGTGACTACGAGGCCGGGGGTATCGCCAAGCACGGCGCGAAGATGGTCACTGCCGTGGCCTGCGCGCGGGTACCGAAGCTCACCGTGGTCATCGGCGGCTCGTTCGGGGCCGGCAACTACTCGATGTGCGGCCGGGCGTACTCGCCGCGGTTCCTCTTCACCTGGCCGAACGCCCGCATCTCGGTGATGGGCGGGGAGCAGGCGGCGAGCGTGCTCGCCCAGGTCCGTCGCGACGGGGCGGAGGCCCGCGGGGAGGAGTGGCCGGCGGAGGAGGAAGAGGCGTTCAAGGCGCCGATCCGCGACCAGTACGAGCTGCAGGGCCACCCGTACTACGCCACCGCCCGCCTGTGGGACGACGGCGTCATCGACCCCGCCCAGACCCGCACCGTCCTGGGGCTCGCGCTCTCCGCCTGCGCCAACGCGCCGTTGGAGGACGTCGGCTACGGCGTCTTCCGGATGTGAGCGACATGTTCGAGACCGTTCTGGTCGCCAACCGGGGCGAGATCGCCGTCCGGGTCATCCGCACGCTCCGCGAGATGGGCATCCGCTCGGTCGCGGTCCACAGCGACGCGGACGCCGGAGCGCTGCACACCCGGCTGGCCGACGTCGCCGTCCCCATCGGGCCGGCCCCGGCGGCGCAGAGCTACCTGTCCATCGAGCGGGTGCTCGAGGCGGCCGCGCGCACGGGTGCTCAGGCGATCCACCCCGGCTACGGCTTCCTCTCCGAGAACGTCGAGTTCGCCCGGGCTTGCGAGGAGGCCGGGGTCGTCTTCATCGGCCCGCCGATCGCCGCGATCGAGGCGATGGCCGACAAGATCCGCGCCAAGCAGAGGGTCATGGCCGCCGGCGTGCCCGTCGTGCCCGGTCGCAACGAGCCGGGGATGACCGATGCCCAGGTCACCGACGCCGCCGTCGCCGTCGGCTTTCCCGTGCTGCTCAAGCCCAGCGCGGGCGGCGGCGGCAAGGGCATGCGGGTCGTGCGTTCCAAGGACGAGCTGCCGGACGCGATCGCCGGGGCCCGCCGCGAGGCCACCGGCTCCTTCGGCGACGACACGCTGCTGGTCGAGCGGTACGTCGGCAACTCCCGGCACATCGAGGTCCAGGTCCTCGGCGACTCGTTCGGCAACGTCATCCACCTCGGCGAGCGCGAGTGCAGCCTGCAGCGCCGCCACCAGAAGGTCATCGAGGAGGCGCCGTCGCCGCTGCTGGACACCGCCTCGCGCGCCTCGATGGGCCGGGCGGCCGTCGACGCCGCCACGGCGGTGGGCTACACGGGGGCGGGCACGGTCGAGTTCATCGTCGACGCCGATCGCCCGCGCGACTTCTTCTTCCTCGAGATGAACACCCGCCTGCAGGTCGAGCACCCGGTCACCGAGCTGATCACCGGGCTGGACCTCGTGGAGCAGCAGGTCCGGATCGCGGCGGGGGAGCGGCTGCCGCTGGACCAGAGCGACATCTCCCTCGACGGGCACGCGATCGAGGCGCGGCTCTATGCCGAGGACCCCTCCCGCGGGTTCCTCCCGCAAGCGGGCACCGTGCTCGGGCTGGTCGAGCCGACCGGGTCGGGCATCCGGGTGGACAGCTCGCTCGCCGTGGGCACCGTCGTCGGCAGCGACTACGACCCGATGCTGGCCAAGATCATCGCCTGGGCGCCCACCCGCGAGACCGCCCGCGCCCGACTCGTGGGAGCCCTCGGGCACACCGCCGTCCTGGGGGTGACGACCAACGCGGCGTTCCTCCGGGCGCTGCTGAACGATCCCGACGTCGTCGAGGGGAACCTGGACACCGGCCTGATCGAGCGCCGCGGGGACGCCCTGACCGCGCCCGAGCCCCCGCCGGCGCACGTGTACGCCGCCGCGGCGCTGGCGCTGCTCATCGAGTCCGAGCCCGCCGGCCCCGTCGTCGACCGCTGGGACGTGCCCGACGGCTGGCGGCTGGGCGAGCCGGCCTGGACCGTGCGGCGGCTGCAGGCCTCCGGCGGGGATCCGGTGGAGGTCCGGCTGCGTGGCCGGTCGAGCGCTGCAGTGGTCCGGGTGGGGGACGGCGAGCCGGTGACCGCGCGGGCCTTCCGCGACGCCGGCCGGCTGACGGTGACCCTGGACGGGCTCACGATGTCCTACGCGGTGGTGCACGAGGGCGGCACGGTGTGGCTGGCCGCCGACGGCCGCGTGGTGGCGCTGCGCGAGCACGAGCGGCTGTCCGCGCACGCCGAGGGATCGACGACCGGCGGCGCCGTCACCTCCCCCATGCCGGGAACGGTGACCGTCGTGCAGGTAGCCGTCGGCGACGAGGTGACGGCGGGGACCCCGCTGCTCGTCGTCGAGGCGATGAAGATGGAGCACGTGCTGACCGCCCCCGTCGCGGGGACGGTCACCGAGCTCGGCGTGACGGCGGGCCAGACGGTCGCGCTGGACGAGCGGGTGGCCGTGGTGACCCCGGAGATCCCGGTGAACCCAGCGGCAGCCGCTCCTGAGCAGCAGGAGAACTGATGTTGGACTACCGGCTCGACGTCGAGACCGAGGCACTGCGCACGACCGTCCGCGAATTCGCGCAGGAGGTCATCGCCCCGCAGATCGGGGAGTTCTACGAGCGGGACGAGTTCCCGACCGAGATCGTCCGGCAGATGGGTGAGCTCGGGCTGTTCGGCCTGCCGTTCCCGGAGGAGTACGGCGGCGGGGGCGGCACCTACTTCGACCTCTGCGTCGTCCTCGAGGAGCTGGCCCGGGTCGACAGCTCGATGGCGATCACCGTCGAGGCCGGGGTCTCACTCGGCGCGATGCCGATCTTCCGGTTCGGCACCGAGGAGCAGAAGCAGGAGTGGCTGCCGCGGCTGTGCTCCGGGGAGGCACTGGGCGCGTTCGGGCTGACCGAGCCCGGGGGCGGTTCCGACGCCGGCGCCACGAAGACGACCGCGAAGCTCGAGGACGGGCACTGGGTCATCAACGGGTCGAAGGCGTTCATCACCAACGCGGGCACCGACCTGACGCAGCTGGTCACCGTCACCGCCGTCACCGGTACGCGCCCGGACGGCCACAAGGAGATCTCGGCGATCATCGTCCCGTCGGGGACGCCGGGATTCGCCGTCGGCCAGCGGTACTCGAAGGTCGGCTGGAACGCCTCGGACACCCGCGAGCTGTCGTTCACCGACGTGCGGGTGCCCGAGGAGAACCTGGTCGGGGAGCGCGGCCGCGGCTACGCGCAGTTCCTGTCGATCCTCGACGAGGGCCGGATCGCGATCTCGGCGCTGTCGGTCGGGCTGGCGCAGGGCTGCGTGGACGAGTCGATCAAGTACGCGGCGGAGCGGGAGGCGTTCGGGCAGCCGATCGGCCGCAACCAGGCGATCGCGTTCATGATCGCCGACATGGAGGTGCGGGCCTCCACGGCCCGACTGGCCTACTACCGGGCGGCGGAGAAGATGCTGCGCGGCGAGCCGTTCAAGCGGGAGGCGTCGATCGCCAAGCTGTACAGCTCGGAGATGGCGATGGAGAACGCCCGCTACGCCACCCAGGTGCACGGCGGCTACGGGTTCATGAACGAGTTCCCCGTTGGCCGCTTCTACCGCGACGCGAAGATCCTGGAGATCGGCGAGGGCACCAGCGAGGTCCAGCGGATGCTCATCGCCCGCGACCTCGGGGTCGGCTGAGACGGCGGTCCGCCAGCGCGTCCGTGGCGGTCAGCAGGTAGGCGTCGACCGGGGTGTCCTTGCCCTTGACGACGAGACCCGGCACCGGTTCCACTGCGGCGCCCGCCGGCAGCCGGCGGCGGATCTCAGCGCCGATCAGCACCCTGCCGACCGGTGCGGCCGCCTGCAGACGGTCCGCGACGTTGACCGGGTCGCCGACCGCCGGATAGGCGACGTAGCCCGCGCCGCCCGTCTCGGTGGACCTCCGCCTGCAGAGCCGCTGCGGCGCGCACCGCCCGTTCCGCGTGGTCGGGCTGGTCGCCGCGCCGGTTGAAGGTGGCGAAGATGCCGTCGCCCATGAACTTCTTCACCTCACCCCCGAAGCGTCGGCTGATGCAGGGCGCCGCGACCTCGTAGTAGGCCCGCAGCATCGCTGCCACCTCGGAGGGGTCGTTCGCCTCGGTGAAGGTCGTGAAGCCGGCCAGGTCACCGATGAGCACCGAGACCTCTTCGCGGTGTTCGCGCGTGGTGGGGAGGTAGAGCTCGCGGAACCGCTCGTCGCGCCATTCGCGGCGGCGGCGAAGACGATCAGGTAGGCCGCCACGATCAGTGCGTGCCACTCCCACCAGGCGGAGTGCCACTTCATCTCCCCGGCGAAGGCGACGCCCACGAGGGCCTCGGCCAGGAGGACGAAGCAGGTGCCGACGCTGATGACCAACACGCGTACAGCCAGCGTCGGGCCCGGATGACGAGGGGTCCCACGCTCGGGCCGACGTCGACCAGGGCGGCCAGCAGCGCGAACACCGCGGCCAGCAGGAGGCCCGCCGAGATGGCGATCGTGAGGCCCGGCAGGGACGCCCGCACGAGGACGCCGGCGGTGCCGATGGCGTGCAGGGCCATGAAGCCGCTGGTCGACAGGAAGCCCAGCGAGAGCAGCAGCACCCGTGCGTCACCGCGACGCCGGGCCGCCTCCCCGGTCACCAGCGACAGGCTGGCGGCGGTCGCACCGACGGTGAGGAACAGGACGAAGTGGAGGGGCGCGTTCGTCCAGTGCCACTGGTCGTAGTCGATCCGCGCCAGGGAGAGCAGCCCGATCAGTGGCAGGACCAGCGCCACGACGAGGGCGGACACAGCCAGCGGGCGCAGCGTGCGGTCGCCGACCTGCCGACCCTCCAGGGTGTGCTGCTTCCCCACCGGTTCGTCACCTCCGGGCCGTCGCGGGCACGGTTCGCCGGCTCGGGCGAACCCGACAGGGTTTTCGCCGTCGGGCGTCCCCGCTTGTGCGCGCATGGGAGCGGGACGCCCAACGGATCGTCTCAGAATCGGAAATGCGCTGGTCAGGTAGGGGTCGGATGCGCAGATGGGGCTCGCGCGTCGCGCGGTGGTCCTGGGATAACGGCTCCCGATCGTCCCGGCGCGTTCGCCGACGGGAAGGGACGGCGGACCAGCGGTCGGCCACAGTCCGCTCCGGCTCTCGACGACGGTCGGCGGGAGACCGCTGGAGCCCCGTGATGCTCGCCCCTCCTCGCCCCACTCCTGTGCCCCGCAGGCGCGCGCTCGTCCGCGGCCCGTTGGTCGGCGTCGGACTGCTCGCCCTGACCGCGTCGGGCGGTTCCGTCGCGGTCGCGGACGACGAGGCGGACCTGGCCCCACCCGCCCCGGAGGCCGACCTCGACGGCGTTCCCGACTCGGCGCCGGTGCTGAACCCCGACGTGCCGGCGCCCGACGTGGCACGAGCCGCGTCGTCCATCGAGGGGTTCTTCGGCCGCGGGAAGACCGTCGGCTTCCAGGTCGACTACGACGCGACCACCGGAGCCGCCCCGGCCGGGCTGGACCTGTCGGGCGCGGTGTTCACGCTGACCGGCAACGGCCAGACGTTCGACTGCACGACCGGCCCGACCGGCTCCTGCTCCGTCACGAGTAACGACACCGGCGGGGACGTGCCGCCGAGCACCTACTCGGTGACGCAGACCGCGCACGCCGTGGGGCTGGCGGGCGCCACCGGCACGGGCTCGGTGCACGTCTGCAGCTTTCTCGACGGCTTCTTCGGGACCTGCGGCGGCGACTCGTTCGAGACGGTCGTCAACGACCCGACCTTCCGGACCCCGGTCGTGACGATCGTCGAGGACGCGGTCACCGGAGCACCGATCGCAGGCGCCGGCTACGCGCTCACCGGCCCGGGCTTCGCCTACGCGGCCTCCGGGGACGCCGCGGCCTCCGCGACCGCCCCGGCCCGGCAGGAGATCCGGGCGACCAGTGCCGCCGACGGCAGCCTGACGTTCTCCGGATGGTTCGCGCCCGACACCAGCTATGTCCTGGCACCTGTCAGCACGGTGGACGGCTACCAGGCCGACGCCGAGACGTCGGGCATCGAGATCGCGCCGTCGACCGGCACGCTGCCCGCGTCCCTGGCTCCGCGGCTGCTCACGCCCATCGGCGGCCCGGCACCGGTCACCCCCGTCGGCACCACCCCGACCGTGCCGGTTCCCGCACCCGTCGCGGCGCCGGCCGGCATCGGGTCGCCGGCTCCGGGGCGGCCCGGGCGGGCGGCCGCGCCGGTCGAACCGATCACGCCCGAGCCCCTCGCGCCGGCTGCCCCGTCGGCGACGGCCAGCTTCGACCGGTCCGGCGCCACGGAGCCCACGACGGCGCCGCTGGCGGGTGGTCCCGCGGCGCCCGCGCTGACCACGGTCAGCAGCAACCTTCCCGACAGGGGCCTGGCGATGGCCCTGGGCGGAGTGTTCCTGACCGCGATCCTCGTCGGCATCGGGCTCGTCCGGCGTCATGCCCGTCGCCGCGCCTGACCTCCTGCTGGACCCGTGGTGGGCCCGGCTCCCTGCACCGGGGGAGCCGGGCACCCCGGCCCGGCACACGCTCGTGGCCGTCCTGTCCGCGGAGTTCCCCGCACACACGGTGGTGCAGTTGCCGGGCGGCCGTCGTCCGAGGGACTGGCGGATCGCGGTGCAGGCCGACGTCGACGGCTCGCGCGTGCACCGCGTGGAGGTCGCCCTGCCCGGAGCGCCGTTGCTCTGGTACGTGGAGCTGCCGGAACCGGCCGCCCGCCCGGCGGCGTCGACCGTCGTGGCCTTCTCCGATCCGCGCTTTCCCGACGGCACGCTGCTCGACGCCGCCCGGGCCCGCCGCGAGGGCGTGGACGGGGGGAGTCAGGTGGGGGCCCTGCGCTGGTGGCCGGGCACCGGGCTGGTCCACCAGATCTACGTGACCCCCGACCACCGGCGCCGCGGGGTGGGCAACAAGCTGAGCCGCGCGGTCTTCGGGATGCAGGCCGCTCGCGGACTGCCGCACCTGCACGGTGACGGGCGCCGGACGGAGCTCGGCGAGGAGTGGCGGAACGGGCTGCACGCCGCGGTCGCCGCGCGGATGGCGCCGCTGTCGGAGGTCATGCCCGCGATGACCCCGTCGGACGCCGCCGGCCCGATCAGGCGGTGACGTCGACGAGCACCTTGCCGACGGCGCCGTCCTGCACCGCCTGGTGTGCGGCGGCCGTCTGCGCGAGCGGGAACACGTGCAGCGGCAGGCCCGACTCCCGGCCGACGCGGACCGCACCGTCGAGCACGGCGGCGTTGACGTCCTCGACGGCGAGGGCCTTGGCCCGCGCCGGCTCGGTGTAGACCAGCACGAACTGCCAGCGGGCATTGGGTCGCATCTGCAGGCGCACCGGGATCGTCACCTCGGCGCCGCCGTCGTCGGCGTACATCGCGACGGCGCCGTGCATCGCGATCACCTGCGCGTCGATGCCGGAGTTCACCGCGGCCGACACCTCCACGATCGCGTCGACCCCCTTCGGCGCGATCCGGCGGACCTCGGCGACGACGTCCTGCTGCCGGTAGTCGACGACGTGGTCGGCCCCGGCCGCGGCCGCCAGCTGGGCCTTGTCGGGACTGCTGACGGTGGCAACGACCGTCGCGTCGGCCCAGCGGGCGAGCTGGATCGCCGCGTTGCCGACCGCCCCCGCGCCGCCCTGCACCAGGACCGTGTGCCCGGAGAGGGAGCCCGGACCGATCCGGTCGGGGAGCGACTCGGCGACCGTCAGGCAGCGGTGCGCGGTGAGGAACGGGATGCCGAGCGCGGCCCCCAGTTCGAAGGACGGTTCGGCGCCGAGGAGGACCGTCTGCCGCGCCGGGACGACGGTGTACTCGGCGGCTGTCCCGAAGGGGCGCTGGTAGGCGGCCTCCCAGATCCAGACGCGCTCGCCGACGAGCACCGGGTCCACGCCCTGGCCGACCGCGTCGATCGTGCCCGCGCCGTCCTGGTTCGGGATCTGCCCGTCCGGACCCGGCTCGGCGTTGCTCCGCGACTTCCAGTCGGTCGGGTTCACCCCGGAGAACGCGACGCGGACGCGCACCTCGCCCGGACCGGGGTCCGGGTCGGGCCGGTCGACGAGTTCCAGGACGTCGGGCCCGCCGGATCGGCGGTAGGAGATCGCTCGCACGGGAAGGCCCTACCCGGGCGGCGTCCGGCCACTCAGCCCGGTGGCGCGTCGTCGTCCGTGGGCCAGGTGAGCGGGGGCAGGCCGGCGAGTGCGACCAGTCGGTCGACGGTCTCCTCGACGACCTCGTCCTCGGGCGGGGCGCCGTCCGGTGAGGCCATCAGTTCCTGCACCGCGGCCGGATCGACCTGCCGACCCTCGGCCTGCAGCAGCCACTGGGCGAAGCCCTCCGACTCGGCGCGGACGTCGACCGGATCGGTCGCGTCGGGTTCGTCGAAGTAGATGCGCTGCTCGTAGCCGAGGAAGAAGCGTCCACCCGTCGCGTCGGCGGCGCGGTAGTCCACCGTGGCGACGTCGCTGTCGTGCACGTCGATCAGGAGGAACGGCACGGCCGTGGGGCCGGCGGTGCTCCATCGGCCGCCGCTGTAGCTGAACTTCCCGAAGAGACCCACGGGCCGAGGCTAGCCAGGCGGCTCAGACCTCGACGGCGACGCTGAGCAGCAGGACGCTGTCCTCGTCGGCGTGCAGCGAGTGCCGCTGCATCGGGACGGGCGCGATCTCGCCGGTGCCGAGGGCCATGGCCGCGTCCGTCCAGACCAGCCGGACCCGGCCGCGCAGCACCTGCAGGCTGGCCGGTCCGGGGCTCTCGTGCTCGCCGAGCTCGGCGCCTGCGAGCAGCGCGATCACCGTCTGGCGGAGACCGTCGACCGGGTGCGCCAGGGTGTGCGCCGCACGTCGCGCCTGCGCGGAGGCCGCCGTGCCGAGCAGTTCGCCGGCGAGGGCGGCGAGATCGACGGGACCCGCAGCGGCGGCCGACTCTGACATCCCCTCAGGCTAGGGGTTCCGCGGGCCCGGACTCAGCGCCAGGTGCGCGTCTCCGGACGGCGGCCCAGGGTGCGCTCGACCTGCCGCGCGGCCTTCTCATCGGCGTTCACCAGCACCGGCCGGGGCGTGCCGGCGAACAGGGGGAGATCCGACGGGCTGTCGCTGTAGGCGGCCGGCCACGGCGGGGGATAGCCGCGCTCGGTCAGCAGGGCCACCTTCACCTCGCCCATCGCCCGCCGTACCCGCGGCGGCCACAGCGCTCCCGTGGAGCCGACCACGTCGAGGTCCCCGAGGCCGATGGCGGCCAGGAACCCCCGCGCCAGGGTCTCCTCGCAGCCGGTGGCGACGACGACCACGTCGCCGGTGCGCTGGTGTTCGCGGACGCAGGCGATCGCGTCGGCGACCGCAGCCTCGGGCTTGCGGGTCAGGGCCTCACCGAACGCCGAGGCGACCGCCTCGACGTCGGACTCCCGCCGGCCGCCGACGGCGATCCGGGTCATGACCCGGGCGGCCAGCGGCCGGAGCTGCGGCAGCATCGCGCCGGGCACCAGCAGCGGGGCCGCGAGCAGCAGGAGGAGCAGTCGGCCCGGGGCCTGCCGGAGCCGCCCATGGAGGAACAGCGTGGACGCGTCGCCGCCGAGCAGGACCTTGTCCAGGTCGAAGACGACCGTCGATGCCATGCCGGGGAAGTACCGGTGCGGTGCGGCGGGAAACCTCAGCCCGCCGTCCCGCGGACCGCCCAGGCGCGGGCGGTGAGGTGGATCGAGCCGTCGTCGGCGGTGGGCAGGCGCGCCCGGAGCGCGTCCCGGAGGGCGGCGCGCTCGTCCTCGGCCAGCGACATCGCGTAGGTGGGCGCGGTCCCCGTGCCGCCCAGGAAGGGGGTCCAGTACGCGTCGAAGCTCGGGAAGTCGGTCGGGACGACGATCTCCTCGACGTCCACGTCGAGCAGCCCCGCCTCGGTGAACAGTCTCCGGAGCGGGTCGGGGCGGCAGAAGTCGAACCGGGCGGCCTCGTCGAGCGACAGCGCGGCCGGGTCCAGGGCGACCGCTGCGGCCCAGAAGTGCGTCATCAGCTGCATCTCGCCCGGGTAGTCCCAGACATAGGCGGAGACCGTTCCGCCGGACCGCGCGGCGCGGCGCATCTCGGCCAGAGCCGCCGACCGGTCCGGGACGAAGTTGAGGACCAGCCCCGAGACGACGACGTCGAACGTGTCGTCGTCCACCGGCAGGGCCCGCGCGTCACCCGCCCGGAAGGAGGCGCGCGGATCGGGCACGTGCGCGGCCGCGTACTCGCGGAAGGGAGCGGAGGGCTCGACGCCCACCACCTCGGCCGGCGCGCAGCAGACGAGCACCGTCTCGGTGAGGGCTCCGGTGCCGGAGCCGACGTCGAGCCACCGGGCGCCGGGGACGACGGCGAGCCGGGCGACGAACTCGGCGGCGACGAGCCGGCTCCACCGACCGACGTAGGACTCGTAGCTCAGACCGCTGGCCCAGGAGTCCGACGGCCGGACCGTTCCGCTCACTGGGCACCTCCGAGAAGCGCATCCCGCACCGTGCCGCCCATACTTCCGGCATCGACCCTCGGGAGGCGCTGATGTCCGCGCGCGAACCACAGGAGATGGCCCAGGTCGCCGCCGAGACCGGGGCGAAGAAGGTGCACCGCACCTGGGACCGGGTGCTGGTCAGCGCCTTCCTCGCCGGGGCGTACATCTCCTTCGGCGCACTGGTCGCGATCACGGTCTCCTCGGGCCTGGACCCCGGGACCTGGGGAACACTGCCCACCCTGTTCATGGGCGCGGCGTTCACCCTCGGGCTGGTCCTGGTCCTGATCGCCGGCTCCGACCTCGCGACCGGGAACATGATGCTGGTCCCGCTCAGCGCCATGCGCGGCAAGATCAGCGCCGGCGACGTCGCCAAGAACCTCACGCTCGTGCTGCTGGGCAATCTGGTGGGGGCCCTGTTCGTGGCGTTCTTCCTCGCCGTGCAGACCAAGGTCATCGGGGATTCCGGCTCGGAGGGCAGCGCGCTGCTCACGTACGAGCGGCTCGCCTCGATCGCGGAGGGAAAGACCGGGCACACCGCGTGGGAGACATTCCTGCGCGGGGTGGGCTGCAACTGGCTGGTCTGCCTGGCGGTGTGGATGTCGCTGGCGTCGAAGTCGGTGTCCGGGAAGGTCCTGGCGATCTTCTTCCCGGTGATGGCGTTCGTGGCGATGGGCTTCGACCACGTCGTGGCCAACATGTTCTTCATCCCGGCAGCCATCTGGGCCGGCGTGCCCGACATCGGCTGGGGCGACGCGCTGTACAACTGGCTGCTCGCCGGCGTGGGCAACCTGGTCGGCGCGGTTCTCTTCGTGTCGACGTCCTACTGGTACCTGTTCCTCAAGGACCAGCCGGACAAGGCCACCGCCGCGGAGGAACCGGCCGAACGCGCCTGAGCCCGGTCGCTGTGCGCCGGGCCCTGCTCGCGACGGGCGTCGTCGTCGTGCTGTTCGCTGTCCTCGTGGGTCTGCTGTGGGGGTTGCAACGGAAGCTGATCTACCTGCCGGACGCCGGTCCGGGCGCACCGGCTGCTGCGGTGCTGCCGGGCGCCGAGGACGTCCTGCTGCGGACGGCGGACGGCCTCGAACTGGCGGCCTGGTACCTGCCCGGTCCGTCGCCCGACGCACCCGCCGTGCTGGTGGCGAACGGCAACGGTGGCCACCGCGGAATGCGCGCCCCGCTGGCGCAGCGGCTGGGGGAGGCGGGGCTCTCGGTCCTGCTCTTCGACTATCGCGGCTACGCAGGCAATCCCGGCAGCCCGAGCGAGGCGGGGCTCGCGCTCGACGTCCGGGCTGCGCGCAGCTTCCTGCTGGAGGACGCCGGCGTGCGCGCCGACCGGCTCGTGTACTTCGGCGAGAGCCTGGGTTCGGCCGTCGTCACCGAACTCGCGACCGAGCACCCGCCGGCCGGTCTGGTCCTGCGTTCACCATTCGTCGATCTGGCGTCGGTCGGCGCCGTCCACTACCCGTTCCTGCCGGTGCGGGCGCTGCTGCGGGACCGGTATCCCGTGCTCGAGCAAATCGCCGGGATCCGGGTTCCGACGACCGTCGTCTACGGCAGTCGCGACTCGATCGTGCCGCCCCAGCAGAGCCGCAGGGTCGCCGAGGCGGCGGGAGCGCTCTGCCGGGCGGTGGAGGTGGCGGGTGCCGACCACAACGATGCCGTCCTGCTCGACGGCGACGCCGTGGTGAGTGCCCTCGTCGAGCTCGCGGATCGGATGTGAGGAGAGATGTGCAAGAACGGTTGCGCAACAGCTCTTGCGCAACCATGATGGGGGCATGGCCACTGAACGCGAGGTCCGTCAGGTCACCGACGCGAAGGTGCTCGCGGCGATGGCGCATCCGCTGCGCTGGCGGCTCATCGACGTCCTGAAGGTCGACGGCCCCTCGACCGCCAGCGCCCTCGCCGAACGCACTGACCAGCGCGTCGCCAACGTCAGCCACCACGTCCGCGTGCTGGCCGACGCGGGCCTGGTCGAGGAGGCTCCGGAGCTCGCCCGGGACCGGCGCGAGCGCTGGTGGCGGCTGGTCTCACCCTCGCTGCGGTGGTCGCCCGAGGACTTCACCGGCGACCCGGCCGCGGAGGCCGTCGCTCAGGCCGCCCAGTCGCTGAGCCTCGACCGGCACGCGGGCCACGCACGCACCTGGTTCGCCGCCGGCGACGAGGAGCGCGAGCCCTGGCGCGAGGTCTCGTTCAGCACCGACAAGTGGCTGCACCTGACGCCGGGTGAGCTCGCGGAGCTCAACCGCCAGGTCATCGACCTGTTCGCCGCGTGGAGCGAGCGGGAACTGCCGGACGACGGCCAGCAGCGCGAGCCGGTGCTGGCCTTCGCCTACGGCATCCCCGCGCGGCCGTGACCAGCGCTGGGCTGTTCCGCGACCACGACTTCCGGATGCTCTGGATCGGGGAGACCACCAGCGCGCTCGGCACCAACGTCACCCGGCTGGCCGTGCCGCTGGTCGCCGTCCTCACCCTGGACGTCAGCACGTTCCAGGTGGCCCTGCTGACGGCGGCCGGCTGGCTGCCGTGGCTCGTGATCGGACTCCCGGCGGGCGCGTGGGTGGACCGACTGTCGCGCCGTCCGTTGATGCTGGTCTGCGACGGCGTCTCGCTGGCCCTCCTGCTCAGCGTGCCGGCGGCGGCGTGGGCCGGCGGACTCACGTTCGCCCATCTGCTGGGCGTCGAACTCCTCCTGGGCACCGCCGCCGTGTTCTTCCAGACGGCCTATCAGGTGTACCTGCCCGGCATCGTCGACGCGGGCTCCATCCCCGAGGCCAACGCCAAGCTCCAGGGGAGCGAGGCCGCAGCCCAGGTGGCCGGGCCGGGTATCGCCGGGCTGGTGACCCAGGCCGTGGGTGCGGTCGCGGGGCTATTGGTCGACGCGCTCAGCTTCGCGGTCTCCGCCGTCTCGCTGTGGCGGATCCGCAGTCCCGAACGCGCCGAACCCGCGGCCGAGGACGCCGGGGGCCTGCGCCGGCAGATCACCGAGGGACTGCGGTTCCTCGGCGGGGATCCCTACCTGCGGGTGCTCGCCGGCTACGGCGCCCTGAGCAACCTCGCGCTGACCGGCTACCAGTCGATCCTGGTCGTGTTCCTCGTCCGGGAGCTGAGCGTCACCGCGGCCACCGTCGGCCTGCTCGTGGCCGGGATGAGCGCCGGTGGCCTGCTCGGCGCCGCCGTCGCGACCACCGTTGCCCGACGTCTCGGCAGCGCCCGCGGGATGATCGCCGCCAACTTCGCCGCCGGCCCGTTCGCCCTGCTCATCCCGCTGGGGGCGCCGGGTCCCCGCCTGCTGCTGGTCGTCCTGGGCGGATTCGGCATCGGGGCCGCCGTGGTGGCCGGCAATGTGATCAAGGGCAGCTTCCGTCAGACGTACACGCCCCGGCCGCTGCTGGGCCGCGTGGTCGTGGGCATGCAATTCCTGAACTACGGCACCATCCCGCTCGGCGCGCTGCTCGGCGGGGCGCTCGGCACCGGCCTCGGCCTGCGGCCGACGATGTGGATCATGGTCGTCTGCGTCGCGCTCGCACCGCTGGCCCTGCTGATCGGCCCGGCCAAGCGGGCCCGCGACTTCCCCGAGAGCCCGCGGACTGTCCGGGAGCAGGCGCTCAGCGCGGCGTGATCGACAGGGTGAGCCGGGCGCGGCCCTCGTCGGTGCGGGCGGTCGCCATGCGCTCGGCTGACGGCGTGCCGTACTCCGTCGTCCGCTGACGGGCCGGGCGGCCGATCGCCGCGGCCATCGCCTCCAGCTCGGCGATGGTCTTCAGCGAGCCGTTCTCGCTGCCGGCCATGCGGCTGATTGTCTCCTCCATCAGCGTGCCGCCGAGGTCGTTGGCCCCGCCCTGCAGCACCGCCTTGGTTCCGGCGTCGGCCAGCTTCACCCACGACGTCTGGATGTTGGAGATCCGGCCGTGCAGCAGCAGCCGGGCGACGGCGTGCACCGCCCGGTTCTCGCGCACCGTCGGGCCCGGGCGGGCGACGCCGGCCAGGTAGATCGGTGAGTTGTGGTGCACGAACGGCAGCAGCACGAACTCGGTGAAGCCACCGGTCTCGTCCTGGACGGCGGCCAGCGTGCGCAGGTGCCCGACCCAGTGCGCCGGGGTGTCGACGTGGCCGTACATCATCGTCGAGGTCGTCGGCAGGCCCACGCGGTGCGCGGTCGTCACGATCTCCAGCCAGGACGCAGTCGGCAGCTTCCCCTTGGTCAGCACCCAGCGGACGTCGTCGTCGAGGATCTCCGCCGCCGTGCCCGGCACCGAGTCCAGCCCGGCCTCCTTGGCGGCGGTCAGGAAGTCCTCGAACGACAAGCCCGTCCGCGCCGCGCCGTTCACGATCTCCATGGGCGAGAACGCGTGCAGGTGGATGCCGGGCTGCCGCTTCTTCACCTCGCGGGCCAGGTCGAAGTACGCCGTCCCGGGCAGGTCGGGGTGGATGCCGCCCTGCATGCAGATCTCGGTCGCCCCGGCGGCCCAGGCCTCGTCGACCCGGTCACCGACCTGGGCCATCGACAGTGTGTAAGCGTCTACGTCGGTGCGCCGCTGGGCGAACGCGCAGAAGCGGCAGCCGGTGTAACAGACGTTGGTGAAGTTGATGTTGCGGTTCACGACGTAGGTGACGTCGTCGCCGTTGACGTCGGCGCGGACGGCGTCGGCGAGTGCGCACAGGTTCTCGAGGTCCGTACCGTCGGCGCCGAGCAGCGCCAGGTACTCGGCGTCGGACAGCCCGGCCGGGTCCTGCTCGGCGTGCAGCAGTGCGGCCAGCACCTCGCGGTCGCCCGCGACCAGCGCCGTGGTGTGGCCGTCCCGAGCGGCCACGGTGCGCTCGCGCAGCTCCGACCAGTCGCCGTAGACCGCGTCGAAGTCGCTGCGCCGGTCGGCGGACCGCCCGACGGTGTCGACCTCCACGTGCAGGTCGACCCGCCCGGACGACGTCCACGACTCGTCGGGCTCCTGCCACGGCAGCCCGGCCGGGATGCGGCCCTCGACGGCGAGCCCGTCGGGTCCGGCCAGGGCGAACACGTGCGGGCGGACGCGCGGGTCCAGCCACGGCTCGGGCTGCACCACGTAGCCCGGCTGGGCGGCCAGGCGCTCCCGCAGCGTGAATCCGGCCTCGGCTGAGAGCGCCGCCAGCTTGTCGATGTTCGGCCACGGCCGTTCGGGGTTCACGTGATCCGGGGTGAGGGGGGAGACGCCGCCCCAGTCGTCGACGCCGGCGCGCAGCAGCAGCCCGAGCTCGGTGGAGTCCGACAGGTTCGGCGGTGCCTGCACCCGCGCCTTCGGGCCGAGCAGCAGCCGGGTGACGGCGACCGCGGCCGCGTACTCCTGCAGCTCGAGGTCGTCGTGTGCCTGCATCGCCGTCCGGGGCTTGGCCCGGAAGTTCTGGACGATGACCTCCTGCACGTGCCCGTGCCGCTGCGCGGACGCCCGGATCTCACCGATCGCGTCCACTCGCTCGGCGTAGTTCTCGCCGATACCGAGCAGTACGCCGGTGGTGAAGGGAACCGCGGAGCGCCCGGCGTCCTCCAGCACGCGCAGCCGGACGGTGGGCTCCTTGTCGGGAGAGCCGTAGTGCGGGCCGCCGGGCTCGGACCACAGCCGCGTCGCCGTCGTCTCCAGCATCATCCCCATGGAGGCCGAGACCGGCTTGAGCCGCTGGATCTCCTCCCAGGTCAGCACGCCGGGGTTGAGGTGGGGGAGCAGCCCGGTCTCCTCCAGCACCCGGATCGCCATCGCCCGCAGGTAGCCCAGGGTCGAGTCGAACCCGTGCGCCTCCAGCCAGGACGCGGCGACCGGCCAGCGGTCCTCGGGCCGGTCGCCGAGGGTGAACAGCGCCTCCTTGCAGCCCATCGCGGCGCCGGCACGGGCGATGTCGAGCACCTCGTCCGGCGACAGGAACGGGGCCTTGCCCTGGGCGCGGAGCTGGCCCGGCGTCGTCACGAACGTGCAGTAGTGGCAGCGGTCGCGGCACAGGTGGGTGAGCGGGATGAACACCTTGCGGCTGTAGGTGACCACGCCGGGCCGGCCGGCCGAGGCCAACCCGGCGTCGCGGACCCGTTCGGCCGCGGTCAGCAGCCGGTCCAGCGGCGCGCCGTCGCCCAGCCCGCGGGCATGCAGCAGCGTCTCCGCCTCGACGGCGTCGAGGGTCACGCCGCGCTCGGCGCGGGTGAGCGCGCGACGCAGCGCGGACTCGGTGGGAGGTCCGGACAGGGCAGTCACGATCAGGACGCTAGTCGCCCCTGGACGCCGCGACGCCGGGCGGGGCTTTCGCTCAGCCGTGCAGGGTGGGCCGGTAGACGAGCTCCTGCGTGCGTCCGTCGAGCGTCCGGCTCTCGATGAGCTCGAGGTCGAAGTCGGCCGCACCACCGAAGATCGGATCCGCACCGGTCCGGCCGGTGATCACCGGGAAGATCGTCACCTGGAGGCGGTCGACCAGGCCGGCCGCCATCAGTGCCCGGTTCATCGCCAGGCTGCCGTGCGAGCGCAACGGCAGCTCGGACTCCTCCTTCAGCCGGGCGACGACGTCGACGGCGTCTCCGTTCACGAGCGTCGCATCGGGCCAGTCGAGGGGTCCCTCGAGGGTCGTCGACACCACGGTCGTCGGCATGTTCTTCATCCGGGTGTTGATGGGGTCGTCGACGTCCGACCCCGCCGACGCAGGGCCCAGGAAGTGCAGGAACTCACGGAAGGTGGTGGCCCCGAGGACGAGTCGCTGTTCCTCCTCGTACTGGGCGAGGCGGCGGGCGAGGAACTCCGGGCCCTGCTTGCCCCAGTAGCCGCCCCAGTCGCCACCCTCGCCGTAGGAGCCGAAGCCGTCGAGGCTGCAGAAGACGTCGAAGGTGTAGGTCGCGGGCATGGTGGCTCTCCTCTGGTGCACTCGGGTTCGAAGGACAGACCGGGAAGGACGGTGGGACTCATCGGCCCCGTCCTCTTTCAGACGTCGCGGCGCTGGAATGACACGGCCGTCAGACCCCAGACCACGGCGATCCAGAGCACGGCCCACGCCAGGTAGGCGAGCGTCAGCGGGGACTCGCTCAGGAACGGGAACCCGCCCTCACCGGGTCCCATCTGGACGAGTGCGATCGGGTCCTGGAAGGCGTTCATGGCCCCGCGCCACAGCCCGTCGGTCGGGAGGATGACCCGCGACACGGTGCCCACGCGCTCGACGCCCTCGTTGCCCAGGGCCCCGCCGATGCCACCGACCACGCCCGCGACCCAGGTGGCCCCGAAGAGCCCGACCGCGATGATGCCCGAGGCCATCGTCGAGACGACGCTGGACAGCAGGAGGGCCAGCGTCAGCAGCACGATCGTCTCGGCCGCGAGCAGCGCCAGTCCCCTCGCGGGGGCCGGCGGCCAGTAGCCGACGACCGTACGGACGACGAGGATCTGCGCGAGGCCGGCCAGGACCACGTAGCCGCAGCCAAATGCGACGAGACCGAGCCATTTGCCGAACAGGACCGACGAGCGGCGGACCGGGCGGGCGAGGATCGACAGCGCCTGCCCCGACTCCACCTCGCCGGCCACCGTGGGGCCCGCGAGGAACGCCGTGCCGATCGCGGCGATGAGGCTGAACCCGAACATGATCAGGTTGAGCAGCAGCGAGGCGACGAGGCGGGCCTCACCGCTGGTCATGGTGCCCAGGTCGGTGTCCAGGCCCACGAGCTTCGAGAAGCCCCAGCCGCTGAGCGCGAGCAGCACCACCGTCAGCACCAGCAGTGCCCACACCACCCGACGGCGGGCGGCCTCCCGCAGCGTGAGCCCGGCGACGGTCAGCGCAGTCATCGCCCGACCTCCTGGTGGCTGGGCTCTTCATGACGCAGGACGGCGAGCAGGCGCTCCTCGAGGCTGATCCGCACGGGCTCGACGGCGTGCACGCGGACGCCGAGGCCGACCAGGTCCCGCACCAGGTCGGGCACGGTGACGCCGTCGTCGTCCGCGTCCAGTTGGACGGTGAACCAGTCACCGCTGCGCGTCAGCGCGCCGGCCGCGCGCAGCCGGTCCTCCGCGCGGCCGTCGGCTGTGCCGAGCCGGAGGCGCACCTCACGCTGCCCGAGGAGCTCGGCCAGGGTGCCCGACGCCGCCACCCGGCCCTTGTCGAGGATCACCACGCGGTCGCAGACCCGCTCGACCTCCCCGATGAGGTGGGAGTTGAGCAGCACCGCGACGCCGCGGGACTTCAGCGAGAGCACGAGGTCACGCACGTCGACCCGGCCCAGCGGGTCGAGCGCGCTCGTGGGCTCGTCCAACACGACCAGCTCCGGGCGGGCGACCAGCGCGACGGCGAGGCCGAGACGCTGCTGCATGCCCTTGGAGAACCCGCCGACCCGGTCGCCGGCGCGGTCGGCGAGTCCGACGAGCGCCAGGCACTCCCGCCGTTCGGCGGCCGGGACGTCGACGCGGGACAGCTTCACGTGCAGGTCCAGCACCTCGGCCGCGGTCAGCCACGGCTGGTAGCGGAACAGCTCGGGCAGGTACCCGACGGCGCGGCGGGACCGGGGATCGGAGGACCGCCGACCCAGCAGCAGCACCTCCCCGCCGTCGGGCCGGACGAGGCCCAGCAGCATCTTGATGACGCTGGTCTTCCCGGCACCGTTCGGTCCCAGCAGGCCGAGGACCTCGCCGCGGGCCACCGCGAAGGAGACGTCGTCGACGGCGGTCTGGCGCCCGTACCGCTTGCGCAGCCCGGAGCACCAGACCGCCGCGGACGGCGGCAGACCGGCGAGCTCGGTCTCAGGGATCACCCCGCGGACGGTAGCGGCGTCAGCGGAGGCCACGGGCGACCGAGAGCAGCTCGTCGGCACTCAGCGTCCCGGCCACGCCGGTCATCACGCCGTCCTCGACCCAGACCACGCCGGCGAAGAGCCCGTTCCGGGACGTCAGCACGGTCGCGTCCGCGCCGTTCACGTCCGCCGCGGAGGTGGTCACCAGCTCGGCGGGGACGGGCAGAGGCAGGGTGCCGTCGTCGTCGTCCGACAGGTCGCGGAGCTGCGCCGCGAGACCGGGGGGCAGGCCCGGGAGGGACAGCAGGTAGTCGCGCACCGTGTCGAACTCGACGCCGCCCGAGGCGTCCACCGTGGGCGCGCCCACTCGGGCGACGACCAGCGTCGGCACACCCGTGGGCTGCGACCAGAAGGCCGCCACGCCGGGACCGGCCTGCAGCCGGAGCGAGCTGCCGTCCACCCCGGGGGGCGGGGCCGGCAGGTCCTCGCCCTCGGCGGCCGCGGCCTGCGCCGCCGTCTCGGCCGAGAAGGTGAAGATCGCACTGATGGTGCCGGCCACCCGGTAGGTCGGATCCCCGCTCACGCCCTCGGGCAGCTCGGCAACCTCGGGGACGGCGAGACCGGTCCGCTCGCGCGCGGTCGCCGCGTCGGGCACCTCCACCGTGTCCGGCTCCTGGGTGACCTCGAGGTCGCCGTACGCGGAGAGATCGGGCAGCTGGACCAGGTCGGCGGTGGTCACCTCGACCGGGTCGACGCTCTCGGTCTGGAAGATCGGCAGCCAGTCGTTGGCCGCCGCCACCCCAGCCCCGGTGACCAGCACGACCGCGCTGATGGCGGCGACCGCCGGACGGCGCACCGCCGCCCGCCACGAGCGGCGCGGAGCCGCCTGCCGCTGTTCGGCCGGATCGGTCGTCGTCAGTCGCACCCAGGCCGCGTCCAGATCCACCCCGGTCGTCACCGGTGCCAGCGCGGCGTCGACGACGCGGGCGTCCGCGCGGACGTCGTCCAGCGCGCGGCGGCAGGCGACGCACGAGGCGACGTGCTCGCGGTCGGAGTCGGAGACCCCGGCCGGCTCGTCGACCAGACGGCGCAGCGTGCCCTCAGTCGGATGACGCATGACGGTTCAACTCCTTGCGCAGTGCGGACTCGGCGCGGCGCACGGTCGTGCCGACGCTGCCGGGGGACATCTGGAGTGCGGACGCGACGTCGGCGTAGCTCAGGCCGCTGTGCCGCAGCACCAGGGCCACGGCCTGCTTCCGGGGAAGCTCGGCGAGTGCCGCACGGACGCGGCTGCGCTCCTCGAGCGTCACCACGGCGTCGGCCACATCGGGCACGACCGCGGGGTCCGCCGCGGCGGCGCTCTCCTCGCGGGTGGAGCGACGGCGTCCCGAGCGGATCAGGTTCAGTGCGGTGTGCGCCGCGGCGACGGAGAGCCAGCCACCGGCCTCACCGGCGGGCACCGACGAGCGGGCGAAGGACAGGAAGACCTCCTGGGCGACGTCCTCGGCCTGGTCCTGCGAACCGAGCACCCGCGCGGCCACGCCGACGATGCGCTGGTACTCGCGACGGAACACCAGGTCGAGATCGGCCCGCATGGCACCGCGGGCCGATGACCCCGAGACCGGCACGCCGACCTTCCCTTCGATCCGACCCACCGCACCGGTGGGCACCGCTCCGGCGAGCGCCAGGACGGCCGAACCCGGTGGTCGCCGGGAATGCCGAACGAGGTCCATACCTCTACAGCACCGCCGCGGCCGGCCATGTGACACCGAGCCCGGAAATTGTGCCCTGCCGGGTGCCGCCGTCCGGCGGAGAACCGGGGCTGTCGCTCACAGGAAACGGGCAGCAGGGGCACAGCCCGGCGCCTGGTCGGCTGCCTACGGTCGGGAGAACCACCCCACGGAGACCCCCGGAGAACCCGCATGCAGAGCACCTCCCAGCCCGAGCACGGTCCGACGTTCGAGGGCCGGTCGTTGCCGCGCCCGCAGGAGGAGCTCGTCGATCAGGGGCTCGGGTTCGATGTCGGCACGCTGCTCAGCCGCCGGCGCCTGCTGGGAGTCCTCGGCCTCGGCGCAGCCACCGTGGGCCTGGCCGCGTGCGGAGGCGGAGCGGGCAGCTCGGCGACCGCGACGTCGTCGGCCTCTGCCTCGGCGAGCCCGGCGGCCGGGGAGATCCCCGACGAGACCGCCGGGCCCTATCCGGGCGACGGCTCCAACGGACCGAACGTCCTGGAGCAGAGCGGCATCGTCCGCAGCGACATCCGATCCAGCTTCGGGGACGCCAGCGGCACCGCCGAGGGCGTGCCGATGACGCTGGAGCTGACCGTCTCCGACCTGACCAACGGCGGCGCGCCCTTCGCGGGGGTGGCCGTCTACGTCTGGCACTGCACACGCGAGGGGGGCTACTCCCTGTACTCCTCGGGCGTCGAGGACCAGAACTTCCTCCGCGGCGTCCAGATCGCCGACGCAGACGGAAAGGTGAGCTTCACCAGCGTCTTCCCGGCCTGCTACAGCGGGCGCTGGCCGCACATCCACTTCGAGGTCTATCCCGACCAGGCCAGCATCACGGATTCGACCGCGGCGATCGCCACCTCGCAGGTGGCCCTGCCGGAGGACGTCTGCACCACGGTCTACGCCGAGTCGGGTTACGCGGCCTCGGTCCGCAACCTCGCGCAGGTCAGCCTCGACAGCGACAACGTGTTCGGCGACGACGGTGGCGCCACCCAGCTCGCCACCGTCTCCGGCAGCGTGAGCTCCGGCTACACCGTCAGCCTCGCCGTCGGGATCGACACCACGACGACCCCGACGGGAGCAGCCGGTGGTGGCGGCGGTCGGCCCCCCGGTGGCCAGCCGCCCTCGGCACCGGCCGGCTGACCGGTCAGGCGCGGCCGGCCGCCCGGCCGGTCTCGTCGACGTAGCGGCCGCGGTGCCGGAGCAGAGGCGCGGCCGCGGGGTCGCCGGGCAGCACGTCGTCGACCGCGAGCAGAGCGAGCACGTGATCGCCGGCCTCGACCAGTCGCTCCAGCCGGCAGTCCAGCGCGACCAGCCCGCCGTCGAGGACGATCGCGTCGCTGGCGGGCGCGCGCGACCAGGGCACCGACTCCAGCAGGTGCCGGGCGCTGGGCCGGCCGGCCGAGGAGAACCGGCTCGCGACGATCGCGTGCCCGGCGGCCAGCACGGTCAGCCCGCAGCGGCCGACCTCCTCCAGCACCTCGGCCGGATAGCCCGCAGCGACGAGCCCCACGGCGATCAGCGGCGGCGCCGCGGACACGCTCACGACCGAGCTGACGGTCGTCCCGACGTCGTCCATGCCGTCGCGCACGGTCAGCAGGCACACCCCGGAGGCGTGCTGGCCGAGCGCGGCGGTGAACTCGGTGGGGGAGACCGGCATGGCGGCCAGTCGACCACACCGACAGGATGGTGCGGGTGAGCAGCGCAGTAGAGCGGACCTATGACGTCGTCGTCCTCGGCGCGGGCTCGACGGGTGAGAACCTCGCCGACATCGCCGTCCGGGGCGGGCTGACCGCCGTCCTGGTGGAGAGCGAGCTCGTCGGCGGTGAGTGCTCCTACTGGGCGTGCATGCCGAGCAAGGCGCTGCTGCGCGGCACGGAAGCGCTCGTCGAGGCACGGGCCGTCGACGGCGCCGCGCAGGCGGTGACCGGCGAGCAGGACGTCGACGCGACGCTGGCCCGGCGGAATCGGTTCACGTCGAACTGGGACGACTCCGGGCAGGTGACGTGGGTCGACGGTGCGGGCATCCACCTGATCCGCGGCACCGGGCGGCTGGCCGGCGAGCGCACCGTCGTCGTCGACACCGGCGCCGGCGAGGTGCGGCTGACCGCCCGGCACGCGGTCGCGGTGTGCACCGGGTCGGAGGCCGCCGTGCCTCCGGTCGACGGGCTCGACGCGATCGACGCCTGGACACCGCGGGAGGCCACCAGCGCCAAGGAGGCGCCGGCTCGGCTGCTGATCCTCGGGGGCGGCTACGTCGGCTGCGAGATGGCCACCGCCTGGCAGGCGCTGGGGTCGCAGGTGACGTTGTTCCAGCGCGGCGAGCGGCTGCTCGACGGCCTGGAACCGGCCGCCGGGGAGGCGGTCGCGGCATCCCTGCGGGCACGCGGGGTCGAGGTGCGACTCGGCTGCGAGATCACCGCCGCCCGGCGGGACGGCGAGGGGGTCGTCGCCACGACGTCGCACGGCGACCTGCGCGGCGACGAGCTGCTGGTGGCGGTGGGCCGCCGGGCGCGCACGTCCGATATCGGGGTGGACACGGTCGGTCTGGAGCCCGGGGAGTACCTCGAGGTCGACGACACGATGCAGGTCGACGGGATCCCGTGGCTCTACGCCGCCGGCGACGTCAACGGCCGCAGGCAGCTGACGCACATGGGCAAGTACCAGGCGCGCCAGGCGGGGGCGGCGATCGTCGCCCGGGCCCGCGGGGAGGAGGTCTCGACCGCGGACTGGTCGCCCTTCGTGGCCACCGCCGACCACGCCGCCACTCCGTCCGTGGTGTTCACCAGCCCCCAGATCGCCAGCGTCGGGCGGACCGTCGCGGAGGCGGAGGAGGCCGGCCTCCCGCACCGTGTCGTGGAGTACCCCATCGGCGACGTCGCCGGGGCCTCGCTGTTCGCCGACGGGTACACCGGGACGGCGATCGCGGTGGTCGACACCGAGCGCGAGGTGCTGCTCGGGATGACCTTCATCGGCCCGGCCGTCGCCGAGCTGCTGCAGGCCGCCACGATCGCCGTGGTCGGCGAGGTGCCGATCAGCCGGCTGTGGCACGCCGTCCCGGCCTATCCCACGGTCAACGAGATCTGGCTGCGCCTGCTCGAGACCTACCGGGGGTGACCGCCGTGCAGCGCATGGAACGCATCGGGCTGGTGCTGCACCCGCGGCGCGACTGCTCCCCGGCCGTGGGGCAGGTGCTGGCGTGGACGTCCTCGCACGGGGTGGAGCTGGTCGCCTCCACCGATGACGTCACCCGCCTCGGTGTCGGCGGCCTGGTCCCCGTTCCCGTCGAGGAGCTCGCCGCGAGCTGCGACGGCATCATCGCCCTCGGCGGCGACGGCACCCTGCTCGGCGCCATGCGCCTGGTCAGCGGGCGCCCGGTGCCCGTGCTCGGTGTGAACTTCGGCAATCTCGGGTTCCTGGCCGAGGTCGAGGGCGCCGAGCTCGACCGGGCCCTGAGCTCCATGGCCGAGGGCGGGTCGACCGTCGAGATGCGCGGCTGCCTCGTCGTGCGGCACACCGGCGGTGAGAGCCTCGCGTTCAACGACGCCGTCGTCGCGCGGGTGCCGGGGGAGGGGCTGGTCGAGGCGACGATGTCGGTCGCCGGCCGGCGCTACGGCCGCTACCGCTGCGACGCGCTCATCCTCGCCACCCCGATGGGATCGACGGCCTACAACTACGCAGCCGGCGGACCGGTGGTCAGCCCGGGCGCCGAGGGGATCCTCGTGACGCCGTCGGCACCGCTGAGCGGCATCTCCCGCAGCCTGCTGCTGGGGCCGACCGAGCCGCTTCGCCTGGAACTGACCGCCGGCCGGCCCGCCTTCGAACTCGACGGCGTGCTCACCGGCCGGCTCGATCCCGGCGAGATCCTGGAGGTCGAGTGGCGTCGCGACGCCGGGCTGCTCGTACGCCTGGCGGGCTCGCGGGCGGCCGACCGCAGCCGGGTCAAGCTCTCGCTGCTCGACCTGCCCCTGCTGCCGCAGGAGCTCCTGGAGCTCGTGCCCGAGAGCCTGCGCCGGCGGCTCGACGACGGGTCGGCCGACGCGGGGTGACCGGCGTCAGGGCAGCGGGAACGGGGCATCATCCGGAACCGGCAGGGGGCCGGCCGTCGTCGCCGTGACGTTCATCGTCCGGAACTCCGCGATCCCGCCGAACAGCGACAGGAACGCGGTGTCCGCGGCGTCGCGGCCCGAGCAGATCCGCACCAGGGAGCTCGTCGGCGCCAGCCGCGTCGAGTCCACGACGCACCACGTGCCGTCGACGTCGGCCTCGACCACGGCGTGGAAGTCCATCGGCGACAGCCCCGGGGCGTAGACCGCCACCAGCCGGGCGGGGATCTCCAGCGCCCGCAACAGGGTGATGGTCAGGTGCGCGTAGTCGCGGCACACGCCCTGACCGGCCAGCAGCGTGTCGACGGCGGTGTCGACCGGGCGGCTCGCGCCGGAGGTGTAGATCAGGCGCCGGTTCACCCAGCCGGCGACCGCGGCGACCAGCTCGCCGCGCGGCAGGGTGCGGTCGAACTCGGTGGTCGCAAAGCCCTCCAGCTGGTCCGAGGGGCAGTACCGGCTCGGCCGTACCGCCACCGCCCACTCCGCCGGGGTGACCTTGCGGGGGGTCCCGCCGGTCTCCGTGGCGGCCGAGTAGGTGATCGTCGTGTCGCCCGCGTTCAGCTGCAGGCGGTGCACGCGGGCGCCCTCGGCGTCGAACTCCTCGGCGTCGACCGTCGCGCCGCCGGAGAGCACGGTCAGCTGCTCGGTGGCCGGATCGGCGACGGCGACCTGCAGCAGCGCGGTCGCCGGTTCGGGGGACCAGATGGTGAGCGTGGCGGCGACGTCGATGCGCATGTGCCCATCCTCGCCCGGACCTGCGGGTTCCTGCTGTGTGCTGCGTCTCGCAGCCGCTCTTCTTACGTGCTGTTCACACGCCGCTGCTTGGGTGGACCCATCACCCCGCCTGCCGCGGGGTCCATCCCGGGCATCTACGGGCGGCTGTCCGCACCGCGGTCCATCGCGTGAGGGAGCAGCGCATGACCACCGTGGACAAGTCCTCCGTCGGGACCACCGGCCGCCAGTACCACGTGGGCGTCGAGCTGGGCGAGATCAGCGACGTCGTCCTGATGCCCGGCGACCCGTTCCGGGTGCAGCTGATCGCCGACCATCTCGAGGACGCCGTCGAGGTCGCCCACCAGCGCGAGTACCGCACCGTCGTCGGCACTTACCGGGGACGACGGATCACCGCCTGCTCCAGTGGCATGGGTTGCCCGTCGACCGCGATCGGCGTGGAGGAGCTGGCGCGGGCGGGCGCCCGCACCTTCATCCGGGTGGGCAGCACCGCGGCCCTGCAGCCGGGCATAGAGGTGGGCGACCTGATCATCTCGGAGGGGTCGCTGCGCAACGACGGGACGTCGGCGGCCTACGTCCCGGCCGGCTATCCCGCCGTCCCCGATCTGGAGCTGACCGTGCAGCTCACCCGGACGGCCCGCCGGATGGGCGCGGCGGAGGGTTTCGCGGTCCACACCGGCATCAACGCTACCGACGACGCCTTCTACGCCGAGACGCCCGAGTGGATCGCGCGGCTGGCCGGGCTCGGCATCACCAACGTGGAGATGGAGAGCTCGGCGATGTTCGTCGTGGCGCGGCAGCGTGGCCTGCGCGCCGGGATGGTGTGCGCCGTCTCGGGCAACCTGGTCACCGGCGACGTCGTCTACGGCCGCCCGAACGAGCGGCTCGCCGTGGGCTGGGACCACAGCATCCGTGTCGCACTGGAGACGGTGATCGCTCTGGGCATCTGAGGCTTCGGGGTTACTCGTCCTCGGGCTCGTCGGCGAGCTCGTCGAACAGCTCGCCAGTGGAGTCGCCGGTCAACGCGAACTGGCCGTCGAGGCGCCCGGTGTCGTCGTCGTCGTCGAGCAGCTCTGCGGGCACGATCCGCTCGACGGGCAGCTCGGACGTCGGGATCGGGTCGTCCATCAGCTCGCCGGCGACGATCTCCGCGGGTGCGTCGAGCAGCTCGCCCATGAGCACCTCGGCCCGGCTCGGCAGCGGCGCGGGCCGGCCGAACGCGTAGCCCTGGGCCATCGCGCAGCCGTGGTCGAGCAGCCAGGCCGCCTGGTCGAGGTCCTCGATGCCTTCGGCGATGACCTGCAGGCCCATGCCGCGGCCGAGCTGTAGCAGCCCCTGGACGAGGGCGGCCGTGGCGGGCTCGGTCACGACGTCCGCGACGAAGGAGCGGTCGATCTTGACGGTGTGGATCGGCAGCCGGTGCAGGGCGGTGATCGCCGAGTACCCGGTGCCGAAGTCGTCGAGGGCGAGAGTGACGCCGGCGTCGGTGACGACGGCGACCGAGTGCAGCGTGGCCTCGGCGGCGAACAGCGCCGTCGACTCGGTGATCTCCAGCTCCAGTCGCTCGGGGGCCAGGCCGGACTCCGCGAGGGCGGCGGCGACCAGGTCGCTGAACCCGTCCTCGGCGAGGTGGCGGGCGGAGATGTTGACGTGCACCCGCAGGTCCTCGGGCCACTGGGCGGCGTCGGTGCAGGCGCGGTGCAACACCCAGGCGCCCAGCTTGGCGGTGAGCCGGTTGTCCTCGGCGGCGGAGAGGAACATCGCCGGCGGCAGCAGGCCGCGGGTGGGGTGCTCCCACCGGACCAGCGCCTCGTAGCCGAGCAGTGTCTCGTCGCGCAGGTGGACGATCGGCTGGTAGAAGAGCCGCAGCTCCTCGTTCTCCAGGGCGTGCTTGAGGTCGGTCTCCAGCTGGAGGGCGTCGACGTCGTCGTGGGCGAGCGCGCCCTCGTGCACCTCGATGCGGGCCCGGCTGCCATCGGCCTTCGCCCGGGTGAGAGCGCTCTGCGCCTGCCGCAGCAGGTCGTCGGGAGTCATGTCCGAGCCGAGCGTCAGGCCCACGCTCGCCGACAGGGTGATCTCCCGCTCGTGGACGATGAACGGCTCGTCCAGAACGCTGAGCAGCCGATCGGCGAGCGCCCGCAGCCCGGCGAGGTCCTCGACGTCCTCGGCGACGACCAGGAACTCGTCGGCACCCAGCCGGACGGCGGTGTCCTCGACGCGGGTGCTCCAGCGGAGGCGGTCGGCGACCTGGCTGAGCAGCATGTCGCCGGCCTCGTGGCCGAGGGCCTCGTTGACGGCCTTGAACCGGTCGATGTTGAGGTGCACCAGGCCGACCTGCAGCCCACGGCGGCGGGAGAGCGCGACCGCGTGCCGGAGCCGGTCGGTGAGCGCGCGGCGGTTGGGCAGCCCGGTGAGCGGGTCGGTGAACGCGCGGCGGACCAGGTCGTCCTCGGCCCGGCGGCGGTCGGTGACGTCGACCAGGGAGAGGACGACGAACTGCGGCTGGCCGTTGTTGTGGCGGACGATCTCGTGGGACTGGATCGCCCACAGCTCGGTGCCGTCGGAGCGGCGCAGTCGCCGTTCGCCGTCCAGCAGGAGGTTGGGGTCGAGCTGCGGCTCACCCTCGGCGACGTTCAGGCCGAGGTCACCGACCGGAGGGTCGTCGGGGTGGGCGAGCAGGTCCACGTGCCGGCCGGCCAGCTCCTCGGCCGTCCGCCCGGTGAGCGCGCACATCATCGGGTTCGCGACCAGCACGTGACCGTCGAGGTCGACGAGGGCCTTGGGGATGGGTGCGGAGAGGAAGAGCGCCTGGAACAGCTGCCCGCGGTCGGCGAGGAGGGTGTCGATGGCCCGCATTCGCTGTCCGGCGGGGCCGGTCGCGCCGGCGGGGGTCCGCGGCACCTCGGAGGCGGGGAGGCTCACGTCCACAGGGTCACGCATCGGAGCGGCAAAGTGACGGAACCTGACCACGGAGAGTCGTGATCGAGCCGTCACACACCGTCACTCAACGCACCGTACGCACCCTGTGACGCACCGGTCCGTCGACTCCCGCGCTGCCGTCCTCGTGCCGCTAGCGTCCGGCGCACTCAGCGCACGGCCAACGGGGGTCGTGGTGCGTCCAGGAAAGGGATCCACCTCTTGAAGCGAACCATCGGTCTCGGGGGCGCTCTCGCTCTCGGCATCACCACCGTGCTCCTGGCCACGCCAGCGCTGGCGGCGCCGGGGCCGGGCGTCATCCACGTCCCGAGCGACTTCGACCCCGCGCTGAGCGACACCAGGGCCACCGGTCATTACGAGGTCGTGGGGTCCGGTCTGCGCATCTGGACGGACGGCAGCGGGTCGACCGACAAGGTGGCGGAGTACGTCGACACCGACGTGCCCCTTGCCGACGTCGGCGAACCGACTCTGGACTACACCACCACCTCCGGCACCATCCCGCCCGGCTTCCAGCTCGAGGTGGACGTCGACGACGACGGCTCGATCGACGGCATCCTGGTCGGCGAGCCCACCAAGTACGGCGACGACTGGTGGCTGAACAACGCCGCCGACGCCGACATGAAGGCCGACGCGCCGAACACCGGTGGCGGCTCGGGGAGCAACTGGTACGGGACGCTCGACGAGTGGCGCGCCGCCTTCCCCGACGCCCAGGTGCTGGCCTTCGGGTTCTCGCTCGGCTCGGGCGTGCAGGGCGACTACCTGCTGAACGCGATCAACTTCGACAACACGCGGTACACGTTCGCCGCTGACGTCGTCCTGACCTCGAAGGACCAGTGCAAGGGCGGCGGCTGGGCGACCAGCTACCCGACGACCTATCGCAACCAGGGCGAGTGCGTGAGCTCGTTCGCGAAGGCCAAGAAGTAGTCCCAGTCGCTGCGAAGGCCCCCACCGGTGTGCGGTGGGGGCCTTCGTCGTCCCGGCCCGGGAACAGCAGGCCCCGCCGGTGCGCTCGGTCGTGCATGAGTGCGGTGGAGAAGCGGATCGGGTTCCTGTCCTTCGGGCACTGGCAGCCCATCCCCGGGTCACAGGTGCGGACCGGGCGGGATGCCCTCGTGCAGAGCGTCGAGCTCGCGGTCGCCGCCGAGGAGCTCGGCGTGGACGGCGCCTACGTGCGGGTGCACCACTTCGCCCGGCAGCTGGCCTCGCCGTTCCCGCTGCTCGCCGCCATGGCCGCGCGCACCAGCCGGATCGAGATCGGCACCGGCGTGATCGACATGCGCTACGAGAACCCGCTGTACATGGCCGAGGAGGCGGCGGCGACCGATCTGCTGAGCGACGGCCGGCTGCAGCTCGGTGTCAGCCGGGGATCGCCGGAGACGGCGCTGCGGGGGTCGGAGGCGTTCGGCTACGTGCCGGCCGACGGCGGCACCGACGCCGACCTGGCCCGGGACAAGACCGCACTCTTCCTCGCCGCCGTCCGTGGGCAGACCGTGGTGGACGCCGACCCGGGGATGACCGGGGGCGTCGCCGGCCGGCTGGCGATCCAGCCGCAGTCGCCGGGCCTCGCCGACCGCATCTGGTGGGGTTCGGGCACGCGGGCCACCGCCGAGTGGACGGCGCAGCAGGGCATGAACCTGATGAGCTCGACGCTGCTGGTCGAGGACACCGGCGTGCCGTTCGACGAGCTGCAGGCCGAGCAGATCGCCCGCTACCGGGCGGCGTGGGCCGAGGCCGGCTGGGAGCGCCAGCCCCGGGTGTCGGTGAGCCGCAGCGTGATGCCGATCGTCACCGAGCAGGATCGCCAGTACTTCGGGAACCGGTCCGAGGACGACCAGGTCGGCATCCTCGACGGCGTCCGGGCCCGGTTCGGCAAGAGCTACGTCGGGGAGCCCGACCGGCTGGCCGAGGAGCTGGCGAAGGACGTCGCCGTCCAGGAGGCCGACACCCTGCTGATCACCGTGCCGAACATGCTCGGCGTCGAGTACAACGCCCGGCTGCTGGAGAACGTCGTGCGGCACGTCGCCCCGGCCATCGGCTGGGTGCACCCGGACCGCCGCACCTCCTGACGGGAACGCCCTAACCGCGCAGATCGAAGCCCAGGTCGAGCACCGGTGCGCTGTGCGTCAGCGCGCCGACGGCCAGGTAGTCGACGCCGGTCGCGGCGACGGCGCGCGCCCGCTCCAGCGTCAGGCCGCCGCTGGCCTCCAGCCGGCAGCCCGTGCCGCGGGCCAGCTCGACGGCCGCGACGGTGTCGTCGATACCGAAGTTGTCCAGCAGCAGCAGGTGGACGCCGGCCGCCAGCGCCTCGCGGACCTGCTCGAGGGTGTCGCACTCGACCTCGAGCGGGATCGCGGGCGCCGTCGTCCGGACGGCCTGGACCGCCGCGGTGATGCCGCCGGCCGCGAGGACGTGGTTGTCCTTGATCAGGGCCGCGTCGCCGAGGCCCATCCGGTGGTTGACGCCGCCGCCGCAGCGCACGGCGTACTTCTCCAGCGCGCGGAGGCCGGGCGTGGTCTTGCGGGTGTCCCGGATCGCGGCGGCGGTGCCGGCGACGGCGTCCACCCAGTGCCGGGTCAGCGTGGCGATGCCGGACAGGTGCCCGATCAGGTTCAGCGCCGTCCGCTCGGCGGTGAGCAGGGCGCGCGCCGAGCCGGCGGCGGTGAGCACGGCCTCGCCCGGACGGGCAGCGGTGCCGTCGGCGGCGAGCAGCTGGACCTCGATCTCCCCGCGGCCGACGAGGTCGAAGACCGCCGCGGCGACCGGGATCCCGGCGAGCATGCCCGGTGACCGCGGCACGACGTCGCCGGTGGCCTGCGCCCGGACGGAGACGGTGGCGTCGGTGGTGACGTCGGGGCCGAAGGCGAGGTCCTCCTCCAGTGCCCGGCGGACCACGCCCTCGACCTCCGCGGGGTCCAGCCCGCCTGCCGACAGGGCGGCGGCGTGCGTGCGGTGCACCGAGCCGAGCGCGAGGCCGGTCATGCCACGACGAGGTCGAGGTCGCGGACGGGCTCGGTGCGGGTCTGCAGCCGTCCGGCGCCGTCCAGCCGGTGCACCAGGCGAGCCCGCCAATCCGGCGACGAGACGGGCGCGTCGGTGCGGCGGTGGCAACCGCGGCTCTCCGGGCGGCTCGCGGCCGCGGCGGCGAGCAGGGTGGCAGCCGTGTGGAGGGCGGTCGTCTCGACGGCGGCCAGGTCGAGCGGGCGCCCGGCGGCGAGCCGGGGGACGGTGGTCAGCACGCGGGCCAGTCTCGCAAGTCCGTCGCCGTCCCGGAGGACCCCGGCGTCCCGGGTGGTGGCCGAGGTGACCGTCGTCCGGGCGCTCGGGTCGATCGCGTCCCCGCCGGCTCGGGCGACCGGCTCGCCGCCGGCGGGCAGGTCGGCGGCCAGCAGGGCGGCGCACCGGCGGGCGGCGACGAGGCCCTCGGTGATGGAGTTCGACGCCAGGCGGTTGGCGCCCTGGACGCCCGTGCAGGCGACCTCGCCGACGGCGAAGAGCCCGGGGACGGCCGTGCGGCCGTCGAGGTCGGCGACCACCCCACCGCAGGAGTAGTGCGCGGCCGGCGTGACCGGGACGAGCTCCCGCGTCATGTCCACACCGGCGTCGCGACAGGCGCGCAGGATGCCGGGGAACCGGCGCCGCAGGTGGTCCGCGCCCAGGTGCGTGGCGTCCAGGAACACGTGGTCCTCGCCGGTCGCCCGGAGGTGCGCGGCGATGGTGGCGGAGACGACGTCGCGCGGTGCCAGGTCGGCCAGCGGGTGTGCGCCGGGCATGATCCGGCGTCCGGCCCGATCGACCAGGACGGCGCCCTCGCCACGGACCGCCTCGGAGATCAGCGCCTGCTGTCCGGCGGCGCCCGGCCCGGTCCAGAGCACGGTCGGGTGGAACTGCACCATCTCGACGTCGGCAACCTCGGCGCCGGCCCGCAGTGCGAGGGCCAGCCCGTCACCCGTGGCGCCGTCCGGGGTGGACGTCGCGGCGTAGACCTGGCCGTAGCCGCCCGTCGCGAGCACCGTGGCGCGGGCGCGCAGGTCTCCGGCGTCGAGCAGCGAGCCGTCGTCCCCGATCCGGGCGACCCGCAGCCCGACCACGCGACCGCCGGAGTCGCGCAGCGCGTCGAGCGCGACGGTGCGCTCGAGCACGTCGACGCCGCGGGCGCGCAGTGCGTCGCCGAGCGTGCGGGTGACCTCCGCGCCGCTGGCGTCACCGCCGGCGTGCACGATCCGGTCGCGGCTGTGCCCGCCCTCGCGGGTCAGTGCGGGCCGGCCGTGGACGTCGAGGTCGAGCCGGGCGCCGAGTTCCTGGAGCAGGGCGATCGCGGCCGGTGCCTCGGCGACCAGGGTGCGGACGGCGACCTCGTCGCAGAGCCCGGCGCCGGCGACGAGGGTGTCCTGCACGTGCAGCTCGGGATCGTCGTCCGGACCGAGGACGGCGGCCAGGCCGCCCTGGGCCCAGGCGGTGCTGCCGTTCCCGAACGCGCCCTTGGTGACGACGGTGACCGCACGGCCGGCGTCGGCCAGGGCCACCGCGGTCATCAGCCCGGCGGCGCCGCTCCCGACCACGATGACATCGGTGGTTCGGGTCCATCCCGCTGGCGGCAGGGGGAGCGCCGCGACCAGGGTCACGTCACTCGCCGATCGGGGACGGCGTGCCGATCGCGACCATCGCCTCGACCGCCGCTCGGGCGCGGGCGGCGATCACCGGGTCGACGGTGACCTCGTCGCGGCCCTCGCGCAGTGCGCGCAGGAGCTTCTCGGGGGTCGACATCTTCATGTACGGGCAGGCCGCGCGGGAGTTCACGGGCTGGAAGTCGGTGACCGGGTTGGCCTGACGGAGCTGGTGCAGCATGCCGATCTCGGTCGCGACGAGCACCCGCTTCGCCGTCGTCCGCCGGGCCTCCTCCAGCATGCCGCCGGTGGAGAGGATGTGGACGCGCTCGGTGGGCAGCTGCCCGTCGGAGACCATCCAGAGCGCGCTTGTGGCGCAGCCGCACTCGGGGTGGACGAGCAGTTCGGCGTCCGGTGCGTTCTCGACGCTCTGCCGGAGGTCGGTGGGGGAGATGCCGGCGTGCACGTGGCACTCGCCCATCCAGATGCGCATGTTGGTGCGTCCGGTGACCCGCTGGACGTGGGCGCCGAGGAACTGGTCGGGGAGGAAGAGCACCTCGCGGTCGGCCGGGATCGACTCGACGACCTCGACGGCGTTGGACGACGTGCAGCAGATGTCGGTCTCGGCCTTCACCTCGGCGGAGGTGTTGACGTAGGAGACGACGACGGCGCCGGGGTGCTCGGCCTTCCAGGCGCGCAGCTGGTCGGCGGTGATCGTGTCGGCCAACGAGCAGCCGGCGTTCGCGTCCGGCACCAGCACCGTCTTCTCGGGCGCCAGGATCTTGGCGGTCTCGGCCATGAAGTGCACGCCGGCGAAGACGATCGTCGAGGCCTCGCTGGTCGCCGCGATGCGGGAGAGCGCGAGGGAGTCACCGACGTGGTCGGCGACGTCCTGGATCTCCGGCGCCTGGTAGTTGTGCGCCAGGACGACGGCGTCCTTCGCGGCGGCGAGCGCGCGGACCTCGGCGCGCCAGGCCTCCCACTCGTCGGGGCTCCAACTCGCGGCAGTGGGTGCGGACAGCGTTGCGGTCACCGGAGACCTCCGAACGAGGGGTGGTTTCTTACTATCAGTCGAAAACCTCTGAGGCGAACGTACCATTCCCGCTCGTGACATCCGTCTGGTCCTCGCCGGAACGCCCCGCCTATCCGCACCAGGCGCTCGCCGTCGTCCTGCAGGTGCGGGCCGGGCGGCTGGTCGTGATGCTCTGGCGTCGCGCGAACGAGCCGTTCGCCGGGGCCTGGGCGCTGCCCGGCGGGCCGCTGCTGGCCGACGAGACGCTCGGTGCCTCGGTCGCCCGCCAGCTGGCCAGCAAGGTGGAGGTGCGCCAGCTGTCGCACCTCGAGCAGCTGGAGACCCGCAGCGACCCCGGCCGTGACCCCCGCGGGCGGACCGTGGCCACCGCCTACCTCGGGCTGGTGCCGTCGCACCTCGACCCGGCGCTTCCCGCGGACACCGCCTGGCACCCCACGGACGCGTTGCCGGGCACCGCCTTCGACCACGGCTCGATCGTCGGCTCGGCGCTCGGCCGGCTGCGGGCGAAGCTCTCGTACACGAACGTCGGGTTCGCCCTCGCGCCGCCGTCGTTCTCGATCGCGGAGCTGCGCGACATCTACGTCGCGGCGCTGGGGTACGAGGTGACCGCCACCAACCTGCAGCGCGTGCTGCTGCGCCGGGGCGTGCTGGCGGCGACGGGGGAGACGGCGCCGCCGGGTCGTGCGGGTGGGAGGCCGGCGATGCTCTACCGGTTCGCCGCCCCGGCGCTGGAGGTCACCGACCCGTTCGCCGTCCTGAAGCCGCCGTCGGGGCGTGGTCACGCCGCTTCTTGAGGATGCCTTGCGCTTTCCTGGCGCCCGGCCTGCGGATCGCCGCGCACCGTGGGGTCGTCGCCAGGGCGGAACAGCCGCCCGGGCACAAGCTCGGGGGAGCACGACCGTGACCACCATCGACAGCACGACCATGACCCGCCGCCGTTCCGCAGCCAAGATCGTCGGCGCCATCAGCGCCGTCGGCGCCGCCGTCGCGGTGGCCGGTCTGGGCACGCTGGGTGGCTTCACCGATTCCACCAGCCCCGTCGGCACGAAGGTCGACACCGGTGTCCTGTCCATCGACGTGAGCGCGCCCGGCGGCTCGGCCACCGTTCCGTTCAGCGGCGGTCAGATGCTCGCCGGCGACTCGCGGACCCACGTGATCGACCTGGTCAACGACGGGACGACGGCGCTGGCCGGCATCACCCTGAAGACCTGGGCGACGTCCTCCAGCATCCTCGACCAGGACGCGGTGAACGGCCTCCAGCTCAAGGCGGAGTCCTGCTCGGTGGCCTGGGACAGGTCCGGTGCCACGCCGACGTGCGCCGGAACGGTGCGGACCTACTTCTCACTGCCGATCATCGTCAACAACGTGGCGCTCACCGCCACCGCGGCCCTGGCGCCCGGTGCGACCGACCACCTGAAGCTGACCGCCGCGCTGCCCGCCAGCGCGTCGGGTGACGCCTTCGAGGGCGCGACCAGCGCGCTCAACTTCCAGTTCACCGGCACCCAGCGCGCTGGTGGGGCGCGCTGACCCACCGCACCCCCTGATGACGGCGGCCCCTCCGATCGACTGATCGGAGGGGCCGCCGTCATCCTGCGTTACGGGCAGACGGGCAGGGCGGGGATCACCGGCAGGCCGAGCCCATTCAGCGTGGTGCACGTGACCCCGGGAACCGGGGCAGGCGGCACCGGTGCTGGCGGCACAGGGGCGGGCGGCACGGGAACCGGGAGCGGGGGAACCGGGGCCGGGGGAACCGGCGCCGGGATCGCCGGGGCGGCCGGGGCCGGGCCGGAGCTCGGTCCCGGGTTCGGGCCCGGCGCGTGGCCTGCCGGAGCCGGGCCGGCCGGCGGTGTCGAGCCGGGCGTTGTGCCGCCGCCGCCGTCCCCGGCTGGTGCCGCGGGACCTCCCGCCGCGCCGCTGTCCGCCGGGGCGCCGGATCCGGCCGGCGCCCCACCTGATGCGTTCTGGCCCGTCGTGGGCCCGGAGGCGGGAGTCATGTCGCCGGCGCCGATGGCGGGGCCGGGGTTGGCCGGGCCTCCGTAGTACGTCGGTCCGCCGCCGGAGCTGGTGAAGGGGCCGGGGGCCGGGATCGCGCCGGTGGTGTTGCCGACGAGCGGGATGTCGGCGACAGGGATGCCCGAGGCGTAGGCGCGCGCCAGGGCCAGGACCTCGTTCACGTAGCTGTCGGAGTGGTTGTAGGCCATGACCGCCTTGCGCTGGCCGGCGTCGGTGCGCAGGTTGCCGCCGGAGGCGCACAGGTAGTTCGCCGCTCCGAGGGCCGCGTCGTTGATGTTGAACGGGTCGGCCGTCCCGTTGCCGTCGCCGTCGATGCCGTAGGCGCGCCAGGTGGCCGGGATGAACTGCATGGGCCCGACCGCGCGGTCGAACGTGGCGTCGCCGTCCCAGCTCCCGCCGTCGGTGTCGCGGATGAAGGCGAACTGCACGCCGTCCAGCGGGGGGCCCATGATGCGCGGCGTCGACGTCCCGTCGGAGTTGAGGACGGCGCCGCGGAAGCGCGCGTGGTTGGTCTCGACGCGGCCGATCCCGGCCAGCAGCGACCAGTCGATGCCGCAGGAGGGCTCCGCGCTCGCCATCCGGGCCGCCGCGACGCGGTAGGCGTTGAGCGCGACGTTCGGGATGCCGTTGGCGGCCAGCCCGCTGATCACGGTGGGCGCGATGGGCTGCTGGTCGCCGGTCTGGGCCGGGGCGCTGGCCAGGACGATCGAGCCGGTCGGCGCGCCCGAGGACAGGAAGGAGATCGTGCCGGCCGAGGTCAGGCCCGTCGGGAGCGAGGCGTCACTGACCTCCGCGGCGAGCACCGGGTCCGTCGGTCCGGGTGGGGGGACGACGAGCGCGGCGAGCGCGGCAACGGCCGCGATGACCGGCCACCGGCGACGCCGGTGGAACCTGTGTGCACTGGCCTGCGCCGCGGGGACGGCGTGCCGACCGCGCTTCTTTCCCTCCGGGGAGGGAGCGCCGTCCGGGGACACATCCTGGGGCTGGGGATGATCGATCTGAACCATCGACGGCTGCACTCCTGCGGATCGACCTGGTGGCTTACCTGTAACCCCCGCTACCGGTAAGCCGCGTCTACCCGCGTCGTTGTTGCGCCAATCACAACCCCGCGGACGGACCTGGTCCGCAACGCCGGTGGCTCGCCGACGCCGGCAGCGGGGGAGGCGCTGGCCCGGGCGGCTCGAGCGGGCTGACGGCGCGCCCGGCAGGGATCGAACCTGCGACCAAGTGCTTAGAAGGCACCTGCTCTATCCACTGAGCTACGGGCGCTCGGCTGCCGATCATCGCATCGCCTCCGGGCACGGGGGCGCAGGCCGGGGGACCAGTCACGCGGGGGAGTGAGGGCATCCGACGGTCGTCCACAGGGCTCCGGGCCGTCCACAGATCCGCTGCCGGGCCGCTCCGGCGGCGGGCCCGCGCCCAAGGTCGTCGGCACACCGGCAGCGAGCCGGTCCGCGCCGGACCGGCGCCGCAGACCTGAGGAGCACCATGAACGACACCGAAGTGACCGTCGTGGGCAACGTCGTCGACTCGCCACGTCGCGTCCGCCTGGAGAACAGCGCCGTGACCAACTTCCGGATGGCGTCGACGGCCCGCCGGTACGACAGCGGGAAACAGGAGTTCGTGGACGCCGGCACCCTCTGGGTGGACGTCGAGGCGTGGGGCGAGCTCGGCGGCAACGTCGCGCGGAGCATCAGCAAGGGCGACCCGGTGATCGTGCGGGGCACGCTGACCACTCGCAGTTGGGAGTCCGAGGCCGGACGGCGGTCCGCGCCCCAGATCCGGGCCACCGCGGTCGGGCCCAACCTGGCGCGGGGATGGAGCGACTTCCACCGGCCCGCTCGGCCCGCGCAGGCGGTCGGCCAGGAGACCGGCGCCGTGCCGGAGTCCGAGCCGACGCCCGAGGATGAGCAGTCTGCCCGCGCCCTCGCCGACGAGTTCACCGGCGGGGACTACGGCAGCGGGTCCGGACCGTTGTACGAGGTGGACTCCGAGGACTCCTCCCTGGAACCGGCGCGCGTCTAGTTGTGCCGGGCTGGGAGGATCGGAGGTGAGAACGCATGGGGTGGGGCCGCGATCCGGCGGCCCCGCCCCCGCTCGCAAGACGACGGAAGGCTCCGAAGCCCAGTGGCTCAGTACATCTACACGATGGTCCGCGCACGCAAGGCGCACGGCGACAAGGTGATCCTCGACAACGTCACCCTGTCGTTCCTGCCCGGCGCCAAGATCGGCGTCGTCGGCCCCAACGGCGCCGGCAAGTCGACCGTCCTCCAGATCATGGCCGGCATGCAGCAGCCCTCGAACGGAGAGGCCAGCCTCGCGCCGGACGCCTCGGTCGGCATCCTGCTGCAGGAGCCGCCGCTCAACGAGAAGCTCGACGTGCGCGGCAACGTCGAGGAGGCCGTGAAGCCACTCCGCGACGCCCTGACCCGCTTCGAGCAGGTCAGCGCGGCGATGGGCGAGCCCGACGCCGACTTCGACGCACTCATGGGCGAGCAGGGCGAGCTCATGGAGGTCATCGAGCAGCACGACGGCTGGGAGCTCGACGCCCGCATCGAGCAGGCCATGGACGCGCTGCGCTGCCCGCCAGGCGACGCCGACGTCACCGTCCTCTCCGGTGGCGAGCGCCGCCGCGTCGCGCTGTGCCGGCTGCTGCTCGAGGCGCCGGACCTGCTGCTGCTCGACGAGCCCACCAACCACCTCGACGCCGAGAGCGTGGCGTGGCTGGAGCAGCACCTGGAGAAGTACGCCGGCACCGTCGTCGCCGTCACCCACGATCGGTACTTCCTGGACAACGTCGCCGAGTGGATCCTCGAGCTCGACCGCGGCCGCGCGTACCCCTACGAGGGCAACTACTCCACCTACCTGGAGACCAAGTCCACCCGCCTCCAGGTGGAGGGCGCCAAGGACGCCAAGCGGCAGAAGCGGCTCAAGGACGAGCTGGAGTGGGTGCGCTCCGGCGCCAAGGCCCGCCAGGCGAAGAGCAAGGCCCGCCTCGCCCGCTACGAGGAGATGGCTACCGAGGCCGAGAAGACCCGCAAGCTCGACTTCGAGGAGATCCAGATCCCGCCGGGCCCGCGCCTGGGCAGCATCGTCGTGGAGACCAAGAAGCTCACCAAGGGCTTCGGCGACCGCGTGCTGATCGACGACCTCTCGTTCACGCTGCCGCGCAACGGCATCGTCGGCGTGGTCGGCCCCAACGGCGCCGGCAAGACCACGCTGTTCAAGATGCTGGTCGGCGAGGAGAAGCCCGACGACGGCGAGATCAAGGTCGGCGAGACGGTCAAGCTCTCCTACGTCGAGCAGAACCGCGGCGGCATCGACCCGATGAAGACGCTCTGGGACGTCGTCTCCGACGGCCTCGACCACATCAAGGTCGGCAACGTCGAGATGCCGTCTCGCGCCTACGTCGCGGCGTTCGGCTTCAAGGGCCCGGACCAGCAGAAGCGAGCCGGAATCCTGTCCGGTGGCGAGCGGAACCGGCTCAACCTCGCCTTGACCCTCAAGCAGGGCGGCAACCTGCTGCTGCTCGACGAGCCGACCAACGACCTCGACGTGGAGACGCTGACCAGCCTGGAAGGCGCGCTGCTGGACTTCCCGGGCTGCGCCGTGGTGGTCAGCCACGACCGGTGGTTCCTCGACCGGGTGGCGACGCACATCCTCGCCTACGAGGGCGAGTCGAAGTGGTTCTGGTTCGAGGGCAACTTCCAGGACTACGAGAAGAACAAGGTCGAGCGGCTCGGCCAGGAGGCCACCCGCCCGCACCGCGCGACCTACCGCAAGCTGGCCCGCGACTGAAGGAGGGCCGGGAGCGCCCAGGATCACAGCGCGTTCCCGGCAGCCGTACGGCAGGGTGTCCGCCGTGAGGCACACGGTGCAGGTCCCCATGCGCTGGGCGGACATGGACGCCTACCAGCACATCAACAACGTCGCGTTCCTCGGCTACTTCGAGATGGCGCGGGTCAACCTGTTCTTCGAGCACCCCACGCACGACACCAGGACCGGCATGCGCCGCGGCCTCGTCGTCGCCTCCCACGAGATCAAGTACAAGCGCTCGGTCGTCTACGACGCCGACCCCCTGGAGATCCAGATCTGGGTGTCGACCGTGCGCGCGGCGTCGTTCCTGTGCCACTACGAGGCCTTCGACCACGGTCAGCTCGCCGTCACCGGCAACACCATGCTGGTGCCGTTCGACTTCGCGCTGAACCGCCCCCGCCGGATCACCCCGGAGGAGAAGGAGTTCCTGGCGCGCTACACCGACGAGCCGTCGACCTGAGCGCGGACATGCCCCCCGTCCGCGAAATCGCGTCAGCGGCGGACCCCGTGGCGGCCGTGCTGGACGCCCACGAGCGCGGCGAACTCATCGCGCTGCAGACCTCGGGGACGACGAGCCGTCCCCGGTCGGTCGTCCGCACCACCGCGTCCTGGGTCGACTCCTTTCCGCACGTCTCGCGCCTGGCCGGCATCGACCGGCGCTCCCGCGTGTGGGTGCCCGGCCCGATGTCGGCGACCATGAACCTGTTCGCCGCGGTCCACGCCCGCACGGTCGGCGCCACCCTGGTCGATGGACCGGAGGACGCCACCCACGCCCACCTCACCCCGGCGACCCTGCTCACCGCCCTCTCCGGCGGCGGTGACCTGCGGGGTGTCCACGTCGTCGTCGCCGGCGACCGGCTCTCCCGCGACACGGCCGCGCGCGCCGAGGCGGGCGGCGCCCGCGTCAGTCACTACTACGGAGCGGCCGAGCTCTCCTTCGTCGCCTGGGGCAGCTCCGAGGAGGACCTGCGGCCGTTCCCCGGGGTCGAGGTACAGATCCGCGCCGACGCCATCTGGGTGCGCTCGCCGTATCTCTCCCTGGGCTACGGCGGCGGTGCCGACGGCCCCCTCACCGTGGACGACGACGGGTTCGCCACCGTCGGCGACCGCGGCAGCCTCGAGCAGGGGGCGCTCACCGTGACCGGCCGCGGCACCGAGCTGGTGCTCACCGGCGGCGCCAGCGTGCTGGTGGCCGACGTGGAGCAGGTGTTGCGGCGGGGGATCGGCAGCGACGTCGTCGTCGTCGGCGTACCGCATCCCCGTCTCGGCCACGTTGTCGGCGCCGTCCTGCTCGAACCGGCCGCTGCGGCCCCGGTCCGCGCGGTGGCGCGGGCCGAACTGGCGTCGGCCCAGCAGCCGCGGTTGTGGTTCTCGGTGCCGTCCTTCCCGCTGACCGTGAGCGGCAAGGTCGACCGCACCGCGCTGGCGGCCTTGGCCGCGACCGGGCAGCTGACCGCCCTGACGCCGCTGAGCGGAAGCGGGACGTGAGCAGCGTCGACGACGCCCCGGTGCTGATCTCGGCCCGGCGTACCCCCATCGGCACGGCCGGGCGCTCGCTCGCCGGATTCACCGCCGCCGACCTCGCCGCGCCCGTGATCGCGGCCCTTGCCGACGAGCTCGAGCCCGCCGAACGCGCCGACCTCCGCGAGGTCGTCCTCGGCAACTGCATGGGACCCGGCGGCGACGTCGCCCGGGTCGCGGCGCTGCAGGCCGCGCTCCCGGTCGGCGTCCCCGGCCTCACCGTCGACCGGCAGTGCGGCAGCGGCCTGGCCGCCGTCGTGCTCGCCGTCGCGATTCTGCGAGCAGAGCCGGGCGTCGTCCTCGCCGGGGGAGTGGAATCGGCGTCGACCGCTCCGTGGCGGTCCTGGCCCCCCGTCGACGGCGGCGAGCCCACCCGTTACGAGCGCGCCCCGTTCGCGCCGGCGGGCCTGGGTGATCCCGACATGGGGGTGGCGGCCGATCTCCTCGCCCGCGACTTCGCCGTTCCCCGGAGCGCCCAGGACGAGTACGCCGCGCGTTCGCACGCCCGCGCGTTCGCCACGCAGCGGGCCGGCGGATTCGACGCGGAGATCGTGCCCGTCGGCGACGTCCAGACGGACGACCGTCCGCGCGAGGGCCTGTCGGTCGAGCGGCTCGCCCGCCTGCGCCCGGCCTTCCTGCCCGACGGCACCGTCACCGCAGGGAACTCCTGCGGCATCAACGACGGCGCGGCACTCGTCACCGCGGTCGACGCCGGGACGCACCGCCGCCTCGGCGTGCCCGGTCTGCGCGTGCTCGCCACCGCCACCGCCGGGGTCGACCCGAACAGGCCGGGCATCGGCGTCGTCCCGGCCACCCGGCTCGCGCTCGACCGGGCCGGGCTCACCCTGGACGACATCGACGTGATCGAGTTCAACGAGGCCTTCGCCGGGCAGGTGCTGGCCTGCTGCGCCGCCCTGGACCTCGATCCCGAGCGCGTCTGCCCCGAGGGCGGCGCCCTCGCCCTCGGCCATCCGTGGGGTGCGTCCGGCGCCGTCCTCGCAGTGCGCCTGTTCTCCCAGCTCGTCCGGCGTGATCAGGGGCAGTACGGCCTCGCGGCGATCGCGGTCGGCGGCGGCCAGGGCGTCGCGATGGTCGTGCAGAGCTGCCGTTGAGCTCGGTCAGACCCGCCGGGGGACGGGACGGTCGGCCCCGACCGGCGCTCCACGGCGGGCCGCCTCGTCGTGGGACACCGGCCGGACGACGGCCCCGTCCGCGATCTCCGCGCCGCCGAACACCGCCGCGTTGATCCCGCCGCGGTGCAGCATCGCCTTCACCAGCTTCGCGCCGGTCAGCCGCTCGAGGTGCGCGCACGGCGGGCAGCGCTTCATCCCGAACAGCAGTGCGTCCCCGACGGCGAACCACCGCCCCACCAGCGCGGGCAGGTCCACGCCCACGGTGACGAGGTTGCGCCGGGTGTCGCCGGGCGTGAGCTGCACCCCGACCTCGGCGGCGACGGCGGCCACCTCGTCCCGGTCGATCAGCGTCAGCTGCTTATCCAGGTCCGGATACCGGGCCCAGGTGCCCCCGCCGAGCGCGTAGCGGTCGCCGTCCAGTCCGGCCCCGGCGACCAGTAGCCCCGTCGGCACGCGGCGCATCGGCGCGGCGGCGGCTCCGGTCAGCCAGATCTCGGTGACGACGCCGCCGGTTACGTCGTCCCCAGGTTCTCGGCCGCCGCCCGGCGACGCGGACGGCGGCCGGGCACGTCACCCGCACCGCGGGCGTCCAGCGCCTCACCGACCGTGGTCGCCATCCGGAGCACCTGCACGAGCAGCGGCACGACCATGGCCAGCCGCACCCGGTCCGCGCCGCGCGCCGCCTGGGCTTCCCGGATGCGGGCCGCCCGGTCGGCGACCAGCGGGATGAACCGCAGCGTCATCGCGATGACCAGCCCGATCCGCGCCGGGCGCACCCCGAACACCCGCAGCGGCGAGGTCAGCCATTCGATGACGGCCACCAGGGCGGTCACCCGCGTCGTCGCGGTGACCACCGCCGCGGCGACCACCAGGGTCAGCAGCCGGAGCACGGCGACCGCGCCGACGAGGGGGCCGGTCACCAGCAGGTGGAACCCGAACAGCGCGGCTAGCCAGATCCACACGGGTCGCACCTGCGCGGTCAGCGCCCGGAACGGAAGCCGCGCCCAGAGTAGCCCGGTGGCGAGCACGAGCAGCAGCGCGGTCGCCACCAGATCCAGACGCCCGGTCGCGAACAGCCCGACGCCGAGCACCGCCAGCACGGCGAGCTTCAGCCCGGCGGGCGCCCGGTGCACGGGCGAGGCCCCCGGCACGTACAGCGACAGCATCAGCCCATCCTCGCCACGTACCAGGGCACCGTCTCGCCCGGCGAGCCGTCGGCGACCACGCGGCCGTCCTCGAACACGAGGACCCGGTCGAACCCGTCCAGCAGGTCGAGGTGATGGGTGACCACGACCGCGTCCTGCTCCAGCGCATCGATGACCCGGGAGACCCGCCGCGTGTTGGCCAGGTCCAGCAGCGTCGTCGGCTCGTCGAACACGATCCGCTGGGGCCGCATGACCAGCACGCCGGCGATCGCCAGCAGCTGCTTCTGGCCGCCGCTGAGCAGGTGCGCCGGGTGGTCCCGGTGTCCCGCCAGGCCGTAGCGGACCAGCATCTCCTCGACCCGCCGAGCCGTCTCCTCGGCGGCCACGCCCTGGTTGTGCGGCCCGAACGCCATGTCCTCCTCGACCGTCGGGTGCACGATCTGCGCGTCCGGGTCCTGGAAGACGAAGCCGACCCGGCGGCGCACCTCGCGGCCCTGCGTGCGGGTGTCCAGCCCGTCGACCAGCACGCTGCCCTCAGCGGGGATCACCAGGCCGTTGAGCAGGCGGGCGAACGTGCTCTTGCCCGAGCCGTTGGCGCCGATGACGCCGATCCGCCGTTCGGTCAGGGTCAGCGAGACGTCGGTCAGCACCGGGCGGTCGCCGTAGAAGTGGGCGACGTCGTGCACCTCGATCGCCGTCCGCGGAACGATGGCCGCCGCGGCCGCGGCGTCGGCCCGCCGTCCGCGCCGCACAAGGAGCCCCAGGATCGTCAGCCGGCCGTCGCGCGCCGGGCCGGCAGCTCGATGACCGGGTACGCCTTGTGGACGGCGACCGCGACGAGCGAGGCGGCGACCGCCTTGACCAGGTCGCCGGGGACGAACGCCATCGACCCGGTGAACGCCGTCGACAGCGGCACGTCCCCGAACAGGCTCAGGAACGGGATCCCGATCGCGTAGATGACCAGCACGCCGCCGATCAGGTTGGCCACCAGCGCCCACGCGAGGTTGTAGCGGCGCCAGAACAGCTCGGTGAGCAGGCCGATGACGAACGCGGCGATCGGCCAGCTGTACAGGAAGCCGGCGGACGGCCCGACGAAGACGGCGAGCCCTCCGCGGCCGCCCGAGAGGACCGGCAGCCCGACCGCGACCACCGCGAGGAACACGAGCAGGGCGAGACCGCCTCGGCGCGCGCCGAGCACCGATCCGGCCAGCATGACGCCGAGGGTCTGCGCGGTGATCGGCACCGGGATCCCCGGCACGGGCACCGGCGGCAGCAGCCCCAGCACCGCCATGATCGCGGCGAACAGCGCGATGTAGGCGAGGTCCTTGGTCTTCACAGCACGGTCTCCCGGGGGCGTCGTCGTCGCCCGGAAAGTACCGGAGCCGCGGTAACGGACCCCGCGCGCTCCCGGAACGTCCGGCCTTCTCAGGCCGCGAGCCACACCGCCGTGTCGTCGGGCAGGGTGCCGTCGCCGAGATCCGCGCTGGCCAGGAGCACCTGGCCCTCCGGCAGCGGGACCGGCGCTCCCGAGACGTTGACCAGGCAGACGAGGCCGCCCGGACGGCGGAACGCAAGGCAGCCGTCGGGCGCCGGTAGCCAGTCCAGCGCCTCGCCGCCGAACAGCGGCGAGGTCGTGCGTAGCGCGAGGGCCGCCCGGTACAGCGACTGTATCGACGTAGCGTCTGCCGCCTGCCCGGCCGCGGTCAGCGCCGCCCAGCCCTCGGGCATCGGCAGCCAGGTGTCCGCCCGCGAGGAGAACCCGTAGGAGGGTTCCGTCCCCGACCACGGCATCGGCACCCGGCAGGCGTCCCGGCCGCGCTCGGCGTGCCCCGAGCGCTCCCAGATCGGGTCCTGGAGCGCCTCGTCGGGCAGGTCGACGTCGGGCATGCCGAGCTCGTCGCCGTTGTAGAGGTAGACCGCTCCGGGCAGGGCGAGCTGGAGCAGCGCGGCGGCGCGCGCCCGGCGGAGGCCCAGCTCGCCGCCGCCGTACCGGGTGACGTGCCGCGGCCGGTCGTGGTTGGACAGCACCCAGCAGGCCGGCGCGGGGGTGCCGGCGACCGCGGCCAGGGAGTGGGTGACGGCGTCGCGGAGGTCGCCCGCCGCCCACTCCGCGGTCAGCAGCTTGAAGTTGAACGCCAGCTGCAGCTCGTCGGGACGGAGGTACTGCGCCAGGCGCGCGTCGTCGGACACCCACACCTCGCCCACGGCCATGGTGCCCGGGTAGGCGTCGAGGACCGCCCGGATCCGGCGGTGGACGACGTGCACGTCGTCCTGGTCGAACCGCAGGTCGCCGGCGCCGTGGTCGTCGAGCAGGCCGACGCCCTCCAGCAGCACCATGTCCGGCAGGCCGTCGGGCTTCGCCATGCCGTGGGCCACGTCGATGCGGAAGCCGTCGACGCCGCGGTCGAGCCAGAACCGCATCGTCGCCTCGAGGTCGGCGACCACCTCGGGGTTGGTGAAGTTCAGGTCCGGCTGCTCCGAGGCGAAGATGTGCAGGTACCACTCGCCGTCGGGCACACGGCTCCAGGCGGGGCCACCGAAGATCGAGGGCCAGTTGTTGGGCGGCTCGGCGCCGTCCGGCCCGCGTCCGTCGCGAAAGAAGTAGCGCGCCCGCTCCGGGGAACCCGGCGCCGCGGCCAGTGCCGCCTGGAACCACTCGTGGTCGTGCGAGCTGTGGTTCGGGACCAGGTCGATCGTCACCCGGAGGCCCACGGCATGCGCCTCGGTCAGCAGGGTGTCGAACTGCGCGAGGTCCCCGAAGACCGGTTCGACGTCCCGTGGGTCGGCGACGTCGTAGCCGTGGTCGGCCATGGGCGACGGGTAGAACGGCGTGATCCACAGCGCGTCCACCCCGAGGTCTGCCAGGTACGGGAGACGGCTGCGGATGCCGGCCAGGTCGCCGACGCCGTCGCCGTTCCCGTCGGCGAAGCTGCGGATGTAGATCTGGTAGAAGACCGCCGACCGCCACCAGTCGGCGGACGGGGACAGAACAGGATTCGGGTCCGGGTGCACCGGGCTCTCCAGAGGTCGATCGGGTGCGGGGACGTCAGGGGGTGAGGTCGACCTCGGCGTCGTCTGGGAAGCGGTTCTGCATGCTGAGCGCGGCCATCTCCAGGTAACCCCAGAGCGTCGCGTCCTGCTCGGGGGAGAGCCCCAGGGAGTCGACGGCGGCGCGCATGTGCGCGAGCCACGCGTCGCGCTCGGCCGGGCCGATGGCGAACGGCGCGTGCCGCATCCGCAGCCGCGGGTGGCCACGTTCCTGGGAGTAGGTCGTCGGGCCGCCCCAGTACTGCTCGAGGAAGCCGCGCAGCCGCGTCTCGGCGCCGTCCCAGTCGTCCTGGGGGTACAGCGGCGCGAGCACCGGGTCGGTGCGGACCCCGGCGTAGAAGTGGTGGACGAGCGCCCGGAAGACCGGCGCGCCCCCGACCTCGTCGTAGAAGGTGCGCGCCGAGGGGAGGGACCGGCTCGACTCGCTCATGGAGTCGATGGTCCCTCAGCCGCGCCGTCGGCTGCCATGTGACCCCGGGTACGTCGGTAGGCGATGAGCGCCGGCGCCACCGCGATCAGCCCGAGGCCGCCGGACAGGGCGAGCACTCCGCTGGCCGACACCCCTTCGGCCCCGAGGCCCGCACCGAGGGCACCGATGGCCTGGACGCCGTAGAGCCCGCTGACCGCGACGCCGAAGGCGCGGCCGCGGTAGGCGCTCGGCACGGCCTGGACGAAGGAGACGTTGAGCGGGATCAGCCACGAGGCCCCGAGGCCGGACACGAAGAGCAGACCCACCACGAGCCAGAAGGCGAGATTGCTCGGCTCGGCCAGGACCGCGATCAGCCCGGCGGCGAGGATCGGCGCCAGCGAGAGGACGACGAGGGGGACGACGAGCCGTTCGCGCCGGTCGGGTGCGACCAACCGGGCGATGACCAGTCCGCCGATCGTCACTCCCAGCGGGTTGGCCGCGAGCAGGACACCGATGGCCGACGTCCCGTGGCCGAGCTCCTCGACGAGCGGGGCGGCGACGCCCTCGGAGGCGTAGGCGAACGCCGTCGCGACCCAGAGCACGCCCATGATCGCCAGCAGCCGGGGGGAGCGGGCGATCAGCCGCAGGCCGTCCCCGGTGTCCTGCCACAGGGAGCGGCGGCCGCCACCGGCCTCGGACGTCGGGGCGGGCCGCCGTCGCAGGCCGCGAGCCAGCCAGAGCGCGGACACCGCGAACGTCGCACCGTCGATGAGCAGCGCCGCCGACGGACTGAGCGCGGTGACCAGTAGCCCGGCGGCCAGGAAGCCGACCACCTGTGCCAGCTGCAGCGTGATGTTGGTCAGGGACGTCGCGACGGCATAGCGGTCGCCGTCGAGCACGTCGGCCATCAGCGCCGACCGGGCCGACTCGAACGGCGGTGCGCACAACGACACGAGGAAGAGGAGGCCGAGCAGGACCGGCAGCGGCGTGCCGGGGATGGCCATGAGGCCGAGCAGCACCGCGCGGGTGACGTCGGCGGCGATGAGCACCCGATGGCGGGGCAGCCGGTCGGCCAGCGCGGACAGCACCGGGCCGCCCAGCAGCCAGGGCAGATGGCCGATCGCGAAGGTCATCGCCGACAGCAGCGGCGAGGAGGTGCGCTGGTAGACCAGCACGGTGAGCGCCACCCGTGCGAGCTCGTCGCCGGCGGTGGAGAGGAGGAACGTGCCGAACAGCGGCCGGAACTCCCGGACGGCGAAGACCTCCCGGAAGGTCGCCTGCCGAGCCGGTGCGCCGACGGGGGAGAACCCCTCCGGCGCGGGCGCGCTCACCGGACTCCCGTCGCGGCACCGGTCAGGAGCGGCAGCGGCGTCCGGATGCCCTCGGCGACGAACCGCTCCTTGAGCCGCATCCGCAGCTCCCGGCCGACCCGCAACTGGTCGGCATCGGTCGAGCGGACGACGAGCCGGGGGAAGACGCCCTCCGCGGTGATCTGCTCGACGCCGAGCGACTCCGGCTCGGCGAGCAGGACGGCGGCCCACTCGTCCTCGTACATCGCGTCGGCGACCTCCTGCATCGCCGTCCGGGCGTACTCGAGGTCGGTGTCGTGGGCGACGGGCATGTCGATGACCACCTGGGCGAAGCCCTGGCTCTTGTTGCCGACCCGCAGGTTCTCGCCGTTGCGGACGTACCAGACGACGCCGTTGACGTCGCGGAGCCGCGTGATCCGCAGGCCCACCGCCTCGACCGTCCCGCTGGCCTCGCCGAGGTCCACGACGTCCCCGACGCCGTACTGAGAAAGGACCCCCTGCCCCCCACCGCTCGCAAGCTCGCGACGGGACCCTGCAGGGGGCCACAGCCCGACCACGCCGGCGCTGGCGACGATCGGGGCGAGGTTGATGCCCAGCTCGCCGAGGACCAGCACCACACCGATGCCCAGCACGAGGATCGAGGCGACGATGCGCAGCACCGACCCGATGGCCTCGGCCGGCTGGGTGCGGCGCTCGGTGGCCTGGTCGAGCGCCTCGGAGTTCGACGGCACCCGGTTGCGCAGCGGCCGCAGGATCGTCGGCACCGCGCCGGTGGCCGTGCGGTCGGTGAGCCGGCGGATGCCCCGGTGCATCAGCGCCCGGACACCGACGGCGAGCAGCACGATCAGCAGGATCTTCGCCGGCGAGGCGATCAGCGTGTCGGCATTGGCCGCGAGCCAGTCCAGGCCGAACCACTCGTAGACCTTCGCGCACAGCGTCGTGGAGTCCTCGACGCAGCTGGGAACCGCGCCCGAGACTCCGTCGGCCGCGGCGAACACGAGCTGTGATCGAGACATCACCCAGGAGTCTCCCAGGTGCGGCGCGCCCTGTCAGCGAAGGGGCGAGATACGTCCTACCGGCGAGCGAGACCGGTGTGCTCGGCGAGGAAGGCCAGTTGGTCGGCCGCCAGCCCCACGGTCCGGCTCACCGCGCGTGCTCCGTGCCCCACCGACGTCTCGCGACGCAACACGATCGGTGCCTCTCCTGCGGTCGCGTGCTGCAGGGCGGCAGCGAGCTTGCGGCCGTGCAGCGGGTCGACGCGGGTGTCGGACTCGAAGGTCGTGAACAGCACCGCCGGGTACGCCGTCCCCTCGCGGACCGCGTGGTAGGGCGAGTAACCGAGCAGCCAGCCGAGCTCGTCGGGCTTCTCCGCCGTGCCGTACTCGTCGTTCCAGGTGCGGCCCAGGCCGAACAGCTCGTACCGCACCATGTCCAGCAGCGGCGCGCTGCAGACCACCGCGGCGGCGAGTTCCGGCCGCTGGGTCAGCGCGGCCCCCACCAGCAGCCCACCGTTGGACCCGCCCATGACGGCGAGCTGCTCGTGCGTCGTCCAGCCCTGGGCCACCAGGTGCTCACCGGCGGCCGCGAAGTCGTCGAAGACGTTCTGCTTGCGCTCGCGCATCCCCGCGCGGTGCCACTCCTCGCCGTGCTCGGAGCCGCCGCGGAGGTTGGCCACGGCCCACACGCCACCGGCGGCGACCCAGGCCAGGGCCTGCGCGGTGTATGCCGGGGTCAGGGACACGTTGAAGCCGCCGTAGCCGTAGAGCACGGTCGGCCGCGGCGTGTCGGGAGTGCCGTTGCCGGAGAGCACGAACAGGTGCACCGGGATCCCGTCGGCCGACGTCGCGTGGGTCTCGACCACGGTCAGGTCGGGCACCTCGCCGGCGACGGACGCCTCCTCCCACGTGGTCAGCGTGGTCGGCGACGCGGCCTCCCAGCGCAGTACCGATGGCGGGGTCGCGTAGTCGGTGTAGCCCACCCAGGCCGACGTCCCGCCCTCCGGGGGCGCGCTGACCCCCGAGACGCTGCCCACGCCGAGGCCCGCGACGTCGGCGAGGCGGCCGGAGCCGTTCGCGGCCCACACCGACAGCCGGTCGGTGGCGTCGACCGCGTGGACGGCCAGCACCTGCAGGTCGCCGTCCGCTCCGTCGACCAGGGCGACGTCGGAGAGGACGGCGTCCGGTTGCTGGGGGATGACGTCCTGCCAGGACTCCGGTGACCACGTGCCCGGGTCCGCGGGATCGGCGACGGCGAGCCGCCAGCGCGGGGTGTCGCGGTCCGACATCAGCCACAGCCGGCCGTCCCGGGCGACCCAGGCGGCGGTCTGGGCGTCCACGCCCACCTGGAAGTCGCGGAGTTCGCCGCCTCCGGCGAGGTCGGCGATCCAGACGTCGTCGCGCGGTGCGGTGCCCGCGGACCCGGAGACGACCAGCCAGCGGCCGTCCCGGCTGGTGTGCACGCCGAAGTAGGTCGTCGGGTCGCTGCCCTCGCCGTGGACGAGCACGTCGTCACCGGCCGGGGCGCCCACCCGGTGGCGCCACACCCGCCGGTGGAACTGCTCCTCGCCGTCGGGCACGAGCTCCGGGGCCAGGCGGCGGACGTAGTAGAGCTCGTCGCCGCCGGGCAGCCACGCGACGGGGGAGTAGCGGCAGCGGTCGATCGGACCGTCGACGACCTCGCCGGTTGCGACGTCCAGGACGTAGAGGCTGGATTCCTCGTCGCCGCCGGTGGAGAGCTGGTAGGCCAGCCGGTCGCCCTCCCAGGACGCGGACCAGGCGTCGAGGGTCGTCGTGCCGGCCGGATCGAGCGCCATGGGGTCGACCAGCACCCGCTCCGTGCCGTCGGCCTCGCGGACGCGCAGCACGGCGTGCTCCTGGCCCGGGTCGCGCCGGGTGGAGAAGGCCCGCTCGCCGCGCCACACCGGGATGCCGACCGCGCCGGCGTGCACGAGCTTCTCCAGCCGGACGGCGAACTCCTCGCGCAGCGGCAGGGCGCCGAGCACCTCGGCCGTGACGGCGTCCTGGGCCTCGGTCCAGGCCCGGGTGCGCGGATCGGCGGCGTCCTCGAGCCAGCGGTACGGGTCGGCGACGGGATGTCCGTGCAGGTCCTCGACGAGGTCGAGCCGCGGGGCCTCGGGATAGCGCATCGCACCAACGGTAGTGGCCGACGGAGGGCCCGTGGGCCGCGCTCCGAGGGGTGCGACGGAAACCGACAGCGCCGATCGCCGTTTCTCGGGTCAGAATGGGGGCCGCCCGTGGGTCGCTCGGCACCCGGCGGTCCGGGCGTCCGGAGGTGATCCGTGCCGCGTCTCGCGCCCGGGTCGTCGTCCGTGGGCCATCCAGGTCCGCGCCGCGACCCCGTTCGTTCGCTCCTGCCTGTGCCGTCACCGGGCACCACGAGCGCGACCCTGCTGCTCAACGCCACCTACGAGCCGCTGTGCGTGGTGTCCAGCCGCCGCGCCATCGTGCTGGTGCTCGCCGAGAAGGCCGAACCGGTCGACTCCGCCGACGACGTGGTGCACGCCGAGCTGATCAGCCTGGCGGTCCCGGTCGTCGTCCGGCTGACCCGGTACGTGCGGGTGCCCTTCCCGGCGTCCGTCCCGTTGTCGCGGCGGGCCGTGTTCACCCGCGACGGACAGACGTGCGTCTACTGCGGGGGGTCGGCGACGAGCATCGACCACGTCGTGCCGCGCAGCCGGGGCGGCACGCACACCTGGGACAACGTCGTCGCGGCGTGCCGGCGGTGCAACCACACCAAGGCCGACCGGTCGCTGGCGGAGATGGGCTGGGCGCTGCCGCACCCGCCACGCACGCCCAGCGGTGCCGCATGGCGCCTGCTGGGCACCCGGACCGTGGACCCGCGGTGGCGTGAATGGCTGGGCGTGCCCGAGAGCGTCAGCGCGTGACGTCACCGGCCGGTGCCCGCCGGCTCTGGGCGCTCGGTGAGCCGTACCACGCGCTGCTCTACTTCGCGGCCGAGTGCCTCGGTGCCGGTGAGAACGTCGGACTGCGGGGGTTCTGGAACGGCTACTTCGCCGCCCGTGCCGCACCGCTCGGTGCCGTGGGACCGGAGGTCGTGACGGCGACCTTCTACAACTTCGCTCCGGGCTTCGTGGCCCGCCGGGTTCCCGCGATCTGGTCCGCCACGACACCGGAGGCCGCGCTGCAGGCGCGGCTGGACGGGATCGACCGGGCCGTCCGGCGGGTGCTGGGGGAGGAATGGCCGGGCTCGGCCGAGGCGGCCGAGGCCGCGGAGCTGGTAGGGACGGCGGCAGCCGCGGTGGATCTGCCCGGGCGGCCCCTGGCGGCCGCGAACCGGAGCCTTCCCGTCCCCGCCGAGCCCCATCTCGCGTTGTGGCAGGCGCTCACCACCTTGCGCGAGCACCGCGGCGACGGGCACAACGCGGCCCTGCTCGTGCGGGAGATCGACGGCGTGAGCGCCCACGTCCTCGCCGCAGGGGCCGGCCGCAGCACGCGGGACTGGCTGCAGCGGGCCCGCGGCTGGCACGACGACGCGTGGGACGCCGCCACCGAGGGGCTGACCGACCGCCGCTGGATCGACGAGGACGGGCTCACCGCCGAGGGGCTCGCGATCGTGGCAGGGGTCGAGGCCGACACCGACCGGCTGGCCCTCGGACCGTGGCGAGCGCTCGGCGATGCGCGCTGCGACCGGCTCGCCGTCCTCCTCGCGCCGCTGCGCCAGGCCGTCGTCGCGGCGGGGGAGTGGCCGGCGGGCAACCCGATCGGCGTGCCCGACCTCGAGTGAGGCTCCGTCCGTCACGTCACCCGGGCGCGCTCGGCCGGGTAGCTCTCCTGCGCGCCCTCGGCGAGGACGTCCCGGAACCGGCTCATCCCGTCCCAGACGTCGACGAACCGGGTGTAGAGCGGCGCCGGTCCCAGCCGGACCCGGTCCGGCGTCCGGAAGTCCGGCACCACCCCCCGGTCGACGAGGGCCTGGGTCAGCTGCCACGCCTGCGGATGGGCGAACGTGACGTGCGATCCGCGCCGAGCGGGATCGCGGGGGGACGCCAGCGAGATGCCGTGCGGCGCGAGCCAGGCGTCGCCGAGCGCCACGATCAGCTCGGCCATGGCGCTGCCCTTGGTGGCCAGCCGGTCCACGCCGGCCTCTGCGGTCAGCCGCGCGCCGACCTCGACCGCCGCCATGCCCAGCACGGGCGGGGTGCCGACGCCGAACCGCTCGATGCCCTCGGCGGGCTCGTACACCGGTCCCATCGCGAACTGGTCGCGCTGGCCGAACCAGCCCTGGATCGGTGAGCGCAACTGCGCCTGCAGGTCCCGTCGCACGTAGAGGAACGCCGGGGCGCCGGGGCCGCCGTTGAGGTACTTGTAGGTGCAGCCGACGGCGAGGTCGGCGTCGGCCGCGGCGAGCTGCACGGGCACGGCGCCGACGGCGTGCGACAGGTCCCACAGCACCAGCGCACCGGCGTCGTGCACCAGCCGGGTCACCGCGGCGAGGTCCGCCAGCGCGCCCGACCGGTAGGCGACCAGCGAGAGGACGACGACGGCGACCCGCTCGTCCAGCGCGGCCGCCAGCGTCGCCGGATCCAGGCCCTCGTCCAGGTCGGCCGGGAGCTCCCGCACGGTCATGCCCCGGGCCTCGGCCACCCCTCCGACGACGTACCGGTCGGTCGGGAAGTCGTCGGCGGTGCACACGAGCACGTCCCGGCCGGGCCGGGCCCGGGCGCCGGCCATGAGCAGCTTGTAGAGATTCACCGACGTGGAGTCCGCGACCAGGACCTCCCCGGGCCGCGCTCCCAGGACGCCGTCGGCCAGGGCGTCGCCGAGCCGGGTCGCCTCGCCGATCCAGCCGGCCCACGAGCCGACCAGGCCCTCCCCCCACTGCTGCTCGACCACCCGGGCGAGCGCCGCGGGGGTCTCGCGCGGCAGTCGGCCCAGCGAGTTGCCGTCCAGGTAGATCAGCCGCTCGGGGCCGTCGTCGCCGGTGCCGGTGAAGCGCTCCCGGAAGGAGGCCAGCGGATCGGCGGCGTCGAGCGCCTCGGCGGCGGCGCGGGTCAGGTCCACCTGCCCTGTCTACCGGGACCGGTCTAGCGTCGCCGTCCGTGCCCCAGCTGCACGACCTGACTGCGCTCGAGCAGGCCGCCGCCGTCCGGAGCGGCGAGGTGAGCCCGACGCAGCTCGTCGAGCACGCGCTCGCCCGGATCGCGGCGCTCGACGCCGGGCTCGGTGCGTTTCTCACCGTCACCCCCGAGCGCGCCCTGGCTGCGGCGTCCCGCGCGGAGGAGCTGCTGCGGGCCGGAGGCGACCTGCCCCCGCTGCTCGGCGTGCCGACCGCGATCAAGGACCTCAACAACACCGCCGGCGTCCGGACGACGTTCGGCTCGCGGGTCATGGCCGACAACGTGGCGACCGTGGACGACGCCGTGGTGACCAAGCTGGCCGCCGCGGGCACCATCAGCGTCGGCAAGACCAACACGCCCGAGTTCGGCTACCCGTGCTACACCGACAACGACCTCGCCGGCCCCGCGCGTTGCCCCTGGGACCCGTCTCGGCTCGCCGGCGGGTCCAGCGGGGGAGCGGCGGTCGCGGTCGCCGCCGGGATGGTGCCGTTCGCGCAGGGCAGCGACGGCGGTGGGTCGATCCGAATCCCCGCGAGCATCAACGGGATCGTCGGGATGAAGCCGAGCCGCGGCCGGGTCAGCAGCGCTCCCTTCGGGGCCGACGTGACGGGGCTCGGCGTCAACGGGCCGCTGGCCCGGACGGTGCGGGACGCCGCCGTCATGCTCGACGCGATGAGCGGGCCGGTGCTCGGGGACTTCGCCTGGGCGCCGCCACCACCGGTAGGGGAGACGTTCCTGCAGGCGGCCGACCGCATGCCGGGCCGGCTGCGGATCGGCCGGTACTCGGAGTCGCCGATGCCCGGCATCGAGCTGGACCCGGAGGTGTCGGAGGCCTTCGAGGACGCCGGGAAGCTGCTGGAGAGCCTGGGCCACGACGTCGAGGACGTGCCCCGAGGGCTCCTGGGCCCGGAGGTGCTGCCGTCCTTCGAGCGGGTGTGGGCGCTGTCCGGGACCCTGCTGCCGGTACCGCCCGACCGGGTCGGCGAACTGCGCCCGCTCACGCGGGAACTGCGCGGCCGCGGCCTGGCGATGTCGGCCCACACGGCGATGGAGGCGATGACCGCGCTGCGGCTGTTCGCCCGCCGGTTCCTCCAGGCCACCGACGCCTACGACGTCCTGCTGGCGCCCGTGGTGACGATGACCCCCCGCCCGCTCGGCTGGTTCGACGCCGAGGGCGACGGCGCGGAGGACTTCGAACGGAACAAGCGGTACGCGGCGTTCACGGCGCTGTTCAACGTGACGGGACAGCCGGCAGTGAGCCTGCCGCTGCACTGGACGCAGTCGGGACTACCGGTCGGCAGCATGCTCGTGGGTCGCCCGGCGGACGAGGCGACGCTGTTCGCGTTGTCGGCGCAGGTCGAGGCGGCGCGCCCCTGGGCCGGGCGGCACCCCGAGGGATGGGGCTAGGCGGGCTGATCCGGGGGCCGTGCCGGTAAGTTGTCCGCCGTGACCGTCGCCGAGACCATCCTCGTCTTCGCAGGCGTCCCGCTGGCCATCATCGTCCTGCTGGCGCTGCTGATCTTCCTGCCCGGCGGACGCAAGCGCGTCCGCTACAAGTCCGGTCAGCCGTGGGACCACGCGCCGATCTGGTACGAGCCCCATCCGGACGGCGCCGCCGCCGGCCACGGATCCCACGCCGCTCTTCCGGCCGGTTCCTCCGCTCCCGTCACCGCAGGGCCGCTCGGCGGCGCCCGCGGGACCTGGTGACGGGAGCCGCTGAGTCATGTCCCTGAGTTCCGACAGCCCCGGAGGCCGGCGATGACCCGCGCGCTCGAAGTCGAGTCCCACGACACCGCCACGCACGACACCGCGGCGGCGCGGACGGACGAGGCCAGTGACCTCGACTCGATCTTCAGCTTCCAGGAGCTGGCCCGGCTCGACGAGGCGCTGACCATGTCGTCCCGGGAGACCGGGCTGCGCTTCACGCTGTACATCGGTGACCTCGGCAAGCAGACCCGCATCCGCGCCGAGGAGCTGTTCGGGCACTCCGGCGACCACCTTCCCGAGTCGGTGCTGATCGCCGTCTCACCCGGGCAGCGGGTCGTCGAGGTCGTCACCGGCGCTGCCGCCGCCCGTCGGATCCCCGACCGCGCGTGCGCGCTGGCCGTGCTCTCGATGACCGGTTCGTTCGCCGCCGGTGATCTCGTGGGCGGCATCGTCAACGGGTTGCGGCAGATGTCGGACCAGGCCGGCCACCCGCCCGCCCTGCGCCACCTGCACGACTGACCACACCGCGGTCCTCCGGACCGCACCGCGGCCAGCGAGGCGCTCCGACGAGTGGGGGCCGGAGGCCTCCGCGAGGAGGAGCGGGTAGGGCTCAGTGACCGTCGGGGACGGCTCCTGGTAGCGGTGTCGGCCGGTAGGCCGACAGATCACATGGCGTCCCCGTCGCGCTCCCGGGCGCGGAGCGCGCGGGCGATCCCGTCCCTGCCCTCGAAGATGAGGCGCCGCAGCGGCGGGGGCTGCTCCTCGTCGGCCAGCCAGGCGTCGGCCGCGATGATCGTGCGCGGCTCGACGACCGGCGGGAACAGGTACTGGACGGCGTTCTTGGCGATCTCACCGGGTCGCCTGTCCCACAGTGGCCGGATCTCGGCGAAGTAGCGCTCGACGTACTGAGCGGTCAGCTCGCGCTGCGCTGGGTGCCAGAAGCCCAGCAGCATCGCCTCGTGCACCGCGTTCGGCACGGTGTCGTCGTGGAAGGCGCGCTCCCACGTCTCCGCCTTCGACTCCACGGTCGGCCGAAGCGCCCGGGCGGTCGCCGCGCGCCGCGCGCCGGTCGCGGTCGCGTCCCGCTCCTCCTCGGCGTCGATCTCAGGGTCGCCGGCCGCGCCGATCGCCACGAGCCCGGAGAGGAACGCCCAGCGCGCGTCGGCATCGACCTCGAGGCCCTCCAGGACCCGGGACCCGTCGAGCAGGCCGCGGAGGATCTTGGCGTGCGCGTCGGTGCGGGCCGCGCTGGCGAAGGTGCGCGACCACTGCAGCTGCGCGTCGCTGCCGGGCGCCGAGGCCTCGAGGGAGGCGAGGGCGTGATCGGCCAGCATCGTCCAGCCCGTGCCCGCCCACGTCGGGTCGGCGTAGGAGTTGAGCGCCGTCTGCACGCGGGCGAGCAGCGACTGGACGACGCTGATCTCGGTCTCGGCATCGACGCCGGCAAGCACGAGCTGCACCCATTCGCGGGCGGGCAGCTCGGCGTCACGGGTCATGTCCCAGGCGGCCGACCAGCACAGGGCCCGGGCCAGGGGGTCGGGGATGGCGCCGATCCGCGTGCGCAGGGTGGCCAGCGACCGCTCGTCGAGGCGCAGCTTGGCGTAGGTGAGGTCGTCGTCGTTGACGAGCACGAGGTCGGCGGCAGGGTGGCCGACGAGCTCGGGGACCTCGGTGCGCGCACCGGCGACGTCGAGCTCTACCCGGGAGGTTCGGGCGAGCCCGTCCGGCCCCTCGCTGTAGAGCCCGACCGCCAGCCGGTGGTTGCGCAGCACGGGGTGCTCGGCGACCGCTGTCTGCTCGATGGTGAAGCTCGCGTAGCGGCCGTCGTCGGTCAGGTCGAACACCGGGCGCAGCGTGTTGACCTGGCTGGTGCGCAGCCACTGGTCGACCCACTCCGACAGGTCGCGGCCCGAGCTCTCCTCGAGCGGCGCCAGCAGGTCGGCGAGCGTGGTGTTGCCGTACTCGTGCTGCTTGAAGTACCGCCGGACACCCGCGAGGAACTCGTCCCGGCCGACGTAGGCGACCAGCTGCTTGAGTACCGAGGCGCCCTTGGCGTAGGTGATCCCGTCGAAGTTGACCTCGACCGCGGCCACGTCGGGGATGTCCGCCGCGATGGGGTGGGTGGAGGGCAGCTGGTCCTGCGCGTACGCCCACGCCTTCTCGGTGTTCGCGAACGTCGTCCAGGCGGTCGTGTACTCGGTCGCCTCGGACTGGCAGAGCGTGCTGATGTAGGTGGCGAAGGACTCGTTGAGCCACAGGTCGTCCCACCAGCGCATGGTCACGAGGTCGCCGAACCACATGTGGGCGAGCTCGTGCAGCACGGTCTCGGCGCGCCGCTCGTAGCGGGCGCGGCTGACCTTCGACCGGAAGACGAAGTCCTCGAGGAAGGTGACCGCCCCGGCGTTCTCCATGGCGCCGGCGTTGAACTCGGGCACGAAGAGCTGGTCGTACTTGTCGAAGGGGTACGGGTAGTCGAACACCCGGTGGAAGAAGTCGAAGCCCTGCTTGGTGACGCGGAACAGCTCGTCGGGGTCGAGGAACTTGGCGAGGGACGCCCGGCAGTAGAGCGCCAGCGGGATGCCCTCGTGGGAGTCGGTGACCTTGGCGTAGGGCCCGGCGATCAGCGCGACGAGGTAGGTCGAGATCCGCTTGGTCGGCTCGAAGTGCGCGAGCTGGGAGCCGCCCGGCCCGGCCTCGATCGTGCGCCCGCCGGTGTTGGAGATGACCTGCCAGTCGAACGGCGCGACCACGTGCACCGTGAACGCGGCCTTCAGGGCGGGCTGGTCGAAGCAGGCGAACATCCGCTTGGCGTCGGCCGGCTCGAACTGCGTGTAGAGGTAGACCTGCCCGTCCTCGGGGTCCTGGAAGCGGTGCAGGCCCTCGCCGCTGTTGGAGTACCGGTAGTCGGCGGTGACCACGAGCGTGTTCGTCTCCGCGAGGCCCGGCAGCGGCAGGCCGCCCTCGGCGGTGTAGCTGCTCACGTCCAGCTCGACCCCGTTGAGGGTGGCGGAGTGCACGATCTCGGCGACCAGGTCGATGAACGTGTCCGCGCCCGGCTGGCGGCTGGTGAACTCGACGGTGGTGACCGACCGGAACGTCTGCTCGCCGGGGCGGCCGGCCCCGTCGGTGACGTCGAGGTGCAGGTCATAGTTCTGGACGGCGAGCAGTTCGGCGCGCGCGGCGGCGTCGGTGCGGGTCAGGTTGGGTACGGACACACAGGAAAGCTTTCCATGCGGGGACGACGTTCCTCCTCGGTGCTCCACAGCGGCTCGCCGAGCGGAGGCGGGAACAACCCGACGGCGATCCGGATTTGGACAGGCAGCGGGCCCGGCGCGATCAGCCGGGCCGACGAATCCCGGAGGACGGTTACATGACCGAGGCAGTGCAGAGCGCCCCCACCAAGGCCCGCGTGGACTTCTGGTTCGACCCGCTGTGTCCCTGGGCGTGGCTGACCAGTCGCTGGGTCCTCGAGGCGGCCAAGGTGCGCGACCTCGACCTGCACTGGCACGTCATGTCCCTCGCCGTCCTCAACCGCGGGCGGGACCTGCCCGAGGACTACCAGGAGATGATGAAGCAGGCGATCGGACCCGTGCGGGTCGCCATCGCCGCGGCCCAGAAGCACGGCGACGAGGTCCTGGGCGACCTCTACACCGCGATGGGCACGCTGCGGCACCACGAGAAGCTGGAGCTCGAGGACCTGATCGTCCCGGCGCTCGAGCGCGTCGGTCTCCCGGCGGAGCTGGCCGAGGCGGCGACCTCGACCGAGTACGACGCGGACCTCGAGAAGAGCCACCACGAGGGCATGGACCCGGTCGGTGACGACGTCGGCACGCCGGTCATGCACATCGACGGGGTGGCGTTCTTCGGTCCGGTGATCAGCAAGGTGCCGACCGGCGAGGCGGCCGGCAAGGCGTTCGACGGCGCCGTCCTGCTCGCCAACCTGCCCGACTTCTGGGAGCTCAAGCGCACGCGGACGACCGGCCCGGACATGGACTCGGTGCCCGCCGACGTCCTGGAGCTGACCGGCCGCCGCTGAGGCCCCCGGGACGGGGGTGCGGCATGCTGTCGCGGTGCCGCACCCCGAACGTCTGCGCATCCTGATCTCCGGCGCCAGCTCCGGCCTGGGCGAGGGCATGGCCCGCCGGTTCGCCGCCATGGGCCGCGACCTCGCGCTCTGCGCCCGCCGGCTGGATCTGCTGGAGGCGCTCCGCAAGGAGCTGCTCGCCGCTCATCCGGGGATCCGGGTCGAGGTCGCCGAGCTCGACGTCGACGACCCCGACGCGGTGGCCCGGGTGATCCCCGAGCTGGCCGACCGGCTCGGCGGCCTGGACCGGGTGATCGTCAACGCCGGCATCGGCAAGGGCGCCTCGATCGGCACCGGCAAGGCGTGGGCCAACCGCGCGACGCTGGCCACCAACGTGCTCGGCTCGCACGCTCAGTGCGAGGCGGCGATGGAACTCTTCCGTGCCCAGGGCGCCGGACATCTGGTGCTGATCTCCTCGGTGGCGTCCATCCGCGGGATGCGCGGCACCCGTACGGCCTACGGCGCCAGCAAGGCCGCGCTGAACGCGCTCGCCGAGGGCATCCGCTCCGACGTCCTCGGCTCGCAGATCAAGATCTCGACGATCCTGCCGGGCTTCATCGAGACCGACATCAACGTCGGCCGCCGGGGTCCGCTGACCGTCGGGCTGGACAAGGGTGTGAAGGCGCTGGTCGAGGTCGTCGAGCGCGAGCCGGTGCGCGGCTACGTGCCCGAGTGGCCGTGGCGCCCGGTGGCCCGCCTGCTTCGCGTCCTCCCGCTCTCTGTGGTCCGCCGCCTCACCTGAGCTACCAGGAGATCCGCATCGGGCGGCCCCGCCGGTCGACTGCGCCGTCCCCGACGCTCTCGGCGACCCCGTCGGCCAGCCGCTGGGCCGACCAGGCTGCCGCGCAGGCGTCGAGCGCGTCGATGACCGGCACCTTCGGCGGTGCCGTGGCGAGGGCGTCGAGAACGTCCATCACCGGCGAGAGCGCCCGCACCCGCTGTGCCAGCCCCCGCGCGCTCGCCTTCCGGTCGGCGACGCGGGCGTCGATGCTGCGGAAGGCCAGTTCGGGGTGCACCTCGTGCACGGGGGTCGTCGCCTGCTCGGCCAGCGCGGTGTCGAGCGCCCGGATCGCCGGGACCAGGTTCCAGGCCTGGATCGACAGCGCCTTCCCTGACGCCTGGCGCGACACCTCGCACGCTTCTGCGTAGTCGTCGCAGTCGAGGACGGCGCGCACCGGGGCCGGGAACACCGAACTGCCGGCTCGACCGAGCCGCCGCCGAGCCAGGACGTCGCAGGCGCGGGAGCCGTCGTCCGAGAGGCCGATGGGCATGTCGATCCCGACGACGTCCACCTCCGGCACGGCGAGGACGGCGGCGACGTCGGGCAGCGCCAGGACGGTGACGGTGCTGCCGTCGAGGAGGGCCCCGACCCAGCCACCGCGCCAGCCGTCGACTCCCAGGACCGCCATCCCGGCAGCCTGTCAGACTTGCCGCCATGCGCGTCTTCGTCGGGACCGACCATGCCGGCCTGGAGTTCAAGGAGCACCTGAAGCAGGCGCTGACCGCCGCGGGGCACGAGCCGGTCGACTGCGGGGCGTTCGAGTACGACGCCCAGGACGACTACCCGCCGTTCTGCTTCGAGGTGGGGGAGCGGACCGTGGCCGAGCCCGGCACTCTCGGCGTCGTCATCGGGGGATCGGGCAACGGCGAGCAGATCGCGGCCAACAAGGTGCCCGGCGTCCGTGCGGCCCTGGTCTGGAACACCTCGACCGCGCAGCTCGCGCGCCAGCACAACGACGCGAACGTCGTGTCCATCGGTGCCCGCCAGCACTCCGACGAGGAGGCCACCGCACTCGTCCTCGAGTTCCTGCAGACCCCGTTCAGCGAGGACGAGCGCCACGTCCGCCGGATCGGCCTGATCAGCGACTACGAGCGCGACCGGCACCGCCCGGCCGGCGGGCTCCCGACGCGAACCCCGCCCCGAGCCTCCAGCTAGAACTCCTCCGGGCACCACGGGGTGACCGGCCAGAAGAACGCCGTCGACGCGAGCGTGACCGCGCCCGGGCTGATCTCGGTGACCCGCCCGGCCGCCTGGAGGGTGGCCAGGGAGACCCCGCCCAGATAGGCGGCCGAGAGCTCCTCGATGCCGAGCACCAGATCGGGGTCGCGGTCGGTGCGGTCGCAGAATGCGCCGGCGGGATGCCCCCAGACGTGCCAGCGCCCGGCGTTCCACGGGCAGAACTCGTCGCGCACCTCGAAGACCAGATTGATGTTCGTCGGGTACCGCCGTGCGGACAGTGCGGGCCCGACGTCGACCAGCCGGACCCACATCCCGTCGGCCGGCCGGAGATTCAGGGCGCGCGGATCGGTGACCAGCTGGCGGAGCGGGTCGTCGGCCGAGGCCATCGGCACCTGCAGCGTGCGCACCAGGTCGACCGACAGCAGCACCTTCCACAGCGACGCGTAGGCCGGTGCGGTGCTGGCCCGCGCCTCCTCCACGATCAGCGTGCCGTCGGGCTCGCCGCCGTCGGTCCAGCCGCCCTTCATCCGGAAGGTGGCGTACCCGGTGACGGTCCCGTCGGCCTCGGTGTGCAGCAGGAAGCGGCGCTCGGTGGCGCCTTCGCGGTCGTCGGGCTCGTCGCGGAGCAGCCGGGTCCACCAGCGCTCGTCGCGCGCCAGGTTGCCCGGCACGAACCGGCGCACCGCGTCGTACACGGCCGCCGCCGCCGGCCGGTAGGTCTCCAGCGGGACGACGTCGACGCGCCCGGCGCCCAGGTCGATGTCCGGTCGCAGCCGCAGGCGTTCGCTCCGGCCGGTCATCCCGCCCTTGACGGTGGCCGGCGCGTACCCGAAGCGTCCGTAGATCGAGGACTCCGACGCCCAGAGCGCAGCCACGGGCTCCCGTCCCTGCTCGTGGATCTCGGTCAGCTGCCGCCGCATCATCGAGGTCAGCACGCCGCGTCGGCGGTGGGTGGGCGCCACGGTCACCCAGGTGATGCCGGCGCACGGCACGACGGCGCCGGGGACGGTCAGCTGGCGGCTGTAGATGCCGGCCGTGGCGACGACCTGGTCGCGGTCCCACAGGCCCAGCGACCGGTCCATCTCGGCGACCGGTGGGGGAATGTCGGTGTAGGGGCCGGTGGGGGTCTCCCCGAACGCCCCGACCATGGTCTTCAGGAAGACGGGCCACTCCTCGGGGGTCGCGGGGCGGAGCTGCAGGGCGGGATCGTCGGCCACGGACAGATGTCTACCGGGCACCGCCGACGCCCGGCCACCGAGTTCAGCCGCGCAGGTAGGCCAGGGTCGCCATCACGCGGCGGTGCTGGTCGTCGTCCTGGGAGAGACCGAGCTTCGCGAAGATGTGCTGGGTGTGCTTCTCCACCGCGCCTGGCGTGACGACCAGGCTCCGCGCGATCGCCGTGTTCGAGTGGCCCTCCGCGATCAGGCCCAGCACCTCCCGCTCGCGCGGGGTCAGCCGGCGGACCGGGTCGTCGGCGCGGCGCCGGGCGAACAACTGGGCGACCACCTGCGGGTCGAGCACCGTGCCCCCGCCGACGACGTCCTCCAGTGCGGCGAGGAACGAGTCGACGTCGGCCACCCGGTCCTTGAGCAGGTAGCCGACGCCGCCCGCGCCGTCGGCGAGCAGCTCGTCGGCGTAGGCGACCTCGACGTACTGCGAGAGCACCAGCACCGCGGTCCCCGGGACGGCGAGCCGCGCCTCGACCGCCGCCCGCAGCCCCTCGTCGGTGTGCGTCGGCGGCATCCGGACGTCGACGACCGCGACGTCCGGGCGGTGCTCGCGCACCGCCCGGACCAGGGAAGGGCCGTCCGCGACCGCGGCGACCACCTCGGTACCGGCCTCCTCGAGCAGGCGGACCAGGCCCTCCCGGAGAAGGACGGAGTCCTCGGCCAGGATCACCCGCACGGCAGCTCCGCCGTGAGCCGGGTGGGGCCGCCGCGCGGGCTGTCGACGGTCAGTCCGCCGTCCACCGCGAGCAGCCGGTCGGTGAGCCCGGACAGGCCGTGCCCGGGAGCGACCACCGCACCGCCGATGCCGTCGTCCTCGACGACGACGCGCACCCGGTCGCCGCTGCACCGGACCTCGACCCGGCAGGTCGTCGCGTCGCTGTGCTTGGCCACATTGGCCAATGCCTCGCTGACGACGAAGTAGGCGGTGTTCTCGGTGACCGGCGCCAGCCGCTCGGCGGGGAGGTCGACGGCCAGGTCGACCGGGACCGGCGAGCGGGCGGCGATGGCGGCGAGGGCGGCGGCGAGGCCGCGGTCGGCCAGGACCGGGGGCGCGATGCCACGGGACAGAGCCCGGAGGTCCTCGAGCGTCTCCCGCGCCAGGCCGGCGGCCTCGCCGAGCGCCGCCCGGGCGGCGCCAGGGTCGCGCTCCATCTGCCGCTGGGCCCGGGCGAGGTCCATGTTCAGCCGGACCAGCTGCTGCTGGGGGCCGTCGTGGATGTCGCGCTCCAGCCTGCGCAGCGCCACCGCCTCGGCGGCGACGGCGGCATTGCGGCCCTCGGTGAGCCGGCCGAGCTCGGCCTGGGTGGCGGCGCGCGAGGTCAGCAGCACCCGCCCCAGCGAGGCCTGCAGCACGGCGACTCCTCGGACGACAAACGGCAGCAGGACGGCGAAGACGAGGCCGATGACGGTGTAGACGAGGATCCGGCGTCCCGCGGTGCTCTCGAGGCCGACCAGCTCGAGGAGGTCCTGGTTGTCGGCGGTCCGGGACGCATCTGGGAGCGCCCAGTCCCACGCCCCGTACGTGATGCCGCCCAGGGCGACCGACCAGAAGGTCACGGTGAGGACGAAGGAGAAGATCGCCACCGGGAAGCGGACGATCGCGTGCAGCGCGTCGAGCCACGGCTGGGGATCGCGCAGCGGCGTGGTCAGCCGCCGGACGGGGCGACCCTCCGCGCGGAGGTAGGCCGGCTCCGGCAGCGGGCGGCGGAGGACGGCGGGCAGCCAGGTGCGCTCGAGCGTGGCGAGTGCCCGCGCGGCGAGGAGGGCGGCCGCGAGCACTGCGACACCCACCCACACGACGAGCAGCCCCACGCCGAGGCTGAGGCCGGTGACGAGGACGACGAAGGCGGCGATGGCGACGGGGAAGCTCACGAGGACGTAGCCGGTGTCGACGCCGAGCTGGCGGAACCAGCCGCGCGAGCGGGCGATCGGGGTGGGCGAGGCCACGGTGGGGAGCACGAGGGTGTCTGCGGTCATGCCGTCGAGCCTGGTTCCGGGCGGCGTCCGGACCCATCCCGCTGGCTGGTCGATCGGGGGTCGGGCCCGCCCGACTGTCGGCTGCTGGTCATCTCGGTCGCCGATGCTCCCGCACTGCCCCGGCCCCGTGTCCAGTCCCGGCCCCGACCGGGCGATCAGGGCTCCCGAACTGTCGTCGTCCTGTGGTCTGCTGGACGGACACAACGACACGAGGAGTGGTCACAGGTGACCAGCGTCGCCATCGGACCGACCGACCAGCTCGACCCACGCCTGCTCGAGCACCGCCGCGAGCTCACCGGGTACTGCTACCGGATGCTCGGGTCGTCCTTCGACGCCGAGGACGCGGTGCAGGAGACGCTGGTGCGTGCCTGGCGCGGTCTGGGCGACTTCGAGGGCCGGTCGGCGCTGCGGTCGTGGCTGTACCGGATCGCGACCAACGTGTGCCTGGACCAGTTGTCGGGCCGGCAGCGCCGGGCGCTGCCGATGGACCTGTCCGGATCGCCGTGGCAGCCCGTCGAGCACTCCCTGGCCCAGCGTCGCCCGGGGACGGCGTGGGTGGAGCCGGTGCTCGACCGGCAGGTGATCCCGGACGACGCCGACCCCGCCGAGCGGGCGGTGGCGAAGGAGTCGATCCGGCTGGCGTTCGTCGCGGCGCTGCAGCACCTGCCGCCGCGCCAGCGCGCCGTCCTGATCCTGCGCGAGGTGCTGCGCTGGAAGGCCGACGAGGTGGCCCAGCTCCTCGACAGCACGGTCGCCTCGGTCAACAGCGCGCTGCAGCGGGCCCGGGCGACGCTCGCCGCCGCTGGTGGTGCGCCCGCACCCCGGCCCCTGGACGCCGACGACCGGGAGCTTCTCGCTCGCTACGTCGACGCCTTCGAGCGCTACGACATCGACGCCTTCGTCCGCCTCCTTCACGACGACGCCACCCAGCACATGCCGCCCTACGAGATGTGGCTGCGCGGGGCCGAGGACATCGGCACCTGGATGCTCGGCCCGGGGGAGGGCTGCCGGGGTTCGGTGCTGGTTCCGCTCGAGGCCAACGGAACGCCGGCATTCGCGCAGTACCGCCCGCGCGAGGGTGGTGGACGGGAGCCGTGGGCTCTGCACGTGCTGGAGGTGGAGGACGGGCGGATCGCCCACATCTCGAGCTTCCTGGACCTCGACAGCGGCCTGTTCCTGCTCCTGGGCCTGCCGGCCGTCCTCGACTGAGCCGCCGTCCGCCGATGAGTTCGGGGCACCCGCGCGGTCACCACCAGGACCGATCGAGAGGGGATCTCCGTGCTCACCGACAGCCCGGCATTCAGTGGTTTCTCCGTGGACGACCTGGACCGTGCCCGCAATTTTTACGAGCAGACGCTGGGGCTCCAGGTCTCCGCTGTGCCCGAGATGGGCGGCCTTCTCCGGCTGAAGCTCGGCGGCGGCACGGACGTCCTCGTCTACGCGAAGGACGACCACGTGCCGGCGACGTTCACGGTGCTGAACTTCCCGGTCGCCGACGTCGAGAAGGCGGTCGACGAGTTGATCGGCCGCGGCATCACGTTCCAGCAGTACGAGAACCCGCCGACCGACGAGAAGGGCATCATGCGGGCCGGCGGGCCGTTGATCGCCTGGTTCACCGACCCGGCGGGCAACGTCTTCTCGGTGATCCAGCAGGACTGAGCGCGCTCAGTACCCGGTCCGCACGGCAGTCGGTTCCGGAGGGGCCTGCTCCGGAACGGTCGGCTGCGGAACGGCCGGGGCCTCGTCGGTCGTGGTCCGCTGAACCGGGATCGCCGGCGCCGGCGCGGCTGGGGCTTCGCCCTTCAGCCGCTCCTCGCCGATGAAGGAGGGCCCGTCGCCCTTGCCGAGGGTGCCACCGGCGACCGCGAACAGGATGGTGACCAGCGAGGCCATCCCTGCGACCGAGAGCTTCTCGAACCACGAGGTGTCGAGAAGCCCGGTGCCTGCGGCGGTCAGGAGCGAGGCGAGCGACGCGGCGAACGAGCGGATCGCCCGTTCCAGCGTTGCGATCAGGAATGCGCGTGAGAACAGGCTCTGGACGGACATGACGGCCGGCTTCCCCCAGGCGGATGTGTCGGAGAAACGATCCCGCTCGCCGTTCTCGGGATACAGCCGGTCGAACCTGTATCTCCTCGGGGAGGCAGCACTCCGGGTGTCGGTGCCGGGCTGTTCCTGAGTGCTCACGCGGCGTCCGGCGCCGAGAGGGTCTCCGCCAGCCCGAAGCCGTCTCGACACCGCCCAGGCGGATCAGGCGGGCCGACCCCTTCGCATGGACTCGGCTGTAGTCGGGGCGATCCCCTACTTGGTCGTGGTGCAGGCGCCTGACATCATCTGCCCACTGAGCGGAGGCCATCGTCTGGCGGGGGCACGGGTGGGCGCTGTACGGCTGAGCAAAGGGCAGAACACGACTCTGTCGAGCGCCGACCTGGCCTTCTTCCTCATGACCACACCCGCGGGTGGCATCGACACGTCCGCGCTCGTCCTGGGGCAGAACGGAAAGATCCGGCAGGAGTCGGACTTCGTCTTCTACAACCAGCCCGCTCATCCATCCGGCTCCGTTCGGCATCTCGGGGCCGATGCCGTCACTGGGGTCGACGGTATCCAGGTCACGTGCGGTGGACTCGATGCCGGAGTGGACCGCGTCCTGATCACGGTGTCCGTGGATACGGGCTCGATCCGTGGCTATTCACACGCGAAGCTGCTCGTCCGTGATCTCGTGACCGGCGCCGACGCCTACGAGGTCGACGTGGCCGGCGAGGGCGACGAGTCGGCGCTCGTCCTGGCCGAGCTCTATCGGCGGAACGGGGCGTGGAAGCTGCGCGCGGTGAGCCAGGGCTACGACTCGGGACTCGCCGGCTTGGCGACCGACTACGGGATCGAGATCGCCGAATCGACCACGGCCCCTCCGTCGGCACCATCGTCGGACACGCAGCAGGACGGGGTGCCGACGCCGATCCAGGCGCCGACAGATCCGGCGCCGCCGGTGCCGGACCCCGAAGAGGTCGCGCTCGTCCGGAATCTGATGCTGCAGTACGGGCAGGCGTGTCAAGCCATCGGGCAGCACGTCGACGAGGCCGCGCAGGTGGCGCACGTCGTCCTCCAGGCGCGACAGATGGCGGAAGTCCGCCCCCAGCACGAGATCTCCATCGCCCACTTCGCGAAACTCGCCACGGAGAAGGAGCGAGATTTCTCCGCCCTGTACGAGGCCTTTGAGGGTGCCCGCAGGCGTGCGCGCGCCATCGGCAGTCAGATATATGCGGCAGCGTCGACCGTCAAGGTGCCCTTCGATCCTGAGATGGTCGCGCTGATCGTGCTCGACGAGGCGGGGACCTACGGCTTCGCGCAGGTGGGCTCCCATGTCATGAGGACCGAATTCGCCCCGAGTCCACAATCCTTTCTCGACGGATTCCGCCGCGCTCAACAGTCGATAGAAGACGACGACTCGACGATCCTGAGCGCGGCATTCCCCGGGTACGTGGTGGCAGAAGCGCAACCGGCCTCGTCGTCGCACGGCGTCCTGTAGACGCCCACCGTGACTGCCCTGTTGCGCCGCCTCGGACGGGCGAACGCTTTGCTGACCGGGGATCCGGCAGAGCCAGACATCGACGGTCACCCCCGTCCCGGTGGATCGAGGACGCCGTCGGACCGTTCGTGGCTCACCCCAGTGTCTGGTGTGGCCACTGGTCCGCGGGCGGGTAGGTGCCGGTGTTGGTCGGCGGAGGGCGGCGCGTGAGCACGGTCAGACTCAGCAAGGGGCAGAACACCGGTCTCACCGCGCTTGGGCTGGCCTTTCGGCTGGTGACCTCCCCGCGTGGCGGCGTCGACACGTCGGCTCTCGTTCTCGGGACGTCCGGCAAGACCCGCTCCGATTCCGACTTCGTCTTCTACAACCAGCCGCAGCACCCGTCGGGCTCCGTCCGACTCGTGCCCGACGGCGGCGGGGCCGATGCCGTCGAGTTGACCTTCGCCGGTCTGGACGCCGGTGTCGAGAAGGTCCTCGTCGCGGCCTCGGTCGACTCCGGTTCCATCCGGCGATACGACCAGTTCAGCTTGGTCATCCGCGACCTGGCGACCGGGGACGACGCGTACGAGATCGACGTCGTCGGCGAGGGGAACGAGACGGCGATCGTGCTCGCCGAGGTGTACCGCCGCAACGGCGGCTGGAAGTTGCGCGCAGTCAGTCAGGGCTACGACTCAGGTCTCAGCGGCCTCGCTACGGACTACGGCATCACCGTCGACGACCCGGTCCCCTCGGAGGAGTCGCCGTCCGCGGCACCGACACCGTCCGAGACCCAGGCGCCACCGAAGCCGGCCGCGCCGCCACCGGCAACCGTCGCCACGGGATCCCCCGGAGCCGGAGCGAGCGTCTCCTACGCGCACCGGACCCGATCGACCGCAGGCAAGCTGCAGCAGCCGTCCGACCGGGCGCCCGCTGGGCTGCCTGCGACAGCACGCCCACCAGCACGTCCGGCATCGCCGCCGTCGAGGCGCACGGGAGGCAGGACCGCTGACGCGAAGCCCGCGCTCGTGACGGCCAGTGCCACGTGGGACGCCGTTCGTACCGCGGCGCTCACGGACGTCCAGGTGCTCGCCGACATGATCGCTGCCGCTGCGCGCGGCTTCCAGTCCGCCCTGCCCAGCATCTCGGACGAGGTGCGGGAACTGGATGCCTGGCACCAGAACCTGCGGTCCGCGTGGATCAGCCGCTTTCCCAAGAACCCGCCGCCGGCGGACAGAGGAAACGAGCCGTACTCGCTGACCGCGCCCCCTACGTCGCCGGCTGCGTGGATCTCGCGCGCCCGCGCGGTGATCGACGAGCTGGACGCGCACACGGTGAAACTCACGTCGGACGGACGGCGCAACTACCGGTTCTCCATGGCCAGGCAGTACACGGAACTGGTCCAGGAGCTGCCCAGCGTGACGATGAGCTTGCGCCAGGCCGCCTGGGACACGATGAACGATCGCGGCTCCGGGCGCGGGAGCGCCGCAGCCAACGAGGCCGTCCAGCGGTGGGCGGACATCGCGCTCCCGCCCGCACCGATCGGTCCCTTCACCGCGCCAATCGCAGAGGGCGGCAACTTCACCCGCGGTCTGGGGCCGACCAAGATCACGGTGGGCTTCGCCCGGGCGCAGAGGCTGACCTTCTCCACGGAACGCCCCGCTACCCCCAACGGCCGCCGGCACCATTCGGTCGACCTGCCCAGCCGTCCGCGGATCCCGATCGTCCTCGACCTCGACGAGACCGGTGGCTTCGTGACGGCGATGCCCCAGGTCGCGGAAGCCACCGCGCTGTCGCTCCTGAGCGCGCTGCCGCCTGGACAGGTGAAGCTCGACGTCTTCGACCCCGACCGGCTCGGCGAGTCCGCCAAGTTCCTGTACGGCCTCGGTGACGCCGCCGAGAAGGTGATCGGCCAGAAGGTGCGCACGACCTCCGCGGAACTGGCGCAGTTGCTCGTCGAGATCGAGGAGCACATCACCTTCGTCACGCAGAAGTACCTGCAAGGGTCGTACGACTCGCTGACCGCCTACAACCTGGCATCCGGTGATGTGTCAGAGCCCTACCGGCTCCTCGTCCTCTACGACTACCCGAGCGGATTCAGCCGGGACAACGAGTACGACAAGGAACAGTTCGACCGCTTCCAGAAGATCCTCTCGACGGGCCGTCGGTGCGGAGTCTTCTGCGTGATCGTCCATTCCGGAGTCGCCAGCGACTACGCGAACCGCGTCTCCCAGGAGGTCCCCTGGCTGAGTCGGACCGACTTCAACCCCCAGCTGGTTCTGCGAAGTCTGGGGGCAGATCCACGCGCGGAGCTGGCGTTGCGCGGTACCTCCGGCGTCTTCGCCGACATGGCGGCGCACTGGTCGTTCGAGGCGGCACCGGCACCGGCACCGGAGGTGGCCAGCAGCCTGATCGCGCACATCGAGCGGGGCTTGCGGCTGGCGTCCGACGTCCGGGTGGACCCCGATCGCGTCTCTGAGCTCGCGACCTCGTCCATGAACCGGGACGTGGCACGCGGAACCCGCCAACGGGAGCCGATCGCTGCGGCGTACGACCCGTCGACGTGGTGGCAGGGCTCTAGCCACGACGAGATCACCGCCATCGTGGGCCGGCTGGGTGCCGCCGACACCGCTCGGATTCGTCTCGATTCGCAGACCGCGTCGAGCGTGCTGATCGGTGGCCGGCCCGGCTCCGGGAAGTCCATCCTGCTCCACGCCCTGATCATGAGCCTGACCCAGCAGTACGGGCCCGACGAGCTGTCCTTGTATCTCGTGGACTTCAAGGAGGGCGTCGAGTTCAAGCAGTACGCCACGTACCACCTGCCACAGGCCAAGGTGGTCGCCATCGAGTCGGAGCGCGAGTTCGGCGTCTCCGTCCTGGAGAGCCTGGCCGATGAGATCGTCCGCCGCGGCCAGCTCTTCCGGGAGGCGGGCAGCGGCGAGGAGACGAACATCGGCCACTTCCGGCGCCGCACCGGGAGGTCGCTGCCGCGCGTCGTCCTCGTCATCGACGAGTTCCAGGTGATGTTCGATCGCGATGACAGGCTTGGTGGCCGCGCCGCCGAACTGCTCGAGCGGGTGCTGCGCACTGGGCGTGCGTTCGGCGTCCACGTGATCCTGGCGTCGCAGACGATCGCCGGGATGCCTGCCCTCGGTCGCCATCTGCCGAACCTGATCCCCACCCGGGTGGTGCTGCAGTCGGCCGACGCGGACTCTCGACTACTCCTCAGCGAGGACAACGCCGACGCGAAGCTGCTCCAGCGGCCAGGGGAGGCCATCTTGAACACCAAGGGCGGCCTGAAGGACGCGAACCAGCGTTTCCAGTCCACGTACTGGGATCCCGAAGATCGAGCATGGGTCCTGGACCACCTGCGCGAACAGGCTGACCGGCTGGGCCATCGCAGTTTTCCCGTGGTGTTCGAGGGGCAGCGCGGCGCGGACGTCGCCGAGGTCGACCCCGAGACGTTCACCGTTCCGCCGTCCGACAAGCGCGTCAGTGTGCCGCTGGGCACGCCGATGACGCTGGCCGGGCCCGTCCGCGCGGATCTGAGGCGGGAGCCGGGGGCGAATCTCTTGGTCATCACCGAGGGACCCGGCGCGTTGCTCGTCAGCGTCGGCGTCCTCGGAAGAGCTGGCACGCACGTCGAGGTCCTGGACTTCGGCGGCGCGGAAGAAGACGACGGTGCGGCGCTGGAGGCGCTGTCCAATGTCCCGACCACGATGGTCTCGCGCCGGCGGGACGCCAAGGCGCGCTTGGCCGGCGTGGCCGAGATCGTCGAGGCACGGCTACAGGCGCACGACTACACCGCAGTCCCTGTCGTCGTCGCCATCCACGGCATGCACCGGGCACGGGAGTTCGACGCCAACGTCGACTACGACGACCAGTCCGAGTCCGGGCTGCTGAAGAAGATCGTCCGGGACGGCCCCGAGGTGGGAGTGCACGTCATTGCGTGGATCGACAAGAAGGCCTCGGTCGATCGCCGGATGTCCTACGACGTGCTCCGCGAGTTCTCGCTCCGTCTCTGCGGGCCGATGAGCCGCGAGGACTCGCTCGCGTTGATCGACACCGACGACGCGGCAACGCTGCACCCCGGTCAGGCGGTCTTCGATGACCATGACCAGGGCAAGCGGCACCGCCTGCGCGTGTTCTCGAGTCCTCAGCCTGCGTGGGCCGCCGAGCTGCTCGGACAGGGACGGCGATGAGTGGCGCTGCCAGGGTCGATCCTGCTGTCATCGAGGAGGTCGCCCGAGCCCTCGTCCGCTACGGGGTCGCCGAGGAGGCGGTCCTGGCGCAGGCCGAGAGCGCCCTTCGGGCAGCGCGCGGACACGTCACGTCGGAGCAGCGACGACGCCGCGGGGAACTGGACGCCGCCGAGGGCGCTCTCCGGTCCTGCCAGGCCAAGGAGAACGCTGACTGTTCCCAGCTCCACGCCGCTGTTCGGCGGGCCAGGACGCGCCTCGATGCGGCTCAGCAGGCGATGCGCCAGATCGAGGCCGCAGCGACGCGGTACCAGGTGGTGAAGTCCAAGCACACCGCGGTCGTCCACAGCCTCGTGCAGAACGGTCGCAGCCATCTCGACCGCAAGGGCAGGGAGCTCTCCGCATACGCCGACGGCGGAAGCGGGGGTTCCGGCGGCGGCGGTTCGGGTGGGTCTGGTTCGGCTGGCTCGAGCGGCGGCGGAGGCGGGGGCGGCGGGAGCCGCCAGCGCGAGGTCGCGGGAATGATCGCCAAGACAGCCGGGAAGGAGATCGCGAAGGCGCTGGCCCTGCCCTTGCTCATGCAGGGCGTCGGGCAGATCAACCCCAACCTGGACGCGCCGGGTGTCGACGACTTGATCGCGCAGGGCATCAAGATGGTCCGATCGCCCGGCTTCGGTCAGGTGATGGCCGGCCAGGTGGGCAGTGCTCTGCGCTTCGACCAGATGGGTGCGACCGTTGCCCACGTTCGTAAGCATCTCCGTGGCTAGCAGTCTCCCCGCACGGGTCGACGAGGCCGTGACGACGATGCGCCGCGGCTCAGATCATGAGGTCCTGCGGGCACTGCTGGGCCTCGCGGCCGAACCGCCGACAGCGGTTCTGGAATTCCTCGTCGACCGGCTCGTGGAACACGAGCCGTCGAGTGGTGGAACCGGCACCCCTGCGGGCTCGCGGTTGCCCGATGACGGCACCATCGCCCGTGTGTACGAGCTGGTCATCCAGGCGGACGCCCGAGGGCTCATGGAGCTCGGCGGAGGAACCTACGACGGCATGGTGGCCCTGCTCGTCGCCACCCTGGCTGCCCTGGACGATGACGCGTCCGCCGGCCGGATGGGACAACCGTCATGACCAGCATGTCCGCAGCGGTGGCTGCTCACGACCGTGCCTCGAACGACCGACGGCAGACACAGGCCCGGATGGGTCAGGCATGGCGAGATGCCGCCGCACGTGTCGTCGAGTCGCGCTACCTCGAGCCGCTCGACGCGCAAGATCGGGCCTTCGCCCACGCACTGGTGGACCTCGGCGAGCAGATCGACAGAGCCACCCGGCTGCTGGAGAACTAGGACACAACGGAGGACGAGAAGACCATGCCCGGTGGCGGAGCGAACACGGACCCAGCCGACCTGCGTCGACTGGCGAGCGAGATCCAGCGAGCGCAGAACGACATCTCGTCGTCGATCAAACGGGTCAAGTCGGCGCTGAACTCAGCGCGCTGGGACGACCCGGCCCGCCGCAAGTTCGAGAGCCAACTCGCCGAGATGGAATCGGCGATCAGTCGGTTCACCAATTCGGCGCAGGAGTCGAGTCGCTTCCTCACGACCAAAGCAGGTCAGCTCGAGACGTTCTTGCGCACCTGAGCCATGCGGGGCGCGTCGATCGCCAGGGGAGTGTCTTGAGCGCCATCGGAACTGCGGTCATGCGTGGAGCGGGTGACCGGGATCGAACCGGCATGGCCAGCTTGGAAGGCTGGGGCTCTACCATTGAGCTACACCCGCGAGGTGCCCGGACAGCGTAACGGGCGCCTGCATCTGCTCCTACGCAGCCGCCCTTCCTGGCCTCTGGCGCGGTCCGTCGCGCGGCGCACCTAGACTCGGTCCGCCACGGGGTGTGGCGCAGCTTGGTAGCGCACCTGCTTTGGGAGCAGGGGGCCGCAGGTTCAAATCCTGTCACCCCGACCGTGGGGCTTCGGCGGCGCAACCCGCCACCCGACCGTTCCACGCCGTCTCTAGACTCGTGGGCAATTCCGCGTCGTCCACGCCTGTCGGCGCTCGTCCGTCCGCAAATCCAAGGAGCACAGCCGCTGTGAAGAGCACCATCGAGGAACTGGGCCCCACGCGGGTCCGGATGGCGATCGAGGTGCCCTGGGGGGACCTGGACCACGCCTTCGGTGAGGTCTACAAGGAGCTGGGCAAGCAGGTGCGCGTGCCCGGCTTCCGTCCCGGCAAGGTGCCCAACCGCGTGCTCGACCAGCGCATCGGCCGGCCCGTCGTCCTCGAGCAGGTCGTCCAGCACGCGATCCCGGAGGTCTACTCCGAGGTCGTCCGCGAGAACCAGGTGCGCGTTCTCGGACAGCCCGAGATCGAGGTGACGCGGCTCGACGACAACGACACCCTGGCCTTCACCGCCGAGGTCGACGTCGCCCCGCAGCTGGAGCTGCCGTCGCTGGAGAACCTCGCCGTCACCGTCGACGACGTCGAGGTCACCGACGAGGAGATCGACCAGCAGGTCTCGGTCATGCGGGAGCGCTTCGGCATGCTCACGGGCGTCGAGCGCGCGGCCGAGGACGGCGACTTCGTGTCCATCGACCTCGAGGCCACGCTGAACGGCGAGGTGCTCGAGGACGGGTCGACCACCGGCATGTCCTACGAGGTCGGCTCCGGCAACCTGATGGAGGGCCTCGACGACGCCGTCCGCGGGCTGTCCGCCGACGAGAGCAAGACCTTCCAGACCGCGCTGCTCTCGGGCCCCAACTCCGGTGAGTCCGCCGACGTCACCGTCACGGTCCGCTCGGTGAAGACCAAGGACCTCCCCGAGCTGGACGACGAGTTCGCCCAGACCGCCAGCGAGTTCGACACCCTGGCCGAGCTGCGCGACGACGTCCGCACCCGGCTGGCCCGCACCAAGACCCTGGGTCAGGGGGCGCAGGCCCGCGACAAGCTGGTCGAGCACCTGATCGAGGCCGTCGAGGTTCCGGTCCCGGAGAACCTGGTCGAGCGCGAGATCGAATGGCGCAACCGCGCCTTCGAGCAGGAGCTCCAGCAGGCCGGCATGGACTGGGACGCGTTCCTGTCGATCTCGGGTGTGGAGAGCCGCGAGGTCTACGAAGCCGACCAGCGCAAGACGGTCGAGGAGGCGGTCCGCACCCAGTTCATCCTCGACGCGATCGCCGACGCCCGTGAGGTCACCGTCGACAACGACGACCTGTCGGCGCAGATCATGGCGCAGGCCCAGCGCAGCCGGATGAGCCCGGAGCAGTACGCGCAGCAGCTCCAGCAGGGCGGCAACATCCAGGAGTTCGTCGCCGACGTCCGCCGCACCAAGACCCTGGCCCAGCTGCTCGAGGAGACGACGATCACCGACGCGTCGGGCAACGTCGTCGACCTGGAGGCCCTGCGTCCCCGGACGATCCAGGCCCCCACGGCCGACGACGACGACGACGAGGACGCCGACGACGAGGTGGCCGAGGAAGCCGCCGCGGTCGAGGCCACCGAGGGCGCGACCGAGAACACCGAGGACGCCGGGAAGGCATAACAGCCCGGCACCGCTCGTCCGACGGCGCCGTCCCACCCGACACGGGTGGGGCGGCGCCGTCGCCTTTTCGGCAGATGGCGCTGCGCCGTCGGCGAACACCGGCCCGACGGGGACTGTGACGTCGGGGGTCCGCGTTAGGGTCGACAGGACTCAGGCGATCGCCGGGGGGTACCGCCTCCCGGAGGGCCGTTCTGGCCTGCACGACCGATCCACCGCCCACCGAGACCGACTGAACAGAACAGTCCTACGGAGGTCACCGCACCCGTGAGCATTACCCACCCGAACTCGGCGAGCGCACCGATGATGCGCGGCGCCAGCGGAATGATGAACCTCGGAGACTCCGTCTACGAGCGGTTGCTGCGCGAGCGCATCATCTTCCTGGGCAGCCAGGTCGACGACGTGATCGCCAACCAGCTGGCCGCCCAGATGCTGCTGCTGTCCGCCGAGGACCCCAAGCAGGACATCCACCTCTACATCAACTCACCCGGTGGCTCGGTCACCGCGGGCATGGCGATCTACGACACCATGCAGTTCATCGACTGCGACGTCGCCACCTACGGCATGGGGCTGGCCGCCTCGATGGGCCAGTTCCTGCTCACGGCCGGCGCCAGCGGCAAGCGCTACGCCCTGCCTCACGCCCGGATCCTGATGCACCAGCCGTCGGCAGGGGTCGGTGGCACCGCGTCCGACATCGCCATCCAGGCCGAGCTGTTCCGCAGCACCAAGCAGCAGCTCAACGAGCTGCAGGCACTGCACACGGGTCAGACCCCGGAGCAGATCGAGAAGGACTCCGACCGCGACCGCTGGTTCACCGCGCAGGAGGCCCTCGAGTACGGCTTCGTCGACCACGTGGTGAGCAGGGCCGCCATGACCGACGCCGCCAACCCGGTCGCGGACAACTGACGGTTCGGAGGAACTGACCCACATGAGCTTCCAGATGCCTTCCAGCCGCTACATCCTGCCCTCCTTCGTGGAGCGCACGAGCTACGGCATGAAGGAGTCCAACCCCTACAACAAGCTCTTCGAGGAGCGCATCATCTTCCTCGGGGTGCAGATCGACGACGCCTCGGCGAACGACGTCATGGCCCAGCTGCTCACGCTGGAGTCCACCGACCCCGACCGCGACATCACGATCTACATCAACTCGCCTGGTGGCTCGTTCACGTCGCTCATGGCCATCTACGACACGATGATGTTCATCCGCCCGGACATCCAGACCGTCTGCATGGGCCAGGCCGCCTCGGCTGCCGCCGTCCTGCTCGCGGCCGGTACGCCCGGCAAGCGGCTCGCGCTGCCCTACTCGCGGGTGCTCATCCACCAGCCGTCGGGTGAGTCCGGTGGCCAGGTCTCCGACCTGGAGATCCACGCCGCCGAGATCCAGCGGGTGCGCAGCCAGATGGAGGAGATCCTGGCCCGGCACACGGGCCAGACCGTGGCTCAGGTCCGAATCGACATCGAGCGGGACAAGATCCTCACGGCTCAGGAGTGCAAGGCCTACGGCATCGTCGACGAGGTCATCCAGAGCCGGAAGCTCAACGCCCTTCCCGCGGTCTGACACGCGTCGGGCCGAGACCGCGCGTGTCGCGGGCTCGGCCCGTACCGTCGTCGAATCACAAGTTTTCGAAGGCGTTGGGCACCGGCGGGACAGAAGTGGACGGGCCGGGTGAACCGGGTGAGTCATTGCCCGGGGACGTCGGCAACGCGGGTTACGGTCTGCGAGCACGTGATCCCCGGCCAGACTCGCCGGGAGGACAGCCTCGCGGATCAGGCCGAAACATGAGGCCGAGCAGGGGCAGAGCAGCAAGAATCAGCACGCAGGCTCCTGGTACCAGGACCGCGAATCACAGGTGGAGGTCAGCAGGTGGCACGAATCGGTGAGAGCGGTGACCTGCTCAAGTGCTCGTTCTGCGGGAAGAGCCAGAAGCAGGTCAAGAAGCTCATCGCGGGCCCCGGGGTCTACATCTGCGACGAGTGCATCGACCTCTGCAACGAGATCATCGAGGAAGAGCTCTCCGAGTCCTCTGATCTGAAGTTCGACGAGCTGCCGAAGCCGAAGGAGATCCACGACTTCCTCGAGCAGTACGTCATCGGCCAGGACAAGGCCAAGCGGACCCTCTCGGTGGCCGTCTACAACCACTACAAGCGCATCCAGGCCGGCGGTGAGCGCGCCGGCCGCGACGAGGGCGTGGAGCTCGCCAAGTCCAACATCCTGCTGATGGGCCCGACCGGCTGCGGCAAGACGCACCTGGCGCAGACCCTGGCGCGGATGCTGAACGTGCCGTTCGCGATCGCCGACGCCACCGCCCTCACCGAGGCCGGCTATGTCGGTGAGGACGTCGAGAACATCCTCCTCAAGCTCATCCAGGCCGCCGACTACGACGTCAAGCGCGCCGAGACCGGGATCATCTACATCGACGAGGTCGACAAGATCGCCCGCAAGAGCGAGAACCCGTCGATCACCCGCGACGTCTCCGGTGAGGGCGTGCAGCAGGCGCTGCTGAAGATCCTCGAGGGGACGACGGCGTCGGTTCCTCCGCAGGGCGGTCGCAAGCACCCGCACCAGGAATTCATCCAGATCGACACGACGAACGTGCTGTTCATCGTGGGTGGCGCGTTCGCCGGTCTGGAGAAGGTCATCGAGGCGCGCACCAGCAAGCAGGGGATGGGCTTCGGTGCTGAGATCCGCGGCAAGGCCGAGATCGACGAGGCGAACTCCTTCGCCGAGGTCATGCCCGAGGACCTGCTGAAGTTCGGCATGATCCCCGAGTTCATCGGCCGTCTCCCGGTGATCACCAGCGTGCAGAAGCTCGACCGTGAGGCGCTGATCAACATCCTCACAGAGCCGAAGAACGCCCTGGTGCGCCAGTACCGCAAGCTGTTCGAGCTCGACGGGGTCGACCTGGAGTTCACCGACGACGCCCTCGTGGCGATCGCCGACCAGGCCATCCTCCGTGGCACCGGTGCCCGCGGGCTCCGCGCGATCATGGAGGAGGTGCTCCAGTCGGTCATGTATGACATCCCCAGCCGTGAGGACGTCGCCTCCGTCGTCATCACCAAGGAGGTCGTCCTGGAGCACGTGAACCCGACGATCGTCCCGCGCAAGCCCACCCGCGAGCGCCGCGAGAAGTCCGCCTGACCTAGTCGCACCGACGAGCCCGTCCCCGTTCGCGGGGGCGGGCTCGTTCGCGTTGTAGGCGGCGAGCGTGTGCGCTGACGCCCGGTTTCGCCGGCCACAACTGGGCGTCGGCGCACACAGTCCACCGAGGCCGTCCACAGATTCCGTCCAGGTCGTCGCTGGGCGCCGCCGCGCTGCAGCCTCGGCAGGTGTCGCTCGACGTGGATGCCCTGATCGGACCCGACGGTTGGATCACCTGGGAAGCGCTGCTCGCCCGAATCGACCGGAAAACGGTCTCTGACTGGGTCGCAGCCGGTCGATTGCTCCGGGTGCAGCCCGGTGTGTACACGGTTCCGTCGGCCGCACTGGACCGGCGAGTGCGGTTGGAGGCGATAGCCGGGGCGACGGGTGGACTGATCAGTCATCGCTCCGCCCTCGCGCTGTGGGAGCTCGTGCCCTGGGTGGACGGACCGGTCCACGTGACCGTGGATTTCGCGCGCAGCGGCCGGGGATCGGCGGGGGTGCTCCTCCACCGCTCCAGGGACCTGACTGACGTGGCGCGCCGGGTCGACGGACTGCCGGTGACCAGCGTCGAGCGCGCGGTCGTGGATGCCTGGGGGGTGCCCGGCGGAGCGGGCAGGGACGAGCTGCGGGCGGCAGCGATCAGCGGCGTCCGCCGGCGCTTGTGCGGACCGCGCGACATCCTCCGTGAGGTGGGCCGCCGACCGTGCCTTCCCGGCCGGGCAGAGCTCTCGAGCCTCGTCGGCCTCTTGTCCGACGGCTGTCAGAGCGAGCTGGAGATCTGGGGATGTCTGCAGGTCCTGCGAGCGCCGGCGATGCCGCCTTTCGTGCAGCAGCGCCGGGTGACGGTCGCCGGAGAGGTGTTCGTGCTCGACGCCGCGTACGACGACGTCCTCCTCGCGGTGGAGATGGACGGAGCGGCATGGCATGGCTCCCGGGAGCAGCGGGAGCGGGACATCCGCCGCGATGCGCTGCTCGCGACCATCGGCTGGCAGACGCTCAGGTTCGGCTGGACTCGGATGAGGTCGGCCCCGGACGCGTGCCGGCGGGACATCCTCGCGGCGTACCTCGCGCGGCAGCGACTCATGACCCCGGAGCGTGTGCGCTGACGCCCGGTTCCCGTGGCCGAAACCGGGCGTCAGCGCACACGCTTGGCGTCAACCACCGATGCGGGTCAGGTCAGGCGGGGGCGCCGTAGAGCTCGCGCACCCGGCGGCGCAGCATCTTGCCGTTGGGCAAGCGGGGGAGGGCGCCCACCACGTCGATCCGCTTCGGGCACTTGAAGCCGGCCAAATGGGTGCGGCAGTGCTCCGCGAGCTCGGCGAGCAGCGCATCGCCGCCGGACGTGCCCGGGATCAGCTCGACGACCGCCCGCACCTGCTCGCCGAGGTCGGCGTCGGGCACCCCGATCACCGCGACGTCGGCCACGGCCGGGTGCTGGGACAGGACGTTCTCGATCTCCTGCGGGTACACGTTCACGCCACCGGACAGGATCAGGTCGACCCGCCGGTCGGACAGGTAGAGGAAGCCGTTCTCGTCCAGGTGGCCGACGTCGCCCAGGGTGCTCCAGCCGGCGTCGTTGAACGCCGCGGCGGTCTTCTCCGCGTCCTTGTGGTACTGGAACGTGCCGGCGTCCTCGAACCAGATCGTGCCCACCTCGCCGACCGGCAGCTCCTGACCGCCGTCGTCGAGGATGTGCACGACGCCCCGCATCGCGCGCCCCACCGAGCCCGGGTGGGCGAGCCAGGTCGCGGAGTCGATCGCGAAGTAGCCGCTGCCCTCGCTGCCCGCGTAGTACTCCCACACGATGGGCCCGAACCAGTCGATCGCGGCCCGCTTGACCTCGACCGGGCACGGCGCCGCGGCGTGCACGACCGCCTGCAGGCTCGAGAGGTCGTAGCGGGCCCGCACCTCATCCGGCAGCCGCAGCATCCGGATCAGCATCGTGGGCACGACCTGCAGATGGGTGACCCGGTGGCGCTCGATCAGGGCGAGCGTCTGCTCGGGGTCGAAGCGCTCCATGACGACGGACGTGCCGCCGATCTGCTGGGTGGTCATGGCCCAGCCCAGCGGCGCCGCGTGGTACATCGGCCCGGGGGACAGCTGCACCGATTCGGGGCCCAGGCCGTACAGCCCGCGCATGAGTGCGTCGATCGGCCCGGGCGTTCCGAACGGCACGCGGGCGGGCTCACGCAGGATCCCCTTGGGGACGCCGGTCGTGCCCGACGAGTAGAACATCGCGAAGCCGGCCCAGTTGTCGCCGGCGGGCTCGTCGGACATCCCGGCCGCCAGGGCGTCGGCGTCCACCATCCCGTCGACCGGCCCGCCCACCGAGAGCACGGCCTCCAGATCCGGCGCGCCCGCGGCGATCGCGGACCCGAGGTCGGCCAGCGTCGACGAGACCAGCAGCAGGCGGGCGTCGCAGTTGTCGACGACGTAGGAGGCTTCCTCGCGGGTGAGGTGCCAGTTGAGCGGGGTGTAGTACAGACCCATCAGGTGCGCCGCCCACGCCACCGGGAACAGCTCGGCGCGGTTCTCGAACAGCAGGGCGACGTGCTCGCCGAACTCGAGGCCCCGGGCCTCGAGCACCCGTCGGTACCGGGCGGTGGCGTGCTCGAGTTCGCCGAACGTCGTCGTCGCGCCCGAGCCGCCCATCACCAGGGCCACCTTGTCGCGTGGCGCCACGTCCCCGAGCTGCATGAACGGCCTCCGCGTCCGCGGGCGCCTCGTCGGGCCCGGCGTGGCCGGAACCTAACAGCCGCCGTACCGCGTCCGGTATGGCGGTCCGGATGTCACGTCACGCGTCGGCGAGCGGCGCCAGGACCACGTTCACGACCAGCGGCCCGTCGCCAGCCACGACCGACAGGGTGGCGATGCGCCCGGAGTCGATCAGGTCCGACCGGACAGCCTCGACCAGGGCCACCTGCTCGGCCGGGGCGATGATCGTCGCGGTCTCGACGTCGGCCCGCATCGACTGCTTGGCGTCGGACTTGGCCTTGCGCACCCCGGCCAGCGCCTCGGCGGCCGCCGTCACCACGGCCGGGTTCCCGCCGGCGGGCAGCTCGGCGGCCGTGGGCCAGAGCGCACGGTGCACCGACCCCTCCTGCCACCAGGACCAGACCTCCTCGGTGACGAACGGCAGCACCGGCGCGAACAGCCGCAGCTGGACCGAGAGCGCCAGCGCGAGCGTCGCCTGAGCGGACTCCGCGGCGACGTCGGACCGGTAGGCCCGCGACTTCACCAGCTCCACGTAGTCGTCGCAGAACGACCAGAAGAAGGACTCCGCGGTTTCGAGAGCCCGCGTGTAGTTGTAGGCGTCCATGGCGGCGGTGGCGTCGTCCACCACGCCGGCGAGCGTGGCCAGCAGAGCCCGGTCGATCGGCTCGGTGACCTGGTCGGCGGACAGACCGGCCGAGGCGCCGAGGCCCAGGACGAACTTCCCGACGTTGAGGATCTTGATCGCCAGCCGGCGGCCGACCTTCATCTGCGTCTCGTCGAACGGCGAGTCCGCACCCGGGCGCGCACCGGCGGCCCGCCACCGGACGGCGTCGGTGCCGTACCGCTCCAGGACGTCGATCGGCGTCGTCGCGTTGCCCTTCGACTTCGACATCTTCTTGCGGTCGGGGTCGACGACGAAGCCGGAGATCGTGGCGTGCGACCACGGCACGGTGCCGAACTCGAAGTGCGACCGGACGACGGTGCTGAACAGCCAGGTGCGGATGATGTCGTGCGCCTGCGGCCGCTGGTCCATCGGGAAGACGTGGGCGAACAGCTCGGGGTCGGTGTCCCAGCCCGACGCCACCTGCGGCGACAGGGACGACGTCGCCCAGGTGTCCATGACGTCGGGGTCGGCCATGAACCCGCCCGGCTTGCCCCGCTGGTCCGCGGTGAGGCCCTCCGGGACGTCGGACGACGGATCGACCGGCAGCGACGCCTCGGGCGCGAGGATCGGGTCGGTGTAGTCCGGCTCGCCCTCCGTGTCGAGGCGGTACCAGACCGGGAACGGCACCCCGAAGAAGCGCTGGCGGCTGATCAGCCAGTCGCCGTTGAGGCCTTCGACCCAGTTCTCGTAGCGGTGCCGCATGTGCTCGGGCACCCACTGGATCTCCCGGCCACGCGCGATCAGGGCATCCCGCAGGTCGGCGTCCCGACCGCCGTTGCGGATGTACCACTGCCGCGTCGTGACGATCTCCAGCGGGCGCTCGCCCTTCTCGAAGAACTTGACCGGGTGCGTGATCGGCCGTGGCTCGCCGTCCAGGTTCCCGGACTCGCGCAGCAGCTCGACGATGCGGGCCTGCGCGCTGAACATGGTCTTCCCGGCCAGCTCGGTGTAGGGCTGCGCCGGGACGTCGGCCGGGGGGTCGGCCAGGATCCGGCCGTCCCAGCCGACGATCGGGCGGGTCGGCAGCTGGAGCTCCCGCCACCAGGTGACGTCGTTCAGGTCGCCGAACGTGCAGATCATCGCGATACCCGAGCCCTTGTCGGGCTCGGCGAGGCGGTGCGCGACGACCGGGACCTCGACGTCGAACAGCGGCGTCCGGACCGTCTTCCCGAACAGCGGCTGGTAGCGCTCGTCGTCGGGGTGGGCGACCAGCGCGACGCAGGCGGGGATCAGCTCGGGCCTGGTCGTCTCGATGAAGACGGGGCCGGCCGGGCCCGCGAAGGAGATCCGGTGGTAGGCGCCGGGGCGCTCGCGGTCCTCGAGCTCGGCCTGGGCGACCGCCGTCCGGAAGGTGACGTCCCAGAGGGTCGGCGCCTCCTGGGCGTAGGCCTCGCCGCGGGCCAGGTTGTGCAGGAACATCCGCTGCGCGGTGGCGCGGGAGGACTCGGAGATCGTCCGGTAGACGTCGGACCAGTCCACCGACAGGCCGACCCGGCGCCAGAGCTTCTCGAACTCGGCCTCGTCCTCCTCGGTGAGCTGCATGCACAGCTCGACGAAGTTGCGCCGCGAGACCGGGACCTGGTCCTTGCCCGGCTTCTCCGGCGGGGTGAACGAGGGCTCGTAGTGCAGGGACGGGTCGCACCGGACGCCGTAGTAGTTCTGCACCCGGCGCTCGGTGGGCAGGCCGTTGTCGTCCCAGCCCATCGGGTAGTAGACGTGCCGGCCGCGCATCCGCTGGTAGCGGGCGATGAAGTCGGTGTGGGTGTAGCTGAAGACGTGCCCCACGTGCAGCGACCCGCTCGCGGTCGGCGGCGGGGTGTCGATCGAGTAGGTCTGCTCGCGTGGCGCCCGCAGCGCGGCGTCCCGGTCGAAGGCGTAGGTGTCCTCGGCCGCCCAGCGGGCGACCCACTTGTCCTCCAGCCCGTCCAGCGACGGCTTCTCGGGTACGCCGACGGTCGCTCCCGGCGCAGCAGGATCCGGGGTGCGGGTGTCGGTGACCATGTGCCTCATCCTAGGAACCCGTCGACTGGCGACAGCCCCGGGAGCATCGAGCGAGGAACGAGGGAGGAGCGGACCGGGGCGCGGAGGTTCAGGCCTGGCATCCTGAGCAGGATGAACAGCAGCAGTACCGGTGACATGGCCCGGGTCGAGAAGGAGCTGCTGGCGCGCTGGCCGGAGAGCCGGCTGGAGCCGTCGCTGACCCGCATCACGGCGCTGGTCGACCTGCTGGGATCGCCGCACCGCGCGATGCCCGTCGTCCAGGTCGCGGGCACCAACGGCAAGACGACGACGGCACGGATGATCGACGAGCTGCTGCGCGGGTTCGGCCTGCGGGTGGGCCGGTTCACCAGCCCGCACCTGCAGTCGATCCGCGAGCGGATCGTGCTGGACGGCGAGCCGGTGAGCGCCGAGCGCTTCGTCGTGACCTACGACGACATCGCGCCCTACGTGCAGATGGTCGACGCGGGCAGCGGCGTCCCGATGAGCTTCTTCGAGGTCATGGTCGGCATGGCCTACGCCCTCTTCGCCGACGCGCCGGTCGACGTCGCCGTGATCGAGGTCGGCATGGGCGGCACCTGGGACGCCACCAACGTGGCCGACGCGCGGGTCGCCGTCGTCACGCCGGTGGCGCTGGACCACGCCGAGTACCTCGGTCCGGACGTCGCCACGATCGCCGGTGAGAAGGCCGGGATCATCAAGGCCGACGCGATCGCCGTCCTGGCGCACCAGGAGCCGGGCGCGCTCGACACCCTGGTCCGGCGGGCGGTCGAGGTGGACGCCGTCGTGGCCCGCGAGGGCACCGAGTTCGGCGTGCTGGAGCGGCGGGTCGCCGTCGGCGGTCAGCAGGTGCGGCTGCAGGGGCTGGGCGGGGAGTACGAGGAGATCTTCCTGCCGCTGTTCGGTGCCCATCAGGCGCAGAACGCGGTGACCGCGCTGGCCGCGGTCGAGGCGTTCCTGGGCGCGGGTGCCGCGACGGGCCCGATCGAGCAGGAGACCGTCCGCGCCGCCTTCGCCGCGGTGCGCTCGCCGGGCCGACTGGAGCGCGTGCGCACGTCACCCACGGTGCTCGTCGACGCCGCCCACAACCCGGCCGGCATGGCGGCGACGGTCGACGCGATCAAGGAGTCCTTCGACTTCACCCGGCTGATCGGGGTCGTCGGCTGCGTGACCGGCAAGGACGTCTCCGGGATGCTCGCGGCGCTCGAGGACGTCTGCGCGGAGCTGGTCGTCACCCAGAACAGCTCGCCGCGGGCCATGCCCGCCGACGAGCTCGGCGCGCTCGCGGTCGACATCTTCGGCGCCGACCGGGTCAGCGTCTCGCCCCAGCTGGGTGAGGCGATCGCGGAGGCGATCGAGCTGGCCGAGGCCGGCACGGACAACGCGCTCGGCGGCTCGGGCGTGCTCGTGACCGGCAGCGTGATCACGGCGGGGGAGGCCCGCACCCTGATGGCCGGACGGCGCTCGTGACGGCGCCCGATCCGGTGCGCGCCGGGCGCGCACTGGGGGGCGCCGCAGCCGGCATCCTGGTGCTCTCCGGGCTGGCCACGCTGTTCGTCCCGCGCGGGATCGCGCAGAGCGGTGACGGGCTGACCGGCGGCCGGCTCACGTACCTCCTGGTGCTGGCCCTCCTGCTCATCCTGGCCGCCGGGGTGCAGCGCCGTCCGTACGGCGTGGTCGTCGGGACCGTGCTGCAGGTGCCGTTGCTGCTGACCGGTCTGTTCGACGGCGTGATGTGGCTGGTGGCGGGCGCGTTCGTGCTGATCTGGCTCTATCTGCTGCAGGTGCGCAAGGAGCTGCTGGGCTCACCGTTCCGGGCTCCGTCAGGCTGACGTTTCCGCGGCATCACCCGAGCTCGGGGCCGGCGGTGAGCGGAACGGAACGAGAAGTCAGCGACAGCGAAATTCGCGCTCCTCATCCGCGACGTTCACTGCAGGGACCCACCTGCTCACGCCCCCGGGAGAAGCCCATGTCACACCTGTTCAGCGAGTTCACCCTGAAGGGCGTCACCCTGCGCAACCGCATCGGGATGAGCCCGATGACGATGTACCGGTCGACCGACGGGCGCCTGGACGACTACCACCTGATGTACCTCGGGGCGCGGGCGGCCGGCGGCTTCGGCCTCGTCTTCCCCGAGCAGATCGCGATCGTCCCGGAGGGCCGCACCAGCGTCCATTGCGCCGGCATCTACGACGACGCCCAGGTCGAGGGCCATGCCCGCGTGACCTCGATGATCAAGAAGATGGGCGGCGTCGCCGGCATCCAGCTCGGGCACACCGGCCGCAACGGGAGCGAGGAGCCGCCGTGGGCGGGCTGGGGCCAGATCGCCCCCGACCAGCCGACGGGCTGGCAGGTCGTCGGGCCCTCGAACATCCCCTACGGCGCTCCGAAGCGTCCGTACCCCGTGCACCCGATGACCGTCGACGAGATCAAGGCGGTGCACCAGAGCTACGCCGACGCCGCCGTCCGCGCTGCCGAAGCCGGATACGAGTGGCTGGAGATGCACTTCGCCCACGGCTACCTCGGCTCCAGCTTCTTCTCGCCGCTGGCCAACCAGCGCCACGACGAGTACGGCGGGAGCCTCGAGAACCGCGCCCGCTTCCTGCTCGAGGCCCTGGACGCCGTGCGCGCCGTGTGGCCCGAGCACCTGCCGCTGACCATGCGGCTGGGCTCCGACGACTTCCACCCGCAGGGCACCCAGTTCGAGGAGTCCGTCACGGCGATCGGCTGGATGAAGGACCACGGCCTCGACCTCGCCGACGTCAGCTTCGGCGGCAACACCGACGACATGGTCGACCCGTTCTGGAACGACGTCAGCGCCTGGGTGGCCAAGGCCGGCCGGATCAAGCGTGAGGTCGGGATCCCCGTGGCAACGAGCTGGAACCTCGGCGTCCCGCAGAACGCCGACGCCGCGGTCCGGTCGGGCGATGTCGACGTCGTCCTGCTCGGCCGCCCCGCGCTACCCAACCCGCACTGGCCGGTCTGGGCCGCCCGCGAGCTCGACCACCCCAGCCCGTTCGGCCTGGTCCCCAGCGACTGGGCGTGGTGGCTGGAGAACTTCCGCGGCCACGGCCCGAGCATCGGCTGGCCGGCGACCGACGCGGAGACGGAGGTCGCCGCGTTCGAGGCCGACCTGTCCGAGCCGGAGCCGAACGTGGTCGCCGCCGGCGACGTCCCGGTGCCCATGACCGAAGGCGCCTCCCGCTGATCGCGAGGACGGGTCCGGCGCTCCCGCCGGACCCGTCCGATCCGCGCCCCCGTAGGCTCCGGCGCCGTGACCGAACGCACTCTCGTCCTCGTCAAGCCCGACGGCGTCGCCCGTGGACTCGTCGGCGAGGTGATCACCCGGCTGGAGCGCAAGGGCCTTCGCCTCGTGGCCGCTGAGCTCCGCACGCTGACCGCCGAGGTGGCCGAGACCCACTACGCCGAGCACAGCGAGCGGCCGTTCTTCGGCTCGCTGGTCGAGTTCATCACCAGCGGCCCGCTGATGGCCCTGGTCGTCGAGGGCCCGCGCGCGATCGAGGCGTTCCGCGCCCTCGCCGGCGCCACCGACCCGGTGAAGGCCGCCCCCGGCACCATCCGCGGCGACTTCGCCCTCGAGGTGCAGAACAACATCGTCCACGGCTCGGACTCGCCCGAGTCCGCCGCGCGCGAGATCGGCCTGTTCTTCCCCGACCTGGGCTGAGGCCCCCGTGATACGTCGCGTCGTCCTCCCGCTCCAGGAGTGGCGGGAGCTCGGCGTCCGGGGACGGCGCGAGGTCCGGCGTGCCACGCGCCGAGGGCATCGACACCCGGACCCGTACGTCGCCGACCTGGCGCGGGCCTGGGCGAGGGAGACGCTCCGTATCCACGGTCGTCCGTCGTCCGTGCGGGAGCGGGCCGGGGGAGGGGTCCTCGGTGTCGGCGTGCTGGCGGTCTTCGGCAGCCTCTTCGGTCCGGAGGGCGTCGGTGCCTCGCTGGGAGGGGCCGGCGCCGAGCGTCGCCTGGCCCGGCGCATTCTCGCGGTGTCGACGGGGAACGGCGGCTCCTGAGGCGGCGGCTACCCTGGACCGGTCATGACTGGTGAGACTCTCTATCCCCGCCTCGAGCCCCTGCTGGCTCAGATCCAGAAGCCGATCCAGTACGTCGGCGGTGAGCTGAACGCGCAGGTCAAGCCGTGGGACGGCGCCGCCGTCCACTGGGCGCTGATGTATCCCGACGCCTATGAGGTGGGGCTCCCCAACCAGGGCCTCATGATCCTCTACGAGGTCCTCAACGAGCGGCCGGACGCCCTGGCCGAGCGCACCTACGCCGTCTGGCCCGACCTGGCCGCTCTCATGCGCGAGAACGGCGTCCCGCAGTTCACCGTCGACGGGCACCGATCGGTCGCCGACTTCGACCTGCTGGGCGTCAGCTTCGCCACCGAGCTCGGCTACACGAACCTGCTCGAGGCCCTCGACCTCGCCGGCGTCCCGCTGCACGCGGTGGACCGCGACGAGTCGCACCCGGTCGTCGTCGCCGGCGGGCACGCCGCGTTCAACCCGGAGCCGGTCTCCGACTTCGTCGACTGCGCCGTCCTCGGGGACGGCGAGCAGGTCGTCGGCGACATCACCGACGTCGTCCGCGCGTGGAAGGAGCAGGGCAGGCCCGGCGGCCGCGTCGAGCTGCTGTCCCGCCTGGCCCGCGTCGACGGCGTCTACGTCCCGCGCTTCTACGCGGTCTCCTACGGGCCCGATGGCACCATCGCGGCGGTCCAGCGCACCCGGGACGACGTCCCCGCGCGGATCGGCAAGCGCACCGTCATGGACCTCGACGAGTGGCCGTACCCGAAGACCCCGATCGTCCCGCTCGCCGAGAGCGTCCACGAGCGGATGAGCGTCGAGATCTTCCGCGGCTGCACCCGCGGCTGCCGCTTCTGCCAGGCCGGGATGATCACCCGTCCGGTGCGCGAGCGGACGATCACCGGCATCGGCTCGATGGTCGAGCAGGGCCTCAAGGCGACCGGCTACGAGGAGGTCGGGCTCCTCAGCCTCTCCAGCGCCGACCACTCCGAGATCGGCCAGCTGGCCAAGGAGCTCGCCGACCGCTACGAGGGCACCAACACCAGCCTCAGCCTGCCCAGCACCCGGGTCGACGCCTTCAACGTCACCCTGGCCAACGAGCTGTCCCGCAACGGACGGCGCAGCGGCCTGACCTTCGCCCCCGAGGGCGGCAGCGAGCGGATCCGCCGGGTGATCAACAAGACGGTGTCCAAGGAGGACCTCGTCCGCACGGTGACGACGGCGTACGCCAACGGCTGGCGCCAGGTGAAGCTCTACTTCATGTGCGGTCTGCCCACCGAGACCGACGAGGACGTCCTGGAGATCGCCGACCTGGCCGTCGAGGTGATCAAGGCCGGCCGCGAGGCCAGCGGGCAGAAGGACATCCGCTGCACGGTGTCGATCGGCGGTTTCGTGCCCAAGCCGCACACACCGTTCCAGTGGGCGGCCCAGGCCAGCGCCGAGACGATCGACCACCGGCTGCGGCTCCTGCGGCAGAAGATCAACGAGGACCGCCGCATCGGCCGCTCGATCGGCATCCGCTACCACGACGGCAAGCCCGGCGTGATCGAAGGACTGCTGTCCCGGGGCGACCGCCGCGTCGGCCGGGTCATCGAGCGGGTCTGGCGCGAGGGCGGCAAGTTCGACGGCTGGAGCGAGCACTTCTCCTTCGACCGCTGGACGACGGCGGCCGCCGAGGAGCTCGCCCCCTTCGGCGTGGACCTCGACTGGTTCACCACCCGCGAGCGCACGGAGCACGAGGTCCTGCCCTGGGACCACCTGGACTCCGGCCTGGACAAGGAGTTCCTCTGGGACGACTGGCAGGAGGCGCTCAACGAGGAGGAGGTCGCCGACTGCCGGTGGACCCCCTGCTACGACTGCGGCGTCTGCCCGACGATGGGCACCGAGATCCAGATCGGCCCCACCGGGCGCAGTCTGATCCCGCTCACCGTCGTCTGATGGCCCGTCAGCCCGAGGGTCCGCCCCCGCCGCCGACCGTCCAGAAGCTGCGCATCCGCTACGCGAAGCGGGGCCGGCTGCGGTTCGCCTCGCACCGCGACCTGGCGCGCACGCTCGAGCGGGCCCTGCGCCGGGCCTCGGTGCCGATGGCGTTCTCGGCCGGCTTCAGCCCCCACCCCAAGATCTCCTACCTCGGCGCCGCTCCCACCGGTGCGGCGAGCGAGGCGGAGTACCTCGAGATCGGCCTCTCCGTCCGGTGCGACCCCGAGGCCGTGCGGGCCGCTCTGGACGCTGCGCTGCCCGAGGACGTCGCCGTCCTGGACTGCGTCGAGGCGAGGGAGGGGACCGGCTCGCTCGCCGACCGGATCGACACCTCGGTCTGGCGGGTCGAGCTGCCCGGGGTCACCCTCGCCGAGCTGCAGCCCGCTGTCGCGGCGTTCCTGGCGGCCGACGAGGTCACGGTCGCGAAGCGCACCAAGAACGGCCTGAAGGACATCGATGCACGCGAGGCGGTGACCAGCGCGTCGGCGGCCGAAGGAACTGGTTGTGCCATACTGCACATGGTCGTCCGGCAGCTGACGCCCGCTGTACGACCAGACGACGTGTTGGCTGCTCTGGCTGCCGTCGCCGACCTGCACCCGCCGTTGCCCGCCCGGGCCGTGCGTGAGGCGCAGGGCCGGCTAGACGACAGCGGAACCGTGGCCGATCCGCTCGGTCCGGACCGCACGGCGCGCATCCTCCATCGCGAGGAGCACGCGGCGATCTGACCGGTGGATCCCCGGGGCCGCACGACGCCAGCGGCACGGCTGCCAGACGTGACGCACCCCGACCGGCCCGAACCCGGGCCCGGCCACTGAGACCACCGCACGACCGACAGACCAGCACGGCATCACCGCACCACCAGCAGTCCGGTCACCGCCGCGGCAACCACCGCGCGATGGCCGGTTCCAGACTTCCGCAGGACGAGCCACAACCGCCGTACCCCGCGCGGCGGCCCGTCCCGCCCAACCCGTGCTCCTGCGCGGCCGCCAGTCATCCGATCGGCGCCCGGGAGTGCATGAGGAGACGAGCCCTCGTGGCCGATACCGAGAACACCAGCACCGACACCACCGATCAGGCCCGCCCAGACGACGAGGTGATCGAAGCCCCTGCCGTGTCGGAGGACTCCGCGGTCCCCGCGGACCCGGGCGACCCGGCCGATCCGGCGGACCCCGCCGATCCGGCGGACCCCGCGGACCCGGCCGATCCCGCGGACCCGGCCGGTCCCGCGGACCCGGCCGATCCGGCGGATCCGGCAGATCCGGCGGATCCGGCCGACTCTGCAGAGGCCACCCTCGAGGAGAGCCCCGGCGATCCCGAGCCGGAGCTGCCGCGCTTCGCTGCACCGTTCAGCTCTCCGGAGCCGACCGCGGTGGTCGCCCGCCCGCGCCGCCGCGCCACCCGCTCGGTGATCGCCGCCGACCCCGACTCCGTCGAGGCTCCCGCCCCGGCGCCGGCGGTGCCCGCCTTCATCAGCTTCGTCGCGCCGTCGGAGACCGACGCCCCGCCGCCGCGCCGGCGCAGCCGCAAGGCCGCCGAGGCGCCGGCTGCCGAGGTCGCCGAGGAGCCGGCCGCCGCGGCCGACACCGACACCGAGGACGCCGCTCCTCCCCGCCGGAGCCGCTCCCGCCGGCGCACGGCCGAGCCGGTCGAGGTCGTCGAGACCGTCGACGCGGTCGAGGACACCGACGTCGAGGACGTGACCGACGAGCAGGACGACGCCGAGGACCGCGACGAGGGCGGCACGGGCAGCCGGCGCCGTCGTCGTGGACGTCGCGGACGTGGCCGTGGCCGCACCGGCGAGGACGCCGTCGAGGGTGACGAGGACGAGGCCGGCGAGGTCGAGTCCGACGACGAGGACGAGACGGCCGAGGACGGCGGCGAGGCCGACACCGACGAGGTCGAGGGCGAGGGCGGCTCGAGCACGCGTCGCCGCCGTCGCCGCCGGCGTCGCAGCGGCACCGGTGGCGGCGAGGACCGCGTCGAGGAGTCCGACGACGACGACCGTCCCGAGCGGGCCGGGCGCAACGGTCGGACCACCAGCGACGACGACGTGCGCGGTGTCGCCGGCTCCACCCGTCTCGAGGCCAAGCGCCAGCGCCGCCGCGACGGCCGGGACACCGGACGCCGCCGCGCGCCGATCCTGACCGAGAGCGAGTTCCTCGCCCGCCGCGAGGCGGTCGACCGCAAGATGGTCATCCGCCAGCGCGGCGAGCGCACGCAGATCGCCGTCCTCGAGGACGACGTCCTGGTCGAGCACTACGTGACCCAGGCTCAGGCGACCTCGTTCGCCGGCAACGTGTACCTCGGCCGCGTGCAGAACGTGCTGCCGAGCATGGAGGCGGCGTTCGTCGACATCGGCAAGGGGCGCAACGCCGTCCTCTACGCCGGTGAGGTCAACTGGGACGCCGCGGGCCTCTCGGGCAAGCAGCGCTCCATCGAGACGGCGCTGAAGTCCGGCGACAAGGTGCTGGTGCAGGTCACCAAGGACCCGATCGGACACAAGGGCGCCCGCCTCACCCAGCAGATCAACCTGCCCGGCCGCTTCCTGGTCTACGTGCCCGGCGGCTCGATGACGGGCATCAGCCGGAAGCTCCCCGACACCGAGCGCACCCGCCTCAAGGACATCCTCAAGAAGATCGTCCCCGAGGACGCCGGCGTCATCATTCGGACCGCCGCGGAGGGGGCCTCGGAGGAGGAGCTCACCCGCGACGTCAACCGGTTGACCGCGCAGTGGGACGTCATCCAGAAGAAGGCCGAGTCGACGTCGAACGCGCCGACGCTGCTCTACGGCGAGCCCGACCTCGCGATCCGGGTCATCCGCGACGTCTTCAACGAGGACTTCAAGGGGCTCGTCGTCCAGGGCGACGACGCCTGGGACACCGTCGAGGCCTACGTCGCGCACGTCTCCCCGGAGTTGACCGGCCGGCTGTCGCGCTACACCGGCGAGGGCGACGTCTTCCACGACCTGCGCATCGACGAGCAGCTGATGAAGGCCCTCGACCGCAAGGTGTGGCTGCCCTCGGGTGGCTCGCTGGTGATCGACCGCACCGAGGCGATGACCGTCGTCGACGTCAACACCGGCAAGTTCGTCGGCTCGGGCGGCAACCTCGAGCAGACCGTCACGCGCAACAACATGGAGGCCGCGGAGGAGATCGTCCGCCAGCTCCGGCTGCGCGACATCGGCGGCATCATCGTCATCGACTTCATCGACATGGTGCTCGAGAGCAATCGCGACCTCGTGCTGCGGCGGCTCACCGAGTGCCTGGGCCGCGACCGCACCAAGCACCAGGTCGCCGAGGTCACCTCGCTCGGTCTGGTCCAGATGACCCGCAAGCGGGTCGGTCAGGGCCTGCTCGAGGTCTTCTCCGAGCCGTGCGAGCACTGCCGTGGCCGGGGCGTGATCGTCTCGGTCGACCCGGTCGACGAGAAGCGCCGCAGCGGTAGCGGCAACGGTGGTGGCAACGGCGGCGGCGGGAACGGCGGCAGCCCCAACCGTCGTGGCGGCCCGCGGGACGTCAAGGAGGCGGGGAGCAGGGACGCCGGGAGCAAAGACGCCGACGAGGCCCCGGCCGAGGAGACCGCTGCCGCCGAGCCGGTCGCCGGCGACGGCGAGCCCGCCGACGGCACCCGCACGGGGAGCCGCCGCAACCGCGGCCGGCGCAACCGGGGCCAGTCCGGTGAGGACCGCGCGGCGGAGGACGCCGCCGTCCTCGCGGGCGTCCAGACCGACGTCGAGCCCGACACCGAGGAACTCGGCGCGACCGAGCCCGCGACCGAGGCCGAGCCCGCTGTCGAGCCTGCCCCCGCCCCTGAGCCGGTTGCTTCCGGCGACGGAGCGGTCGAGGAGGCGCCGGCGGTGAGCAACGCCGTCGAGATCGTCCCCGCCCTCGCGGAGACGGTGCCCTCGGTGGACGGGCAGCCGACGGACGACAGCGAGCCGGCCGAGGCTGCGGCCCCGGCCCGACCCCGGCGTCGCCGGGCCGCCAGCCGACCGGCCGGACCGCCCGTCTCCTGAGACAGACCCCCTCCCCGAACCAGGAGGGGCCGACCAGCCCGTGTCGACCGGCCGTGCGCCGCTCGGGTACGCTGGCCGGGTTGCACCGCCACCGCGCGGGGGCCTTCGGGTGCCGCCGGGTCAGGCGTCCGCAGCCCGTCCAGCACCCGGCGATCGCTCGGTCTGCGCGCGAGACAAGAAGAAGCGAACGAGGAGTCAGTGGTGTACGCAGTGGTGAAGGCCGGTGGCAGCCAGCACAAGGTGGCCGTGGGCGACACGTTCACGATCAACCGCCTGCAGGGCGCGGCGGGCGACAGCGTCGCCCTCCCGGCGATCCTGCTGGTCGACGGCGACACCGTCACCAGCGACGCAGCGGCCCTGGCCAAGGTGACCGTGACCGGTGAGATCGTCGAGCACGGCAAGGGCCCGAAGATCCACATCCACAAGTTCAAGAACAAGACCGGCTACCACAAGCGGCAGGGGCACCGTCAGCCCCTGACCAGCGTCGTGGTCCGCGACATCTCGAAGGGCTGACGCCGACATGGCACACAAGAAGGGCGCCTCGTCGTCCCGCAACGGTCGCGACTCCAACGCTCAGCGCCTCGGCGTGAAGCGCTTCGGCGGTCAGGTCGTCAAGGCGGGCGAGATCATCGTGCGTCAGCGCGGGACCCACTTCCACCCGGGTCTCGGCGTCGGTCGCGGCAGCGACGACACGCTGTTCGCGCTCGAGCCGGGTTCGGTCACGTTCGGCACGCGACGGGGACGCAAGACGATCTCCATCACCGCCGTCGAGTGAAAGGACCCCGTCCTCCCCACCCTTCGCAAGCTAGGGGCGGTGCCCGGGACGGGGCCACAAACAACGTTCCGTCGACGAGCGCACGGGCCCTGGGCCCGTGCGCTCGCGGCGCTTAGCAGGTAGGGGGCGGCGGAGATGGCCGCTTTCGTCGATAGAGTGACCGTGCACGTGGCCGCCGGCAACGGCGGACACGGCGTGTCCTCGGTGCACCGCGAGAAGTTCAAGCCGCTCGGCGGCCCCGACGGGGGCAACGGCGGCGACGGGGGCGACATCGTCCTCGAGGTCGATCCCAGCGTGCACACGCTGCTGGACTTCCACCACCGCCCGCACCAGAAGGCCGGCAACGGCCAGCCCGGCGAGGGCAGCAACCGGCACGGTGCCCGCGGCGAGGAGAAGGTCCTGCGCGTGCCCGCCGGCACCGTGGTCAGCACCCCCGACGGGCGGGTCATCGCCGACCTCGTCGGAGCGGGCACCCGCGTGGTGCTCGCCAAGGGCGGCAAGGGCGGGCTCGGCAACGCCGCGCTGGCCAACTCCCGCCGCAAGGCACCCGGCTTCGCTCTCCTCGGTGAGGAGGGCGAGTCCTTCGACGCCGTCATCGAGCTCAAGAGCATCGCCGACGTCGGCCTCGTGGGGTTCCCCTCGGCGGGCAAGTCCTCGCTGGTCGCCGCGATGTCCGCGGCCCGGCCGAAGATCGCCGACTACCCGTTCACCACGCTGGTGCCCAACCTCGGCGTGATCCGCTCGGGCGACACGACCTACACGATGGCCGACGTCCCGGGCCTGATCCCGGGCGCGTCCACCGGCAAGGGCCTGGGGGTGCAGTTCCTCCGGCACGTCGAGCGCTGCGCCGTCCTGGTGCACGTCGTCGACATGGCCACCATGGAGCCCGGCCGCGATCCCGAGAGCGACATCGAGGCCCTCGAGCACGAACTGGCCGAGTACGGCGGCGAGGAGCTCGACCTGGTCGGCCGGCTGCGGATCGCCGTCCTGAACAAGATCGACGTCCCGGACGCGCGGGAGCTCGTCGACCTGGTGCGCGCCTCGCTGGAGAAGCGTGGCCTCGACGTCTACGCGGTGAGCGCGGCGACCGGTGAGGGGCTGACCGAGTTCGGCTACGCCCTGGCCGCAGCCGTCGAGGCGCACCGCGCGAGCCTGCCCGCGATGGAGCCGGCCCGGGTCACCATCGTGCCCCGGTCGGTGGACGACACCGGCTTCACGGTCGAGCGCGACCCGGAGTGGGAGGGTTCGGGAGACGACAGAGCGTTCGTCGTGCACGGCGTCCGGCCCGAGCGATGGGTCCGGCAGACCGACTTCACCAACGACGAGGCGGTCGGCTTCCTCGCCGACCGGCTCAACCGGCTCGGTGTCGAGGAGCAGCTGGCCAAGGCCGGTGCCGTCGAGGGCGACGCGGTCACCATCGGCGGCGTCACCTTCGACTGGGTGCCGACCCTGCCGGCCGGGACGCTCACCGTCGAGGAGTCCGCAGGCCTCGGCGGTCGCGGCACCGACAGCCGGATCGACGCGCCGCACCGGGTGCGCGCGGAGGAGCGGCTGGCCGCCAAGAAGGCCCGGCGGGTGCCCTACGAGCTCAGCGAGGAGTTCTGGACCGACGACGATCTGCCGCCGGACCTGCTGGACGAAGAGTCGTGACGCCCGCTGCCCGCCCCACCATCGCCGGGGCCCGGCGGGTCGTGGTCAAGGTCGGCTCGTCCTCGTTGACGACACTGCCCGGCGGGCTGGACGCCGCTCGGCTGTCGGCGCTGGTCGACGTCCTGGGCGCCGTCCGCGCCGCCGGCCGTGAGGTCGTCCTCGTCTCCTCCGGCGCGATCGCGGCCGGCCTCGCCCCCCTGGGGGTCACCGGCCGACCGCGCGACCTGGCCACCGCGCAGGCGGCGGCCAGCGTCGGCCAGCTGCGGCTGGTGCAGACCTACTCCGACGCCTTCGCCCGGCACGGGATCACCGTCGGCCAGGTGCTGCTGACCGCCGACGACCTCACCCGCCGGAGCCACTACCGCAACGCCCATCAGACGGTCGAGCGGCTGCTGGCCCTCGGCGCGCTGCCGATCGTCAACGAGAACGACACGGTCGCCACCGAGGAGATCCGGTTCGGCGACAACGACCGCCTCGCCGCCCTCGTCGCCCACGTCGCGCAGGCCGACCTGCTCGTGCTGCTGTCCGACGTCGACGGTGTGTACGACGGCGACCCACGGTCCGGGCCCGCCCAGTTGATCGACACCGTCTCCGACGCCGCCGAGCTCGCCGGGGTGACCCTCGGCTCGGCCAAGCGCAACGGCGTCGGCACCGGCGGCATGGCGACCAAGGTCGAGGCCGCCCTCATCGCGGCGCACGCCGGTGTGCCGGTCGTGGTCACCTCGACGGCGCAGGCGGCGGCCGCGCTGGCCGGCGAGCAGGTCGGCACCTTGTTCACCCCGATGGGCCGCCGTCCCGGCGCCCGCCAGTTCTGGCTGCGGTACGCGAGCCGCCCGCGGGGAAGGCTGATCCTCGACGCGGGCGCGGTCCGCGCCGTCCTGGAGCGGCACGCCTCGCTGCTGGCGGCCGGGATCACCGGCGTCTCCGGCGACTTCCTGGCCGACGACCCGGTAGAGCTCGTGGGGCCCGACGGTGTCGTCGTCGCCCGTGGGCTGGTCGCCTACGACGCCCGGGAGCTTCCCGCGCTGCTCGGTTGCAAGACCGGAGACCTCGCCCCGGAGTACCGCCGCGAGGTGGTGCACCGCGACGAGATGGTGCTGGTCGGGCGCCGAACCGTCTCCTGAGAGACTGCGCGGCGTGACGATCCGTCCCATCCGCGAACTCGGCGACCCGGTGCTGCGCACCCCCTCCGACGAGGTGAAGGCCTTCGACGGCTGGCTGGCCGCCCTCGTCCGTGACCTGGTGGAGACCGTCGACCACCCCGGCCGGGCCGGGCTCGCGGCTCCGCAGATCGGCGTGAGCGCGCGGGTCTTCTCCTACAACATCGACGGCGTCATCGGCCACATGGTGAACCCGGTGGTCGTCGAGCTGTCCGAGGAGGTCCAGGACGGCGACGAGGGCTGCCTGTCGGTGCCCGGCATCTGGGCGCCCACCGTGCGGGCGCAGCACGCGGTGGTCGAGGGCTTCGACGTCGACGGGAAGCCCCTGCGGCTGGAGGGCGACGGGCTGATGGCGCGCTGCCTGCAGCACGAGGTCGACCACCTCGACGGCAAGGTGTTCCTCGACCGGCTCACCGGCGAGGCACGCAAGTCCGCGCTGCGGGCGCTGCGGGCACGCTGACGTGGCCTTCCTGGAACCGGTGACGCTGGCCGGCGACGTCGTCACCCTCGAGCCCCTGCACCCCGACCACCACGACGAACTGGTGTCAGCCGCCTCGGACGGGCGCCTCTGGGAACTCTGGTACACCTCGGTGCCCTCGCCGCAGACGATGGCTGCCGACATCGACGCCCGGCTGGCCATGCAGGCGGCCGGGAGCATGCTGCCGTTCGTCGTCCGCCGGGCCGGCGACGGGAAGGTGGTCGGTGCCACGACCTACTGCAATGCGGAGGCCACGGTGCCGCGGGTCGAGATCGGCTACACGTGGACCGCCGCCTCCGCCCAGCGCACCGGCGTCAACGCCGCGAGCAAGCTGCTGCTGCTCACCCATGCCTTCGAGGTGCTCGGCTGCCGGGCGGTCGAGTTCCGCACGCACTGGCACAACCAGCAGTCGCGCGCCGCGATCACCCGGCTGGGCGCCAAGCAGGACGGCGTGCTGCGCAACCACCGGCGGATGCCGGACGGCTCGCTGCGCGACACCGTCGTGTTCTCGATCGTCGACTCCGAGTGGCCCGCCGTCCGCAACGGGCTCCGGCACCGGCTCGCTCGCTCATGACCGTCTCCCGGCGCTCCCGCGTACCCTCGCGACCGTGTCCGACGCCGTCGACCTGCCGCTGATCGGTGCCGCCGCGCTGCGTGCGCGGGCGGCCGCCCGGGTGCTGCGCACCCTCCCGACCGACGTCAAGGACGCCGCTCTCGCGGCCATGGCCGACGCGCTGGTGGAGCGAACGGACGAGGTGCTCGCGGCCAACGCCGTGGACGTCGACGCCGCCGCCGCTGCGGGCACACCCGAGTCGGTCCTCGACCGGCTCCGCCTCGACGCCGTCCGGGTGGCCGGGGTCGCAGGTGCCCTGCGTGAGCTGATCGCCCTGCCCGACCCGGTCGGCGACGTCGTCCGCGGATCGCGCCTGCCCAACGGGCTGCAGCTGCGCCAGGTGCGGGTGCCTCTCGGCGTGGTCGGCATCGTCTACGAGGCCCGTCCGAACGTGACCGTGGACGCCGCCGGGCTCTGCCTCAAGAGCGGCAACGCGGCGCTGCTGCGCGGCTCGGCGTCGGCGTTCGGCACCAACACCGCGCTGGTCGCCGTCCTGACCGAGGCAGGCACCAAGGCGGGGCTCCCGGAGGGCTTCGTCGAGCTGCTGCCCGCCGACCGGGCATCCGTCGGCGAGCTGCTGAACGCCCGCGGCAGGGTCGACGTGGTCATCCCGCGGGGTGGCGCGTCCCTGATCGAGCGCGTCGTGCGCGAATCCACGGTGCCGGTGATCGAGACCGGCGTCGGCAACTGCCACGTGTACGTGGACGCGTCGGCCGACCCGGCGATGGCCGAGGCGATCGTGCTGAACTCCAAGACCCACCGGGTGAGCGTCTGCAACTCCGCCGAGACGCTGCTCGTGCACCGCGACGTCCCGTTCCTGCCGCGCCTGCTGGCGGCGCTCGCCGACGCGGGGGTCACGTTGCACGGGGACGACGCTGCCCAGGCTGCGCACGACGCCGTCGTCCCGGCGACCGACGAGGACTGGGCGACCGAGTACCTGTCGATGGACATGGCCGTGCGGGTGGTCGACGACCTGCCCGCCGCCGTGCACCACATCGCGCGCTGGGGGAGCGGCCACAGCGAGGCGATCGTGTCCGACTCCGCTGCCGCCATCGCCGACTTCACGGCCGGGGTGGACGCCGCCGCCGTGCTGGTCAACGCCTCGACCCGCTTCACCGACGGGGGCGAGTTCGGCTTCGGCGCCGAGATCGGGATCTCTACCCAGAAGCTGCACGCCCGCGGCCCGCTGGGCCTGCCGGAGCTGACCTCCACCACCTATGTCGTGACCGGCAACGGCCACACGCGGTAGGTCCACCCACCCCACCGCCCCCACGAGGAGTTCGATGCCCCGCCCCCCGACGCAGTTCCCGCAGTTCTCCTCGGTCGCCGACGTCAGCAAGCGCTTGTCGACGGCGGGGTACCTGCCGGACGCGCAGATCGCGACGACGGTCTTCCTCGCCGACCGGCTGGGCAAGCCGCTGCTCGTCGAGGGCCCGGCCGGCACCGGCAAGACCGAGCTGGCGAAGGCGCTGGCCACCGCGACGGGCTCGGAGCTGATCCGGCTGCAGTGCTACGAGGGCCTGGACGAGGCGCGGGCGCTGTACGAGTGGAACTACAAGAAGCAGCTGCTGCGCATCCAGGCGTCGCAGGGCACCGACGGCGCCGACTGGAACACCGTCCACGACGACATCTTCGGTGAGGAGTTCCTGCTCTCCCGGCCGCTGCTGACCGCCATCCGGCGCACCGAGCCGACGGTGCTGCTCATCGACGAGACCGACAAGGCCGACGTCGAGGTCGAGGGGCTGCTGCTGGAGGTGCTGTCGGACTTCCAGGTGACCATTCCCGAGCTCGGCACCATCGCCGCCACCCGACGGCCGATGGTCGTGCTCACCTCCAACGCCACGCGCGAGCTGTCCGAGGCGCTCAAGCGCCGCTGCCTGTACCTGGCGCTGGACTACCCGAGCGCGGAGCGGGAGCGGGAGATCGTGCTGTCCCGGGTGCCCGACCTGGCGCCCGGGCTGGCCGACCAGCTGGTGCGCACGGTCCGGGCGCTGCGGGCACTGGAGCTGAAGAAGTCGCCGTCGATCTCGGAGACGCTGGACTGGGCGCAGACGCTGCTCGAGCTCGGCCTGGACACCCTCGACGAGTCGGTGATGCGCTCGACGCTCGGCGTGGTGCTCAAGCACGCCAGCGACCAGGAGCGCGCCGCGGCCGAGCTGCGGCTGAACTGATGGACGCCGGGGCCGCGACCACCGCCGAGCCGGGTGGGCTGGCCGGGCACCTGGACGGCTTCGTGCGCGCCGTCCGGGGGGCCGGGATCCCGGTGGGCATCAGCCAGGCCGTCGACGCGGCCGAGATCCTGACCGTCGTCGACCTGCTCGAACGCGAGCAGCTGCGGCACGGCCTGGCCGCGGTGCTGCTGCAGCGGGCGGCCCAGCGGCCGACCTACGACGTCCTGTTCGACCTGTGGTGGCCGCTGTCGGACCGGCCCCGGACGTCGGCGGACGCCGGGGACGACGGGAACGCGGACGGCGAGCCGGGGGAGTCGACCCTGGACGTGCCGGGGCTCGACGACGCGGAGCTGTCGGAGCTGATGCGCGCGCAGCTGCTGAAGCTCCTCATGGACGGCGACGAGGAGGCCCTGCGCCGGTTCGCGCGGATGGCCGTGGACCGGCTCGGGCGGGGCCAGCCCTCGCCGTCGGGCCAGTCGTTCTTCAGCTACCGGGTGCTGCGGGCCCTGTCGCCGGACACCCTCATCTCCCAGCTGCTGGCCGGACTGCTGAACGAGGGTGACCGGGGCGGACTGGCCGAGCAGGTGGCCCGGCATACCGTGCGCGAGCGGCTGGCCGCGTTCCGGGCCGCGATCGAGGCCGAGGTCCGGCGGCGGACAGCGGCGGAGAAGGGCCGCGACAAGGTCGCCAAGAACGCCATCCGCCCGCTGGCCGACCAGGTGGACTTCCTGCGGGCGCAGTCCAGCGACCTCGCCGAGCTGCGCCGGGCGGTCGCCCCGCTGGCCCGCCGGCTCGCCGTCCGGCTGTCCGCCCGGCGGCGGCTGGGACGTGAGGGCCGGCTGGACTTCCGCAAGACCGTGCGGGCCTCGCTCGCCACCGGCGGCGTCCCCGTCGTGACCCACCACCGGCCGCGGAAGGTGCACAAGCCCGAGTTGGTCGTCCTCTGCGACGTCAGCGGTTCGGTGGCCGGGTTCAGCCACTTCACCCTGATGCTGACGCAGGCGCTGCGCGAGCACTTCACCGGCGTGCGGGCGTTCGCGTTCGTGGACACGACCGACGAGGTCACCCGCTTCTTCCGGCCGGGCGCCGACGTGGTGGACGCCGTGGCGCGGATCGGACGGGAGGCCGACGTCGTCGGCTTCGACGGGCACAGCGACTACGGAACAGCCTTCGAGGTGTTCGCCGACCGCTGGGCGTCGGCGGTGGGGCCGAAGACGTCGCTGCTCGTCCTCGGTGACGGACGGACCAACTACCGGCCGCCCGGCATGCCGGTGCTGGCTGACCTGGTGCGGCGGTCCCGCACGGCGCACTGGCTCAACCCGGAGCCGCGGCGGCTGTGGGGGAGCGGTGACTCCAACGCCGACCGCTACGGCGAGGTGATCGACATGGTCGAGTGCCGCAACGCCGCTCAGCTGTCGGAGTTCGTCACGACCCTCTGAGAAACACCCCCTGCCCTCCACCGCTCGCGGCAGGGGCCGGTCCGCTTGTCGACGGGGCTGCTTGTCGACGCGGCTACAAGTCGACTGCTGCCGTGCGTCCGAGCGATGGTCCCGGCCGTGTGTCGACGCCCACAACCGGTTTCGGCCGGGGCCGTAACCCAATCGCAGCTCAGCCGTTTATCAGCGCGGTGCCGACGTCGTCCACGGCCCGGCACCGTCCATCCGCAACGTCGCGGCTGGAATGCGACCGGCTTGCACGGGGGAGCCGGTCGCGGCGGTCCGCCGGGCACCGGCCTCCGGGTCGGTGCCCGCGGGTTCGCCGGCCAGGGCTGGTCCTCTGGGGCCGTCTCCCGTGGCCCCGGATAGGCTCGTTCGGTGGCAGGTGGCCGAGTCGGGATCATGGGTGGAACGTTCGACCCCATCCACCATGGCCACCTCGTCGCTGCCAGCGAGGTCGCGGGACTGTTCGGACTGGACGAGGTCGTGTTCGTGCCGACCGGTGAGCCGTGGCAGAAGACCGAGCGCGAGGTCAGCCCGCCGGAGGACCGCTACCTCATGACGGTCATCGCGACGGCCTCCAATCCGCGGTTCACGGTGAGCCGGGTGGACGTCGACCGCGGTGGTCCCACGTACACGATCGACACCCTGAACGACCTGCGGAAGCTGCGACCGGACGCGGAGTTGTTCTTCATCACCGGCGCCGACGCACTGGCCCAGATCGTGAGCTGGCGCGACAACCAGCAGCTGTTCGACCTGGCGCACTTCATCGGCGTGACGCGCCCCGGCTTCCACCTCGCCGACGCGCACCTGCCCGAGGGCGTGGTAAGCCTGGTCGAGGTTCCCGCGCTGGCGATCAGCTCGACCGACTGCCGGGAACGCGTGGGCAGGGGGATGCCGGTCTGGTACCTCGTCCCCGACGGCGTGGTGCAGTACATCGAGAAGCGCGGCCTCTACCGCGGGGAGCCGCGCCGGCTCGTGCCCGGCGGCCGCGAGGCCGCCCCGGGCACTCCCGGTTCCTCCCCGGGCGACGGGCAACCGCCGCCCTCCACTCCCGACACCCACTACCAGGAGGTACCCCGATGACCGCCTCGGCCGAGGCGCGGGACACCGCGCTACTCGCCGCTCAGGCGGCTGCGGACAAGCTCGCCACCGATGTCTCCATCGTCGACGTCAGCGATCGGCTGGCGATCACCGACGCGTTCGTCCTCGCCTCGGCGCCCAACGAGCGCCAGGTGCAGTCGATCGTGGACGCCGTCGAGGAGCGCCTGCGCGAGCACGGCATCAAGCCGGTGCGCCGCGAGGGCGTCGCCGAGTCGCGCTGGGTGCTGCTGGACTTCATCGATGTCGTCGTGCACGTCCAGCACGCGGAGGAGCGGGCCTACTACGCCCTCGAGCGGCTGTGGAAGGACTGCCCGACCATTCCGTTCACCGACCGCGCCGTGCAGGAGCGGACCGCGACCGGCACCCCGTCGGCGGACGACGGCAGTGGCGCCGCGCAGCCGGTCCCCACGTCGGCTGACGGTGCCGCCTCCGGTGGGGACACGACCGGCCGGTGAGTTCCGCGCTCCCCGTGCTGCCGGTCCCGCGGCTGGTGCTCTGGCGGCACGGCCGCACGGAGTGGAACGCCACCGGTCGCTTCCAGGGCCAGCTCGACCCCCCGCTCGACGAGGTCGGCCGGAACCAGGCGGGCCTCGCTGCTCCGCAACTCCTGGCCGGCGGGCTGCCCCCGGAGGAGACCGTGGTGGTCTCCAGCGACCTCAGCCGGGCGGCCGACACCGCCGCGACGCTCATCGCACTGCTCGGTGGGCCGCTCCGGCTGGACGCCCGGCTCCGTGAGCACGGGATGGGCTCCTGGGAGGGGCTCACGCGTGACGAGGTGGCCGAGCGATACCCCGATCAGTTCGCCGACTGGATGGCGGGCCGCCCCGTCCGGGGGCGCGGCGGGGAGGACCCCGCCGAGGTCGCCGAACGGGCGGTCGCGGCGCTGGCCGATCTCCCGCCCGCGCGAGCGGCTGTCGTCGTCACCCATGGCGGCACCGCCGGTCGGCTCATGGAGCGGTTGCTCGAGATCGACTTCGATCATCGTCGGGTGCTCGGCCCGCTGGGCAACTGCGCGTGGAGCGAGCTCGTCCTGCAGGGCGACCGCTGGCGGCTCGTCCGGCACAACAGTTCTGTGCCCCCGTCGCCCGGCAGCAGCACCGAGGGAGTGGCCCGGCGCGGGGCGGCGCCCGCTCCGCCGTCCCCGCCCAGCGGTGACGAGCCGCCGGTGACCGACGCCGACGCGATGCGCTGAACCCGACGCCACTGACGGTCGGCGGATCCGTGCCGTGCGCCCGCGCTGGAGCGGGCAGCCAGCGGGCTAGCCTCGCCGGGTGTCCGTAGCCGTCGTCACCGATTCGACGGCATACCTGCCCGCCGAGCTCATCGAGGGATACGGCATCCACGTTGTGCCCCTCTACGTCGTCCTGCCCGGCCGCTCCGGGCGCGAGGGCTTCGACATCGGACCCGAGGACGTCGCTCGCACCCTGGCCGTCCGTGGCCAGACGGTGTCCACGTCCCGGCCGACCCCCGGTGATTTCGTCGCCGCGTACCGGCACGCGCTCGCGTCGGGCGCCGATCGGATCGTCTCCATCCATCTCTCGGCCGAGCTGTCGAGCACCTCGGACGCTGCGCGACTGGCAGCGTCGCAGGTCGGCGAGCACATCGTGACCGTCGTCGACTCCCGGTCCGCGGCCATGGGATGCGGCTTCGCGGTCCTCGCCGCGGCCCGTTCCGCCGCGGCCGGCGCCGACGCCGAGGAGGTCGCCCGGACCGCCCGGCGGACCGCCGCGGAGACGACCACGTACTTCGTCGTCGACACCCTCGAGCACCTGCGCCAGGGCGGCCGGATCGGGGCGGCTGCTGCCGTCCTCGGGTCTGCGTTGGCAGTCAAACCCGTCCTGCACGTGAAGGACGGGCGGGTGGTCCCGCTGGAGAAGGTCCGCACGTCCGCCCGCGCGCTCAACCGACTCGTCCAGCGGGCGGTGGAGGCCGCTGGTGAGGGGCCCGTCTCGGTCGCGGTGCACCACCTCGCCGCCGGCGAACGGGCCGAGCGGCTGGCCGCGGAACTGCGGGAGCGGCTGCCCGCCCTGCGGGAACTGCACGTCAGCGAGCTCGGCGCGGCGATCGGCGCCCACGTCGGACCCGGCGCGGTCGGCGTCGTCATCGCTCCGTTCTGGCAGGAGCCGGACGACGAGCAGGACGGCCGGACAGCGGCCGAGTGAGCAGGCGATCGAGCGGAGCATGGGCGACACGCTGCCGCTGAAAGCCCCTTCGGTGCCTCCCGCCGTCCACAGACAGCGGTCGGATCCACAGATGATTCCGGCGGCCACCACTCAGGGAGCAGCCTCCCTAGCGTCCGACCGGTGCGCCTTCCCTCCCGCCGCGGCGACGACGCCGATGTCATCCGCGCTCGCCTCCGGGCCCTGCTCGAGGACCGCGATCGGGCCCGCGGCTGGGTGCCGGACGACGACCCTTTCGACGACCCCGATGCCGAGGGTTGGGAGGACCGGACAGCCACCGTCCCGGTGGACGAGCTGGTGTCCGACGACGGAGTCCCCGCGGGACTCGGGCGCCACCGTGCCCCGGATCGCACCGCCCGCTGGGATCCCGGACGGCTGGGCGCCCGTTCCCTGTGGGCCGCCGGGGTCGTCGCGGCGCTGCTGCTGATCGGCTGGACCTGGCTGCACCGTCCCTCGGTCGAGCCCGCTCCGGTGCTCCCCGCCGGGAGTGCGGCTCTGACGACCGGTCCCGCCCAGTCGCCGGTGGGCGAGGTCGCCGAGACGTCCGCCGTGGTGGTCGTGTCGGTGGTGGGGACCGTGGCGCGGCCGGGGTTGGTCACGCTGCCGTCCGGAGCGCGCGTGGCCGAGGCGGTCGAGGCGGCCGGAGGGCTGCTGCCCGACGCCGATCCGGCGTCGGTCAACCTCGCGGCCGTGGTCTCCGACGGCCAGCAGATCGTGGTCGGCGTCCCAGGAGGCGCGGTGGACGTAACGGACCCCGCCGGGTCCGCGGCTGCGCCTGCAGGCCCGGTGAACCTCAACACGGCCGGCGTGGCCGAGCTCGACGCCCTGCCCGGCGTGGGGCCCGTGCTGGCGCAACGCATCGTGGACCACCGGAAACAGAGCCCGTTCACCAGCGTCGACGAACTGGACGACGTGCCGGGCATCGGTCCGGCCCGCGCCGCGGAATTGGCCGACCTGGTGACCGTGTGAGCTCCGCTGCCGTCCGGTACCGGCACCGGTCGGGGTCCCGGTGGACCTGGGTCGACCTTCGCCTCGTTCCCGCTGCCCTGACGGTGTGGGTCGGATGTCTCCTGGCGCCCTACCTGTCGCCTGGCGCGCTCACCGCGAGTGCCGGGGGTGCGGTCGCGGTCGGAGTGGCCATCGCCACCACGCGGCGGTCCGGAGCCGTCGCCGCCGTCGTCCTGGGCATCCTCGCCGCGCTCGCGGTCACCGCGGCGACGGCCGCGGTGCGTGGGGCTGCGCGGGAGGCCTCGCCCCTGAGGGCGGTCGCCGAGGCGGGTCGCACGGTGACCGCCGTTCTTCACCTGGACAGCGCTCCCCACCGGTTGGCCGGCGCCGGAGAACCACGGGTGATCGCCGACGCCACGGTCACCGGGCTGATGGAGGCGCAGCGCACCCATCGCCTCGACGACCGCGTGCTGCTGTTCGCGGCGGGCGCGGGGTGGGGCGACCTGCTCCCCGGCCAGGGGGTCCGGGCCCGCCTGGGCGTATCGCTGCCCCGGGCCGGGGACAATGTCGTCGCTGTCGTCTCCGCCCGGGGACCGCCCGCGCCGGTCGCCTCGGCGGGCGCTGTGCAGCGAGTAGCCGGATCCCTCCGCGATGGGCTCGCTGCCTCAGCGGCCCGGGTACTCGATCCGCCGGCGGCCGGACTGCTGCCGGGCCTGGTCGTCGGCGACACCCGGGCCATGGACCCGGTGCTCAGCGAGGACTTCCGGCGGGCCGGCCTGACGCATCTCACTGCCGTATCCGGCGCGAACGTCGCCATCGTGCTCACCGGTCTGCTCTGGCCGCTGCGGCGTCGCGCCGTGCGCCGACGGGTGCAGGCCGTCGTCGCGGGGCTCGGGCTCGTGGGGTTCGTCGTCCTCGCCGGCCCCAGTCCCAGCGTCGTCCGCGCGGCCGCCATGGGAGCGGTCACCCTGCTCGCGCTCGCCTCGGGGCGATCGAGGGCGGCGATCCCTGCCCTGGGCGCCGCCGTCTGCGTGCTGCTGCTCCACGATCCTGGCCTCGCCCGCGACGCCGGCTTCGCCCTGTCGGTCGTGGCCACCGCCGCGATCGTCCTGCTGGCGCCGGGCTGGTCGCGTCGGCTCCGCGAGCGGGGCTGGCCACGGCTCCTCGCCGATGCCCTGACGGTCAGCGCCGCGGCGGGCCTGGCGACGGCCCCGATCGTCGCCGGTCTCTCCGGCACGGTCAGCCTGGTCTCCCTGCCGGCCAACCTGCTCGCTGCCCCAGCGGTCGCGCCGGCCACGGTCGTCGGCCTCCTCGCCGTGGTCGTGAGCGTTCCCGTCCCTCCGCTGGCCGATGTACTCGTCTGGCTCGCGGGATGGCCGGTCCGCTGGCTGGTGCTGGTGGCCGAGCGTGCGGCGGCGGTGCCGGACGCGGCGACGGGGTGGCCTGCCGGGAGCAGGGGCGCCGTGGTCCTGGCCGTCCTGCTCCTCGGCGGCACCTGGTGCCTCTGGCGGTTCCCACGGCTGCGCCTGCTGGCGCTGGCGGCCGTGGTCGGACTCGTCGTGCTCGGCTGGCCGCTCCGGCAGACGGTGCGGGGCTGGCCGCCGCAGGACACGGTGGCCGTCGCCTGCGACGTCGGGCAGGGCGACGCGCTCGTGCTGCCGGCCGGACCCGGGGCAGGGGTCCTCGTCGACAGCGGCCCCGAGGTCGGGGCGGTCGACCGATGCCTGGACCGGTTGGGCATCGACTCGCTGCCGCTGGTGCTGCTGTCCCACCTGGACGCCGACCATGTGGGTGGCCTGGCCGGCGCCCTGACCGGCCGCGACGTCGGTGTGGTCGCGACCGCGACGTTGTCGGCGACCGACGACCGGGCCGCCGCCCTCGACCGGCTCGTCCAGCGGGAAGCCGGCGAGCGAGCTGTTCTCGTGCCAGGGGACCGGCGCACGGTGGACGGCGTCGCGATCGAGGTGCTGGCGCCGGACCCGGCGCGGGCCACGGCCTCGGCGGCACCCAACGACCTCTCGATGGTGGCCCGGGTGACCGTGCGCGGCGTGCGCATCCTGCTGACCGGCGATCTCGGAGCCGAGGCGGAGTCACGGATCGTGTCGAGCGGGATCGACCTTCGGGCCGACGTGCTGAAGGTGCCGCACCACGGCAGCGCCGACGCCGATCCGGCGTTCCTTGCCGCCAGCGGAGCCCGCGTCGCCCTCGTCTCGGTGGGTGCGGACAACACGTACGGCCATCCCACCGCGCGGACGCTCACCGCGCTCGTGCGGGACGGGATGCGCGTGCACCGGACCGACCGGGAGGGCGACCTGGCTGTCGTGGGGTCAGCCCGGTCCTGGGGTGTGGCTGTCCGCGGGGGGCCGTCGGTCGCGGCGGCGGAGCGCCTGCAGACGGGGACCACGCCCGCGCCGGCGGCCACCCGAGCCCCCCGTCGTCGCGGTCGGAGTGTCGTGCCCCCGTGACACCATGGCGGTGTGTCGGCGACCCCCGTGGAACCCACCTCGCACCTCCGGGTGGTGATGGGGGAGGAGGAGTTGCTGCGCGCCCGAGCGGTCTCCGCGGTCCGGGCCGCCGTCTTCGCCCGCCACGAGGACGCCGAGGAGCACGAGCTCGCCGCCGCGGGCCTGCCGATCGGCCAGCTGGCCGACGTGCTGGCGCCATCGCTGTTCGGCGGGCACCGGCTGGTCGTCGTCACCGGGGTCCAGGAGTGTGCCGGTGCGCTGGCAGACGCGCTGGTCAGCTACACCAAGGATCCTGACCCGGATCTCACGCTGGTGATCGTCCACTTCGGGGGCAAGCGCAACGAGGCCCTGGTCAAGTCCTTCCGGTCGGCGGGCGCGGCGCTCGACGAGTGCCCCAAGGTCACCTCGGTCGGCGACCGCATCGGCTTCGTCCGCAACGAGGTCCGCCAGGCCGGCGGCCGGATCACCGCCGACGCGGCCAGTGCGCTGGTCGACGCCGTCGGTGCGGACCTGCGCCAGCTCTCCGCCGCGGCGAGCCAGCTGGTCTCCGACTTCGGCGGGAACGTCGACGCCGAGGCCGTGGCCCGCTTCCACCACGGCCAGGCCGAGGTCACCGGCTTCACCGTCGCCGAGCGGGTGCTCGTGGGGGACCGGGCCGGCTCGATCGAGATGCTGCGCTGGGCGCTGCAGCGCGGCGTGGCGCACGTGCTGATCGCCGACGCCATCGCCGACGGCGTCCGTACCGCCGCCCGGGTCGCATCGCTCAGTTCCACCAACCCCGGCGAGCTCGCCCGGATCCTCAAGCTGCCGCCGTGGAAGGTGAAGAAGGCCCAGGCGCAGTCACGAGGCTGGAGCATCGACGGGCTGCAGCAGGCGATCGGCGTGGCCGCCGAGCTCAACGCCGACGTCAAGGGTGCCGCGGCCAGCGCGGACTACGCGCTGGAGCGTGCGGTCCGCCGGATCGTCACGATCCGCGCCGAGACGGGCCGCGGACGGGCATCCGCCGGGCGCTGACCCCCTGCGCTGGAGCCCGGGCGCCTGGTCCCGGGACTACCCAGAACGCGGAACGAGCCCCGTCCCGCGAGGGGAGGGGCTCGTTCGGCACCACACGTTGGGTGCCGCGTCCGGGACGCGGCGTGCCGGCCTCAGTGGCCGGCTCAGCCTCAGAGGCTGGCGACCTGCTTGGCCATGCCCGACTTGCGGTTGGCGGCCTGGTTCTTGTGGATGACGCCCTTGCTGGCGGCCTTGTCGAGGGCCTTGCTGGCGGCCTCGAGAGCGGCCGTCGCGGCAGCGGCGTCCCCGGAGTCGGCGGCGGTGCGGAAGCGCCGGACCGTCGTCTTCAGGGCAGAGCGCACCGCGACGTTGCGCTGGCGCGCCTTCTCGTTGGTGCGGATCCGCTTGATCTGGGACTTGATGTTCGCCACGCGTGAGCCTCGGTGTCTCGCAGGAGGGAGTACTTCTGACAATGCGTCCGGGCGCAGACCGACAGGCCCCGCGCCAGCGGACCGGTCTGCCAAGATACCAGCGTCGATCGGCAGACCCCAACCCGCCATCAGTTGACCCCTGCCACACGGGCTGACCGGCGGTCGCCCGGCCCGGCCGGGTGCCGTGGGACGATGGCGGCACTGTGACGACTCCCGCCAACACCGATCCGGCCCTCATCCGGAACTTCTGCATCATCGCCCACATCGACCACGGCAAGTCGACGCTGGCCGACCGCATGCTCGAAGTCACCGGGCTCGTCGAGGGTCGCAACATGCGCGCCCAGTACCTCGACCGCATGGACATCGAGCGTGAGCGCGGCATCACGATCAAGGCGCAGAACGTCCGCCTGCCCTGGACCCCGCGGTCGGGCGAGCACACCGGCACCGAGTTCGTGCTGGACATGATCGACACCCCGGGCCACGTCGACTTCACCTACGAGGTGTCCCGGTCGCTGGCCGCCTGCGAGGGCGCCGTCCTCCTCGTCGACGCCGCCCAGGGCATCGAGGCCCAGACGCTGGCCAACCTGTACCTGGCGCTGGAGAACGACCTCACGATCATCCCGGTGCTCAACAAGATCGACCTCCCGGCCGCGCAGCCCGAGAAGTACGCCGCCGAGATCGCGCACATCATCGGCTGCGAGCCCGACGACGTGCTCCGGGTCAGCGGGAAGACCGGCGTCGGCGTCCCCGAGCTGCTCGACCTGATCGTCGACCGGATCCCCGCCCCGAGCGGGCGCGACGAGGGCCCCGCCCGCGCGATGATCTTCGACTCGGTCTACGACATCTACCGCGGCGTGATCACCTACGTCCGCGTGGTCGACGGGCGGATCTCCGCCCGCGACAAGATCAAGATGATGTCCACCGGTGCGACCCACGAGCTGCTCGAGATCGGCGTCATCTCCCCGGAGCCCAAGCCGGTCGAGAGCCTCGGCGTCGGCGAGGTCGGCTACTTCATCACCGGGGTGAAGGACGTCCGCCAGTCCCGCGTCGGTGACACCGTCACCCTCCAGCACAAGCCGGCGACCGAGTCGATCGGCGGCTATCGCGACCCCAAGCCGATGGTCTACTCCGGCCTCTATCCGATCGACGGCAGCGAGTACCCGCTGCTGCGCGAGGCCCTGGACAAACTGCTGCTCAACGACGCCGCCCTGGTCTACGAGCCGGAGACGTCAGCGGCGCTCGGCTTCGGTTTCCGCGTCGGGTTCCTCGGCCTGCTGCACCTGGAGATCGTCCGCGAGCGGCTGGAGCGCGAGGCCGGCATCAGCCTCATCTCCACCGCACCCAACGTCGTCTACCGCGTGATCATGGACGACGGCTCCGAGATCACCGTGACCAACCCCAGCGACTGGCCCGCCGGGAAGATCGGCACGATCTACGAGCCGGTCGTCAACGCCACGATCATCGCGCCGAGTGACTACACCGGCGTGATCATGGAGCTCTGCCAGGGCCGCCGCGGCCAGCTCGGCGGCATGGACTACCTGTCGGAGTCCCGGGTCGAACTGCGCTACACGCTGCCCCTGGGCGAGATCATCTTCGACTTCTTCGACGCGCTGAAGTCGCGCACCCGCGGCTACGCCTCCCTCGACTACGCCGAGGCCGGCGAGCAAGAGTCGTCCCTGGTGAAGGTCGACATCCTGCTCCAGGGCGAGGCCGTCGACGCGTTCAGCGCGATCGTGCACAAGGACAAGGCGTACAGCTACGGGGTGCTGATGGCCGGCAAGCTCCGCGAGCTCATCCCGCGCCAGCAGTTCGAGGTGCCGATCCAGGCCGCCGTCGGCTCCCGGGTCATCGCCCGCGAGACGGTCCGCGCCATCCGCAAGGACGTCCTCGCCAAGTGCTACGGCGGTGACATCACCCGCAAGCGCAAGCTGCTGGAGAAGCAGAAGGAGGGCAAGAAGCGGATGAAGATGGTCGGCCGCGTCGAGGTCCCCCAGGAGGCGTTCGTCGCCGCGCTCTCCACCAACGAGTCGACCGCCTCCAAGAAGTGACCGGACAGCTCGACGCGGTCTGCGTCTCCGGCGCAGACCTGCTGCCCCTGCCCGACCGCAAGCCCAATCGCAGCGGCATCGACAAGCGGCCGGTTCCCGGACGTGTCGCCGTCCATCCGCTGGGTCTGGACGGCGACGTGCAGGTCAACCGCAGGCACCACGGCGGCGAGGGGCAGGCGGTCTACGCCTACGCCCAGGAGGACGCCGACTTCTGGATCGCCGAGCTGGGCCGCGAGCTGCCGCCCGGACGGTTCGGCGAGAACCTGCGCACCAGCGGCCTGGACCTGCGCAACGCGCTCCTCGGCGACCGGTGGCAGATCGGGACGGCGCTGTTCGAGGTGACCGCGTGGCGCACACCCTGCGCGAACTTCGCCCGGTTCTGGGACATCCCCGACCTGGTCAAGCGGTTCGCCGCGCACGGCGCCACCGGCGCCTACCTGCGGGTGCTGGCGACCGGTGACATCGGGGCCGGCGACGCCATCGAGGTGGTGTCCCGACCCGACCACGGGATCACCGTCGAGCGGGCGTTCCGGATCGCCATGTTCGAGAAGTCCCGGCTGCCTGAGCTCGCCCCGGCGCTGCAGTACCTGCCGGTCAAGGATCAGCCGAAGATCGCCGCCAAGATCGAGGCTCGGACCGGCGTCCGCGCCTGAACGGAGCGGCGCGCTACTGTCCGCCGCGGTACGCCGGGAGCTCGCCCGGCCGACGGGGAGGTCGCCGTGTCGCTGGGCCGTAGGTGCGCTCCGGTGCTCGCGCTGGCGCTGTTCGCCGTCCCGGTCCTGGCCGGCTGCTCGGGCGGCTCGTCGGAGGAGTCGGCGCCGGACCTGCTGGCCGAGGCCAAGCAGACCCTCGACGAGGCGAGCAGCGCGCACTTCGAGCTCAGCAGCGAGGGCGCCCCGGAGACGGGCACCGTCCTGGTCGGGGGCGAGGGCGACATCGCCCGGCCGGCCTCCTTCGAGGGGACCCTCAAGGTCCTCGCCCTGGGCTCGACACTCGACCTGCAGGTCGTCTCCATCGACGGCACGGTCTGGGCGCAGCTGCCCTTCACGTCGTCGTTCTCCGAGATCGACCCCGCGCAGTTCGGCTTCGGCGACCCCGGGGCGCTGCTGGACCCCGACACCGGCATCTCCCAGCTGCTCGACAAGGCGACCGGGGCGAAGCTCGGCGAGGAGCGTCGGGTCGACGGCGAGGTGGTGCGCGAGGTGACCGCGGAACTGCCGGGCGACCTGGTGGAGCAGATCCTCACCAGCGAGGACCCCAGCAAGCCGGTCCAGGCGCGCTTCTCGATCGCCACCGACACCGGGGAACTGCGGCGCGCGGAGCTGACCGGGCCGTTCTTCACGGCCGAGGACGACGCCACGTACACCCTCGAGCTGAGCGACTTCGGGGCCGATGTCGAGATCACCGCACCGACCCCCGGCTGACCAGGCGGTGGCGCCCGCCGCGCGCGACCGGCCGGGGCTGCCGGTCGTCGTCCTGGCCACGCTCGCCGTCCTCGTCACGGCGGCCGACACCTACGTCGTCGTCCTGGCGCTGCCCGACATCCTCACCGGGGTCGGCGTCGGCCTCGACGAGCTGCAGCGGGCGACCCCGATCATCGGCGGCTTTCTGCTCGGCTACACCGCCACCCTGCCGCTGCTCGGCCGGCTGGCCGACCTGCGCGGTCGGGTGCCGGTCCTGGTCGGGTGCCTGCTGCTGTTCGCCCTGGGATCGCTCCTGACCGCCACCGCCGACGGGTTGGGTCCGGCCGTCCTGGGCCGCGGCCTACAGGGCATCGGGGCCGGGGGACTGGTGCCGGCGACGCTCGCGCTCGTCGCCGACCGCTGGCCGCCGGAGCGGCGCGCTCTGCCGCTCGGCGTGGTCGGCGCCGTGCAGGAGGCCGGCGCGGTGCTCGGGCCGCTGGCCGGCGCGGCGGTGCTGGCGGTCGCCGACTGGCGGGCCATCTTCTGGCTCAACCTGCTCCTCGGGCTCGCCCTGGCCGGAGGGGTGCTGGTCTCGGCCCGGGGACGACGCCCCGATCCGGTCGGCCTGGCGCTGGCGGCGCTGACCGGCCTCGCGGTGGCGCTGCAGCTCGCCGCGCCGGCGGCGCTGGCCGAGGACGTCACCCTCGGTCTGCTCTACGTGCCGGCGATCCCGTCGCTGGAGGCGTCGACGCCGCTGGTCCTGATCGCGCTCGTGGCCGGCGCTGCGCTCGTCGTCCGCAGTCTCGCCGCACCCGTCGGCGCCGTCCTGCCGCTGCGGGGGCTGCCACGGCTGGCCGGCGAGGTCGACGTGCTGGGTTCGGTCCTCGCCGTCGTCGCGCTCGGCAGTCTCGTGTGGGCGTTCGCAGCGGCCGACCCCGCGACGCAGGTGGTCGCCCACGGCCCGGTTCTGCTGCCGCTCGCGCTGGTCGCGGCGATCGCCTTCGTGCTGCACGAACGGCGCACCCCCGAACCCGTGCTGCCCCTCGGTGCGTTGCGGCCGAGAGGCGCGTGGGGCGCGCTCGTGGTGAACCTGCTGGTCGGGGTCGCCCTCGTCGCCGCCCTGGTCGACGTGCCGCTGTTCGCCCGCAACACCACGACGCCCGGCGATCAGCTCGGTGCCGCGCTCGTCCTGCTCCGGCTGCTGGTCGCCGTCCCGGTGGGCGCGGTGGCCGGTGGCTGGCTGTGCCGCACATTCCCCTCGCGGCTGGTCGCTGCGGGCGGGATGGCGCTGACCACGGTCGCATTCGTCGTGATGACGACGTGGGGTTCGACATCGCTCGACGGCGTCGCGTCCTACGTCGTCCTGCTGGCCGCCGGGTTCGGCTTCGGGCTGGCCATCGCCCCGGTCAACGCCGTCCTCCTGGGGGTGACCGCCGCCGACGTGCACGGCAGCGCCAGCGCCCTGGCCGTCGTCGCCCGCACGGTCGGCATGCTCAGCGGGTTGTCGCTGCTGACCGCGGTCGCGCTCCGTCGGTTCACCGCCGAGGTGGACGCGATCGGCACGCCGTTCGAGCTCTGTCCGGACACCCCGGCCGACTGCGCGCCCTACGACCTGGCGACCGACGCGGCGATCCTCACCCAGCTGCACACGGTGTTCGCCGGCGCCGCCATCGCCGCCGGCCTCGCGGCGGTCGCGGCCCTCGTGCTCCTGCGCGAGGTCAGGGGATCAGTGCGGTCCTGAGGTCCTGCCGAAGCGCCTCGACGTCGACCCCGCGGTCGAACAGGATCTTCACGGCCAGGCCTTCGCCCTCGCGCAGGACGCCGAGCGCGATGTGGCCGTCGGCGATCTCCTTGGACCTCATCGCGAGGGCCTCGCGCAGCGACAGCTCCAGCACCTTCTTCGCGCGGGGCGTGAAGGGAATGTGTCCCGAAGGGTCCTTCGTCTTCGACCTCGGCCGGTCGAGCGCGCCGGGGCCGAAGCTCGCTTCGACCGAGCTGCGGACGGCGTCCAGATCGATGCCCACGGCGGTGAGCGCGGCGGCGTCCAGTTCGTCGCCGCCGACGTACGCCGCAACCGTCTCGGCCACGTCGTCCCGGGTCAGGCCGTGCCGGGCGAGCACCGCGGAGCTCGCCGTCCCCTGGGCCAGCAGGCTCAGCAGCAGGTGCTCGGTGCCGATGCGCTGGGAGTGCAGCCGACGCGCCTCCAGCTGGGCGCCGACCACGGTCTCCCGGGCCTCGATGGTGAACCGCTCGAACATGGTCAGTCCTTCCGCCGGAGCGGCCCGCGGCCGCTCGCGTACTTCTTGTGCACTGCCTGCCGGGTGACGCCCAGGAGCTGGGCGATCTGCTCCCACGTCCAGCCGTGGTCGCGGGCGTTGCGGACCTGGAGGTCCTCGAGCCGTTCGACCAGCGTCCGGAGGGATCGGACCGCCTTCAGCCCGATGGCCGGGTCCCGGCTGCTGGCAGCGGATGCCACCTGCGTCGTGTCCGTCATGTCTGTCAACCTAAGTTGCCCTCGACGGCGCTGTCAACCCTTCTTGACACGCCAGGTTGGAGGCGGTCAGGCCCCGGCGAAACCTCGGACGACGTCGAGGGAGTTCCAGAAGCTGAGGGTGACGATTTCGGTCCCGCCGTCGCCGAGGTCGCGGGCGAGCATGTGGGCGCCCTGGTTCCCCGGCGTCCGCCGGTACTCCGCCATGCCGGTGGCCTCGACGTAGGCGAGGTAGGCATCCGGCCCCCTGCAGGGCCCCGCCGCGAGCGTGCGAGTGGCGGGGGGCAGGGGGTCCGCTTTCAGAGCGTGAAGACGATCTTTCCGTTGGTGCGGCCCTCGAGCATGCGCTCGAAGCCCTCGCGGGCCTGTGACAGCGGCAGTTCGACGTCGATCTGCGGGCGGATGCCGGTGACGCTGCACAGCTGGATCAGCGACTCCAGTTCGGACTTCGTGCCCATCGTCGAGCCGATGACCGACAGCTGGGTGAAGAAGATCCGGTTGAGCTCGGCGCCCGGGTTGAAGCCGGTGGTCGCGCCCGAGGTGACCACCACCCCCCCGGGCTTGAGCGACTTGATGCTGTGCGACCAGGTGGCCTCACCGACGGTCTCCATGACGCCGTCGACGCGCTCCGGCAGCCGGGCGCCGGACTCGAACGCCTGCTCGGCGCCCATCGCGAGGGCGGCGGCGCGCTTCTCCTCGCTGCGACCGGTCACCCAGACCCGGAGGCCGGCGGCGCGACCGAGCACGATCAGCGCCGTCGCCACACCACCGCTCGCGCCCTGGACCAGCACGGTCTGGCCGGGGCGCAGCCCCGACTTCACGAAGAGCATGCGGTAGGCGGTGAGCCAGGCGGTGGGCAGGCAGGCGGCCTCGGCGAAGGACAGCTCGGCGGGCTTCGGCAGCACGTTCCGCTTCGGGACGACGACCTGCTCGGCCATCGTGCCCTGGTGCAGTTCGGAGAAGAGCGTGCGCTTGGGGTCCAGCGTCTCGTCGCCGGTCCAGTCGGGGCTGGCGACGACGCCGTGGACGACGACCTCGTTGCCTTCTGCGTCGATCCCGGCCGCGTCGGTGCCGAGGATCATCGGCATCCGCTCCTGCGGCAGACCGATGCCTTGGAGGCTGAACAGGTCGTGGTGGTTGAGCGACACGGCCTTGACCTGGATCGTCGTCCAGCCCTCGGGCGCCTCCGGTTCGGGGCGGTCACCGACCTCGAGAACGGACAGCGGGTCCTTCGGGGCAGGGGCGGAGACGAAGGCGGCGAGCATGATCGGACGCTAGGGCATGGCGCTCCGGCGGGCGACACCGCCATCGCAGACCGTGCGACGCTGGCCGCGATGACCGATCCCTGGGACGCCGCCGCCGCCACGTTCGACGACGAGGCCGACCACGGACTCCGGGATCCCGCCGTGCGGGCCGCCTGGGCCACCCTGCTCCTCCCGCTGATGCCCCAGCCGCCCGCACGGATCATCGACGTCGGCTGCGGAACCGGGTCGCTCGCGGTTCTCCTGGCGCGGGCCGGACACCGGGTCAGCGGCGTCGACACGTCTGGACAGATGCTCGGCGTGGCCCGGGCGAAGGCGGCTGCAGCCGGCGTGCGCCTCGACCTGGCTCGTGGCGACGCCGCCTCCCCGCCGTTCGCGCCGGAGTCCATGGACGCCGTCCTGTGCCGACACGTGCTGTGGGCGCTGCCCGACCGCGACGCGGTCCTGGCGAGCTGGACGCGACTTCTGCGCCCCCACGGTCGGCTGGTGCTGGTCGAGGGCAGGTGGGCGACGGGAGCGGGGCTGCCGGCTGTCGAGTGCCGGGACCTCGTCCTGCGGCGGCGCGAACAGGCCCTCGTGCGACAGCTGTCGGGCGATGCCGCGCTCTGGGGCGGCCGCGTGGACGACGAGCGTTATGTCCTGGTGAGCACGCGCTGAGCTACCGCGGTCACTGTCCCGCCTTGCCGTCATCTTCCGGTCGCTGGGCCCCCGCGGCCAGCGCCTGCTCGGCTCGCTGGACCAGCGCGCTCAGGACGTCGGAGCGGGTGACCGGGACCTCGATGTCGAGGGCGACCACGGTCCGGTCGGGGGGAACGGCCTCGCTGGTGCCCAGCGTCGCGAGCGTGAAGGTGAAGAAGGAGCAGCACGAGGCCTCGGCGTCGGCCAGTCGCCGGACCCGATCGGGCAACGTTCCGTCGCCCTCCAGCACGAGCCTCGTGTGCACGGCGGAGGAGGTCTCGACGGCCCGGAGGGACGCGCCGAACAGATCGTCGAACTCGGCCACGCGCAGCGGCTGCTCGGCAGTCGGCAGCGTGCAGGACTCCACCGGCACCCAGTCGGCAGGACGAGGCGTCAGCGGTAGGTCCACGGTCGAACGGTAGGCCGACCTACCGGATGACGACGACGTACTCGCCGCGCGGTACGAACTCGCCGATCACCGGCGCTCCGGGGATCTCGCCGCCCAGCAGCAGCCCGCCGGAGGTCTGGGCGTCGGCGAGCAGCAGCGCCTCGTCCTCGGTGATCGCCGACAGGTCGGTGTGCGGGCGGACCCAGTCGAGGTTGCGCCGCGTCCCACCGGAGACGTAGCCGTCGGCGAGCGCCTCGCGGGCACCGGCCAGGTACGGGACGGCGGAGGCGTCGACCACTGCGGTGACCCCGCTGGCCCGCGCCATCTTGTAGAGGTGGCCCAGAAGTCCGAAGCCGGTGACGTCGGTGCCGGCCCGGATGCCCGTGGCGACGGCTGCCTCTCCCGCCTCGCGGTTGAGCGCGGTCATCGACGCGACCGCCTCGTCCGACACCTCGCCGGTCGCCTTCATCCGGCTGTTGAGCACCCCGACCCCGAGCGGCTTGGTCAGCGACAGCGCCGTCCCGGCGACCGCGGCGTCGTTGCGGATGATCCGGTCGAGGTCGACCAGGCCGGTGACGGCCATGCCGTACTTCGGCTCCGGGTCGTCGATCGAGTGCCCGCCGCCGACGTGACAGCCGGCCTCCTGCGCCACCTCGAGTCCGCCGCGCAGCACCTCGGCGGCCAGCTCGGCCGGCAGCACGTCCCGCGGCCAGCCGAGCAGGTTGACGGCCACGACCGGGGTGCCGCCCATGGCGTAGACGTCCGACAGGGCGTTCGCCGCCGCGATCCGGCCGAACGTGTACGCGTCGTCGACCACCGGGGTGAAGAAGTCGGTGGTGAGCACCAGCCCCTGTCCGCCGGCGATCCGCACCACGGCCGCGTCGTCACCGTCGTCCAGGCCGACGATCAGCTCGGCGTTCGGCGACGCGGGGCCGGTCCTGGTCAGGCCGGCGACGACCGCCTCGAGCTCGCCCGGCGGGATCTTGCAGGCGCAGCCGCCGCCGTGCGCGTACTGGGTGAGCCTGATCGTGGACGGTGCGATGGTCACGGGGCGAATGTAGGCGGGATCGCCACCGCCCGGCCTAGTCCTGCCGACCGCCGGGCAGCAGGGTCAGCCGGGGACGGGGATCCGGCGCGCGCCCGCCCAGCGCCCGGCCCGCCGGATGGGTGGGGTGCCCGTCAGCAGGCGGAGCGCCGAAGGTCGCCGGGTCCCGACGCGGGGCGGACTCGGCGGTCAGCTCCGCGCTCTCGATGCGGTCCTGCCGGAACCACCGGATCGCCTCCCGCTCGCGGCACCAGGCCACCAGGTACTCGCGCTCGGCAGTACGGGCCAGGAGCTGAGGCTCCACCTCGCGCCGGCTCGCCTCGCCCTTGGCGTCCCGGTAGCTGACGACGACCACTCGGTGCCCCGTCAGGGCCTGCTCGAGCACGGACCGCACGGCGTCGGCGCGCCCTGCCTCGACGCGCACGAGCAGGGTGCTCGTCACCAGCGCCTCCCTGCGCCGGGGGTCGGGCTCCAGGGCAGCGAGCACCTTGTCGAGCGCGCCGCGCCCTTCGGTGGCGTACGGGCCGTCGGGCTGGGCCGCGAGCGCGACGGCGATGGCCGCGGCCTGCTCGGGGGTGATCGACAGCGGCAGCGTCACGGGGGAGCGGGACACGGTGCGGGTCATGCGGGGATGGTGACGGCGCCCTCTGACATTTCTGGGTGGCGCTCGCCCCGTAGGCTTCCGGGCGGAGGCGTCAGGGTGTCTGGTGACCCCCGCGGCCTCTAAAGCCGACGTGGCCGAGCATCTCGGTCAGGCGGGTTCGATTCCCGTCCGCCTCCGCCAAGCCTTCTCCGCACCTACTCTGCGTAGCGATGATCGACGACCCGAGGCGACAGGTGCCGCGAACGGACACACTGCTCGCCGACCCACGGCTGACCGACGCCGGCGAGCGGCTGGGCCGCGGCCTGCTGAAGGACGTCGTCCAGCGCGTGCAGCAGCGGGTGCGGGACGGTGAGGTCGCGCCGCCGGACGCCGTCGACGCCGTCCTGGCCGCCCTGCCGGGGACGGCGAGCAGCCTGCAGCCGGTGCTCAACGCGACCGGCGTCCTCGTGCACACCAACCTGGGTCGGGCGCCGCTGTCGCCGGCGGCCGTCGCGGCGGTCGTCGCAGCCGCCGGCACCACCGACGTGGAACTCGACCTCGGCACCGGGCGGCGTGGTGCCCGGGGCGAGGGCGCGATCGCCGCCCTGCTGGCCGCTGTCCCCGCCGCCGAGGCCGCTCTCGTGGTCAACAACTGCGCCGCCGCCCTCGCCCTGGTCGCCACCGCTCTCGGCCAGGGACCGGAGCTCGTCCTCGCCCGCGGCGAGCTGGTGGAGATCGGTGACGGGTTCCGCATCCCCGAGCTGCTGACCGCCACCGGTGCCCGCCTGCGCGAGGTGGGGACGACGAACCGCGTCACCCTCGCCGACTACCGGGGTGCCCTCGGTCCGGACACCGGCGCGGTGCTCAAGGTGCACCCGTCCAACTTCGTCGTCCGCGGCTTCACCCGGCAGGTCGAGGTCGGGGAGCTGGCGGCCGCGCTCGCCGGGACCGGGGTGCCCCTGGTGGCCGACGTCGGTTCCGGGCTCCTCCGCCCGCACCCGCTGCTGCCCGACGAGCCCGACCTGCAGAGCACCCTGGCCGCCGGCGCCGACGTCGTCCTGGCCAGTGGCGACAAGCTGCTCGGCGGACCGCAGGCCGGCCTGGTCCTCGGCCGGGCGGAGGTCGTCCAGCGGCTGCGGCGGCACCCGATGTACCGCGCGCTGCGGGTGGACAAGACCACGCTGGCCGCGCTGGAGGCCACCCTGCGCGGACCGCTGCCGCCGGTCCAGGAGATGCTCGCCGCCGACCTCGACGGACTGCGCGCCCGGGCCCGCGCCCTGGCCGGCCGGCTCGGCGCTGCAGGCATCGACGCCGTCGCCGCTGACGCCGACGCCCGCGTCGGCGGGGGAGGGGCGCCGGAGCACCCGCTCCCCAGCGCGGCCGTGTCGCTGCTTCCGTCTTTCGCCGATCCGCTGCGCCTCGGCTCGCCGCCGGTCGTCGGCTACGTCGAGAACGACCGCACGCTGCTGAACCTGCGCAGCCTGCCGCCGTCCGCCGATGACGCGCTGGCCGCGGCCGTGCTGGAGGTGGCCCGTCGGTGGACGTGATCGCCACCGCGGGGCACGTCGATCACGGCAAGTCCGCCCTGGTCCGGGCGCTCACCGGCATGGAGCCCGACCGGTGGGCGGAGGAGCGCCGGCGCGGGCTGACCATCGACCTCGGGTTCGCCTGGACGACGCTGCCCTCCGGCCGCCGGCTCGCGGTCGTCGACGTGCCCGGGCACGAGCGCTTCGTCGGCAACATGCTGGCCGGCGTCGGGTCGGTGCCCGCGGCGCTGATCGTGGTCGCCGCCGACGACGGATGGTCGGCCCAGACGGCCGAGCACGTCGCCGTCCTCGACGCGCTGGGCGTCCGGCATGCCCTGCTCGCGGTGACGAAGGCCGACCTGGCGGACCCCGCCCCGGTGCTCGCCGACGTGCGCGAACGGCTCGCCTCGACGTCCCTGGGGTCGGTTCCGGGGGTGGCGGTGAGCGCACTGACCGGCGACGGGCTGCCGGACCTGGTGGCCGGGCTCGAAAGGGTGCTCGCCGGCCTCCCGGCGCCCGATCCGGCCGCGCCGGTGCGGCTCTGGATCGACCGGGCGTTCACGATCCGCGGCGCCGGCACCGTGGTCACCGGAACGCTCGCGGCGGGCGCCGTGGCGACGGGGGACCGGCTGCGGCTCGGCGACCGGGAGGTGGTCGTTCGAGGCGTGCAGTCCCTCGGCGAGCCGGTCGAGCGGGCCACCGCGACCGCGCGGGTGGCGCTGAACCTGCGGGGCGTCGCCGTCGAGGAGCTCTCCCGGGGGGACGCACTGCTGACCCCGGGCGCGTTCCGCACGACTGACGTCGTCGACGTGACGCTGACGTCCGAGCCGGCCGATCGGCTGCCTGCCGAGCCGGTCGTGCACGTGGGGTCGGCGACCGTCGGCGCCCGGCTGCGCCCGCTGGACGGCGCGGCCGTGCGGCTGCGCCTGGCGACGGCGCTGCCGCTGCGGGTCGGTGACCGTCTCCTGCTGCGGGACCCGGGTAGCCGGCGGGTGCTGGGTGCCGACGTGCGGGATGTGGATCCCCCGGAGCTGCGGCGGAGAGGCGCGGCCCGTCAGCGGGCGGCGGAGCTCGCCGCGCGTCCGTCCGGTACGGCCGGCGCCGCGGCCGAACTCGCGCGGCGCCGGGTCGTGCGGGCCGAAGACTTCGTCGCGATGGGCTGGCCGGTCCCGCCGGACGCGACGGCGCAGGGGCCCTGGCTGGTCGCGGCCGGACTCGCCGACGAACTCGCCGTCCGGGTGCCCGCCGTGGTGGCCCGCTACCGGCAGTTGCGTCCGCTGGAGCCGGGTCCGCCGGCCGAGGTGCTGCGCCGGGCTCTCGACCTGCCGGATCCCGAACTGCTGCCCGCCGTCGTGCGGTCGCCGTTCGTCCTGCGCGACGGTCGAGTCGTCGACGACGCCGCAGCGCTCCCCGCCGCGGTGCAGCGCGCCGTGGACGAGATCCGGGCGCGGCTCGCCGGCGATCCCTTCGCCGCCCCGGAGGCACCGGAGCTGGCCGTCGCGGGCCTCGGGGTGCGGGAACTGGCGGCGGCCGTCCGCAGCGGACAGCTCGTGCGCATCGCCGACGGGGTCGTCCTGGCACCGGGCGTGGCCGAGCATGCCCGTGCGCGCCTGGCGGCGATCCCCCAGCCGTTCACGCTCAGTCAGGCGCGGCAGGCGTGGGGGACCAGTCGGCGGGTCGCCGTCCCGTTGATGGAGTGGCTCGACGCGCAGGGCGTGACCGTGCGGCTGCCGGACAACACCCGCCGGCTGCGATGATCCTCAGGTGCGGACGCCGTCCACCGCTGCGCCGCGGGCCTCGATGACCTCCAGGTGCTGCACCGTCGGCTCGACCGGCGGGCGACGGCCGCCGAACGCCTGGTCGACGGCCGGGTGGACCCGCTTGTCGAAGGCTCGGGCGCACTGCTCCTCGGACTCCCAGACGTCGATGTAGCGCAGGCCGCCGTCCGGATTGCGGACGCACAGGTGCAGGAGCAGCCCGTCCATCGGCTCGCTCCCGAGTGCCTCGGCGATGCGGGCGTACGTGTCGGTGTCGATCGGGACGTCCTGGGTGAACGCGTAGACCATGGTCGGCTCCCTAATCGGTCCGAACTGGCTTCGGACGGATTCTGGTAGCCTGGCCCGCGTGGCAGAGGACGTCAAGAGCCGACGGCGATATTCGTCGGCGGTCCGCGCGGAACAGGCAGCCGCGACTCGGCTGGCCGTGCTCGGGGCGGCGCGGGAACTCTTCACGCAGCACGGTTACGCCGCGACGAGCATCGCCGCGATCGCCCAGCGGGCCGGCGTCGCCGTCGACACGGTCTACGCCGCGGCCGGCCGCAAGCCTGCCCTGCTCCGGGAGCTCGTGGAGACGTCGCTGTCCGGCTCCGACCAGACCGTCCCGGCGGAGCAGCGCGACTACGTGGTCCGGGTGCGGGCGGCGTCCTCCGCGCGGGAGAAGATCGCGATCTATGCGGCCGCGGTCGCCGAGATCGGCGTGCGGATGGCACCGGTCCACCGCGCCCTGGCCGAGGCGTCCGTCGCCGACGCCGACTGCGCCGCGCTGCGCGCCGAGATCAGCACCCGACGCGCCGACAACATGCGCCTCTTCGCCGCCGACCTGCGGGCGACCGGTGAACTGCGGGGCGACCTTCCCGACGACGAGGTGGCCGACATCGTCTGGAGCATGAACGCCGCGGAGTACCGGGCGCTGCTGGTGGGCGAGCGGGGCTGGTCGGCCGAGCGGTTCGGCAGCTGGCTCGCGGACGCCTGGACCCGGCTGCTCCTGGAGGGCTGACCTTCACGCTCCGCACGGAGAGCGACACGTAAGGTCACGCGGGTGATCGATTTCTCGAACGGCTCCGTATTCAAGCTCAGCGCCGTCCATCCGCAGGAGATCGGCCCGGCGGTCGCACCTCTCATGATCCAGGGCGAGCAGATCGTCGCCTGCTTCAAGGCCGTCCGGGACTTCGTCGTCTTCACGAACAAGCGCCTGATCGCCGTCAACGTCCAGGGCATGACGGGGAAGAAGCGGGACTTCACCTCTCTGCCCTACAGCAAGGTCCAGGCCTTCTCGGTGGAGACCGCAGGGACGTTCGACCTGGACGCGGAGCTGGATCTCTGGTTCAGCGGCCTCGGCAAGGTGCGCCTCGAGTTCAAGGGCAACGCCGACATCCGATCGCTCGGCCAGATGATCGCCACCTACGTGCTCTGAGCGTCCGGCGGTCAGTCGGCGACGGGCACCCAGCGGGCGGGGCGCTTCTCCCGGAACGAGGCGATGCCCTCCTGGCCCTCGTCGCTCGCGAAGAAGCGTGCGGAGAGCTCGAGCAGGTCGTCGAAGCCGAGGTCCGTCGTCCTCGCGCGCAGCAGGCGCTTCGTCTCGGCCAGCGCCGTCGGCGCCCCAGCGGTCAGTTCGATCACCTGGGCGCGCAGTTCGGCGTCCACGTCCGCGTCGGGGACGACGAGGTCGACCAGGCCGCCGTCGGCCGCCGCGACCGCGTCGAACACCTTCCCGGTGAGCATCAGCCGGTGCGCGACGTGGGGGACCATCCGCGGCAGGACGACGGCGGAGATCACCGCCGGCACCAGTCCCAGCCGCACCTCGGAGAACGCGAACGTGGCCGACTCCGCCGCGACGACCACGTCGCAGGCGGCGAGCAGCCCCACGCCCCCGGCCCGGGCGGGCCCCCGGACGACGGCCACCACCGGCTTGGGTGACGTCCAGATCGACTCGAGCAGGTCGGGGAACTCGCGCACGCCCTGGTCCTGGGCGCCGCCCCCGGCCGCCTCGGCGAGATCCATTCCCGAGCAGAACACCCGCCCGGTGTGGTCGAGGACGATCACCCGCACCGCGTCGTCGGCGAGAGCATCGGCGAGGGCGTCGCGCAGCTGTCCCCGCAGGGCCCGGGAGAGCGCGTTGCGGTTGTCAGGGGAGTCCAGGGTCAGCGTCGCGACGCCGCGCGAGACCGCCACCTGCACAACTCGGTCAGAGGTCACGTCCGCATCCTGCCGGGCGATTGCGGCCGCGCGGCACACTGGGAGCAGATGAACACCGTCCTGCCCCTGCTTCCCGACCCGGGCCCGACCTCTGGGTCACCCGGGCCCGACCGGCTCCCCGACAGCGCCCGCGCCGGCCTGACGACGACGCCGTTCGGGCTCTACGTGCACGTGCCCTTCTGCGCGACCCGCTGCGGCTACTGCGACTTCAACACCTACACCTCCGACGAACTCGGCCCGGGCGCCAACCGCGCCGAGTATGCCGGCACGGCGATCGCCGAGCTCCGCCGAGCCGCGCAGACCCTGGGCCCCGACCTGCCGACGATCTCGACCGTCTTCGTCGGCGGCGGCACCCCCACGCTGCTGCCGGCCGACGACCTCGCCGCCGTCCTCGCGGCCGCCCGCGACCTGTTCCCCATGGACGACGACGCCGAGGTCACCACCGAGGCCAATCCGGAGTCGGTCACCCCCGCCTCGCTGAGCCGCCTGCGCGAGGCCGGCTTCACCCGCATCAGCCTCGGCATGCAGTCCGCCGCCGAGCACGTGCTCGCCGTCCTGGACCGCCGGCACACCCCCGGCCGGGCTGTCGAGGCCGCGCACGAGGCCCGCGCCGCCGGCTTCGACCACGTCAACCTCGACCTCATCTACGGCGCACCGGGGGAGACCGACGCCGACTGGGCCGCCTCCCTCGACGCCGTCCTGGCCAGTCCGGTGGACCACGTCAGTGCCTACGCGCTGATCGTGGAGGACGGGACGCGACTGGCCCGCCGGATCTCCCGCGGCGAGCTGCCCATGCCCGACGACGACGTCCTGGCCGACCGCTACGAGACGGCCGACGCGACGCTCCAGAAGGCCGGGTTCGACTGGTACGAGGTGTCCAACTGGGCCACCTCGGACGACGCCCGCTGCCGGCACAACGAGCTGTACTGGGCCAACGCCAACTGGTGGGGCATCGGCCCGGGCGCGCACAGCCACGTCGGCGGGCTGCGCTGGTGGAACGTGAAGCACCCGGCTGCCTACGCCGACCGGCTGATCGGCGGTCACAGCCCGGCACAGGACGCCGAACTCCTGGACGACGCCGACCGCGCACTGGAGACGATCATGCTCGGCCTGCGGCTGCGCGAAGGCCTGACCCTGGACGCGCTGTCGGCAACCGGCCGCGTGCGGGCAGCCGACTCCGTGACGCGCGGGCTGCTCGACCCCGGCGCCCATGCCGCCGGCCGCGCCGTCCTGACCGACCGCGGGCGGCTGCTGGCCGACGCGGTGATCCGCGACCTCACCGACTAAGGACCCGGCATGGGACGGTTCGACGTACTCCGGCGGATCGAGCAGCTGGATCCGGCGCGCGACCACGCCGAGATCTACCGGCTCATGGGCACCCGCGAGTTCCCCTGGGACATGAACCAGGCGCTCAGCTTCGCGCTGTTCCGCACCTACGCCGTGCCGAGCATCGGCGGGCTGCTCGCCCGCACCGGGGAGTTCACCGAGCGCGCTCAGAAGCGGCACGACGACACCGTGCTGATCCTCGACGCCGTCCTCGAGCACGGCACGGACAGTCCCGAGGGCCGGACGGCGATTCGCCGGATGAACCAGATGCACCGGTCCTACGACATCGGCAACGACGACCTGCGCTACGTCCTGGCCACCTTCGTCGTGACGCCGATCCGCTGGGTGGACGCCTACGGCTGGCGAAGGATGACCGAGATCGAGCGGATCGCGAGCGCGAACTACTACCGCGACCTGGGCCGGCGCATGGGCATCCGCGACGTCCCACCGACCTGGCAGGCCTTCGTCCGGTGCCTGGACGTCTACGAGCGCGCGCACTTCGGGTTCGACGAGGGCGCCCGCCGCGTGGCCGAGTCGACCCTCGCGCTGCTCGCGACCTTCCCGCCCAACGACCGGTTGCCGGCGGTGCTGGTCCGCCGCATCTCCCTCGCGACCATGGACACCCCGCTGCTCGACGCCTTCCGGTTCCCGCGGCCGTCGCGCCTGACGAGTGCGCTTGTCCGGGGTGCACTGAAGACGCGCGGCCGCGTCGTCCGCTTCCTACGGCCACGCAGCGAGCCCTACTTCGCCCGGCAGCTCCCGCAGATCCGCAGCTACCCCGACGGTTACGCGGTGTCCGAGCTCGGGACCTTCCCGCCCGGGTGCCCCGTGGCGCACCCCCGGCCCGATCAGTCCGAGAGCCTTCCCGCACCCGGCTGAGGCTCACCCGAACGGGCCGTGGCAGATCCGCAATTTGGGGCTAGAGTCCGCGTTCCGGCAACGGCGCCGGTCCCGACGGGGGGTGGTCAGCGGTGGGCGGAACGTCGTCCTGGCGTGCGGCCGAATCCCCCCGTGGGTTCCGGATAGCCGCCGGCCCTGCCCTCTCCGGAGGCATGGTGCTCGCGCTGGCGATGAACCGGCGCGCCCGCGGCCTGCGAGGACTCGACGTCCTCCGCCGCAGCCAGGACCGGGCCCCGCCGCAGCACTCCTGACTCCTCCGGAGTCGCAGCCGCCCCGTCCTGACGCGCCACCCCCGGTGACCGCGTCTTCCCGCGTTGCCCCAAGGAGATCCACATGTCCGCCAGCCTGGACACCACCAACCGCTTCCGCACGCTGCTGGAGACCCAGCGGGCCGACTGCATGCACCAGCGCGAGGAGGCCCTCGCCGAGTGCGCCCAGTCCGTTCCCGACCCGGTCGCGCAGCGGCGCAGCGCCGATCTGCAGCGCACGATCGGGGAGATCGACGCGGCCCTCGTTCGCATCGAGGCCAGCACCTACGGCACGTGTTCGGGCTGCGGGGCCGCCATCCCCGAGGAACGGCTCGAACTGCGTCCGTTCACCCCCACCTGCGTCGCCTGCCAGCCGTCGCGCTGACGGATCGACCACAGCCGGGAGCCTGCTCGGCAGAATGACCGGATGACGTCGGCCGGCCGGTGGTGAGTTCCACCGGCACGGCCGCCGACGTGCCCGGGGCCTGGCGGTTCCTGCCAGGGCTCTACCGGCTGCGGCACTACGAACGCGGCTGGCTGCGGCCCGACGTCCTGGCCGGAGCGGGCGTCGCCGCCTACCTGATCCCGCAGGTGATGGCCTACGCCGAGGTCGCCGGGCTGCCCGCCATCGTCGGCCTCTGGGCGATCAGCGTCGCGCTGCTCTGCTACGCGCTGGCGGGCTCGTCGCGTCAACTCTCGGTCGGACCCGAGTCGACCACGGCACTGATGACTGCCGCGGTCGTGGGCCCCCTCGCCGCCGGCGACCCGGCGAGGTACGCGGCGCTCGCGGCCGCGCTGGCCCTCGTCGTCGGCGCACTGTGCCTGCTGGCGCGGGTGGCCCGGCTGGGGGTGCTGGCCGAACTGCTCTCCAAGCCGGTGCTGATCGGCTATCTCGCCGGCATCGCCGTGCTCATGATCGTGAGCCAACTCGGCAAGGTCACCGGCGTGCCGGTGTCGGGCGACAGCACGATGGCGGAGGTGGCGTCGTTCGTCCGCGGCATCGACCGCCTGCAGCCCGCGACCGCACTGCTCGCCGCCGCGGTGCTGGCCCTCCTCCTCGTCGTCCACCGTCGCTTCCCGCGGGCGCCCGCGCCGCTGATCGGGATGCTGGGCGCGGCCTCGGCGGTCGTCGTCCTCTCCCTCGACGACCACGGCGTACTGCTCGTCGGCGACATCCCGGGCGGACTGCCGGCCGTCACCCTGCCCGCCGTCGGTCTCGCAGACCTCTCCGACCTGCTGGCGCCGGCCCTCGGCGTGATGGTCGTGGCCTACGTGGACAACGTGCTCACCGCTCGCGCGTTCGCCACGCGCAACGGCTACCGGATCGACCCCAACCAGGAGTTGCTCGCGCTCGGGGTGACCAATCTGGCGGTCGGCTGCACCCAGGGATTCCCCGTGAGCAGCAGCGGGAGTCGCACGGTGATCGGCGACGCGCTGGGCAGCCGCTCGCAGCTGCACTCCCTCGTGGCGCTCCTGTCCGTCGTGGTGGCGCTGCTGTTCCTGCGGCCGCTGCTGGCCAGCTTCCCGACCGCCGCACTCGGCGCGATCGTCGTCTACGCGGCACTTCGGCTGATCGATCTCGCCGAGTTCCGGCGGTTCGCCGCATTCCGGCGCAGCGAACTGCTGCTGGCGCTGTCCACCACAGTCGGGGTGCTCGCCCTCGGCGTGCTCCCCGGGATCCTGGTCGCCGTGGGGTTGTCCATCGCCGACCTGCTGCGCCGGGTCGCCCACCCCCATGACGGCATCCTCGGATACGTCGAGGGGATCGCCGGAATGCACGACGTCGACGACCACCCGGGTGCGCGCCTGGTGCCCGGCCTCGTCGTCTACCGCTACGACTCCCCGCTGTTCTTCGCCAACGCGGAGGACCTCCGCAGCCGGGCACTCGCGGCCGCGCTGACGGCCCCGACGCCGACGGAGTGGTTCGTGCTCAACGCCGAGTCCAACGTCGAGGTCGACCTCACCTCACTCGACGCGGTGGAGGAGCTGCGGGCCGAGCTCGCCCGGCGGGGTGTCGTCTTCGCGATGGCCCGGGTCAAGCGCGATCTCATGGTCGCGCTGGAGGCGGCGGGCCTCGTCGAACGGGTGGGCGCCGACCGGATCTTCCCGACGTTGCCCACCGCGGTCCAGGCATATCTGGACTGGTACGCGACCACCCACGGCCACCCTCCCGATGGGTGGCGACCGACTCCGGTCCGACGGATGTCAGGCGAGGTCGGCGACGTCTCGCACTACCTCCGCCCGGTCGCGCGGAACACGCTTGCCGCGTGACCCGACCACCCGCCCTGGAGATCTCCGCGCTGACCGTCCGCTACGGCGACATCGTCGCCGTCGCCGACCTGGACCTCACCATCCCCGCCGGTTCCACGGTGGCCCTGCTCGGCCCCAACGGCGCCGGCAAGTCCACCATCGTGAACGCCGTGCTCGGTCTCCTGCCCGTTGCCACCGGAGCGGTGCAGATCCTCGGCCGCGACCCCCACGAGGCGGTCCGCGCGGGCTGCGTCGGCGCGATGCTGCAGCACGGCGGGCTGCCCAGCGAGACGAAGGTGGGCGAGGTGCTGGCCCTCGTCCGGCGGAGCTTCCCGCAGCAGTGGGCGCTCGACGACCTGCTCGTGACCGCGGGCATCGACGGGTTGCTCGGCCGCCCGGTCGAGGCGCTCTCCGGCGGCCAGCGCCAGCGGGTGCTCCTGGCCCTCGCACTCGCCGGGGCGCCACCGCTGCTGCTCCTCGACGAGCCCACCTCCGCCATGGACGTCGAAGGCCGACGGGCCTTCTGGACGACGATGCGCGGCCTCGCCGAACGCGGGCACACCGTCGTCTTCGCCACCCACCACCTCGACGAGGCCGACGCCGTCGCCGACCGGGTGGTCGTGATCGCCGACGGGCGGGTGATCGCCGACGGCTCGGCCGCCCAGGTCAAGTCCGGTGTCGCCGGCCGCACCATCTCGTTCACCGCGGACCCCGGACGCCGGCTCGACGGCCTCCCCGCGGTGTCCGCAGTCACCTGGCACGGCGACACGGTCACGCTCGCGACCGCCGATGCCGACGCCACCCTCCGGGCGCTGCTGTCCGACGACGGTTCGCTGCCCGACCTGGAGGTCCGCGGCGCGAGCCTCGAGGACGCCGTCCTCTCCCTCACCAGCACGATCGGAGCGACCCGATGAACCCGCTGTTCGCCTTCCAGCTGCGTCGCGTCGGGCGCAACCGGCAGTACCTGTTGTTCACCGTGCTGCTGCCGGCGCTGTTCACCGTCTTCTTCACGAAGATCTTCGGTGGGCTGGCCGCGGGCCCCGCCGAGTACCAGGAGGAAGCGGCGCGCTACATGGTCTCGATGATGGCGTACGGCGGCCTGGGCGCGGCGCTCGGCGCGACCATCCGGATCTCCTTCGACCGCGCGTCGGGATGGCTGCGTCAGCTGCGGGTGACCCCCGTGTCGCAGACGGAGGTGTTCGGCGTCGACGTCGCCGTGGGCGCCCTGCTCACCCTGCCCAGCCTCGTCGTCGTCGCCCTGGTGGGCCGGTTCGTCAACGACGTCCAGCTGGACCTGAGCACCTGGCTGACGCTGGTCGGCGCGCTCTGGGCGGGCTCGATCACGTTCGTCGCGCTCGGGCTGCTCATCGGCCTGGCCCTCGACGAGCGGGCGGCCGGCGGCGCGATCGGCTTCGTGGGCGTCGTGCTCGCGGCGCTGGGCGGCCTGTGGGCGCCCGTCGAGGTGTTCCCGGACTCGATGGTGACCCTCGCCCACGCCATGCCGTCCTACTGGTACGCGGACCTGGGCCGGGACATCGCCGCGGGGACGGCCCCGTCCGGGCAGGCCGTCCTCGTGCTCGCCGGCTTCACCGCGGGGTTCGCCGCACTCGCGGTCCTCGTCGCGCGGCGGCGTCCGCTGTACGCGGTCGCCGGCTGAGCCGGGCTACGGTCCGGGTCGTGGAGGGGTGGAGGTCCTGGCGGACGCTGGGCTGGGCGCTGCCCTGGCTGCTGTTCCAGGGCTTTCCGATCGCCGACCTGGGCCTCACGCCACGTCCGCCCGCGGTGCGCATCGTCGCGGGCGTCGCGCTCGTGGTGTTCACCGCCGCGTACCTGGTGGTCTTCAGCCGCATGTTCGGCCGCAACAAGCCCGCCCGCGGTGCGCTCGTGGTCGTGGTGGTGCTGGCGGTGGTGCTCGCCGTGTGGCTCGGCACCTCGTGGGCGGGCCTGATGATCTACGTGTCGGCCGCGGTGTCGGTGAGCCTGCCCCGGCGCTGGATCTGGCCCGCCGTCGTGGGTGCCGCGGCCGTCTGCACCGCGGTGCTCGCCGCCGACGGACTGCTCGACGAGGTCTTCATCCTCCCGGTCATGTGTCTGCTGACCTCGTTCGCGCTGCAGGGCACCCGGCACCTGATCTCGGTCAACACCGAGCTGGTGGAGGCCCGCGACGAGCTGGCCCGCAATGCGGTCGCCCAGGAGCGGCTGCGCTTCGCTCGTGACCTGCACGACCTGCTCGGCCACAGCCTGTCGCTGATCGCGCTGAAGAGCGAGCTCGCCGGCCGGCTGGCGGAGATCGATCCCGCCCGGGCACGGCAGGAGATGGCCGACGTCGAGGCCGCCGCCCGTCGGGCCCTGGCCGAGGTCCGGGACGCGGTCAGCGGCTATCGCCAGGTCAGCCTGGCGCAGGCACTGGCCGAGGCCCGCTCGGCGCTGTCGGCTGCCGGCATCACGTTGCGCTCCCCGGCGCCGGGGGAGCCGCTGCCGGGAACGGTCGACGCGGTGCTCGGCTGGGTGGTGCGGGAGGCCACGACCAATGTGCTGCGGCACAGCGGCGCCGGCGTCGTGACCGTCGAGCTGACCACGGACGACGACGAGGTCACGCTCACGGTCTCCGACGACGGGCAGGGCGCCGCCGGCACGGCGGGCGACGGGCTGGCCGGCCTGGAGGAGAGGGTGTCGGCGCTCGGGGGCCGGCTGCGGGCGGGCTCGGGGTCGGGCGGCGGTTTCCGGCTCACCGCCGTGCTGCCGACCGCGCCGGCAGCCCAGGAACAGGTGAGCAGCCGGTGATCCGGGTGCTCATCGCCGAGGACCAGTCACTCGTCCGCGGTGCGCTGCGGGCGCTCCTCGAACTGGAGGAGGACATCGAGGTGGTCGCCGAGGTCGGCCGCGGGGACGCCGTCGTCGACGCCGCCCGCGAGCACCGGCCGGACGTGGCGCTCCTGGACATCGAGATGCCCGGCGGCGACGGGATCGAGGCCGCCCGCGAGCTGGCCGCGGCCGTGCCCGGGTGCCGCGCGGTCATCCTCACCACCTTCGGCCGGCCGGGTTTCCTGCGTCGGGCGATGGAGGTGGGCGCGGCCGGGTTCCTGGTCAAGGACGCACCCGTGGCGGAGCTGGCACGCGGCATCCGGGCGGTGATGGCGGGGGAGCGGGTCATCGACCGTGACCTGGCCGCCGCCGCGCTGGCCATCGGGGCGACGCCGCTGTCGGCGCGCGAGGCGGACGTCCTGAGGGCCGCAGCCGATGGCGCGACAGTGGCCGACATCGCCGGCCGGCTGTTCCTGTCCGAGGGGACGGTGCGCAACTACCTGTCGTCGGCGATCGGGAAGACCGGCGCGCGGACCCGCGTCGAGGCGGCCCGGGTCGCCGCGGACAAGGGCTGGCTCTAGTTCGCGTCAGGCCGGCATCGCCCTGACGGCCTGCGGGTCGCGGCGGGGCGGGTGAACCGACCCCTGCTCGCCGCGCGGCGTCCTACGGTGGCCATGCCCGGAGCGCTCACCATGAGGAGAGGTTCCGTTGATCGGCGAACACAGGACATCCATCGACATCGACGCCACACCCGAGCTCGTGTGGGAGGTGCTGACCGATCTGCCCGCCTATCCGGAGTGGTGCCCACTCGTCACCGGCGCAGAAGGGACGTTCGCCCTGGGTGGTCGAGTGTCGTTCACCTTCCCGCCCATGGGCGCGCTGCTCCGGACGACCGTGCGGGCCACAGTGCTGGAGGTGACTCAGTGTCGGCGGCTGCGATATCTGCTGCGGTTCGCCAGGCGTGGCGTACCAGGCCTTCTCGACGTCCAGCACACCGTGACCATCGACCTCCAGGACGACGGGGTGCGGCTGTGGGAGGAGATGCGGTTCCGGGGACTGCTGCTACCACTGATGACTCGTTCCCTGAACCGCGACAGCGGTCCGGCCGTCGGCGCCATGCCCGCAGCACTCAAGAACCGGATCGAAGGCAGGCGGGCGACCCGCATTGAATGATGTGACGGGGGATGTCCCCGGCCGAAGCGGGTGCCTGATCGGCAGAAGAAGATCATGAGGACGGGACGAAGATGACCGAGGCGAAGAGCGCGACGTTCGACACGACTGTGGCCGCGACCGGCAACAACACCGGGATCGTCGTGCCGGTCGAGGTCATCGAAGCGCTCGGGGCGGGCAAGCGCCCTCCGGTGCTCGTCAGCGTCAACGGTCACGAGTACCGCTCCACCGCCGCCGTCATGGGCGGGAAGCACATGATCGGCATCAGTGCCGCCGTCCGTGCCGCCACGGGACTGAAGGGCGGCGACCCGATCCGAGTGACTCTGACGCTCGCGGACACTCCGCGCGAGGTCGACGTCCCGGCCGACTTCGCCGTCGCCCTCGCTGCCGAGGAGGGCTCGTCCGCCTTCTTCGGGAAGCTGTCGAACAGCCTGCAGCGATTCCACGTCGACAACGTCAACGGTGCAAAGACCGCCGAGACGCGTCAGCGGCGGATCGAGAGGGCCGTTGCGCTCTTCCGCGACGGCAAGCAGCGCTGACCACCGGAGGGGGTCGGTTCTAGACCCGACGCGGGTTGGGAACCGGCGGCTGCGCGGGGATCGAGGCGGTGGCCGGGCCGGTCGAGGCCTGCACCGGCGTGAGCGCGTCGAGGTCCAGCACCCGCACGTGGAGCACGTTGCGCTGCTGGAGCGCCGCCCGGAGCGCGCGGTGCAGCCCGTCCTCGAGGTACAGGTCGCCGTGCCACTGGACGGCGTGCGGGAACAGGTCGCCGTAGAAGGTGGAGTCGTCGGCGAGCAGCGCGTCGAGCGCCAGTTCCTTCTTCGTCGTCGTCAGCGTGTCCATCCGCACCTGGCGGGGCGGGATCATCGCCCAGTCCCGGGTGGACAAGCCGTGATCGGGATAGGGCCGGCCGTCACGTACCGCTTTGAAGATCAGGGAACCGACCTCCGCTCTCTGGCCCGGCACGGGGCGCCGACCCGGCCCACCCTAGCGGCCGCCCACCCCGTGCGCCCGCCTCCCGGGGGAGGGTGAGGCCGCCTGCGAGCCCCGCGACGGAGCGGCGCGGCAGACGTATGCTGGCCTGGCACTCTGTCCGTGCGAGTGCCAGTTCGGGCATGTCCCGACGGCGCCGCACGGCACGTCGACCGGTACGGGGAGGTGTCACCGTGGCGCACGACGAACGCCGCCTGGAGGTCCTCCGGGCCATCGTCCAGGACTACGTGTCGAGCAACGACCCGGTCGGCAGCAAGGCCCTCGCCGAGCGGCACGACCTCGGGGTGTCCCCGGCCACCATCCGCAACGACATGGCGGTGCTCGAGGAGCAGGGCTACATCACCCAGCCGCACACCAGCGCCGGCCGGGTGCCCACCGACAAGGGGTACCGCCTCTTCGTCGACCGGCTCTCGGCGGTGAAGCCGTTGTCGATGGCCGAGCGCAAGGCGATCGAGCGGTTCCTCGACGGCGCCGTCGACCTGCACGACGTGCTCAGCCGCAGCGTGCGGCTGCTGGCCCAGCTCACCCGCCAGGTCGCGGTCGTCCAGTACCCGACCCTGTCGCGCAGCGCCGTCCGCCATCTCGAGGTGGTGCAGGTGGCTGCCGCCCGGCTGATGCTGATCCTGATCACCGACACCGGGCGGGTCGAGCAGCGGGTCGTCGACTGCCCGGTGGACGTCGACGCCGAGGCCGTGGCCGAGCTGCGCACGCTGCTCAACTCCGCGTTCAACGGCGTCCGGCTCATCGACGCCGGCGACACGGTGCCCGACCTCGTCGACAACGCCCCGCAGCATCTGCGTGGGCTCGTCGCCACCGTCAGCGCGACGCTGATGGAGACGCTCGTCGAGCCGAGCGAGGACCGCCTGGTCATCGGCGGCACGGCGAATCTCGCCCGGGGGAATGCACTGGACTTCCGGGGCACGGTGCGGCCGCTGCTCGAGGCGTTGGAAGAACAGGTCGTCGTCCTGCGGTTGATGGCTCAGGTGGACGCGAGCACGGTGCTGGTCCGGATCGGTGAGGAGAACGCCCACGAGGCGCTCACCGGGGCCTCCTTCGTCTCCGTCGGCTACGGCAAGGCCGACCACCCCCTGGGTGGGCTCGGCATCGTCGGTCCCACGCGCATGGACTACCCAGGAAACATGGCCGCGGTTCGCGCCGTGGCCCGCTACGTCGGCCACCTGCTGGCCGAGAGCTGAGGCTGAGAATTCTTCATGGCAACCGACTACTTCGGCGTGCTGGGCGTTGCCCGCGGTGCCAGTGACAGCGACATCAAGCGCGCCTATCGGAAGATGGCGCGTGACCTGCATCCGGACGTCAACCCCGACCCCGGCGCGAAAGAGCGCTTCCAGGAGGTCACCCGCGCCTACGAGGCGCTGACCGACCCGGAGAAGCGCCGCATCGTCGACCTGGGGGGCGACCCGTTCGACGCCGGCGGCGGCGGGAACGGTGGCTTCGGTGGGGCCGGCTTCGGCGGGCTCGGCGACATCATGGACGCCTTCTTCGGCGGGGCGGCCACCCGCGGGCCGCGCAGCCGCACCCGCGCCGGGCGCGATGCGCTCATCCCGATCGAGCTCGAGCTCGACGAGACGGTCTTCGGCGTCACCAAGGACATCACCGTCGACACCGCCGTCCTCTGCACGACCTGCACCGGCGCCGGGACCGCACCCGGCACGCACCCGACCACCTGCACGACCTGCGCGGGCCGCGGCGAGGTGCAGAGCGTCCAGCGGGGTTTCCTCGGCCAGGTCGTCTCCAGCCGGGTCTGCCCGACCTGCGCCGGCACCGGCCAGGTCATTCCCGAGCCGTGCCCCGAGTGCGCCGGCGACGGGCGGATCCGCTCGCGGCGCACCATCTCGGTGAAGGTGCCGGCCGGTGTCGAGGACGGGATGCGCATCCGGCTGACCGGCCAGGGCGAGGTCGGCCCCGGCGGCGGCCCCGCGGGCGACCTCTACGTGGAGATCCACGAGCGTCCGCACGACGTCTTCACCCGGGACGGCGAGGACCTGCACTGCCGGGTCACGCTGCCGATGACCTCGGCCGCCCTCGGGACGACGCTCAGCCTCAAGACCCTCGACGGAGAGGAGGACCTCGACATCCGTCCCGGCACCCAGTCCGGCAGCGTCCTGACGCTGCGCGCGCACGGGGCGCCGCGGCTGCGCGGCACCGGCCGGGGCAACCTCCTGGTGCACGTCGAGGTCTCGACGCCGACCCGTATCGACCCCGAGCAGGAGAAGCTGCTGCGCGAGCTGGCCGCACTGCGCGGCGAGGACCAGCCGGAGTCGCACCGCGAGGCGCAGGGCGGGCTGTTCTCCCGGGTCCGCGACGCGTTCAACGGACGCTGACATGACGGCCTCCGACACCGGCGTCCCGGAGCTCGGCGGTGCCCCCATGTTCATCGTGGAGGCGCTAGCCGAGTCCGACGAGCTGCTGGTGGACGGTACCGAGGGCCGGCACGCGGTCGAGGTGCTGCGGCTGACGCCCGGTGAGCGGGTCCGCGTGGGCGACGGCCGTGGGACGGTCGCCGACAGCGAGGTCCTCTCCGCCGGGCCCGAGGGCCTGCGAGTGGCGGTGCGGTCGCGGTTCGAGGTGCCCGCGCAGGCACCGGAGTTCGTGCTCGTCCAGGCACTGCCGAAGGGCGACCGCGGACCGCTGACCGTCGACCTCGCCACCGAGCTCGGCGTCGACCGGATCGTGCCCTGGACGGCTGCGCGCTGCGTCACACGCTGGCGCGAGGACCGTGTGGACAAGGGCGTCGCGAAGTGGCGCGCCGCGGCCCACGCCGCGAGCAAGCAGTCCCGCCGTCCCCGCGTCCCGGAGGTCACCGACCCCATGACCACCCGGGAGGTGTGCGGCCTCCTCGCGGACGCCGACCTCGCGGTCGTGCTGCACGAGCAGGCCCGCCGTCCGCTCGCCGAACTCGACATCCCGCGGACCGGGACCGTGGTGATCATCGTCGGCCCCGAGGGTGGGCTCACCGACGGGGAGGTCGTCGCCTTCCGTGCCGCCGGCGCGCAGGCCGTCCGGCTGGGCGTCGAGGTCCTGCGGACGTCGACAGCCGGCGCGGCAGCGCTTGCGGCCCTGTCGATGAAGACCCGCTGGGGGTAGTTCGTCCAGCGAGTGTCGGTCTGCCGTCCTCTCGATCGCGCCGAGAGGACGACAGGCCGACACTCGGCGGCCGGCTCTAGGGTGCTGTCGTGTCCGACTGCCTGTTCTGCCGCATGATCGCCGGTGAGATCCCCGCCGACGTCGTCCTCCAGACCGACCGCGTGTTCGCGTTCCGGGACATCAACCCGCAGGCGCCGACGCACGTGCTGGTGATCCCCAAGGAGCACCACGCGACGGTCGGCGCCCTCGCGGCCGACGACGCCGGTCTGCTCGGCGAGGTCGTGGCCGGCGCGCACGCGGTCGCCCTCCAGGAGGGGCTGGTGACCGACGGCGGTGCCGAGCCCGGCTACCGCCTCGTCACCAACACCGGTCCGCAGGCGGGCCAGTCGGTCCACCACGTGCACTTCCACGTCCTCGGCGGACGCCGGATGGAGTGGCCTCCGGGCTGAGTCGGACGGGCCCGGGTGGCAGGGTGGATCCCATGACCGACCCCGCCGCGCCCGTCCGGATCGAGCGGGACGGCGATGTCGCCGTCGTCGTCCTGGACAGCCCGCCCCTGAACCTCTTCACCCCGGCCGTGTTCCAGGCGCTGGACGCCGCCGTCCGGGACCTGGTGAACCTGACCGACCCGGCCCGCGACGGCCGCGCCCGGGCGGTGCTGTTCGAGGCGCGCGGCAAGGTCGTGTCCGGCGGGGTCGACGTCACCTTCTTCCGCGACATCGCCGAGGGACCGGAGCCCACCGCCCGCGGCGGCGAGCTCTGGGCGCAGCTGCTGCGGGTCGCCCAGACCGTCGAGGACCTGCCGGTGCCGACGGTCTTCGCCGCCCACGGGCTGACCCTCACCGCGGCTTTCGAGCTGTCGCTGTGCTGCGACATCCTGCTGGCCGCCGAGAAGGCCTCCTTCGGGCTGGTGGAGATCGTCGTCGGGCTGACGCCGTCGATGGGCGGGCCGCAGCGGCTGGCCGAGCGGGCCGGCCCCGCTCGGGCGCGCGAGCTCATCTTCACCGGCGAGCGCTACACGGCCGAGATGCTGGAGCGCTGGAACGTGGTCAACCGGGTGCTGCCCGACGAGGGGTTCGCCGAGGCCGCCCGCGCGTACGCCCACCGGGTGGCCGCGGGCCCCACGGTCGCCCACGCGGCGACCAAGCGGCTGGTCGCGGCGTCCGTGCGCGAGGGGGCCCGGGCAGCCGACGCACTGGTGCCCGAGGTGTCCGGCGCTCTCTTCGCCACGGCCGACCTCCGCGGCGCAGTGGCGTCGTTCCTCACCGACGGCCCGGGTAAGGCGACCTACTCGGGACGGTGACCCTGCTGACCCCATGGGGCGAAGCCGGGATTCGGGGGTGCAGGCGCGGGTAGACTCGACCGGTCCGATGTGCACCAGGAAGCTCATAGTCGTTCAGGAAGGCAGGGTCGAGGGTTCTTGCCCGACACCTCCCCAGGCGTCCCCGTGGCTGATGGCAGCGCGTCCCGAGAGGCCTCGGCACGCGCCGCGGCTCAGGACGCGGCCTCCCCCCACACGCCTGCCCAGTCCGCCGCCGGCAGCCCTGCCGCCGTCCGGACCACCATCACCGTTCCCGACTCCGTCTCGATGGTCGCCCTGCTGGGCTCGGCCGACGAGTTGGTCCGCCTGGTCGAGGCGGAGGTCGAGGCCGACATCCATGTGCGCGGCAACGAGATCGCCATCACCGGGCTGCCGGCCGACAACGCCTTCGCCGTCCGGGTGTTCGACGAGCTGATCGCGCTGCTCGGCACCCGCCAGGAGCTGCGGCCGGACTCGGTCCGCCGGGTCATCGCGATGCTGAAGAGCGGCGGGTCCGAGCGGCCGGCCGACGTCCTCAGCCTCGACATCATCAGCCGTCGCGGCCGCACGATCCGGCCCAAGACGCTCAACCAGAAGCGGTACGTCGACGCCATCGACGCCAACACGATCGTCTTCGGCATCGGCCCCGCCGGCACCGGCAAGACCTACCTGGCCATGGCCAAGGCCGTGCAGGCGCTGCAGACCAAGCAGGTCAACCGGATCATCCTGACCCGCCCGGCCGTCGAGGCCGGGGAGCGGCTGGGCTTCCTGCCCGGATCGCTGTCGGAGAAGATCGACCCCTACCTGCGGCCGCTCTACGACGCGCTGCACGACATGGTCGACCCGGAGTCGATCCCGCGGCTGATGGCCGCCGGCACGATCGAGGTCGCCCCGCTGGCCTACATGCGCGGCCGAGCGCAGCCATACGACGCCACCGTGCTCACACCCAACGGCTTCATGCCGATCGGCAGCCTGCAGGTCGGGGACCTTGTCATCGGGTCCGATGGAACCCCGACGCCCGTTCTCGGGGTCTACCCGCAGGGCACGAAACTGGTCTACCGCGTCACCACCCAGGACGGCGCGTCGACGCTGGCCTGCGGTGAACACCTCTGGACGGTGGCCACGCCGGATGACCGCCGCCGCGGCACGACACGCACGCTCGAGACACAAGAGATGACCGGCAATCTGCGCTGGTCGCATGCGCACCGCTACGAGTTGCCGCTGGTCGAGGCGGTCGAGTTCGAGCCCCAGGAAGTACCCCTCGATCCCTACGCGCTCGGCCTGCTGCTCGGCGACGGCTGCCTCACGACGGCCACCACTCCGTCCTTCTCCACGGCGGACCCCGAACTGGTCGTCGCACTCGAGTCGGCGCTCGACGGCATCGTCGTACGGCACACGGCCGGACCCGACTACGTCCTGCACCACGTCAACGGCGGGCGGGGCGGCCTGCGGATCGCGAACCCGGTGACCGAGGCCGTTCGAGAGCTGGGCTTGGCGGGCACTCGGTCGGAGACGAAGTTCGTGCCCTGGGTCTACTCGCACAACTCTGCGGAGGTGCGGACGGCCCTGCTGCAGGGGCTCCTGGACTCGGACGGGGGCCCGGTTCCGCAGCGCGGCCGCACCTGCCGGATTCAGTACACGACGACGTCTGCCCGTCTGCGCGATGACGTCATGTTCCTGGTCCGCTCGCTGGGCGGCTTGGTCACCTCGCGGACCCGTCCGGCGGCCGGACGCCGGCCGGGCCTTGCCCTGGGCCGGCCCGTCCACCACCGGCACGATGCTCACATCCTCGACATCCGCCTGCCTGCCGGCACCCAGCCGTTCCGGCTGGAGCGCAAGCGGAGGCGCTACGACGCCACCGGCGGCGGACGGCCGATGCGGTTCATCCAGAGCATCGAGCCGGTGGGCGAGCAGGAAACCATGTGCATCCAGGTCGCCGCCCAGGACTCGCTGTACGTCACGGACGACTTCCTCGTCACGCACAACACGCTCAACGACGCGTTCGTGATCCTCGACGAGGCCCAGAACACCACCGCCGAGCAGATGAAGATGTTCCTCACCCGCCTCGGCTTCGGCTCCAAGATCGTCGTCACCGGCGACATCACCCAGGTCGACCTGCCCGGCGGCGCGCAGAGCGGGCTGCGGATCGTCCGCGAGATCCTCGGTGACATCGAGGACGTCCACTTCTCGAACCTGACCAGCGCCGACGTCGTCCGTCACCGCCTGGTCGGCGACATCGTCGACGCCTACGAGCGCTGGGACGCCACGAGGCAGCCGGCTTCCGCCCGACCGGCAGCTGGCGCGCCGGTCCGGACGTCGCGACCGCGCCGGCAGGGGAGCTGACCGGCGTGCCCGTCGAGGTGGCCAACGAATCCGAGATCGCCGTCGACGAGGCCGAGCTGGCCGGCATCTGCCGCTTCGTGCTGGGTGAGATGCAGGTCAACCCGCTGGCCGAGCTCTCCGTGCTCTGTGTCGACGTCGAGTACATGAGCAGCCTGCACGAGCGCTGGATGGGGGAGAAGGGGCCGACCGACGTCCTGGCCTTCCCCATGGACGAACTGGACACCGGCCGACCCGACGACCCCGATCCGGGCCCGGCCCTGCTCGGGGACGTCGTCCTCTGCCCGGCCGTCGCCGTCCGTCAGGCCCGGGCCGCAGGCCACTCCATGGACGACGAACTGGTCCTCCTGGCCACGCACGGCGTGCTGCACCTCCTCGGGTACGACCACATGGACCCCGATGAGGAGAAGGAGATGTTCGGTCTCCAGCAGAAGCTCATCGAGGGCTGGCGGTCCGCGCCGCGCGAGCCCGTGACCGGCGAGGCGGCCGGCCGGGAGCCGGGGATCCGATGACGTCCGGAGCGATCACCCTGCTCGTGATCGCGATCCTCCTGGTCCCGCTGGCCGGACTGTTCGCCGCCATGGACGCCGCGTTGCAGCGGGTCTCCAAGGCTCGCGTCGAGGAGATGCGCCGGGAGGGGATCAAGCGCGCAGCCTCGCTGGAGGAGGTCCTCCAGGAGCGCTCGCGCCACGTCGCCCTCCTGCTCCTGCTCCGGATCGTGTGCGAGACGCTCGCGGCGGTGCTGGTCACCGTCCTCTTCTACGACCTGTGGGGGAACAGCTGGCAGACGATCCTCACCGCCGCCGGCGTGATGGTCGTGGTGAGCTACGTGCTCGTCGGCGTGGGTCCCCGCACCCTCGGCCGGCAGCACGCCTACGGGGTCGCACTCGCCACCGCGGGTGTCGTGAAGCTGCTCGGCCGGGTGCTCGGGCCGGTGGCGACTCTGCTGATCCTGATCGGCAACATGATCACGCCGGGACGCGGCTTCCGCGACGGCCCGTTCTCCTCCGAGGTCGAGCTGCGCGAGCTGGTCGACATGGCCGAGGAGCGCGGCGTCGTGGAGTCCGGCGAGCGCCAGATGATCCACTCGGTGTTCGAGCTGGGCGACACCATCGCCCGCGAGGTGATGGTCCCGCGCACCGACGTCGTCTGGATAGAGCGCACCAAGACCGTGCGCCAGGCGCTCGCCCTCGCACTGCGCAGCGGCTTCAGCCGGCTGCCGGTCATCGGGGAGAACGTCGACGACGTCGTCGGCGTCGTCTACCTCAAGGACCTCGTCCGCCGGTCGCAGAACGGTTCCGACCAGCGCGGCCCGCGGGTCGAGGAGGTCATGCGCCCGCCGACGTTCGTGCCGGAGTCCAAGCCGGTCGACGAGCTGCTGCGGGACATGCAGGCTCAGCGCATCCACATCGCGATCGTGGTCGACGAGTACGGCGGCTTCGCCGGGCTGGTCACCATCGAGGACATCCTCGAGGAGATCGTCGGGGAGATCGCCGACGAGCACGACCAGTTCCAGCGACCGCTCGTCGAGGAGCTGCCGGACGGCTCGATGCGGATCACCGCGCGGCTTCCCGTCGAGGACCTGGCGGAGCTGTTCGGTGTGGAACTGCCTGAGGACGACGACGTCGAGACCGTCGGCGGACTGCTCGCCCGCGCACTCGGCAGGGTGCCGATCGAGGGCGCGTCGGCCGAGGTCGGCGGGTTGAAGCTGGTCGCCGAGAGCCGCGGCGGGCGTCGCAATCAGATCGACACGCTGCTGGTGTGCCGGGTGGAGGAGCTGTCCGAGGAGACCGCCGAGGAGCCCCGCGGGTCGTCGGGCAGGGGGGCCACCCGCTACGAGGAGCCGGCCCCGGTGGAAGGCTGACGCCTCGTGTCAGAACTTCAGCCCGAGGACGCCAAGCTCGTCACACTCGCCCGGTCGGCGCGCGGCCGCACCGGTGCCGCCGAGGGTGCGGCGGTGCGCGACACCGACGGCCGCACCTACCTCGCGGCCACGGTGTCCCTGCCCTCGCTGAAGCTGTCGGCGCTGCAGGCCGCGGTGGCCGCCGCCGTCTCCAGCGGGGTAGAGGGCCTGGATGCGGCGGCGATCGTCTCGGCCGCCGACGCCGTCGAGTCCGACGGCCTGGCCGCCGTTCACGACCTCACGCCGTCGGCACCGGTGCACCTCGCCGGCCCAGACGGGAGTCACCGCACCACTGTGTGTTGAAGGACCTCGTCCTCCCCACCCCTCGCAGGCTCGGGGCGGTGCCCTGGACGAGGCCGTAGGGGACAGCTCAGAGCGGGTGGCCCAGGGCGGCGGCGAACGCCGCCGGGTCGCGCACCCAGTGGGTGAACGCCGTGTCGGTCTGCCCGTCCTCGGCCAGATGGCGGACGGCGACCCGCTGACGACCCGGCCACCGGCCGCCCTGCCGCGTCGGTGAGGGCCAGTCGGCCGGGGCGTCCCCGAGCCGCACGTCCCGGACCAGCATCAGCGGCACCACGTTGCCCGGCGACGTCCGGCTGCCCGCGACGTCGGTGGACACGCCGTGGTCGGAGACCGTGAACCGGCAGGTGCTCAGCAGCAGGACGACGAGACCGAGCCCGAGGGCGAGCGGCGCCTCGTCGACGAGTGCCGACGAGCCGCCGACCCAGCCGAACAGGCCCAGCCAGACCGTGACGACGACCGCGACGAAGATGACCGCCGTCGACCGCGCCGCGTCGTACTGCCAGTACCGCAGCGGGGCCGGACGCACCGTCGCCGACGCCTTCGGGCCGCGGCCGACGAGGAACGGATAGCCGCGCGTCTGCTCGAGGTGCCGCTCGCGCTCCTGGATCGCCCGCGCGTGTGCTGCCATGTCCCGATCATCTCAGCCGGTTGCGGCGGATCCGTCGTCCGGCGGTGGGAGACTGGCGGGGTGAGCCTCCCCGAGCAGCCGCCGCACCGCAGCGGCTTCGTCGCACTGGTGGGCCGCCCCAACGCCGGGAAGACGACGCTGACCAACGCGCTGGTCGGCGAGAAGGTCGGCATCGTCAGCAACCGTCCGCAGACCACCCGGCACGCCATCCGCGGGGTGGTGCACAAGCCGAGCGGCCAGATCGTCCTCGTCGACACCCCCGGGCTGCACAAGCCGAAGAGCCTGCTGGGCAAGCGGCTCAACGACGTCGTCCGCGACACCCTGTCCGACGTCGACGTCATCGTGTTCTGCATCCCCGCCGACCAGCCCGTCGGCACCGGCGACGCGTTCATCGCCCGTCAGCTGCGCGAGGTGAAGGCCCCGATCGTCCTGGTGGTCACCAAGACCGATGCGGCTCCGAAGAAGCAGGTGGCCGAGCAGCTGATGGCCGCCAGCCGGCTGGTCGAGGCCGCCGAGGTCGTGCCGGTCAGCGCGGTCAACGGCGACCAGGTCGAGCTCCTGGAGGACCTGCTGATCGGCCTCCTGCCGGAGGGTCCGCCGCTGTACCCGGAGGAGCAGACCACCGACGAGGACACCGAGCGCCAGATCGCCGAGCTGATCCGCGAGGCGGCGCTGGAGAAGGTGCGCCAGGAGGTGCCGCACTCCCTGGCCGTCACGATCGAGGAGCTGGTCCGCCGCCCCGACCCGAAGCGGGCCGGCGGCGAGCTGATCGAGGTGCACGCGCTGCTGCACGTCGAGCGGAACAGCCAGAAGCCGATGCTGCTCGGCAAGGGCGGGCAGATCATCAAGGCCATCGGCAGCGAGGCTCGGGTCGGCATGGAGACGCTGCTCGGTGCCCGGGTGCACCTGGAGCTGCACGTCACCGTGCTCGGCGAATGGCAGGACGACCCGAAGAAGCTCAACCGGCTGGGCTACTGACGTGGCCGCCGAGAACGCCGTAGGAGTCGAGCCGTGAGCACGACGCCGAAGGCGCTCTACCGCGACGAGGGCGTGGTGCTCCGGACCCAGAAGCTGGGGGAGGCCGACCGCATCATCACCGTCCTCACCCGCAAGCACGGCAAGATCCGCGCGGTCGCCAAGGGTGTGCGGCGCACCAAGAGCAAGTTCGGGTCGCGGCTGGAGCCGTTCAGCCACGTCGACCTGCAGCTCTACACCGGCCGCAACCTCGACATCGTCAGCCAGGCGGAGTCCATCCGCTCCTACGGCAACGACGTCGTCGACGACTACCCGTCCTACACCGCGGGCACGGCGGTCCTGGAGACGGCGGACCGCCTCACCTCCGAGGAGAAGGAGCCGTCGCTGCGGCTGTTCCTGCTGGTCATCGGTGCCATGCGGGCCCTGGCCGATCGGACGCACCCGGCCGGTCTGGTGCTCGACGCGTTCCTGCTCCGGGCGATGTCGGTCGCCGGCTGGGAGCCGGCACTGTCGGGCTGCGCCCGCTGCGGCGAGGGCGGGCCGCACCGGCACTTCTCGGTGCCGGCCGGCGGCATGGTCTGCCCGGCCTGCCGGCCGACCGGTTCCTCGATGCCGAGCCCGGTGACGATCGAGCTGCTGGAGGCCCTGCTGACCGGCGACTGGGAGTTCGCCGAGGCCAGCCAGGGCACCAACCGGCGTGAGGGCAGCGGCCTGGTGGCAGCGCTGCTGCAGTGGCACCTGGAGCGTGGCCTGCGGTCCTTGGCGCTGGTCGATCGCACGTGAACCGTGAGGTCAAGGCGCCGAACCCGCACCCCTCCGGCGCGCGCCCCCCGCAGATCCCGGCCGACAAGGTGCCCGGTCACGTGGCCATCGTCATGGACGGCAACGGCCGCTGGGCGAACCAGCGCGGACTGCCCCGGACGGCGGGGCACGAGGCAGGGGAGTCCTCCCTGTTCGACTGCGTCGAGGGCGCCATCGAGCTGGGCATCACCGCGATCAGCGCCTACGCCTTCTCCACCGAGAACTGGCGGCGCAGCCCGGACGAGGTCCGCTTCCTCATGGGCTTCAACCGCGACGTGATCCGCCGCCGCCGCGACGAGATGCACGAGCTCGGCGTCCGGGTGCGCTGGGCGGGCCGCCGTCCCCGGCTGTGGCGCAGCGTGATCAAGGAGCTCGAGGTCGCCGAGGAGCTGACCCGCGACAACGACGTCCTCACGTTGACGATGTGCGTGAACTACGGCGGCCGGGCCGAGATCGCCGATGCCGCCGCGGCGATCGCCCGGGAGGTGGCCGCGGGCCGGCTGAAGCCGGACAAGGTCGACGAGTCGACCGTCGCCCGCTTCCTCGACGAGCCGGACATGCCCGACGTGGACCTGTTCGTGCGCAGCTCCGGGGAGAACCGGACCAGCAACTTCCTGCTCTGGCAGTCGGCCTATGCCGAGCTGGTCTTCCTGGACACCCTGTGGCCCGACTTCGACCGCCGGCACCTCTGGGCCGCCTGCGAGGAGTACGCCTCGCGGCAGCGGCGGTTCGGCACCGCCTGAACCGTTCGCGGCGCGATCGACAGCGGAACGAGACGCGCCGTATCCCGTGGTGGTCGGCGGCTCTCCTCACTACGTTGCGGTCACCGCGGCGGGCGCGGCCCGCCGCCGTCGTGCGAGGGATGCGCCATGAGCCAGCCTCCAGCCCCTTCAGGTGGTCCGCTCGGCCGGCCGGGACCGTACGGCCCAGGCCCGTACCCCGGCTCCTATCCGCAGCCCGGCTCGTATCCGCCGCCCGGCCCGTTCCCGCCCCAGGGCGCGCCGGGCCCCTACGGTCCCGGCGTCCCGCCCTACGGGCCGCCGCCTCCGCCGAAGAGGAACCTGCTGCCCTGGTTCATCGTCGGCGGTGCGGTGCTCCTGTCGGGGCTGGGCATCCTGCTGGTCGTCCTGCTCACCGGGCCGGACGACGACACCTCCACCGCCGCGGGGGACCAGGTGACCGCTTCCGCCACGTCGGAACCGGCTCCGGACGACGCGTCGGCGGACGCCGGATCGCTGCCGGGCGGAGCGAGCGCGGTCGACACCGAGGAGGCCGACAGCGGCGCGCCGGGGGAGACCGCGTACGCCGGGTCCGAGGAGGTGGCGCTCGACTTCATGAACGCGCTGCTCAACCGCGAGAACCAGGCGGCCTACGACCTCAGCTGCGATGCGCTGCAGGGTGCGGGCGTGGCCTTCGGCGCGGCCATCGGGGGCACGGCCGCCGACGGGCTCGCGCAGGCCTTCCGCGACACCGTGGCCAACGGCGAGTTCATGACCGACGGCACCTTCGACGGCATCGCCTACGAGCCGGCGGCCGACGTCGACCGGGCGACGTTCACCGCCGTCCTCGAGAGCGGCTCCTCGGTCGTGATCCACGTCGACGTCGAGTCGGACCTGACCGTCTGCAACTGGTACTAGAGGCCGGCAGGTCACGATTTCGGTTCCCGGGGGGTTCGCGCGGCATATCCGGTCCGCGGTCGGGCGCATCCTCACTACGGTGCCGCCAGCCTGGATGAGCACCGCCCTCTCGTCGCCGTCGGAAAGAGTCCGAGACACGCCATGACCCAGCCCCCCTTCGGCGGCTACGGCCCGCAAGGTCCCTACGACCCCACCGGCCGGCCCGTCCCCCCGCCCGGTTCGTTCCCGCAGCCAGGGCCGTACGGGCAACCGGGTCCCTACGGGCAGCCCGGGCCCTACGGCGGGCCACCGCCCCCGCCGCCTCCGCCGAAGAGGAACCTGCTGCCCTGGTTCATCGTCGGTGGCGCGGTGCTGCTCTCCGGGCTGGGGATCCTGCTGGTCGTCCTCCTCGGCGGGGACGACTCGGCCGATCCGCAGAACGTCGCGTCCGACTCCACGCCGGCGGCCTCGTCGTCCTCGGCCGGGGCCAGCACGTCGGAACGCGCGGAGCTCCCGGGCGGTGCCCGGGTCGCCGAGGAGGACACCGGCGCCGACCAGAGTCGCTTCGAGGGTTCCGGTGACGTCGCCCTGACCTGGGTCCAGGCGATGGCGGAGGGGGAGTTCCAGACGGCCTTCGACCTGTCGTGCGCCGAGGTGCAGCGGGCGGCCACCGATGCGGCCGCCGGCGGGGACGCCGCGTGGGAGCTCGGCACGTACTTCTTCGAGCAGACGCTCGGCGGCCAGGGGTTCACCGACGGGACCTTCGACAGCGTCAATTACGACAACACGTCCGACACCGACATCGCGTCGTTCACCCTGCAGCTCGACAACGGCGAAGAGTTCCTGCTCCTGGTGTACGTGCTGCCCGACGGGACGGTCTGCGACTTCCTCTGACCGGCTCAGGCCGACGTGCGCTCCGGCGGCGCGTCGGACTGGGCCGGCTCGGCGGCCCGGCAGGCCACGCAGGTGCCGAAGATCTCCAGCGTGTGGCTGACGTCGGCGAAACCGTGGTCGCCGGCGATCCGGTCGGCCCACTGCTCGACGGCGGGTCCGGCCACCTCGACGGTGAGCCCGCAGCCGCGGCAGACCAGGTGGTGATGGTGCTGGGGGCTGCACCGACGGTAGAGGGCCTCGCCGCTGTCGGTGCGGATCGAGTCCAGCTCGCCGTCGTCGGCCAGCGACTGCACGGCCCGGTAGACCGTCGACAACCCGACGGGATCGCCCGCGTCGCGCAGCCGCGCATGCACCTCCTGCGCGCTGTGGAAGCCGTCGAGGTCCTGGAAGACCGCTCGGACGGCGGCGCGCTGTCGGGTGGTGCGGGCCATGTACCCATGGTGACAGGCCCACATGGCAACGTCTCCGCTCCGGGTGGGACGACGAGGAGGAGGACGCCGTGTTCGCGGTGACGCGCTTTCGGGCGGCGGGGGACGACGCCGAGGCGCTGGCCGCCGCCGTCGCGCCGCTGCTGGCCGCCCTGGGCGCCCGGCCGGGCTTCCGGGACGGCGAACTCGGCCGGTCCGCCGACGACCCGGAGCTCTGGGCGCTGGTCACCCGCTGGGACGGCGTCGGGTCCTACCGGCGGGCGCTGTCGGCGGCCGAGGTGAAGATCAGCGGCGCTCCGGTCTGGGTGCACGCGCTCGACGAACCCGGGGTGTACGTGACGGACTGACCGGCGCCCGCGTGGCCGACCAGGATCCGGCCCGTGGCGGCCATACGCTCCGGCTGTGGTCAGCGGAACCCGGCGGGCGAGGAGTGCGCGGAAGCGCAAGCGCCGGATGGAGCGGGTCGAGCACGATCTCAGCGCCGAGCAGTGGACCGCGCTCAAGGCGGCCTGGGGAGGTTGCGCGTACTGCGGGGCGGCCGACGCGCCTCTGCAGCGTGACTGCGTGCTCCCCATCTCCCGCGGCGGTCGCTACACCCTCGACAACATCGCTCCGGCGTGCGGCTCGTGCAACGCCAGCAAGTGCAACGACGAGGTCACCGGCTGGCTGCGGCGCAAGCGGCTCGACGAACGCGCGTTCCTGGTGCGCCACGTCGAGATCAGGACGGCGATGACGCATCTGTTCATGCGTGATCCGGGGGACACCGAGCCGGCCGAGGCGTAGCGCGGCGCATCGCGGGCACCACCTCGGGGACGTACCCGGCCATCGCCGGCGAGCGCCACCACGGGAGGCACACCGCGCCATGATCGATCCGCCCCAGCACGACCGCGCTCCGGACGGCACCGCAGCCGGGGGAGAGGACCGCACCCGCGACATCCGCCTGCCGTCGCTGCCGGGCCGTCCGCCGTCGGCGATGCCGCGTGAGTGGGCGGAGGTCCAGCCACGTCCGTCGTCCCCGGCGTCCGGCGACCTGGGTCCGTCGGCCGGCGACCCGGCGGAGACGCCCGACTTCTCCGCGCCCCCTCCGGAGACGTCCGTCACGCACGTCGCCACCCCCGCCCGGCCGCGGGGGACGCCGTTGGTCGACCAGCCGACCGACGAACTGCCCCCGCCCCCCGGCCCGCCCCGCGAGCGGACGATCGCCTTCGCCTCCCCGGAGATGGCCGGTGGGCGGCCCGCGCCGAGCGTGGGGCGGACGCCCCGCCGTCCCCGCCGGTGGCCGTGGGTCGTGCTCACCCTGCTGCCGATCCTCGTCATCGTGGGTGCGGGCATCGCGTGGCTCCTGCTCCTGCGCGGCGCCTGACCTGAGGTGCTCCCGCAGCCACCGCCGAACGGGCAACTACCGTGGACGGGTCAACCGCCGACCGCCAGCCGGATGGAGCCCTCTGTGGCAGCGCCCGTGAACGACCCCGCCCCGACCCTCCGGAAGCGTGACTCTGCGCTCCTGGACAAGGTGGTCAACCTCTGCAAGCGACGGGGCTTCGTCTTCCCGTCGGGCGAGATCTACGGCGGCACCCGCTCCGCCTGGGACTACGGACCCCTGGGCGTCGAGCTCAAGGAGAACATCAAGAAGCAGTGGTGGCGCACCGTCGTCCAGAGCCGGGACGACATCGTCGGCCTGGACTCCTCGGTGATCCTCCCGCGCCAGGTGTGGGTCGCCTCCGGCCACGTCGGCGTCTTCACCGACCCGCTGACGGAGTGCCAGAGCTGCCACAAGCGGTTCCGGGCCGACCACCTCGAGGAGGAGTTCGAGGCGCGCAAGGGCCGGGCTCCGGAGAACGGCCTCGCCGACATCAGCTGCCCGAACTGCGGCACGAAGGGCGCCTGGACCGAGCCGCGCGACTTCAACATGATGCTGAAGACCTATCTCGGCCCGGTCGAGGACGAGTCGGGGCTGCACTACCTGCGCCCTGAGACCGCCCAGGGCATCTTCGTGAACTTCGCGAACGTCATGGGTGCGGCCCGCAAGAAGCCGCCGTTCGGCATCGGGCAGATCGGCAAGTCGTTCCGCAACGAGATCACCCCGGGCAACTTCATCTTCCGCACCCGCGAGTTCGAGCAGATGGAGATGGAGTTCTTCGTCGAGCCGGGCACCGACGAGGAATGGCACCAGTACTGGATCGACCAGCGCACCGCCTGGTACACCGGCCTGGGCATCGATCCGGAGAACCTGCGGCACTTCGAGCACCCGAAGGAGAAGCTGTCGCACTACTCCAAGCGCACCGTCGACATCGAGTACCGCTTCGGCTTCCAGGGCTCGGAGTGGGGCGAGCTCGAGGGCATCGCCAACCGCACCGACTTCGACCTGAAGACGCACACCGAGCACTCGGGCACGGACCTGTCCTACTTCGACCAGGCGACGAACACCCGCTGGACGCCGTACGTCATCGAGCCCGCGGCCGGCCTCACCCGCTCGCTGATGGCGTTCCTGATCGAGGCCTACACCGAGGACGAGGCGCCCAACGCCAAGGGCGGGGTCGACACCCGCACGGTGCTCACGCTCGACCCGCGGCTGGCGCCGGTGAAGGCCGCCGTCCTGCCGCTGTCGCGCAACGCCGACCTCTCGCCGAAGGCAAAGGACCTCGCCGCGGTGCTGCGGAAGAACTGGAACGTCGACTTCGACGACGCCGGCGCCATCGGCCGCCGGTACCGCCGGCAGGACGAGATCGGGACGCCGTTCTGCATCACGGTCGACTTCGACACCCTCGAGGACCAGGCCGTGACGATCCGCGAGCGGGACTCGATGAGCCAAGAGCGCGTCGGCCTCGACGCGGTCGAGGCCTACCTCGCCGCCCGCCTCCCCGGCTGCTGATCGGCTTTTGGTACCAAAAGCCGATCAGGCCGGCTTCCGCCAGGTGAGCTGGTAGCGCCAGGACGGGGGACCTGCGTCGCCGCCTACTCTGGGTGGCATGACCAGCACGCTCGAGCCGACGACGGCGCTTCCGCCGTTGAAGCTTGGTCCGCTGGCGGTCGACCCCGCGGTGGTGCTCGCGCCGATGGCCGGCATCACCAACCCGGCCTTCCGCACCCTGTGCCGGGAGTTCGGCGCCGGTCTGTACGTCTGCGAGATGATCACCACCCGCGCCCTCGTCGAGGGCAGCGTGAAGACCCTCGGCATGGTCCGCGCGACCGCTGACGAGAAGGACGCCTTCTCCGTGCAGCTCTACGGCGTCCACCCGGCGACCGTCGGGCGGGCCGTGGAGATGCTGGTCGACGAGGGCGTCGCCGGCACCCGGCCCGCGCACATCGACCTGAACTTCGGCTGCCCGGTGCCCAAGGTGACCCGCAGGGGCGGGGGGTCGGCGCTGCCCTGGCGGCGGGTCCTGTTCCGGGACATCGTGCGCGCCGCGGTCCGCGCGGCCGGGGACGTGCCGGTCACCGTCAAGACCCGCATCGGCATCGACCGCGACCACGTCACCTACCTCGACGCCGGCCGGACGGCGCAGGACGAGGGTGCCGCCGCGATCACCCTGCACGGGCGCACGGCCGACCAGCTCTACAGCGGCACCGCCGACTGGTCGCCCATCGCCCGGCTGGTCGAGGCCGTCGACATCCCGGTCCTTGGCAACGGGGACATCTGGGAGGCCGACGACGCGCTGCGCATGGTCGCCGAGACCGGTTGCGCGGGCGTCGTCATCGGCCGCGGCTGCCTGGGCCGCCCGTGGCTGTTCGGCGACCTCGCCGCCGCCTTCGCCGGGAAGCCGACGCGGGCGCTGCCGACGCTGCGGGAGGTCGCCGCCATCATGTACCGGCACGCCGAGCTGCTGGGCGAGCAGCACGGCGAGCGCCACGGCTGCACCGACTTCCGCAAGCACGTGGCCTGGTACCTCAAGGGCTTCTCGGTGGGCTCCGACGTCCGCCGGGCACTGGCGATTGTGAGCGGCCTCGACGAGCTGGCCGGTCTGCTCGCGGGCATCCCCGACCAGCCTTACCCGGTCGCCGTCCTCGGTGCCCCCCGCGGCCGCACCAGCACCCCGCGCCCCGTGGCGCTGCCGGAGGGCTGGCTGGCCGACCGCGACGACCCGCGGCCACCCGTGGGAGCCGAGCTGGAGGTCAGCGGCGGATGACGCAGGGTCCCTTCCTCTACGACGACGACCCGGCACCGCTGCACACCGGTACGCCCCGGCGCAGCGGCAGGCTGCTGGTGATGATCTTCGGTGCCACCGCGCTGGTCGCCGTCCTCATGGTCGTGCTGCTGCCGCTCATCAAGGGGTCCGGTGAGGAGCAGTCGCGGGAGGTCGTCCAGGTGTTCCTCGCCGCGCTCGACCAGGACGACACCGAGACCGCGTACCAACTGCTGTGCGAGGACGAGCGCGCGCAGGTGGCCCCGGACGAGATCGCCGGTCGCTACGTCGCGGCAGCGGGCGGTGGCGAGGTCGGCGCCGTCGCGGAGGCGGAGGTCGACGGCGAGCCGGTACGCCAGGTGACCGTCGAGTGGGCCGACGGCACGAGCACCGGGTTCGTCGTCGTCAACTCCGACGGCCCGCACGTCTGCGGCCTGGCGGACTGACCCGCAGCTCGAATCGCGTCGAGCCGACCGCTGGGCCAAGATCATTCCCAGTCGCCGGCACCGTGGCCGACCGGTGGGTGCCGCACCCGGGCACGCCCCGGTACGGCACCATCTCGGCCATACGGGGTCCGGCTTGTCGAGCGCGGAGGTGTCAACGGTGACCAGCGGTCAGCCCACGAAGTGGATCTACGACTTCAGCGAGGGCAACAAGAACCAGAAGGACTTGCTCGGCGGCAAGGGCGCCAACCTGGCCGAGATGACCAACCTGGGCCTGCCCGTACCGCCCGGCTTCACGATCACCACCGACGCCTGCCGCTACTACCTGGAGCACGGCGGCACCCCGGAGGCGCTCGACGCCCAGGTCACCGAGCACCTGTCCGCGCTGGAGAAGGCGATGGGCAAGACCCTCGGCGACCCGGCCGACCCGCTGCTGGTCTCGGTGCGATCGGGTGCTGCGGCGTCCATGCCCGGGATGATGGAGACCGTCCTCAACGTCGGGCTCAACGACGAGTCGGTGCAGGGCCTGGCTCAGCAGTCGGGCAGCGAACGCTTCGCCTGGGACTCCTACCGCCGGCTGATCCAGATGTTCGGCAAGACGGTGCTCGACATCGACGGCGACCTGTTCGAGCACGCCCTCGACGAGGTGAAGGCCGAGCAGGGCACCGACCTCGACCTCGATCTGGACGCCGAGCACCTGAAGGACGTCGTCGGCCGCTTCAAGGCGATCGTCAAGGAGCAGACCGGCAGCGACTTCCCGCAGGATCCCCGCGAGCAGATGGACATGGCGATCAACGCCGTCTTCGACTCGTGGAACTCCGACCGCGCGATCATCTACCGCCGCCGCGAGCGCATCCCGAGCGACGCCGGCACCGCCGTCAACGTCTGCTCGATGGTGTTCGGCAACCTCGGGTTGGACTCCGGCACCGGCGTCGCCTTCACCCGGGACCCGGGCAGCGGCGCCCAGGGCGTCTACGGCGACTACCTGCAGAACGCCCAGGGCGAGGACGTCGTCGCCGGCATCCGCAACACCGTGCCGCTGGCCGATCTCGAGACCATCGACAAGGACGCCTACGACGAGCTCATGACGACGATGTCGACGCTGGAGTCGCACTACCGCGACCTGTGCGACATCGAGTTCACCGTCGAGCGCAACAAGCTGTGGATGCTGCAGACCCGCGTCGGGAAGCGCGGGGCGGCCGCCGCCTTCATCATCGCCACCCAGCTCGTCGACGAGGGCCTCATCGACATGGACGAGGCGGTCCGCCGGGTGACCGGGGACCAGCTGGCGCAGCTGATGTTCCCGCGGTTCGTCTCGGGCGGGGACGCCACGCAGCTGACCCAGGGCATGAACGCCTCACCGGGCGCTGCGGTCGGCAAGGCGGTGTTCTCCTCGGAGACCGCCGTCCAGTGGGCCGATCGCGGGGAGAAGGTCGTCCTGGTCCGCCGGGAGACCAACCCCGACGACCTCTCCGGGATGATCGCCGCCGAGGGCGTGCTCACCAGCCGCGGCGGGAAGACCTCGCACGCCGCCGTCGTCGCCCGGGGCATGGGCAAGACGTGTGTCTGCGGTGCCGAGGAGCTGCAGGTCGACACCAAGGGGAAGAAGTTCACCGCGCCCGGCGGCACCGTGGTGAACGAGGGCGACGTCATCTCCATCGACGGCTCGACCGGCCGGGTGTGGGTCGGCGAGGTGCCGGTGGAGCCGTCGTCCGTCGTCCGCTACTTCGAGGGCGAGATCGACCCCGAGGCCGACGACACCGACGACATCGTGCGCAGTGTGCACCGGATCCTGGCCCACGCCGACGAGAAGCGGCGCCTGGCGGTCCGGACCAATGCCGACACCCCGGAGGACTCCGCCCGCGCTCGGCGGTTCGGCGCCCAGGGCATCGGACTCTGCCGGACCGAGCACATGTTCCTCGGTGACCGGCGGAAGCTGGTCGAGAAGCTGATCCTGGCCGACGGCGCCGACGAGCGGCAGGCCGCGCTCGACGCCCTCGAGCCGCTGCAGAAGCAGGACTTCCTCGAGATCTTCGAGCAGATGGACGGGCTCCCGGTCACGGTGCGTCTGCTCGACCCGCCGCTGCACGAGTTCCTGCCCGACCTCACCGAGCTCTCGGTCCGCGTCGCCGTCGCGGAGGAGCGCGGCGAGCCCGACGAAGGCAGCCTGCGGCTGCTGGCCGCCGTCCAGGGCATGCACGAGTCGAACCCGATGCTGGGACTGCGCGGCGTGCGGCTCGGGCTCGTCGTCCCCGGGCTGTTCGCGATGCAGGTGCGGGCGATCGGTGAGGCCGCGTGCGAACGGCGCAAGGCCGGAGGAGATCCGCACCCGGAGATCATGATCCCGCTCGTCGGCGCGGTGCAGGAGCTCGAGGCCATCCGCGAGGAGTCCGAGCGCGTCCTGGCCGAGGTCTGCGAGGCCGAGGGCGTCGAGGTCGAGGCACTGATCGGCACGATGATCGAGGTGCCACGCGCCGCGCTGACGGCCGGGGAGATCGCCGCATACGCCGAGTTCTTCTCCTTCGGCACCAACGACCTCACGCAGATGACCTGGGGCTTCTCCCGGGACGACGTCGAGGCGGCGTTCTTCCACCAGTACCTCGACAAGGGCATCTTCGGTATCTCGCCGTTCGAGTCGCTGGACCGCGAGGGCGTCGGCCGGCTCGTGCAGATCGGCGCCGAGGCCGGCCGCTCGGCACGTGCCGACCTGAAGCTCGGTGTCTGCGGCGAGCACGGCGGTGACCCCGACTCGGTGCACTTCTTCCACGAGGTGGGCCTCGACTACGTGTCCTGCTCGCCGTTCCGCGTGCCGGTGGCCCGCCTCGAGGCCGGTCGCGCCGCGCTCGGTGGGGAGCGGGCCGGCTCCTGACGCGGCGGTGCCGGACGGGAGGTCCCGTCCGGCACTGGTCCGGCGTCAGCGGCGCGTACCGACCATCGCCCGGTCCGGCCGGGACGAACCGGCCGCTGCGGCACTGAGACCGAGCAGGGCGATGCCGATGTAGAGAGCGGTCTCGGCGTAGCCGGGGTGCCCCCAGCCCGGTGCCATCGCCTCGAGGACGAGGCTCAGGGCGATCACCGGGACGACGCCCACCATGAGGACGGCCGGCACCCGCACGTCCGGCCGGCGCAGGAGGAGTCCGCCCAGCACGGCGCCCAGGATGAACATCGCGAGGAACGTGACGCCGGCCGTGGCTCCGAGGATGTCGGAGTCGACCACGTTGACCAGCAGGTAGCCGGTCGCGAGGATCGCCAGGTCGACGGCCAGCAACCGGCGGATCCAGCGGACCGCACCGCTGCCCTCGTCGATCCGCTCAGCGTTGCAGACCAGCACGGCCGCCAGCAGCGCGAACGTTGCCACCATCACGAGGTTGATGGCGACGATCACCCAGGTCGTGCCGGCCTCGTCGTCCCACGGCGGGACCGCGTCACTGGTGGCACGGGCAACCGCGTCGCCGATGGACACGACCGACAGCACGACCGCGGCGCCCAGTGCCGTTCGCTCCAGCTGCATCATGAGTTGCTCCTCGGACCGGGCGCCGTCCTCGTGGCGGCGCGGTACCGCGAACGCTAGGAACGCTCCACCGGCCGGTGATCCGTCCGAACGGTCGTTCTCTTCCCGACCTGCGGAGGAGTTGTCTCCGACCTTTGGACGACGCCACGAATCCCCTCGGGTGGCTACGGTCGAACCGTGTCCCGCCCGGGCGTCCTGAGCATCCTTTTCACGGCGGTCGCCGTGAGCGCCGTCGGGGTGTGGGTGGCAGTGGACGAGTTGGCCGGCCCGCCTGAGTTCCTGTTCCTCACCGTGATCCTCCTGACCCTGGGGGCGGTGTGGCGGCTCGCCCTGCGGTCCGGCCGTCAGGCCGCTGGTGAGGCGGCCCGGGCCAGCCGCCTCGCGTCCATCCCGGAGGCGGAGGTGACCCGCACCGCCGTTGCCGTGGAGCGCGCCCGCCTGGCGGGAGACATCCAGGCCGTCGTCCGTTCGGCGGCCACCACCATGGGTGCAGCTGCCGAGGATGCCGTCCGGCACTGGGACGACGACCCGGCACCAGCCCTGCGCACGGTCCAGGACCTCGGGGCGCGCGCCGGACTGGAACTCCGCCGGCTGCTGGGCCTGCTGCGCGAGGCCGACGACGACGCCGCGGCACAGGCGATGGCGCCGGTCATTCCCGTAACGCGCATCTCCCGCAGGGACGTCGTCCTCGCCTGCGTGGCGACCGTGCTCGCCGTGGTCGAGACGGTCGCATCCCGGGGCGAGTTCGCGTCGGGCGAGTCGGGCGCCTTCTCCGTGCTCCTGTCCGCCTGCGCAGCCGCGACGGTGGTCCTCCGACGGGTCGCCCCGGACGTCGGTGCGGTCGCCTGCGGCCTGGTGTTCGCAGTGGGCATCTGGACGCAGCCCCTGAGCAGTGGATTCTGGTTGCTCTTCACCCCTGGGACCCTCACGTGGGCTGCCGTCGGCCGGGGGCCCCGCGGTCTGCTGGCGGTCGGCGTCCTCGCCGCGGGCATCGCCGTCGAGCTGGCCGTGCGGGATCCGGACAACCTCTTCCTCGCCATGCTGACCCTGGCGGCCGCGGCCGTAGGGAGCACGGTCGTGCGGATCGCCGAATTCTGGGGCCGGTCGGCGCGGACCAGGGCGGACCAGCGAGCGGCGGAACTCGACGCCGCCGCCGGCACGGCCATCCGGAGCGAGCGACTGGCAGTGGCGCGCGAGCTGCACGACCTGGTGTCGCACGCGGTGGGTGTCATGGTCATGCAGGCGGGGGCGGCGTTGACGACACGGAACAGCGATCCGGGCAATGCCCGGCGCGCGGTCGACGTCGTCCGGCGGACGGCCGCGGAAACCCTGGAGGAACTTGAGCGCCTGCTGGGCGTGCTGGACCACGGCGTTCTCGGCGCCCCTGCGGTCGGTCCCGACGGCCACGATGTCCCTGCCCTGATCGACCGGCTGCGCAGCGCCGGACTGGTCGTCCGGCTCGACCTCCAGGGCGATCTCACCGGGGAGGTGGGCGCGGTGGTCTACCGGGTGGTCCAGGAGGCGCTGACCAACGTGATCCGTCACGCGCCTGGGGCCGGGGCGACGGTCCGCGTCCACATGTCGCCCACCGGGGTCGGCGTGGAGGTCGTCGACGACGGTCCCGGGCCGGGGGCACATCCCCGCCGGGGTTACGGCCTGGTCGGCATCGACGAGCGGGTCCGCCGCCTCGGCGGCGAGTTCACCTCCGGGCCCGGCCCCGGCGGACGCGGCTTCCTGGTGCGCGCCTGGGTGCCGGTGCTGGTGGTGCGGCCGGCATGAGTCCGCTGGTGCGGATCGTGATCGCCGACGACCACGATCTGCTGCGCGACGGCGTGGGCGCGATCCTCGGGGCTGACCCCGGGATCGAGGTTGTCGGTGAGGCCTCGAGCGGGCCGTCCGCCGTCGCGGCGGTCCGCGCGCTGGCACCGGACCTCGTCCTCATGGACGTCGAGATGCCCGGCGGGAACGGCCTGACCGCCACCCGAGAGATCCTCGAGCGCTGCCCGGGCACCCGGGTACTCGTCCTCACGACGTTCGATCTCGACGAGTACGTCCTCGAGGCGCTGCGCCTGGGCGCCTCTGGGTTCCTGCTCAAGACGACCCCCGCCCGGGCACTGGTCGAATCGGTCCATGCCTGCGCGGCCGGCGAGATGCTGCTCGCTCCCACCGTCACCCGCCGGCTCGTCGAGAGCTACGTCCGGCAGCCGACCCCGCCCTCTGACGGGGGGCTCCCGCCGAGGCTGAGGGAACTCACCGAACGGGAACTGGAGGTCCTGCGGGCGCTGACGCGCGGGCTGTCCAACGCCGAGATCGCGCGCGAGCTGTACATGGCCGAGACCACGGTGAAGACGCACGTCACCCACATCCTGGCCAAGCTGGAGCTCCGCGACCGGGTGCAGGCGGTGATCGTCGCCTACGAGACCGGCCTCGTCCGGCTGGGCGAGCGCTGAGCGGGAGGGGTCAGGTGCCCTCGACCGCGGTGCACCCGATGGAGATCAGCAGGCCCAGGGGGAGCGGCACCTACATGGTCATCCGCGCGGGTGGCGCGGTGGGGAAGAACTCCTCGAACAGGGCGTTCATCTCCGGGAAGTCGGCCTGGTGGCGACCAGCACTGTCGTGCTGACGACGAGGTCGGGGCGGCTACCGGCGGCGTGGAGCACGGTCGCCAGATTGGTGAACTGCTGACGCGCCTGCGCGCCAAAGGAGTCGCCGGGCACGTCGCCGGTGACCGGATCGACCCCGGGCTGGCCGGATACGAAGACGAACCCACCGGCGCGGACGGCGTGCGAGTAGGGGCCGATGGGCGGCGGCAGACCCGGACCCGTGACGACCTGATGATCCATGTTCGGTCCTTCCAGGGAGCTGCTCGGGATTGTCGGCTGCACCTTCCTCCCCGGTCCTCCTCCGCTGGTGTGGGGGCCCACGGCCTCAGTTTCCCCAGGCGCCGCACGGCGTCAGGTCGACGTGGTACCCATGACGCGTGGGAGTGCGGCGGGAAAGCCTGATGGCGCGGGCGTTCGCGGCCGCAGTCCTCGCGTTCGTGCTCCTCGTCAGCTCGACGGCCCTGGCGATCTGGTGGACCGCGCGGCACGACTCACGCCCGGCGTCCGATGCGATCGTGGTGCTGGGCTCGGCGCAGTACAACGGCGTCCCGTCGTCGATCTTCGAGGCCCGGCTCGAGCACGCCATCTCCCTGTACGAGGACGGCGTCGCCCCCGTGATCGTGACCGTCGGCGGCAAGGCGACCGGCGACGAGTTCACCGAGGCCGAGGCCGGCCGCGACTACCTGTCGAACTCGGGCATCCCGGACGACGCCCTGCTCGCCGTTCCCGAGGGCGTGGACACCCTGCAGAGCATGCGCGTCGTGTCGGCCGCCTTCACCGAGCGCGGCTGGACCAGCGCTGTCCTGGTCACCGACCCGTGGCACGCGATGCGGGCGGAGCGCATGGCCGAGGATGCCGGTATGGAGGCGGAGAGCTCGCCGACTCGGCAAGGCCCCGCCGTCCAGACCCGCGGCACCCAGTTCCGTTACATCCTGCGGGAGACTGCTGCCTACCTGCTGTACCGCGCGACGGGCGAGAGCGTCGCCGGCGCACCGGGGATCGGCTGAGGGGAGGGGACCGGATGCTCGAACTGGGCAAGGCCGGCGGGGCCGGGTACCGCAAGGGCGAGCTGCCCGTCCTCCGCGACGGGTCGCCGGTCGCCGTCCTCCGCGCCGCCAACTGGAAGGAGGAGGCCACGGCGGTCGTCGGCGACCGCGAGTGGGTCTTCGCCAAGCGCAAGGGCGAGCTCACCGGGCGGTGGGCCGCCGAGCCCGAGGACGTCGCGCGGCTGCGCGCCCGGCAGGCGTCGTTCTGGAAGGGCACGTGGACCGTCGACCTCGAGGGTCGGCCCGTGGAGGTGCAGAACGCCTCGATGTGGAAGGGCACGCACCGCTACCTGACCGGCGGGCAACGGATCGCCGAGAGCGGCTCGACCGGCGGCTGGTCGCCGCGCCCGACCCTGGACGCCGACGGCTCGCTGCCGCTGCACCAGCAGGTGTTCCTGCTCTGGCTGGAACTCGTCCTCAGCCGCCGGAACACCGCAGCCGTCGGCGCGGCGACCGGCGCCGCGGTCATCGGGGGCAGCAGCTGATGCCCCCGCGGGGCCGGATCCGGGCGGCGGACATCGCGTTGGTGAGAGAGCACTCGAAGATCGACGAGATCGTCGGGGAGCACCTGCAGCTCAAGCGCGCGGGTGGGGGCAGCCTGAAAGGGCTCTGCCCATTCCATGACGAGAAGTCGCCGTCCTTCCAGGTGACGCCGTCGCGCGGGCTGTGGCATTGCTTCGGCTGCGGCATGGGCGGCGATGTCATTTCTTTCATCCAGCAGATCGACCACCTGTCGTTCTCGGAGTCGATCGAACTCCTCGCCGGCCGGGCCAACGTCGAACTGCACTACGAGGACGACAGCGGTCGGGCGACCGGCGCCCCCGACCGGGCCAACGTCGGCCAGCGGGCCCGCCTGGTCGCGGCCAACACCGCGGCCGCGGCGTTCTTCGCCGAGCAGCTGGGCACGCCCGAGGCGGCACCCGCCCGGCAGTTCCTCGCCGAGCGCGGCTTCGACCGCCAGGTCGCCATCGACTTCGGCTGCGGCTTCGCACCCAGCGGCTGGGACGCGCTGACCCGGCACCTCCGCGGGAAGGGCTTCACCCAGGCCGAGCTCGTCACCGGCGGCCTGGCGAAGGAGTCCTCGCGCGGCACGCTCATCGACCGCTTCCACCGGCGGCTGGTCTGGCCGATCCGCGACATCACCGGCGACGTCATCGGTTTCGGCGCCCGCAAGCTCATGGACGACGACCCGGGCCCGAAGTACCTCAACACCCCCGAGACGCCGCTCTACAAGAAGTCCACCGTGCTCTACGGGATCGAGCGGGCCAAGCGCGACATCGCCCGCAAGCACCAGGCCGTCGTCGTCGAGGGCTACACCGACGTCATGGCCTGCCACCTGGCCGGCGTCACCACCGCGGTCGCGTCGTGCGGCACGGCCTTCGGCGGCGAGCACATCAGCGTGCTGCGGCGGCTGCTCATGGACCAGGACGAGTTCCGCGGCGAGGTGGTCTACACGTTCGACGGCGACGCGGCGGGCCAGGCCGCGGCGATGAAGACCTTCGCCGAGGACCAGCGCTTCGTCGGCCAGACGTTCGTCGCGGTCGAGCCGAACGGGCACGATCCGTGCGAGCTCCGCCAGGAGCACGGGGACGCCGCCGTCCGCGATCTGGTCGCCCGACGGACGCCGCTGATCGAGTTCGTCCTGAAGACGACCCTGGCCGGCTACGACCTCGACACCGTCGAGGGCCGGGTGCATGCGCTGGAGAAGACCGCGCCGCTGCTGGCGCAGGTCAAGGACCACGCGCTGCGGCCCGCCTACGCGCGCCGGCTGGCCGGGCTGCTGGGCCTGCCCGACGAGAACGAGGTCATGGAGCGGCTCCGCCGGCTCACCGGTGACGGCGGGGAGCGATCCCGGCCGCGGCCCCGGGGCCCCCAGCGCACGCCGGACGACGCCGCGGTCGAGGTCGAGCGGGAGGCGGTGAAGGCGGCGCTGCAGGTGCCCGAGGTGGCCGGGCCCTCGTTCGACGCCGTCCCACCGGCCGCCTACACCGACCCCGAGTACGCGGCGGTGGCGGAGGCGGTGGCCGCTGCCGGGGGCGCAGCCGCGGCAACGGTCACCGGGCCGGCCTGGCTGGACGAGGTCGCGGCGCACTGCTCGCGGGAGTCGGCGCGGGCGATGCTGACCGCCCTGGCTGTCGAGCCCATGCGCTCGGTCGGTGAGGGGGACTCCACCTACGTCAACGCGGTGATGGCGCGGCTCCAGGAAATGGCGACCGTGCGCCGGGTCACTGCGCTCAAGGGCAAGCTGCAGCGGATGAACCCGGTCGAGGCCCCGGACGAGTACACGAAGGTGTTCGGCCAGCTCGTGGCGCTCGAGGCGCAGGCCCGGTCGCTGCGCGAGCGGGCGATGGGCGGGCTGACCCCGTGAGCCTCCTCGACAACGTGAAGCGGCGGTTCGCGCGGCCACCGGAGCCGGTGCGGGTCGCCGTCCTCGCCTCGACCGATCCCGACGAGCGGGTGCTGGCCTGGGGCAGCCTCGTCCGCGGCGAGGGCTGGCTGGTCGCCACCTCCCGCGGCCTGCGGATCGTGCCGCCCGAGGTGACGTCGGTCGTCGACGCAGAGGTACTGCCGTGGCACCAGATCGGCTCGGCCACCTGGCTGGCCACGGCCGACGGCGGAGGCCGGTTCGACGTGGTTCCGCTGGTCGAGGTCGAGCCCGGGGTGCAGGCGCGGCAGCCGAAGGTCCGGCACGCGCTGAGCGACGCCGGTGACCTGCCGGCGGTGGTCCGCCGTCGGGTGGACCAGACGGTGGTGGCCAGTCAGCGCTCGCCGCTGCCCGGCGGGGGAGGGGTCCTGCTCGTCGCCCGGCGGATCCCCGGCGAGCCCGTCCGGGAGTGGACCGTCGTGTTCGACGACGATGCGCAGCGCAGCGACCCCGGCGCACGGGAAGCCGCCCGGCAGAAGCTCGCCGACCTGGTCGCGGCCGACCAGCCGGACTGACCGGTCAGGTCAGCGGGGAGTTTCGCTGCCCATGCGGGTGCGCACGGAGGCCAGGACGTCGTCCGCGCGGGCCTGCGCCATGCCGGCGAGGCTCTGCAGCCGGGGGTCGTCCTTCGCCTGCGCGTAGGCGCGGCGGATCTGCTCGTAGCGCTCGCGGCCGGCCTTGGAGCCCAGCACGTAGCCGGCGCCGAAGCCGGCGAGGAAAGACAGCTTCGCCACGGGGAAACCTCCAGGACGGGGACCGGATCGGCGTTCACGCTACCGGTGGCGGTGACCGCGCGAGAGCCGGGCGAGCCGCTCCGGGAGGGCTCCCAGGCCTGATGTACCCTCGTCAGGCCAGCGGGTCGCGCACCCGCTCATCCCCCGTAGCTCAATTGGCAGAGCATGCGACTGTTAATCGCAGGGTTAGTGGTTCGAGTCCACTCGGGGGAGCAGAGTAAGGCCCCTGACCAGTGAAGACGCCGGTCAGGGGCCTTGCTGTTGTACCTGTCAGAGGTTCGAGGCACTCTTTAGGCACTCATTACTCGGTGCCGGAGGTGCCCCGTGGGCCGTCCCCCGCTGCCGCTGGGCACCAGCGGCAAGGTCCTGTTCGCCACGCTGCCAAACGGTCGGGTCAAGGCCCGGGTCAAGTTCCGTGACTACGACGGGCGAGTCCGGCTGGTTTCCAAGGTGGGCCTGTCGCGGGCAGCGGCCGAGCGGGCGCTGAAGGCCGAGCTGACCAGCCGCCAGGCGCCGGGCGGCGTAGGCACGATCACCTCCTCGACGCGGATGGTCATCTTGGCCGATGCCTGGATGGACGCCGACCACGGCTGGTCGACCGGCACGCAGCGCACCTACCGATCGGTCATCAACAAGCAGGTCAAGCCGGCCTTCGGTCGGCTGTGCATCCGCGAGGTGACCCCCGGCGTGGTCAGCCGCGCACTGGCCGCCATCGCCAAGAGCAGTGGACCGGGCGCGGCCAAGACGACGCGGGCGTGCCTCTCTGGAATGTTCGCGCTGGCGATCCAGGACGGCGCCGCTGCGGTCAACCCGGTTCGTGACTCCGCCGCCAAGATCAGCACCGTCAAGCGGGCGCCACGCGCTCTGACCGTGGACGAGACCTCGCGGCTCCTCGAGTTGTTCCGGAGCAGCGACCGCGCGGCTGAACTCGACCTGCCCGACCTGGTCGACTGGATGCTCGCCACTGGCTGCCGGATCGGTGAGGCGTTGGCCCTGCGGTACGGGACCAACGGTGACGGCAGACCGATCCTCGACCTCGGCGCCCGGACCTGGGAGGTGAACGCCACCGTGGTCCGCGTTCCCGGCACCGGGCTGGCGATTCAACCGCGGCCGAAGACCACGGCAGGATGGCGGGTGGTCGCCCTCCCTCACTTCGCCGTCCGGATGCTGGAGAACCGGCGGGGGAGGTTCAGACGGCAGTCGGACGCGGAGGTCGTCTTTCCCCCGCCGCTGAGTGGCGTCCTGCGAGATCCGTCGAACGTCTCGGGAGATCTTCGCCAGTTGCTCGACTCGTTTGAGTGCGAGACCTGCGCCGGCACCGGCTACCAGCTCAATAGGGACGGCGCCTTCAAGACGGAAGTGGCCGGGCGACGGATCCGTTGCGAGGAGGGACCCTGGTCGTGGGTCACCTCGCACACCTTCCGCAAGACCGTCGCCACACGTCTCGACGAGGCCGGGCTCAGCCCGCGGCAGGTGGCCGACCAGCTAGGCCATGCCAACCCGTCGATGACGCTCGACGTCTACTTCGGTCGCCAGGTGGTCAGCGCCGAAGCGGCGCGGGTGCTGGACCGCTGACCTGCGCGGCGTCGGCGCGAAATCCTGGCACGGCACCAGAGCACGGCATCCCGCTCGCCGTTCAGCCCGCTCGTTCGGCCCGTCCCGCTTCCGACTGTTCGAGCAGCCACGCGGTCACATCGGCGCGCCTGTAGACCACGCGACGCCCTAGCCGGAAGCTGTGCGGGCCGGTGCCGAGGTGCCGCCAGTACCTCAGCGTGGACACGGGCGAGCGCATGATCTGGGCAACCTCGGCTGTGGTGAGCAGGTCATCAGGGCTGTCCATGGCGAACCTCTCGGTCATTCGTGACGCGGCCTGAGCAGGCCCGGCACCGCAACGTAGGGCCAGGTATCGACAGCTAGGCTGCGCCTGCAGCACACGACCCAGCCCCTGTAGTTGGCCCGTATTGCCATCGTCGTCGCAGGAGGCGCTTCCCTGTGCGCCGGCGGGGTGCGCAGCGGCGAGTGCTGCCGGATCCTGCCCATCGTGCAGCCGCACCCGGGGCGACCCTCCAAGACAAATTGCCTCCCTGGCCGGGCGCCGGGCACCCGGCTACGGTGCGCCGGTGATCATGACCTTGCCGACTGGTCTGTCCGCTGCGCTCGGCTCCGGCGTCCGAATCACCGCTGACGAGGTCAGCGAGACCTTCGCCCCCGCCTCCAGCGCGCTGGCGGCCGAGCTGGAGACCGCGCTCGGCCGTGCCGGCTTCTACAGCGGCCAGGCAGACGGGTACCCGCCGCCAACCACCCGGCTCGACGCGCCACCCCCGCAGCAGCCGCCCGCGATCACACCGATCCGTGACCTGTGGCTGGCATCGTTCACGCCGGGCTGGCGCGGGTACCGGAGCGACGTCCACGCCGACGTGCACTTCCCCTGGGCGAACCCGGAGTTGGCCGCCGCGGAAGGCAACGACTGGCTGTCCACCGAGGATACCGCGGTCAATCGCGCCGCCATCGAGGAAATCCGCCCGGGCGACCTCGTCATCGTCCAGCGCAGCGACCCCCGCGGCGACAAGGGCCTGCGGCTGCCCGACTGGGGCGCCACCAGCCTGCTCGTCGGCGCCGCGATCGCCGGCCCGGCGGAGGCATGGACCGACGCGAAGGGGCGCCGCCAGCGACGGGTGCACCTCATTCCGGCCACCCGGTTCACCGATCTCGTGCCGCGCACCACCGCCAAGAGCTTCGGCCGCGTCACCGGCGGGGTGTTCGAGAAGCGCCCGCAGCGACAAAACGGCACCGGCGGTCGAGGCCGCACCCTCTCCGCCGTCCCCGGCGCCGGTGCGGTCGACCTGCTCGCCGTCTGCGGCATCCACCCCGACGCCCTCACCGAATCCGACCTGCCCACCCTGATCGCCCGGCTGCGCGCAACCAAGACCGGCAGCAAGGAACTGCTGGAGTACCGCTACGACCACGTGCTGCAGAACAACCGCCGCCGCGCCAACGAGCAGCGCGCCGTCGCCGCCTGTCGCGCCGAGCTCGCCGCGCGGCAGCTGATCGAACGGGACGACTTGCAACTGTGCGGCGGCGAAGGCTGCGACCTGCTGGCGGTCGACGTTGCCGGCGCTGAGGTGCGCATCGAGATCAAGGGCTACACCAGCAAGCGGCTCGCTGATGTGCACCTGCAGCCGTCCCAGGCCCAGGCGGCGCGTGACGTCGCGGCGCGCCGAACAAACGACTGGTGGCTGTACGCGCTGCTGGACGCCGAGAGCGCCCGACCGAAGAGCGCCTGGCATTCCGCCGCCGACGTCGCCACGCTGCTGGCTACCGGCGGCATCCAGGAGCGCGGTGCCCACAGCCGGCTGCGAGCCGCCGGGCAACTCTGAGGTTCGCGCGCCTGAAGTCCCAAAGACGGCGCCGTCCGTCCGGGGAAGGTCGGACGGTGCGTGAGCACGTTCAAGCGCGCAATTCGTAGGCGACTCCCAGCGCGGGACTTGTGCAGCAGCGCGCTCGCGGACCCCATGGCCACCATGCCGCACGGCAGGCCCCCCTGCGAGTCACACCGCACGCGTGAACTGGCGAAGGCCGCCGGACAGCGCGTGGTGGATGTGGACGCGGACTCACTGTCCACAGGACTGCTCGAGAAGCGTTCCGGCGTCATTACGTCGGTGCAGCTTTACGTTATGAGCGAGCCCACGGAAACGGAACGTCGGATCTGTCGATTTCCCGGCTGCCAACGGCCGGCTGCGGCATCGCAGGCAGGGGCCGGCCGGCCGCCGGAGTACTGCGACAACAGCGGACACAACCGGACCGCCGCCTGGCACGCCCGCCGCCGGCTGCGCACAGAGCAGTCCGGGCACGCGGCCGGGGTCGAGCAGCGGCCGGTGGACGCCGCGCGGCAGCGGGCCAGCGAGTTGCACGGTCAGGTCGCCGGCATGGTCGAGCACCTGGGTCAGCAACTGCAGGGGTTGCTCGAGGAGCTGCGGACCGTGGCCGATCCGGAAGCCGCCGAGCTACAGATCGAAGCCGTGACGAGTCAGGCGGCCGAGCAGGTGGCGACGGCCGAGGCTCGCGCCAGTCGGGCTGAGCAAGCGCAACGCCGTGCCGAGGCCGAGCGCGCCGAGGCCGACGCCGCTGCTGAGGAGGCATCTTCGCTGAGCGAGCAGCTTCGTGCCGGGCTGGACGAGTCTGGCCAGCGGCTGGCGGAGGCAAACGCAGAGCGGGACAGGGTGATCGCCGAACTGGCTGGCGCGCGCGCGATCGTCGAGGCGGAGCGGGAGCAGTCCTCAGCGAGGCTGGTCGATCTCGCCGAGAAACTGACCGTCACCGAAGCGCGGCTGGTCGAGGCACACGCCGACCGGGATGCCGCGACGCAACGAGCCGAAGCCGCCCTCGTCGCGCAGTCCGAGGCCGAGGAACGATCCCGCAATGCTGTCGAGCGGATCGACGCCGAGTCGCAGCGCGCCGCCCGGGCGGAGGACGCGGTCGAGCCGCTACGCCGGGACCTGGTTCAAGCCGAACGGCGAGCGACGGACCTCCGTGAGGAGGTCGGCGATCTGCGCGGGAAGCTGGCGACGATGACCGCCCAGCGCGACGCCTCCGTTCACGACGCCGAGCGCGAGAAGGCCCACGGCCAGCAGCGGGTCGACGATCTGCGTGCCCGTCACGAGGAGGAGAACCGCCGACTCCGGGCGGAGTCCGTCGAGCTGCGCGGTGATCTCAGCGCCGCGCGCGAGGATGCCAGCGTGCAGCGCAGCAGGGCCGATCGAGCCGAAGCCAGACTCGACAGCGCCGCCATCGCACACAAGACCCGGCGTCCCCAGTCGCCCCCAGGGCGTGGACGGCGCCAAGGCGAGAGCACGAACCCGGGACCCGACGAGACCGGCGCCTGATGTCGAGGAGGCGGGGCGGGGGGCACCGAACCGGCTTATGGGACCGTCGCCCTGCCGGCGTGCCGCAGATCTTGCTTCGGGAAATCGAGCGCCAGGCTTCCGGATGGTGTCAGAGAGCGGCCGCGAGCAAGAAGCCCACCGCGAGGGCAGGGCCGTAGGGGATCGCGCTCCGACGGTCCCCACCACGCATCAAGGTCACTACGGCCTGCGTCACGGTGATCAACGTGAACGCGGCGAGGGCCAACAGGAGGCCGCGAGCCGTGGCGTGCCCCAGGCCCAGTCCGCCGAGCGTCGCTAGGCGGACGTCACCGAAGCCTGCGCCCGCGAAGCGCCAGCACAGGAGCATCACCAGCCCGGACGCCACCGCAGCGACCCCGCTGAGCGCCAGTCCCGGCCAGTCGCCGTGCACGGCCAGTGCGACCGTCAGCAGAGCGCAGGTCAGGACGCCGGCCTGCCGGACGAGTGCGGTCGGGACGCGCTGGGTGACCGCGTCGCAGCAAGCCGCCGCGACGAGCGCGCATCCCCAGACCAGCAGGGCCGGCGGGAGCCACCATATTCCGGTCCGATGTGTCGCCGCCATCGCGGCCGCCCCGGCCGCGATCCCGCCGAGAGCACTCGCCAGGCTCACACCTCTGCTCATGGCGTCCGGTCGCGCCAACTGCGCGAGCCCACGTGCGGCCAGCACGCGTGTGGCCATGGCCCCGGCGACGGCGGCCGCAACCGCGGCACCCAGCCACAGACTGATCATGCGCCGCCAGATGCCTCCTCGGCCGGACCGCGAACGACTGCTCCCGCGTGCTGACACCTCACCCGCCGGGGCGTGGGGGAGTGGGCTGCGAGTGTGCGACGCCGAAGCCTGACGGGGCCCTGCGATACACCCATCTGGGGGACGGGAGGCGGAACGATCGTGACTCTGGGTCACTCGAACGGGTGGCATGGTGCTGGACGTCACACCGTGTTCCCGTGGAACAGGAAGTCTCGATACACGAACGGGCGAACCGGAAGCGGAGGTGCTCACGCGTGCGGGTGACGCGGGCGGCGGTCACGGCAGCGGTGGCTGCCGTGCTCACGGTCTCGGGGTGCTCGTCGTCCGGCGACGGTTCCTCGGCTGCGCCGACCTCCACGACGTCGGGGCCATCCTCGAGCGCGGCACCATCCACGACCGATCCGTCCAGCGACGCGGAAGCACAGGCGGTCGCCTTCGTCCCGACCTACCTCGGGACGATTGACGACCTCTATTTGGACCCGTCGCGACCTCTCGACGACCTCTACGAGGTGGCGGTCGCGCCGGAGGCCACCGCCCAGGCCACGGCTATCGGGACGTTCCGTTCCCAGGGATTTCAGCAGATCGGGCGGTCCCAGCTGGTGACGGCGACCGCAGACAGCGTCGACCTCACGACCGATCCAGCGGCCTCGCCATCACCAACGCTCCCGACTGTCGTGGTCACCGCATGTGTCGACGTGAGCCAGGTGCAGGCGACCGATGCTTCCGGGACCTCGGTCATCCCCGCCGACCGCCCGAGATACCTCGTCGCACGGTTGACGGTGGTCAACCCGGACTACCCGGGCGCCTCCTCGTGGCGGGTCAGCGAGGCTCCGAACAGGCAGGCGCAGTCATGCGACGGGTGACGGTCGCGCTTCTCGGGGTGCTGCTTGGCCTCTGTGGCCAGAGCGGGGTCCCGGCTGCGGCTGACCCGGTCGCCTGCCAGCAGTACAACTCGCACGGCATCTGCGTGGTGGAGGCCGAGTCCGCCCAGCAGCCGGCAACTCGGCCGGTCGCGGCGGGCTCCAGTAGCGATGGCCGGAGTGGCGAGGCCGCCTGCACGCTGGACGCCACCGGCGCCGCCATCCCGTGCCGAGAAGGCCCGTCATGGTGGGTGCAGAGCCTGCAGTGCTACGCGCAGCCGATACCCGTGCAGCCTCCCAAGGACTCGCCCATCTGGGGCGGCCACACCGACGGCGCCATCTACCTGTGCACCTTCTACACGAACGGTGGGTCCTTCCCCGGCACGAACGGATTCTCGTTCTGGTCTGGGACCGCGCCGGCTGGCCCGGCAGCAGTCGACCCCGCGGTGCTCGCTGAGCAGGCGCTGCGGACGCTGACGATCCCCGCGCCGACGACCGGCCGCTACCCGGGCGGGACCATGCGGGACGGCCGGCCCTTCACGGTGGTCAACGCCTACACGTGGTTCTGGACCGACTCCGATTCGTTCCGGGCGCTGACCGCACGGGCGGACGCCGGCGGTGTCTGGGCGCAGGTGACCGTGACGCCGACCGCCTTGAGATTCACACCCGGCGACGGCGCGGACGCTGTCTCCTGTCCCGGCCCCGGGGTGGCCTGGCAGCCAGGCGACGGCGTGTGGGCGCCCTCCCCGGCGGGCTGCCACTACCGGTATCCGCACTCGTCGATCCGCCAGCCCGATGAGCAGGCGACGGCCACGTACGGCATCAGTTGGTCGGTCGCCTGGACGTCGTCGACAGGAGCGAGCGGCACCCTGCCGGACCTGACGACGTCGTCGAACGCGACGTTCGCGGTTGCGGAGGTGCAAGCGGTGGTGACTAGGTGACCGCGCGCGTCGATGGTGCGCCGATGCCGGCCGGGCCGCCGGTGGCTTCCGCGCCCCACACCGCTCCGACGCCGCCGGCACCCCCACTGCGCAGTGCTGCGTCGAGACGGCGCTCGAGCCGCAGGGCACTGATCCTCAGCGTGCTCGTCGTGCTGCTGGGTGGCCTTCTCGCCTTCGCCGCCGGCCGAATGCTGACCTCGCACGCCGAGGTGCTCGCCGTCGCCCGGGACGTGCAGGTGGGCTCGACGATCACAGCCGATGACCTGACGGTCGCGAACGTTCCCATGGACCCCAACCTCTCGCCCATCCCGGCGGCGGAGCAGTCCCAGGTCGTCGGAATGGTGGCGCAGGTCCCGTTGACCGGCGGCGAGATGCTGACCCGCGCCCAGGTCGGCGCAGGCACCGGACTCGCGGCCGGGGAGATGCTGGTCGCCCTGCCGTTGAAGGAAGGGCAGTTCCCCGCTCGAGGGCTGGCCCCGGGACAGCAGGTGCTGATCGTCCCGACTCCCGGCACCACTGGCTCCACTGGCGAGACCGGCGCTTCAGGCGCGACGCCCGATCGGCCGACCGAGGCGAGCGTCGCCGAGGTCGGGCCGGTGAACCCGACCACCCAGGTCACGGTCGTCGACGTGCGGGTCCGCGACGCCGACGGGCCGGCCGTCGCCAGGCTCGCCTCCACCGGCAGCCTGGCGCTGATCCTGCTGCCGACCGGGCGGTGACCGGGTGCTCACCGTCGTGGCCTCAGGCAAGGCAGCTCCCGGCGTGACCACGTCCACGTGGGCGCTCGCCTTGTGCTGGCCACGACCGCTATTGCTCGCCGACTGTGATCAGGCCGGCGGGGACATGGCGCCGGGACTGCTGGCCGGACGGGTCGGCGGCGACCGCGGTCTGCTGTCCTGGTCGACAGCAGCACGTGGGGGGTTGCCGGCGACGGCGGCCGCCGCCCTGCTCGCCGAGCACGCCGTCCAGGTGCCGGAGCACCCGCCGCTGGCGCTGATCCCCGGCTTCGCGACGGCCACCCAGGGCACGTCGTTCACCTCCGAGACCTGGCAGCGGCTCGCACTCGCGCTGCAAGAGTCGATGTCCGCGATCGGCCGGGACGCCTTGGTGGACGCCGGGCGCCTGGTCACCGATCGCGGCTGCTGGCCGGTGCTGCGAGCCGCCGACCAGGTGCTCCTCCCGGTGCGGCCCAGCGTGCGGTCGGTGCACGCGGCGCAGGACGCCGTGCAGCGGGTGCGTCAGGAGCTCGGTGACCTGGCGAGGGTGGCCGCGCTGGTGATCGGGAACGGGCCGTACCCGGCGGGCGAGGTGGCCAAGGCGCTGCAGCTGCCGCTCGCCGGCTCCCTGCCCTACGACCGGACCGCAGCGGCGGTTCTCTCCGACGGCGCGATGTCGAGCATGAAGACGCTGCGGCGGTCGGCGCTCATGCGGGCAGCGTCGGGCCTGGCCGCCGAACTGGCGGACACCGCCGAGGCGGTCGCCGGATGAGCCCCCACGACGCCCCCCAGCCGTGGGTTCCCTCCTCGGACCTGGGGCTTCCGCAGGCCCGGACGCGCCCACAGCGGCTGCCCTTGCCGAGCGCCGAGTCAGCGGTGGAGGCGCAGTCGGCCGACGCCCCGCCGTCCGAGGCCGCGGAGCTCACCGAGGCCGAATACCGCGTCGTCGGGGAGCTGCGCGACCGGGTGTCGACCCGGCTGACGGCGGAGGACAAGAATTACGCAGCCGGACCGCGACGGGAACTGACCAAGAAGCTCATCCGCGACGAGTACGACCAGTGGCTGCTGCACGAGGCCAACCGCGGCCGCGCTGCCCCGACGGTGACCACCGAAGAGACGATCTTCTCCGCCGTGCTGGCGGAGCTCGACGGGCTGGGGCGGTTGGCTCCGCTGTTGGCTCGTGACGACGTCGAGGACATCCACTTCGAGGGCTGTGACCCGACCATGCTGCGCACGGTGGACGGCCAGCTGGTGGCCGGCCCGCCGATCGCCTCCAGCGACGAGGAACTTGAGCAGCTGCTTCGGTCGATCGGGTCACGCTCGGACGGCGGGCAGACCAGCCGCGAGTTCTCCTCGGCCAGCCCGATCCTCAACGTGCGGCTGAAGGGCGTCACCGAGCTCGGAGCCCGCCTGCAGGCCGCGATGGACGTGCTGCCCCGCCCGGCCGGGGTCATCCGCGTCCACCGGTTCTCCGACCCGAGCCTGAACGACCTGCACCGGCTGAACATGGTCGACTCGCCCGTGCGGGCGTTTCTGCACGCGGCTATCGAGGCCGGCGTATCGCCGCTGGTGACCGGAGCGCCGGGCGTCGGCAAGACCACGCTGCTGCGTGCGCTGGGCAACGCCATCCCGTGGAACAACGTCGTCATCACCGTCGAGGACGAGCGGGAACTCGGTCTGCACCTGCCGCGGTGGGATCCCGACCAGCAGCGACTGGTAAAGCGGCACGCCGTCTGCCGGCCCTTCGAGTCCCGGCTGCCCAACGCCGAGGGTCGAGGCGGATTCGACATGGGAGACGCCCTGCACCTGGCGCTGCGGGCCTCCCCGACCTGGGTGCTGGTCGGCGAGGTGCGCGGCGCCTACGTCACCTCCCTGCTGGAGGCCGCGACCAGCGGCATCGCGTCGGTGATGTGCACGATCCACTCACCGTCGGCCGACGGCGTCTTCGACAAGGTCCTGATCAACGCGCTCAAGGCGCACCCGCCCCCGTCACCGGAGCTGGTCCTGCGGTCGCTGGCTGCTCTCGGTCTGGTCGTCCACGTGCACCGCGACCGGGGCTACTCCCGGTTCGTGTCGGGCATCTACGAACTCGGCGCGGTCGGCGACTCCGGGCGGCCCGACCTCAAGCCCATCTTCGCGCCTCGCCCCGAGGACGGCCGCGCTCAGGCGACCGGGGCGGGGATGCTCAGCGACTCGCTCGCCGCACGGCTGACCGCCATCGGCTTCGACCTCAACTGGCTGCACCCGGACGCCTCGGACTGGCCCACCGGCCTTCGCCGTCAGGAGCGAGCGTCGTGACCGCTGGGCTGCTCCTGCTCACGCTGGCCGGGTTGGTGATCTCAGCCGGTCTCGTCGCCGCCGTCGCAGCCGCCCGAGGGGTCGCCCTGTGGCCCGGAGGCCCGCGGTCAGCGCGCCGCCGTCACCGGCAGCTCTTCTCGCCCCTCTACCTCGGCGCGCTGGGCACCGCGGTACTGGTGCTACTGATCACCGGCTGGCCGGTCGCCGCGCTGGCCGCGGCCGGCGGCGTCGTGTTCGTCCCCAAGGTGCTCGGCGGCGGCAAGGCGTCCAGGCAGCTGATCGCGACCTCCGAGGCGCTGGCTGACTGGACCCGGCGGCTGGCCGACCTGATCAGCTCCGGCGCCGCCGGGTCGACCCGGGACGCGCTGCGCCGCTCGCTGACCTCGGCGCCGGAGCCGATCACTCCGGCGGTCACCAACCTGGTGACCCGGATGGGGCCGCAGGGGGTGGAGCCGGCGCTGCGGCAGTTCGCCCGGGAGGTCGACGACCCCGCCGCCGACAAGATCGCCATGGTGCTCATCCTGCGGGAGCGCAACGGCGGACCAGGCCTGGCCGAGGTGCTCACCGCCCTGGCCGCGGACCTCGACGACCGCTCGCGGATGGTCCGTGAGATCGAGGCCGAGCGCGCCAAGCCGCGGGCGAACATGCGCACCATTGTCGTCGTCACCCTGGTCCTGGTCGTCGGGATGACCCTGTTCGCCCGGACCTTCCTGTCCGGCTACTCGACACCGCTCGGGCAGGTCGCGTTACTCGTGGACGTCGCGATCTTCGGGACGGCGCTGCGGTGGATGCGGCGCCTGTCCGACCCGCCACGGCCGCCGCGTGTGCTGACAGACCCCGGCCTGGCCACGGTGGACCGGTGACCGGACTGCAGATGGCCACTCTCGCTGGCATGGTCGTGGGACTCGGTCTCGTCCTCGCCGTCCGCGCGGTGCGTCCCGCGCCGCCGTCGCTGGCCGCGGCGCTCGAGCAGCTCTCGGCCGGCCCCACGGCCGGAACCCTTCCGCCGCCAGGAACGCCGCCGAGCTCGGCGGGGGACCGGAGGACCTGGCTGCCGCCCGCTGTGGTCCGTCCGGTCGAGGGACGTCTGGGGGTCTCCGACGCCGATCTGGCGATCCTCGGCCAGACGCGCAGGGAGCTCGCCGCCCGCAAGGTGGCCCTGGCCCTCGCCGGATTGCTCACCCCTGCGGTGCTCGGCCTGCTGTGCGTGTTGCTCGACGTCCCGGTGCCGTTCGTGGTGCCCACCGCCGTCGGACTGGCGCTCGCAAGTGTCGGCTGGCTCCTCCCGTCGGCCGAGGCCCGGGAGGCGGCGGGGAAGGCGCGGACAGAGTTCCGCAGCAACCTGGAGTCCTTCCTCACCCTGGTAGCCGGCGAGCGCCGGGCACGCGGCTCGGTGGAGCAGGCCCTCGAGGAAGCTGCGGAGATCTCCGGTAGCGCGCCGTTCGTCCGCATGCGCCGCGCGATTCGGCGGGCGGCGCTGTCCGGTCGCAAGCCATGGAGCGACCTGCGCGACCTCGGCGACGAACTCGCGGTTCCGGAGCTGCGCAACCTCGCCGACATCGCGGCGGTGGCCGCCGACGGGGCGTCGGTCTACAACACCCTGCTGGCGAGCGCCCGCACGCTCCGGCACGCCGAGCTGTCCGACGCCCGCAGCCGGGCCAACGAGGTCAGCGAGCGCATGTCGCGCCCGCTGGCGCTGCTGGTCACCGGACTGACGCTGTTCGTCCTCGTCCCGTTCCTGATCCGCATGTTCGCCGTCAGCGCCTGAGCACATTCCCAACCAGGAGGTACTCCGTGTTCCGATCGACGATCCGTCGCCGAGGCCCCCGGGCGGTCACGGCCACCCGGGCGGCGCTGTACGCCGCGGTTCTGTCCGCTCTCGCGTGGTTGCGCGCCGAGAAGGTCGGCGACGACCGCGGCTCGGATTCCTCCGAGAAGGCCTTCATGGTCATCCTCGCCATCACTCTCGGTGGCGCGGTCACCGTCGCCGCGGTGGCCTTCGTGGCCAGCAAGACGTCGTTGTTCCAGTAGAGGAAGCCAGCCGCACCATGCCAGGAGCCCGTGTTCGGAGACGCACGGCGGTGCCGCCGTGCGGTCCGGCCGCGCGCCCGGGCATGCCGAGCCGCCGTGGCGAGAGCGACCGGGGCTCATCGAGCGTCGAGTTCGCGATCCTGTTTCCGATCATCGTCATCCTGCTGTTCGCCGGCCCCCAGCTCGCCCTCTGGTACTTCGCCCGCGAAGCCGCCGACGCCGCGGCGCACGCAGGAGCACGGGCAGCCAGCGTCAGCGGCGCGGCCGGGGGAGCGGGACAGGAAGCGGCCGACCAGTACCTTGCCCGACTCGGCACCGGCGCGATCACTCGCTACTCGGTGGCTGAGCAGGACGCGGCCACCACGGTCACGGTCCACGTCACGGCCGAGGTGCCCAACGTGATCCCGCTACCCGGCTTCGCCCCGACCGTCGACGTCACGGTGACGCGCGGCAAAGAGCGCTTCACCACGCCGGACTCGCCATGAGCCGCACGAAGCGCGCCGCCGCTCGGGCTGGCCAGCAGTGGAGAGACGACCGCGGCTCCGAGTCGGTCGAGCTGGCCATTCTGCTGCCGGTCGGAATTCTGGTCCTGGCGATGTTGGTGATCGGAGCTCGGATCGCGCTGGCCGGCGACCGCGTCAGCGGCGTCGCCGGCATCGCCGCTCGGGACGCCTCTCTCGCCCGCTCAGCGGCCGCCGCCCAGCAGGCGGCCACCGCCAGTGCCACCGAGGCGCTGGCCGACCGGAACCTGCATTGCGCCGACGTCCAGGTGAGCGTCGACACGTCCGGGTTCGACAGCGCACCGGGCGTTCCGGCGTCGGTCACCGTGGCCGTGGCCTGCACGGTCGACCTGTCCGACATCGGCGTGACCGGGCTGCCCGGCTCGCGAACCCTGCGCGACACCGCCACCAGCCCCCTCGACCCGGCCCGGGACCTGTCGTGACCCACCCGGTGCGCACCCGCTTCGGGCTCCGCGAGGACGAGCGCGGGTCGGTGGCCGTCCTCTTCTGCTTCATCGTCCTCATCGCCGGCGTCCTGGTGACCGGCGTCGTGGACGCCGCTACGGCGATCCAGGCGGCTAACCGCGCCGACACGTACTCCGCCGAGGCGGCCCGGGCGGCCAGCATCGCGGTCGGTCCGGTCCCCACCGGCGGGAGCGCGGACGCCGAGCTGGCCGTGACCGCGGCCCGCGGCTACCTGGAGCAGGCCGGTGCGGTCGGAACGGTGAGCGTCCTCGGCCCCGGCGTGGTGGAGGTCAGTGTGACCGTTACCACCTCAACTCCGGTGCTCGGGATCGCGGTCAGCCAGACCCGCGTGCACACCGCCCAGCTGCTGGTCGGGGTCACCTCCGGTGAGGGCCTGTCGTGACCGGCCACGCCGCCCGCCTGCTCAAGGCCGTGGGCGCCCTCGTGGCGCTGCTCGCCGTCGTCGTCGGTGTACCGGTGCTGATGGCGGTGCTGCAGATGGTTCCGGACAGCCTGCCGTCGCTGGACGAGGTCGGCGCCGTCCTGACGTCCCGCGACAACGGGCAGCTCACCGGGCTCGTCCTCGCCGCCGGCGTGTGGGTGTGCTGGGCACTGTTCGCCGCCGCGACAGTGGCGGAGATCGTGGCGTTCGCCCGTGCACGGCCGGTTCCAGCCCTCCCCGGGCTGGGACTCTTCCAGCGGCCGGCCGCAGCCCTGGTTACCGCCGTCGCCGTCGGCTTCACCGTCGCTCCACTGGCCGCCGGCGGCCCCGCATCCACTGCAACGGCGCCGCCGCTGCCGGTCGCGGCCACATCTACCGCCGTCCCGGCCTCGGTGCAGTACGCCAGCGCGCTGGTCGCAGCGCAGACAGCGGTCGCGCACTCGATGCCGGACGAGCAGGCGCCTCCGGCCACGACCACGACTTACCAGGTGCAGCGCCGGGACACCCTGTGGGCACTGGCCGAGCGGCATCTCGGGGACCCGCTGCGGTATCCAGAGATTGCCAGGCTCAACCCGACCACGGTCGGTCCGGACAACGAGATCTTCGCGGGCACAGTGCTGGTCCTGCCGCCCGACGCGGTCGGCCTGCCGCCGATGGGCTCAGCCCCCAACGCCGCGACGACCGTCGAGGACGTCACGGTGGAACCCGGTGACACCCTGTGGGACCTCACAGAGGAGATCACCGGCAATGGGCACAACTGGCACCAAGCCTGGGAGCTTAACCGGGGACGCAAGCAACCCGGAGGCGCCACTTTCACCGACCCGTCGCTGATCCGACCGGGCTGGACGCTGAGCATCCCGGACCCGGCCAGTCCCGCGACGCCCGCGCCCAGCGCACCGGCGCCCCCTGCAGGCGAGCCGGCACCGCCCACGACCGAGCCGACCCCGCCATCCCCGAGCACCGTCCCTCCACTAGACCCGACCACGCCAGGCACCCATGCGCCGCCTCCAGCCGCTCCCGGCCCGGCCCCCAACGCCCCGACCTCGTCTCCCACGGCTGCACCGACCAGCGTCGAGCCGTCGGCCGCGAGGCCTGACGAGACCTCGACGGGTAGCACATCGGAGCTGCCGATGATCGCCTTCGCCGCCGGCGGTGGGCTGCTGCTAGCCGGGGTCTCGCTGACCGCGCTGCTGCGTTACCGCCGCAGGCAGTTCCGGCAGCGACGTCCTGGCCGCTCGATCGGCAGCACACCTCCAGAGCTGCTGCACGTCGAACGAGCACTGCAGGAGGCTGGCAGCGTCGGCGGTGCCGACGTCACCTGGCTGGACCAGGCGCTGCGCGCCCTGGTGCAGGCCCTGGCGAGCGTCGACGCTGCTCGCCTGCCCGACGTGGTGGCGGCCTGCATGACCGACGACGTCCTGACCTTGGTACTCACCGAGCCGGCCACGGAGGCCCCGGAGCCGTGGACGGTGGACGCGGCCGGCACCCGCTGGTCGATTCGACGCGGCGACCGACTGGCCTATGACGAGCAGCAGCGGGCCTACTTCTTCGCACCGTTCCCCATGCTCGCGTCGGTGGGCTACACGGCCGAGGGCGAGCACTGGCTGCTCGACCTGGAACGGGTTGCGACCCTGTCCCTGTCCGGGGACGCCGAACGCTGCCTGAACCTGGCCCGGTTCCTGGCTGCCGAGCTGGCGCACAACACGTGGTCGGAGATGCTGCAGGTGACCGTGGTCGGCTTCGGCAAGGAGTTGGCCCAGATCAACCCCGACCGGCTGAAGTACACCGACGACGTCGAGAAGGCGATCGCGGCGCTCGACGGCCAGTTCGAATCGGTCACCGAGGCCATGCATATCGCCGACGTCGACGTGCTGTCCGGCCGGTTGCGCGACGTGGCCGGCGACGCGTGGGCGCCGCACGTGCTGCTCATTGCCCCGGATGTCGCCAAGGACAGCGCCGGGCTGGTACGGCTGATGACCGCCATGAAGCAGCAGCGCGGACGCGGCGCGGCCGCGCTGGTGCTCATCGACGACCCGGACCACGCGGACGCCGCCTCCTGGCAGCTGACTGTCGACGAGGCCGGCACGCTCAACATCCCAGTCCTGGGAGTCGAGCTGATCGCGCAGCAGATCCCGGCCGGGGAGGCCGCGCAGCTGGCCCGGGTGCTCGCGCTGGCTACCGTCACCGACGACCGCCCGATCCCACCCTCTCGCGGCGACGAGCCCTGGGACGAGCACGCCGACGCCTGCGGGGGCCTCCGCGTCGACCCGTCCCGCGCTGGCCGGCGGCAGCCACCAGCGCCGGCCGAGGCGGACGACGTGCCGGTGACCCACCAGAGATGCGCCGCAGCTAAGCTCAGCAACTCGGTGCTACCGCTGTCCGCGCTGACCTACCTGGACCGGGCTGCGACCACCGAGCAGGACCTGCAGGCACTTGCTCCGGCCACCGACGAAGACATTCGCGACCAGGTCGAGGTCGCCGACCCGGCCCTAGACGCCGACCTCGCCGACTGGGCCGACCCGTCCTGCCCGCGGCCGAAGTTGACCCTGCTGGGCCCAGTCGAAGTGCGGGCGCAAGGCACGCTGCCCGAGCGCAACCCGCGGCGGCAGTTCTACACCGAGATCGTCGCCTACCTGGCCACCCGGCCAGGTGGCGTGACCAGCGAGCGCTACGCCACCGCGATCTGGCCCAACGAGCCCGATGTCGTCGGCAAGACAAAGGTGAGGCAGTCGATCTCGATCGTGCGCGCCTGGCTGGGCACCAACCCGGCGACCGGCTCGGACCACCTACCGTCCGGGGTCACCGCCGGCGGGGTCGGCCGGTACCGCATCGACGACGTCCTCATCGACGCAGAGCTGTTCCGCCGACTGCGAGTCCGCGGGCTGGCCCGCGGTGTCGATGGGATGGCCGACCTGCAGGCCGCCCTCGACCTGGTCACCGGGCGACCGTTCGACCTGCCCCCGTCTCGGCAGGGTGCGCCCGGCGGCTACAGCTGGCTGGTCGAGGAGAGCTCCCGTCTGGACCACGAGTACGCCGCCATGATCGTCGACGTCGCGCACATCGTCGCGACGCACCACCTCGCCGCCGGCGAGCCCGAGCTTGCCGAGGCCGCCGCTCACGTGGCGCTGAAAGCCGGCAGCTACGAGGACGTCCCACTGCTCGACCTGGTCGCCGCCTGCGACGCCCAGGACAACCGGGCCGAGGCCGACGCCTACATCGCCCGCATTCTGGCCAACCACGACGCCGAGGTGGAGGAAGACCTGCCACCCAGAACCGCCGAGATCCTCTTCCGCCGACAGTGGATCAACAGGGCCAGCTGACCAACGACGTAGGTGGTCGGAGGTGCGGACCGCTACGGATGGACCGGCGAACACCTGCACAACTTCGAGTAGCCGTACGGCGGGGCGGATGGCGGATCAAGTTCCTGCGCGCGAGGGACGGCCAGAGCCGTTCGGCAGCGCCAGCGCCAGCTGAACTGTCCCAACCCCGCGGTACCAGAGCACGTGTCCCGCATAGTCCCCCTTCACCGGGCAATCTTTCGGGCGGTTCTTACGGGAGACCGACTCCGGCGCACTAGATCTGACCTGCGGCGTTCCCGATTGGGGTTTCTCGTACGGAAGGCTCCTCCGCAGGCAATCAGAGACTTTGCTGCCTTCGGTCCCGAGTGACTCGCACCGCGCAGCCAGCCGACCCCGACACCTACGTGAAGCGGTGGCGATCGCCAGAATCCGAGGCCGGGTGCGTGAGACGACTGTTGGTGTCGTTCGATCAGGAACTGTCGGCGCGCCCGCCTACGGTGACTGTCTGTTGGAGCCCGGACGTTCGAGGTGGCTCCCATGAAGCGGGAGCACCCAATGGCTGACTACGTAGGCGCGCACTGGATCCGTGCCGCGCTGCAGGTCAACCCGTACGCGTACAAGGGGCCGAACGAGCCGTCCAAGAAGTACGCCTCCGAGGATGACTACAACCAGGCGCTGCTCGACCGGTGCGAGGCGATGGGCATCCGCATGATTGCCATCACCGACCACTGGTCCGTCGACACCGCTGCAGGCCTGATCGCCGCCGCCGAAGCACGGGGCGTCGTCGCGCTGCCCGGCTTCGAAGCGAACACATCGGAGGGCGTGCACCTGCTCGTTATCTTCGAAGTGGGCACCCCGTTCGCCGAGATCAACGCGGCCATCGGCATCTGTGGCGGAACACCTGGCAGCAGCGGAACCGGCACTTGCGGCTACGGCGACGTCGTAGACAAGGTGACCGAGCGCGGCGCCCTCGTGATCCCGGCGCACGTCAATGTCTCACCGAGCGGCCTCTTGGCTCGTGAGAGCGGCCAGCCCCTTGAGCGGATGATCCAACACCCGTTGGTCAACGCGCTTGGCATCACGCCGAGCGTGGCCGACGCCAAGGACCAGGCTTCCGTGCTGAGAAACCGCAAGCCGTTCGAGCGGCAGCACCCGCTCGCCGTGATCTACGCCGATGACGTCATGGCGCCGGACGACCTGGCGAAGCCAGGCGCGTCGTCGTGGTTCAAGGTCAGTACCGAGCGCCTCGAGAGCCTCATGCTGGCTGTGCGTACGCCGACGACACGTGTGTCCGTGGCTGATCCGACAGGCACCCCGCGTGCACTGATTCGAGAACTGTCATGGACGGGCGGATTCCTCGACGAGGTCGCGATCCCGCTGTCGGAGGAGCTCACGGCGTTCATCGGGGGACCGGGCACCGGCAAGTCGACGGCTATCGAAAGCCTGCGATACGCGCTCGGCATCGAGCCGATCGGAGCGGGCGCGCTCGCCGACCACCGCGCGATCGTTAAGGATGTCCTCAAGACGGGCACGATCGTGAAGGTCACCGTCGAGACGGCCAAGCCCACGCCGCACACCTACACGATCGAGCGCCTCGTCAACGATGTCCCGATCGTTCGGGACGCCAGCGGCTCGCCCACCAACCTGAAGCCCGAGGACATAGTCCCGCGCGTTGAAATCTTCGGCCAGCACGAGCTTGCAGAGCTCGCGAACGACCCCGCGCGGGTTGCCATAATGCTGCAGCGATTCACCGGCTCCGACGGTCCTGATCGGGAACACCACGACACGTTGGCCCAGCTCGCCGAGAACCGGGCGCATCTGCAAAAGCAGGAGGCGGCGAAGGAGACGCTCGAAGGCGAGCTTGCCGATATCCCACGTCTAGAAGAACAGATCAAGCAGTACGACACGACCGACGTACCGGGGAAGTTGGCCGCGCAGCAGCGGCTGGAGCTAGATCAGGCCGTTCTCAAAGAAGCGGCCGCTCGCATCGGCGAGACGCGGACCGCGCTTGCCGACCTGACCGACCCGCAGCTCAGCACCAACCTAACTGCCGCCTACGAGAGCGTCGAAGACTCGCCGCAGAACGAACTGCTCAAGCGGGCGACCGCCGCCACGTCAGAACTGGCCACGAAGCTCGCCGACATTGCCGCCCAGGTCCGCGCGGCGCTCGATGCTGCTGAGCAGACCGTGGATTCCGCTCGGGCCGACTGGACGACCGCAGTCAGAGAGCAGCGCGAGGAGTACAACAACGTGCTGCGCGCCCTGCATGAGGAGGGACTACAGCCCGACAGGTACGTCGACACGAAGCGAGCGCTGGAGGCGCTGAAGGCGAAGCTGCCGCGCCGCAAGAAGCTGGACCAGGACACCGCCAGCCTCAAGAAGGTTCGTGGCGACCTTCTCGGCAAGCTCCGTGACCGTGAGAAAGAACAGACGGAGAAGCTCCACGAAGCCATCCGTGCCGCGAACAGCGCGACTAACGGGGTCGTTGTGGTGCAGCCCGTTCCCGACCCTGACCGGACGCACATCAAGCAACTGGTGATCGACAGCCTTACAGGCGCCAAGAACACCATCACGGCCGCGATTGACGCCGAGACATTCTCGACGCGCGCCTTCGTAGAAGCCGCGCGGAAGGGGACAGATGGCCTCGCCGCCTACGGCATCAGGGGGGCCCAGGCTGCCAACTTGCTGGCTGCCGGTGAGCCGCTGCTTAGGGAGATGGAGGAGCTCAGCGTCCGGCTTGCGGTCGACGTCAAGCTCGATGTCGGTTTCGGTACCGGCTCGAAGGAACTCAAGAGCATGGGTCAGCTGTCGAAGGGTCAAAAGGCGACGGCGCTCTTGCTCTTGCTGTTAAGTGGATCCGACGCACCGCTGGTGATCGACCAGCCTGAGGATGACCTCGATAACCGCTTCGTCTTCAATGGCATCGTGGCGAACCTCCGGAAGCTCAAGGGCCGTCGCCAGGTCATCGTCAGCACGCACAACGCCAACGTCCCCGTTCTCGGCGACGCAGAGTTGATCGTGACGCTCGAAGGCGATGGGCAGCATGGCAAGCCGGCTGCGGATGGCATCGGCTCGCTCGACGACAGGAAGATCCGGGCGCATGCCGAGAACATCCTCGAAGGTGGCCCCGACGCCTTCAACGCCCGCCAGCACCTATACGGCTTCTGACATAACGCCGGTCCGGGCGGATGCAGAACTGGCGCCGCCCTCTGGCCTTTCCGATGCGTCATACCGCCGCGAGTGACCGTCGAGGGTGAGCACCAGCCCCACCGCCGTGCCCCGGGCCCACCGCCCCACGCACGGTGGCCGTTAGGGGATCCTGACGTTATAATTCAGGGCGTCTGGGGCTTCCTGCGCTATCGGCTGCGCCGTTGACCGCTCTCCTTGCGGCGCGCGATGACTCTAGACGCCGAAGCCCTCGCGCATAACGCAGCGGCTTGGCCTCACGGAAGACGACGGGGCATGCCTGTGAGTGCGCGCCTCGCAACGTGCGGCACTGTGGCTTCACGCCGAAAATGGCGCCACCCCTGCCATCAGCGGCCAGCCAAGGTACTGCCGGCGCACAGGGTCACCAAGTCTCAAGGACTCCGGTAACGGTCGGGGCGTTGCGCGCGAGCGTCGTGCGCCAGTCCAGCACCTGATTCTGCTGAAGTTGGCCGACGATCACGATTGGCGCTAGGCGGCGCTCGCTCGCCACGCTTTCAACCCACCCCGCGCCGATACGCGCCGGCGGTGTCGGGAGCGGTGTAGGCAAGAGCCATCCGCCTGCTCGCCTGTCGGCCTCGTTCTCCGTGTCGTCGGTCTCGTCATGGTCGTCTAGCGTCTCCACTAACACCTCGGACGAGACATGGCCGAGAATGACGTGGGCCACCTCGTGCAATAGCGTCCACAACACTTTGTCCAAGCGCTTACCTCGCCCTGAGAGCGCAATGGTCGGGGTCTTATCGAGCATGAACGCGCAGCCGTCAATCTTTGCCCCTGGTAGTGCCTCGACGTAAACGAGGACGACGCCGGTTTCCGCGAAGCTTTCGGGCAAGCCACGGAAGCCGACGGGGTTACTGAGCAGTGTGGGCAGTTGCGCTGCCAGTCTCTCGAGCTTGAATTTCGAGAACGGCTTCACGTCTGTGCGTTTGCGAGCCGCGCGCCTAACACATGCCACCCAGGCGACTTGCACAGGCGAGACGGGCTCGTCGTGGTTACTCCGTCGGGCGGCGATGTGAAAGGCGGGGTCGTCGTTGATGCTGTCCAGCTCTAAGAGTTCGGCCACCTCTTCTTCAAGTTCGTCTAGATCTTCTCCAGCTAATACACCGCGTTTGCGCAGCGTCGCGACTGGCACCAATCGGTTAAGGCGCGCGCGGCGTCGCACTTCTGACAGCTCCTGCTGCGTCCTGGTGTTCTTCGCCTGCTCGCTCAGCAAGTATTCGTCCTGAAAACTGAGCCAGAACTCCGGCGTCTGACCCAGGGCTGCACCGATCTGTGCCGCTGACTCGCGAGTCACTTCCTTCTTGCCGTTCACAATCTCGGAGACGAATTGCACCGGTCGTCCGAGCACGGCAGCGAATTCCGCCTGGGTCCACCCGTGGGCCTCGATCTCCTCAGCGAGGAATTGGCCGAGTGGCACCGGGTCGGGCACGCGATCGCTCATCGTCCTGAGTCCGTTCTGGTGGGCGCGATATCCAGCATCGCTGTAATGGGACTGCTGTCTGCCTTGAAGGCGAGGGTGAGGGTGCGGTCGTAGCTCAGTTCGGTCCTGACCCGTCCGGGATCGTCGGGATCGGTGCGCAGGCGCAGGGAGCGCAGCGACAGCACGTCGCTGGGAATCCGCCCGGCTCGGATGCATTGAACGACGAGGCGCAGGCGGCTGACCTCGGCATGGCTCCAGTCCGGCGGCCGCACACCTGGCGGCGTCGCGGCATCACGCGCTCCGCGATCGAGGTACTCGATCTCCATCGGCCCTTCACTCTTCGGGTGACGCGGCACAACGTATCGGGGAGTCCGGCCGCCGACGCCGCTTCGCCCCCGACACGCCGGTCGTCATCATGTCATCACCCTAAGGGTGATGCACTGCTACCGTCTCAATCACGTTGCTTGGGGAGCCAGGCACGGACCAAGGGAGTGAGCGCGTGATGACCGAAGTCGAGCTGTCGGCCAAGAACCCGACCAAGGACAAGGACTACGAGATCGCGATCAACGGGTCGCGCTTCGAGGTCGACGCCGAGACGGTCACGTACGAGCAGGTGGTCGACCTGGGATTCCCCAACGTGGACCCCAACGTCATCTACTCGGTGGCCTATCGCAAGGCCAAGGGCGGGCACGGGGGTAGCGGCACCCTGGTGCCCGGAACCTCGGTTGCCGTGAAGAAGAAGGGGACGAGCTTCGATGTCACTGCCACGACTCGTTCGTGACAGCCCGGATCTGTCGCGGCTCGTCAACGAGGGGTACGCCGTCCGCATCTGCGCCGGCCACCTGGCCATCGACGACATCCCGTTCGTGACCGCCGCGGGCACCGTCGTCCGCGGCAGTCTCGTCTGCCCCCTGGACATCCAGGGCGACACCACTACTCCGCCACAGACCCACGTGATGTGGTTCACCGAGATCCCGCACAGCAAGGAGGGGATGGAGCTCCAGGCTCTGATCCACCAGCGCGGACCGATGCAGCTCGCCGACGGCCTGGTGGCGGCGTGCAGTTCCTCGATGAAGGCGGACAGCCGCGGCTACACCAACTACTACGACAAGGTGGTCGCATACGCCGGGCTGATCGTCGGCCACGCCCAGGCCATCGACCCCACGGCGATCCCCACCACGTTCAAGCCGGTCGTGTCGGACGAGACCGACAGCGTGTTCAAGTACCTGGACACGAACTCCAGCCGCGCCGGCATCACCGCCCTGGCGGAGAAGATCTCGCTGCCCAAGGTCGCGATCGTCGGTCTTGGAGGCACCGGCGCGTACCTGCTCGATCTGCTCGCCAAGACGCCGATCCGTGAGCTGCACATCCACGACGGCGACGTCTTCTCCACTCACAACTCCTACCGGTCACCGGGCGCGGCCAGCATCGAGGAACTCAACGCCGCCCCGCTCAAGGTGGACTACCACGCAGCCCGGTACGGGCGACTGCGGTGGGGCGTCGTGCCGCACCCGCAGTACGTGACAGCGGACAACGTCGACGAGCTGCTCGAGATGAGCTTCGTGTTCCTCGCCATGGACGCGAACGAGGACAAGAAGGTCATCATCGACGCGCTGACCAACGCGGGTGTGCCGTTCATCGACACCGGGCTGGGTGTGCGGCACGACGCCAGTGGCCTGGCCGGGCTTCTCCGCGTCACTACCAGCCTGCCCGAGCAGCAGGGCCACATCCGGGACCACCAGCTGATCTCCTACGAGCTCGGCGATGGCGACGAGTACGAATCGAACATCCAAGTGGCCGAGCTCAACGCGCTCACCGCCATCCTGGCCGTCATCGCGTTCAAGAAGCGTTACGGGTTCTACAGCGACAGCCAAAGTGAACTGCACTCTCTGTATCGAATCGACACCAACGAAATCATCAACCAGTACGGCAACGACGAAGCCGAGGATGACGGCCCGACGGAGGCGGATACGACCGGTGAGGAGTGAAGAACTCGAACCCGTCTTCGTCGAATATGTGCCGACAGACCTGGACGACGGAATCCTGTACGTCTCGATGGAGTACGCGACCGCCTCCCACCGATGCGCGTGCGGCTGTGGCGTCAGGGTCGTGACGCCGTTGGGCCCTGCAGACTGGATCCTGACCTTCGACGGGCGGGTGACCCTGTCTCCGTCGGTGGGCAACGGACAGTTCGAGTGCGGGTCGCACTACCTGATCCGGCAAAACTGCGTCGTCTGGCGCCGACCCATGACGCGAGGTGCTGCACTAGCGACACACAAGCTCGACACCGCGCAGCGCGCACAGACCCACAGCGACGTTCCCCGTGCCGGCGTGCTGACGAAGCTGAGCCGCTGGCTGCGCGGGTTCCTGGGGCGCTCATGACGCCGGCGGTCACGAGGTCTACGAGGGCCTTGCCCCGAGCACGGCAGTGACGTGGTTTGACTGGAAGAAAACCTCGGAGGGCACGCGAAACCGGCAGAGATGTGCTGCAAGATGCGCCGAACGGCGCTAAAAGGACTGGAGGTGGAGTAGGCGTTGAGATCGCGGATAGCTGGCGCATGGACGGGCTGGGATGGCAGCACCGTCGTTACGCTCGAGAATGGGTCGGTATGGCAGCAGGCGGAGTACTACTACCGCTATCAGTACAAGCATCGCCCTTTGGCAATAATTAGCGGAGGCAGGATGCAGGTCGACGGCATGGCCAAAGCCGTCAGGGTGCATCGTCTTCGGTAAGCGCAGCTGGTGGACAAGCGCTCCGGCCGCGCGACGCTCGGCGCCCGGACGTCGCCGCCGTGGCCGATGACAGCCGAGTCTCAAGGTCGAGGAGCTTCTGGCGACCAAATCGAGTCGGGTAGGCAGCGCGGACGTCCACCGACCTGCGGGCGGAGGGCGAGGGTCAGCGAACCGCCGATTGAGGATCGGTGATCCTGACGTCACCGTCCCTTGGGGATCGGCTTCAAGGACAGCCGCAGACGTGGGCTCCGCGGCAGATGAGCGTGTTGGTCGGTGAGTCGCGTCCTGCCATGTCCGGCTTGGCTGAGAAAGCAAAGCTCGCGACGGGCCGTCCGAATGACAGGACGGCCCGTCGCGCCGTAGATCGGCAACGGCTTCACGGGCGATCGGGGACCGGCCGGGACAGCGGGGGTCCAGTCGCAAGCGCTGTGACGACGCGGTCGAAGCGGATGAATTCCTGCTCTAGACGGACCCGGTCGCCGAACACGTTGTCTCGCAGCAGCCGGTACAGCTCGGCTTCAGCAGCGGTCAGTCCGGGCAGCTGCTCGCTGCGCGTCGGTGTCGTCTCGACGACCCAGTGCTCCTGATGGGCGTGCAACGTCGCCAGGTCCATCAGGACCGGCTCGACGTGCGGCGCGACCTGCCGGACACGGCCCAGGATTGCCAGTCCGTGCGTGTCGACGTCACCCCAGTAGCGAACGCGGACCTTGTGCAGCCAGGGCAGAGCCGCCAGCACCGAACTGGCCTCGTTACCTGAGCCCCACAGTACGAGCTGCGCGGGATGGTGAGGTGCGGTCTCAGCGCTCAGCTTGTTCTCAGTCACGAGCAGCGTGTCGATCCCGACCGCTGGCGGGTCGAGCGCCTGCAGCGCGGTCAGCGGCCAGAACGCCACCGCGGTCGACGGGCCCGCCTGGTCGCGGTCGGTCGAACGGGGCAGCCCGAGAACCTCCCACCGGCCGGCGAGCAGCACGTGCCGGTCCGGGGCGGTGAAGCCGAACCGGCCGGTGAACGTGCCAGCGTCCGGGTCGATCGCCGTGTCCGGCAGCCGGGCGTCAAGCAGCCTGGACAGAAGCGCCTCGTGCTGGGCGACGAGCTTGGTGTGCACCCCGCCGACCGGAACCTGGCGGATGTGCACGCCCGGGCGCGGATGCTTGGCCACCCAGTCGACGATCGCCAGCAGCAGCGGCCAGTCGGCGGCGGCCGCGACCACGGAGTGCGGACGCGCCAGCGCGACCTCGTTCGCGGACGGGCTTCCCTCAGCCTGCTGCAGGCATCGGGCGAACGTGTCGGCCTGCGTCGCGGCCGCCCGACCGAGGACGCCGAGCGCTATTGGCGGTGTGTCGAGCCAGGCGTACACCGGGACGGTCTGCCGGCCAAGCGCGCCGGCGCTCATCGTGCGGGTCTCCAGCCGCCAGCCTTGCGTCGACGCAGCGGTTCGCAGCCCCCGCGCCCACGTGCTCACCTCGAAGAGGTGCTGGGCGACGTCAGCGGACTTCGGTCCGCTCAGCCGCACCCGGCGCGGGAAGTGGGTGCGCTCCTGCGGGCTCTGGTGCAGCTCGCGCAGCACATGGCCGGCGTCCCATGCGGTTTGGGCGGCTGCCTTGACCGCCGCAGCGGTCCCCCAGCTCGCTGTTATGGGCTTGCTCATTCCGGCTGCTGCGGCAAGCCAGCGTCGGAGATCTCCCGCAGGACATGCGGAGTGAGGATCACGTCGACCGCCCGGCCGCGGTCAGGGCGCGCATCGGAGCCGGAGCTGGCGGCGATGCCGCTGCCATCGTCGACGGCGGCCGGCTGCGCAAGCGGTCCGTAGGCGTGCGCGGCCCTCCGGGTCCGGTACTCCTCCACCGTCATCGTGATCATCTCTGAGCGGCGGCCGACCGCGTGCGCGAAGCCGACCGCGGACACGTATGGCTCGATTGTCCAGATCTTCTGCAGCGGCGTGATGACGAGCATCTGCAGGCCGAGCCGGGTGAACAGGTCCATGCCGAACCGCCCGGCGTCGTCGGAACCCTTGGTGAACGCCTCGTCGATCATCACGAAGCGGAAGGCGTCCACGCGACCGTCGGCCAAGCCGTACTGGTAGGCCAGGCTCGCTGCCAGGATGGTGTAGGCGAGCTTCTCCTTCTGTCCGCCGGACTTGCCGTCAGAGTCGGTGTAGTACTCGACCTGGATGTCGTCCTCGCGCGTCCGTTCGGAGGCAGCGAAGGTGAACCACTGCCGCACGTCGGTGACCCGCGCGGCCCATGCCCTGTCCGCGACTACCGACTCGGGTCGGCCGACGAAGCGGTCGAGGAGGTCACGCACCCGCAGGAAACGAGCCTCCGAGTAGACGCTCTCCTCATCGTCGTCGACCGCACCTTCGGTGATCGAGCGCAGATCGGCCCGGAAGTCTAGGACCTGAGGGCTGGTGGTCGGCTTGGCTTCGAGGACGATGTAGGTGTCGGGGCCGAAGTTCGTCCGTGCCAGCGCCGCGTTAATCGTCTCGAGACGCCCCGCGATCTTCTTCGACTCATTGACCAGCCCGCGGTGGAACGCGGCGATCTCGTTGATTGCCTGCTTCTCCAGGTGGGTGCGGAAGTCGGCCTCAAAGCGCGGCAGGTCGTCGGTCTTGAGCCGGCGCTGCAGCTCCATCAGCTCGTTGCGTACTTCAGTGCTCCGTGTGTCGATCTCCTCGCACAGCTGGGGCCAGCCTGCTGCGAACCTCTGCTGCTCGGCGACCAGGTACTGCCCGGCACGCGCGCGGTTCTGCGTCGCCAGGGCACGTACGCGCTCCAGCCCTGCCAGGATCGCGTTCTGCCAGTGCCCGCAGTCATCGACCTCCTCCGGCTCGTCGCCGGCCTCGGCGAGCGCGGCGGCCAACAGCTCGGTGGGGGTGCGCTCGAGCTCCACGTCGACCACGTCGAGCTTGTCGAGTTGGCGGCGGCACTCCTCCATCCGCCCGCTTACCTGGCCGCTGCGCAGGGTCAGCTCGGTGCGCCGATCGTCGGCCTCCTTCAGCCGGGCCTGTACCTGCGTGAGCTCGGCCATGATCTTGGCGATCGTCGGGTCGTTGACGAGCGTGTCGTAGTGCTGCTTGGACTGCTTGACCCGCTCGTGTGCGCCGGCGAGGTCCACGCTGGCCGGGTCGGTGCAGGTCTGCCACAGCAGGGTGACCGCGTCGGTGCGGTCCTTTAGCGCGAAGCCGGCCTTCTTGACCAGGTCCCACTCGGCGACGGCGTCGGCCACCTGCTCACGCAACTGCTCGACCTGCTGGGCAAGGGCGGCGCGTCGGGCGCGGTTGTCCCAGCCGAGCACGTAGCGGCTGCGGTCGTCGAGCTTGTGCCGGTCGTCCTTCTCGTGCCGGCTGCCGCCCTTGATCTGCCCGGCTCGGGTCACTGCTGTCTCGTGCGTAGCCAGTGCGGTGGCGTCGTCGACGCACACGTGCCGGAACCGGCGGGCGACCTCGGCGGCCAACCAGTCGCTGACGACGGTGCCCGTCCTGATCTCGATCTTGGCAGCCATCGAGTCGCCGCGGGCGATGACCGGTTCGAGCCGGCCGCGGACGGCTTGGTAGACGAGGCGGCTGCGGAGGTGGTGGCTGTCGACCCAAGCTGCGACGGCTCGATAGTGCTGGTCGGGCACCAGCAGCGACAACGCCAGCGGCCGCAGCAGTCTTTCGGCGGCGGGCTCCCAGTCGGCCCTGTGATCTACGGCGACGCTGAGCAGCTCACCGGCGTACGGCAGCGCGCCGGCCGGCAAGCCCAGCTCTGTGCACATCAGGTCGCGCAGCCGCACGGCGTCGGTGGGGATGTTGGTGTCTCGGGTGCCGGCGTCGCGCAGCTCATCTTCGGTCGCCTTGAGTTGGCCCGCCAGCTCGTTGACCAGCGTTCGCGCGGCGAAGAACGCATCGTCCTGCGCGGCCTGCTCCTCTGTGGTGCGCTGGCGGGCGCGGTCCAGCGCGCCGCGGAAGGCGGGGAACTCCTCCGGCCCGGCGGGTGGGCGGACTTCAGCCGCAGCCGCCCACTCGAGCACTTTCGCGTGGCTGGCGGCGACCTGCTCGGCCTGTTTGCGGGCCTCGACGAGCCCGAGCCGGGCCGCTTCGACCTTGCCGCCGTCGGCCTCGTTGAGCGCGACGTTGAGCGCGACCTCACGCTCGCGGTCGAGGGCGATGTCCTGCCCGATGCGGTCGATCTGCGAGGCCAGCGCAGGCAGATCGGCCTCGGCCTCGCTGATCGCGGACTGCAGCAGCGTGGCGCGCAGCCGGTCGACGTGTGCCGGGACGGCTCGGGCGGCTTGCTCGGTCGCGCTGATCCGGGCGCCACTGTCGTCGTAGCGGCGGCTGTACCGCTCGACCTCGTCGAGGACCTCAAGCTGCTTGCGTACGTCTACGACGAGGTCGTGGGCGCGGGTCAGGTCGCCGTAGTGGCTGAGCATCGTGTCGATGACCCGGCCGACGTCGGGAGCGTCGAGCATGTGCGAGCGGACAAAATCAGTCAGGTTGCCGACCTGCTTCATCGATACGGTGGTGGCGAACAGCGCCAGACCGGCGGGGCTGAGCCCGAGCTTGCGGCAGAGCGCGCCCTGGTAACGCTCGAAGCTGTCAAACAGCTCGATGCCGCTGGCACGCAGCGACGCTTTGAGGACCTTGATGTCGGCGTGGCCGAGCAGGCCGGTCTCGATCTCGACAGCCCGGTCGGCGACCAAGTACATGCGCTGCGGCGCGGAGGTGCGGTCGTTGAAGGTCAGGACGAGCCCGCCGCTGATCGGCCCGGTCGGGCTGGCGAACGTGGCGACGATCGCCGAGAGCGTGCCGGCGCGGGTGCGCAGGTACTGCGCCCGGGAGCTGCTGGTGCTCTCGTCCTCGATCTTGCCGTACTGGCCGAGGGCATAGGAAGTCAGCGAGCGCTCGTCACGGTCGGCGCCAGCGGCGGCGTTGAACACGATCCGATTGGCCGGGGCAAGCAGCGCGGTCATGGCATCGACGAGGGTGGACTTGCCGCTGCCGACGTCCCCGGTCAGCAGGCCGTTGCCGCCCTGCAGACCGAGCGTGTAGACCTTGCTGTGGTAGGTGCCCCAGTTGTAGACCTGCAGCGTGTCGAGCCGGACGCCGTCGGCAACGGGCGCCTGCAGAGTCGGTGGAGTCTCCGGTGCAACGTCCTGCTCCGACTTCGGCACCGCAGGATGCCGGGGCAGGTCGGTGTCGGTCGCGGACGTGTTCGGCCTAGCGTTCGGTGCTGCAAGGTCATCCGGGGTGAGCAGCGTTAGCGGCGGCGGCGTGTCCTGCTCGTCAAGGCCGGTTGCGGTCGTCACGCGCTCTCCTGGGTGCTGCTGCCTGTAGCAGGGGGGTCGAACAGGGTCTGTTCAACGGTGGACGGACCAGCTTGGTCGGTGCCGGCAGATGGCGGTGCCTGTTCCGGCACATTCAGTCGCCCGGTCGGCGCGACCGGTTCGGTAGGCACGTCGGCAGGCATCCTTGAGGGGATGTCCGCGGGACCGTCGGCGCGGGTCTCAGCGCGCGGCTCGTCTGCGTCGGGGAGGTCGACGGGCTCGTCCAGGACGGCGTCGGGGTCGTCACCAGTCAGCAGCCGGTCGCGGTACTCAGCGAGCCACTCGGCCGTGACGACGGACTTCAGGATCCGCCGGATCTCGTAGGTCGGCTGCGGGCCCTTGAGCTTGCGCAGGTACCCGAGGTTTTCGGCCCGGCCGATGTCGGCGACGATCCGGTCCTCGAGCGTGCCGTCCGGGTAGTACAGCCGCAACTGCTCGACCAAGTCGGCCTGCGTGACGATCGCTCGTGGGGTGTCGGACTCAGCGTCGGCCGCGGCCAGGCGCTCGCGCAGCACGACCAGCAGCACGGTGACGTGGTGGCTGAGCACGTGCTTGCGCATCAGTGGCGGGATGGCCTCATCGGCGTCGTCGCTGCGGCGCAGGAAGGCGTACCGCTCGACGTTATCGAGCACCAGACGAAGGCCGAGCACCGCGACGTACTCGCGCACGGCCGCCTCGTTGTCCAGCAGCGCCGACCAAACACGGCTGCTCTCGTCTTCGTACACCGGGCCGAGTAGCAGCTTCGCGGCGGCGGTCGAGACGCCGAGCTCGGCGGCGCGAGTGCTCATGCGGTTCCCCTTGCGCTGCCCGTGGCTGCGGTCGCCGCGGAGGTGAAGATGACCAGCGGGAGTTCGGCGATGCGGTGCACGCCGGCGTCGTCGGCCCAGCCGATCCGCTGCGTGTCGGTGGTGGCGGTGCCGCCCTCGCTGGCGCTGATCTGCAGGTAGCCGACCAGCTCGGCCAGTCCGAGAGTCAGAGGGTGCGCGGCGACGATGTCGCCGAGGCTCGTGACCCCGCCCTGCTCGGCGACGGTCGCGCGGACGCAGTTGCGGAGCCGCTCGGTGTCGACGTGCTGCACCGACATGAGCGCGGTCAGGTCGACCGGGGCTGTCTCGGCGTCGAGCTCGGGCGCGTCCAGCGTCGCCGGGGTGTACGGGGTCCGGAGCGGCCGTTCGACCGGCATGCTGATGTCGGCGCGCAGGTCGGGCAGCTCGAACTTGACCTTGCGGTTGTCGTTGTCGCGGAGCTCGAGCGCGGCGGCGAGCGCCTGCCGCAGCAGGGTGTGGATGCGCCGCGACTCGGCCCACTCCGCGTCGTCGAGGAAGCGGCGCAGCTGCCCAGAGAGTGCGCGGACGGTGTCCATCGTGGCGGTCGCGGCGTCGAACAGGTCAGTGCGCAGGACGCGCTCGACCTGGCCGGTGCGGCCACGCAGGGCATTGAGCTCCCCGACAGCCTTGAGCAGCTGCTCGAGCTCGTCCTGTTGGGAGGTGGACAGCATGAGCTCCCAGAAGGCCGTCCAGCTTCGGCCCTGATCGGAGTCACCGATCTGCGCAGTCGAGCCGAACACCGCTTCGAGGAACTTCCCGCGTGGCCCGTCCCAGGTCACCGCCTGCGCGCGGACCTGCCGGTCCAGGGTCCGGAAGTTGTCCTCGACGGCGCGCAGATCAGCCAGCAGCTCCTGACCGGTCGCGACGATCTGCTGATAGCGCTCGCGGACGGCGGTGGCGTCCATGCGGGTGTCCTCACCAGACAGGATCTTGGCGAGCTGGTCGTCGACGTCGGCGCGCTGCCGACGCAGCGCGTCGATGCGTTCCTGCGGGTCCTCGCTGGAGCCGACGGCGATCTGCCGGAGCAGGTCGCGGATCGTCAGCAGCCGGCTGCTAGTGCCCACGAACTCGCGGGGTCCGAGCTCGCGACAGAGCCCGACGGCGACCTCCACCGCGGCTGTCGGGGCGTAGTGCAGCTCGTCGGAGCCGGTGGGGTACGAACCGCGCAACCAGCCGACCGACGGGTCAGCCCACTCCTTGAGGTACGCCTCGGCCGAGCGCGGGTACGGGTGCGCCTCGTCGCGGATGGCGGTGAGGTAGTCCTCCAGGGCTGCGCTTACCTCGGTTGCCTGCAGCTCGCGGCGGTTCGGCTCGAGGAAGCAGGCGATGAGGAAGCCTAGGACCAGGGGTGCGTGATCGGCCTGCAGCAGGCGCCACGCCGGGTGCCGGCGACGGCTGACGATCTCCTCGTAGGACAACCCCGTCACCGCCCGGCCTCCCATCTCCTCGACGTTTTCGGCGTTGCCGCTGTAGCGCGGCCGCCGTCCAACGCGCACCCGTCGCCCAAGCAACCACATCCCAACGACAAGATGCGGACCCTCGAGCTGATCGGCGACGAGTTGGCGGAATCGCTGAGCCGGTGAGACGGCAGCTGAGTGCGGCACCGGGCACACCCTGGACCGTGCTCGGTGCCGGTGGCCCATCGGCTTTCAGAGCACGCGGGCGCCAGGTGCTGCAAGCCGATCAGGCCGCCTTCGTCGTCGCACCCCGGTACGTCACCCCTCGTTGCTCGCTCCGTCACCCCCTCGTCGCGGGACGCCGAGTGTCCCCAGACGCAATAGCGGGACAGCGCTGGCCGCGCGATGACGTGACCGCCGTCTGTCACCCCTGTCGAGGGGTGACGGCTCGTTGAACGTCTCTGCGGAGCGTCGACGGCATCACACCGATGCCGGAGGACCCGCACATGTTCCAAGACGCCACCATCGTCGGCAGCTGGCCGGCGCTCGCCGCACGCCTGGACGACGAGGCCATCCTCGTCCGCTGGGCAGCCACCGAGCCAGACCTGGCCGGGCTATGCAGCGTCCATGACGTGCTGGCCGTCTGGACCGAGGGCGGCGCGGAGGATCGCCGTGACGTCGTGCTCGCCGCGCTCGTCCGGCTGGCCGCTGTAGACGGTGGCCGCGACGACGACGCGCTGCTGCTGACGCTTCACTTGCTCAGCGGGCTGGTGCGGACGATGGCCAGGGAGCTTGCAGACCTGAACCCCGACATCCTCGCCGTGGTCGTCGGCGAGCTCGCCTGCCAGATCCGCCGCTACCCATGGCGACGCCGACCTCGGGCGATCGCGGCGAACCTGCGCGCCGAGACCCGGCGTGCGGTGCTCGCCGAGCTGCGCCCCGGCAGCCGCTACCACCCCGACTGGGTGGAGGTCCTGACCGCCACGGGCGACATCACTCGGATTGCATCTGCCAACGCCCGCCAGGAGGGGGAGGACCTCGACGTCGTCGACCTGCTGCAGTGGGCGGTGCGCTCAGGGGTCGACGCCGAGGACGTCGCACTGCTCATCGCCACTGAGTGCAGCCGCGACCGTCAACGCCGGCGTGCCGACCAGAAGGTCGCCGCCGGACACGGCATCACGACGCGCACGCTGTACCGCCGGCGGAACCGCACCCTGACCGCCTTGCGCCGCGTGGCTCCCCAGTACCTGGCGGCCGTGGCGTGAGCCCCCTGCTCCAGGACGTCGATGAAGCGGGTGCCGTGACGGGCGATGTGGCCAACAACGGCGACGTCGACCCCGACGAGCGACTGCTGTCGGTTGCGGAGATCCAGCAGGCCTTCCGCGAGCTGCGTGCCCGTCGTCCGCGACCTGCCGCGAGCAGGCCAGCCACGCTGACGCGTCTCCACGAGCCCTCCGTGTCCGAGGACCCTGTACCGGCGGGTGCACCAGTTCTATCCCCGCGCCGAACAAGGCCAGACGGGGACAGCACGGCGCCCCCTGTTCGAGACGACGCGCACCGCGAGCGGTGGGCTGGCAGCGGCGACAGGGCGCTGCAGCGAGACGCGAGCAGGGGTGACAGCGAACCCGCAGCTGTCCCGCGCAGGGGTGACATCGACGCGCTGGCGGCCGACTGGATCACGGTCGTAGCGTCACACGCGGGTGCCGGCGCCTCCACGGTGGCCCTGGCCATCAGCGACGCCGCTGCGGCCACCTACCGGCGGGTGCACCTGGTGGAGACTGCGCATCCCCACCGGTCGGGGCTGATGGCCGCGGCGTCGGCGGAGCTGGGCACCGACGCCGCCGGCGCCTGGCGACGCGGCTCCCGCGACCGCGTCACGATCGATCGCCGCGTCGCGGACGTGGAGCCGGGGGGCTGGCCGGTCCTCCCGATCAGCGAGGAATCGGCGGTCACCGTCCTCGATCTCGGGCTGGCTGCTTCGGAAGACCTGGCCCGACTGGCCGCCGACCGCACGCGCACAGTCGTCGTCTGCCGGCCGACCGTGCCCGGGGTGCGGCTGACCGAGCACGTGCTGAGCCAGCTGGCCGAGCAGCCGGCGGTGGTCGCCGTCGTGGGACCGGCGCGCTGGCCCGTGGCGGTGACGGCCAACCTCGGTCCGCAGCTTCGCGAGTTGCGGTCGCGGGGCCGGGTGCTCCGAGTTCCGGTCGACCGACGACTGCAGATTGCCGGTCTGACTGGTGACCGGTTGCCCAAGGCGGTGACGGATGCGGGCCGGTCGCTGGTCGAACTGTTGATGCCGGCCGTGTCGCAACCTCGTCATCAGCGCCGGGCGGCATCGTCCCAGCCGGGCGTGGCGGGGGAGGCCCGGTGACGGCCCCGCGTAGAACCGCACCCGAGATGGTACGAGCGGCCTCGACCGTCGCGTTCGTCGCCGTGGCCCTGGTCATGCTGGCCGCGTGGCCTGCTACCGCGGCGCCGGTGGAGCTGACCGCGGCGGTCTGCCCGGAGGCCCCGCCGGGAGTGCAGCCCTTCGCCGATCAGGTGACGGCGTGGGTGAAGTGGGGCGTGCTGGCGCTGATCGGGATCGCCGCCGTCGTGTCGCTGGGCTCGGTCCTGGTGGGCCGGATGTTCTCCCATCCGCATGCCTCCCGGTATGGGGCGATGGGCGTCGCGGTGGTCGTGATGGTGGCCATCACCTACACGGTCATCCTGGTCATCCTCGGATCGATCACCGGCAGTGGGTGCACCTGATGCGCCGCCGTCCCGACGTGCGGCGGAGCGGTACGCCGGAGTGGAGCCCGGCCCGTCTCCTTGCGGCGCTCGTAGTCAGCGCGGTGGTGGCGCTGGCGGTGCTGGCCGGCCTGGTCTTGGCAGTTGTCGGAGGGCTTATCGAGGAGCCGGATGAGAGGGATGCCGCACGACAGGCTGCGGCTTCCCCCTCGGGCATGTCGCGGCACGATGCGCTGGCCGCCGCGCCGATGCCGACCGCCGACCCGGATGACGCGCTGCCCGGCGCGGTGTCGAGTCAGGCTGCGGGCGTTCTCGAGTTGCCGCGCGCTACCGGCGTGGGCCCGGCGGACGTGCCCACCGGCTTTTCGCGAACGCCCGAGGGTTCGCTGGCGCAGCTGGCGGCGATCGACGTGACGGCGATGCAGAGCGGCTCGATGGACGGCGTGCGGCGGGTGATCACCGAGTGGGCCGCGCCGGGCGGGCCGACCCCGGAGACGTGGTCCGGGGTGGACGGCATGGCGAGTTTGTTGTCTGCAGCGGGGCTCTCGGCGGCCGGGTCGCCGCAGCTGGCGATCGTCGTCCGCCCGGTGATGGGGCTGATCAAGGGCACGGTGGGCGACGAGTTCGCAGTGGTGTGCGTCAACTTCGAGTTCACCGTCACCGTGGAGCAGACCTCCCGGATCGCGATCGCCGACTGCCAGCGCATGGCCTGGGTGGGGGACCGGTGGGTAATCGGTCCGGGAGCGGAGCCGGCGCCGGCGCCCTCGGTCTGGCCGGGCACCGAGGCGGCGATCGCGGCCGGCTGGCGGGATCTGCGCCATGTATAGGCCGCAGCTCGCCCAGTGCGGCCGGTTGCCGCGCCCGCGGATGCTGATCGTCGCCCTGATGCTGGCGGTGATGGGCTGGCTGGCAACCGCGGTTCCGGCCTCGGCCGACTCGACGGTCGTGGCGTTCCCCTCAGCTCCGGCGGCGGACGACGGCTCGCTGCCGTGCCTGCCGATCAACCCGTTCTGCGTGATCGGCGAGGCAGCCGGCGCGGTGGTCGCCGACGTGTGGGTCAGCGCCATGTTGTCGCTGTGGGAGGCCGGGCTGTGGCTGCTGGGACTGGCCTTCTCGGTGATCGACGCCCTGGCCACCCCGGACCTGTCCGCCGGAGGGCCGCTGGCCGCCGTGTATCCGGTGACCTTCGGCATCGGCGCGACCGTGGCTGCGCTGATGGCCATGGTGCAACTGAGCGTCGCAGCGGTGCGCCGGGACGGACAGACCCTGGGCCGGCTGCTGATCGGGCTGCTGCAGTTCGGACTGGTCTGGGCCGGCTACATCGGCGTGGCGGCGCTGCTGGTCACCGGCGTCTCCGGACTGACCACCGCCCTGCTGCGCAGCCTGCTCGACATCGACACCATGGCCGCCTTCGAGCCCTCGATCAGCGTGAGCCGCGACCTGGTGGATGGCACGGTCGCCACCGTGCTGGGGGTCAGCTCGATCTTCCTGCTGGTGCCGGCCAGCGTGGGCTACCTGCTGCTGATGCTGGTTCGCGAGGCGGCGCTCATCGTGCTGGCCGCGACCTCAGCGATCTCGGCCGGCGGACTTCTCGCGCAGACGTCGAGCAGCTGGTTCTGGCGGAGCCTCCGCTGGTTTCTCGCCGCGCTGCTGGTTGCCCCGGTCGCCGTGCTCGTCCTCGGCGTCGGAGTGACCATCACCGAGGGCATCATCACCGGAGCCGAGGAAACGAGCACCGAGGCCGCGATCGGCATGGCGGTGGTTGGCTGCTTATTGATCCTGCTGGGAGCCATCTGTCCGCTGGCGCTGTTCCGGCTGCTGGCCTTCGTCGACCCCGGCACGTCGAGTGGGGCGGCGTTGCGCTCGTCGCTGGCCGCCTCCGGCGGAGTCATGGGGGCGCTGCAGAAGGCTGGTGGCGGGCGAGCGGCCATGGCCACCGCGGCGGCGGGTGCCGCATCCGGCGGGGTGGCGGCCTCAGGGGCGGCTGTCCGAATGGCCGGGGACCGGGCGCAGGGGGAGTCGACCGCGGACGCGGCCACCAGCGGCCGGTTCGCCGGAGCGCTGCGCGCGCTGAGCGTCGGCACCTCACAGGCGGGGCGGCTGGCGGCCGGCGTGGCGGGCTCGGCGTCGGACGTACTGTCGGGCGCCGGAGTCGGGCACACCCACCCCTACTACGGGCAGCCGCTGCCCGCCCGGGTACCGGCGCGCGGCAACGGCTCCGCCGGAGGGACGGCGACCGGAGGCGGGCACGGCCGAGGGCGCCGTCCCGACGACGGCGGACCCCAGCAGCCTGCCCCGGCGAGGACGACCGAGATCGGGCACGCCCAGGACCCTGGAGGCGGGCCTTCTGCGGCCTGGCCCGCCGAGCGCCTCGACGGCATGGCGCCTGGCCGGCCTGGTGAGAGCGGCGACCCGATCGGTCCCAACCAGGACGACACCCGATGAACGCCGTCCGATACGGGGACTACTCCCGCGACGTCTCAGGCTGGTTCCTCGGGATGACCGGCGCCCAACTGGCCCTCGTCACCCTCGCGGGCGTACCGGCGCTATTGGCCCTGAACGCGCAGGCCTGGGCGCTGCTCGCCATCTGGCTGCCGGTGTGGGCGCTACTAGCCGCCGTGCTGTTGGTCCCCCTCCGGGGTCGCGCCGCGGGCCGCTGGTTCGCCGACCTGTGCCTGCACGCGATCGGAGGAGCGATGGGCTGGACGGTGTTCGGCGCACGAGCCGCCTCAGGGACGGCCGAGGACCTGTCCGAGGCGGACCTGCCAGGGGTGCTCGCCGGCATCCGCACTCATGACGGACCGCCCTACGGGCCGCTGTTCACCCGCCCCGTGATCGTGCAGAACTCCGCGGCGCGCACTTGGGCGGCCGTGGCGCGGATCGACCACCCCGGCATCGGCCTCGCTGAGCCGGCCGAGCGGGACAGGATGGGCGCCGGCTTGGCCGAGCTGTGCGAGATCGCCGCGCGCACCGAACTGATCGACGTCCTCGCCCTGCAGGTGCGCACCGTTCCCGACGACGGTGCCGAGCGCGCCGCTTGGGAACGAGCCCACACCCGTTCCGACGCCGCGCCCCTGGCCGCCCGGGTGAACGCACTGTTGGGCGCCACCCTCACCCCGGCGGCGGTGCGCACCGAGGCCTTCGTGACCGTCGTCGTCGGCGAGGGCCGGATGGGTCGGGCTGCGAAGGAGTCCGGCGGTGGGGTGGACGGCCGCGCGCGCGTGCTGCACGGGGTGATGGCCGAGGTCGAGAGTGCCTTACGTGGCCCGGTCGGCTGCACCGCCGTCACCTGGCTGGACTCGGCTGCACTCGCTGCCGCGGTGCGCACCGGCTTCGCCCCCGGCGACCGTGGCCAACTAATCGCCGCCGGGCTGGCCGCCGCCAACGGCGCCCAGCTGGCGACCGGGGTGCCGATGGGCGCCGCCGGACCAACCCACGCCCGCGCAGAGATGCGGCACTACGTGCACGACGCGTGGGCGTCGGTCACCGACACGATCCTGCTGCCCGACTCCGGGGCGGTGCTCGGCGCACTGGCCCCGGTGCTGGTCCCGACGACCGCGGGGGAGCGGCGCTGCCTGACGGTGTTCCTCGCCCCGCTGCCGCTGGACCGGGCCACCCGGCTGGTCGGCCGGGAAGAGATGAGCGCGACCACCGGCAACGAGCTGCGCGCCCGCATGGGCTTCCGGCAGCGGGCCCGGCAGCGACGGGACACCGAGCGGATCGGTGCCGCCGACGAGAAGCTGGCCGCCGGCCGCGCGCTCGTCCGCCCCGCCGTCGCCGTCTGCGTCACCGTCCCTGCCACCTGGCCGGTGGACGAGCACGGCCGCCGGCTCGCCGCCTCCATCCGTGCCGCTGGCTTTGTGCCGTTGCGGCTGGACCTGGCGCAGGACTCCGGCTTCGCCGCCGCCGCCATTCCCCTCGGCGTCGGGCTGCCCGACCGCAGGGGACGACGATGAACCGCCGCAGCTCCCGCCGGGGCCGGGACGTCGCCGTCCTGCTCGACGACTTCGGCCACAGGCTCCCTGGCGTCCCCGCCGTCGAGACGGCGGAACGGGAGCGCGGCCCGTTCACCGCGCTGGTGCCCCGCCGCGGACCGCGCGGCCGCGGCCGGGGTCGCGCAGTGGCGCTTGCGCCGCTGTCGGTATGGCGGATGACGTCGGAGCAGACGCCCGTGGTGTGGCCGCTGATCGCCACCAGCGGTCTGCCGCCCACCGGTGCGCAGATGGGCATCGACCTGCTGTCGGGCGGGGCGTTCTACTGCGATCCGGTCGGCTGGGTCACCGACGATGCCATCCCGGTCACCAACCCGAACGTCGTGGTCTTCGGCAAGCCTGGCCGCGGCAAGTCCGCCACCGTCAAGGCTTTCGCGCTGCGCATGCTCGCCTACGGCTATCGCACGCTGATCCTGGGCGACACCAAGGACGAGTACGAACCGCTGTGCCGCGCGCTGGGCGTGGAGCCGTTCGTCATCGGCCACGGACTGTCCGCCCGGGTCAATCCGCTGGCCTTCGGCCCGCTCGGCCACGGCTGGGACCGGCTCGCCGCCGCCGAGGCCCGCCGCCGCGAGGCAATCATGTTCGCCCGCTGGCTCGTGTTGATCCGTGGCCTGGTCGGTTCCCAGAACGTGCCCTTCGGCCCGGTGGAGGAGACCGCGGTCGGCGAGGCGCTGCGACTGCTCACCGGCTACCGCAGCGGAGCTACCCGGCTGACCGAGCCCACCATCCCACAGCTGTGGCGAGTCCTGGACGAACCCACCGACGAGCTCGTCACCTGCTGCCGGTACGCCGACCGGCGGCACTTCCTCGACGCCACCCGCACCCTCCGCGACGCTGTGGGGGCCCTGGTCAAGGGCTCGTTGGCCGGGCTGTTCGACGACCACACCACCATCGCCGTCGACTGGCGGGCGCCCATCCAATCCCTGTCGCTGTCCCGCCTCGAGCCGCTTGGTGACCAGGCCGTCGGCATCGCGCTGACCTGCCTGAACTCGTGGGGCCAGGCCATGCGGGAGATCGCCGAGTTGGGTGACCTGCGGATCGTCATCCGCGACGAGACCTGGCGGCAGATGCGGCTCGGTGTCGACGCGATGAAGAGCCTGGACGCCAACCTGCGGCTGTCCCGCCGCGACGCTGACGTGCAGATCCTGCTCGCGCACAAGCCCTCGGACATGCTCACCGCCGGCGACGCCTCCTCCCAGGCGGTGGCCATCGCCCGGGACCTGCTGCACCTGTGCGACGTCAAGGTCCTGCACGGCCAGGACCAAGCCGTCGCCGAGGAGCTCGCCACCATGCTCGGGCTGACCCCGATCGCCCAACGGGTGGTCACGGGCTGGGCGATCGCCGGTAAGGGCCGCGCCCTGTGGCTGGTGGGCGACCGGGCGTTCAAGGTGCAGACGGTCCTCACCGAGCCCGAGCTGGCCCTGACCGACACCAACGAGGCCCTCACCGCGATCCCCCTGGAGCTCAAGGACCCCGAGATGGGACGTCCGGCATGACCGGGACGGCCGAGGGATTGGCTCGGGCGTACGCGAAGCGATGGCTGTGGAAGGCCGCCGCTTCCGTCGCCGTCCCAGTGTTCGGGGTACTCACCCTGCTGCTGATCCCTCTCGCGGTTCTCGCCGCTCCGGAGGCGTCGACGTCGCTGGCGTCGTCGGGCTGCTCGATCGGCGGCACCGGCACCACTGTCGCCGGCATCGGACTGGACGCCGTCCAGATGGGTCACGCGCAGACCATCGTCACCGTCGCCGCAGCACAAGGGCTCGACCCCTACGCGGCCACCGTGGCGCTGGCCACCGCCTACCAGGAGTCCCGGATCCGGATGCTGGCCAACGACGGCAGCAGCCCGAAGCTGACCGCGGAGCAGGCCGCGGTGACCGCGACCAGCCTGACCTACCCCTACGACGGGCTCGGCTCCGACTACGACAGCGTCAACACCTTCCAGCAGCGCTGGATCGCCGGATGGGGCACCGTCGCTCAGCTGATGGACCCGGTCTACGCCGCCGAGGCCTTCTACCGCCGACTGGTCGAGGTCCCGAACTGGCAGACGATCCCGCTCACTGACGCAGCCCAAGCCGTGCAGATCTCGGCAGCCGGATCCGCCTACGCCCCCTGGGAGCCGCTCGCCCGCGAGCTGACCGCCATGCTGTGGCCGGCCGCCCAGGCCGACGCGAGCGGTGCGGCGGCCGGCGTCTGCCCGGGGCTACCGGTCCCAGCCGGGTCGTGGATACGGCCTACCGCCGGCACCGTCACCTCCGGCTACGGGTCCCGCTGGGGCGCCCTGCACGCCGGTGTCGACATCGCCGGCCCCCGGAACACCCCTGTCTACGCCGCCGCCGACGGCAGCGTGGTCATCGCGGCGTGCACCAGCGCCTACTGCGACCGCGACGGAAGCCTGAGCCTGGCCGGCTACGGCAACCTCGTCGAACTCGACCACGGCGGCGAGGTGACCACCCGCTACGCGCACCTGTCGGCCTACACCGTTACCACCGGCCAGCGCGTAGGCGCCGGGTCGCTGCTCGGTTTCCAGGGGTCTACCGGCAACAGCACCGGCGTCCACCTGCACTTCGAGGTCCGCCTGGACGGCGCATCCGTCGACCCCGTGCCCTGGCTGGCCGACCAGGGCGTCAACCTGCACGCCAGTGCCACCGCCGGGTGACCGGCAGAGAGGGGAGCCAGGACGTGGGCATCCACCACCGGCCCAGGGCCGGCGCGTGACCGCGCCGTTCCGGCGTCGCGATCCGCAGCCGATCGCCCGGGGATGGGAACTGGCCGTCGCCGCGGCCGGTGGCGCCCTGATCGCTGTCGCGCTGGCGGCCCTGGTCGGTCTCGGGCTCGCCTCGGCGTTGTGGGGCGGTGGCTGGGTGTGGCCGCAGGGCACCGAGACGATCACCGACGTCCTCGGCGGGCTACTGAACGGCGATCCCGGCCGCGGCCTGTCACCGGATCAGCTGGGTCGGGTCGCCGGGCCCGTACCGGTGTATGCGTGTGTTGCCGCGGCCGAGCTCGTCCTGCTTACCGCCGCGGTCATCACCGCAGTCCTGCTCGCCCGCCACCGGCGTCCCGGCGACGCCCGCGGCGGCATGGCCACCCACAGGGAGGCCGAGCAAGCCCTCGGGTTGCGCCAGCTCCGCGCCGGGCGAGCGGTCATCCGCCCGGACCGCTACCCGTCCAAAGGCTGCCGAGGACGCCTCCATCGCCTCATTCCACAGGCGGCGACGCGATCCGCGGTCGTATCCACAGATCCGTCCACAGCACCGCTTCCCGATCGACCTCCCCACCACCGTCGATCCAGGCATCACCCGTCCGCCCTTTGAAGGAGAACCTCGATGAGCTCGACCGACGACGGCCTGAACTGCGATCTGCTGGCCGCCCGGGCCGAGGCGGCGGCACTGTTCGCCGCCGCTTCCCGCAACGACCAGGCGGGGCCGACAGCGCAGCTGCACTGCCTCGCCGCCGCCACCGCCCTGCGTGCGCCCAGTGGCCCAGTGCCCGCGACGGCCGACGCCACCGACCCTGACCGGCTCGTCGAGCAGGCGCTGCGCATCCTCGGCAACCTGCCCGCTGACGACTTCGCGCACCCCGACGTCCTCGCCGCTGCACAGCACGGCCACCGAGCGCTACGTGCGCCACGCTGATGGCCACCTCGCTCGGGCAGCTGCTCGACGCCCTCGCCGACACAGCGCGGACCACGGACGACAGCGCGGCCGCGCGCGCCGATGCAGGCACTGCGTTGGGCCACCTGGGTCGGGCGTTGGCTCACCTGCGCCGCGACGGCGTATCCCCTTTCGCCGGCGATCGCCGCGAACAGCAGGTCGCCGCCCTGGCTGCCGCCTGTACAGAGATCGGCGTTCGCGCGCCAGCCACCGAGTCGGCGTTGACCCGGTTGGCGGCCGCCGCGGCCGACACCGTCGGGGTCCTGTACGACCACACCACCGTGACCAGCCGGTGGGCCGCCGCCACCGCCGTGGCCGAGACGGTGACGCCGCTGGCCGAGGTGGTCGCCCACCGCCTACCTGCCGGTCCGGCGAAGCAGTGGCACGCCGAGGTCGAGCGTCAGGCGGCCCTGGTCCAGCAGACAGCCGCGCTGCAACCGCCGACCCGCGCCGACGTCGCCATCCTCGACCGCCCCGTTCCAGGCCCCGCGGTCAATGCGTCCGTCGACCCCGCACGCGTGGTCCCCGACGCCATCGGCGTCCTTCTTCAGGCCACCGCCCGAGCCAGTGATCCGCCGTCGGTCACCGAGGTTCTGGCCTACACGATCGCCGCCCAGACACTCAGCTCCGCTGCGGAGCGCCTCGGCTCGGCCGACGCACCACCCACAGGTCGGACGACGGCGGCCGACGCCTGGCGCGCCGTCCGAGCAGCTCTGCGTCCCTACGACGACGGTAGCCGCCGCTTCCACGAGCACACACCATCCGGCGTGACCGCAGCGGGTCGGCTCCATGCCGTCCTCCGCTCTGCCGAGTCTGACCCGGCCACCTGGACGGCGTCCCTGCGCGCATCGGTCACGTCCGCGGCCCAGCACCTGCCCACTCTTGCCACGCAGCTGCTTTACCGCACCGTCCGATCGTGGGCCGACACCGGATCCCTGATCGCCTACGCCCGCGACGTACCGCCGCGGGACGAGCGGGTGGCCGCCTACCTGCGTGGATATCAGCCTGGCGGGCTGGTTCGCGTCAACGCCACCGACCTGCAACCGGTTGCCGGCGCTCTGCACAACGCCCTACTGCTCTCCCTCGCCGTCGCCGACCGGGCAGCCGGTCCGGACGCCCGCACGACGGCCGGCTTCCCGCGCCGGGCCTGGGCCGCGAATCGGGCGCTGCTGGACGACCCGCAGACACCGGTCGCGCTCGGCGTGGCCATTCAGCAGGCCCACCAGCAGCTGCAGGCGGCGCGTGCCCAGCGGCCCGGGCCCAGCCGGGCGCGCTGAAAGGGGCATCGGATGCTCAAATCAGGGTTCGATCCGACCGACGTCGGCTGGCGGCTGGGCCGCTCCGTCCAGCCGCACGGGGTGGAACTGTGGTGCCGGTACGACCGCACTACCGGCGTCTACGGCGAGCAGGGGTCCGGCAAGACCCTCGACCTGCTGGCTCCCGCCCTACTGGCCCACCGCGGTGCCGGGCTGGCGACCTTGACCAAGGTCGACGACCTGCTGCTGACCGCCGGGCGGCGGCAGCGGCCTTCGCGCCCCGACGAGCCGCCGCGCCCGGTCGCGGTCCTCGATCCTTTCGGCGCCGCACCTGGGCTGCCGGAGCTGGTGTGGGATCCGGTCGCCGGCTGCGTCGATCCTCGGATCGCCGAGCGACGAGCCAGGGCGTTCGCTGCCGGCACCGTCGCCGGCGCGGTCACTGGAGGCCGGCAGGACAACGCCGCCCGGTTCTACGCCGCGGAGACAGCCAAGGTTCTGCAGGGATTCCTGCACGCGGCGGCACTCACCGGCCGCAGCCTGGAGAACGTCCTGGAATGGGTTGCCAACCCGGTCGCCGCCGAGCAGCCCGCCGAGATCCTGCAGCAGCATCCCCACGCAGCCCGGTTCTGGGACGGGCTGCTGATCGGCGCCCTACACGGCAGCCCGGACACCGTCGGCAACACGGTGACCACGGTCCAGCAGGCGATGGCGCTGTTCTTCCAGCCGAGCATCAGGGCTCGCTGCGTGCCTTCGCGCGGGCGGCCGACGACCGATCTGGCCGACCTGATCGCCCGGCAGGGAACGGTGTACCTACTCGGCCGGGAGGACCCCTACGCCTCGGCGGCACCGCTGATGACCGCGGTCGCCGAACACGTCCTCGACACCGCCCTGCACGTCGCCGCCACCTCGCCGCACGGGCGGCTGACGCCGTCCTTCCTGGCATGTCTCGACGAACTGCCGTCCACCACGCCGCTGCCGACCCTGCGGGTGCGGATGGCGAACGAGCGCGCGCTCGGTCTGTCGTTCATCTACGCCGCCCAGACCTGGAAACAGATAGTCGTCTCCTACGGCGAGGACGAGGCCCGCTCGCTGTTCGGGCTCACCAACAACCTCGTCATCTTCGGCGGCGGCAAGGACGTCCACTTCTACCGGGAACTGTCCGACCTGCTCGACGATGTGCGGATCAGCCGGCGGACCGTCACCGACGGGCCCGGCGGCATGGGCACGTCCCGCTCGGGCGAAGACGTGCGGGTGCTGCGGCCCGGCGACATCCGTCGCATCCCCGAGCGGCACGCCCTCGTCGTCGCAGGCACGGCGCCGCCGATCATCGCCCGGTTGCGACGCTGCCTGGACGGCAAGGACGGTCAGCAGCTCGGGGCCGAGCTTGACGCCGCCCGCGCGCGCGTCCGCCGTGCCCGCCCCGACGCCGACGACGTCGAGCAGCGCACGGTTGCCGCGCTGGCCTACGCCCGCGACCACCGGCTCGGCCCGAGCCGGCACGTTGTCCGGGCCGACCCGCTGGCCGCACCGCAGTCGGAGACGCGGTCCTGGTGATCGTCCTGCCGTTCCCACCGCCACCCCTCGCGGTGCTACATGCGCTTGAACTTCTGGGGAACGCGCGTCGAGGCGACCGAGGGGGAGCGGCCCAAGCCAGCGCCGTAGCAGACCTGGAACGCCCCTGGGAGCCGGCCGCCTGCACCGGGGAGCTGGGCACAGCCGTCTGGACCTGGTGTGACGACGTCGTCGCATGGATCAACCACGAGTACGCGTGGCGGCCCGCGCAGATGGTCCCAGTCTGCTGGCCCCACCACGCCCACATCGCCCGGGAACTGCCCGTGCTGGCGGTGCTGCGGTGGGAATCAGAGAACGCAGTAGGTCCCCAGCTGATGGAGGAATGGAACCGCTACGCCTTCCCGATGTTCTGCGACCGCATGGCGCAACGGCTCGGGGAGAGCACCTGCCGCACCGGCCGGCACCAGGACTGGCCAGCCGAAGGCCGCTACACTGCCTCCCTCGACGCCTCCCCTCGATGATCAGCGCAGAAGCCAACGGCGCACCGCGAGGGCGCGGGCCGCCAAGGGCCCTCCCACCAGCCGGGTCCCTGGGTGGAGGTCTGGCTGAGCAGCCCGCGATTCGCCGTCTACCTTGCCGCCACCGGCCCCGATCGGGACCGGGCGCTGTACGAGTGAAACGCCCAGTTCAGTGCCGCGCGGCTCCACGACTTGGCGCACGTGGAGGTCGGTTGCGCCACGCCTAATACGCCAACCTGTCCGCTCGCTGGCCCCGGCCGCTGCATTGGACGCTGGCTGCAGACACCGTCTTCGCTCCGGTCTATCGCACGAAGGGACGACGCCGCGCCGACGTCAACGACAAGCCCCCGGGACAGCCTGCGCCATGCGGTCACCAACGCCGGCGGCCGGAACGCCCCGCCAGATCGTCGCCGAGCTCCTGTTCGGCTTCTGGCGCTAAGTCGACATGTCGACCTCATCCGTCGACGCGCACGTACGTTAGCCGACGGGCTTCGATTCTCTCCGCAATGTGCAGTCACTGGCCCCCACCCGCGGTGTGGGGGACCAAGCTTGACTCTCTCTTTGGATTCTGTCAGTCTCTCAGTATCCAAAGTGAAAGAGAGGAAAGTAGCCATGCGCCGAGTGGAAATTGATGAGCAGGTGTACGAGAGGCTCGCCCAGCACGCGGTCGGCTTCGAGACTCCAAACGACGTTCTTCGGCGCCTTGTCTTGACGGACGAGCTGCATGTCTCCGGCAATGGCGCGGCGGCCGACAGCACCCGCCCTGCAGCTGCAGTGCCTCCGAGCCCGCCGACGCCGCTACCGGGAGCTCTCCAGTTCCTTGTTGCGGCAGGGGCCGTGAAGCCGGGAGATGGACTGGTGCATCGTCAGGTTCGAAAGGGTCGGAGCTTGGCTGGCCAGGTAGATGAGCACGGGTGTATCCGAACTGACCTTGGGCACTACCGCGAGCCCTCGCCGGCGTTGAGAGATCTAGTGGGGACGCAGATCGATGGCTGGGCGTATTGGACGCACGAACCGTCAGGGAAGACGCTGCGACGGCTCCGAGAGGAGAACGGCGGCAAGCCGCGCGGTCGGCGGCGGTAGGCCTCTACCGGCCGAATCCCTTCATGTGACCCCACGAGCCGGCTGCGTCGTCGACGTCATCCTCAGACAGCAGGAGGTACCGCCACTTGCCGTCGGCCTGACCCGAATTGTTAACCGTGTTGGCCCACGTCAGGGCGGCGCGCCGCTTGGCGACCACCTCGGCGGAAGTCATCTCGCGGTTCATCTTGGTCTCGACCAGCCAGCAGGTCCTCTGGTCGTCGATCTCCTCGATGACCACGAGGTCAGGGTTGTACTCCCGTCCTTCGATGGTCCACATGATCGGGATGTCGCCACGGTGCAGGCGGGCCCACACGATCACGTTCTGATCGTCGTCGACCGCTCGGGCCGCCTTGAACTCGGGGGAGGAGTCAAACCACGCGAACTCGTAGAGGTTCCTCATCCACCCGTTGAAGGCGACCCCGCGTCGGAACGTGCCCTCGTGGCTTTGCTCGTGGAAGCGCTGAACCTTGCGAATTTTGTCGAGGTTCGCCACGCGTACCTCATCGGAAAACGTAACGTCCGCGGCCGAATACCGCCGCAACTGGTTGGCGATCTCGTCCTGCAGGCGACGCGCGGCGCGGTCGAAGTACGCGGATAGGTTCCCCTCTGCTGACACTCCCATCGCGTCGACGACCGTCTGCACGATGGACTTTGCGGCTGCAACCTCCCCGGACCTGCGCTCAACGCCTCGGACCTGCATAACCCGCTCAACAAGATTGCGCCGCAACTCCTCCAGCGGTAGGTCGAAGGACATGGCTTCGACGTCGCCTTCAGCACGTCTCGTCACGATCCGGCCCTGCTCGGCTTCGAGAAGCGTCCGGCGAAGCGTGCTGCCCCCCTCCTGAGTCAGCGTGGCGCCAAGTTGCGTGAACGGCGTCAAGTCGTGCACCTGATTGAGGGAAACGGCACGGGGCTGCGGGACTCGTTCCACATACGGGATTTGAATGGGTGCCCGCTCAACGAGTGGACTGTGCTCACGCGTCTCGTTGGCTGCCTCGTTAGCCCGCTCCTCCGCCTGCCGCACGCGCTCCTCGAACGACTGGACCGTGGCGGCCGGAGAGTCGCGTTCGGCGCCGGTGTTGTCCTCCGACGTCTCGGCGTCCCCCGTGGACTCGGTGCTCGCCGAGGGCTCGGTGGTCTCCCGTTCGTGCGGGTCGGCGAACGTGAGTGGCGCCTCATCGGTTTGCCTACGCGCGACCGTGCGGCCGTCGCCTGTCTGCCGGGCAGCGAAGTAGACCCGGTGATCGACGAAGGCCCTGTTGAGTGATTCGCGACGCCGCAGCAGGTCCTCGTAGCGCTCGTGTGCCAAGACCTCGACCGTATCGAGCATCTCGTCGTAGGTGTACGACCCGAACGGGAGCCTCATTCCGCGCCCGAGCGTCTGCTCGGTGAGTACGTCGGAGACGGACGGACGCATGGACGCGATGACATAGACGTTCTTGACGTCCCAGCCCTCTTTGAGCATGCCGACGGCCAGGATGATGCGGACCGGTGAGTTTGGGTCCTCGACCGCGTCCAGCGCTGCGAGGGCGTCCTCCTTTGCGTCACCACTCAGTTCGGAGTGGACAAGAAGCGTCGTTCCGATCCACTGGCCGCCGTCAAATGACTGCGAGTCGATCATGTCGCGGAACTCCTCGGCCCGCTCAATGCCCTCCGCGATCACCAGCATCACGGGGTTGACCAACGGCAGATCGTTCTCCACGCAGTGAGCGTGGGCAACCCGCGCCTTAGCTTTGAGAAGCGTCACGCCATCGAGCAACTTTGTGCGATCGTCGTGGCGGTCATCCTGGCGCGCTACGAGCACAGGGGTTTTAACGTACTTGTCCTCGATCGCAGCCGAAAGCGGATACCGGTAGATCACGATGCCCTCGTCGGCCCGGTCGGGGGTCGCGGTTACACCTACGACGACCTCTGGGGTGAGGTTGCGGATAGTGCGTGAGAAGGCGGCCCCGCGGTAGCAGTGGTGCTCGTCGGCGAGGATCACGAGGTCGTCGAGATTCGCCAAGAACTCGTAGAAGGATCCGCCGAGTGTTTCCTGATACTCGTGCGTCGCCCTGCCGTCGCCGGTGGCGGAAGTCAACGCCTGTACGGTGAAGATATACAACTTCGTACGGCCGGGATCGCGCATCACGGCAAGCGTGGCGGGACTCGAAAAGTTGTCCTTTGTCACGACGTACGGATCCGACCGCAACAATTGCGTAATCGACTTCGCGTGCCCCGGGGTGAAGTTGTTGACGGACTTGTCTCGGATGGTCCGTCCGGGAGCCAGTAACAGAAAATTCCGGGCGGGGTCGGCGGCGCCGGCCAGATACTCCATGATCCCAGCCATGATGTAGGTCTTCCCCACGCCGGTGGCGGAATCAACGATCATCTCAAGAGGGCTCTCGCCGCCCTCTACGTCGTAGTGCTGCGAGATAACGTTCACGACTGACTCAAGAGCGAGTGCATTTGGGTCGCGGAGGGTGAGTCGGTGACGAACCTCAGCCACGAGATTGCTGTCGACATTCAGGTCCGGCATCACGCCTCCTCGGCATTCCCGTCGATGGCGCTCAATTCAGCAACCCGGCGCCTCTTGAACGGTGAACCCTTTGCGGCCTTATGTCGGTACGAGTCGAGGACCGAGTCGGGGATCGCCTCCAGTCGGGAGCCAGGACGCTCGCGCCGAAGCTTCGTGACAGCCTCGTCGTCGTACTGCGTCGCCCATACCTGCACGACTTCACCTGAAGGCACTTGGTCCAGTATTGAGGCCACAGTGCCCCCTCCTACGAGGCCGTCGATGACGACGTAGCGGACGCTCCCCTTGTGCGCAGCAAAGATTCCGTTCGGCTCGTAACGGACCTCCAATTGCGCGCACATCGCCTTCGCAAGTTCGCCCCGCGTAGCCCAGTCCGCTAGGACGATGACCCCGTCGATCTCCTCGAACATGGAGGGACCGACCTCGAGGTGGGCAAAGCCACCGCCGCCGTGCCACATTGTCGTCTTGCGGTCTGCGGTCGCCGTGCGCTGCAGGATGGCCGAGCGAACAGTCTTCGTGATGTCCAGCGCTGTCAGTTCAGCCGCGGCGACCTTGCGTAGAAGGGCTGTGAGCACCTTGGTCTCTGCCTCGTCTAGCGGACTGTCGCCAAACTTCTTCGCCGCGCGGAGAACCTTCTGGAGCTCCCTATCAAGCGAGATCGTGAGCGGGGAAGGCGGCTCGACCGGCTGGTCAGGCTCATCTTCGACCAGATCGAGGTCGTCCACGTCCGCGGGCTCGTCCTCGTCGAGCGGCTCGTCCTCCAAGGGCTCGTCTGCTGTTCGGAGCACCTTCCGGAGCACCTTCTGGAACTTCTGGGCGTCTTCCGGTTCGACACCTGGCGGAAGCGATACTCCAGCGGCTGCGACACGCTCCTTCACGACCGTCACACCTCCTGGGTCGCCCCCGTTAACCAACTTGACGAGGCGGGGCTTGGTGTAGGTATTGACCGTCGAGGGGAGTAGTTCGCTCGTTATCCAGCGTCGACCCATCTTGTGTGCGACGGCGGCGGTGGTGCCGGAGCCGGCGAAGCAATCCAGGACGATGTCGCCGGGGTCAGTCGCGAGGTGAATCACTCGTTGAATCAGGCGCTCCGGCTTGGGAGTGTTGAAAGGATTAATGCCGGGAAAAAGCCGCTTAGTCTCGGCTTTGGAGTTTCGGTTCGAACCAACTACATTAAACGGCCAGAAGGTTCTGGGGACTAGCCCTTCGGGCTTGTAGCCCTTGACCTGAATCAGTGTGCCCTCATTTATGAAGTAGACCTCGGGGAGGACGCCGTCCTGCTTCTCAGTCGCCATGAGCTGAGCCTCGTCAGGCTCCACATCAAGCAACATGGCTTCGACGTCTCGCATATCACCGATCGGTAGATCGCAGATTCTCGCACGGTCTTCGGCGTCGTCGAGAAGGACGCGCTTATAGGGGGCCCACTCGTTTAGTGCGGCCCACATCCGCTCCTCTCCCAGACGCCAACACCCACTGGGGGGCGGGTAGAGAAGCTCTCCGGTGAACGGCGACTGGACCGCGTACACCATGCCCTGGTGGGTCTTCGCTCCCGGGGCGTGACCGGGTTTGGGCAGCCAAGGGTGTGGGTCACCATCAGGGCTGCTGTAGATCGCATCCTGAGCGGCTCGACGGGGGAGCCTGTTGGGACGCCAATTCTCCGACCTCGAGTAGACGAGGAGGTAGTCCTGGTCCGTCGAGAACTGCTTGGCATCGTTCCGACTCGTGTCGGCCTTGCCCCAAATGACCGTCCCAACAAAATTCTCTGGACCAAGTTCTTCGTCCATGACGGCCCGACAACGGTGCACCTCGGCGTCGTCGAGGTGCACCCATATCGACGCGTCCGCGGCCAGAAGGGGCTTGATCTGTCGGAGGCGATCTCGCAGCAATGTGAGCCAGATTGAGTGCTTGATATTGTCTTCGTAGTTATCGAAGGTCTTGCCCGTGTTGAACGGCGGGTCGACGTATACAAGCTTCACTTTATTGACGTACTTCTCCGCGTACTCGGGAATCTTGTTGAGCGCATCTAGTACGTGCATCGCGTCACCCGTAATGAGCAAGTTGTCGTCGGTGGGCTCCGGCAACCCGTCCGGCCTATCGCCAGGAGTCGGCGCCTCGACGCGATCAACGAAATGCAGCAGTCGAATCTCTGAGACTCGGTAATCGGACGTCTCAACGAAGGTGTAGTCGTACTGCCCATCTCCCGTGGACAGAATGGCCTTGTCCTTGTCGGTCCACGTAAGTTCGAGTCCGCCATTGTGCTTTGCCACTACTCATCCGTTCCAGTCAGCTGGCTGCCGTACATCACGCGTTGGAGATCCGAAGCCTTCACGGGGGAGCGTCAGTAACCCCGCCCCGAGTCCGGCTCGCCAGCTAACCACGCTGTTCAGCGTTGGCCGCGCCGACTCTCGGACGCCTGGTGGGGCCGACCCCGTGAGCCTGGCTTCTGGCCCCACACTTGCCCGCAGGCGGCCGGCGGGCCGGTGCGGGCGACCGGTAGGAGACCTTGAGTGACGAAGGTCCACCCCGTCCGACGACGGTTAGCCTCCGTGGTGTCGGCGGAGGGCCGTCTCGTCACGGTCTGCCAGCCAGGCAGCCCGCCACCGAGCACGTCTCGTCCTTCTTGCTTGCACGGGGGTGATGAGCTTGCCAGATGGTTTTCATGTCGGCCGTCTTCTTCGCCTCCCGCATCCGGGTGAACGCGTTGTCGGAGTACGCACGATGCTTCGATTGGCCGAAGACGAAGTCGTGGAAGCACTTGGTGTCCTTGTCAACGGCCAGGTGCACACGCAGCGCGGCACTCTTGGGGCCGGTGAGTCCGAGATCTTCCGCCAGTTTCGTGGCGGTGCGATGGAACTTCTTCTGAAGGTCGACCTCGCGGATTCCGGCAGCCTCCTGGGCCTCGTCAGCCAAGTAGCGCACCGGTGCGCCGTGGGTCTTGGTGAAGTGCACTGTCACATTGATGCCTGCGCCCTCCACCGAGGTCCCGAGTCCCTCAAGCTTGGGAAAGACCTCGGCGCGGCTCTTCTTCAGGCGGATGCCCTTCTCCACCCGATCCACGTCCCGGCTAGACACGCGCGTGTCCTCGTCATTGTGAGCCTCCATCGCCAGGAGCGTGCGGATTCGGGCTCGGGCCCGCTCGCGCGCCCGGCGGCCGGGCTTGAGGAGCGCGGCGATCTGGCTGAACTCCTCGTCCAGGAGCAGCGTCAGCTCCTTCGGTGCGTCGGTCGAGATGGGCAGCACGCGTGTAGGCAGAAAGCTGGCCAACTGCTCTCGGAAGACTCGATCGAGGACCTCGTCGAAGATCGTTACGCCGGCTCGGGCGTACCGGTAGAGAATCTGCTCGCTGACCTCGTTGAACCAGTGCTGTTCGTCATCCCTCATCGCGTCGATTGCACGAAGGGTGCCCGCGTCCTCGGCGGTCAGCTTGATGGCTGCATGCCCTTCCGCCTGGCTAAGGCATGACTCGAACCCGATCGAACGCCCGGTCCGCTTGTCGAAGACCTTTGCGCCGTTCTGCACCAGGGCAGACTTCAGAAGCATCTCGAACGAGTGCTGGAGGCTCAGGAGGACCTGCGTCACCCGCCCCACGTCACTCGGTGAGTTAAACGCCGTCGTGGCCACGGTGATCGAGGAGATCGCCTTGTCGTGCAGCACCTGGGCGTCCCGTTTCACCCATGCATCGTGCGGTCCCAGTCAAGCGGGAAAGCCGAAATCCATGGAAGAGAGGCTGCGGAAGCCAATGGGAGGCGTGGCGTCGCCCGCATCCGAGATGGCCTAGAACTGTCGGAATGCTCAGGTGTCACATCCGTTGGCGTGCCCGCGGCCGAGCTGGGACGCGAGGATGTCGGCCCGCGGATGCAGCCCGCTCGGCTGCGTGCGCGCTATCGGTCAGCGTCCCCGACGCTGCCTCCGCGGCGGACTTCACGGGCGCGGAGGGTTCCATCCTCGCGTCAGTGGCCAGCTCGGACAGCTGGCCAGCGATCAGTGTCCGTGCCGGCACGTGCGCACCCTCTGTCCGAGCTCGAGCGGCGTTGAAGACTTCCGACAGCGCGATGTCGGGCGCGATGCCGGTGCTGGCCACCACTCGAGTGAGGTGCGCCGGCCAACTGGTTGACGGGACGGCGGCGATGACCTTCGCGGCGCGGCGGACGGCGTGCACTTGGCCTTCGACGGTGTCCAGCCGGTCGGCGTAGACGGCGACGCGGGCGTCGATGAGCGCGCTGGCCAGGCTGGGGGAGGCCGCGAGGGCCTGACGCAGAGCGGGTGGTCCGGCTGTCTGCAGCAGCTCGGCAGGGTCTTTGCCACTCTGGATGGCGAGGCTGCGGGGGTCGTCGCCACGGGCGGTGAGCTGCCAGAAGATGCGCTGGGCGGCCTGCTGTCCGGCCCGGTCGGCGTCCGTGGCGACGATGACGCCGGGCTTTCCGTCGCCGCGGAATGGGCGAAGCGCCTCGGCCTGTGCGTCGGTGAAGGCGGTGCCCAGTGGGGCGATGCCGACGTAGTCGCCCTCGCTGGCGAGGGTGACTGCCAGCGCGTCGAGGGGACCCTCAACGATGACCGGGACGGCGCCGGTGGCCAGCGCGGCGGCCCCTTCAGTCAGGCCGTACAGCTCGTGGCCCTTGGTGAACAGGTAGGTCTCGGGCGTGTTGAGGTACTTGGGGACGGCGTGGCCTCCGTCCTGGTCGTGGTCAGGATTGCGGCGGCCGATCCAGCCGTGGATCTCCGCGCCGTCGCGGATGGCGAAGACGAGCCGGTCGCGGAAGCGGTCGATGACCCGGCCGGTGGAGGCGTAGATGCCGAGGCCGGCGGCGACGATCTCGGCGTCGGTGGCGCCGAGGCGGCGCAGGTGACTGGTTAGCGCGGTCCAGCTGTCGGGGGCGTAGCCGACGGTGAACCGGTCCTCTCCCGTCAGATCGGTGCCGAGCCGGTCGGTGAGGTAGGCGGGTGCCCAGGATTCGCGGTATCTGGCGCTGAAGAAGTCGGCGGCCTGCTGGTTGAGCTCCAAGAGACGGTTCCGGTCAAAGCGAACTCCCTCTTCGTCAGCCCGGTCGGCTGCGGCTCGGTGACTCGTGTCGGCGGCCCGGCGGTCGCGTTCTGTAGCGACGGGGTGCTCGTCAGCGGCCGCGTCGTCGCCGTCCAGATCCTCATGGAAAAGTTCGGCGTCGTCGGGCTCAACCAGGCCGGCCAGCCAGTCGTCGTCGGCAACTCCGTCCGCAATGGGCAGCTGCTCGAGGTCGGCCGGCGGCGTCGGCGCGTGGGCGCGTGCGGCGGACGCCGGGTCGGTGAGCACGCCGACGCGCCAGACCAGGGCGGTGGCAAGCTCGTCAGGGCGCAGTTGGTCGTCGTCGGGATGACCGGCGCGCAGCAGGTCATGGGCCGTGGACAGCACCTGGTCGGGCTGCCAGCCGGCGCGGCGGGCGGCGGTGACGGCGGCGACCAGCGCGGGCCAGGCAGGGTCGGCGACAACACGCTCGGCGGCGGCAGGGCCGACGATGTCGGCCAGGACCGGGGTCCAGTCCGGGCGCAGCGTCTCGGAAGCGGAGGCACCGGTGGCGGTCATCGCGGCGGGGGAGAGGTGCCCGCACAGTCGCCACCACAGCGCCGCGGCGGGCTGCTCGTCCGGCAGGGGATGTTCGGCCGCGACGGCGCGGGTAAGGGCGGTGATGTCGATGCCGGCGCGGTCGGCGGCGGCGAGCCGCTCGGCCAAGACTGGCCAGTAGGGATCGCCGGCGATGCGTGGGTCGATGCTGTCGACGAGCGGTGCCCAGCGTGCGGTGAGCGTGCGTCCATCGCCGAGCAGCCGCGTGACGCGGTCGTCAAGCGCCCGCTGGGTTCGGGCGTCCGCGGCGCGCGGCAGCGCCGGGCCGGTGGGACGGCGGTCGGCGTCGTCAACGCCGTGGGCGGTGCGCCAGACGGCGAGGTCGGCGACCAGCTGGGGATCGCGGTCGATGAGCGGAAGCGCCCACACTGGGGCGCTGGTCGGGGTCCAGGCGCGTGCACGGGAGGCGACGTCAGCGGCCGGTGAGCTGACCTGGTCGGCGGAGTTGGCGAGGTAGTCGCCCCACTCGAGGTCGTCGCCCAGCGTCTTCGGAAGGGCGGGCAGCCACGGCAGGGGGCCGGTCCCGGCAGAGTGGCGGCCGGTGGGGTCGATACGCCAGTCCAGGACCGCGGCCACATCATGGGCGTCGTCCAGACGTCGATCCGAGGCCAGTGCCTGCCGGAGGACGCCGGCGGGATCGCGACCGGCAACGGCGCACAGCGCCAGGTGCGCGCGCAGGACGGGGTAGGCAGCCTGCGTGGTCAGGCCCGGCACCGCGGCGTCGGCGGCGGCGTCGACGGCCTCGAGCGCCGCCAGGCCTAGGCGGTCCTCCGCGGCGGTGTTAAGCGCGTCGTAGTACCGATCTGCGGCGCAGGCGAGGAGAGCGGCGGGATCGGCCAGCGCGCGGGCCTGGCCGGTCGCCGAGCTCGGGGCGCCGTCGCGAGCGAGCACACGAGTCAGGACGTCGACGGCGGTGGGCGGCAGCAGCGCGTCGCGGGTGATCACGCTGTGCGGGTCGCCGTTGCCGGCGGTGGTGAGGAAGAGGTGGTTGGCGTGCCGGCCGCGGGTCAGGGCGACGTAGAGCAGCTGGCGGGACTCCTCACCGGTGGCGACGGTGTAGCAGGTGTCGGCGGTGAGGCCTTGTGCGCCGTGCACGGTGGTGGCGTAGCCGAGGCTGACGCGGTCGGCGACGTAGTCGGCAGGCAGGGTGAGGCGCCGTCCGGTTCGCTGGTGGACGACGTCGAGGGCGCCGGTGTCGCGGACGGCAGTGACCGTGAACCGGTCGCCGTTCTTGACCCAGTCGGTGGCGCTGATCCGAAGGGCGCGGTCGTTGCGGCGGGTAATGACCGCTTCGCCGGCGGAGGCTTGTGAGGCGTCGGCGAGGGTGACCTGGGGTCCGACCGGGCCGTTCTGCTGGGCGAGGCGGTCGCGGCGGGCGCGGGTGTTGAGTTCGGCGACCAGCTCGCGGGTGGGCGCCAGCATGATGGCGTCGCGCCCGGCGGCTCGGTCGGCCGACCAGGCGGTGTAGGCGTCGTCGGTGACCGTGGCCAGGTCGCCGACGTGCACCCGTCCGTGATCGATGTAGTAGGCAAGGGCGGCCGGGTCGCCGTCGCGCAGCGCCAGGGACGCGGCGCCTTCGGAGTGGTCCGGGGCGCCGGTTTCGGGGTCGGTGAAGCGCAGTACCTGCGAGAGGGTGACGGCGCCGTGGGTGGCGATGATGTCGCGCAGCACTCCGCCGGCGCCGATCGCGGCCAGCTGCTGGTCGTCGCCGATCAGCCGGACCGACCCGCCGGCCTCGGTGACGAACGCGATCGCCCGGGCCAGGTCGGGAGTGCTGGCCATGCCGGCCTCGTCGACGACCACGAGGCTGTCCGGGCCGATGCGCTCGACCCACGGCGGGACGGCGTTGCCGGGGGCCAGTGCGTGGATCAGCTTTGCGAGGGTGTCGGTGTCGGTGCCGACTTCTTCACCCAGCACCGCGGCCGCCGCCGCCGAGGGAGCCAGGCCGACGACGTTCCCGCCGTCAGCCCGCCATGCCGCGGACAGCGCACGCAGGGCGGTGGTCTTGCCGGTGCCTGCCGGGGCCAGTGCCAGTTGTACCCGGGTGCCGGAGGTGGCCAGCTCGCGGACGAGCTGAACCTGGCCGGGGTTGAGCTCGACCCGGTTGGCGGTGGACTCCAGCAGCGCGACGTCGACGGCCGCCGTCGGCAGCACGCGTCCGTCGCGGCGTCCGGCCGCGGCGAGGATGGTGCGCTCGGCGGCGAGGATCGCGGTCGAGGTGTACAGCGTCGAGCCGGCCACGGTGTAGACGGAGCTGCCGTCCGAGCGGCGCAGCGCCGGGGGTTCGGTCACCGGTTCGCGGCTGCCCATCGGCGTCGACAGCGACAGCGCTCTGTCGACGACGGCGTCGACAGCTCGGTCGAGGTCGGTCAGCCGGATCGCGGCGGCGCGGGCCTGCCGCTCCGCTTCGGCGCGGACGTGGTTCACCTGCCAGGTAGCGCGCGAGCTCTGCACCGCCGACAGCACGTGAGCGGCGGTCTGGTCGACCCACCTATCCGTCGGGAGCTTCGGCAGGGGTCCGCGGCGGGGGGCGAGTGCCTCGTGGAGGTAGTCACGCAGGCCGCTCTCCCCGCCCAGCACCGCCAGCGCCTCGGTGCGCCAGGCGGCGCGCTGCTCGACGTAGGAGCGGGGCTGGTGCTTGCGCTGCCGGGTCTCCAGGTTGGCCCGCTGCGCCAGCGACACGGCCTCCTTCGGCGTCGGCGGCCGCCCGTGGTCGGCCTGGAACTGTGCCGACAGCGCCGCGCGGCGGGTATCGATCGACGCTCGCCGCGAGGACCAAAGCCTGGGCAGCTCGCCGTCTACACCGACGATCTCCCGCACCGTCCGCTTGCTCGGATCGGCGCCGGGGCGGTCGGCGAAGCGGACGCCGAGCCGCTCGGTGAGCAGGGCCTGCAGGCGGGTGTTGTACCGCTCGGAGGCCGTGACGTTGTTCTTGTATAGCAGCCGACCGTCCAGCGCCAGCCACCGCCCGTCGCGGGTCTGCACCTTGTTGCTGACGGCCACGTGGGTGTGCAGATCCGGGTCGCCGGCGCGCGAGTCGCGGTGGGTGAACGCCGCCGCGATCAGCCCGCGCACCTCCACCTGCGCCACTCCGTTTCGGCCCGTGCGGGTGTAGGCGGCGTGGTCCTCCAACCAGGTCAGGGTGTCTGCCACCGCGTCGGCGTGCGCCTGCTCGATGACGGCTGCGACTTCTGGTGGAGCGATCGCCCACAGTGTGGAGACGCTCTTGACCGGACTGAACGCCAGGTCGTACCCGGCGACCGCGGTGGTGGCCTGCCGGGAGATGCGGGCCAGATGACCGGACAGCTCACGGGCGTCGGCCGGCGGACGGCCGTAGGTCTCGGCGAACATCGCCGAGGCCAGCTCGGTGCGGATGCGGGCTCGTTCCTCGGCCGGCATGGGGGTGTCGGCGGACAGGCCGAGCGCGGTGTTGCGGTCGCGGAACGCCCCTGCCGAGCGACGGTGGAACATGTTGGCCTGCTCGTGAATGCGGTAGGGCGCGCCCAGGCGGCTGGCCTGATCGACCTGCTGCGGGTTCTTCCCGGCCAGCTGCGCGTCGCGCTCGATCTGGTCGGCGTTCGGGTGCCGCCCCTCCCCGAACAACGCGACCATCTGCGCCTCGGTGACCCGATCACCCACCGGAAAATCGGGCACGGCGGCAAGCCCGCGTCCCATCCAGACGCCCGGAGCCTCGCCCTTCTCGCTGTAGTACGCGCCCAGGTTGTCGAAGCCTCGGGTCGTGGCGTCGTGCGCAGCCACCTGGCGGGTCAGATACGTGTATCCGTCCCCCGCAGTGAGCTTGTGCAGCGTCATCACGACCCGAGAGTCGCGAGCACCTATGCCATGGTCCGGCCCCTCGGAGCATCGAGAGGGGCGGTTCGGGCCGTGATGCATGAGGTGTGTCAGGTCGGAGGGGGCGGGGTGACGCCTGCTGCGGTGCCGGGCTGCTGGGGGTGACGCTCGGGTCGAGAGCCGTGTCATGAGGCCGTGTGATGATCCGGCGGTCGGTCTGCTGGACGAGCGGAGGAAGCGGTGGCCAGAACAGTGAGTCGGCAGGCGGCGGCGCTGACGAAGGCGCGGGAGCGACGACGGGCGCTGGACGCCGCCCGCGATGAACACGACCGTCGGATCGAGCAGGCGACAGCGGAGGCGCTGGTGGCCCTGGAGGCGCGAAGCGAGGCCGAGCAAGCCTTGGCGGCGGCGACGGCGGCGCTCGGCGAGACGCTGCGCACGTTGCTCGCCGAGGGCGTGCCGGCCGAGCGGGCGGCCGGGCTACTGGAGCTGGACACCGCCGAGGTTCGGCGGCTGATGAAGGCGGCCGACCGGCCGTCGCCCGCTGCCGCGAAGCCGGTCGCGACGCTGACTTCCTGACGGCCGCAGCCGGAGCCGGAGCCGCCCGAGTGGCGCACGGGCTGTTGAGGTGACTTGAGCGGTGCTACCGAGCGGTCGGGGACTCGCAGGCCGTGCCACCATCGGGAGCGCTGGAGCTACCCGGCGCGGCGTCATCGAGATCGAGGACTGCGACGAACCGGTGGTGACGAACTCACGGCCGATGCGAAGATGCGCCGGTGGGGCACTTCTCCAGCGACCGGCTGCGGCACGCTCGGCTCGCCGCCGGGTTGACCCGCGAAGACCTCGCCCAGACGGCTGGCGTGCGCTCGGCCGACCGGATCCGGGACTGGGAGCGGGGCGCGCATGCGCCACAGGCGCGGTACGTGCCGCGGCTGGCGGCTGCCCTCGGGGTTGACCCGGTCGTTCTGTACGACGTCGACCCGGCCCGGCCTCCGCTGCGGGTACTGCGCTTGGCCCGCGGCCTGTCCCTGCAGCAGCTGGCCGAGCTGGCGGGTGTGCCGATCATGACTTGCCAGCGCATCGAGCAGGGCCTGGGCCACCGGCACGACCTGACGGCGCTGAACCGGGTATCCCGCGTTCTCGGCATCCCTGCCGGCTAGTCGATCGGCGGGGCCGCGTCCCGCTGCTGCACTACCGGAAGACCGCCCCCGGCGGCAAGAAGAGCAGCCCCTTGGATGGCCTCCACCTCAACGCCTGGCCAGCCGAGTGGTCCGCCGAGTCCACAGATCTCCTGACCTTGCTTGCGCGCCTGGTCGACGCCGAACCGGCCCAGCAGGACCTGCTCCATCGAGTCCTCGCCGGCCCCCTGCTGACCCGCTCAACGCTGATGGGACACGGTGTGAACTGGCCGGTGACGTCAGCCGATCGCAGGCCCCGACTTCGCGAGCCCCGTAGCGACGGAGCCATCGTCGGATCGCCTGTTCTAGGAGATCGTTTCCCGTGATCAGCACGGCAACGGCCGTCCCGCTGGGGTACACCCGAGGGCAACCTCTACGACCTCGACGAGCTGCCCGCGGTCGTGGCTCGCCGCGCGGGTAAGACCGACGACGCCTCGGTGACCAAGGGGCGAGCGGGTCGCTGGACGGAGCGACACGTGACCACCCCCAGCCCCGTGGGCGTCACCCGCAATCGCGGCCCTCGGTTCCGCGGCGGCCTGATCGGTGCCGGTGCGGCCGCCTGTGCCGTCTGCTGCGCCGCACCACTGCTCACACTGCTCGGCATCGGCGTCACCGGGGCGGCCGCCACCGCGCTCACTCTGGCCTTCGCCAGCCTGGCCTTCGGGGTCGTGGTGGCCGGAGCGACCCTCGCGGCGATTGTGGTCCGCCGCCGGCAAGCCCGGCGCAAGGCGTGCGCTGATGGCGCCGCGGCTTCGGCCATGGGTGCCGTGCCCGTCCAAGTGCTCGGCACCCCGCCCGATCCCTTCTGAGCACTGCCGCTGTCCGGGCCCGCTGAGCCGGGCCAGCTGGTGAACGTGCGATCGGAGCACCTCGTGGAACTGCGGTTCGGATGGTTGTCTGGAAATGGGTTCCGGTTATGTCGTCAGACTTGGGCCCATCGAGCTCGTGCCTCAACCGTGCCACAAGCACCGGACAGGTCCGGTGGTCCCGGGCCAACCGGGGCGGCAAGACTGAGGCACGAAGGCAGCGCCAATAGCCGGCTGAGCTGGACAGACGGGCATACGGGCTGGCCAGTACCTGGAGTGGGTGACCGGGATCGGGCCGGCATGGCCAGCTTGGAAGGCTTGGGAGCCGGAGCGCCATCTTTGCTGGTCGGCGCCAAGTCGAGCCCCGGCCGTGCCCTCCGCGTGCCTCAGTGCACACGGCGACAGGAAGAGCGGTTCCTCGCTGTCGCTCGGCCGCTACCAGTCGAATGCCGCAGTTCGTTGCTGCAACCGCGGCCGCGCTCGGGCGGCGGGGCTACAAGTGGCTGGCCCGCTGACGGGCCGAGAGACCAGCCGGGCTGTCGGACCGGCCAAGTCGCGCGCACCGGGTACCAGGCAAGACGCCGCCCGCGCTCGAGACCCAGGTGCTGGCGCTGCGCTCGCAGCGCAAGCTGGGGCCGGCCCGGATCGCGCCGCTGGTTGGACTGGCGCCGTCGACGGTGCACGCAGTGCTGCAGCCGGCACGGCATGCACCGGCTGGCCTGGTTGGACCGGCCGACCGGGGAGCTGTTCCGCCGCTGCGAGCGCGCCCACCCGGGCGAGTTGGTGCACGTCGACGTCAAGAACCTCGCCGTCATCCGTCCCGGTGGTGGCTGGCGCGTCCACGGCAAAGGCTTGGCCCAGCACAACCACACCCGCACCGAGCAGCTGGCCGGCCGTCAGGTTGGCTACAACTACGTGCACAGCTGTCGAAGGGACGGATGTAGGCCGCCCAATTCGTCGGCCGGCTGGCTGCACACCTACAACCATCACCGCAGCCACACCGCGCTCGGCGGACAGCCCCCATCAGCCGTCTCGCCGTCAACAACGCTGCTGGGCAATACACCTATCGGGCGACGTGGGGGGGGGACGTGGCCGTGGATGTCGCCGGTGATGGCGATCGAGGTGTGGCCGAGGATCACGTCCAGCTTCAGCGAACACCGCGGGTGAGCGTGAGGCTGCCTGAGTGCCGCAGCGTGTGCAGCCTGGCGTGCGGCAGCCCGCCCTGGCGGCGGCCTGCCCGGCAGCGCCGGTCGAGTGCGACTCCGGCGACGAGCATGGCCGGAAGGAACGGCGCCGACCCGAACGCCCGTCAAGGCACGAAACTCAACCCGCCGTTCGGTTACCGCCTCATGCGACGGAAACCGATTCGACAGTTGACGGAAACATGCTCGTGCCCCTAGCGTCGCTTCTTGCGCGGACCACCGACATCGCAGGGTCGATCTCAGGGAGAACGCATGGCCGTTCTGGTGCACGACTTCGTCTACTCGGCAGTGCAACGGTTCAAGGACCGGCTGGCCCTGGTCGACGACCGCGGGACGACCACGTACACGGAGATGTGGGACCGGAGCTGCCGGCTGGCCGGGGCGCTGGTGGAGCTCGGTGTCCAGCCGGGGGACCGCGTCGTGGCGCTGATGAACAACTGCAGCGAGTGGGTCGAGATCGACAACGCCGTGTCGATGATCGGCGCCGTGCGCGGGCGCCTGAACTCCCGGGACTCTTCCCGGGAGTTCACCTTCGTGCTCGAGGACGTGACGCCGACGGTCGTCATCACCGGGCCGGAGTTCACGGCACAGGTGCAGCAACTGGTCGACACCGGCGCCGTGCCGAAGATGCGCGTCGTCGGTCTCCGGGACAGTGGCGACTACGAGCAGCTGGTTGCCGAAGCCAAGCCGTACCAGCCCGAACCCCTCGGGGAGGACGAGCCCTACCTCGTCTTCCACACGTCCGGCACGACCGGCCGCTACAAGGGTGCTGTGTACAGCCACCGCAACTGGGTGAACACCTACCGAAACATCCTGGCGACCATCATGGGCGAGGTCGGACCGGATTCGGCCCTCCTCCATGTCGGTCCGCTGTCGCACCAGTCCGGGATCCTCACCTCCCCGGCCCTGTTCCGGGGGGCCCGGTCGGTGATGATGTCCCAGTTCGACCCGGAACGGTTCTTCGAGCTGGTGGAACAGGAGCGGATCACCCACACGATCCTCGCGCCCGCGATCATCAATGCGCTGGCGAGCCATCCCGCTGCCGCGTCGAGCGACCTCAGTAGCCTGCGCTGCATCTACTACTCGGGTGCGCCCATTGCGCCGACGGTGCTGCGCAGGGCCATCGACGTGTTCGGCCCGATCTTCCTCCAGGGCTACGGCTCCACGGAGGGCGGCACGATCTACAACACGATCCTGTACCCCGACGAGCACGTCGAGGCGCTCAAGAGCCACCCGGAGCGGCTGAGCTCCTGCGGCCGGCCGAACCCCTTCTTCGATGTGCGGATCGCCGACCCGGACGGCAACCCGGTCGCTGTCGGTGAGATCGGGGAGCTGATGGTCCGCGGCGACGCCGTGTCGCAGGCCTACTGGAACCAGCCGGAAGCGACCGCCGCCGTCTACGTCGACGGATGGTTCCGCATGGGTGACCTGGCGACCCAGGACGCCGACGGGTACATCACGATCGTCGACCGCAAGAACGACATGCTGATCAGCGGCGGGCTGAACGTCTACCCGCGGGAGGTCGAGGACGTCATCGCGGCCCACCCCGCGGTCAACGAGGTCGCCGTCGTGGGGGTGCCCCACGAGAAGTGGGGGGAGGCGGTGATGGCGTGCGTGTCCCTGCTTCCGGACGCGACGCTCACCCTGGAGGAACTGCAGCAGCACTGTCGCGACGCCGGCCTGGCCAACTACAAGAAGCCCCTCTTCCTCGAGGTCGTGGCGGAGATCCCGAAGACGGCGGTGGGCAAGGTCTTCCGCCGCGCCCTTCGCGAGCCGCACTGGGAGGGGCACGATCGCCGCGTCGGCTGAGCCGGCACCACCTCCGCTCCTGGGAGGTGTGCGGGTCATCGACTTCAGCTCGAACCTGCCCGGTCCGTACGCGACGCTGCTCCTGGCGCAACTCGGTGCTGACGTGGTCAAGGTCGAGCCGCCGGGCGGTGACCCGGCACGGGCGTTCCCCCGCCTGTTCGCAGCGGTCAACCAGGGCAAGACCAGCGAGTGCCTCGACCTCAAGAGCGAGGCCGGCCGCGCCCGCGGGCGCGAGTTGGTGAGGGACGCCGCTGTCGTCGTCGAGGGATGGCGCCCGGGTGTCGCGGCCCGGCTCGGTCTGGGGTACGGCGACGTCCGGGGCGAGTACCCGGACTCGGTGTACGTCTCGATCTCCGGCTACGGGCAGACGGGGGACCGGGCCGGTGCTCCCGGTCACGACGTGAACTACCAGGCGGAGGCCGGGATCCTGGCCGTCGACCCGACGCACGTGCCCGCCGTTCCCGTGCTGCCCGTGGCCGACATGGCGTCGGGGCTGTTCGCGGCCTTCGCCGCGTGCGCTGCCCTGTTCGCCGTCGCCCGCGGCCAGGGCGGCCGGTTCATCGATGTCTCGATGACCGATGTCGCGCTGACGTGGACGCTGCCCCGGCTCGACCTCGCGGACGGGGGCGACGTCTTCACGAGAACGCCCCACTACGGCGTCTACGCCTGTTCTGACGGACGGGCTCTGGCGCTCGGCATCGTGCACGAGCAGCACTTCTGGCGCGGTTTCTGTCAGGTTGTGGGGCTCGACGACCTGGCGGGGGCGACGTACGAGCAGCGGTGTGACGATCCGCGCCTTCGCGCGGTCGTCGCGGATGCGGTCGCCGGGTGGCCGAGGGACGAACTGCTGGCACGGCTACAGGCGGCCGACGTGCCGGCCAGCGCCGTCCGCATGCCCTGGGAGGCGGTGGGCGCGGAGGCCTTCGCGCACCGGGGGACGGTCCATCGAACCGCCGGCACGGCGACGATCGGCCACCCTGCGCAGTACACCCCCGGCGGCGGCGGCGCCGCCGGGCCGCTGGCCGCCGCGCCCGCGGCTCAGCGGTAGCCGGAGAACCGCGGGGGCCGCCGCTCGGTGAACGCCGCGACGCCTTCGCCGGCCTCGTCCGTGGCCATGTAGAGGTCCAGCGTGTCGAGGGCGAGCTGGGCCCGCCCGGCGATCGCCTCACTGGCGGCGTTGAAGGAGTGCTTGAGCACCTTGAGGGCCGTCGGGCTCTTGCTCAGCATTCCGTCCGCCCAGCGCCGTACCTCGGGCCGCAACTCGGCGAGAGGGACGACAGCGTTCACCAGACCCCAGTCGAGAGCGGTGTGCGCGTCGTACTGCTCGCACAGGTACCAGATCTGGCGCGCACGCTTCTCGCCGACGACCCGCACGAGGTACGCGGTGCCGAAACCCGCGTCGAACGACCCCACGTTCGGCCCGACCTGGCCGAAGCGGGCGTTGTCGCTCGCGATGGTCAGGTCGCACAGCAGGTGCAGCACGTGCCCGCCGCCGATGGCGAGGCCGTTCACGGCGGCGATGACGGGCTTCGGCACGTCGCGGAGCACGCGGTGCATCGACTCGAGTTCGAACAGGCCTGAGCGGCTCGGGCCGTAGTCACCGGTGAGCTGACGCTGCTTCACGTCGCCGCCGGAGCTGAACGCCTTGTCGCCTGCACCGGTGAGCGCCAGAACCCCCACGGAGGGATCTGCCCACGCGCGTTTCACGCAGTCGACGATCTCCTCGATGGTGCGGTTGCGGAATGCGTTGTAGCGCTCCGGCCGGTTGATGGTGATCCACGCGAGGCCGTCGTCGACCTCGTACACGACGTCGGTGAGGTCCGGCTGTCCCGTCATCGCAGGTCGCCCTTGCGCAGACGCGCCATCACGGGCGCCAGCAGGTCGTACTGCCGGTGGTGGTCGACGGCGGCGGGATGCAGCAGCAACTCCTCGACGCCGCTCGCGACGAGGCCGGCCAGGTGTGCCGTGACCTCGTCAGCGGTGCCGACTGCGACGTAGCGCTCGACCTTCTCGAAAGGAAGCCGGTACTGCCCGCTCACGAACGCCGCAGCCTCGTCGCGGCCGGTGTCGTCCTCGCTCACGTGCACGAAGACGTGCAGACCGACGCGCGGCACGGGACGGTTCTCCTGCTCGGCGAGCTGATGCAGCTGCTCGCGCGCCTGGAGCACACGACGCTCGTCTCCCCACATCCCGAGCCACCCATGGCCGAACCGCACGGCCCGCCGCAGTGCCCGCTCGCTGCGGCCGCCGATCCAGACCGGTGGCATGCCACCGGTCGGGAGCAGGGCGGGAACCTGCAGGTCGTAGGGCGCGGGGACGGTGGCGCGCCGGCCAGAAAGGAGATCCGGCAGGGCGCCGAGGACGGCGTCGCTCCGTTGACCGCGTTCCTGCGTCGGCACCCCGCCGGCCGCCCACTCCTCGGGGTTCTCGCCGCCCACGCCGATGCCCAGGACGACCCGCCCCCCGGACACGGCCTGCAGGGAGGACACCTGCTTGGCCGCCCAGGCAGGCTGCCGCAGCGCGAGGAGCATCACGCCGAAGCCGAGTCGGACCCGCTCCGTGACCGCGGCCGCCATGGCGAGCGTCACGGTCGCCTCCACGACAGGTGTGTGGAAGGCGAGGTGATCACCGGCCCACACGACGTCGGCGCCCACGCGTTCCAGGTGGCGGGCCGCGGCGGGGATGTCGGCGGTGCCGGTTCCGACCGGGTCCGCGATGGGCAGCATCACGCCGAGGGCGGTCACCACCCCGCCGCCAGTCCGCCGTCCACCACGAGTGTCTGGCCCGTGAGGTAGGACGATGCCGGCGCCGCGAGCAGGAGAAGGGCGCCATCCATGTCTTCCGGGACCCCCCACCTGCGCGCGGCCACACGGCGGAGCACGCGCTTGTCGAAATTCGGGTCGGCTCGCAGGTCGGCGACCATGTCGGTGTCGACCCAACCCGGGCAGAGGGCGTTGACCGTGACTCCTCTGCTCGCCCACTCGACGGCCAGCGACCGCGTCAGGCCGTTGAGCCCTGCTTTCGATGCCGCGTAGGGGGCGGCCCAGGCGTCGCCCACCAGGCTCAGGACGCTGCTGACGTTGATCACGCGCCCCCAGCCCCGGTCCAGCATCCCGGCGGCCAGCGCGCGCGTGAGGGTGAAGACGCTCCGCAGGTTGACGTCGAGTACGGCGTCCCAGTCCTCCGTCCGCAGCTCGAGAGCAGGGGCGGGACGGGACAGGCCGGCGTTGTTGACTAGGATGTCGGCGCCACCCCACGCGTCGGCGACCGCCGCCGCCACCTCGTCGACACCGGCCTCGCTCCTCAGGTCGGCCGGCACCACGAGGGGCACGTTCGTGAGTGTCTTCGCGACCTGGTGGAGCTGGTCCTCGCTGCGGGCGACCAGTGCCACCGTCGCCCCGGCCGCGTCGAGCGCCTGGGCCGCGCGAGCGCCTATGCCCCGGCTGGCGCCGGTGACCACGGCGCGTCGCCCCGCGAGACCGAAGAGGTCGTCGAGCAACGCCGAGCTCATGGAGCGGGTGGACGGAACAGTCTCAACAGGCTCGCCGCCGTCGTCTCATACATCGTCTCGTAGTCCTTCTTCCTCTTCGCCCGGAACCAGACGGGCACGTAGTTCATGGCGCCGTGCAGGCAGTGCACCGCCGTCGACTCGTCCTCGACGACGAACTCACCGCTGGCGATGCCGTCGCGGATGACCGTGCGGAAGGCCTCGTCGTGCTCCTTGCGCAGTTCCTTGGTGCGCTCGCGGTAGGACTCCGGCCAGTCCAGGGGTTGCAGGAACAGCTGTGCCATCTGCGGGTGCTCGCGCACGATGCTGTCGAGCTGCACCCGGATGAGTGCCGTCAGCCGCTCGCTGGCAGTTCCTTCGCGGTTCTGCGCGGTCGCCATCAGCCGGTCGTTGACCAGTTTCCCGACCCACTCGAGACAAGCAGTGACGAGTTCGTCCTTGCTCGGGAAGTAGTGGTAGAGCGAGGCCTTCGTGAGGTCCAGCCGCTCGGCGATCTCGTCGAGGTTCGTCTGGTGGTAGCCGCGCTCGGCGAGCACGTCCGCGGTAGCCGTCAGGATGTCCAGCACCTTCCGGTTACGACGTCGTTCGACCCTGCCCGGACCCTCTTCGTCGACAACTTCAACCGTGGACACGTCTACTCCTCAACTGAACGCCGGGTTGCAGCGAGGCTTGCCCAGCCGACAGCCACGGGCAACATCGGTCAGGGCAACGCTGCCGTTCTCGCCCAGCCGGGCTCGCGCGGAAGCTGTTCAGCGATGATCTTCTGCTGGATCTCGCTGGTGCCACCGCCGATGGTGAACAAGCGGGCGTCTCGGTAGAGACGCTCGACCTCGTACTCGCGGATGTACCCGTAGCCGCCGTGGACCTGTACCGCCAGGCTGCTCACGCTGTTGGCCAGCCTACCGCCGACGAGTTTGCCGATCGATCCGTCGACGACCGCCGGCCGACCGGCGTCCACGAGCCCGGCGATGTGCCGGTAGAGCAGGCGGCACTCGAGCAGGCCGGCGGCAATGTCGGCCAGCATCCCCTGGACGGGGCCGTGCCGGTCAAGGGACTTCCCGAACGCGGTCCGGTCCGCGGCGTAGCGGCTCGTGAGCTCGAGCGCACGCGCGCACATGCCGGCGGCGATTGCGGGGATCGCGAGGCGCTCGTAGTCCAGGACGTCCATCCCGATCTGCCATCCGTGGCCGACGGGGCCGAGCCGGTCGTCGTCCGACACGATGACGTCGTCCAGGACCAGTTCGCAGGTCGGCGAGGAGCGCAACCCCATCTTCTCCAGCGCGCGCGGGACCGTGATCCCCGGCAGATCCATGGGAACGACGAACGTCGTGAGCGTCTCGCGAATGCCGGGGCCGCCCGTGCGGGCCAGGACCAGCAGGCAGTCGGCCACCGTGGCGTTGGTGATGAACATCTTCCGGCCGTTGAGCCGCCAACCGTCCGGCGTGCGCTCGGCCTTCGTGGTGATGCTCGCGACGTCCGACCCGGTGTGCGGCTCGGTGACTGCCCAGGAGCCGATCATCTCTCCATTGGCGATCGGCACGAGCCACTTCTGCTTCTGCAGCTCGGAGCCGTGCAGCGCTACCGCCCGAGAGAGCAGGTAGGTCGGCATGAGGGACATGGCGAGCCCCGCGTTGCCGTAGCCGAGCTCCTCGATCCCCTCGTGCAGTGCGAGCGAGTTCGGGCCTGTGCCGCCGTACTCCTCGGGAATGACCGCGCCGTAGAGACCGAGCTTCCCGGCCTGGAGCAGCAGCTCACGGATGAGCGGCATGTCCTGCGGGTGCTGGTCGAGCTCATGGCTCCTCGGGATCACCTTCTCCTCGGTGAACCGCCGGATCGTCTGCGCGAACGGTGACGCCGCGCTCGCGCGGGTGTGGGACATGGTCGCTGTCACGCTGTCTCCTGGTCTCGGAAGCGGAGCTCGGTCCATTCGGGGTGGTCGACGAAGTCCGGCGCGACGCGAGCGCCGATCGCCGGGGTGGTGTCCATGCGGGCCACCATGCGTCCGCCTCCGTCGAGATCGACGGTCGCGACGGTGTACGGGACGTCGGCTGCGAATGCCGCATCGAAGGCTCGGTGAACGACGATGTAGGAGTAGACGGTGCCGGTGCCCGCCGCCTCCTCCTCGCTCCACTCCGGATGCGCGCAGTAGGGACAGGACGGAGTGGCGGGGAAGCGTCGCCGGTTGCAGGACGTGCAGGCCTGCAGAGTGATCCGGTGCTCGCGGAGGGCCGCCCAGTACTCGCGGCTGTCCTCGTCGGGCAGGGGGCGTGGCGGTGCTGCGGGGCGTGCGGCGGTGGTGGTCACGGAAGGCTCCTCGTCATCGTCCGGTGAAGGCGGGGCGACGCTTCTCGGCGAATGCCCGGAGGCCTTCGGGAGCGTCGTCGCTGGTGAGGCAGTAGCGGCCGGTCACCTCTCGCTCCAGCCGCATGCCGGCGGGAATCCCCGTGCCTTCCCAGAAGGCGGTGTTGAGGACGCTCTTGGCGTTCGCCACCGCCAGTGGGGACTTCTTGGCGACCTCCTTGGCGAAGGCGATCCCGGCGTCGACGAGCTCGTCGTCCGGGACGACCTTGCTGACCAGGCCCCAGTCGAGCGCTTCCGCGGACGGCAACAGGCGTCCGGAGAGCACCAGCTCACGGGCTCGAGCCGGTCCGACGGCCCGGGGGAGCAGCGTCAGGACCCCACCGCCGCCCATTTGCCCGAACGGCAGGTGGGCGTCGCCGATCTGGGCGGACTCCGCGGCGATCGCCAGATCGCAGGACAGGATCAGCTCGATCCCGCCGGCGACTGCGATCCCGTTCACCAGGGCGATCACGGGTTTGGGCTGCTGGGAGATGCGGCTGAAGACCTCGTGCAGGTCCGCCAGGAACTGCGGGAAGTCCTGCGGGTCCCGTTGGAGCTCCTGGTACTTCTTCATGTCGCCACCCGCGGAGAAGGCGCGGCCGGCACCCGTCACGGCGATGACCCGGACGGCGGAGTCCGCAGCCAGCTCGTCGAAGATCCGTCCGAGGCGACGACCGGTATCCCAGTCGAGCGGGTTCATCTCTTTCGGGCGGTTCAGCGTCACCAGCCCCAGGAGTGATCCGTGCTCGTCGACCGGCAGTCGGTCGACGAGGATCGTGTCGTCGGTGGTCACGGGCGTCCTCCGGAGATTGCGGCCGCGGGCAGTACGGGGCCCGGCGGATCGATGGTCGGTGTGGACTCGAGGGCGTTGCGGAGCCATTCCGGTAGCGGCGCCGACGTCAGGGAACGGCTCCTGCCCGTGCCCGCGAACGTCGACCAGACGTGCCAGCTGCCGACGTGCAGGACAGGCGTCCCGTCGTCGATGCGTCGTGCGGTCGCCGCGATGCCGAAGGACGTAGTCCCGATACGCGTCGGGTGCAGCGAGAGCCAGAGCTCGTCGTCGACCGAGATGGGCGCGGGATACGTCGCCGCGGAGGCCACGCAGGGGCAGGCCGCGTCGCCCTCGAGCATCTCGCTGATCGCATGCCCGGTGTCCTTCAGCCAGCCGGTGAACAGCTCTTCCTGCCATCGGTAGGCCGCCGGGAAGTACAGGATCCCCGCCGCATCGACGTCCCCCATGGTCACCCGGCGCCTGGCCGAGAACAGGTGGAGTCGGGGTCCTGTGGTCACGGCCGCACATTAACACCGAGTCGGGAATCGACGTCAAGGAAAAACTTTGACCGGATGGTTGACGAATGAATCGCCCCGCTCCTATGGTCCCGGTCACACAAAGGAGGTGCTGATGAAGACCGCTGCCATCGCAGGCGTTGGGTTCACGGAGCTCACCAAGTCATCCGGCCGGAGCGTTCTGGACCTGGCCACCGAAGCCGGCCGCGCGGCCGCCGAGGACGCCGGACTGCCGCTGTCGCAGATCGACGGTGTCGTGAGCTTCAGCGTGCTCAACGACTCGGTGTCGAGCGAGGCAGTGGCGACGTCACTCGCGCTGCCGGGGTTGCGCTTCGTCATGGACTTCCAGCAGGGCGGCCAGTCGCCCTGCTTCATGGTTCAGCAGGCGGCGATGGCGGTGGCGCAGGGATACGCCGAGAACGTCCTGGTCTTCCGGGCGCTCAACGGCCGATCCGGTGTGCGGGTAGGGAGCGGCCAGTTCCCCGGCGGCGCGTCCCAGTACCGCTATCCGATCGGCTACAACGCCTACCTGATGTACATCGCCATGTGGGCGCAGCGGTACCTGCACGAGACGGGGACCGACCCACGGGCACTGGGTGACGTCGCAGTGGCCCAGCGGGCGTACGCCGAGCTGAACGACCGGGCGATCCTGCGGAAGCCCCTGGACATGGAGTCCTACCTCGCGTCACCGATGATCGCCGACCCGTTCCGCGTGGCCGACTGCACGAGCGAGGTGGACGGCGCCTGTGCCGTCCTCGTGACCAGCCTCGACCGGGCCCGCGACCTGCAGCAGGAGCCGGCGGTCATCGCCTCCGCCGCCTACCGCGCCGGAGCTCGACCGGGTCTCGACATCGGTGACCAGCTGCTCTACGACGACTACACCCGCAACTTCACCGACCTGCTCCGCGACGAGCTCTACGGCCGCGCGGGCATCTCCGCCTCCGACGTCGACTTCGCCGAGATCTACGACTGCTTCACGGCGGTCGTCCTCATGGGCCTCGAGGGGCTGGGCTTCTGCGACCGGGGCGAGGCGGGCGACTTCGTGCGCTCGGGGGCAACCGCTCTCGACGGGAGTCTGCCGGTGAACACCCACGGTGGCCTGCTCGCGGAGGGCTACCTGCACGGCATGAACACCGTGGCCGAGGCGGTCCTCCAGATCCAGGGCCGAGGCGGGTCGCGTCAGGTGAGCCGGCACGACGTCGGCGTTGTCACCTCGGGCGCCCTCGCAGACGGCTCCGCCCTAGTTCTCACCACCGACCGCTAAGACGAAGAGGAATCGGCGTGAACGCGTTGTCCAACCGGCTCACCGAACTGCTCGGCATCGAGCACCCGATCATCCAGGAGGGCATGGGCCCTTACAAGACGAACAGCATCGCCGCTGCCGTCTCCAACGCCGGAGGCCTCGGCACGGTCAGCATGCCCGGGATGACCAAGGAGCCCGGTCGGGGCTCGGAGCTGCTGCGCGACAACATCGCCTCCGTGGCGTCGCTCACCGACCGCCCGTTCGCCGTGAACGTCCCGGTGGGCCGGGACGGCAGCGGCGTCGTCCTGCCGGTCAGCGAGGCCTACATCCGGGCGGTCATCGAGGCGCGGCGCAGCGACAGCGCGATTGAACGCCAGCTCGTCGCCCTCACGACCAGTGCCGGGTTCCCCGGCGAATTCCGCGACATGATCCGCGACGCCGGCCTGATCCACATGCACAAGGTCGGTTCCACCCGCCACGCGCTCAAGGCGCAGGAGCAGGGCGTCGACGTCGTCATCGCGTCGGGATACGAGATGGGCGGGCACACGCATGCGTCGCCGGTCCACACCTTCGTCCTCGTTCCGAACGTGACCGAGGCGGTGTCCGTCCCGGTGGTCCTCTCCGGTGGCGCGAGGGACGGACGCACGCTTGCGGCCGCTCTCGCCCTGGGGGCGAGCGGCGTGGCCATGGGCACCCGATTCATCGCCAGCAGCGACAACACCGACTGGCACCCCGCCTACGCGCGAAAGATCGTGGATGCGCGGGAGGGCGACGACGTCGTCTTCCCGGCCGTCTACGGCCCTGCCCGCGGACTCCGGAACGCCGGCGTAGAGCGTCTGCTCGAGATCGTGCGGACCAACGAGATGACCGACGCCGAGCTGATCCGCTGGAAGGACGACGGCCTGATCCGCGCGCAGGAGACCGGCGACGTCGACAACGGGATCATGGCCGCCGGGCAGGTCTCGAGCGGCATCCACGAGGTCATCGACATCGCTGACTTCGTGCCCACCATGGCGGCCGAGGCGGCCGAGATCCTCAGGCGGCTCGCCGGCGCTGTCAGCCCGGCTCCCGTCTCCTAGGGGTGAGGAGGCCGTGGGAGCCGCAATGCCGCTCGCGCTCGACGTGTCCGACCTGGAACTCCGGTTCGGTGGGCTGACCGCGCTCTCCGGCGTCTCACTGCAGGTGCAGCAGGGTCACATCGCATCGCTGATCGGTCCCAACGGCGCCGGCAAGACCTCGCTCGTCAACTGCGTCACGGGCTACTACCGCCCGACGTCGGGCCGGATCAGCTGCTACGGCACCGACGTCACGGGCTCCTCCCCGCACAAGGCGGTCGCGGCCGGCATGGCGCGGACCTACCAGAACATCGAGCTGTTCAAGGGGATGTCGGTTCTCGACAACCTCCTGCTCGGCCGCCACCGGCACCTTCGGTCCGGATTGATCAGCGGCGGTCTCTACTACGGCCGAGCCCGCAGGGAGGAACTCGCGGCCCGGGCGGCGGTCGAGCACCTCATCGACTTCCTGGAGATCGCGCACGTCCGGCGGACACCGGTGGGGCTGCTGCCCTACGGACTCCAGAAGCGGGTGGAGCTCGGACGCGCGCTCGCCGTGGAGCCCCGCCTGCTGCTGCTCGACGAACCCATGGCCGGCATGAACCTCGAGGAGAAGCAGGACATGGCCCGTTTCATCCTCGAGACCCGGGAGGAGCGCGGCGTGACGGTGCTGCTCATCGAGCACGACATGGGCGTCGTCATGGACATCTCGGACCACGTCGTGGCCCTGGAGTTCGGACGTGTCATCGGTGCGGGGACGGCCGAACAGGTGGCGCAGGACCCGCGGGTGATCGCGGCCTACCTGGGCGGCCAGCGGGCCGAGGGCGACGGGGAAACCGGGGCGTCCCTCGTGGGCGCGCCGCAGGGGGCACCGTCGTGACCGGCCCGCGCACCCTGCCTCAGGCGCTCCAGCAGGCGGCGGCCGAGTGGCCGGAACGCCCCGCTCTGCGCGAGAAGGTCCTGGGCATCTGGTCGCCGACCAGCTGGCGGCGTTACCAGGAGCGGGTCAAGCACTTCGCCCTGGGCCTCTCCGCCCTGGGCGCCGAACGCGGTGTGCGAGTGGCGATCCTGGGGACGAATCGGCCCGAGTGGTTGGTCGCGGACCTCGCTGCGCAGAGCCTCGGGGGCGCGGGCGTCGGGCTGTTCGTGGAGTCCCTCCCGGAGGAGGTCGCCTACGTCATCAACCACTGCGACGCCACCGTCGTCGTGGTCGAGGACCAGGAGCAGGTCGACAAGATCCTCGAGGTCCGGGACCGGCTCGAGAAGGTCACTCACGTCATCTACGACGACCCGCAGGGCATGAGCCGCTACGACGACCCTCTGCTCATCTCCTTCAGCGACGTCGAGCGCCTGGGTGCGGAGCTCGACTCCGCCGAACCGGGTAGGTACGACGCCGAGGTCGCGCTCGGCCGGCCGGACGACGTCGCCGTGCTGCTGTACACCTCGGGCACGACAGGTGCGCCCAAGGGCGCGATGCTCTCGCACCGGAACATGGCTGCCGCCATCGAGCAGTTCCTCGCGGTGGAACCCGTGGAGCCTTCGTTCGAACTCGTCTCCCACCTGCCCATGGCGTGGGCGGGGGAGCGGCTCTGGTCCACCGCGGGTCACGTACTCAAGGGATACCGGGTGAACTTCCCGGAGTCCAAGGAGACCATCCGCGGCGACATCCGGGAGATCGGGCCGCATCACATCTTCGCCTCGCCGGCGATGTGGGAGGAGTACCTCTCGACGGTCGAGATCTCGGTGGGGGACGCGACGCGGCTCAAGCGGGCGCTGTACCGGTGGGCTCTGCCGATCGGTCACGCCCGAGCCGAACGGATGTACCGCGGGGAATCGGCCGGCCTGCGCGATCGGCTCGTGACCGCGCTGGCGGACCTGCTCGTGTTCCGGCCGCTGAGGGATCAGCTCGGACTGCTCCGCGCGGCGCGGATCTACTCCGGGGGTGCGGCGCTCGGGCCCGACGTCTTCCGCTGGTACCACGCGCTCGGCATCCCGATCAAGCAGGTGTACGGCCAGACCGAGGTCGGCATCGTCAGCGTCCACTGGGACCAGATCAAGCCCGACACGATGGGCAGGCCGGTTCCCGGCGCGAGCATGCGGACCGGCGACGACGGCGAGATCCTCATCGCCGGCGACAGCGTCTTCCTCGGCTACTACAAGGACGACGCCGCCACGGCGCGGGCCGTCAAGGACGGTTGGCTGCACACCGGCGACGAAGGCCACTTCGACCAGAGCGGCCACCTGGTCGTGGTCGACCGCATGAAGGACGTCGCGAAGCTCCGGTCCGGGCAGCGCTTCAGCCCCGCCTTCGTCGAGAACAAGCTCAAGTTCAGCCCCTACGTCAAGGAGGCCGTCGCGTTCGGCGACGGACGCGACCACGTCGTCGCCCTGGTCAATGTGGACGGCAAGAGCGTCGGCAAGTGGGCCGAGCAGCACGGCATCTCCTTCACCACCTACGCGGACCTGACCCAGCGGGCCGAGGTCCTCGAACTGATCCGGAGCGAGGTGACCCGGGTGAACCGGGATGTCCCGGAAGCGAACGCCATCGTCCGGTTCTGCGTGCTGCACAAGGAGCTGGATGCCGACGACGGTGAGGTCACGAGGACCCGCAAGGTCAAGCGGAGCCTCGTGGCAAAGCGCTACGGCTTCATCGTCGAGGCGATGTACGCCGGCCAGGACCTCGTGCCCGTCGAGGCCGAGGTGACCTATCGCGACGGCCGTCAGGCCGTCGTCAAGACCGAGCTGCACATCGTCGACCCGCGGGTGGCCCCCCTGGAGGCGATCGCATGACGCTGTTCCTGCAGCTGCTGGTCAACGGCGTGCTCATCGGCATTCTCTACGCGCTGCTGGCCCTGGGCTTCGTCCTCATCGCGAAGGGCAGCGGCGTCATCAACTTCGCGCAGGGCGAGCTGGTGCTCCTCGGGGGCTACCTCGTCGCGGTGCTGCTCGGCGCGTCGGGCGAGAACGTCTTCGTCGCCCTCGGGGGGGCGATGGCGGTCATGGTGATCGTGGGGGTGGTGATCGAGCGCGGCGTGCTGCGCCCGCTGGTCAACGAGCCGCTGCTCTCCCTCGTCATGGCCACGATCGCGATCGGCACCGTCATCCGTGGTGTGGTGCCGTTGATCTGGGGGACGAGCACGAGGTCGGTCACGACGGTCTTCCCGACCGGGACGCTGGAGTTCGGCGGCATCCGCGTCCAGCAGCCGGTCCTGTGGGCCGCGGCGTTCGCGCTCCTCTTCATCGGCGCCTTTGCGATGTTCTTCATGCGCTCCCGCATGGGGCTCGCGATGCAAGCGGTCTCCGACGACCGCATCGCCAGCCAGTCCCTGGGCGTCGACACCCGGCGGATCAACGCCATCGCCTGGGGCACGTCCGGCGTCACCGCGGCCTTCACCGGTTACGTCTGGGGCTCCGTCCTGGGAGTCGACCCACTGCTCGGCATGATCGGCATCCTCGTCTTCCCGGTCGTCATTCTCGGGGGCATCGACTCGATCGCCGGCGCCCTCGTCGGCGGAGTCGCGGTGGGCATCGTCGAGGGGATGGCCGGCGGCTACCTCGACCCCATCGTCGGCGGCGGATTCAGCCTCGTGGCGCCGCTCCTGCTGCTCCTGATCGTCCTGATGGTGCGCCCCTACGGCCTCTTCGGTCGACGAGAGATTGAGCGGGTGTGACGACATGCCACTGCTGACCACGCAGACCGGGCGTTTCCGCGACAGCTATGTCGCGGACTCCCGCATCAATGACACCGGCAGCAAGAAGACCGTCGTCCTCGGTGGTCTCATCCTGCTCTTCCTCGTCGTCCCCATGGTGGCCGACGACTACCAGCTCGGGGTCCTGAACCTCATCGGGATCGCCGCCGTCGGGGCGCTGGGGCTGAACATCCTCGTCGGCTTCACGGGGCAGATCTCCCTCGGGCACGCGGCGTTCGCGGCCGTCGGGGCCTACACCGCGGCAAATCTGAGCCTGCGCCTGGGATTGCCCGCACTCATCGCGATTCCCGCGGCCGGACTCATGGCCGGGGCCGTCTCGCTCCTGTTCGGCGTGGCTGCCCTTCGTGTGAAGGGCCTCTATCTCGCCATTGCCACGCTGGCGGCGCAGTACTCGATCGAATGGGTCCTCAACCACTGGTCCTTCGCCACGGGCGGTTACCAGGCGACGCTCTTGATGCCGCCGTTCGCCATCGGGCCGTGGGACAGCGCGACGACCGTCGGCAAGTACTTCCTCATCATGGGGATCCTCGCCCTCGGTGTCCTGTACGCGGAAAACCTGTTCCGCAGTCGGACCGGTCGTGCGCTGGTGGCTGTTCGTGACCAGTATCTGGCTGCCGAAGGCGTCGGCATCAATGTCTTCCACTACAAACTCCGCGCGTTCTTCATCAGTTCCGTCTACGCGGGGATCGCGGGTGCCCTGTACGGCTACAACGTGGGAATCGTGACGACGGAATTCTTTCCGCTGGTCCTGTCGATCCAATTCCTGGCAATGATCATCATCGGCGGCCTGGGCAGCATTCCCGGATCGATCCTGGGCGCGGCCTTCGTCACCCTCATTCCCATCGTCCTGCGGGACGGGCTTCCGACGATCGGGATCTCCTTCTCCTCGGACATCGAGGTCTATCTCGTCCAGGTCCTCTTCGGACTGACGATCCTCCTCTTCCTCGTCCTGGAGTCAGGAGGCCTCTACCGACTTTTCAACAACGTCCGGGACTACTTCCGGATGTGGCCTTTCTCGTATTGACGCCGCGCGGTCCGTGTCGGTGCTGGTCGCAACTCTCCCTCGTTGCGAATCCCAAGGAGGAAACATGCAGGGCAAGAGATGGACTGGATCCGCGCTGTTGCTGACCGCGATGTTGCTCGCGTCGGCGTGCGGCGGAGAGGCCGAATCCACGACCACGGACGCCGCAGGCGACGAGCTCGGCAGCAAGCCGGCCGTGACCGTAGGCATGACCGGCGTGCGCGTCGGGCCCATCCCGGCCATCGGCCGTGGCGTCGGAGACGCGCTGAAGGACTGGTTCGCCATGGTCAACGACCAGGGCGGGATCGACGGCCGTGAGGTCGTGTTCGAGGAGATCGAGTCCGAGTACGCCGTCCCGAAGGCAGTCGAGGCCTACACCAAGCTCAAGCAGGACGGCGCGGTCGCCGTCATCGCGATGGGCACGCCGCTCGCCGCCGCGATCATCCCGATGAGCCAGGCCGACAAGATCATCACCATCAACCCGGGCGTGGGGCTCGTCGACAGCGTCGACGGCAACAAGTACCCGTACGCGATGCCGGCGACGCCGACCTACGCGGCGCAGATGTCTGCGCTGACGCAGTGGGCCGTGAACGACTGGGAGGAGAAGGGGGAGTCGGGGGCGCCGAAGCTCGCCTGCATCGGCTGGGACAACCCGGCCGGCAAGGAGGGTTGCGCCGCGATGGACGCCGCGGCCGAGGAGCTCGACGCCGACGCCGTCGCCTCGACCTTCATCCCCCCGGCGGCGGTCGACGCCGGCCCTCAGGTTCTCGAGGTCAAGCAGGCCGACCCCGACTACATCCTCACCGGGACCGGCGGCAAGACGCCGACTCTCGTCGTCAACGGCGTGCGTGACGCCGGTCTGGACGTGCCGCTCCTGACGTGGCACTGGGGACTGAGCCAGGACGAGATCGAGGCCGGCGGTGAGAACGCCGAGGGCTACATGGGCTCGTCGATGGCCAAGATGCCGCAGTCCGACCCCGAGGCCCTCCAGATGCTGCGCGACTGGTGGGAGGAGAGCGGGGAGACGCCCAACCCGGTCGCCGACGAGGTGTTCTACGGCCAGGGCCTGGTCATCGCCACGATGCTGGCGAAGGCCCTCGAGAACGCCAGCGAGCTGGCCGGTGACGGCGAGATCACCGGGGAGCTCCTCAAGGCCGGCTACGAGTCGATCGAGGACTTTGACGGCTACGGCGTCGCCTGTCCCACCACGATCACCGAGGAAGACCACGGCGGTGTGCGCGCGGTGAACATCTACCGGGTCGAGGACGGCGCGTTCGTGCTCGTCGAGGACTGCATCGAAGGTCCCAAGCTGGACATCGAGCCGTAGGCCGTCATGTTGACCCTTGACGGCGTGGAGGTCGTCTACAACCGCGTGGCGCTCGTCCTCAAGGGAGTCTCGTTGCGCGTCGAGGAGGGCTCGATCGTGGCCCTCCTCGGCGCCAACGGCGCCGGCAAGTCGACCGTGCTCAAGACCATCTCGGGCCTGCTCGCCGCCGAGCGCGGCGAGGTCGTCCGGGGCGAGGTGAATTGGCAGGGCAAGTCCCTGTTGCGGATGCCGGCCTCGCAGGTCGTCGAACGAGGCGTGGTCCAGGTGCTCGAGGGACGGCGGGTCTTCGAGCACCTGACCGTGGAGCAGAACCTCCTGGTCGGTGGCTATCGGCGCGGCTCCCTGCGTGCCGCTCGGCAGGCACTCGACGTTCCGTACGCCTACTTCCCGAGGCTCAAGGAACGGCGCGCCCAGCGGGCCGGCCTGCTCTCCGGCGGCGAGCAGCAGATGCTCGCCATCAGCCGGGCGGTCATGTCGAACTGCAAGCTCGCTCTCCTCGACGAACCGAGCCTCGGTCTGGCGCCGATGCTGGTCGAGGAGATCTTCGAGATCGTGCAGCGCCTCAACGCCGACGAGGGCCTGACCGTGCTCCTCGTGGAGCAGAACGCCGATGCCGCCCTGCGCATCGCCCAGCACGGTTACGTGCTGGAAGACGGGCGGATCGTGCTCGACGGCACGGCTGAGGAGCTGCGGGCGAATCAGGACGTCGCGGAGTTCTACCTCGGCCTCGCGGGCGTGGGGTCGCGCCGCAGCTTCCGGGACGTGAAGACGTATCGACGACGGAAGAGGTGGTTGGGATGACCGTCGTGGCTCCGCCCTTCGACGAACTGGAGACACGCGACGAGGCGACCCGCCGCGGCGACATCGAGGCGCGGCTCCCGGGTGTGCTGGCGCGGGCGTGGGAACGTGCGCCGGGCTGGCGGCGGTGGCTCGAGGCGGCGGGTGTGCAGCCGGCCGACATCACCTCCGTGCAGGACCTCGCACTGCTGCCGGTGCTCCCCAAGCGCGAGTTGCAGACCATGCACGCCGCAGATCCTCCGTTCGGCGGGCTGCTCACGGTCGGCCTCGGGGAGATCCCCCGGCTCTTCATGTCGCCCGGCCCCATCTACGACCCGCAGCACGGTCGCAGCGATGTCGGCGGCTTCGCCCGTGCGCTGCACGCGGCGGGGTTCGGCGCGGGCGACATCGTGCTCAACACGTTCTCCTACCACCTGACCCCGGCCGGGCACGCGTTCGACTCGGGCGCCGTCAGCCTGGGCTGCGTCGTCGTCCCCGCGGGGGTGGGCAACACCGAACAACAGCTGCAGTTGCTCGCCGACGTCCCGGTGAGCGGCTACATCGGCACGCCGTCGTTTCTCGACATCCTGCTCACCCGGGCACAGCCGCCGTGGCGGTTCCGCACGGCGCTGGTCGCCGGCGAGCGCATGACGGCCGACCTCCGTGAACAACTGGAGCAGCGCAGCGGCGGGCGGGTGTCGCAGACGTACGGCACCGCGGACCTGGGGCTGATCGCCTACGAGTGCGGCGCCAGGGACGGCTATCACCTCGGCGAGAGCCACCACGTCGAGATCTGCGACCCCGCCACGGGGGCACCGCTCCCGCAGGGGGAGACGGGCGAGGTCGTGGTGACGACCTTCTCCGACATCTACCCGATGCTCCGCCTCGGCACCGGCGACCTGTCCCGTGAGCTGCCGGCCGGATGCCGCTGCGGCCGGACGTCACGGCGTCTCGAGGGCGTACTGGGCCGGGTCGGTCCCGGCGTCAAGGTGCGCGGAATGTTCGTCTACGACCACCACGTGACCCGGGCGCTGGGCGCCACCGCCGGGCGGCTGGTCGTCAGCCGGGACGGAAACCAGGATTCCGCCGTCCTCGAGGTGGAGTCCCCGTGTGCGGTGCCGGAGGCAGTCCTGACGGGTGCCTTCCGGGACGCCGCCAAGGTCCGGGCGGAAGTACGGATCGTGCCGGCAGGAACGCTTCCACAGGGAGGTCCCATGATCATCGACGAGCGCACGTGGTGACGCGTCCGGACGCTGCCTCCTCACGGCTGGGCATCGTCCTGCTGGGCGGAGACATCGCCACCGCCACACGCCTGACCACCCGAGCGGAGTCCGCCGGCCTGGACTCGGTCTGGACGACCGAGTTCTACGAGCGCACGGCGATCGTCTCCCTTGCGGCCATGGCGCAGGCCAGCGAGCGCGTGACGTTGGGGAGCGGCATCGCCTACGCGGTCGGCCGCTCGCCGCTGGTGCTGGCGGCAGAGGCGCGGGACCTCGACGAGCTCTCCGGAGGCAGGCTCGTCCTCGGACTCGGTACCGGCACCCGCACGATGCAGCGGGACTGGCACGGTGTCGACCCGGAGGCGCCGGCGACCCGGGTGGAGGAGCTCGTCCCCTTGCTGCGCCGGTTCTGGACGATGGACGACCGAGGCGTCGAGCACCAGGGCCGCTTCTACAACGTCCGTCTCAAGCCGACGGTCGAGGTCCGGCCGCCCCTGCGCAGTGACATCCCCGTCTATCTCGCCGGCGTCAATCCCCGGATGGTGGAGGCCGCGGGCCGGGTCGCCGACGGCCTCGTCGGACATCCCATCTTCACGCGGCGGTACGTGGAGGAGGTCGTCCGCCCGGCACTGGCCACCGGCACGAAGGTCACCGACCGCGGCGACCTCGAGATCCCGATCGCCGGGTTCGTCATCTGCTCCATCCATGACGACGTCGAGAAGGCCCGCAACGACGCGAAGGCGCAGATCGCGTTCTACGCCGTCGTCAAGAGCTATGCCGGCGTCTTCGCGCTGCACGGGTTGGAGCGGCATCTGGACGAGATCCGCGCGGCGTGGGCACGCCGTGACGAAGCCGGGATGATCGCGGCGGTGCCCGACGAGCTCGTCGACCTCATGGCGGTCACCGGACCGCCCGACGAGGCGAGGCAGAGGTTCGAGGCCGTCTTCGACGGCCTGTACGACGACGCCCTGCTGTACTCGCCGAGCTTCGGGCTGTCGCCGGAGCGGTTCAGCGAGAACCTCGACGCGATCATCGACACCTTCGGTGGTCGCGCGTGACGCGCCCGGCAGGTCCCGATGACCTGACCGACGTCCGGTACGAGGTCGAGGGCGGACTCGCCTGGATCACCATCGACCGCCCGGACCGGCTGAACGCATTCCGGGCGCAGACGATCGACGAACTCATCTGGGCCTTCAAGACCGCCTGGGCCGACAGCACCGTCGGCGTCGTCGCCCTGACGGGCGCCGGTGACCGAGCCTTCTGCGTCGGCGGCGACCAGAAGCAGCGGCAGGAGACCGGTGACTACGGGCCGAGCGCCTCGGGGCTGTTCGAGATCGAAGCCCTGCATCGAGTGGTCCGCGACATCCCGAAGCCGGTCATCGCGGCGGTCAACGGCATGGCGGTGGGCGGCGGGCACGTGCTGCACGTCATCTGTGACCTCACGATCGCCGCCGAGCACGCCACGTTCGGGCAGGCGGGTCCCAAGGTGGGCTCGTTCGACGCCGGCCTCGGCACCGCCTACCTGGCCCGGATCGTCGGCGAGAAGCGCGCCCGCCGGATCTGGTACCTCTGCGAACAGCACTCCGCCCGCACGGCGGAGGCGTGGGGCCTGGTGAACACGGTGGTGCCGGCTGCCGAGCTGGCGGCCGAGGTCAGGCGCTGGGCCGACATCATGCTCGCGAAGAGCCCGACCGCCCTGAAGGTGCTCAAGCACTCCTTCAACGCCGACAGCGAGTCCATCGCCGGCATCGGCTCGATGGCCTGGGACACCCTCGACCTCTTCGTCGCGTCCGAGGAAGCGCGCGAGGGCCTGACGGCCTTCAACGACAAGCGGCCGCCCGACTTCCGCCGGTTCCGGCCCGGGTCCGCCTCGGCCGGCGGGCCACCGCCGTGACCTCGCTCCGGGTGCGGCCGGACGGCGACGCGGACTGGGAGCAACCGGGCGTCTTCGAGGTGGCCCCCGGCGTGTACCGGATTCCCCTGCCGCTGCCGAACGACGGCCTGCGGGCGGTGAACGTCTATGCGCTCATGGCCAACGAGGACCTCGTGCTCGTGGACTCCGGATGGGCCGTCGACGATGCCCGCGAGCGCCTGCGACAGGCCCTGGACGTCCTGGGGAAGGCGTTCACGGACGTGCGACGGTTCCTGATCACCCATGTCCATCGCGATCACTACACGCAGGCGATCCTGCTGCGCCGGGAGTTCGGTGCGCCCGTCGCCCTCGGTGCGGGGGAGCTCCCGGCGATCCGCGCCGCGCAAGACCCTGCGCGCGAACCGCTGCAGCACCAGTTGCTGCATCTTCGTCGTGGGGGAGCGGGGGCGATCGCCGACCGGCTGTCCGCGATGGGGAGGCTGGAAGACGTCAACCCGAAGGACTTCGAGTACCCCGACTCGTGGCTCCACCACGGCGATGTCATCCCGGTCGACGGACGGGTCCTGGACGTCGTCCCGACGCCCGGGCACACCCGCGGCCACGTCGTGTTCCACGACGTCGAGGGGAAGCTGCTGTTCGCGGGTGACCACGTCCTGCCGAGCATCACGCCCTCGATCGGCTTCGAGCCCGTGCTCTCGCCCGACCCGCTGGGCGACTACCTGCGGTCGCTCGCGGTGGTGCGCGCGCGGCCCGATGCGATGCTGCTCCCGGCGCACGGGCCCACCACGCCGAGTGTTCATCGGAGGATCGACGAGCTCGTGGCCCATCATGGCGCGCGGCTGGAGCAGACCGAGACCGCCGTCACGGGCGGGGCCGCCACGGCTTTCGACATCGCCGGAAGGCTGCGGTGGACGCGCCGGGAGAGGCTCCTGTCCGATCTGGATCCGTTCAACCAGATGCTCGCGATCTGCGAAACGGTCACGCACCTCGATCTCCTGGTCGCACAGGGGAGGCTCGCCCTCACTGTGGAGGACGGGGAGCACCGCTACGGGTCGCCGGGGGGAGCTGCCGCGTGAGGGTCGACCTGAACGGCCGGACGGCCGTCGTGACGGGGGGCGCGTCGGGGATCGGCCGGGCCGTCGTCGAGGCACTGGCCGGCTCGGGCGCACACGTGGCCATCCTGGACAGGGACGGTGCCGGGGCGCAGCGGGTTGCCGAGAGTCTGGGCGAGGGAGTCGTCGCCATCGAGGTCGATCTGACCGACCGGCAGGACGTCGCGCACCTCGCGGATGCGGTCGAGCAGGCCCTCGGGCCGGTCAGCATCGTCGTCAACGCGGCCGGCTGGGACCTCGTGGAGCCCTTCCTCGACAACTCGCGTGACCTCTGGGACCACCTCCTCGCGCTCAACTTCATGGCGCCGGTCGATGTCAGCCGCGTCTTCCTGGAACGGATGGTGCAGCGCGACGCGCCCGGCCGGATCGTCAACATCGCGAGTGACGCCGGACGCGTCGGCAGTTCGGGTGAGGTCGTCTACGCCGGGGCCAAAGGGGGTCTGATCGCCTTCAGCAAAGCGTTGGCGCGGGAGACCGCGCGGTACGGGATCACCGTCAATGCGGTGTGCCCAGGACCGACGGACACACCGCTCTTCCGGAGTCTGCCCGACCGCATGCAGGCTGCCCTGATCCGCGCCATCCCCCTTCGTCGCCTCGCGCAGCCCGACGAGGTGGCGGCGGCCGTCCTGTTCTTCGCTTCGGACTCCGCCTCGTTCATCACCGGGCAGGTTCTCAGCGTGAGCGGTGGACTCACGATGGCTGGCTGACCGGCGGCGGAACCGTGGCAACGCGCTGGAGGGTCGTGGCTCTGTCGGCCACCGTGGCTGTCAACCCGGGATTGGGTCGGCATCGCTCGTCTGATTCTGCGAACAAGACTCGAGTTCACCCGGGCCTGCACCGCGTCCTGACGAGCGTGCAGCAGGAGCGCAGGCACCGCCGCCGCTCCAGCAGCGGTCGACGACTGCCCATCAGTACTGCCCCAGAGAGGTTCTGACAGATGAAGGTCGACTACCAGCTCGACGTGGCCCCGGAGCGGGTGCTCCAGACCGCCCGGCATATCGAGGAACAGGGGTACGACGGTGTTTCCCTGATCGAGGCAGCGCACAACCCCTTCCTCGCCGCCGCCCTCGTCGCGTCCGCCACGTCGCGGGCGCAAATCAGCACGGGCATCGCCGTCGCGTTCGCCCGATCACCGATGACGCTCGCGGTCACCGCCAACGACCTCCACCTGCTGTCGGAGGGCCGGTTCCTGCTGGGCCTCGGCTCGCAGGTGAAGGCGCACATCACCCGTCGCTTCTCGATGCCCTGGTCGCAGCCGGCGGCTCGCATGCGTGAGCTCGTGACGGCGATCCGAGCGATCTGGCGGACCTGGCACGAGGGTGTCCCGCTCGACTTCGAGGGCGAGTTCTACCGGCACACGCTGATGACACCGATGTTCAATCCGGGCCCTAACCCGCACGGAACGCCTGGCATCCTGCTCGCCGGAGTGGGCGCGGCAATGACCCAGGTGGCCGGCCAGGTGGGTGACGGGCTGCTGTGCCATGGGTTCACGACGGAGCGCTATCTGCGCGAAGTGACGCTGCCCCTCGTCGCGGCCGGCCGCGCGTCGGCGGGCAAGTCCATGGACGGCTTCGAGGTGGGCGGCATGCCATTCGTCGTTACCGGAGCAGACGAGCGGGAAATGGCAGCAGTGAAGCAGGCGACCAAGGAGCAGCTCGCCTTCTACGCCTCCACACCGGCCTACAGGCCGGTCCTGGACCTTCATGGATGGGGCGATCTGCAGACCGACCTGAACGTGATGTCCAAGGCGGGCCGCTGGCGGGAGATGGGCGATCTCGTCGATGACGAACTGCTCGACGCCGTCGCGGTCGTCGCGGAGCCCGACAAGGTCGCCGCAGAGATCCAGCGCCGCTATGGCGATGTGTTCACGCGCCTTCAGCTGTACGTCAAGGGACCGCTGTCCGACGACGTCCGGCGGACCGTCGTGACCGACCTGAGGGGCTGAGCCGCGCCGCGCGGACTGGAGCAGGAAAATCCTTTCGCCGCTCTCCCGCGGCGAGGTCGGGTACGTCGCGACATGCTCGCGCGCTGCCGGACCGCTCTGGTCTGAACCTGCTTCGTCCCGTGGCTGACCGGTTCACGGTCGAGGACCCGCGGCACCGCGTGCGGGCTTGATCGGCCCGGGCTGGTCACTGCCGAGAGCGGGTGACCGGGATCGAACCGGCATGGCCAGCTTGGAAGGCGAGGGCTCTTGACAGTCATCTGCGCTGGTCAGGCGGGCGGCAGGCCCCGGACCGTGCCTTCCCCGTGCCTCAGTGTCCAGCGGGCGCTCGGTGTGGGCAGGCCGCAGGGGCCTGGCGGAGGTTCCTGGCCGCAGGCACCTCGACCCCCGACCTAGCAAGGGGGTCCATAGCCGAGACGACCGCGGCACCACGGCGACGATTCACCCGAAGTTGGGGCAGTCCCGTTGGACACCGACGCCGAGTGGGCCCCGGTGTCCGGAAGCGGTAAGGGGTGGGGTGGCCACCCGCCGTAGGTCAAGTTGTGCGCCATGACGCAGGCAGGACCGGCCAATTTTACGGTTCCCTCGAAGGGGTGGTACGTGACTCGACGGCTCTGACCTCCGAGGAATCGTCAGCGCTCGCACTTACAGTCGCAGAATGACCTTCGAGGACCTGGACCCCGACCTGCTGTGGGAGCCGATGTGGGTTGGGCGACCCGCTGGTACGCATTTCTCAGCCGGTGGCACCAGCCCGCTCGCGCGTTCTGACGACACGAACAAGCTGGAGACACAGGCGGTCTTCGGGGGTCCCGTCGACGAGGGCGAGGGTGACTCCGGCCTTCTCAGGGTGGTCGTCGGCCTCGGCGTCGGCGTCCTGCTGACCATCGGTGGTCTCAAGGGATTGCCGAGCCTCACGAGCTGGTGGAAGGACCGCGCGGCAACGGCGGCCGAGCCCGCGCGAGCGGTAGCAAGTGGCGACGAAGCCGTCACGTCCGAAGCGCCCTCGATGTTGGTCGCGGCGTTCACGAGCGAGGTCGAGGTCGCCCTCGAAGGGCACCGGACGAAGATGAGCAGCGCGGAGGCGCGGCGCCGCATCGTGGAGATCATGCTGGCGGCGGCCGTCATCGCCGAGAACGTCAGAGCACTCTCGGGCGCTCAGCTCGAGGACGACGCTCACTCGAAGCTGCGAAACGCCCTTGCCGAACTGGCGGCTCCGGACGTCGTGGACTACGTGAACCGAGCGCTCGCGGCAGACTCTTCCCTGCTCGATGACCGGACGTCGGGTCGTGTCGTGGAGCTCTTCGGGGGAGGGCGAACCGTCGACGGGCAGTACGTGCCGTTGTGCAACGACAGGGTCGCCGAGGTACTCAGGTTGCCACGGGCTGCCTGATCACCCAGTCAAAGCTCCGGCCCCGTGCGTGGGCAAGAACGCAGCGCGATGGCGCTGGTTCGGCCGGTACTCCCGCTACAGCAACTACTGGAGGGCCGATCGCCGGTGGTGGCGGGCCCTCCTAGGCTCGTGCGTGCCTGGCTGCCTTGCGTCGCCGACCGGGTGCCCAGGCTCCTGTGGCCCACCTTTAGCCCTCGTCGTTCCCGACCGGGCGCTGCAATCGCTGGGTAAGCCCTGCGGCTACTCGGTCCCTCGAGCTACGAAGCCAGCTTTCATCGACCGCAAAACCACGGCAGATCGTGAGCCGTATCGGCTTTGGCGACGCCGGTCTCCGGCTGCAGTCTCCTACGCTCGATCAGCAGGCTACTCACGTCCTGCACCCCTCCAGGAACCGTCAGTTCGGCGATGGAGGGTCGCTTGTCTCGACGCTCATCCCACGGGTACTCGCCGATGGGCAGGAAAGGCCTCGGTCCACGCTGCACCTTCGCGCCGGGATGGACGGCGCCGCTGTTGTACGGCGACAGTTCGACGATGTGGCCATATCGCGCCAGGAGCGCAGCGGTGTCCAGGACGAGCATCTCGTGCGCTCGGTCCCGGTAGGGGGGCGCGTTCCTGAGCCTGAGCAGCGGCGGCTCATCGAGGAAGAAGAAAACTCGGTGGTTGAGTGCCCAGTAGTACTCGGATACGTCCATGCCTACCAGCGTCCGGCGCAGGACTGTCTCGTTCATCGGCTTGTTGTCGCGTATCCACGCGGTTCCAACGTCCGAGCGCTCAAGGCGCCTCATCTCAGGCCGGCGCTGGCACAGCAGGCGCTCGCGGTCAGGGCCGACGACTCCGTACACGTCGAGCAGCGATGCCGTCGACAAGAGCCCGTGGCGCTCGATCGACGGCCAGGCCCCGATCTCCGTCAGGTGATACAGCCGCGGCCAACGCTGCTCGAGGACGCTGATCGATAGCGACGACGCCATGGGCGGACGATAGCGGCAGCGACTCACCTAGCTACTGGCCTAGCTACTGCCCAGAGTTCCCTTGGCTTGTCCGGAGGGGAGTCCGGCCACGTGAGCGGCCCGTCGCGCAGAGACTTGGCTCAGGACTCGTACTGGTACACGGTGGTGATGAGTCTGGGTCCGCCGATGACATTCGGCGCCTTCTGGGTGAGCTTGGAGGTCGTCGGCTCGATCGGGGGGACTAGTTAGGGGGAATGCGCCTCCTTCGCGCGTTGGGCACCATGAGGGACGTGAAAGTTGGCGGCTTGCTGACCAGGTCACGATGACGCTCACGGAGCGGGACGTAACACCACCGCGCGTCGGGCCCCCGCGGTGGGTTGGCGCGTCACTCGACGTGAAAGAGGGCCGCGACCCCCTCGGGTTACAGACGACTACACAGGACCGTCTGATGCCCCGGCTGCTCCCAGGGATCCTCGAGTTGTCTCGGCAGGCCCGGTACTTCTCGTTCCATGCCTACCTCCTCGACAAGTATCGAGAGCTACGCCTTCCCGCCGACGGAAACTCGCTGTCAACGTTCATCAAGGCCCGCGAGTGGGAGTACGGCCTCGCGGTGCTGAATTGTCCCCACGGCTGCGAGTACGGGCCGGTCGGCGCCCAGAGCCTCCGCGGCATCGTTAACAACCAGGAACCGCCCTACCCGCGAGGCCAGTCCGTGGAGAGCGCCTTCGGTGGCTATGGGCTCTACTACCGATCCCCGCTCGCCGAGCTCGGCATCGTCGCCCGAGCCGGCACGCTGCTCGGCGACACGCCGATCACGGTGGACGTGCTCTACGGCACCGACCGCGCCCGCAGGCTCGCTTCCACGTTCAGAGATGCCGTGGCAGGCACTGAGTACGCGACGTCGTGGATGCTCACCACCGATCCCATCCCGCGGGACGTCCTCGTCGAGTACGCCCGCGTCGCTTGCCTCTGTCAGCTCAGCGAGCGCCGAGCCGAACGCGATGCGGTCCATGATGCGTTGTTCGGCGAAGATCCCGACCCACCACTGGCGCCCGCGCCGGCGGCGCAGCCCAGCGACGACGCCGCCGAAGCGGGCGAGGAGGACGCGGCGGATATCGCCGCCGTTGCGACCGGCGCGGCGGTGACCCAGCGACGACGCAGCGTCGCCCATTACCTCACGCTTATCGACGGCGATCCCCAGGTCGTCGATGATGAGGGCGCTTACCGGGAGGCGCTGTGGTCGCCGCCGTTGCCGTACAGGTCCGCCGACCACGAGCGAGTTGCTGGGCAGTGGGCCGGGCTGGTGGCCAAGGACGTCTGGCAGGACGCGTTGTGCAGCATCTGGTCTGAGTTCTGCCGGGCTGGGATCAGGGCGTCGCTGACCGGACAGGGCGAGGGACTCACGTGGGAGCGAGTTCGGTCGATCGCCAGGGAGATGGTCGGCGGCCCTCCGGCGTTGACAGCCGACCTGGCGACGGCGGAACTCGTCGCACGCGTCGCCGACGGCGGTATCTCGCTCCCCGGCGTCGAGCTGCCAGTACAGGATGCGCCACTCGAGGTGCTGCGCGCCGCCACCGACACCATCGACACTGCGACCAGCGGGCTGATCGTGTTCCTGGAACTCCACCGCCGGGCATCCGGCCGCACCGACCCCGGCTGGATCCTCTCTTCAAACGTGCGGTCCAACTGGCAGCCGTCGCTGGCCACCGTCCTCGAAGCGCTTAACACCCACCTGTCGGAGGCACCCACCGTTGCTGACACGCTTTGGTGGATCGTGCACCGCTTCATCGTTAGCGTCCACGAGCGGATCGCATACTCGAAGTTGCCCGAGCACACGTTCCGCTTCCGCTGGGAGGACGGCCGAGTCAGGTTCTTCAACAACGGCATCGGGCGGTTCCCCCTCGCTGCGATCCGCAATGAGCCGCTGTCCCGGCTCACCGCGGACCTCGGCCTGTGGGACCGCGACAACAACGATGCCGTGCTGACAGATCGAGGGCGGGCGTTCATCGCGGAGACGCTCCCGTGAGCCCCGGCCCGCCGGACAGCGACCCGGCACTCGTCATCAAACCGATCGCGGAGCTGTTCCACGCCGACTGCGTCGCACTGTGGGCAACCACGTACAACCTCGACCTCGCCCTATTCAACGAGTACCTGCTTGGCCGACTCGGTGATCCACCGCTCAACGCCGTCGTACTCGCCGACCGCGACCGTCTCGACGCCAGCCTTGACGCTGTACCGCCCGAACGCATCGAGATCCTCGGGCCCGTCAATCGCCGGTGGCTGCTGCGCGGTGTTCGCGTCGGGCCCGGCCGCTTCCATCCAAAGTCGTACCTCACCGTGACGGCACGCACGGCGAAGTTGCTCGTCGGGTCGGGGAACCTGTCGACCAATGGCATCGACGCCGGGCGCGAGGTGTTCACCGCCTTCGTCGCCGGGACCCCGCACGGGGACGCCGCCATTCGCACCTGGCGGTCATGGATGCGCCGGCTCATCAATGCCGTCGACGACACCCTCCTCGCCGAGCGCTTCACCGACCTCGAACAGCGCCTGCCGAAGTTGTCCGGACCGAGTGCGGTCGCCGACTCCCCGCTGTGGCACAACCTGGACCGGCCGCTCGCCGACCAGTTCTGTGACACCGTGATCGCCCGTACCGGCGCGGTCGACCAGCTGATCGTCACGGCGCCCTACTACGACGAGGCGGGCGACGCCTTGGGCCGTCTCGTCGACCGCCTCAGGCCGAAGCGACTAATCCTGTATTTCGCCAGCTCCACCAATGTGGACGGAGGCCGTCTCGCCGCTCGTCTCGCCGGCGGGGGAGCCGAAGTCGAGACGCTCGCCTACGTGCCGGACCGCTTCACTCACGCCAAGCTCGTCGGCGCAGTCGCGGGGGAGGAGGGCTGGCTCCTCTCCGGTTCCGCCAACCTGTCCCACGCGGCACTCACCCTCCCAGCCGGGCTGGGCAACGTCGAGCTCGCGGTGTTCGCAGACCTCTCGCCGGACGTGCTGCGACACGCGTTCTCGCCTCCTGAGACCACCGCCGAGCCGCGGCCGTTCATGTCCCTCGCCGACCTGACCTTCGACGCCGGAGGCGAGGCGCCAGCGCCTCGACCGATCCGGATCACCAGAGCGACTCTGCTCGCCGACCGTCGCGTCCACATCATCACCGAGCCAGCGCTCGGCGACACCTGGCGTCTCGCGGACCACGCGAGCACTCAGGCTCTCGTCCCAGACGGGAAGGGGTCGACTACCGCCGCCCCGCTCGTCGGCCCCCTCGTGCACCTCGTTGACGGCGTCGGCGAGGTGGTGTCGAACCACGTCGTCATCGACGACCCAGACGCGCTGCACCGCGTCCTGCAGGTGGGCGAGAAAACCGGCACCGGCCGGCCAGCCGAGCTCACCACTACCGACCTCGACACTCCGCTCGGCCAAGCGCTGCTGTTCCTGCACCGCAACGTCGTCATGGACGTCTCCGAACGCGCCGGCGCCGGTGGTGCTGGGGACGTCTCCCGTGACGAGGCCGCTGGCAATGACGGCGACGATGACCTGTGGAACCGGCTTGAGCGGGAGAAGCTCGGCCGGGATCCGCGAGCTGGTACCTACGCCCGTCTGCTCGGGCAGCGCCTCTGCGGAGGCGACGGCGTCGCGGAACCGTTGATCGAGCTCCTCGAGGCGATGCTCGCCCGGGCACCCGGAGAGGCTTCCCCCGCCCGCTACGCGTCGCTGCTCCAGCTCATCGCACGTAACGCTGAGTCCGGGACGGGGGCGCGCTGGTCCGCGACGGCGAAGGTGCGCGTCCGCGCCCGGAATGTGCTGCGACGGTGGGCGGCTGCCCAGACCGATCCGCGCCTGTCCTGGGTAGACCCGCTCGCCCCGCTTGGCAACCTCTCCATGGTCGCGACGATCTTCGCTCAACTGTGGTGCCACAAAGCACTCCCCGGCGCCGTCATCGAGCTGACCAGCGACGACCTTGACGATCTTTGGGCCCGTTGGTTCCGGCCGTTCGTCGGAACCGGCCAAGGGGATGGCTGGCTCGACCAGATCGATCTCACCGACCAACGGATCCAAGTGCAGCTCGGCGGTGACTTCTCCCGGAGCATTACCGCCCTCTGCTGGCTCGCCATCCGGCCCGATGACAGGCGCCGCGAGCGAGTGGTCGCCTGGCAGCCGTACCTGCAAGCCGCTTTCGACAAAAACCTCGTCGACGTCGACGATGGCACGGTCGAGTTCCTGGCGGCCACCGGCCACCCGGTCGACCGTGGCCGGGTCGAGATGGATCTGCTCGGGGCGCTCGAATTCATCGACGACATGCTCTGGTGTGACCAGAGGGCAGCGGCCCTCGGCCTCATCCAGCTGACCCTCGAGGCGACCTCCGCTGGTCAGCGCACCTCGGTTCGCCTCAGGGTCAAGGGTGTCGAGGACCCGTTGAACGACCCGAGACTCCCTTCCTTGGTCGTCGCTGTTCGCCAGTATCGGTCCACCGACTCGGTTGCCTTGTTCGGCGCCGATTACGACTGGCGCATCGTCGCCGCGACGGGCGAGCCCCTCCTGTTCAAGGCGGGTCTGGGCGCCCCGCTCCTAGAGTCCTCGCCGTTGGAGGTCGGCACCGTCGAGCAGCTCGCGGTAGCCAATGGCATCCTCGCCGACCTGTTCCCCGCCGACGCCCGGGTGGCGTAGGTCTTGGAAAGTCGTCCCAGGTTGGCCTCGCGGGGAATGAGCCTCGGGACGGGGGCAGGGACGGGGACGGGGACGGGTCATGGGTGGGCCAGCGTCGGCTTAAGAGACGGCAGAGTTGCCGTCACGCCCGTCCGCGTATCCGCGGGCGGGATCCGGTCCGGGAGAAGCCCGCGAGGCGAGGAGACCGACGCCAAGCAGCCGGGCGGTGAGAACGGCGATCCCACCGCAGCCGATGCACGGCCCAACCCGGGTCCAGCAGCGCGACCATGCCGTTGGCGAGATGCCTTGGCTGGCAGGTCGCTGCTGGGAGGTCGCAGCTGGGTAAGACGTCGGAGAAGAACGCGACCGGCAGCAGGTTGGCAAGGCCAGCTGCGGTCACCGCCTTGCTCAAGGGCAACACCGCGGTCAGCGCCAGCCCGAGCGCGCTGAAGGCCGCGGTTCCGAGGATGAGCAGCCCGGCCCCCCGACGGCTGCCTGGTTTACGGGTTCTGCAGGTGCAGCTGGGGCTCCGGACAGGAAAGCCCCAGCTGCGCCTGCGCGGCTGCTACTTGCCGCTGCCGCGGATCGCTGCGCCACCGACCTTCTTTGCCTTATTGGGGTCGACCGGTGGCTTCGGGGTGCTGCCACTTGTCTCGCCACTGGTGTTGGCGCGGGTCTTCTCCGGGTTGTATGCCATGTCTTCTCCCTCTGAACACTCTCTGCCAGGACAGGCAGAAGTTCCCTCGCCGGGTCACCGAGCCTGTTGTATCGCCCAGCTATGCTCGTAGCCGGTGGCGTGAGCCGGCCAGCAGCCCATCTGTTGGATCGCCTCAACGGCGGACCGCATTAGCGAGTCGTATTCCGAGTCTGGAAGATCGCCGCCAATGACGCTGACGACAAGCCTCTCCGCACCTATCGCCATCCATCCGCCATGGGTCGCAGCGTCAGCCATTACCTTGAGGAACCCAGACCGGTCTGACAGTGCGACTTGGTAGGCTCGAAACTCTAGGTCCCCAGGAAGTGGTTGGTTCTGCGGGTCGAACGAGAACCGGCCGAATCCTTCTAATTCGCCGATCAGCGAGGCGCCCGCCTCTCCTGAGTTGCGGCCCTGACCGCGCTGTCGACCAAAGATTGCCATGCGATGTATCACCTCTGTGTCGTGGCGGGATGCGTTTGCGCGGCTCAGGTTGTTGGGGAGACCAGCAAGATGGCGAAGGTGCATGGTCCGCCGCCAGGCGCCCGACGCCCTCGTCAAGGCAGCGACTCTAGAACGTCGAACTCCTTGAGTCGCGTCGTCTTTCACGAGCAGTGGTCCGAAAACCAGACGAAACCCCTAGAACTGGCAGTGGAACAGTCCTCGCGTCAGTTCAGACGCGAAGGATTCGGCGAGTCTCGTGACCGTTAATTTCGTCGACGGCCTTCCACCTGGAGGCCGGCGAACCAGTGGCCAGCCAGAAGACGAGGGTCGCCGGCCAAAACCAGGTCTTCGCGATGGTCGCGATCGCCCAGCCACCAAACCCGGTGGGGTGGCCGAGGACGAACTCGCGCCAGTCGGGTTGGACGTCGGGGAAACCGACTCGGTGGTAGAGGACGATCCAGGCGATGATGAAGCCGGCGAGGTAGACAAACCCGAGCGCTTCCATGCAGTGCTCCCCCGTGGGTCGTTGCGTGGGCGGGGACTTTGGTGGTGTGGAATCGCTGCGTCAAGGGGTTGAAGAGTCGCCGCCTCGGCGGCCTGCGTGTCGCTCGGCGTGTCGACGCTATGGGATGCCCGTGGCGAGGAGGGGCAAGCTGTCAACATCGCTCAAGTCCGTTCGGTCGGCATCCGGGCTCTGGAGCCGTCGCAGAGAACGGTCGAAGCGCGGGATCGCCAGGTGGGACCACTGGTGCAACAGATCGCAGCGGACGCCTGGAACCTCGGTCTTCTCCGTGGGACCCGCGTTTCATGTGGCATGCCGCGGGCGATAGGGAGGACGACTGTCGGCGCCGCAACTCGCGACACGTTCCTCTTGACCCGTATCACTCCCTACCGGAAGGTCACTGCTTACGGGGGATGCGGTGGTCGCAGCTACGGCGGTTGAAAGGGACGGGTTATGGGATGGTTCCGGGAGAAGACCGCCGGGCGAGGCCGGACCGCGCCACTGCAAATGCCGGACCAGCTAGCACAAGAGGCAGCCGACCAGTACGGGAACCGAGACTTTGCCGGGGCGCTGCAGACCTACGGCCGAGCGATCGACAAGATCCACACAATGTGCGTGATGGCATCGCCCGGTTCCCGGATCAGATCGCCCGGGCCACAGGATCAGCCGATTCTCGACGGTTTCAACAGCTCGCTGGGTGCTGCGCTAGCCCTCAATCCGCGGCTCGACGTGGCCACGGAGGTCGAACGGGCGACTGCCTACCTTCGGCAGGTCGCTATGGAGAGTCCTGGCGAGGCGCCACGATACTTCGACGCAATCGAGCGGTTCGAGTCCACCTACAGGGCCGGCGCCAAGTGACGTCACCTGCAAATAGCGAGGCGGGTCCCACATCGGGTTGCATCGTTGATGCAGGGAGACGACCTTTCTGTCAGAAGTGACACGACGCTGGCGGCAGTCTCGGTGCGGTGCAGTCTCGGGCCTTTAGGCGAGGGCGGGAATCGCGCGGACGGGACGCCCCACCCAACGCCGCGGGATCGCGTCACAATGCCGCAAAATTGGATCTATTGGTCATCCGCATCTGCAGCCGACGGAGTGCTTGCGTTCTGCTCGGCCCGGTCGGGCTGGCGCCGCACTAGCGCCCGCCGGTAGGTCGGCGCGCGGCGCTGGTGGTGCTCGACGCACCGGCCGACGCGGCTGGCGGCCATGGCGTGGGCGGGGCGATCTCGGCGTCCAGCTCGTCTACGCGCACTGGGACGGCGAGGCTTCGTTGCTGCGCGGCCGGACCTGGGCATCGGCCCGGGCGGTCCGCGGCCAGCCTCATCCGGACGAGCGCTGCGTCCAGCTCGGCGGGCGTGCACCGCGCGGCCGTCGGGGCCGCGGCCTGCTGTCGAGCGCGCAAGCTTGGCCTGCTTGAAGTCGGCCGGGCGGTCCGCGTCCACCGAGCTCCGTGGCTGCCGACCGCCCCCGCAGCAGGGAGATGCGCGCGCTGACGAGGCGTAGTGAGTGATGCGTGTAGGCATGAACGGTCGCCGCGACTCGGTACCAAACGCGCACAGGCGCACCGTCGCCACGCTCGGCAGCGCGGTGAGCGTTCCTGGTCGCCGTTCGAGTCGCTCAGGCTTGCCGACCGTGCTAGCTTCCGGGCCCGACCCGCTCCCAGTAAGGAGTGCAAATGGACCTGTTCGAAGACATGATCGTCACACTGCCGGCAATCGAGGTGCCTGGCACGTATGACCCGGAGGCGCAGACCTGGAGCGTCGAGTGTGAGGCTCAGCGCTCCCCTCAGAAGCATCACCAGGAGAACTGAGCAGCTGGGGGCAGGGTCGCGCTCGGCTGCGCGCCACTCGGCCCTGTCTCATAGCTGGAAGTCCTTCTTCCTGACATGAATGTGGCGAACGATCCCTCCGGATACTGCGTTCTCGAGGGTGTGCTCAAACCGGGGCACATCAGCCCGATATTGGCTGAGCTTGCCGAGCTAGCTGAGCGCGACGCCGCAGCGGGGGCATGGCGCTCCCAACGGAAGCTCCACGTGGAGCATCTGTTGGACGCGGGACCCACATTCGACCGCGTTTGGTTCTCGGACCGATTGCTCGCGGTTGCAGCCGCTAGTCTCGGACGCGACTTCTACCTTCTGGGTGCTAGATACCGAGCGCCACTTACTGATGCCGGCGAACAAGTTTTGCATGTTGACGACCCGGGCACCCCCGGCGCCATTCCGCGGTTGCTCAACGTCATTGTGCCGTTGGTCCCCTTTACGGCTCTCAATGGCGCGACCCGTGTCGTCCCTGGGTCGCACGTGTCAGAAACACCGCCGACCGCTCCCGAGGACCCGCTCGAACCAGTTCCTGGTGAACGCGTCCTCCAAGTGGGGGCTGGCTCAGCGATATTCTTTGGCGGCGGTCTTTGGCACTCCGGTACAAGGAATCGCACGGGCCAGCCGAGACATGCTCTCGCAATCTCCTACGCGCGACGCGGGTCCAACCTATCTACTGTGCCACATGCAGCCGAGGAGACTCTTAAGCGGCTGCCGCCAGGGCATGTAGCCATGCTGCACCCGTGACTTCAGGAGGTGCGGCAAAGGGGATGACTCCTCGACGGGGGCGGAAGGACGTTGAAGAACACTCCCGATTAGATGTGGTCGCGTTCATCGACCCCTCGGTTGCCCCGCATCCCTCCGCCCACGACTCCGCTCGGCCACGATTTGGTGCCTTCCGGGCGCAATGGTCACTTCTGAAGGCCCTTGCATCTCAAACTGATAGCGTTGCTCTTACTCTTGTCAGCACACCCGAGGGCGAAAAACGTCTCGATGAAAGCGCTCGCCACTGGCTTGGTGCGCCCGTTAGAACAATCAACTATTTACAATTGCCGACGTTAACCATCGACAGCTCCCGGACGATCATTCACCACGTCGGCCAAGTCTTCGACCAGGCCCCGTACGCAATTAGAAGTGCGCTGGGCAGGCGCATCCCTGTGACTTCCAATCACCACTCCCTCGGCTATTCGCATTTGTTGCAGGCCGCGTCCGTCCTAAACCGCGTAGAAGCGCAGCCAAAGGACGCCATAATCGCCTCTTCGCCGCATGCACGGCAGGTGCTCGAATGGATGATAGATGCTGCCGCGCCAGAATGGCCCGGCAGCATCCCAGTGATTCCGCTCCCAGTGGAAGGGCGACCGCCAACAATTCCGGAAAGAGTTGCCGCCCGGGAGCGCTTCGGTCTTCGACCAGATGACATCACTATACTGAGCCTTGGGCGCCTCTCGCGTTCTGACAAAGCAACGCTAGAACCCCTCCTGTGGAGCTTCGCCGAGATATGCCAAGGCACAGGCGCGGCGGCTCGCCTTATGATAGTCGGCGACGACTCAAGCGGTTACGCTGCAGAACTCTCAAGGGAAGCGCAGCTCTTTGGCATAGCAGAGCGTGTGCAAATTCTTGCCGATGTCGACGACGACGTTCGTACGCAGTCGCTTTGGGCAGCCGACATATTTGTGGGGCTCTTCGACAGTCACCAGGAGGCCTTCGGACTCACCGTCGGCGAGGCGCAGATGGCAGGCCTTCCCTGTCTGGTGTCTGACTATTCTGGCGTAGGCACTCTTATTCGCGACGGCGTGACCGGTATCGCTCTCCCCACAACACACCTCCGATCGGACCGACTCGAGGACATGTGGCGACACCTCCTCACGTGGGAGGCCGACCATCTCCACCATGCACAGTTGGTCCGGGTGGACCGTCGCGCCCTATCAAACGGCCTCCGAGCGCTCGTGGAACACCCCGAACATCGTCGACGAACGGCTACCGCTGCTCGCGAACACGCTCTGACGCAATTCGCACCAAGGTCTATTGCAGAGCAGTACGTTAGTCTCTGGCGGCGCGGCGGTGAGAGGACCCCTGCCGACCGCTTCCCGACTGGTGAGCCGTCGGCGAGGGAATCCCGTGTCGGCCCTTTTCAGAGCTTCGCGAGTCAGGTATTGGATCCATCGATGTACCTGGTTGCATGGCAACCGCACCAGCGCTTCAAGGTGACGGACCTAATCGACAACGTCATCAGCGATCTTCCTGGAGCTGGGGTAATCGAACGCTGCGCCAGGGTGCTGGCGTCAAATGGGTCCTACGTGCAGCCTCATGAGTTGGCTCAAGCGGCTGGGGTTAGCGACGATGCGACACTTCTAGCCATCGCGATCTTGTCGAAGTATGGCTATGTGGAGTTCATCCCCAGGGGAAGTCCAGGTTGCGGAGGAGGTCCGATTGATCGCCGTCTTCTCACATAGGAAAGGAACGGAAGCCGACCGCGTTATTCGTCATCTAAGAAGCATCGACGCCCCGGCGGTTCGGGTCAATATGGGCCATGGCGAGGCTAGTGTTGCAATCGGGTTGACCCCAAGTGGCACCACATTCAACATCAATTGTGACGCGCGCGAAGTCGCAGGAAGCCAGATATCGGCCGCCTGGCTCCATCAACTGCCGATGGAACAGGCAAGGCATGGAAATCCGCTCGCCAGAGTTGCTGCGGATTCGAGCCGTCTTCGTCTGTGGCAGGCCGTTATGGAACTCGTGGAGCCCTCCTGCTGGCTTACCAAGCCCGGCGCCCTCCAACTGGCCGCGAATAAGGTATTGCAGTACTCAATGGCGCGTAAAGCTGGGCTGCAAGTCCCCCCAACGGTCGCTGGTAATGAGATGGTGGCTGTTGTTGCATCACTCGGGACCCAGGTTTTGGCGAAGTACCTAGGTGATTCCGCCGCGTTATGGAGCGCTGGAGATACGGGTCACGCGGCGACAACGGTCGAAATAGATCTAAGTGGCGCTAAGGACGACTCTCTGATCGCCTCACCGGCCTTGTACCAGACTAAACTCGAATCCGAGCGAGAACTACGTGTCGTCATGATACGGGGTGAATCTGGTGCGGCGCCACGCGTCTTCGCGGCGGGGACGTCAAAGCCTGCCGGCGTACTAGACGTCCGCCTCGTCGACGGCGGCATGTCAAAGTATTCGCCTTGCACGCTCCCCCAAGAGGTGTTGATGAAGCTGGAGTCATTGCTTGCCAGCCTAGGAGTTGGATTCTGCTCAGCCGACATCTTGGTGGACTCGGAGGCGCGACATTGGTTCCTCGACCTGAATGCAACGGGCGCCTGGTGGTGGATCGACGATCTGTACGAGGGGGCAGTCACAGTTGCAATCGGGGAGGCTCTCGTCTCGAAATCCGCTAACTTGGCGAATTGGGAACCTCCACATGATGATGCGTAGCCGGCCAGATATGCCTTGGCCCTCGGTTGCGGCTCCTAGGTCCTCCTGGGCTCAGCTGGCTTCGATCGACGGGCCCGTCTGGTGCTCCGACAAACGCACTTGGATCGTCCACAGTCCGCGCGACGTGATGCGTATCTGCAACGATGTCGCGTCGTTCTCCAATAATGTCCCTGGCCACCGGGACGTCAGGCTTGACTTCCTTCTCACGGTGGATCCGCCTCAACACTCGTTCGAACGGGGCCTCTTCATGTCCCACTTCTCCGAGGTGTTTAGAAGGGTCCGCAACGAATCTGCTGGGCTGGTTCGCGAGGTGGGCGGTCGGCTTGACGGAGGCCGCTCCGTCGACATCATGAGCCAGTACTGCCGGCCTATCGCAGAAAGTGTTCGAGATGCTGTCCTGGCGATCAACGGACCCCCACACGGGCCGTCGCTGGAGGCGCGAGTCGAAGCCTTATTGGGGGGAATCGGCGAAGCGAGCAGCGCTCGCATCGTCCCGCGCGCAAAGCTGCCTCCGTTGGCGGGTCTGCATCTCGACCTGGTTGAGTCGGGGCGTCCGGTTCATCAGGTGGACGGTCAGATTGCCGGTCTCGCGGCCGCCCTCTTGGTTGCACTGGAGGACACCTTGGCGTCCGCGATCGGGTTGGCGTTGCTGTCAGGCGTCGAAGGGGATGGCTCGAGAAGAGGCAGGAGACGGTCCGCAATCATGGAGGACAGTCCGCTTCTTGGTCTTTACCGAAGCGTGAGACGGGACGTGGAGGTCGCCGACCAGCGGTTGCAGCATGGAGAACTCGTATTTGTCGCCTTCGCGGCGGCAAATCACCAGACGGCGCTCAGGGGGGAGCCGTGGCCGGACTATAGCTTCGGGTGGGGACCGCATCGCTGTCCGGCTCGTCATCTCGTCAACCGCGTGGTTACCGACGCCGTCGGATATGGAAAGGATCGGTTCACGGTGGAAAGTAGGCGTCCCATCGAAGTGCGCGAGCACTCACACTTTCGCGCGCCGCTGGAGATCGTTGGACGAGTATTGCCGGGGGTGGGGTAGTGGTCAGTCCCTATGCCTGGGCTGACGTCGACTGGATACCGGAAGCCGCGCCGTTGAAGACGGCTCCGTTGCTTATCGATAGTCCTGGCCCTCAGGTGCGCCCTGACGGTGGGGTGCTGGGTAAGGCCCGGCACCGAGTGACACCGTATGAAAGTCGCCACGCTTGGCCTAGAGAAATAGTCCTGACGATGGAAGGTATGCATCGCTATACGGTGCTCAGCGCATGGATCCTGGATTATGCCGAGGGAGACTTCTCTGGTCTGCACTCGGACCGTCCGGACTCGGCAGTAACCGCGCTGGTAGCACTAGGCGACCTGTCGGACCCACTGGTCTTGTGCGACCAGCTCATAGGGGAGACTGATGAGTCCCTATTAAGGCATGCACTCGAGAATCCCTTCCCCCCGGGGCTCGATGTGATCCTCAGGCAGGATCGCTGCCTGTTAGTCCAGGGGAGTATTACTCCGCACCATAGGCCGCCGGTCACCTCGCCATGTAAGATCTTGTCAATATCGCTGCGACAAGTCTCGTAGTAGTGCGCTTTCGGAAGAGCGTCTCACGGGCAGCGCCATATGTTGTTTGCAGCCGGTTCCGAGGTTTGGCGCATGGGGCCGGCGTAACGGAAGGTCCCACACTGGCTAAGTACAGATATCCTAGGAAAGGCAAGCTCTAGGAGGCTAAGTCCTTCAGGCTGATTCGATGCGAGCGTTTGGGTCAAGCCTGCGCATCTCTTCACTAACCGCCTGCATATAGGGCCGGATGAAGCGCGCGTCCGACGTTGCGCCGAGACGTCCCCCGATTCCTGATCGCCCGGATGAAACCAGGGCCATGGAGCAGCGCGTCTTTCCGCCATTCGTGCCTTCGATACTGAACGTGACTTCTGACCCAATCGCAGTTTCCGCTTCTTGAGCGGCCGTCTGGGACAGGATGCTGCCCATGGCCCCCAAACCTCTCCTGCCCTCGTATGTTGCCGTCGCGGACCCTGTGGTTGTCTTAACGCTCCAGCGCGCTTTCGCCATCAGGCCGCCTTTCCCATTGAATGCAGACGTAAATGCTTTAATGCATTCGCTGGGTGAGGCGGAGACTTCGTAACTCCAGGTTCGCCGATGGTCCAGTAGGCCCACGACACCCTCCAGGTTGGCGCCGACGTGTTCCCGAGAGGGTAGTCGAGTCGGGCGCGCTGGCTAGTCAGAAATCGATGGAGCCAAGAGTTGGATGCCTCAAGTCTGGTGAGTCTGTCGCTCGTAGATGGCGGCCATGGCGCCCATGGCCCGCCTTCTTGCGGGTCGGCTCGGGTCCGGAGCGGCCTTCGCCAGCGCGTCGGTACGCCGCGGCGGTCTGGCTGCCTTGTTCACCGTGTACGGCCGTGGGCAGAAGGGGCCACCTGACCGCCAGGCGTGCTGCGCTCTCCTCACTCCTACGCCCGGGGGCAGGCGGCTCCACCACCTTGATGCCGGCGTTCGTCAGCATGCTGAGGTCGAGCCGCCACTCATGAGTGGACCGCCGCTCCCATAGTGCGAAGGCCCGATCGATGTGGGCGTCCACCTCGCCGGTCGACCAGCCGTTGACCGCTCGAAGGTGGGCGGTCGCCTCGGCGGAGGTGCCGGTTACCTCGGCGAAGGCGAACGGAGCCGCCCGAGGAGCAGCCCCGGCTCCCGTGACAGCTGCCCGCTCGGCTCGGCGGAGCAACCGCTGCGGCGGCCGCCAGTCAGGCAGACTGCTCACCAGTCCGGGGAAGGCGGGGGAGTGCGGAAGATGGCGCGGGGATTGCGGCTGGCCGCAGCTGTCATCCCGGCGCTGGTCATCATCGGCAGCTGCAGCGATAAGGACCAGAAGCCGGATCCGGCCACCGCGGCGGCCGCACCTTCCTCCTCCGCGCCCCACGCCACCGAACGACCCGAACGGTCTGCAGCGCCAAGCCGGCAGGCGCCCACCGCCACCACTGCACCGACGACGGCGCCGGGCCCGGCGCCGCTCGACGTCGTCCCCATCGCCTACGCCGGCGACGTGGCAGATGAGCCGACCATGCCGCCCCTACCGCCGGTGCCACCGCCGGGCATGCCCGCAGCCACTGTCGATGTCCGCGGCGGCTGGACCGGCGGCTTCCTCCTCGACGGCAGCGACCCGCGGGTGGGCGTCAGCTGCAACGCCCAGCCTGAGCCCCGGGCCGGCATCGAGGTGGCGGGCCTCAACTACATGGCAACCAGCAAGGCCGGGGTCGGGGAGTACGGGCTGCCCGACGGTGGGTGGTCGCTCCGCGTCACGCGCACCGGAAGCATCGACAACCCGGCAGGCATCGGCGTCTCCATCGCCGCGGTGGACGCCGACGGGGAGGCGGTGGAGATTGCCGGGTTCGGCACAGAGGCCGAGCCCAACATCGCAGCGGCCGGTGCAACCGACAACTCCGCGGTCGCGTTCTCCTTCGTCAGCGTCGCTGTGCCTCGCGACTTCTCCCTGTACGAGAAAGTCACGTGGGTGACGGTCACCGGCACCGTCGTATGCCCCGGCCCCCTTCCCGAGCTCAGCTCACTGCGCGATGACGGCTGAGCTGTCCCGCGGAGGCCTGGACAACGTGCCGTCCGAACGCCGTTCATCGGACGCCCCAGACGCGTCGACTGCCGCGTTCACCCGGCTGCTGGCCTTCCTCGGCGGCGGCCGGCTGACCGACGTCGTGGCCGCACTGGAACATGAGCTCGCTGGAGCCAGCGGGAAGGAGGCCGCTGCCGCCGTCGACGCGGTCGGCATCGACGCGTCGCTGCTGGCGTCCGCGCTCCTGGTGCGCCGGGACCTCGGCCGGCTCAACGACCTCATCCACGCCTGCGCCATCACGCTGTGCCTGCCGCACATCCTGCTGCCGGGCGAAACCATCGTGCGGCGACCGTCCTTGGCGGCTGGCAACGACGAGTCCCGCCCCTACGACCTGGAGACCGACCGGCGGGTGGCCGAGTTCAAGCTCGCCCGCTGGTCCGGCGCGGACGCGATGCGCAAGCGCGGCGTGTTCCATGACCTCGTGCACCTCGCCGCGGCCGACGGGGACCGGGTGCCCGAGCTCTACGTGGTCGGGCAGGCGCCGATCCGGTTCCTGCGCACCACAACGGCGCGGGCGGCCTGGGGACTGGACAACTCCCCGTCGACCCAGGTGCTGTTCGCAGAGCGGTTCGGTTCGTTGACCACGCCGATCGGACAGTTCACCGAAGAGGCGGCGGCACACGTCCGGCTCATCGACCTGGCGGAAGTCCTTCCCGAGGTGGCGGCCATCCTCTGAGCAGTACGCCGCTACGGGGTTGGTGTGATGACGGCGCTGTCAGGCGCGGGTGTCGCACGCGGTCCCAGTGCACACCTGAAGGTCGGCAAGGCCCGGGCGGGGGGCGACGACTGTCGCGTCCAGCGTGTCCGCGTCGTCATCGGTGACCGCGATGACCTGACCGACGGCCCACTCGCTGGCGAAGGCGCCATACAACTACACAGGCTCTCGGACCATCGGAGCCTCGGGGGATCGGCAGTGATGAGCCCGAGGCGGCGTGTGCAAACTCGCGGCGATTCGTCTCGGGCACCCACTGCCGTCGGCAACGACTTCGTGCCTTAACCGTGCCCTAAGCACCGGCCATATCCGGTGGTCAGTGGTCAACAGGGGTAGTCACCGCTAAGGCACGGGAGCAGCGCCAAAGCCCTACTGAGCTGCGCAGACGGGCATCCGCGCTGGTCAGGATGTGGAGCGGGTGACCGGGATCGAACCGGCATGGCCAGCTTGAAAGGCTGGAGATCCTCGTCGCCGCCGAGGCTGACCTCGGACTTTGCGAACCGGTCGGTCGCTGCGGTGAGGGCCGGGCCCGTCGGCAGCTCGGTGGTTAAGCCGCGCCGAAGGATGCGCGCCGGCGGGAGACGGTGCGCTTCGTGGTGCCGAGCCGGGCAGCAATTTCTCGGATAGAGCTACCGTGGGCGGTGAGACGGCGGACGACCTCCTGTTGTTCGACTGCGGTGAGGTCGTCGTAGGAGATGCTGTCACCGGCAACGGCACGTTCAATGGCGATCTCGTCCATCTCGTGCTGTCGGACAGGGCTGGCGGTCAGGGCTGGCGGCGTGGGGTCGGTGTCGATGTCGTCCCAGGCCAGCGGTGTCGGCCAGCCTTGTGCCGCGGCGTGGGCTTGGGCGGCGTCTGCGGCGGCACGTTGCTTGCCGGTCATCCGTGGTGGTCGGCTGTTCCACAGACGCTCGTAGAGGGTCGCGATGTCGTGGGCGGTGCGGGCGGTGACCGACTGGCCGGTCATGCTGCGCTGGAGGCTGTTCGGGCGGCGGCCGAGCAGGTTCGCCAGTAGCTTGGCCGGCCAGCCGATGGCGATGAGGGCTTGTAGGCGGCGGCGGGTGCCGGTGGCGTCGACGCGGCTGTGCGGCGCCCGGCTGGTCTCGTTGATGCCGATGCTCAGCACGCGCGTGGCCGTGCTTGGGCGGACCCGCCGCGTTCCTCGAGATTTGCCGCGGCCGGGCTCGGCCAGCTCACGGGTGTGGCTGACCGAGAGGCCGGCGAGGGCAGCGATGCGCTCGACACCGATCCCGGCCGCACGCAAGGCAGCGATGTGCTGGCGGACCGGGTCGGCGTCGATGTACGGCTGCCAGCGGCCGTACATCCGCTCTCGGGTGACGATGCGGCCGGCGGCGGTGTTGGCGGCGCTGCACTTGGTGCAACGGCAACGGTCCTTGACGTAGGCGGCACGGGTTCCGTGTGCGTGGCGAGCCTTCGGATGGGTGCACTCGCGCGTCACTCGCGCCAGAAGTCGCTCGGTTCGGCGGCGGGCTTGATCGAGGCCGCGCCGGTGCTTGACGCACGAGTGCCGAGGATGACGAGCGTTGGCGAGTGGGGCGCTGGAGTAGTCGGCGGTGTAGCCGCAGGCCGGGCAGGTGCGGCTGACCTTCATCGCCGCCTCGGCTGCCGCGGTGGACCCGACCTACCGGTGGCGCGCAGGGTGCGGCCGGCGACGCAGGCTCGGTGCAGCCTGTTCTCGATCCAGTCGGTGCGAAGGGTGCCGGCATCCCCGACGTGCTCGTCGAAGGCCATGGCGGTGAACTGGGCGGCGACCGCCGACCATTCGCCGTCGGACAGCGGTCGCTCCAGATGGGCCTCGACGGTGGGCCGGTCGACGTAGGCGACGCTCGCTTCGAGGAGGTCCGCGAGATCGGTAAGCAGCCGGTAGGTGTCCCCGCCGTAGGCGGCGACGAGGGCCTGGAGAACCCAGGGGCGGACGGACTGTCCGATCGGCGCGACGTCGTCGCTGTCGCCGGTCGCTCGGCGCTCAGCAGCGTCGTCCGATTCGGGAGTGGGTGACGTGTCGGTGGTGCGTGCGGTCCGGTCCTGCTTCGACATCGGCGCTCCCACCCGGCGGCTGTTGCTCTCACCCGGAGAAGGCGCTGTTTCGGACCGTTTGGTGACAGGGGCGGCGGATTTTCCTATCGACTGCGTCGGAGACGCGTTGCGCACCGGCCCCATGCCCCAGGGGTTGTGCGGCCATTGCGAGGACCGCGCGTGTCAGCACCCGGCCGGCAGACCCACGGGCGCTGCTCGTCGAGGAGGCCTGTGGCGCCTGCAGGTGGCCGCGGCGGCTCCTCGCATCCCACCCGGCCTGCGAGCAGCGCATCCGCGCGCTCCTCTCCCGCCAATGCCGCCTTACACGGCTTACTGCTCCCGGTCGACCGAGACGGCAGGAGGCCCGCATCCGACCATGCCGGCGGGGGAGAGGAGGGTCAGTCGCAAGCGCTCGACTCCCGGGATCGGGCACCCTTTACGCACCCAATACACCCGTTTCCAGTCGTCCCCAACAGCCGCAACCAACGATTCGCACCCGGCCTGACCTGGGGTTTCAACGTGTCCCAACGCGACCCAACTGCACAAGATCAAATCGCAGGGTTAGTGGTTCGAGTCCACTCGGGGGAGCAAAAGCGCAGGGCACGGACTTGCGGAGGGCCCTAGGTACGCCCGTCGTGGCGGTGCCCCACTTAACCCCCACTTATTGCCTTCTCAAACCGGGGCCCCCGACCTGCGAGGGTCGCCACCGGCGACGGCTGATCCGTGGTGTCGTCCCCAGCGCAAGCAGACCCACGCGCACGCCGTGCTCCCGAGTTGGACACCGGGTGCGGTCCTGGTCCTGCTGCCGCAATCGCATGTCACTGAGACGTCGCTCGACTGATCCCGGCGGGCACGGCGGCCTCACAACAGCACAGCCAGCAACTGCTCGATGGGGACTGCCCCGGGTTCGGTTGACTCCTTGCCTGTGAGGCTGCGGCCTCGCTGGAAGGATCAGCACCGTGCCCAAGCCGTTCCCGAAGGAGTTCCGGCGTGACGTCATCGCGGTTGCCCGGCAGGGCGATCAGTCGATCGCGCAGGTCGCAAGGAGCTTCGGGGTCTCTGAGTCCTGTCTCGCCCGGTGGTTGAAGATCGCCGACCGTGACGACGGCCTGTCCGGCGGACCCTCGTCGACCGGTGACGCCGGTGCGGGCGGTGACCTCGAGGCGGAGAACCGCGAGCTGCGCAAGTGTCACCGAGGAGGGAGTGCGGGCCTCCCGCAACCGGGTCAACCGGCTCTGCACATCGCAGCGGCTGTGGTCGGTGCACTCGTATAAGCACGGCCTGAACCGCAAGCCCGGACCGCCGGTGCACGGCGACCTGGTGCTGCGCGACTTCACCGCGCCGGCGCCGAACCTGCTCTGGTTGACCGACATCACCGAGCACCCCACCGCAGAGGGCAAGCTCTGCCTCTGCGCGGTCAAGGACGCCTGCTCCAAGCGGATCGTCGGCTACTCCATCGGCCCGCGGACGACCGCCGGCCTCGCGGTCAACGCGCTGGCCAACGCCCTGGCCCTCCGCGGCTCGGTCGACACGATCGTCCACTCCGACCGCGGCAGCCAATTCCGCTCCCATGCCTACGTCCGGGCCCTGCGGAACGCGCAGCTGCGCGGCTCCATGGGCAGGGTCGGGGCCTGCGCGGACAACGCCGCCATGGAGTCCTTCTTCAGTCTGCTGCAGAAGAACGTCCTCAATCGCCAGCGGTGGCAGACCCGAGAGCAGCTGCGGCTGGCCATCGTCGTCTGGATCGAGAGGACCTATCACCGCCGCCGACGCCAAGACACCCTCGGCCGCATGACCCCCATCGAATTCGAGACACTGACCAGGGCCGCTCACGCGACCTGATCGCCCCTACCGGACAGAGTCAACCGAAGTCCGGGCAGTCCCATCCGCGTCCCGCCTGCGGCCGAGCAGGGTGAGCCGCGTAGCGCTGGCGCAACTCAGCCCGCACGGCCAGCGCTCAATGCACTACCTAGCATGGTAGGTGCCGGAGGCGTACTTCGACGTCGACGGTGCACCGTAAGCGCATGGCCCCGGAGGCCTCATGTCTCGTTCACGTCGCACCTGCGTCGCCGGGGTGGTGGCTCAATCTTTGAGCTCGGCTGCTTGCTCCTCGAGCTCCGGCGAATCGGGCCCGCGTCCGTCGAGCGGCGCGGACGTGGGCGCGGAACCCGCGCACGGCTCAGTGAAAGGTCAACCGGAGGCGTTTGCCGTCGTTCCCTCTGCCGGGCGTCGAGACCGGGTACGTGGCGGTGTCCGACGCAGGGATCTGGACCAGCGACGACGACGGCGCGACGTTCACGGTTCGGTACGCAGAATGCGCGCCGTTCGCCGGTGCGCCGCGGCCGCCCTGGTACTCGTGAGCCTGGGCGGCTGCTCCAGTACGGCCGCCGATGGGCCAGTCGGCGAAGTCGTCAGCGCCCAGTCGGCCGACGGCTTCGCCGGAACACTGCTCACCGACCCCCCTGTGCCGCGCCCAGCGCTGGTGCTGACCGACACAGAGGGCCGGCCGTACGACCTACGGGCAGACCACGGGGGCGTCACGGCCCTGTTCTTCGGCTACACGCAGTGTCCCGACATCTGCCCGACGACCATGGCTGATCTAGCCACGGCGAGACGCGAGCTGTCGGCGTCGCAACGCGAGAAGGTCACGGTCGTGTTCGTCACCGAGGATCCGGAGAACGACACCCCCGCGGTTCTGCGCGAGTGGCTCGACCGGTTCGACGAAGACTTCGTAGGGTTGATCGGAGGCGACGGCCGTACGGACACAGTGCTTGACCAGTTGCACCTGTCACGAACCGAAGGCCACGTCGACCCGGCGGGTGAGCCGACGCACGAGGACGGCGAACTGGAGCACAGCGGTGTCGTGTACCTCTTTGGCCCGGATGACGAGTCCACCGTTCTCCACAGCGGAGGCACGACCGTCGACCAGTACATCAGTGACATTCGAGGGCTCCTCACCGAGGGTTCCTGAGGAGACCGCCCCAGCGGCCCGTGTCATTACTCCAGGTACGCACAGTGCGAGCGACCCGCCGTCCCGGTCGTCCTGGGCCGGGCCGAGGGTGGCGGCTTCGAGGTGAGAACTATCTCTCGATCACCGCGGCTTGCGTGCGCTGCCGCCGCTGTTCCCCCTGCTTCCGCCAGCCGTACCGGGTCAGTCCCCTCGGCTTGTAGATCGAGAGGAACAGGATCAGGAGCAAGAGAAGCAGCCCGCCGATGGAGTGTGGCAGCGAGCCGGGAAGGTCCCGTGGGTCGACAGCGGTCGCCGCCGAGTCAGCCAAGGAGTGAACAGTTCGTGTTTCCAGCAACAGGACGCCGGTTGCGACGAGCGTAAGAAGCAGCTTCACGAGCACCCAGTAATGCTGGAACAAGCCCCACGACGTGCCGACCGCGTTGACGATCCCGACAGCCACCGAGGCGAGGGCCAACGGCACGATCGCGTACCCCACGATCAATTCCATGGCCACGTAGGCGCCCCGAACCAGCTCGACGTCACGACTGGTGACGGCGGTGAGGTCGAGCGTGATGTAGGCGACCACGGCGCCAAGCCAGCCCACCGACGTGGCCACGTGCGTCGACAGCACCGCCTTGCGAAGCCGCGGCGGCATGGTCATCCGACGGCGGGCGCGGCCGCCTCGGTAGTGCCGGTCGGACCCATCCCTGAGAAGTGACGGCCCGGACCATGCTGACCAGCGATGCCCGTGAGCTGGAGCACGAGGAACACCAGGACGAGAACGCCGACGACGATCGCGGCGATCTTGACCCAGCGCGGCATGCGGGGTGGGGTCTCGTGGGCGGCCTCTGAACGAGGGCCTGGCTCGGCCATGGGAGGTCCTTCCTGAAGGGCGGACGCATGTGTCGCCGGTCCGGCGATCGGAACGCTATCGATACACTCTGTCTCGGTCAACTCATGGTGTCTCGACCGTGACGACCCGTATACTTCGCCGGTGCCCAAGCTGTGGACCCAGACGATCGAGGAGCATCGGCGCACCGTTCACGACGCGATTCTGGAAGCGGCGTGGCAACTGGTGGCCGAGCATGGGCTGCTCGCGGTGACCATGTCGCAGATCGCCGAGAAGGCCGGCATTGGGCGCGCGACGCTGTACAAGTACTTCCCCGACGTCGAAGCCATCCTGTACGCCTCTCACCAGCGCCACGTCGCCGGTCACCTCCATCACCTGGCTGAACTCCGCGACGGAGGGGGAGACCCGGCTGAGCGGCTCGAGGCGGTGCTGCACGCGTACGCGATGATCGCGTACCGCCGTGAACAACATGGCACTGAGGAGATGGGCGCACTCCTTCATCGGGGAGATCACGTCAGTCGAGCGCAGCAGCAGCTTGTCGGTCTGATCGAGGATGTGCTGCGCGAGGTCGCTGCGGCTGGGGAACTCCGTGACGATGTCGCGCCCGACGAGCTCGCGAGCTACTGCCTGCACGCATTGGGTGCCGCGGGCAGCCTCTCGTCCCAGGCTGCGGTCCAACGTCTCGTCACCGTCACCTTGGCTGGCCTGCATCGCCAGCGCTGACCGCATTCGGCGTGCCTGACCGTGCGTCACCGGTGCCCGAGGCTCCACGCGCCGTGCGACTTGCCTGATGGCTGTGCAGAGGGTCGGGGGCCCCCTCGCGGTGACGGCGCCGCCAGGTCACCATCGCGCCGGCAATGATCACGGCGCCGACGACCACGACTGCGCTGGTGACGGACCGCGTCGACCAGTCGACCAGTGCCGTGGCTGAGCCGATGGCCACGTAGACGATCGATCCCGGCAGGAGGCCGACCAGGGTCCCGGCCGTGTACGGGGCCAGCCGAACACCGGTCAGGCCGGCGGCGTAACTGACCACCATGAACGGCACCATCGGCATGACCCTGGCGGTGACTACCGCCGGGAACCCACGGCGTCGCAGGAACTCCTCTATGGGGCCGAGCCGCACGCCGGCTACCTGCACCAGCGCAGCCCGCCCGAGGACACGGCTCGCGCCGTAGCCCAACACGCCGCCGAGGGCGCTGCCGATGACGACGATCCCGAGGCCGAGCGGGAATCCGGCGACCGCGCCCACCAGCACCGAGAGGACAGAACGGGGGAGGGGCGTCGCGAGAGCCAGCCCCAGGCCGACGACCATCAACAACCACGCAGCAGGCCCCGTCGCGTTTAGCCACGCTCGCACGGCGCTGATGTCTGGCACGGAGGTCGTCGCCGCGAAGGCAGTGCCGACAGTGATCAGCGCTACGAGGGCACTCGCGCGCAGCCACATGTCGCGCCGTCCGGCGCTCACAGGGCTTGGAGACCGTGGGGCGGCAAGGCCGGCCACTGCGCGAGTCCGCGGGCCGCCGAGAGCCCGAAAGGCGGTGAGATCCGGCCCGGTCGTCTGAGACGGTGCGCCGCGGCGGGGCCGTGATGCGGTGCCCTCGCGAGCGACAAGGCGGTGGTGCCGGGGCTTGCCATGGTGATCCGCGGTGCCCGTCTGTGCATCGAAGGAAGTCCGGTTCGCCAGGCCGTCGGCCGGGGCCGGATCGCCCGCGGAGCGCACGACTCCGTCCGAGCGGTCAACTACTGAGCATCGTAGCGGCGTTTGCGCCGCCGCTCTCGGTAGCTCGATGAGGCGCCGGTACAGCAGGCGTCATGAGTCGGGACTTTCACTTCCCCGAAACCGCGGAGGAAGCAGTGCTTCGACGCGTGGGAGCTGGGACGGATCGCACGACCGTAGCTCTTCCTTCAGCACGAGCAGCAGGGACAGGGCGGCGCCGTCCTCGTCGTCGATCTCGAACGCGCCATCGGGATGGCTCCGTGCGAACGCCAGCAGTACGGCGAGTTGGCGCTCTACGGTCTCCAGGGATCGGGACGACGTCTCGACTCCGCACGCCTCGCCCAAGCCGTGCAGCGCGGCGTGGGCCTGGATCACCTCGTTCTCGGGCACATCCGTGTAGGTCGGCGCCGGCGGCGAGCTCTGCAGCACCGCGGGCGCGATCTTCCCCTGTGGGGAGGGCGGGTTCGGCCACAAGATCAGGGCCAGCACCGTTGCGAGGACCAGCGCGCTGATCACCGCCACGACGAGAACCGTCCTGCCGCGACAGCCCGGGCTAGAGGGGCGCATCGACGAGTATGGCGAGGGACACCACGAGCACGAGCGCGGAGAGGGTCAGCGTCGTGCGCCGCCCCCAGCTGGTCAGGCGCGGAAGTCCGCGCAGTGGGAACAGCAACTGACGGCCGAGGATGTAGGCCGCGAGCCCGGCAACGAGTAGCAACCCGTCTACGGTCGGGTTCACGGTGGCCGCGGCGATCAATGTGGCGGTGGCGACGGCGCCGGCCATGCTCGACTCCATCAGCTGGACGGGTATCCGCCGGACGCCGACCCGCCGGTCCGATGACCAGACTCCCCAGCGGGATGCTGTGGGGCGGCCGGCGCAGCAGCCCCCGAGCAGGCAGCCCAGCCGACCGATCGACATGCCGAAGAGAAGTCCTGGTGCGCTGGCATCGAGCATCGGGGCCAGCGGGATGTTCGACCACCACGCCGCGAGGACGAGGGTGGTCAAGGCGGCGAGAACGAAGCCCTGGACCGACATGCCCGCTCTGAGGACGGGTGCCTTTTCCTGTCTGTGGGTGGCGAGGTAGTACATCTTGGCGCCGACCACACCGACCAATGCCGCGATGACGGAGACCAGGAGGACTCGTCCGGTGGGGAGGCCACGCTGGCCGGCGAGGAGTCCTTGGACGACGAAGGCGACGAGTGCGCCCAGGCCCACCAGCGTGGGCCACGCCCCCATGCGGACTCCCGGAGCGCACACACCCACGGCCGGCAGGTACATCGTCGTTCCGGTGGCCGTCGCCGTCGGCAGCAGTTCCGGACCATGCGGTGAACCAGCTGCGGCGCCCGGGTCCGACTGATCGCGAACGGGTGTGGCGGTGACGCGCCACTCGCCGGGCGCGATCTTCGGCACGCGGGCCGTCAGGGCGATACGACCGCTGCCGGGGATGACGCGGTCGAGGGTCTGGGTGATCTGGAACGAGTCAGCCGGCCCGGGTTCCGTCGCAGGGAGACGTCTGCCCGTGAACCGGACGGCGACCGAGTAGGGGTCACCCGATGGTGCGGCATCGAACCAGTAGGTCAGGCCCATCCCCTGGGGTTCGAGGTCTTGAGCCGGCTCGCACGACCACGATGCCACCGTCAGTGGCTGGGTGGGTGCGACCTTGACCAGGGCCGGCCGGACGGTCGCGAGCGGGGCGTTGGGACCATCGGCACGGGGGGCGGCGTCCCTCAGCTGGACGGCCCGCGGATCGCTGTCCGTCGGTGTCGGTGGCGGGACGGCGAGTGGCTGCTTGACCGGAACCGCCTTCGGCGACGCTGGCTGAAAAGCGCCGAAGGGCTGGCTGAGCACAGGCGTTTCTGTCACGGCAGCCGGGCGCCCGCGCGTCGGCGCGGACGCTGACGCAGAGGGCCGGGGTGGCCTCGCGTTCTTGACTGGCTTGCGTCCGCGTCCGGCGGACGAGCCTCGACGAGAAGACTTGGGGGACATTCGCTCACCTCTGGACGACGGGCGGGGCTGCCGGCTCGCTCACGTGGCTTGCCAGGGCAAGAGGCTGGCTCCGTGCCGACGGCTTCCGGAATCTACTATGACAAATAGTAGACGTGGCTGCGCATGTCGCTGGTCGATCCCATCGGAGACTCCGATGGCGCCAGAGACCCTTGCGTCGTTGTCCGACGAAGATCAAGTTGTCGTGCGCCCGGTTCCGGCCACGTTCCTGTCCGGCTCCTCGCGAGGCGCGCAGACATCACGCGGTCGCACTGCGGGCCGAACCAGGCCTCCGGCGGCGCATCGTGGCGCGGCGCTCGGAACCGTCGCCGTGGGGCTGACCCTCCTCGGCGCTGTGACTCAGGCCGGCGTCCTGGTGACTCGGGGACTGGCGACTCGACGGCTGCCCTGGGGCAACGTGGACGAGTTCGGTACGGCTGTCGTCCTGGTGGGAGTCGTCGCCTTCCTCGTCACGCTGCATCGGTCTCGCGAGAGCAGGCGACCGGGGCTGTTCGTCGCGGACCCGCAGCTGTAGCCCTCGTTCTCATCGGCCTGTTCCTCTACACCGCGGCGGGACCCTTGGTCGCCGCACTCCGATCGGCGTGGCTTGCCGTTCACGTGACCGCGGCAATGGTCGGCTTCGGCACCTTCATGGTCAGCGGTATCGCCAACGCGCTGTATCTCCTCCGCCTCCGTGATCTCCTCCGCCTCCGTGCCGACGGGGCCTCGCGTCCGGCCGGCGGCCCGATCTCCGGCTGGACCTCCCGTCACTCGAGCGCGGCGGCGCTGGATGCGGTCGGGCACCGCACCGCTGTGTTCGGCTTCCCCATCTGGACGTTCGCCGTCATCGCTGGCGCCATCTGGGCAGAGAGTGCCTGGGGACGATTCTGGGGCTGGGACCCGAAGGAGACCTGGGCGTTCATCGCCTGGGTCATGTACGCCGCGTACCTGCACGCTCGATCGACGGGCGGGCTGGCGCGGCCGACCCGCAGCCTGGATCAACGTGGTCGGCCCGACCGCCATGACCTTCAACCTGCTCTACGTGAACTACCTAGCGACGGGCCTGCACTCCTACGCCGGCTCGTGACCACGAGGCTCTCTGGCCCGACCGCGGGCTGGGTGCCTGGTGAGCACAAGTGTCAACTAAGTCGCATCGTAGTAGTGTCGGAATCTGTCCACCGGGCACCGCTCCTCGACCGAGGACCTCGGAAGGACACCGCCGAACCGTCGCGGTGACACGTGACGGACCGGGGACCCATGGATCCCCTGGGGTGAATCCTGCGCGCTCTTCCCGCGCCAGGTAGGGCACTTCCAGCCCGAACCCGTCAGCTAACTCGGTAGGCGGTCAGGAAGAAACGGAGAGCCGCCACCTGTGGCGACCCTGAACCACGCACGACTTCTCGGCGACGACGCGGCGCCCCCGGTCACCGGCACGGCCGCGCTCGCCTCGGCTGCAATCCCTCGAAGAGCGGCAGCTCGGCCAGGTGCGCTGCTCGCCGTCGCCACAGCCGGCTTGCTCGGTATGACCGTCCTCGTTGCAGGCGAGCCGCCCGCGGCGGCGCAGGGCGCGCAACCGGACTCGCGATCGGTGAGCGTGGCCAGGGCCTTGGGGATCGACTCCTCCAGCCCCCTGGAGGATCGATCGCTGACCCGCGAGGGCGACCTGCTCGAGCAGCTCGCGGTCAGCAGAGCAGAGCGTGAGACGGAGCAGGCTGCTGCAGCCCAGGCGCAAGGCCAGGCCGAGCAGGCCGCGCGCGCGGAGGCTGAGGCGAGGGCGGCGGCTGAGGCGAAGGCGGCGGCAGAGGCCGCCAGGCCCACCGCGGTGATGCCCGTCGACGCCGCACGTATGACTAGTTCCTTCGGCCCGCGCTGGGGAACGCTGCACGCCGGGGTAGATCTCGCCGCACCGATGATGACGCCCGAGTTCGCGGCGATGGACGGAATCGTGCTCCAAGCCGGACCGGCCTCCGGGTTCGGGCTGGCTGTCTACATCCAGCACGCCAACGGCGACGTGACCGTCTACGGCCACATGGAGAAGATCCTGGTCTCGGCCGGTCAGGTCGTCCGGGCCGGCGACACCATCGCACTGGTCGGAAATCGCGGCCAGTCCACTGGGCCGCACCTTCATTTCGAGGTTCGCATCGGGGGTCTCAACGGGGAACCGGTCGACCCGCTGGGCTACCTGCGTCAGTGGGGCGTCCAGATTTAACAGGCCTAGTGGGCTCTCACAACGTGATGCCCTGCTCGGCCAACCAGTCGATGGGATCGACCCGTCGACCGTCGAGTCCACCGGCCCACACCTCGAAATGAAGGTGCGGGCCTGTGGAGAACCCTCGCGATCCGACGCGGGCGATGAGCTGACCGCTCTCCACCTGCTGGCCGGTCTCGACGAGCACTTCCTCCATGTGTCCGTACACCGTCACGTCGCCGTTGAGGTGCTGGATGTAGACCACATTCCCGTACCCGGAGGCCGGCCCGGCCTCGAGGACCGTGCCGGCAGCCGCCGCATACTCCGGCGTCATCATCGGTGCGGCGATGTCGATGCCCCAGTGCATCTCCCCCCAGCGCATCGTGAAGGCGGTCGTGAGGCGCCCGCGCAGCGGGAGGCTTCGCCGCTGTGCTTCCTCGGCCTCGCGCACGGCTCGGCTCGCCTGGACCTCGTCGAGTCGGGCGGAGGCTGCCATGAGGGCCACGTTGCGCCGGGGGTCCGTCTCCTCGGCGAACTCTGCCGCGTCTCCTGAGCCGAGCCCGTAGGCCGCGCTGACGTCGAGCGGCTGGGTGTCGGGGGCCGAACCGTTGACGGTGACCACCCCTGCTAGGACTGCGCCGAGCGCCGCCGCGGCCAGCAGGGCCGGAGCCCGGTCGCTGACCGCTCCCGGTGGGTGCGCGCGTCGGCCACGTCGACCCGACCATGACCGCACCTCGAGCCCCCTGTTCATTACTACGCTGCTTCGTAGACCCTAGGGGGGGACCAAGCCGCCGCAAAGAAGGCGCGCAGCGTCACGCCGGAGTCGTGGCTGGTGTGGCGCGTGAGGCGTCGTCCGAGGGAGCAGGCAGCCCAGGAGTGAGGTGAACAGCAGGAGGTATACCGCGGCGAACCACGGGCTTGAGAACACCTCGAACATGCCCATGCGGTCCAGGACGGGCGCGAGACCGGGGTGGTCGCGGTAATACATCGCCACAGAGCTGGGGCTGAGTGACCGTTGGGGGAGTAGCGAATCTGGCACCGCGGCCAGAGCGAGCAGGAACAGCAGGATGATCGCCGTCCGCATGCTCGTCAGCGCCCGCCACCATCGACGCACCCACCGGCCCGGCCGCCGCACCAAGCGGACGCCGCTTCCTACGATGCCGGCGCCTGGGCGATCGCGCAGGAGCGTCACGTGCCGTACCCGGGCAATCCGACCAGCGGAGCACCGGCCCCCGCGAGACGCATGCCCGCGAGCCTACTAGGCTTCATAGTAGAGCGCCTCAGAGTCAGGCGACAGTGCGATCCGCCGGCCGGCGAGCACGCTCCGTGCGTTCAGTCGGGGGCGGCGTTCGCCCTCTGCGGTTCGAGGGTTGCGGTGAGGGAAGACGACGGTTCGGAGGCCGAGGACTCAGCATCAGCCTCGCGCGACCTGCCCGCGGCAGCGGAGGCGTCCGGGCGTGGTGATCCACTTACCGAGCAGGCGTACTCATTGGTGAGTCGACGTCGCAGCACCCAGAACAAGCCCACGACGGTCAGCACTGCGAGTACGGGCTGGAGCGGCGCCCAGATGGTCATGGCGCCCGACGCGCCCAGCGTCGCGACGACGAGCTTGTTGCATACCGGGCAGCCGACGGCGAATGCCCCGAAGAGCCCGCCTCCGGTGGCCGCGACGGCCCCGCTCCGCGCGGAGTCGTCGCCAAGCCGACGGATGTAGGTCGCAGTGACCAGGCCGCCGAGGATCGACGTGGCCGCCCAGCCGGGGTAGTTCCACCACTGGATCGGCGTCATGCGGGTGTACAGCGGCGTCGGGATGATTCCGGTCGGAACGCCCACGGCCAGGGCCAGGGCGACCGTTGCGATGAGCGCCACGGCCACGCGTCGAGGTGGCCAGAGGTCTCGGAGGGATGTTCCCCCGCGGCGACTGGTCATGGTGCCGATCGACGGGTGGTCTTCATCTGACCCCTCCGCGTCCTCGCGTTCGTCACGGTCCGACCGCCCGGAGGGCTGCCGCGGGCGGTTGCACTACCGCGCATAGTAGTCGGGCGGAGCTCAGGTGACGACGCAGCCGACCATGTTCAATGCCAGCCATCCGGCGGCCGCCGGGAGCATGAGCGCGCCGAGGGAAATGGCGACGCATCCCACTAGGCGTAGACCCCGGTGTCCCGCAGGCTTGCCTGTCCCCAGACGCGAGAGTCGAGCCTGCGTCAATCGTCCAGCCATGCCCAGCCCGAGAGCGGGAGCGGCTTGCCCTGTCAGTCGGCTCAGCGCCTCACGAACGGCGTCCGACCCGCAGCGCCGAGCCGCTTGAGCATCGGCCGCAAGCTCGACGAGATCCTTGATGGCGTTCGGGGCAGCTCGCAGCAACGGGCAGATTGGTAGGGCCGTCGCAAAAATTTCCGCTACGGCGATGAGCGCGTGATGCCGCCCACGGAGGTGCGCTCGTTCGTGCTCGAGCGCGGCGGCCAACGCCTCCGGCGAGAGACGGTCCCGAAGGCTGTCGCTCATGACGATCAGACCCGGACGACCGCCGATGGACATGGCGAGTGGCCGATCGTCGCGAACCCACAGGGGCTCCTCCGGATCTGCACGGCCGGCCAATAGGCGAAGCTGGGCCACGTGCGGTGCTTGCGCGCGGAGGCGCCCGATCCGCCGGTTGGTGGCCCACGCGAGCCTCAGCAGGATGGCTGTTGCGCCGAGAACGCTCAACGCTCCTAGAGCCTCTCGCCATCTCGGAACGGATCCCGAGGAGATTGCCGTCCAACATCCTCCGGCCAACCGGAAGATGCCCGAGGAGTGGTGCTCGTCAGCGGGGAGCGCCAACAGGCTGATCGTGGCCACCGCGGACGCCACCAGTCCCACGGTGGTCAGCAGCCACCCGGTCAACACGACCGTCGGGTCGACGCGCCTGTCTGCCAGCCACATCAGCGGCCGGTGGCCATGGAGACCCACCACCGCACTGCCCACCAGGAGGGCGAGAATCCCGGTCACGACTCAGATTCGCGGCGCGCCAACGCATCGCGCAGGACTGCCGACTCCTCCTCGGTGGCCGTCTCGGCGAAGTGCAGGAGAACGGACTGAGGATCGTCGGAGGCGTCCAGGATCTCCCGCAACGAGGCGGCTGCCGCTCCCTGCCGTGTGAGCGTCGGGCGATAGCTGAAGGCCCGACCGGCGGGCTCTCTGTCGGCCATGCCCTTGCGGTGCAGGTTGGTCAAGACCGTCATGACGGTCGTGTAGGCCAGGTTTCGCTTCGCAGGCATCCGGTCCAGAACTCCCCGGACGGTGAGGGGCCCGTCGGCTGACCACAGGACGTCCATCACGGCCGCCTCGAGCGTGCCCAAGCGTGGCATGCCGTGTTCTCCCCTCGTCGGTGAGGAACTGGCTCCCGAACACCAGCCGACACCGTCAACGACAAACTACTTGTGCGGATAGTAGCGGCGGGATCTCCGAGGCCCGAGATGGCGAGCTACCTCGTCGGCCCTTCGGTAGGGGGCGTCTCCATCAATGCATCCATGAGTGACGCCAGCTCGGAGGCGTCCATCTGGCCGATCTGCTTGGCGACGATCCGTCCGCTGGCGTCGACCGCGAGGGTCACGGGAAGGCCAGGAACGCCCAGGGCGTCGAGCAAGGCGCCGTCCGTGTCCACCGCATGGGGGTAGTCGGCCCCGATCGTGGAGGCGAAGTCGATGGCCACGGACGGCTCGTCGCGCGTGACGATCCCCAGGAAGCGGATCTGGTCCCCGTCCTCCTCGAAGGCGTCCTGCAGCAAGGGCATCTCCTCGCGGCAGGGTCCACACCAACTGGCCCACAGGTTGATGAGCGTCGGGCGTCCTGCCAGGTGAGTGAGGGACACGTCCGGTCCCGCGCCGAGGCACGGCAGTTGAAGATCCGGTAGGCCGCCCTGGTCGGATCCCACTCCCGCGTCGCCGACCGCATCGCAGCTGGCGACGTCGGCCGCGTCGTACGTCTGCGCCGAAGCTGCCGCGTCGCTCCTGGTGTCTGGGGAGGTGCACCCGCTCAGGGCCACCGCTGCCGCAAGGAGAAGGGCGCTGCGGTGCAGCGGATGACGGCTGTGGGACAACAACGATCCTGACGTGCGGCGGAGGTCGTCCTACTACCCTACATAGGGGTCTGCTGACCGGCCTCGATGTCGCGTCCCCGATGGTCGCCTCCCCGGGTTCGGGGTCACGAACAGGGCCAACTATGTGACACGCATAGGACCTGTTGTCACGGAAAGGTAACGCCGCTATCTTCGGTTGGTCCGGTCGCTCAGCTGCTCCCGCAGGGGGCCCGGCCTGGACGCCGCCGAGCCCGTGTCGCATCCATCGCGTCCGGGGCCGGGGACCCACCGCAGCACTGGGGTGAATCCTGGATCGCCGAACCTTTCGGCGCCCGGGTAGGGCGACTTCCCGCCCGAATCCGTCAGCTAACTCGGTAGGCGGCCATGGAAGACAGGAGAGCCGCCACTCGTGGCGACTGCACAGCACTCGCGCGCGCCCCGCTATGTCCGACGTCCTCAGCGCTCGACCTTCATGGTCCTCATGTCCCTTGCTGGGGCGGGCGTCATCGGGCTGTCGCCGATCACGGCGGCCGCCGCACCCGGTGATCCGGGTACCGCGGAGGAGGCGGCCTCGCTGGTCGCCGAACGAGGTCATCAACTTGAAGCGCTGACCGAGGAGTTCAACGAGGCGCGGGAGATCCTTGCCACGCAGCAGCGCGCGGTCTCCGCAGCCGCGGACCAGATCGCAGCGGCAGACGCGGAGCTCGCGACCCTCAGGGATCAGCTCGCCGGAGTCGCGGAATCCGCTTACACCGGCGGAGGGATGACGTCCCTGAGCGCCTTCATGACCAGTAGCTCCCCGGAGGACCTGCTCGACCGAGTTTCCTTCCTCGAAACTGTCGCCGGCCACCACAATGACCTCCTCGAGCGGGTCAGCGCTGCCCGGACGGCGGCTCAGGACGCACGTACCGCGGCCGACGTAGCGGCTGCCGAGGCGCAGGCCCAGGTCAACGCGGTGGCCGCCAAGCAGACCGAGCTCGAGTCGCAGATCGCCGCATTCCAGCAGCAGTACAACTCTCTGAGTACCGAGGAACAGCAGCAGGCCGACGACGCGCATGGCGGCGCATCCCTGGAGGCGCCGCCACCGGCCACGGTGGCCGCGGGTAGCGCGGCCGCTCAGACCATCGTCGACACTGCCATGGCCCAGCTGGGGGACCCCTACGTGTGGGCGGCCGCCGGCCCGGACTCGTTCGACTGCTCCGGCCTGACGCAGTACGCGTTCGCGGCCGCGGGCGTACAGCTGCCGCACTCCAGCAAGATGCAATCGACGATGGGACAGGCGGTCGCACGTGCCGACCTCCAGCCCGGTGACCTCGTCTACTTCTACAGCCCGGTCAGTCACATCGGCATCTACATCGGCGGCGGCAAGATGGTGCACGCATCGACGTCCGGTGAGCCGGTGAAGGTGGGAAGCGTCGACATGGCGGGGTACGCGGGAGCCCGGCGAGTCCTCTGATCCGGGCGCGCTGCCTCCTCGGCGCGCGCGGCACGTACTACGGCCCGTAGTACGGTGTGGACCAGAGCGGAAGACGGGGAGGGGGACCGGTGCGACGACTGTCCGTGCTGCTCCTCCTTGCTGCCGTGCTGTCCATGCACGGCATCCCGGCCATGGCCGCCGAGGGCTCCACAGCACCGGCCATGACGCATGCGCCGTACGCTTCGGCGACGTCCGCGGTGGCCGACAGCGTGGCCGGCCTCAGTGCCGACGACGGTGCCGCCGTGCACCCATTCGTCGCAGGGGATGTCGCGCCTGACGGGCAGTCAGCTCCTCACGAAATGGCGATGCATGCCTTTGCCGCCTGCCTTGCGGTCATCCTCGCCGGCATCGGCCTGCTGACTGCCGCCATCTTCGCCCGTCGAGGGGACATGGCTGCCGTTCGCACTGTGCTCGGCGGAGTGCCGTGGGCACGCGGCTGGTTCAGGCCACCTCGCCCACCGGATCTGTCCGCACTCTGTCTGCTGCGGATCTAGGCCGAAGACCGCTCCCCGGACCCGCTGTCCGGGGCCGATCTGGCATGCCTACATCCCATTGACAGGAGTAACGCAATGACTCGCACGACCACTCGACTCGTCCGCCTGGCCGGCGGCCTTCTCATCGGTGCCGTCGTCCTGGCCGGCTGTTCTGACGACAATGCCGGTTCCAATGCCGCCAGCAGCAGCAGCGCGGAATCCGCCGACGAGGCGACCGCCCACAACAACGCCGACGTCACCTTCGTCCAGGGGATGATTCCGCACCACCAGGGCGCACTCGCGATGGCCCAGCTCGCCGACGGTCGCGCCCAAGACCCTCGGGTCATCGATCTGGCCGGCCGGATCGAGGCTGCCCAGGACCCGGAGATCGAGACCATGACGGGGTGGCTGGAGACCTGGGGCGAGCCGGCGCCGGAGTCCATGGACATGGAGGGCATGGACCACAGCTCTGGATCCATGGACATGGGCAGCATGTCCGAGGAGGACATGGCCACGCTCGAAGCGGCGTCCGGTGCCGAGTTCGACCGCATGTTCCTCGAGATGATGACCGAGCACCACCGTGGCGCCGTAGAGATGGCACAGACGGAGATCGCCGACGGGTCCAATCAGGACGCCGTGGAACTCGCCTCCAACATCGTCGAGTCGCAGACGGCGGAGATCGAGGAGATGCAGAGCCTGCTGAGCGAGCTCGGCGGCTGATCCGTCCCCGGGTGGCGCTGCCGGTTGCTAGCCGGCAGCGCCACCCATCCACTCTGCTCGGTCACCCATCAGAGACGTGGGTGGCAACGTCAAGGGTCCGGAGGACTCGATGCGCGATCCCGTCCCACAGCGGACGCGTCCCCGTCGGCAGTGGCGTTTGAGGGTTCTCGTCGTCCCGGTGATCGCCACGGTGGGCCTGGCCGGCTGCTCGTCCGGCGCCACGGCAGGCTCGGGAGCGAGCGAGTACAGCTTCACCGGCGCAACTGAGGCCGCCCACGTGATCAACCCGGCCGACCGTGCGGTGGCCCCGCCGTTTGAAGGAGAACTTCTCGACGGGACGCCTTTCGACTCGGAAGAGCTGGCGGGCGACATCGCCGTCATCAACTTCTGGGGGTCCTGGTGCGCCCCCTGTCGCGTCGAGACCCCTGATCTCCAGGCCGTCTACACCGAAGTGCGGGATCAGGGGGTCCAGTTCCTCGGCGTGGACGTCAAGGACGACCGCCAGCTCGCCCGTGCATTCATGTCGAACGTGGGCGCCGAATACCCGTCCCTGTTCGACCCGCGGGGAGAAGTCGCGCTCGCGTTCCGCGGATTTCCGGCCAACGTGGTGCCGTCGACCATCGTCGTCGACCGCGAGGGTCGCGTGGCAGCCGTCTACACCGGAGCGGTGTCGCGTGAGGACCTTCGAACGGCGCTCACCAACCTGCTGAAGGAGACTGGCTCGTGACCGGTCTCGCGGAAGACCTCGCCGGAATCGTGACCGACGGATCGCTGCTGCTGGCGATGGCAGTGGCGGCCCTGGTCGGACTGATCAGTTTCGCGTCACCGTGCTGCCTCCCATTGGTCCCCGGTTACCTCAGCTACATCGCGGGACTGGCGGGCTCGGACGCGACGGACGGGAGCGAGCCACCACGGGCGCCGGTCCCTGGAGAGCCGGCCACCGGCGAGGCGCCTGGCGGGGGCGTTCCGACCAGCACGGCCGTGCTCCCTGCGGCGGTCAAGCGGCGCGGCAGACATCGCGTGCTTCTCGGCTCCTTCCTGTTCGTCCTCGGGTTCAGCGCCGTCTTCATCTCCTTCGGCGCACTCTTCGGAGGTCTCGGGCGTCTCCTGCTCGAGTGGGCTCCGGTCCTCACCCGGGTCGCAGGCGTGGTCACGATCGGCATGGGACTGGCCTTCCTCGGCTGGCTCCCGTGGCTTCAGCGAGAGCGTCGGTTCCAGCACCGTCCGACGGGAGGCCTGGGCGGCGCTCCGGTGCTGGGAGTCGTGTTCGGGCTGGGCTGGACTCCGTGCCTCGGACCCACGCTCGCCGCCGTGAATACCCTGGCCTACACCGAGGCGTCCGCGCTCCGGGGCGCCGTGCTCGGGTTGTCGTATTGCCTGGGGTTGGGCATCCCGTTCCTGGCGATGGCGCTCGGGGCCCGCCGTGCCGTCGGCATGTCCGCCTGGGCCCGCCGTCATGCCCGGTCGGTGATGCGAGTGGGCGGTGGACTCCTGGTCGTACTCGGGCTCCTGTTGCTGACCGGGCTGTGGGACGGATTGATGATCTGGCTGCGGGCGTGGCTCGCCGCCACCGGATTAGGGACGTCGTTCTTGTGAACTGGGCCTTGCCGCTCGCGCGGCACCGCATCGAGTCGCGGGCCGTGCGCTGCAGCGCCGTAGTCGTCAGCGTTGCGCTGACTCTGACGGCCTGTGGCTCATCGGCCGCTGATGACTCACCGTCCGAGGCGTCAGCGGCGGGATCCTTTCCCTTCGCGCACGTCCACGGCGTTGCGGTGGATCCTGCTGATGATTCCGTGGTCATCGCAACGCACGAGGGTCTGTACAGGCTTGACGAGGATGCAGCGTCGACCAGGGTGGGGCCGACGATCGACCTGATGGGCTTCGCCGTGGCCGGTCCCGGTCACTACTTCGCGTCCGGGCACCCCGGTAGTGGCGTCGACCTGCCTCAGCCGGTCGGCCTGATCGAGAGCACCGACGGCGGTGAGACCTGGACGCCGCTCTCGCGGCAGGGTCAGTCGGACTTTCATGCGCTCACGGTCAGCGCGTCCGGTGTCCTGGGCTTCGACGGCTCCCTGGCGCGCAGCGGCGACGGCCGGGAATGGCAGGAACTCGAGATTCCCGCCGAGCCCGCCTCCCTTTCAGCTTCGCCGGACGGTCAGCGGGTGCTCGCGACGACCCAGCAGGGTCTGCTCCGTTCGAACGACGCGGGAGCTTCCTGGTCACTCGTGGACGGGGCGCCGGTGTTGCAGCTGGTCGGCTGGGGCGCCGACGAGAGCGCCGTGGGGGTCAGGCCGGATGGCACCGTCTTCACCAGCGCTGACGGAGGCAGGACATGGCAGGACACCACCGCGCTCAGGGCTGCTCCGCAAGCTCTGTACGTGGGCACTGGGGATGGCGCCTCCCGCGTGATCGCGGTGACGACGGCCGCTGTTCTCGATTCACGGGACGGTGGGAAGACCTTCGCTGTCCTACTCGAGTTGTGAACCCGAAAGTCGGCGAAGGCATCCGACAGGTCCTAGCCGAGCGCGGTGATGAGCTCGCGGCACGCTTGTTCGCAACGACGGCAGGACTCCGCGCAGACCCGGCAGTGCTCGTGCATGTCGGCGTGATGAGCGCACTCGTCGCCGCATGCCTTGCATGCGGCAGCGCAGGACTCCAGGACTGCGCGCGTCAGGTTGGCGTCGTAGCCCGTGTGCCGAGACAGCACGCGGCCGGTGGTGTCGCAGACGTCCGCGCAGTCCAGGTTGGTCCGGATGCACTTCGTCAGCTCGGCGACCATGTCCTCGCTCAGACAGGCGTCCGCGCACGCCGTGCACACTTGCGCGCACTCGTAGCAGGCCTCGATGCACGCCTGCAGCTTCGAGCGGTCGACGCCGCCGAGGTCCTTCGGATAGGTGTCCAGCATCTGTCCCGCAACGCTCACGGTGGGCTCCTCTCGGTGTCGACGGGACTGCTGGCTGCGCCCGCGAAGGCCGACCTTGTGGCACTACCCGCTCCTCGGAGGGGCACTCGTCCACTTGTTCGCGCCTTCCTTGACGAAACACCCTAGGGGGGTATGGTGTTAGTCGAGACATTGCGACAGAGGAGCGAGTGAAGTGGACAGCGCACACGTCGAGGGGCAGCACGGGTACATCCACCGCAAGGACGACTACCTCAAGCGGCTGCGTCGCATCGAAGGTCAGGCCCGCGGTCTGCAGCGCATGGTCGAAGACGAGAAGTACTGCATCGACATCCTCACGCAGGTGTCGGCGATGACGAAGGCACTCCAGTCGGTCGCCCTCGGCCTCCTCGAGGAACACATGAGCCACTGCGTCGTCCAGGCCGCTGTTGCGGGAGGCCCCGAAGCGGACGCCAAGGTCCGCGAGGCATCGGAGGCCATTGCGCGCCTCGTGCGCTCCTGATCCGCGCTTGCGGCACCCCCTCCACCAAGCCGGAAGACACCGGAACAACGAGATCGACCCGAAAGGACACCTTCAGATGAGCACGTCCACCTTCACCGTCGTCGGCATGACCTGCGGCCACTGCGTCAACTCGGTCAGTGAGGAGGTGAACCAGGTCCCCGGCGTGACGGGGGTGGACGTCGACCTCGCGAGCGGTGGCCTCACCGTGACGAGCGAGAGCGACGTCGACGAGGCCGCGGTGCGCGCCGCCGTCGAGGAGGCCGGCTACCAGGTCGCGACCGCCTGACAGCGTGCCGGGGTGCCGCGCCACCCGTGGCGGTGCGGCACCCAAACGGGCCGGGAGGAACTGATGAACACGCCCACCAAGCTCGGCGGCTACGGCGCCCTTCTGGCCGTGGTGTTTGCAGCAGCCTTCGGCGTCGGGACCGACCGCTCGGTCTCCGACGCCAACCAGCGCCGACTCAGGTCGGGAGAGGGCACGAGATGCAGAACGGTGAGAGCGACGGGCAGGCGTGGGAGCCACCGCGCGACGAGAACCGTGGAACGGGAGATCTGATGAGCGCCGCAACAGGTAAGACGACGCCGGCCTCTCCGGCCGGCGGCAACCAGGTCGACCTGGCGATCGGCGGCATGACCTGCGCATCGTGCGCGGCCCGCGTCGAGAAGCGGCTCAACAAGCTGGACGGCGTCACCGCCACGGTCAACTACGCGACGGAGAAGGCCCGGGTGTCGTTCGGGGCCGACGTCAGCCCGGAAGACCTGGTCGCCGCCGTCGAGAAAGCTGGGTACACGGCGCAGTTGCCGCAGCCGCCGCGCGCCGAGGATCCAGGCGCCGCAGGGGCCGACGCGAACGACCCCGTGCGCGCCCTTCGGCAGCGGCTCCTGATCTCCCTGACGCTGACCGTTCCCGTCATTGCAATGGCGATGATCCCTGCTCTCCAATTCACCTACTGGCAGTGGCTGTCCCTGACGCTGGCCGCACCGGTCGTCGTCTGGGGGGCCTGGCCGTTCCACCGTGCGGCCTGGACGAACCTGCGCCACGGCACGTCGACCATGGACACCCTGGTGTCGATGGGCACTCTCGCCGCGTTCGGGTGGTCCCTGTACGCGCTGTTCCTCGGGTCGGCCGGCACGCCGGGCATGACCCACCCGTTCGAACTCACGATCGCCGCGGGCGACGGCGCTGGGAACATCTACCTCGAGGTCGCGGCGGGCGTCACCACGGCCATCCTCGCCGGCCGGTACTTCGAGGCCCGCTCCAAGCGTCGGGCCGGGGCGGCCCTGCGGGCGCTGCTCGAGCTCGGTGTGAAGGACGTCGCCGTCCTGCGGAACGGCCGCGAGGAGAGGATCAGCGTCGAGCGCCTCGCCGTCGGCGATCTGTTCGTCGTCCGGCCGGGGGAGAAGATCGCCACGGACGGTGTCATCACCGAAGGTTCCTCAGCCGTCGACGCTTCGATGCTGACCGGCGAGTCCGTGCCGGTCGAGGTCACTTCGGGCGACTCGGTCGTGGGAGCGACCGTGAATGCCGGCGGACGCATCGTGGTTCGAGCCACGCGCATCGGCTCCGACACCCAGCTGGCCCAGATGGCCCGGCTCGTCGAGGAGGCGCAGAACGGCAAGGCCGAGGTGCAGCGCCTGGCAGACCGCGTCTCCGCCGTCTTCGTGCCGGTGGTCATCGCGCTTGCCGTGGCGACGCTCGGCTTCTGGCTCGGCATCGGCGCCGACGTGGCGGCCGGCTTCACCGCCACCGTCGCCGTCCTGATCATCGCCTGCCCCTGCGCGCTCGGGCTAGCGACTCCGACTGCCCTCATGGTCGGCACCGGACGCGGCGCGCAGCTGGGCATCCTCATCAAGGGCCCGGAGGTGCTGGAGTCCACCCGCAGGGTCGACACCGTCGTTCTGGACAAGACCGGAACGGTCACGACCGGCCGGATGACCCTGCTGGACGTCGTGGCCACCGACGGCGAGGACGCCGACACCGTCCTTCGGCTGGCCGGTGCGCTGGAGGACGCCTCCGAGCACCCGATCGCGCAGGCCATCACCAGGGGCGCCACCGAGCGCCTAGGGGACTTGGCGCCGGTCGAGAGCTTCACCAACGTGGAGGGGCTCGGCGTGCAGGGCCTCGTCGAGGGGCACTCGGTCGTCGTCGGTCGCAGCCGTCTGCTGGCCGAGTGGGCCCAGCACCTGCCGGCCGACCTCGAGGCTGCCAAGGCCTCCGCCGAGGCGGACGGCAGGACGGCCGTGGTCGTCGGCTGGGACGGGGCCGCCCGCGGAGTCCTGGTGGTGGCCGACGCCGTCAAGGACACCTCCGCGGAAGCCGTTCGGCAGCTGCGCGACCTCGGCTTGACACCTGTTCTCCTCACCGGGGACAACGAGACGGTGGCCCGCTCGGTGGCCTCCCAGGTCGGGATCGACCAGGTGATCGCCGAGGTCCTGCCGCAGGACAAGGTCGACGTCGTCAAGCGGCTGCAGGCAGAAGGCAAGGTCGTGGCGATGGTGGGCGACGGCGTCAACGACGCCGCAGCGCTCGCCCAGGCCGACCTCGGACTGGCCATGGGCACCGGCGCGGACGTCGCGATCGAGGCGAGCGATCTGACCCTCGTCCGCGGCGACCTGCGGGCTGCGGCAGACGCCATCAGGCTGTCGCGGAAAACCCTGAGCACGATCAAGGGAAACCTCTTCTGGGCCTTCGCTTACAACGTCGCCGCCCTGCCCTTGGCAGCAGCCGGGCTGCTCAATCCGCTTCTCGCCGGTGCCGCGATGGCCTTCTCGTCCGTGTTCGTCGTTTCCAACAGTCTGCGGCTGCGCCGGTTCAAGGCGCTGGCCTCCGCACGGGCGGACGGTGGCCCGGCCGCGGCGCGCCTGTCCCATGCCACGCAGAGCCAAGCCGCGGTGAGCTCGTCAGGCACCGCCAACCCCAATTGAGCCCAGCCACACGACACGAGGAGCAGCCATGACCACGAAGTCGGAACGTGACGTGGCACGAACGACGGCAACCACCGTCATCGAGGTCTCCGGAGTGCATCGCGGGTCGTCGAAGGCCGTCGTCGAGGCGGCCCTCTCCCGCAGGCCCGGCGTCCTGGCCGTGGATGCCAACCCGGTGGCGCAGACGGCGACGGTCACCTATGACCCGAGCCGCACGTCGGTCGCCCAGTTGACCGGCTGGGTGCGCGACTGCGGCTACCACTGCGCCGGGCAGTCCGTTCCCACGCACATGTGCGACCCCATGAGCGAGGCCAGCACTCACGACGGCCACCGGCCCGCAGCTGGCACGGCTGATCACGCCGCGGCCGGTCACGACCACGGCGCGATGCCCCACGGCGAAGCAGGCCGCGAGGGGCACGGAACGCACAGAGCGATGGCGCACGAGGAGCAGGGAGCGCAGACCGGCCCGTCGCCGCAAGACGCAATGGGACACGGCGGTCACCACGCGGGGATGTCGATGGACGACATGACCCGGGACATGCGCAACCGATTCATTTTGGCGGCTGTGCTGTCGATCCCGATCCTGCTGTGGTCGCCGATCGGCCGGGAGGTGCTCGGCTTCGAGACCGCGGCGCCCTTCGGTCTGCGTGACGATGTCTTCTCGCTGATCTTGTCGCTTCCGGTGATCTTCTACGCCGCCTGGATATTCTTCGACGGCGCCTACCGGGCCCTGCGGAACCGCACGCTCGACATGATGGTGCTGGTTGCCGTCGGCGTCGCAACCGGCTGGCTGTACAGCGTCGGTGTGACGCTGACCGGTGGGGGAGAGGTCTTCTACGAGGCCGCCACGGTGCTGACCGCCTTCGTCCTCCTCGGTCACTGGTTCGAGATGCGCGCCCGCGGCGGCGCCAACGACGCAGTCCGCACCCTCCTCGAACTCGCACCGGCCAGGGCCGTCGTCCTGCGGGACGGCGAACCCGTCGAGGTGCCCACCTCCGAGGTCCAGGCCGGCGACCTGCTGCTCGTGCGCCCCGGCGCCCGCATCCCGGTCGACGGTGCCGTGGAGGACGGCGAGTCCGAGGTCGACGAGTCCATGGTCACCGGCGAGAGCCTTCCCGTTGCCAAGACCATCGGATCGGAAGTCATCGGCGCTTCCATCAACACCACCGGGACGCTCCGAGTTCGAGCGACGAAGGTGGGTGCTGACACGACGCTGGCGCAGATCGTCGCGTTGGTGCAGCAGGCTCAGAACTCCAAGGCGCCGGGTCAGCGTCTGGCGGACCGGGCGGCGTTCTGGCTGGTGCTCGTCGCCCTGATCGGTGGGGCCGCCACGTTCCTGGCGTGGTTGCTGGCCGGCGAGAGCGTTCAGGTGGCCATGCTGTTCGCGATCACCGTCGTCGTGATCACCTGCCCCGACGCGCTGGGCCTGGCCACGCCGACCGCGATCATGGTCGGGACGGGCCTGGGTGCCAAGCGTGGCGTCCTCTTCAAGAACGCCACCGCACTGGAGACGGCCGCGCGGATCGACACCGTCGTGATGGACAAGACCGGCACGTTGACCAAGGGTCAGCCCGAGGTCACCGACGTCGTGAGCCGCGGGTTGTCCGACGAGGACATGCTGGCGCTCACTGCCGCCGTCGAACGAGAGTCCGAGCACCCCCTTGCCCGAGCCGTCGTCGAGCATGCGGCGGCGCTGGGAGTTCCGCGTCTGACGGCCTCGGACTTCCGCAACGTGCCCGGACAGGGTGCCGTCGCCGATGTCTCGGGCCGTCGTGTGCTCGTCGGCAACCGGCGCCTCATGGACGCTGAGGGTGTCCAGCTCGGCGACCTCGCCGATCGCCGCGACGAGCTGGCTGCCGCCGGGCGCACGGCAGTGCTGGTCGCCGTCGACGGCGAAGGCGCGGGCGTGATCGCCCTGGCCGACGCGGCTCGCGAGACCGCGGCAGCGGCTGTGGCGGCCATGCACGAGTCAGGCATCGAGGTCGTCATGCTCACCGGCGACAATCAGGCGACGGCGGAGCGGATCGCCGCCCAGTTGGGCATCGACACCGTGATCGCCGAGGTCCTGCCCGGGGACAAGGCGGACAAAGTCGCCGAGCTCCAGCGCCAGGGCAAGAAGGTCGGCATGGTCGGGGACGGCGTCAACGACGCTCCCGCCCTCGCTCAGGCCGACATCGGTATCGCGATCGGCGCCGGCACGGATGTGGCCATCGAGACCGCTGACCTCGTCCTGATGCGGTCTGATCCCCTCGACGTTCCCGTCGCCCTCAGCATCGGGCGAGGAACTGTGCGGAAGATGCGGCAGAACCTCGGCTGGGCGATCGGCTACAACGCGATCGCGCTGCCGATCGCGGCCGGTGTGTTCGCTCCTGCGTTCGGCCTCGTCCTGCGCCCGGAAATCGCCGCGTTGTCCATGTCCGGGTCCTCGCTGATCGTGGCGGTCAACGCTCTGCTCCTCAAGCGGCTCAGGCTCCCTGCGCCGGAGCCGGAGACGCCAAGTGGGGCCACGACGCCCACCGCGCCGGCACCGGCGCCGGCGCCGGTCAGCACCCACTGAGCCTGTCGGCAGCGGCGGGCTGTCGCCGGGCTGAATGCTTCCTCAGGCCGGGCTACCGGAAAGCTGCCGTGCGTCCGAGACGGCTGTAGACGAACCGGCCACGAGGCCCCAGGCGGCGCCCAGCAGGGCGGAGAATGCCGGCGCGCCGACGATGAGCTCGGGCGGCCACCGGAGGCCGCTGGTGATCGCGAGCGCCACCAGTTGGTCAGTCCCCCCGCCGGCCCCGGTCAGTCGTGCGCGGCGGCCTCGTGTGCGGTGTGCGCCGGACTCTCCAGCTGGAATGTGGAGTGCTCCACGCCCACCGCAAAGTGCTCGGCCACGCAGTTCTGTAGTTGGTCGAGGATTTGTGGTGCATGCCCATCGAGGAAGCAGGAGTCCTCGACCACCACGTGCGCACTGAGCACCGGCAACCCGCTCGTGATCTGCGAAGCATGCAGGTCGTGGACCTCAAGGACGTGGGGCAGAGCAGCCAGGTGCCTGCGGATGTCCTCGAGGTCCACGCCGGGAGGTGTGCTCTCCAGGAGCACGGAGACGGTCTCGCGCAGCAACTTAAGCGTCCGGGGGATGATCAGCACGGCGATGAAGAGGGAGGCCACAGCGTCCGCCTGCTGCCAGCCGGTCAGCACGATGACGGAGGCGGCCACCAGAACGGCGACCGACCCGAGGGTGTCGTTCACGACCTCCAGGAACGCCGCCCGCATGTTGACGTTGCTGCTGCGACCGCCCCTGGTCAGGATCAATATCCCGACCGCATTGGCCACCAGACCGACCACGCCGAAAACGAGCACAGCGGTCGTGGCAATCTCCGGGGGCTCGAAGAGCCGGCGGACACCCTCGATGAGGACGTAGGTGCCCACGGCCAGCAGTGCCGCCGCCTGCAAGGTCGCCCCGAGTACCTCAGCTCGGCGGTAGCCCCAGGTGCGTTGGGCCGTAGCCGGTCGCAGGGCGAGCGTCGCCGCGATGAGGGCGATGACAAGGCCGGCGACGTCGGTGAGCATGTGCCCCGCGTCGGCCAGGAGCGCCAGGCTCCCTGAGATCACCGCGCCGACCACCTCGACGAGCAGCACGGTGAAAGTGAGACCGAGAACCAGAACGAGCCGTCGGCGGTGGTCGGGGGTGCTCGCCCCGGGCTGCGCGCCGCCGTGGGAGTGGCCACCGCTCACTGGGAGACCGATGCAGGTGCCGCGAGGATTCGGGCCTCGATGCTCACAACGCTCTTTCAGCAGGGCCGCAGCAGGCGCAGTCTGGTGCGCAGCCGCAGTTGTCCTCGTCAGCGGTCGCTCCAGGGCGGAGTGCTGCGGCCGGAGAGCAGCAGGCGTCGCCCCGCCATGCCTCCCGGCCCTCCTTGACCGCTACCGCGGCGATCACGAGGGCAGAGATGGGATCGGCCCAGGACCAGCCGAACAGGCTGTTGAGCGCCAGGCCGACGAGCAGGACGGCGGACAGGTACGTGCAGAGCAGCGTCTGCTTGGAGTCGGCGACTGCGGAGGCTGATTTGAGTTCGCGGCCCGCGCGGCGCTGCGCGTAGGACAGCACCGGCATGATCGCCAGGCTCACTGCCGCCAGCACCAGCCCGACGGGGGAGTGCTCGGCCTCCCCGGTACCGAGGAGGGCGCGGACGGCGTCCACGGCGACGAAGGCGGCCAGAGCGAAGAAGGACACGGAGATGACCTTGAGCGCCACCCGCTCCCGGGCCTCGGGGTCGCGGCCGGCGAACTGCCACCCGACGGCCAACGCGGACGTCACCTCGATCACCGAGTCCAGGCCGAAGCCGATGAGCGCCGAGGAGGAGGCCCGCGTGCCCGCGATCAGCGCGACCGCGGCCTCGATGACGTTGTAGGTGATCGTCGCGATCACGAACAGCCTGATGCGACGGCCCAAGAGTGCGCGGCGCTCCGGGGAGGGGTCGGCCGCCGTCGTGGAAGGCATCAGGGGCAGGAACTGGGCGCTCATCAGCAGCAGTCCTCGGTCGCCGCGGCCGCGCAAGCGTCGGGGTCGACGGCGAGTACGACACCCAGCAGGTCGCCCAGTGCGTGCGCCAGGCGGGCGTCTGTCAGCTCGTAGCGCGAGCGTCGGCCCTCTGGGACGGCGATGACCAGGCCGCAGCCGCGCAGGCACGCGAGATGGTTGGACAGGTTCTGCCGGGTCACCCCGAGCGATTCGGCCAGTTCGGCCGGATAACCGGGGCCCTCTCGCAGCGCGAGCAGGAGCCGCGTGCGGGTGGGGTCGGACAGGGCATGGCCGAAGCGGGCAAGGACCTCGGCGTGCAGAACTGGCATCACGACGCGACTGTACAGCTTTGGCTGAATACAGCTGCGCGTGTCCGGTTCCAGTAACGGCGATGGCCTGGAGGGGGCAGGGCGCTGTCGGACGGAGACGTCATGTCGCCAGGGGGTGGGCGCCTTGAGTTGGTCGCGTTGCCTTTCCTGCTGCTTGCGCCAGCCGTACCGCCTCACCCCCCGGGGCTTGTAGATCGACAAGATCGCGACGAGGAGCAGCAGCAACGGACCGCCGACGCAATGCGGCAGTGAGCCGGGCAGCCCCCCTGGCTCTGCGCTCGATCCTGGTGCCTCGGCCAGTGAGCGGATCGTCTGCCGGCGGCTCATGGACTCCGAGGGCATCGACCTGAGGGACCTCGCCGAACGTCGCGACGAGCTGGCCGCCGCCGGCCGCACCGCGGTCCTCGTCGCCGTCGAAGGTCGTGGTGCCGGTGTGATCGCCCTGGCCGACGCCCCGCGTGAGACGGCCTCCGTAGCGGTGGTTGCTCTGCCCGAGTCCGGCATCGAGGTCGTCATGCTGACGGGCGACAACCAGCCGACGGCGGAGCGCATCGCCGCGCAGCTGGGCAGCGACGGCGTGATCGCCGAGGTGCTGCCGGGGGACAAGGCGGACACGGTCGGCGAACTGCGGCGTGCCGGCAGGAAGGTGGCCCTGGTGGGCGACGGGGTCAACGACGCCCCGGCCCTCGCCCGGGCAGACCCGGGCATCGCGATCGGCGCGGGCACCGGTCGCCTCGGCATCACACGGTCGTGTGTCTCCTGCTTGGAGGAATGTCCACACCTGTCCTTACAGGCGATCAACCTGAAATGACGTCGTATCGGGACGCGGGGTAGGCGTGTATCGCCGCGCTGCGCAGCTTGGGCACCTCGTGGGTGAGCCGGTGCTCGGCGTCGTGGGCAAGTGTGTGGGCGTCGGTGAGGCTCACGGAGCCGTCGATGTCCAGGTCGGCCTCGGCATGCAGTGAGTGGCCGAGCCAGCGCATCCGCACTCGGCGTACCCCGGTCACGCCCGGCGTGGCCAAGAGGACCGCCTCGGCTTGGTCGACAAGGTGTGGGTCGACGGCATCCATCAGCCTCCGGTAGACGTCGCGGACGGCGGTGCGCAGCACCGACAGGATCGCCACGGTGATCAGCAGGCCGACGATCGGGTCGGCGAGGGGAAACCCAGCTGCGACCCCGCCGGCGCCGGCAAGCACCGCGAGCGAGGTCAGCCCGTCGGTTCGCGCGTGCAGGCCGTCGGCGACCAGCGCCGCCGAGCCGATCTGGCGCCCGACCCGGATCCGGTAGACGGCGACCAGTTCGTTGCCCGCGAACCCGACCAGCCCGGCCAGCGCCACCCAGCCCAGGTGCTGTACGGGGGAGGGGTCGATCAGGCGCCGGATCGCTTCGACGCCGGCTACGACAGCGGACAGGGCGATCATCGCGACGATGAACAGCCCGGCCAGGTCCTCGGCGCGGCCGTATCCGTACGTGTAGCGGCGGGTGGCGGCCCGCCGCCCGACGACGAAGGCGATCCACAGGGGCACCGCGGTCAGAGCGTCGGAGCCGTTGTGGATGGTGTCGGCCAGCAGTGCCACAGACCCGCTGACTGCGACGACCAGCAGCTGCAGGACCGCGGTAACCGTCAGGGCGATCAGACTGATCTTCACCGCCCGGATGCCCTGGGCCGAGGACTCCAGCGCCGAGTCCACCGAATCGGCCGCGTCGTGGCTGTGCGGGGAGAGCAGTCCACCCAGCCAGCCGCGCACCCCGCCGGCGTGCTCGTGGTGATCGTCGCCGTGCTGGTCGGCATGGTCGGGGTCCTGGTGCTGAGTCATCTCAGGCGCCCTCGACGTCACGGTGCAACTGCACGAGGTCGGCGTCGGCGAGGTGATGCCCCGGGATACCCGGGCTGGTGTGTTCGGCGTTGTGGATCGCGTCGGTCACCAACTGGGCGACGTGCTCGTTCTCCAGCCGGTAGAAGACCTGGGTGCCCTCGCGGCGGGTCTGCACCAGCCGGGTCATCCGCAGCTTGGCCAGATGCTGGGACACCGACGCCGGCAGCTTCCCGACTTCGGCGGCCAGCTCGTTGACCGCGAGCTCCCGGCCGATCAGCGCCCACAGGATCCGCACGCGAGTGCCGTCGGCCAGCATCCTGAATCCCTCGACGACGAGGTCGACCTGATCATCGGGAAGCGATCGCCGACAAGACTGGCTATCTGCGCGCATACGTAGATAGTAGTCGACACCCATCGTCGTCGACGGGCCGCAGATGTTGGCGTCAGCCCGTTCTCACGTGGTGACGGGACAGCCACGGCAGCGCAGCACGGCCAGCCCCATCACGCGAAGGCGAAAAGAGGAACCTGGCCGCCTGGAGCACGCCGAAGAGTCCGTGCCCGGTCAGGCGGGCCAGATGAGCGGCCTGCGGGTGCCCGGCGGCCGGCCCCACGACGACCACCATGCGAGGACGACGATCTCGGCGGCGACGGTCGCCCGGGTGAGCAGCTCGAGGGGTCGAGCCGGGCAACGTCCTGGCACGAGACACCTACGCCTGTCGCGGGGCGGACATGATCACGACCACGCCAACGAGGCAGAGGAGCGCGCCGATCACGTCATAGCGGTCGCGTCGGAAGCAGTCGGCGACCATGCCCCAGGCCAAGCTGCCGACGACGAACGCCCCGCCAAAGGCAGCCAGGCGCCGCCGATCTCCGCCACGGCTGCCAGCAGGGACAGCAGAATGAGCGGGCCACCGTCATGCGGTGGAGCGTCCCAGCCGGCCGTGCTCACGGCAGGCGAGCCCCCAGCCATCGCAGCACCCCACCGATCACCGGCCTGCCGTGCCAGCGCCGCGCGACGATCACGCTCCGGATGGCCCAGAGCGCGTCCCGCGCGCGGGCCGCGGGCGAGGGCTGCAGCGTGTCCTCGATGCCCCGGCCCGCTGGTGCATGAAGTGGGCGCATCCGGTACACAGGCGACCTCGGGATGATCACCCAGGTGTACGACGGTCTCCGCGGGGTGGCGCTGACCGCAGCACCAGCACTGCACTTGGCCGCCGACTCGTCGACTGCTGACTGCGTCTCCGCCACGTGACCGTCCCTTCCGATCCGGAGCCGAGTGTCACAGGGCGGGGCGGGTCCGGGCAGCTTCCGGGCGTAGCGCAGGGCGGCGGTCAACTCATCGATCCTCGGGACCCCGCTGAGCTCGGGGTCGTCCGGCACACCAGGCCAGCCCGACCGGCGCGGAAAGGATCAGTGATCGGGTCCCCGCCGGTGGCCAGCACGGTCGGCGAGCCCCGACAACAACCGCGCCACCTCCGCCGGAGCCTCCGCCCGGCGCAGAATCAGCACGTCCTCGGCCACTCCGGCCTCGCGCAGAGCCCGGCGCACGCACGCGTCGGCCTCCGCAAGTTCGGGCAGCCGTCGAGGTACAGCAGCGACACAGTCGGTGGCCCGGGGGGCGGTGGCGGCTGGTGTCGGTCAGGTGCTGCCGGTACCAGGGCGCAGGGTGAGCTGTCGACGGTGGTGCTCGAAGTGCCGGGTCGGGTACCGGTAGACGTCGGCCAGCGTCATGTGCGGGGCGAAATACGGGTCCCAGCTGGTCGGGAAGGCCATCCCGCGGTGCAGGCTGTCCTCGGACTCCCCTGCCAGGTGGCGCTGCAGGGCGGTGATGGTGCGGTCGCAGATCCAACCCATCCGGGCGTGGTCGAACACCAGCGCGGCGCCCCGGGATCCCCAGTAGTTGACGACGTCGAACGGGCGCCGGGCGGAGTCGAGCACGGCGGCGAAGCTGCCGCCCACCGTCGCCGGCAGCCTGCCGAGCAGTCGGACGAGCCGGAGCAGCACCCGCACGACCATGAAGCCGAAGACCATGTGGAACAGCAGCTGCTCGTTGGTCCACCGGGTGCCGTCGCTGCGCCGTCGTAGATCACCGGTGCCGGCTACGAGCAACTCGTGCAATAGGCGTCGGGACGTCTCGAGGTCTCGGCTGATCGCCTGTCGGTCCACCGGGGACCTCGGGGAGGCGGTCATCGCCACGTTCTCGGCGTTCAGCGGGTGGCCGCCGCGACCTGCCACACCGGTCCGCGGTATGCGGCGGAGGGGTGGAGGCCGTGCTCGGCAAGCACCGCGAGCATTGCGATCGGGGGGTGGACGAAGGTGCGGAAGTCCCGGCCGGCCAGTCGAAACGCGAGGTTCTGCCCGGCGACGAAGGCCCGGGAGATCGGGTTGCGCGGTGGATAGCTGATCACGAGCTGCTGGCGGGCGCGGTCGGCGGCCGCGCCGAGGAGCTTCGCGTAATCGGGATAGCAGCAGACGACGCGGTGCAGGACGACGATGTCGGCGGGTTCAACTGCGGTGGGGTCCGCGGCGATGTCAACGAGGCGGCGCTGCACCCGGTCGGCCAGCCCTGCCTCGGCGAGCAGCTGGGCAGCCTCGGCGTCGTAGGCCGGCGACAGCTCGAGGTTGGTGGCCGACGCCGCGCCGCCCCGCAGCAGCTCGAGCTGGATCTCGCCGGCCCCACCGCCGATCTCCAGGACGGTCGCGTCCTGCACACCGGCCGGACTGAGCAGTTCGACCATCCGGCGGGCGGTCGTGTCCAGGCCACGCTTGCGGTAGCGGGCGGCCATCCGCTTCGCGAACGGGGGATCGAACATGCGGTCGCATCCGCGCGGGTTGCAGCAGCCTGCCACGCGGGGACTATCCCACCGGGCCGGCCGGACCGGAGGCGCCGGCGGGCTGACTGTGCGTCTCGTACATCCGCACCGCGACGACGACGCCGGAGACGCCGGTCAGCGCGGCGACGACCCAGATCGCGGTGAGGATCCCGTAGGCGTCGGCCAGGACGCCGGCCAGCAGCGCACCCACGGCGAACCCGCCGTCGCGCCACAGCCGGTACACGCCTACCGAGCGGGCGCGCCAGGCCGGGTGGGCGACGTCGCCGATCACGGCGAGCAGTGTCGGGTAGACCATCGCGGTGCCGGCGCCGAGCAGCACCGCCGCGAGGGCCCAGCTGCTGAACGTGGTGCCGATCGCTCCCAGGCCGAGGGCGGCGGCCTGCACCCACATGCCGGTGGCGATGAGCCACTTGCGGCCGATCCGGTCCGACAGGGCGCCGGTGATCAGCTGTCCCGCCCCCCACACGGCCGGGTAGAGCGCGGCCAGGACCCCGACCTGCCCGACCGACAGCCCGTGGCTGACGAACAGCACAGGGAAGAGGCCCCAGGCCAGGCCGTCGTTGACGTTGTTGACCAGGCCGGCCTGGCTGGCCGCAGACATTGCCCGCTCCCGGAACGAGGTGAGGACGGCGACCTCGCGGGTGGACAGTTCGGCGTGCAGGTCGCCGTCGGTCGTGACGTGCTGTGCGGCCTCGAGTCGGGCGTGCCCGAGGGTCTCCTTGACCGCCAGCCCAGACAGGCCGAGGCCGAGTGCGATGGCGGCGGCGCCGAGCAGGAAGGGCGCCGGGCGCAGCCCGTAGGCCGCGGCCAGCCAGCCGGTGGCCAGCGCGGTGACGGCGACCGCCCCGTAGCCGGCTGCCTCGTTGAGCCCCATCGCGAGGCCGCGGCGGCTGGGGCCGACCAGGTCGATCTTCATGATCACGGTGGTGGACCAGGTCAGTCCCTGGTTGACGCCGAGCAGCACGTTGGCGGCGACGATCCACCACCAGCTCGGGCCCCAGATCAGGATGGCCGGCACCGGCAACGCGATCAGCCACCCGGCGACCAGCACCGGCTTGCGGCCGAACCGGTCAGACCACGTGCCCGCGAAGAAGTTCGTGACGGCCTTCACCAGCCCGAACGCGACGATGAACAGCAGTCCGGAGCTGAAGCCCGACTGGCCGAACGTCTGCTCGGCGAGCAGCGGCACGACGGTCCGCTCCTGGCCCAGCGTCGCTCCGACGAGTGCGTTGACGGCGACGAGCAGGATGAACTGGGCATGGTTGGCGCGCAGCCCGAGCCGCACCGGCGGTGCACCGACCGGCCTCGGCCAGGCGACGCCGGCGTCGTCCACCGGTGCGCTCACCCGGCCACCTCGAGAGCGGTGCCGGTGGCCGTCGCCCACTCGTCGGCGCCTGCGGCGAGGACGGCGACGCCGGAGTGGCCGGCTCGCTCCAGCACGCTGGCGGCGGTGGTGGCCCGCTCGCCGTGCCCGCACATCGTGACCACCGGCCCGGCCGGCAGGTTCACGCTGGGCAGCGAGCCGAGCTCGACATTGCGGGCGGCCGGCAGGTGTCCGCCGGCGTACTCGCTCACCTGCCGGACGTCGACGACCCGGGCGGGGTCCACGTCGCCGGCGTCCAGCAGTGGGACGGTGGCGACCGGCTGCCCGGCGGCGACCCAGGCGGAGATGCCACCGGCGAGTTCGCCGACGAGGTGGTCGTAGCCGATTTTCCGCGCCTGCCAGACGATCTCCTCGGGATCCTGATCGTCGTTGCGGACGAACATCAGCGGCGTCGCGGGGTCGGGGACCAGCCACCCCAGCCAGGTCGCGAACGCCGGCCTCAGGGTGTTGGCGAGCGAGCCGGGGACGTGCCCGGCGGCGTAGTCGACGGGCGGACGGACGTCGATCATCTCGGCGCCGGCGGCCCCCATCACCTGATCAACCGTCAGCGACGGCAGGGCGTTGCCGGCCGGGGGGAGTGCCGGCCCACGGCGGTTGATCTCGGCCAGTCGCAGAAAGTACGGCGGGAACGTGCCCAGGCTGCCCAGCAGCGTGGTGACGAACGCGTCCTCATCGGGTGCGGCCAGCAGCGGGTTGGACGCCTTCTCGCGGCCGATGGTGGTGGTCCGCTCCGCACCCGGCGGCGCGGAGCAGAACGAGCCGGCACCGTGCGTCGGCCACACCGGGGTGTCGTCGGGCAGCGTGGCCAGCCGCTGCAGCGAGGCGTACTGGGCGCGAGCCAGCGGCTCGGTCTGCTCCGGTGAGGCCAGGTCGGTGCGGGCCGCGGCGCCGACGATCAGCGAGCCGCCGGTGAACACCCCCAGGGTCATCGCGCCGTCGAGCAGCAGGTAGGCGACGTGCTCGCCGGTGTGGCCCGGGGTCGCCCAGGCCCGCAACGTCAGCCCGCCGAGGTCGACCTCGTCGCCGTCGCCCAGGCCGGTGTGGGGGAACTCCCGCCCGCCGACGGCCGAGGCATACACCGTCGCGTCGTCGCGGGCGGCCAGCCGGGTCGCCCCGGTGAGGAAGTCGGCGTGCAGATGGGTGTCCGCCGCGGCGACCACGTGGAGCCCGTACCGCTCGGCGGCGGCGTCCACCGCGCGCAGATCCCGGCTGGGGTCGATCACCAGCGCGCGGCCACCGCCGATACCGACCAGGTAGGCACTGTTACCCAGCCCGCTGTCGACCAGCGGAATGACCTCGACCACTACGACTGCCTCCTGGTGGACCGGACCGCCGTGGCCGGTGCGGTGACTCGGGCGGACCTAGTGGGCATCCGGCTTGCGCGCCAGGAAGGAGTAGCCGTACACCTCGTAGGCGCGCGCGTTGGTCTCGCCTCCGGCGCCGCCGAATGTGTCGACCGGGTCGCCGATGGCGATGTCGGTGAAGCCGATCTCGGTGAGCATCTTCTGCCAGCCCACACGGGGCAGCCCGCCGGCTATCTAGCCGGTCCACAGATCGATGTCGCGAAGCGCGCCCTCCGGCACCGGGAGGCCGTTGGCGATGTCGGCGAACTGAAGCCAGCCGCCGGGCTTGAGCACGCGGCGGATCTCGGAGAGGACGGCGCGCTTGTCCGCGCACAGGTTGATGACGCCGTTGGAGATGACGACATCGGCCCAGGAATCCTCCACCGGCAGGGACTCGGCCAGGCCGGCACGGAACTCGACGTGGTCGAGGCCGAGTTCGGCGGCGGTCGCGGTCGACTTCGCCAGCATCTCCGGGGTCATGTCCACGCCGACAACGCGGCCGGCGTGCCCGACCTGCGCGGCGGCCAGGAAGGAGTCGAACCCGGCGCCGGAGCCGATGTCCACGACGTGATCGCCACGGGCGAGCCGACGACGCTCGAAGGGGTTGGCCACACCCGCAAACGATTCGACGGCCCGGTCGGGCAACGCGGCCACGGCGTCCTCGTCGTAGCCGAGTCGCCGGGCCAGTCCGCGTCCGGTGTGGAAGTGGAAGGACCGACTCGGATCGGCGGCCACCTCCCGGTACTTGTCCTTCACCTGCTCCCGCAGCGCGACAGGATCGACCAGCAGATCCGGTGTGCTCGACATGATCAGCCCCTGTCCCCGGCCGCTACAGGCAGGCCGGCCCGCTTCCATTCCGGGAACCCGTCCTCGAGCCGCCGGGCCCGGAAGCCGTGACGGGTCAGTTCCCGCACGGCATCGTCGGCGTAGACGCAGTAGGGCCCGCGGCAATAGGCCACGACCTCCCGACCCGTGGGCAGTTCGCTGAGGTAGCGCTGCACCTCCTCGGGCGGCACCGACCAGGCACCGGGGATGTGACCGGCGGCGTACTCCGGCGCCGGCCGGACATCGATCACGATGACCTCCCCGTCGGCAACCAGAGCCGCCAGCTCCGCCCGGTCGACCGTCCTGAGCTCGCTGCGGTCGCCGAGGTACGCCGTGGCCAGCTGCTCCAAGCCGGCGACGTGTTGCACGGCGACGCCGCGCAGCGCTGCCCAGAGCTCGCCCACCCGGTCGCTCGCGAGCCGGTAGTAGATGTGCGTGCCGTCGCGACGCGTGGACACCAGCCCGGCGCGGGCCAGCGTCCGCAGATGGTGCGACGTGTTCGCGACGCTCTGCCCCACCTGGGCAGCGACCTCGTCCACCGGTCGCTCGCCCTGGGCGAGCACGTCGACGATCTCGGCACGGCGGCCACTGCCGAACGCCTGCGCCGTCTCGGCGAAGGCATCGAAGAGCACATTCTTGGCCGCCTGTCGGCTCATGCGCAGAGCATCCCGCCGAACCCCACCTTAGTCAAGTGTTCGTTTGAGGATTTGTACGCGAGCTCGGGGCGGCGGCGGCGCCTCCGACCGATCCGTGCCACGCTCGCGGGCGTGGACAGTGCAGACGTCAAAGCGTTCTTCGAGCGGTGTCGGTCCAGTGGGACCAGATGCGGTCGAGCTTCTACAACGCTGACGTCATCGAGGCCCTGGCGCAGCGAACCACCGCCGGCCCCGACTCCGCAGTGATCGACGTCGGCACCGGCACCGGCTTCGTCGCAGCGGGGCTCGCCGGCCGCGTGGCCAATGTGATCGGGGTCGACAACTCTCCCGCGATGCTCGCCGTGGCAGCCGACAACCTCGCCGCGCTCGACGTGCACAACGTCACCCTGATGGAAGGCGACCTCGACAACCTCCCCCTGCCCGATGACAGCGCGGACATCGCGGTGGCGAACATGGTGCTGCACCACGCAGCGGACCCGGCGGCCATGGTGACCGAGATGGCGCGGGTGGTCCGGCCGGGCGGGACGATCGCGGTCACCGACGCGATGGAACATTCCTACGAGTGGATGCGCACGGAACAGGCCGACCTCTGGCTGGGCTTCACCCCTGCCCAGGTGGAGGAGTTCTTCACGAGGGCACGCTTGGTCCACCACGGCTACGACTCGCTCGGCATGCAGTAGTGCATTGCATCGACGACCTCGGTCGGGGTCACCGCGAAAATCGGCATCTTCGCCGCTTGGGGGACGGTGTCACACCACTCCTAAGAGCCAGCCCCTCCGTACAGCAGCCATGAGCGAGCGGGTGACGGCCACCCAGCCGTCCTTCGACCGTGGGAACTGACCCGGCCGTGACGGGGAACCGAACGCCGCCCTGCACGGCGTCGAGCGACGGGATCGAGACGCCTCCCGCGTTGGGCGGGGCGCTTTTCCTGTCGAGTTCGAGTCCGGCGCCTGCCCCCGCCTCGAGTCCGCATGGCCGCGCAGGGTCTAAGGCGGGCCTCTACTTACCGCGTGCCTTCGAGGCGTCGCTTCAGGGCCGCCACATTGGCCGGCATCTCCTTCCGCGCCTCGCGGCGGACCACGAGCGGGACGAGAACCTTGCCGATGCCATGGCCGTTGAAATCGACGGCGATGGTCAGGCGTGACCGGTCGGCAGTCAGCGGCTCGACGGTGACGTCGACGGTGGCCCGGATAGGTCCGTCGATGCCACGAACGCCCCATGTCCTCGGCGGGTCGATGTGGGTGAGTTCGCTGGTCGAGGCCCGGCTGGTGCCTCCGATGCGCCGGGTGGTCAGGCAATGCGCGCCCACGGCTGGGGTCCCGGCGTGGTCCATGCGCCCATCCACGACGCCCTTCTGCCACTCCGGGAACAGTGTTGGGTCGGTCGCGTAGGCGAAGACGTCGGTCGCCGACCGGTCGACCTCGGTGGTCGTGACGATCGGCGCCACTCAGCTGCCCGCCGTCAACAGGGCCGCATAGCGGTCGAGGTACAGCGTCCAGCCGGCGTCGTCGGCGATTCCGTCGCGTACGGACTGCCAACCGTCGCCGTGCCGGTCGAGGTTGCGGTGCTCGAGCTCCACCCTGGTGCGCTGCGAGGTCTCGGCGATGAACAGGACCTCGACCTCGCTGGTGTTGTCCGGGTCGGTCTCGATCTGCCACTGGGGGCTGATGTCCCAGCTGAACACGATTCGGGTGGGGGGTTCGTAGGCCCGTACGGTCGCCCAGCGGCACTCGCTGCCGTCGGTGCCCCGGTCGGTGATGTGGCCGCCCACCTGCGGGTCGAACACAGTCTCGGCAATCGGTACGCCGAGCAGATTGTGCTCCGGCGGCTTGAAGTCGCCGAAGCGCTCGGTGAACGCCGTGAAAGCCTTGTCGATCGGTGCCTGGACGACGATCTGCCTCCGGACCACCACGTCAGCTGCTTGGGTCATGGCCTCTCCTCGGTCGGTTGTTCGGCAATGTCCTGATAGCCGTCGAGCGCGCGGTTCCAGAACGTCTCGAGCTGGTCGCGAAGCGCGCCGAGGCCCTCCGGGCTGAGGCGGTAGACCCGGCGGGTGCCGGCTGCGCGGTCGGTTACCAGGCCGGCTTCTTTCAGCACTTTCAGGTGCTGGGATACCGCGGGCCGGCTGATTGGCAGCTCGTCGGCGAGTTCGCCGACAGCTCGCGGTCGCTCGGCCAGGGACGCCACGATGGCGCGCCTGGTGGGATCCCCGAGCGCCTCCCAGCCATCCCGTGCTTGGTAAGCGGACACGAACGGAAAGCTACGACTTACGGGTCGGTCGAGTCAAGACCCGGCTGGGCGACCGTGCAGATCATTGATCCGCTCACGGCGCGGCTGCGAACAGTGCCGCACCCCGTACTCCCAGCACGGCGGCCGCCCCAGTGGTCAGAACTTTCCCCTGAAGGCGGTCGTACAGAGTCGTAACAAGGGCCGGAAGTCGCCGGGCGATAGCGATCTCGTGCACGGGGCGGAGGGGATCTGCGGCTCCGGGAACATTCCGGTAGCCTGAGTGTTGATACCCCCGGGGGTACCCGGCAGGAGAGGTGGAGAGATGGACGTCGACATGACGCAGCTCGGTGACGTGCTCGGGCGTTTGAAGCGCGTGCAGGGCCAGGTCGGCGGGATCATCCGCATGATCGAGGAGGGGCGCGACTGCTCCGACGTCGTCACACAGCTCGCCGCCGCATCCAGGGCATTGGACCGCGCCGGATTCAAGATCATCGCCACCGGTATGCGGCAGTGCATGGTGCAGGACGACACGGGCGCGCGCCGTCTCGACGAGGCGGAACTCGAGCGGCTCTTCCTCTCCCTCGCCTGACGAACGCCATGACCCGGTCGCCGCTCGGCGGCTAGGGAGATCCGTAGGAAAGGAGCACCGATGGAACCCACGACCGTGTACGGACGCCGCGACGAGGTCCAGCTGCTCGACGTCCGAGAGGACGACGAATGGGCCGCCGGGCGGATCGACGGCGCGCACCACATCCCGCTGGGGCAACTGTCGGCCCGCGTCAGCGAACTCGACCGCGAGCGTCCCGTCGTCACCGTCTGCCGCAGCGGCGGGCGCGCCGGCAAGGCGACCGAGCTCCTCACGCAGGCCGGCTGGGACGCGCAGACCATGGACGGCGGCATGAAGCAGTGGGCGAACGCCGGACTCCCGGTCGTCACTCCGGAGGGCCGGCCGGGGACCGTCGCGTGAAGCGGCAACCATCTTCATTTACCGGACCAGTACCCTACGGGGTAGGGAAGAGGCAGCAGAAATGATCCGGATCGAGACCATCGAGACCTCCAGCCTGGGGGACCGCAGCTACCTGGTCTCCGATGGCGACGTCGCCGTCGTGGTCGACCCGCAGCGCGACATCGACCGCGTCCAGGCCTTGGTCGCCGAGCGCGGGGTACGGGTGACGCACGTGCTGGAGACCCACGTGCACAACGACTACGTGACCGGCGGTCTGGAGCTGTCCAGGCAGACGCGCGCGGCCTACGTGCTGGCCGAGGGCAGCGACGTCGAGTTCGACCACCTCGCGGTGAGCGACGGGGAGGTGTTCGAGGCGGGAACGATGCGGCTTCGGGTGCTGCACACCCCAGGACATACGCACCACCACGTCAGCTATGCACTGGAGGACGCCGAGGGCGAGGTGCAGGGCGTCTTCACCGGCGGGTCGATGCTCTACGGCGCGACCGGCCGCACCGACCTGGTGGCCCCCGAGGACACCCTCGGCCTGACCCATGCCCAGTACCACTCGGTGCAGCGTCTGGCCCGCGAACTGCCCGCCGAGGCGGCGGTGTTCCCCACCCACGGGTTCGGCAGCTTCTGCTCCGCCACCCCGACCAGCGGGACCGACTCCACCGTCGGGGACCAGGTCAAGGTCAACCCGGCGCTCACCCTGGCCGAGCAGGACTACGTCGACACCCTGCTGGCCGGCCTGGACGCCTACCCGGCCTACTACGCGCACATGGGCCCGATCAACCGCCGCGGCCCCGCGCCGGTCGACCTGTCCCGGCCCGCACCGGTCGATCCCGGCGAGCTGCGCCGGCGGATCGAGGTCGGGGAGTGGGTGGTCGACCTGCGGGAGCGCACCGCGTTCGCGGCCGGGCACCTGACGGGGTCGCTGGGGTTCGAGCTGTCCAGCAACTTCGTCACCTACCTCGGCTGGCTCTACCGTTACGGCACGCCGCTGACGCTGATCGGGGAGAGCGAGGACCAGGTCGCCGACGCGCGCCGCGAACTCGTGCGGATCGGCGTCGACGAGCTCGCCGGCGTCGCGGTCGGCGACATCGGGACCCTGGCCGACGGCGCGCCGTTGCGGTCCTACCCGGTGACCGATTTCGGCGGGCTGGCCGCGGCCATGAACCGGGGGCCGGTGGAGGTTCTCGACGCCCGCCGCAACGACGAGCGCGCCCAGGGATACGTCCGCGGCTCCCGGCACATCCCGCTGCACCAGCTGGACGACCGGATCGACGAGGTGCCCGAGGGAGAGGTGTGGGTCTACTGCGGCTCGGGCTACCGGGCCTCGATCGCCGCCTCCGTCCTGGACCGCCCAGGCCGGCAGGTGGTTCTGATCAACGACTCCTACGACAACGCCGGCACGGCGGGCCTGGAGGAACGGCCGGCAGAAGCCGATAACCGGGCCGACTCCGCCTGACCAGCACCTCGACCGACGACACTCACCCACGCATCCGAGAAGGACATCCATGCACAGCCCTAGCCCTGACCGTATCGACGCGGCGACCGTGCTCGACTGGCTGCGCGACCCCGACGCGGTGACCGTGATCGACGTCCGCAGCCCGGCGGAGTACGAGACGGCGCACATCGCCGGCTCCTACAACGTTCCGCTGAACCTGCTCGGCGAGCACGCAGCCCAGCTCGCCGCACGGCTGGACCGCAAGGTCGTACTGGTGTGCCAGTCGGGGACGCGGGCGGCCGAGGCGCAGCAGCGTCTCACCGGTGTCGGCGCGGCTAACGTGCACGTGCTCGGCGGGGGCGTCCCAGCGCACGCCGCGGCCGGCGGCGAGGTGATCCGTGGTCGTACGCGGTGGTCACTGGAGCGGCAGGTCCGCCTCGTCGCCGGGTCGCTGGTGGTGGCCGGGGTGGGTGCGGGTCTGCGCGCGCCCAAGGCAGCACTTCTTGCCGGTGGCGTCGGCGCCGGCCTGACCCTGTCGGCGCTCACCGACACCTGCACCATGGGCCGGATCCTGGCCGCACTGCCCCACAACCGCGGCCCCCACCAGCGCACCGCCGCCGAGGTCATCGACCAACTGCCCGAACGCCGGCGGGCGGCGTGACCGACGACGGGCGGGGGCAGGGACGCTGATGGCCGCGGCGCTGGGCCTGGGTCTGGTCATCGGGATCCTGCTCGGGCTGCTCGGCGGGGGTGGGTCCATCCTCGCCGTCCCCGCGCTGGTCTACGGCGTGGGCACTCCGCTGGCCGTCGCCGTCCCGACGTCCCTGCTCGTCGTCGGCGTCTCCTCGGCCACTGCCGTTCTGCCGCGGCTGCGCCAGGGGCAGGTTGCCTGGCGGATCGCCGGAGTGTTCGGGGCGGCGGGCGCGGGGGCCGCATTCGCCGGGGCCGCGGTCAACCGGCTGCTCGACCCCCGGGTCGTGCTGATCGGGTTCGCCGCGCTGATGGTCGCCGCCGGGGTGCGGATGCTGCGTGAGCAGACCGCGGTCGGCGGGGACTGCGCCCTTCCCGGTGGCGGGGTGAACTGGCGCGGGTGCCTGCCCAAGGCCATCGGATCCGGCGTGGTGGTCGGCTTCCTGACCGGGCTGTTCGGGGTCGGCGGCGGCTTCCTCATCATCCCCGCGCTGGTTCTGCTGCTCGGGCTGGAGATGACTGTCGCCGTCGGCACCTCGCTGGTCATTATCGTGATCAACTCGGTGGCCGGGTTCGCCGCGCACGCGGGCGATGCCGCGCTGGACTACCGGATCGCGGCGGCCTTCACCCTGGCCGCGGTGGTCGGCTCGCTTGCGTCGGCGAAGTTCGCCTCCCGGCTACCGGCCGAACGGCTTCGCCGCTGGTTCGCCTACCTCGTGTTCGCGGTCGCAGCGTTCGTCGTGGTCCAGGCCCTGGTCAACCCGTCGGCGACCGGCTGAGACCAGCGGGCAACCGACATGACAAGGAGGACGGCACCCATGGCCGGCACCGCGCACCACGTCCTTTCGGTCGGCTCGTCGAGGCCAGGGTCGACGGCCGCCATTTGTCGGCGGTGGCTGGTCGAGCAGCACCGCGCGGGTGGTGGCCTTCGCGGTGAACCCTGCCCCCGGACTCGCCTGGCTGATCTCCTACTCCTCCGGTCGATGGCGCCGAGCCGGCCGGGATCGGAAGCACCATCGGCGCGCGACCGCCGGCGCTGAGGGGCGATCCGCTGCCCACGGCGGTTCCGGCGCGGACCGCGAGAGATGACCCCGTAACGGGCGGCTGCCCGCACACGGCCAAGAGTGTCGACCAGGAGGGACATCGTGATGGGTTACGGATCGGGCATGGGCTGGGGGTGGATTTTCTGGCTGCTGATGCTCATCGGGATTGTGCTGGTGATCGTGGTGGTGGTCCGGCTGCTCGGCGGCGGCGTCCGTCGCGAGGACGACTCGACCCGCGCGGATGCCAGGCCGTCGGGTAGGAGCCGCGCGCGGGAAGTGCTCGACGAGCGCTACGCCCGCGGCGAGCTGACCACCGAGGAGTACCGGGAGCGGTTCACCGCACTGGGGGAGAACGAGTAGTGCAGCCGATCAGCCGCAGGCGCGCCCTTCAGTTGGGCGGCCTAGGCCTGCTCAGCGCCGTGGCCGGGGGCGCCGGCTTGACGTGGCAGTCCGCCGCCGGATTCGACACCGCACCGGGTCTCGCGCTGACCGAGCCCGAGCTGCTCCGCAGCAGCGGCGGCGGACTCCAGGTGACCCTGCGAGCGGCCCAGGGGCCGACCCGGGTCGCCGGGCGAGACTCGACCACGCTGAGCTACAACGGCGGCCTCCCCGGGCCGACGCTGTACCTGCAGCCTGGTGACCGGCTGCAGGTGCGGCTGGTCAACGACCTCGACGCCCCCACCAACCTGCACGTTCACGGCCTGTACGTCTCGCCGGCAGGCAACGGCGACAATGCGTTCGTCGTCGTGCAACCGGGAGAGTCTTTCGACTACGACCATCAGCTGCCCGACGACCATCCCCCCGGCGTGTACTGGTACCACCCGCACCACCACGGCATGGTCGCCGACCAGGTGTTCGGCGGTCTCTACGGCGCGATCGTCGTCGGCGACCCCGAGCCGGTGGCGGTGACCCGCGAGAGGGTGCTGGTGATCTCCGATCTGACCCTCGACGGATCCGGCCGGGTGTCTGCGCCGTCGGCGATGGCGCGGATGGCTGGCCGCGAGGGGGAGCTGCTCCTGATCAACGGCCAGTCGCGGCCGGTGCTCACCGCCCGACCGGGCGAGCGGGAGCGCTGGCGGATCGTCAACGCCTGCTCGGCCCGCTACCTGCGGCTGCGGCTGGACGGGCAGCAGCTGCAGCTGCTCGGCCTCGACTCCGGCCGCTACCCAGAACCACGGGACGTCGAGGGAGTCGTCCTCGCCCCCGGCAACCGGTCGGACCTGCTCGTCACCGCCAACGAGGGCTCCGGCGTCCTGCAGGCGTTGCCGTACGACCGCGGCGGGACGGGCGGCATGATGGCCGGCTCGACGTCGTCCGACGGCGCAGGGATCACCCTGGCGACCCTGGATGTCACGGGCGCCGCGGTGGCCGCCCTTCCTCCCGTCGCCACGCAGCCCTCGGCGCGCGACCTGCGCGGCCTGACGGTCGGCGGCCGGCGCGACCTCACCTTCGCCATGGGCATGGGCGGCGGGGGCGTGCAGTTCACCATCGACGGCAAGGTGTTCGATCCCGAACGGGTCGACCAGGCCGTGCAGCTGGGCACCGTGGAGGAGTGGACCCTGACCAACGCCTCGTCCATGGACCATCCGATGCACCTGCACGTCTGGCCCATGCAGGTCGTCGCCGAGGGCGGTAAGCCCCTCGACGAGGTCATGTTGCGCGACGTCGTCAACATCCCCGCGGGCAGCCAGGTGACCGTGCGCGTCGCATTCGACCGCTACCCCGGCCGCACCGTCTACCACTGTCACATCCTCGACCACGAGGACAACGGCATGATGGGCGTTCTGACCGCGACCTGACTGGCCCCCCGCTCACCGGAGCGAGGAGGACGGATGCGACGTGGAGGGCGGGTCCGGCGCCAAGAACCGCGCAGAGCTGCAACGGCTGCACGCCTGACTCGGCGTGCCGACGGTCGGCGAGTTCGAACTCACCGAGATGGTCGAGCAGGGCGCCCTCGTGATCGACGGCCACACCCGCGGCTCCTTCTGGGGGCGCACGATCCCGCGTTCGGTGCACATTCCCCACGATCAGATCATCGACCGCCGGGACGAACTCGACCCGGGCCGGGTGTCCGTTGTGCTCTGCAACGACCCCCAGTGCCCGCAGTCGCCGAACGCGATCCGGGGCCTGTTGGGGGCGGGCTATCCAGCGCAGGGGCTGGCTTACCACCGGGGCGGGATGCACGATCGGTTGACCCCCGCGATGCCCACGGAGGCACGCGAGGACTGACTGATGTGGGTCTGTCAGCCGGCGCTGCGGTCGGGTGCACCGAGCCGGAGGTGCTCTGCGTGGTAGACGGCTTCGTCGAGCAGCTGGGCGACGTGGTCGTCATAGAGGGCGTAGGTGATGCTCCGGCCGTGACGCTGCCCGTCGACCAGGCCGAGGTGGCGCAGTAGCCGCAGTTGGTGGGAGACCGCGGACTGCTCCATCTTTACGTCCGCGGCGAGCTGGTTCACCGTGGCAGGGCCTTCCCGGAGCCGGCCGAGGATGAGGAGCCGGCTGGGCGTGGCCAATGCCTGCAGTGTCTCGGCTACAGCCTTCGCCGCGGCCAGATCCAGGCGAGCCGCGCGTGTGCGTGCCTCTGGCCCGTGGCTCATCGGGTCAGCATATCGCCAGAGAGCATGAACACGTCTTCATGCTTAGAGTGGGTGGGTGTTCACCGCTTCGGCACCCTGGGGTGTCGCATGACCTCGACCCTGTCCACTCCGCCCGGCGCCGATGTCCGGCGCGGCGCCGCGAGCGGGGTGCGGTCGGGCTTGTGGGGGCTGTTGTCGATGGCCGAGGTGCGTTGGGCGGCCGCCGCCACCGTGCTGTTCGCGGTCGGCGGGGGCTTCCAGCTGGCCGGCGCCCCCACGGCGGTGTGGTGGGCCTGTTACCTGGGCGCCTACGTCACCGGCGGGTGGGAGCCGGCGCTGGCCGGGTTGCAGGCGCTGCGGGAGAAGATCCTCGACGTCGACCTCCTCATGATCGTTGCGGCCCTGGTGGCGGCCTCTATCGGTCAGGTCTTCGACGGGGCGCTGCTCATCGTCATCTTCGCCACCTCGGGGGCGCTGGAGGCCTTCGTGACCCGCCGCACCGCCGACTCGGTGCGAGCCCTGCTCGACCTTGCCCCGGAGCAGGCCACCCGGGTCCGGGACGACGGCACCGAGGATGTCGTGGGCACCGCCGACCTCGCCGTCGGGGACGTGATCCTGGTGCGCCCCGGCGAACGCGTCGGCGCCGACGGGGAGGTGCTGGAGGGCGCCAGCGAGGTCGACCAGGCGTCGATCACCGGTGAGCCGCTGCCGGTGCTCAAACAGACCGGCGACGAGGTCTTCGCCGGCACCCTGAACGGCACCGGCGCCCTGCGGGTCCGCGTGGACCGCGCCGCGGCCGACTCGGTGGTGGCCCGGATCGTGGCCATGGTCGAGGAGGCCTCGGCCACCAAGGCGCAAACGCAGCTGTTCATCGAGAAGGTGGAACAGCGCTACTCCGTCGGCATGGTCGTCGCCACTCTGCTGATCTTCGGCGTCCCGCTGACGCTCGGGGCGGAGTTCGAACCAGCCCTGCTGCGGGCGATGACCTTCATGATCGTCGCGTCCCCCTGCGCGGTGGTGCTGGCCACCATGCCGCCGCTGCTGTCGGCGATCGCCAACGCCGGCCGCAACGGTCTGCTCGTGAAGTCCGCCGTGGTGATGGAGAAGTTCCGCGACGTCACCGTCGTCGCGTTCGACAAGACCGGCACCCTCACCGAGGGCACGCCCCGGGTCGCCGAGGTGACCCCGCTGGGTCACACCGGCATCGACGGCGACGCTTTACTGCGGTTCGCCGCCGCGGCGGAGCGACCCAGTGAGCACCCGTTGGCCCGCGCCGTCGTGGCCGCAGCCCACGACCGGGGCCTGAACCTGCCCCAGGCACAGGACTTCACCTCCGCCCCGGGCCGCGGGGTCACCGCCACCGTCGAGGGCCGCGTCGTCCGGGTGGGCTCCCCGGCACTGCTCACCAATCCAGCCGTCCTCACCGCAGACGAGGCGCCTGAACGCGCTCGGAAGGCCGTCGCCGATCTGGAGGCATCCGGGCGCACCGCAGTCGTCGTCGTGCTCGATGACCTGCCCGTCGGTGTTCTCGGACTGGCCGACCGGCTGCGACCCGACGCCCGTGCCACCGTGGCCGCGCTGACCGCCTTGACCGGCACCACCCCGGTCCTGCTCACCGGCGACAACCGCGGCGCCGCGCGCGGGTTGGCGGAGGAGGTCGGGATCCCCGACGTCCGCGCCGGACTGCTGCCCGCCGACAAGGTCGAACAGGTCAGGGGGCTGCAGGCGGCGGGTCACCGAGTGCTACTGGTCGGCGACGGCGTCAACGACGCTCCCGCGATGGCCGCTGCCGACCTCGGGGTGGCGATGGGGCGGCACGGCTCGGACCTGGCGCTGGAGACCTCCGACGCCGTCATCGTGCGCGACGAGTTGGCCATCCTGCCGAAGATCATCGACCTGTCCGGACGGGCCCACCGGGTCGTGAAGGCCAACCTGGTCTTTGCCGCGACCGTCATCACGGTCCTGGTCACCTGGGACCTCATCTGGATCCTGCCGCTGCCGCTCGGCGTGGCCGGCCACGAAGGATCCACGATCGTGGTGGGACTCAACGGACTACGCCTGCTGCGGGGCGCAGCCTGGCGCCGCGCCGGTGCGGGGGCCGGGCGGTTCGAGCATGGCGGCGCGGCGTCCGCCCATGTCCACGAGACCGCGCCGGCCGCGAAGGCCTGATGGCCCACCGCAAGCAGATCACGTGCTGCCGCTCCACCCCCCGCTGCCAGAGCTGCCCCGCTCGCCAACTCCGGCGTGGGAGCCACGTCGAGGCAAGAAGGCCGACGGCGACAGCAGCACGCCTCGTCGGGGCTGACGGCCGAGTCCGGCTCGCCGTCGATCTCGACGCTGCCCTGGCTCAGGGACGTCCTGATGGCCGGCGGTTCGGGTGAGCCCCGGGACTGGACGGGCGCCCAGCGCTGTCGATCGCCTGAGACGGTGACAAGCTTCGTCGAGCAGTTCCAGGTGGGTTCGGTCGAGTGACGTCCGGGCGGTTGCGATCAGCAGTATTCGCTGTCGCTGTACGGCGTCGGTGGAACGCAGCCACCCTCCGTGCCGAAGACGTTGTCCGAGTCGATGAGCCCGATGTCGAGCCGCTCCGGAGCGCCGTTTCCTGGATAGCGACCTATCGGCGCTCCATCGATTGCGACCTCGTAGCAGGGCAGGACAGGCACCTCTATGTCGAACTGGAAGGCGCAGTCGAATCCAGAGAATGTCGAGCCGACCACGGCCGCCGTCGGGCGCTGCGGTGCTCCACTGCCGACCTCGACGGTGATCTGTTCGTCTCCGCAGCCGTTCGTCGGGCCGTCGAGCACAACACATGCGTGAGGGTGTTGGCCGGTCTGGCGCCGGTCACTTCCGCTGGTGTGGTGGAGTCCGCACGGACTGCGGACCCGTCCTTGCGGGAGCAGGCAGCCACCATGAGCAGGGTGAGGAGCCACAGCAGACGGACGCGCATGGCCGGGGACCGTACGGGCAAGCCATGCGACGAACGCGGTGGTGACACCGCAGGCGGTCGCGGCTGAACACCGGCCGGCGTCGTCGTCGAGATAGTGGGTGTTTCTTGGCGCTGGTTGGAGGTCCGAGGAGAAAGTCAGCGAGCAGGCGAAGCAGTCACCAAGGACGTGGTGGCCGCAGGTGCAGGACGCCGCGTAGGCCGCAGGAAGAGGACAAAGACCGGCATTATGTACGCCAGCCACGCGATCGCCTGCAGCCAAGTCGTGACCGGGGTGAAGTTGACCGTGCCGCGCAGCAAGGTCCCGTACCAGCTGTCCGGCGGCACCGCTCCGGAGACGTCGAACGCCACGGTGTTGAGGCCGGGCAGGATCCCCGCCTCTTGTAGGTCGTGGACGCCGTGGGACAGCACGCCGGCAGCTACGACGATCAGGATCGCGCCGGTCCAGCGGAAGAACGTGGCCAGGTTGATCCGCAACGCTCCCCGGTAGAACAGGTGGCCGAGAACCACCGCGGTGCCCAGCCCGAGCGCGGCACCGGCGACCGGCTGGGTGTTCTGGCCGGTCGCCTCTACCGCCGACCAGATGAACAACGCCGTCTCCAGCCCTTCGCGGCCGACGGCCAGGAACGCGGTCAGCACCAGCGCGCCGGTGCCCATCGCCAGTGCGGCGTCCAGTCGGCCGCCGAGCTCAGCCTTCAGCGATCGCGCGGTGCGGCGCATCCAGAACACCATCCACGTCACGAAGCCCACCGCGATGATCGACAGGATGCCGCCGAACGTCTCTTGCGCCTGGAAGCTGAGCTGACTGGAGGTGAAGGTCAGCAGCGCACCGAACCCAAGGCTGAGGACGACCGCCACGCCGATGCCGATCCACACCGGGCCAAGCCGGTCCCGGCGGTTGGATTTCACCAGGTAGGCCACCAGGATGCTGACCACGAGGGCGGCCTCGAGACCTTCGCGTAGGCCGATCAAGTAGTTGGCGATCACCGGGGAGCTCCTCCGACTAGGGTGGCTGGAGGTTAGCCTGCCCTAATTACCGGGGTCCACGGCGGGCGCACCCCCTTCTGTCATCACCGGATGTCGTCCCTCGGCGGACCCGGATGGTCGGTGCGAGGTGGAGCAGCACCGATGTGAGGAAGCCATCGTTGTCGACGAACTCTGGTGAGGCCCGAGGACCACGGTCAGGACGACGAGCGCCACGGACCGTGCCGTCCACGCTGAACGGGCGGGAGCCCGAGCCCTCCTACTCGTCGCCCCGCACGGAGCGGGGATCAGGCTGCAGTCCCTCACCGACAACAAAGAGCAGCGGCCGGACCGACGCCGGGTCGACCACGCAGACGCCGGCTGTTGCCGTGCCCAGCACGGTCACATCCCAGGAGGTGACGGCGAGGTAGCACAGCGGCGGAACTCAACGTCGATCGATGTCGAGGTGATGCTCGTATCCGCCGTCGAGAAGTCCGTGCGCGGCCAGGACTCCGACCGTGACGAGCATCCCGATCAGGAGCACGGCAGCGAGGAGCATGACGACGAACCGTCGCGAGCGCACGCCGGACGCCACGCTGGTCTGGACCTCATAGCGCAGCTGCGCCGCCAGAGTCGACCCCAGCCGCAGCCAGCCGACCGGAGAGGCAGGGATCGGTTCGGGCGTCGGTGGCAGGTCCGCGGTCAACGGCGGCAGTTCGTCGACGAAGCGGGCAGCGAACGCGGTGGACAGCCGCTCTCCTCCCTCGTCGTGGGTGAGCAGGCCACGCGCCACGGCTTCTTGCAGGAGGGCCGCGACTGCCGCTCGGTCGGTGTCCGACGCGCGCACGCGCGGCGGGGTGTGCGATCCGATTGCGTCGTTGCTGGCGTCGGGCACTGCGGTCATGACTGTTCCTCTCCTCTGGTCGTGCGGGCGGTCAACCAAGCAGTGGCGCCCAGGACGATCGCAGCCAGGGCGTAGGAGGCCAGCACGTCGGTCAGCCAGTGGTCGCCTAGGTACAGGCGGCTGAGTCCCATGACCGCCGCAGCCGTGGCGGCCCCGGCGCATGCCAGGAAACGGCGTGCTCTCGTGCGGAGGTGCGGCCAGGCGAGCAGGACGAGCGCGCCCAGGAGCACGGAGGTCAGCAGCGTGTGTCCGGAGGGGAAACTCCAGCCCGATGCTTGAGTCCCGAACATCGAGGCTGTCGAAGGCCGGGCCCGGCCGATCACCAACTTGAGTCCGGTGCTGAGCAGCGCACCACCACAGAAGGCGACCGCCAGGGTGGCCAACGGGCGCCACCTGCGGCGGACCAGCCCGACAGTCAGCGCTCCGACGAAGGCAAGTGCCGGGACGCCGACCGCGATGGCGGGACTGCTGACAACCTCGAGGGCTCGGGACAACCAGCCGGTGCGGTGGTCGATCAGCCAGCGCAGCACGGGGCGGTCGCCCTCGGCGACCCCCTCGGTCGTGAGCACCATGGTGAGCAGCGCGGCGAAACCGAGGAGGCCGGTGACGGTCCAGAGCCGGGCAGCGAGTGCCCTCGGCCGGCGGACCGGGGCGAGGGCTGACATCGGCATGGGATCAGGGTCGGTCGTGAAGCTGTGCACGAGCTGGCAGCCTTCTGGTCGCGGCGAGGGCGGCCGGTTCCGGTGCCGCAAGGCGGCACCGGAACCAGCTGACTCGGTCAGTCCTGCTGGTCGCCGGCCTGCTCCGGCTGGTCGGCCACGTCGGCCGGGTCACCGGAATCCTGTGCCTGCTGAGCGAGGATCGTCCCGTTGCCGGCGTCCACCAGGATCTCGGTCACCGTGCCGTCGGCACCGTTGACCTCGACGCTGTAGACCACGAAGCCGTTCTCGGCGTCGAGCGTCGTCTCGGCGACGGAGCCGGGCACGGCGGTCAGGGCTGCCTGCTCCGCCTGTGTCTGGGACAGGGTGGCCAGCTTCTGCAACGCTGCCTGCTCCTGACCGTCGCTGCCCGAGTTCTCCTGTCCGTCGGGCTGCTCGGTCTCAGCCGGGGCCGGAACCGTGCCGGTGAAGGTGGGGTCGGAAGCCTCCTGTGCGCTCCCGGCGCCGCCATCGGGACCGTCGGCGTGCTCGCCGTCGGTCTGCTGCTGGTCCGCTGAGATCGTGGACGAACTGGGGCCGGCCGCCGCCGCGATCGACGCACCGCCGCCGACGACGACGGCTGCCAGCAGCCCGGCTGCGGCAAGCTTGGCCTTGTTCCGACGCAGGTTCATCTCTTCCTCCTTGACACCAGGCACCGGGTGGCGCCTCGGTGATGACCACGATGCGGCGCCGATCCTGTGTCGCGGCTGAGCCGCTGAGAGCCTGCTCAGCGAAGGGGAAGCCCGCCCGGAGTGACCACGTGAATCCGAGGGGGTCGGTCCTCACCGTGCTTCGGAGCGGTATCCCGGTCGTCTCTCAATCGCCTCTCAGCCACGACGCGGAACCTGGTGTCATGACCAGCACATTCGGCCTCGTTCTCGACACCTCAGCCGCCCGGACGGGAGGGGTGTCCGGACCTGTCAGCCCGCCGGCCGCTGCCGGCACTGCCTGGGCCGGGGCGCACCGCCTGGCGTTCCAAGGAGCAGCCAGATCGATTGTCGGGCCTCGCACGGACAACCAGGACGCCGCGCTGGCGTCTGCTTCCCTCATAGCCGTCGCGGACGGTGTCGGCGGGAAGGTCGGCGGTGCGGTCGCATCGTCACTGGTGATCGACTCGCTGGCACGGACGGCGGAGGCGTGGCCGAGCGCAGATCAGCCCGACGCACTGCGCCGAGCCGCAGCGGTCGCCAACGGCTGCCTCCAGGTGGCCAAGACCCGTCGACCGGGCTTGACGGGGATGGCTACGACCCTCACAGCGGCCGCGCTGGGCACGAACGGATGCATCCATGTGATGCACGTCGGCGATACGCGGCTGTACTTGTGCCGGGCTGGAGAACTGGTCCAGCTGACCAGGGATCACACGCTCGTGCAGTCGCTCAAGGATGCCGGCACCATCACCGACGCGCAGGTGCGATCCCATCCGCTGAGGTCGACGCTCCTGGCCGCCCTGCACGGCCGAGCAGACGACCTCTCGGGCGTCCAGAGCATCACCGTGCCGGTGCAGCTCGGCGACCGGCTGCTGGTGTGCTCCGATGGTTTGTCCGGGGTGGTCGAGCCCGAACTGATCAACCGCATCCTTGGGGACGAGGGGGAGCCTGACCGTGTCGTGTCCCGGCTGTTGCGGGCGGCCCTGGCTGCCTCCACGCGGGACAACGTCACGGCAGTCCTCGTTGACGTGGTGGTGGCTGCGGACGGCGTCAGCCACCCTGTCATGCGCGTGGGCTCCCCGGAAACAACGGGGTGCGAGACGTTCAGGCGATGTTCAGGCGGCGCCGGGCAGCGTGAATGACATGCCGACACCTCCACCGCGCACGTGAACGTACTCATCGTCGCCACGGCCCAGTACCTGCTCTACGTACTGGCCGCTATCGCGGGCCTGGTCTGGCTCACCCGCCCTCGCACCGACAAGATCATGCTGGCCGCGCAGTCGCTCGTCGGTCTCGCCCTGGTGGGCGTCGGCATCTGGGTAGCCGGCGCACTGCACGTCGATCCTCGCCCGTTCGTCCACGACCCGTCGTCGGCTGCGCTGTTCGCGCACGCGGCCGACAACGGTTTTCCCTCCGACCACAGTGCAGCGGGCGGACTGCTGGCCGCACTCCTCTTCCCGTACAGGCGACTGGTGGGGGTCGCGATCGGGGCGGGCGCAGTTCTCATCGGCGTGGCCCGGATCGCGGCTCACGTGCACCACAGCCAGGATGTCATCGCCGGTCTGGGTATCGGTCTGAGCGCGGGAGTTCTGGCCGTCATCGGCGTGAGATGGCTGGCAGGTGTTCGCAGTCGCCGCATGTCGACCTTCGTGTGATCGGGCCGCACGCACGGCGGCCCCCGGCCGGCTGGCCGGGGGCCGCGTGCTCAGGCGAGTCGCGCCGCGAAGGGTGGCAGGACGTCAGTCCTGCGCGTCGTTCGGCCCCTCCGGCTGGTCGGCTGAGTCGGCCGCTTCCTGCCCGTCCTCGGCCTCCTGGGCCAGAACCGCGCCGTTGCCGGCGTCGATCTTGACCTCGGTCACGTTGCCGTCGGTCCCCTTGATCTCGACGCTGTAGACGACGAAGCCGTTCTCGTTGCCCAGCTCGCTCCCGCCGACCGTCCCGGGGACGGCGGCCACGGCAGCCTGCTCCGCCTGCTGAGGCGTCACGGTGGCCAGAGCCTGCAGCGCGGCAGATTCCTGGTCCTCGTTGCCGGATGCTTCCTGCCCGTCGGGCTGCTCGGTCTCCGCCGGGGCCGCCACGCTGCCGGTGAACGACGCGTCCTCGCCCTCCTGGTCGCTGCCCGGCCCGCCGTCAGGACCGTCGGCGGTCTCACCGTCGGTCTGCTCCTGGTCGGCGGTGGTGCTGTCCGACGACGACGCGGCCGCGATCGAGGCCCCACCGCCGACCAGCACGACTGCCAGAACGCCGGCGGCAGCCAGCTTGTGCTTGCTCAGCTTCGTGTTCACAGTTCTCCTCCTCCGTCGAGCGCCGGATGGCGCCCACAGGCGACCCACTGTGGGGACCGCCCGCTGTGAAGACGCTGAAACTGAAACGCCCGCAGTCCGGCGCAGCTGTGCCAGCGATCGGCGTCCGGTACGCGTCAGCCGAGTGACTGGTGCCGCCGCCGGCGGCGCACCAGCACCCCGACGGCCAGCGCGAGCACCACGGCGGCCAGGAGGACGGCACTGGTACGTCCGAGCGCGCGCTCGGCCGCCGCGTAGGAGTGTCCGGCGAAGAAGCCCAGCAGGACGACGCCGACGCCCCAGACCAGCGCGCCAGCCGCGTTGAACGCGAGGAAGCGCCGGTAGGGCATCCGACTGGCACCGGCCAGCGCCGGCATCACGGCACGAAGGAAGGCGGCGAACCGGGCGAGGAAAACCGCCCAGCCGCCGCGTTCGCGCAGCGTGCCCTGAGCGCGGGCGAGTCGACCGGCGTGGCGACGCAGTGGTCGGGTCACCAGGATGCGCGGCCCGAAGTGGCGACCCACCTCGTAGCCCACGCTGTCCCCGGCCACGGCGGCGAACACGACCAGTACCAGCAGTGCGGCCACGGACAGTCGGCCTGTGGCCGCGAGTACCCCACCGAGCACGACCGCGGTCTCTCCCGGCAGGACGAAGCCGACGAAGAACGCGGCCTCGGCAAAGACCAGGACGGCGATGATCACGTACGCCCAGGGGGCCGGCACGGCGACTATCCGGTCGATCAGCGTTGTCATGTGCCTTCTCCGTGCTGGTCAAGTCGGTCGTGTCGGGGCGCCTAGCTCGGTCGCGGCCGTGGCGATCAGGCGCCGGGAAGCAGCGCCGCCACGAGGCTCAGCGCGAGCAGCACCACCGGAATGGACAGGTCGAGGGCGACCGATCCCAGTCGCAGCGGAGGGATCACCCGCCGCACCGGCGCCAGGATCGGCTCGGTGAGGCGGGCGAGCGCCGTGTCGACGCGGACGACGCCCGGATGGCGGCCGCCCGGTCCGGCCAGGACGAGTACCCAGCTGCTGACGATCCGCGCGAGCAGCACCAACTGGACGACGGTGATCGCGGCCGCAACGAGGCCGAGGACGGTCGACATGGAGCACCTCCGGTTCGGGCCGGTCGGCCCGCCGGACCCAGCGTCGGCCCGCTGTGCTGAGAAGATGCTGAGCCCGCAGCCCGGGCGCCCGGCTCTCAGCAGCGCCTCAGCCGGCCCGGGCCACTGTCCGATCGACGGCTCCCCTCCGCGGAGCTGGATCGGAGACTTTCATGGACACCAGCCTGCTGACCGCGGACGCGTTCCCGGTGCTCGTCTCGCTGCCGCCACCGGTTCTCGACGTCGTCGTCCCCGTGCACAACGAGCAGGCCGGGCTGGAGGCGTCCCTGCGCCGTCTGCACGCCCATCTCACCGACTCGTTCCCGTACTCCTTCCGGATCACCGTTGCGGAGAACGCCAGCACCGACGGCACGGTCGAGGTCGCCCGCCGGATCGCCGCCGAGCTGCCCGGCATCGACGTTCTCGTGCTGCCCGAGCCGGGCCGGGGCCGGGCACTGCGGACGGCGTGGCTGGCGTCCGACGCCCCCGTCCTGGCCTACATGGACGTCGACCTGTCCACCGATCTCGCGGCCCTGCTCCCACTGGTCGCCCCGCTGATCAGCGGGCACTCCGACCTGTCGATCGGCAGCCGCCTGAGCAAGTCCTCCCGGGTGGTCCGCGGACCGAAACGGGAGCTGATCTCCCGCACCTACAACTTGCTGCTGCGGATCACGGGGACGACGACGCTGTCCGACGCACAGTGTGGCTTCAAGGCGATCCGCGCCGACGCCGCGGAGCGACTGCTACCGCTGGTCGAGGACGACGGGTGGTTCTTCGACACCGAACTGCTCTGGCTGGCCGAGCGCGTCGGGCTGCGCATTCACGAGGTGCCGGTCGACTGGGTCGATGACCCCGACAGCCGTGTGGACATCGTCGCCACCGCCCGGGCCGACCTGGCCGGCATCGTCCGACTCCGGCGGAGCCGGATCACCGGTCGGCGGCCGTTGGACGAGCTGCGGAACCGGATCGGACGCGGACCGCTGGCCGGCCCGGGCGGCGCGCCCTCGACCGCGTGGGGCCAGCTGGCCGCCTTCGGGGTCATCGGGGTGCTGTCGACGCTCGCCTACCTGCTGCTGTTCGTGCTGCTGCGGGGGATCGGCACGGCCCAGGAGGCCAACTTCGGGGCGCTGTTGATCACCGCATTCGGCAACACGGCCGCGAACCGGCGCCTGACGTTCGGAGTGCGCGGCAGGGCCGGGGCGGCCCGGGCCCAGCTGCAGGGCCTGCTCGTGTTCGCCGTGGGCCTGGCCGTGACGAGTGGCGCGCTCGTTCTCCTGCACAGCGTGGCCCCGGTGGCGCCGCGGCTGGTGGAGGTGGGGGTGCTGATCGCGGCCACCGCGATGGCGACCGTAGCCCGCTTCGTGCTCTTCCGTGGCTGGGTCTTCCGGTCCGAGCGACCGTCCGGCGACGCCTCCCGTCCGGCGGCGCTACGGTCCTCCACGACGGCGGTAGCGGCGTGACGCCGCTGGCCGCCCCGAGCACGACGAGCGGCGGGGACGCCGGCACGAGCCGGCCGAGCGCGGCGGAGTCGATGATCGCGGGACCTCTGCCGTTGCCGGGGACGGCGCCTGGCCCGGCCACCGGGCGGGGTCACCCCCTCGGCCTGGCGACAGCCGCGGGACGCCGCGTCGCACTCGGCGCGCTGATGACGGTGGCCGGACTGCTCTACTCGCTGGGGTTGTCGGGCAGTGGGTGGGCGAACGCCTACTACTCCGCAGCCGCGCAGGCGGGCGCGCTCAGCTGGCAGGCGTTCTTCTTCGGCGGACTGGACCCAGCCGGCGGCATCACCGTCGACAAGCCGCCGGCGGCGCTGTGGCTGACCAGTCTCTCCGTCCGGCTGTTCGGATTGTCCACACCGGCATTGCTGTTGCCGCAGGCGCTGTGCGGCGTCGCCGCGGTCGCGCTCCTCTACGGCACCGTGCGACGACAGGCCCTGAATCTGTCTGCCGGCCGAGGAGTCGAATCCAGAGCCGAAGCCCGTGCTGCGGCGACCGGTCTGATCGCCGGCGCCGTCCTGGCGCTGACGCCCGTGGTCACGCTCATGGCCCGCTACGACAACCCCGACGCGCTGATGGTGCTGCTCTCCGTGGCGGCGTCCTACGCGCTGGTCCGGTCCCTCGGCGCGACGCGAGGTGGCGGCGGGTGGCTGATGGCCTGCGGGGCCCTGCTCGGACTGGCCTTCCTGACCAAGCTGTTGCAGGCGTGGCTGATCGTGCCGGCATTCGTCGTGGTGGCCCTGGTGGCCGGGGCCGGCCCGGTCTGGCGACGGCTGGGGCGGGTGGCCGTCGCGGGAACGGCGATGGCCGCCGCCGCCGGCTGGTGGGTGCTCGCCGTCCAGCTGACTCCCGCCGGTTCCCGGCCGTGGATCGGCGGCACGCAGACCAACAGCGTCATCGACCTCGCGTTGGGCTACAACGGCCTGGGCCGCCTGACCGGGCAGGAGAGCGGTGGGGGAGCGGCCGACGTCGCGCGGCCCGGGTCGTGGGGACGGTTGTTCGGCTCGTGGGCGCCAGAGGCGGGTTGGCTGCTCCCCGCAGCACTCATCGCACTCGTCGCGGGATGGGTGCTGACCCGCGGCCGGGACCGCCGGGATGTGGCGCGGGCAGGGCTGCTTCTCTGGGGAAGCTGGCTGCTGGTCGCGGGCACGGTGCTGAGTTCGTTGCGGGGCATCTCGCACAGCTACTACGCGGTCCAGCTAGCCCCCGCCATCGCCGGCGCCGTGGCGCTCGGCGGCATGCTGCTCTGGGAGAAGTCGCGCGAGGACGACGGGGTACGGGCTCGGCGGGTGCTGGCAGCCACGGTCGCCCTCACCGCGCTGTGGTCGGTCGGTCTGCTGGCGAGCCGTCCGGGGTGGCCGCTGCTCGCCGCGCCGGTCGTCCTGGTCGCGGGGGCGGTAGCGGTCCGTGGCGTGTGGACGATCGGTGACCGGTCGCTCGCCGCCGGGGAGGCGCCGCAGCGTGAGCCGTCCGGTGCAGGGATCCAGCGACCGGTCCCCGGGAGGTTCCGCGGCCGCCGGGTCGTGAGTGCGGCTCTCCTCATCGCGGTGCTCGCCGGCCCCGCGGCGTGGTCGGCGGCCACCGCGCAGGCTGTGCACCGAGGGGCGAACGTCTACGCCGGGCCAGGCGTCACCTCGGTGCACACGCCGGCCGGCATGAGTCCGGGCGGAACCACCAACGTCCGGCTGCCGACCGCCCTGGCAGACCGCCTGCGTGCCGGCGCGCCGGGCTACGACTGGGCGGCCGCCGCCGTCGGCCGCCGGGCCGCGGACCTGCAGCTGGCCAGTGGCGCATCCGTGTGGGCGCTGGGCGGATTCGCCGGCCGGGACCCGCATCCCACGCTCAGCGACTTCCGCGCTGCTGTCGCCGCTTCACGCGTGCACTACCTCGTTCTGACCAGCCGCGGTTCCGCGCACGGCTCGCCGACCGAGCAGATCGCGTACTGGGCCCTCGGTGCCTACCCCTCGACCACGGTCGGCGGCTGGGTCCTGGTCGACCTGTCCGCTGCGTCTGCCGGCGGCCAGTAGCAGTAGCCGCGCTCCGCGGGAAGGTGCGGGGTCGACTCCGTCCGGGTCCCGGGCCTGCCGGCCCGGGCCCGGTTGACGCCGTACCGGGTCTTCTTCCGGGGCAGGCGGACGGGAGGAGACGGGAAGTTCGCTCAGCGCCCTCTCAGCGGCCCGGTGTCAACCTCAGCGCATGACACGGTCCCGAGCGCTGCTCCTCGTACCCGCCGCACTGGCGGCTCTCCTCGTCGCCGGCTGCGGTGGTGGGGCGCCGTCTCCAGGTCCGGCCGCCGGGAGCGCGGCGGCCTCGCCCAGCGAGCAGAGCCCGCTGGGCGACATCCCTGACAACCAGGTGTACGTCCCCTACAGCCCCGCCGACGGATCGTTCTCGGTGAAGGTGCCGGAGGGCTGGGCGCGTACCGACGCGACCAACGGCGTCTCGTTCACCGACAAGCTCAACACCGTCACCGTCCAGCAGCTCGACGGCCAGCCGGAGCCCAACCAGGACACGGTGCTCGGCGGTGTCCTGACCGACCTGGTCACCAACGGGAACAACGTGACCCTCGGGCCGGTCGAGACGCTGAGGCTGCCCGCCGGCAACGTCGTCCACGGCACCTACACCGCGGATTCCGCCGCCGACCCGGTCACCGGGAAGGTGACGAAGGACGACGTCGAGCTCTACGTGTTCTGGCGCAACGGCACCGAGGTGCTGCTGACCCTCAGCGGCCCCCAGGGTGCCGACGACGTGGACGCCTGGCGGATGGTCAGCACGTCGTTCGCGTGGCTCTGACCATGACGATGCAGACAGCCCATCCGGCGTCCGCCGTCCCGGCGGTGCAGGCACTCGACCTCTACCGGTTCTACCGCGCCGGCGATGAGGAGACGCTCGCGCTGCGCGGCATCTCCCTCACTGTCCACGGTGGCGAGGTCGTCGCAGTCACGGGTCCTTCCGGGTCGGGGAAATCAACAGTCCTGGCCCTGCTCGCCGGTCTGGACGAGCCGGACGGAGGGTCGGTCCGGCTCGCGGGTGAGCGCATCAGCCACCTTCCCGAGGCCCAGCGGACCCTGGTTCGCCGACGGCTGGTCGGCGTACTCCGGCAGTCGGGCAATCTGGTGGAGCACCTGGACGTCCGGACCAACGTCGCCCTGGTACAGAGCCTCCGGGGGCGGGGGACGACCCCGCGCCGGACGGTTCCGGACCTGCTGGAACTCGTCGGTCTCGGCCACCGCGCCCGAGCCATGCCAGGGACCCTTTCCGGCGGTGAGCTCGCCCGGGCGGGCCTTGCCGTGGCACTCGCGGGAGATCCCGCGGTGCTGATCGCCGACGAGCCGACCGGCGAGCTGGACCTGGCCACCGAGCATCGCGTGCTGGACCTGATCCGGCTCGTTGCCGCCGAGGGGGCCGCGGTGGTCGTGGCCAGTCACAGCGCGGAGGTCGCCGCCGGCGCCGACCGTGTCCTCCGCCTGACCGACGGCCGGTGGGTCGCGGCCGAAGTGGCGGTGGCGGCATGACCGGGGTCGAGACTCTCGTGGACTGCCGCGGTCTGACCCGGTTGTTCGGCAAGGGAGAGGCGGAGGTCGCCGCGGTCCGCGACGTCAACGGCCAGGTGCGTCACGGGCAGCGCATCGCGGTGACCGGCGAGTCCGGTTCCGGGAAGTCGACCCTGCTGCACCTGATGGCCGGGCTGGACACCCCGACCTCCGGCACGGTGACCTGGCCGGGGCTGACGATGCGGGCCGGTCGGCCGCTGGGGATCGGGGTCGTGTTCCAGGCACCGAGCCTGCTCCCGGCCCTGGACGTGACCGACAATGTGGCGCTGCCGCTGCTGCTGGCCGACGTCCCGCGCAGCGAGGCGCGGCTCCGCGCGGAACAGGCGCTGGACCGCCTGGGGCTGACGGGACTGGCCAGCTCGACGCCCGAGGAGCTCTCCGGTGGGCAGGCGCAGCGGGTGGCCATCGCCCGGGTGCTGGCCGCCGAGCCCGCCCTCGTCATCGCCGACGAGCCCACGGGCCAGCTGGACCGGCGCACCGCGACGCACGTCCTCGACGTTCTCCTGGCCACCGTCGGGTCACTGGGGGCGGCACTGGTGGTCAGCACCCATGATCCCGAGGTCGCCGACCGTCTCGACGTCCGCTGGGCCATGGCTGACGGGCGACGACGAGAGCCGGCGCCCCAGGTCGGAGCACGATGATCATCCGATGGTTGTCCGGGCTCCTGCGGCACCGGGCCGGCCGCATGGCCGCTGTGGCGACGGGGGTGGTCACGGCGGTCGCACTGCTGGCCGCGATCGGGGCCTTCCTCGTCTCGAGCAAGGCGACGATGACCGACCGTGCGATCGCCCGGGTAGCCGTCGACTGGCAGGTACAGGTGGCTGCCGGGGCCGACCCCGCCCAGGTCGCCTCCACCGTTGCGGCTCAGCCCGGTACGAGGGTCACCGACGTCGTCGGGTTCGCCTCCCTTCCCGGCCTGGCGGCCACGACCGCGGCGCCCGGCGCGCCCGCGACCACGCAGACCACCGGTGCCGCGCAGGTGCTGGGCCTGCCGCCGAACTACCTCGCGGACTTCCCCGGCCAGCTGCGCACCCTCGCCGGCAGCGATACCGGCGTGCTGGTGGCGCAGCAGACCGCGGCGAACCTCCACGTCGGGGTCGGTGACGTCGTCTCCGTCGTGCGCCCGGGGCTGCCCGATGCGACTGTCACCGTGGAGGGCGTCGTCGACCTTCCCCAGGCGGACACCCTCTTCCAGACCGTCGGCGCGCCGGCCGGTGCCCAGCCCACCGCCCCGCCGGACAACGTGCTGCTGCTGCCCCAACCCCTGTGGCGGCAGCTCTTCGACCCCCTCGCGGCCGGCCGGCCGGACCTGATCAGCAGCCAGGTGCACGTCGGACGCGATGCCCCCCTTCCCGCCGACCCCGCCGCCGCCTACGTCACCGAGGGCGGTGGCGCCCGCAACACCGAACTCACGCTGACCGGCGCCGGAATCGTCGGGGACAACCTCGCGGCCACCCTCGGCGCCGCCCGGGAAGACGCGCTCTACGCGCAGATCCTCTTCCTCTTCCTCGGGCTGCCGGGGGCAGTACTCGCCGGACTGCTGACCACCTCGGTTGCCGGCGCCGGACGCCAGCGCCGGCAGCGGGAACAGGCACTGCTCCGCACCCGCGGGGCGACCCACCGGCAGGCGCTGGCTCTCGCGGCCGCCGAGGCGACCATCATCGGAGTCGTCGGGGTGCTGGCCGGACTGGGCCTGGCCGCGCTCCTCGGCCGCCTCGCCTTCGGTTCGCCCGCATTCGGTAGCACCCCGTCCGCGGCAGCCGGATGGGCCGCGGTCGCAGCGGCCGCCGGATTCGCGGTGGCCCTGGCCACCATCCTGCTGCCCGCCGAGCGTGCCTGGCGGGCCGGCCGGGTCGTCGACGCGGGAGCCCTGCCCCCACCGAAGCGGCCGCTGTGGGCGCGCCTGGGCCTGGACCTTCTCGCCCTCGCCGGCGCCGCAGCAGTCATCAGCGCGACCAGCAGGGTCGGATACGCGCTCGTGCTGGCACCGGAGGGCGTGGCCACCATCTCGGTGGACTACTGGGCGTTCCTGGGCCCCGCGCTGCTGTGGGCCGGCGGAGGCCTGCTGTGCTGGCGGCTGGCGGACCTGCTGCTCGGCCGCGGGCAGCGCCTCCTGACCGCGGCCCTGCGGCCGGTGGCCGGACCACTGGCCGGCATCGTCGCCGCCGGCCTCGGCCGTTCCCGGGCACTGGTGACGCGGGCCGCGGTGGTCCTCGCCCTGGCCGTGGCCTTCGCCGTCTCCACGGCCGTCTTCAACGCCACCTACCAGCAGCAGGCGCTCGTCGACGCGCGGCTCACCAACGGGTCGGACGTGGCGGTGACCGAGGCTCCGGGTGCCCGCGTGCCGCCGTCGGGGGCCGACGCTCTGGCGGCCGTACCCGGGGTTCGCGCCGTCGAGCCGCTGCAACACCGGTTCGCCTACGTCGGCGCCGACCTGCAGGACCTCTACGGGGTTCGGCCGGACACCGTGGCCGCGGCCACCTCGCTGCAGGACAGCTGGTTCACCGGGGGCACCGCCGACCAGATGATGGCCGCGCTCGCCGCCACCCCTGACGGGATACTGGTCTCCGCCGAGACGGTGACCGACTACCAGCTCTCCCTCGGCGACGCCGTGCAACTGCGCGTGCAGACCGCAGCCGGTGGCGCACCGGTCACCGCGCCGTTCCACTACGTAGGTGTCGCCAACGAGTTCCCCACCGCGCCCAAAGACAGCTTCCTGGTGGCCAACGCCGACTACCTGACGAAGGTGACCGCCGACGACACCGTCGGCGCCTTCCTCGTCGACACCGGGGGGCAGGACACCCCCGCGGTGACCGCAGCCCTGCGCCAGGCGGCTGGTCCGGCCGCGACGGTCACGCCACTGTCGGCCGCCGTGGCAACCATCGGATCCAGTCTCGCCTCCATCGACCTGCATGGGCTGACCCTGCTGGAGCTGGGCTTCGCCTTCGCCTTCGGCGCGGCCGCGGGCGGCCTGGTGCTCGCCCTCGGCATGGCCGAACGACGCCGCAACTTTGCCGTCCTCCGGGCGTTGGGCGCCCGACCCCGTCAGGCCGCGGCATTCGTCGTCGGCGAGGCGGCGACGGTGGTCGTCCTGGGCCTCGTTCTTGGTGCGGCCCTCGGTGCGGCACTCGCCCGTGTCCTGGTCGCTGTCCTGTCGGGCGTGTTCGACCCGCCGCCCAGCTCGTTGGCCGTGCCCTGGACGTACCTGGCCGTACTCGCTGCGGCGGTGGTCGCCAGCATCGCGGTCGCCTGTGGCGTCGCTCTGTGGTGGGCGCGCCGGGCACCCGTGAGCCTCCTCCGGGAGGGCTGACCGCAGGGCGCGATCCCTCTGTCGCGCAGCCGGCGGGGCTACCCGGACGCCGGTGATCGGTCCCCGCGTAGAACGACCTCGGGACGGTTACCGGCATGAGCCGAGCGCGCCTGGCGCCGCGGCTGGATGACCCAACCGAGGGTCCTCGGGCTGCGGCCAGCAAGCTCCGCGCCTAGGGTCACGACGAGCTGGTGGTGATGTGAGCTGGCGAGGAGCGACCGTCACTGTGGTGCTGATCGTGGAGGTCTACCCCGATAGGAAACGGCGGCGGCCTACGACAGGTGGCGGCGTGGGCCGGATCCGCGGTGGTCGCGGACAGGCACTGCTACAGCCGCGAGTTCGAGACCTTGCCGCCGTGCGACCGGGCTGGCGCTCGAGGGCCCGCCCGCAGACCCCCGCCGTCCCGGCACCGGCCTCAGGCCAGGTAGAGAGCGCCGCCGACCAGCGCGGCCCAGAGAATGCCGGCGACGAGCAGGAACCGGTCGGAGAACACGACGTCCTCCGGCGCCTCCCCGTCGCCTCGAGCGACGAGCAGGCTGTAGCGCAGCATGACGGCCAGGAAGGGCACGACCGACAGCGCCAGCACGGGTAGGGCGACGTCCCGGCCGACGTACTGCAGCGCCCAGGAGGCGTAGGCCAGGACCGTGCCGGTCAGGGACACGGTGAGGATCTGCTGCAGCCAGGCGGATGGGTATCCGTCCAGCACCGGCCGGGTCGTGCCACGGGCAAGGGAGTTCCGCGCCTCGGCCGAGCGTTTCGCCGTCACCAGGAACAGTGATCCGAACAGGGCCACGAGCAGGAACCAGTTCGACAGCGGGACGCCCGCCGCGGTCCCACCGGCGACAGCGCGCAGCACGAAACCGGAGGCGACGGCGAGCAGCTCGACTACCGGCTGGTCTTTGAGCCACAGGCTGTAGCCCATCGTCAGGGCGAGGTAGAGCACCACGACACCGACCATCGCCGGACCGAGCGGCAGCGCTACCACCGCTGCGAGGACGGCGAGGCCCAAGCCGATCCCGTAGGAAGTCCGCACCCCCAGCCGTCCCGCGGCGACCGGCCGCCGGCGCTTGACGGGGTGCAGTCGGTCCGCTTCGACGTCCCGGGCGTCGTTGATGAAGTAGGTGCTCGCCGACGCCAGCACGAACACCCCCGCCGCCCAGACGGCGGCCGCGGCCGCGGCCGGCTGCAGGAGGACGCCGGCGGCCGCCGGTGCCGCGAAGACCAGGATGTTCTTCGGCCACTGCCGGGGCCGGGCCGTCGCGAGGACCGCGGCGCCGAAGCCGGCGCCCGCATGACGCGCCCGAACAGCCATCGGCGGGGTGGACGGGGGTCTCTCGGTGGCGGTCACGGTCGCTCCCGTCAGGCGCTCAGCGCAGGGTCAGGTAGAAGAAGTCACGCTGGTCAGGACTCAGGTAGCGGTCGGCGGGGACGGGGATGTCCGGCAGCAGCTTCGTGGGCGTGAGGGAACCGGCGGGACCGGGTTGCCACGACGCGAAATCGACCATGCGGGAGTGGATGTCCAGCTCCATACCGCGCTGGATGCCCGCCTGGACCATGGCGTCGGCCAGAGTGCGCAAGGTCAGCCCGTTCCCCGCGACGTAGAGCAGATTCCCTTGGGCGTCCGTCCCGAGTCCCGACCGCCAGGTGAACTGGAGCTGGTTGTGCGAGCTGCCCCAGCGTCCGTTGCCGTTGTCCGCCAGCCCGGGAACCGGCTTCCCCTGGTCGATCACGAGACCGAGGTTCTGCCGGACGGCTCGTACGTGCGGGCCCATCGTGACGTCGCGGCCCCACTGCCCGACGGTCACCCGTCCCTGGTCGTCGATGACGACCGATGCTTCCCCGTTCCTCAGCGGGGAAGCGGTACGCCCGTCGAGGTAGAAGCCGCCGTCGATGTCGCGGAACTTCCAGCCCGAGTTGAAGGTGGCCACGAGGGACGGGACGTCGGCCGCCGGCACGCGAGCTCCGTCGGCCCAGCCCGACCCGCCCGGCTGCTGGAGGCCGGCGACGAGGTGGGCGGTGGTGTCCCCGGTCCGGATCCAGGAGACGCCCGCGACCACGCTGGGATGTGAGGGGTCGGGGCGGACGAAGGTGGTGTAGATCGCCGGTGCGCCTGACGGGTCGGTGCGACCGGGCACCCAGCGGCCCTCCCCGGGAAGCGGCGGGGAGCCGGCGAGGGGAGCGAGCCCAGTCGGTGCCGTGGCACCCGGCAGCTGCTTCGCGCCGCCCGCCGGAAGCTGCGGAATGGAGCCGGGGGTCGGGCTGCCGGTGGAGGGCGCCTGACGGCTGTACCACCAGTTCTCGATCGTGTTGACCAGCGGCGCCCCGCCATGGTCGCGGACCCACTCCACCGACTGCACCTGCCAGCCGCCCCCGCCGGGAGCGGCGAGCGCCTGCGTGTAGGAGGTCGCAGGAAAGAGCATCAGCAGGATGAGCGCCACCATCACCAACCGGCGGACAGATCTGCGCGGGCGGCGCCGCCCACCGGGAGATCCGCTGCCCGGTTCGGTCGGTGGTGGCGCGGGCGGCGACAACAGGGTGGTCATCAGGCTGTCCTCCGATCCGGGGGCCTCCGCAGCGTCCACCGGCTGGGCTGTCCGCGAGCCCCTCATGGCGCACATGCTGGTCCCGGCCGGCCAAGAGGACGCTGAGAGGATGAGCGTCCGCAGGGGGACGCTCACAGTCCGACGCGACGGAACACCGGGCCGGGCATCGTCCGGACGAGAAGCATCAGCGGCCGCGCCGCCCGCGGGACCCACACGGTGCCGTTGCCGGTCGGTACCGCTGCGACGACCGCGTCGGCGACGTCCTGGGGCGTGACGGCCAGAGGTGCCGGCTTCAGCCCGCGGGTCATCCGGGAGTGGACGAAGCCCGGCCGGACCACCAGAACCCGGACCCCACTCCCGCGCAGCTGGTCGCGGAGACCCGTGTAGAAGGCGTCGAGCCCGGCCTTGCTCGACCCGTACACGAAGTTGGCTCGCCGAGGCCGGATGGCCGCCAACGAGGAGAGCGCGACGATGACGCCGTGTCCCTGCTCGCGCATCTGCCGGGCGAGCAGCAGGCCGACGGCGACCGCCGCGGTGTAGTTGATGGTGCATGTCTCCACGGCCAGCACCGGATCGTTCTCGAGATCGGACTGCCGGGGCAGGCGGCCCTGTGCGACGACCGCGACATCGATCTCCGTGCGGGCGAGGAGGGACCTGAGATCCTCGAGTGCCCGGGGGATGTCGGTGGCGTCGAAGTCCACCACCTCGACGCTCGCCCCCAGGCCGGTGAGCACGTTGGCGGCGGCGGAGCGGCGACTGCTCGGACGGGCGGCGAGGACGACATGCAGCGGCCGCCGACGCGCCATCGTGGCGGCGATGCTCGCAGCGATCTCTGACGTACCGCCGACCAGCAGCAGGGTGTCCGGATGCCCCAGCGAGTTCAGCATTGCCGGTCACCGCCGTGCCGCCCGCTGAGATCCAGCCGGCGATCCAGGTCTGAGGTCAGCACGCCGGACGGGTCCAGGGCGTTCCGCAGTCGTCGCCACTCGTCCAGCCGTGGATACATCGCCGGCACCATGCAGCTCCGGAGTCGTGAGTCCTTGACCAGGTACACCCGGCCGCCCGCGGCCAGCACGAGGTCGTCGAGGCGATCCAGCACCGACGCCGCGGCCGTCGCGGCCGCCGTCGGCAGGTCCAGCGCCAGGGTCCACCCCGGCGACGGGAAGGACAGCGGCCCCGGCGCGGCATCACCCAGCCGCTTGAGGACGGCGAGCGTCGGCCAGCAGCGGGCGGCCGACAGGGCCACGAGTGCGGCCTCCAGCACCTGCTCCTGCCCGTCGGGTACCGAGAACTGGTACTGGATCAGCCCACGCCGGCCGTAGGCGGCCGTCCAGTCGAGGGTGGCATCGAGCGGATGCAGGGCGGCCGTGATCCCCTTGAGCCGCACCCCCCTCGCCCGCCGTGCCGCGGCGAATCGGGCCGCGTTCGCCGCCCGCATGACCGGCGTCCGGATCAGGCGAGGGCCCGCCGGCAACGGCGCCGACGGGCCAGCGGACCGGAACGCCAACGGACGTCCGATCAGGGATGCTGGCAGTTCGTCCGCGGTCAGGTGGACAGCAGTAGAGACGACGCCACGGCCGGTGGCGGCCCCGGTGGCAAGGCCGTCAAGCCACGCCACGACATACTCGTGCGACGGCTCGCACGCCCGCATGGTGGCGAGCACGTCGTCGAGGTCTGCGCACGTGTGCTCTTCGGTGGCCAGCCAGCTGGTGCTGATGCGTGCCAGCCGAAGTTGCGTGGCCAGCACGACACCGGTCAGCCCCAGACCCCCGGCTGTCGCCCAGAAGACATCGGATTCCCGGTCCGGCCCGATCTGCAGCACACCCGCGCCCGGGGTGAGCAGCCGGGCGCCGACCACGTGCTGAGCGAGCGACCCCCTGCGGGGGTGATTCTTTCCGTGGACGTCGGCAGCCAGCGCACCCCCGATCGTGACGCGCCCGGTGCCGGGCACGACCGGCAGCAGCCAGCCCCGGGGGACGGTGAACGCGCACAGGTCGGCCACGGAGAGGCCGGCGTCCACATCGACCACTCCCGCCCGGTCGTCCCACGCCCGGATGCGGTGGTTCCCGTGCGTGGTTGCGATCGTGCCGCCGCTGTTGAGTGCGGCGTCGGAGTAGCCGGCTCCGGCCCCACGCACCGTGACTCCGCGCGGGCCTGGATGGTCGAGCAGACGTAGCCAGTGCTCCTCGTCGCTGGGCTGGACCAGTGCGGACCGCGACGACATCGATCGGGCGAACGTGGTGATCGTGCTCGTCCCGGTCATCGGGTACTCCCATGTGGTCGGAACGCGGACCCGCCCCGGCCGGTAGGCCAGGCCGTTTCACCTGCGTTCACCGCTCTGATCGCCTGGACGATGTCGGCTCCGGAGCTGCCCTTGGGCAGGAAGCCCATCGCTCCGGCGTCGCGTGCTCTACGTAAGACGTCGCAGCGGACGTCAGCGCTCAGCATCAGGACCGCAACACCGCGGCCTTGCCGCATCACGAGGTGCGTGGCCTCCGGCCCGGAGATGCCGGGCATGTTCACGTCCATCAGGACGACGTGCGGGCACAGCGTCGCGGTCAGATCGACGGCCTCTCGTCCGTCGGCTGCTTCCCCGACGACAACGATGCCTTCGGCGTCGCTCAGCAGGTCGACGACGGATGAACGCACCATCGGATGGTCGTCGACGACGAGAACTCGGATGGTTGCGGCCATGGTGACCTCCCTGGCGACCGGTGTCGGTCTCCACATGCTCAGTCGTGACCGCTGAGCGAACGCTGAGTGCCGACGCCTGGAGGACGCGCGGCCTCTGGCTCTCCTCGGCGGCCCGTGGTCACGGCGGGCTCGAACCGCGGGTGCCCGCTACGACCCTGACCGCGCCGGCGTCACGCCGCTGTCGTGGGTGCCGGTCGGGCGGCGGCGGACGGGTGAGTCAGGAGTTCGCGGACGGCACCCGGCGGGAGGAAGGCGTGCAGGGCCGCCATTGCGATCCTGGGCAGATCGGCCGCCTTGGGGTAGGCGAGGTACATCGGTTCCCAGCGCGGTGCGAACTTGTCCTTGAAGCGGAACAGCCCCTTGGCGGCGTACACGGAGCCGCCGTGTTCGTAGAGCCAGCCGAGCAGCCGCTGAACACGGTCGGTGCGTTCGGTCGTGGCAGCCAGTGGAACCCCGCCGAGGCTGGCGGTGCGTCGCCCCCGGCGCGCGAAATCGGCCACCGAGTCCACGATGAGGCACTCCATGACACCGGGTGGGCATGTTTCGCCGCGGCGCATCAGGTCCAGGACGGCCGCGTCACCGCCCTCGTAGGGAAGCCAGGTCACGAATCCCACGACTCGCTCTTCGGTCGTCCCCTCGGAGGTCACCGCGGCATAGACCTCCTGGTCGTCAAGCCGGTCGAGGTCGAACCGGCCGAGCGTGAACCCGAGCTCGGGGCCGCCCTTGCCCGCGAGCCAGGCGGCGGAGATGGCGCTGAGCTGATCGTCGCGGCGTGACGTCCGGGTCTCCTCGTCGTAGCGGATGACCGTCACGCCGTCCTTGCGCGCCCGCGTCACCGTATGGCGGACATTCGCCAGACGCTTGCCGCCGGTGCTGAACTCGGCGACGTCCAGGAACGCCTCCTCACCGATCTTGAGCGACGAGAAACCAGCGGCGGTGGCGAGCGCGCGCTGAGCCTCATCGAGAGCGAGCAGGGCCGGGGTCCAGCCGGCGGTCTCGCAGGCGGAGACGAACTCGGTGAGGGCCTCTGCTTCCAGCCCGTCCGGCGCGACCGGTAGGCCGAGGCTGATCGAGGTCCCGTTGCGCACCGCCGTCCCAGCGAGCGCTCGCCCGTCACACAGCGACAACCGGCCGTTGTCCGGAAGCGCGATCAAGGGGGCTGCCGACGATCGTCCGTACCGTCGGGCGAGCTCGACGGCCACGGTGGTGTCGGCGTCCTGCTGCGGGGCCCGGCGACGCACCGCCCACAGCAGCGCCAGGACGACGACGATCAGACCGATCCGCAGCGACCAGACATACGCCTCGACGAGGGCCTGTTCCACGTCGATCCCGCCGGGGGCGCCGATCCCGGTGCGCGCGATCTGCGCGAGTCGGGACCAGAAGGTCTCGGCTCGTAAGGCATCGATGCGGATGTAGGCGGTCAGTGCGTACGCCAGCAGTGCGATCCATAGGCCCAGGGGCACGAACAGTCGACGCGCGTTGCGACCTTCCTGGAATCTCAGGCGGAAGGCTGACCGGGTGACGGCGAGAGCCAGCACCGACAGCGTCGCGAGGGCGGTGACGAGCCCCAGCCGCTCCCGCAGCAGCTCTACGAGCAGGACCCCGGCACTGGCCAGCATCGCGGCCGTCCATGCGCCCCGGGAGCCTCTGGCCAGCTGGCGGCTGATGATGAGCAGCAGGACTCCGAGCTCGAGCAGCAGTGCACGGCCGGTCAGGAGTCGAGCCGCAGTCGACGGTGCGGAGACCTCAGTGAGCTCGAGCAGCGCGCGCGGCGCTAAGCCCCCGAGCACGGCGAGCACGCCGGTGATGGCGACCACTGCGGCGGGGATCAGGCGACGGCGAGCGCGCGACAGGCGCACCGACAGCGCGCCCGAGATCGCCGGTGGCTCCGCGCTCGTCGGGTCGCCCGCGTCAACAACCGTCACAACCTTCTCCTGGTCCGAACACAGCGCAGCCGCCGGCTCCGGTTGCCTGTCACCGAGCCACCAGCCCTTCGCGGACGGCGACAAAGGGCACCAGTCTCCGAAGCGCTTCGGCCCAGACCTGCCATGAGTGCCCGCCCGGCAGCTCCAGGTACCGGATGTCCATCCCTGCCGCGGAGAGTGCGTCGCGAACCCGGCGTCCGTCCGGGCCGTACCGCGAGTCGTCCACGCCGACGACCACCGCCCCGGCGATCGCCGCCGTCGGAAGCCGACCCGAGGCCAGGACTTCCAGCGGATTCACCTGCCGATACGCGGCCTGATCGCCACGGAAGAAGTCGGCCACCGTTTGCCGTTCGGAGCCGATGGTCGGGGCCGCTGGGCCGGACAGGTCCAGGAACGTCGGGTAGACGGACGGCGCATTGACGGCCAACTGCAGGGCGCAGGTGCCGCCCGCGGACACGCCACCGATCGCCCAGTGCGCGGGGTCGGCGTCGACTTGCAGGCTGCTCCTGATCCAGGAGGGCACATCGACCGTCAGGTACGTGAACGCATGGCCTCGCGCCGAGTCCACACACAGAGTCTGCGCGAGTTGGCTGCCGAGCGAATCGGGGACGACGACCACCGGAGCGAGCCCGGAGTGCGCAGCGGCGAAAGCGTCCATCGTCGCCACGAGACGGCCGCCGTCCAACCAGTCGCGAGGAGTTCCCGGTTGACCGGCGACCAGGACGAGCACCGGAAGGACCGCCCGGGGTGAGCTCAGGTAGGCGGGAGGGAAGTACACCCAGGCCGGGCGGGCAGCGAAGCGCGACACCGTGCCGGGAATGGGTACCTCGGTGACAGCTCCCGTGGTGGGCATGTCCGCCGGGGGTGCCCACGCGTCGGTGAAGGGAACGCCCGGCTGCGCTGTCACCACCCGCGATGCAGGCGGGGCAACGTGGGCGAAGGGCACCTGCTGCGGAGGTGTCATTCCCAACGCCGAATGCAGTGTCGGGTAGGCGTAGTACAGCTGGTTCACCTGCGCCACGGCGGTGATCAGCACGATGCCCACGGCGACGAAAGGCAGCACACGGGAGGCGATCCCCCATGGGCGAGGGGCCGATCGGACGCGTAGCACGGCCAGAGTCACCGATAGGACGCTCAGCCCGGTCCACAGCAGCGTGACGAGGGGAAGGGGATCCGGGAACGGACGCCACAAGACGTCGACGACCAGCGCTGCCAAGGCGGCGGACAGCACGCCTCCCAGGACTGCCAGTGGAACCGCACGCGTCCACCAGCGACGGTCCCGCCGAGCTGTCAGGGCGATCAGCGAGGCCAGCCCGGCGGCGAGGACCACCACCGGCACGGCTCCGCTGACGAGCGACACCTCCAACATGGCCGCCCCCTTCATGTGGCACGACGCCAGGCTGGAGTCTGGTTCCTGTGAGCCGGCTGAGCACCAGGAGCCGGACGCCTCTCAGCCGAGACTCAGGAACGGCTGGGCACACTCGTTCGGACGGAGGGTGTGTGCAATGAGGGTGCTGCTGGTTGAAGACGAGGTCCGGCTGGCCGAGAACGTCCGTAGGGGACTGGCGGCCGAGGGGTTCGTCGTCGATGTCGTGCACGACGGGACCGAGGGTCTGTTCAACGCGGAGATCAACACCTACGACGTCGTCGTCCTGGACATCATGCTGCCCGGACTCAACGGCTACGAGGTGTGCCGGCGGATGCGCGCGGCTGGCATCTGGACGCCGGTGTTGATGTTGACGGCCAAGGACGGCGAGTACGACCAGGTAGACGCCTTCGACCTCGGTGCCGACGACTATCTGACCAAGCCGTTCTCCTTCCTTGTTCTCGTCGCGCGGCTTCGGTCGCTGGTCCGCCGAGGCGCTCCGGCGCGCCCGGCGGTCCTCGCCGCGGGCGACCTGACTCTGGACCCGTCGACCCGCACGGTGCGCAGGGGGGAGGAGGAGGTAGTGCTGACGCCGCGGGAGTTCGGGCTGCTGCACTTCCTCCTGCGCCATCGCGGTGATGTGGTGTCCAAGACCGACATCCTCGAGTCGGTGTGGGACGCCAACTACGAGGGCGACGACAATGTCGTCGAGGTCTACGTCGGCTACCTGCGGCGCAAGATCGACCAGCCGTACGGGAGGCACGCCATCGAGACAGTCCGCGGCGTGGGGTACCGGCTGGCGGCCGGGGGTGGCTGAGGCCGCCCTCCGCACGCGGGAACCACCGACCCGCCGACGGGCGGTCCTCGATCGGCTCGGCGGTGTACGGGTGCGCGCGGCCCTCGCGGCGACGATCGTCGTCGCACTCATCCTGGCCATCTCCGCCGTTGCCTTCGTCGTGCTGCAGCGTCGCCAGCTCGAGGCGACGTTGAGCGACGTCGCCGCGCAGCAGGCCGCAGCCGTGGCCGCCGACGTGGCGCGCAACGGAGCCGCGTCGGCCGACGTCACACCTGCCGGGCGCAGTGAGCGGGCGCTGGTCCAGGTACTGACCCGTGACGGCGACGTGGTGGTGTCGAGCCCCAGCATCGCGGGGGAGCCGCCCATGGTCGGCGACCGCCCGGCGCCGGGACAGATCGTCGTGCTGCGCGCCGGCACGCTCCCGGTCGAGGAGGAGGCCTTCGCGGTTGTCGTGCGTGGCGTCGAAGGCCCGGATGGCGAGGCGGTGGTCATCAGCGCCCAGAGCCTGGAGACCGCCCAGCGGGCCACCGAGGTGCTGATCCGCCTCCTGGCACTGGGCTATCCGATCCTGCTGTTGCTCGTTGCCGGGACGTCGTACTGGCTCACGGGGCGTGCGCTTGCACCGGTCGAGGCCATGCGCCGGCGGGTAGCTGGCATCACGGCCACTGACCTGACCGCGCGGGTACCGGTGCCCCCCTCGCTAGACGAGGTCGCGCAGCTGGCGACCACGATGAACGCCATGCTCGACCGGCTCGGCGACGCCGCCGACGCACAACGCCGATTCGTTGCCGACGCCTCGCACGAGCTGCGGAGTCCACTGGCCACTATCCGGGCGGCGCATGAGATCGCGGTGGTGCACCCCGAGGTCACAGACTGGGCGGTCGTCCACGCCGACGTGCTGGCCGAGGTACAACGCCTGGAGCGACTGGTGGACGACCTGCTCTTCCTGGCGCGTTCGGACGAGCACGGCCCGAGGTCCACGCCTGAGGACGTGGACCTGGACGATCTGCTGTCCGCCGAGGCAGGCCGGCTCCGGCGTACGACCGGCTTGCGCATAGTCGTGCAGGAGACGCCGGTGCGGGTGGTCGGTGACCGCCACCAGCTCGCCCGGGCACTACGCAACCTCACCGACAACGCCGCCAGGCACGCGACCGATCGGGTCGAGCTCCGGGTCAGCCGGCAGGGCGCTGAGGCCGTCATCGACGTCATCGACGACGGGCCTGGCATTCCCGCCCCCGTTCGGGAGCGCGTCTTCGAGCGCTTCGTCCGACTCGACCCCAGCCGTCAGCGCGGGGCCGGCGGCACGGGCCTCGGTCTGGCGATCGCGCGCGAGATCGCTCGTGCGCACGGCGGAGAGCTGTCGGTGGTAGATCACGACGGAGGCGCCCACCTGCAGCTGAGCATTCCCCTGTCCGACCCGGATCGTCCACATCCCACGGTCTGATCGGCCGCATCGGGCCGGGCACCCGACGCCGCTGCCCATCGGTGACGGCTGTCAAGACACTCAGGTTGCTCTCAGCTGACGCTCCCTATGGTGCGGACTGTGAGCGGCCTTCTCGATCCCACGCATCTGATCAACACGTTCGGGCTGGCCGGAATGATGGCCATCCTGTTCGCAGAGTGCGGACTGCTGCTGGGCTTCTTCCTGCCCGGCGACTCCCTGCTGTTCGCCGGCGGCCTGCTGGTAGCCGGCGGGCTGGTGGCCCCGCTCTGGGTGTTGCTGCTGGTTCTTCCGATCGCCGCTGTTGCCGGCAATCTGATGGGCTGGTGGATCGGCCGCACCGCGGGTCCGGCGGTGTTCGACCGGCCCGACTCGCGATTCTTCAAGGCCCGGCACGTGGATCGCGCCAGCGCCTTCTTCGAGCGCAACGGTGCCCGCGCCATCGTCCTCGCCCGCTTCGTGCCCGTGGTCCGGACCTTCGCGACCGTGATGGCCGGCGCCGCACGGATGGACTTCCGCCGATTCGCTCTCTACTCCGTGATCGGGGGTATCGCGTGGACCGCCGGTGTCACGATGCTCGGCTTCTGGCTCGGCCATGTACCGCTGGTCCGCAACCACGTGGAGTTGTTCATCGTCGGAGTCGTCGTCCTGTCACTCGTGCCCATCGCGATTGAGGGCCTACGCAGCCGTCGGGCCGCCTGACCGCACGCTGCCAGGTGGTGCCGGGCGGGTCATGCCGCCGGCAGGACCAGCTCGACGTGACCGCCGTGGGTGGAAGGTTTCGCCTCCACACGGCCGCCGATGGCCAGGACCAGCCTTCGAACCAGGGCCAGGCCGAGTCCCGCCCCGTCGTGGCCGTCGGCAGCGTCCCCCCGGAAGCCCGGGTCGAACGCTCGGGCTGCTACGTCCGGGGTCATCCCCGGGCCGTCATCGGTCACCACCACCGCCACTCGACCCCCCCGGTTGCTGGCGGAGAGCCGCACTTCTGCGCTGGCGTACCGGACGGCGTTCTCGACGATGGGGGACAACACCCGAAGAAGGACATCCGCCTCTACCCCGGCCACCAGGTCTTCCGGAACGGCGACGTCCATCACGACGTCCCGCTTGTCCCCGTCCGGACGAGCGGTTTGCCCGTCTCGGGCGGTTGCCAGGGACCTGAGGACCGGCGCGACGAACGATCTGCCCGGAGGCACGATGCTGCCGCTGCGTGCCGTCGACATCAGCGTGTCGAGCGTCGACCGCATACCGGCAGCTGCCCGGTCAATGGCGGCGTGGGCGGCCCGGAGTTCCGTCACGCTGCGCGGGCGCGCTGACAGCAGGTCCACCTCCGCCTGAATCTGCGCCAACGGGGTTCGCAGTTCATGGGACAGCTCTTCGGCGAAGCGGCGTTCGTGCCGGAGCACTGCGGACAAGCGGTCCAGCAACTGGTCTAGCGTGCCGGCCAGCTCGGCCAGCTCTGCGGGGCGAGGCTGAACCCCGAACCTGCGCTCGACATCGTCGGCGCTCCACCGTCCGGCCTGGGCGCTCATCTGCTGCACCGGGCGCAGCGCGCGGGTGACGTTGGCCCGCAGCACCAGATGGACCATCGTGATGAGCAGCACGGCCGCACCGATGCTGCCGATGACCGCCAGCCGTTCAACCTGCTGGTACGGCGCCAGTGACGTGCTCGTGACCACAACCGCGACCCGCTCGCCGCCGTCTACGACGGGTAGGGCGAGTAGCCGGACCGGATTCACGCCACCCAGCTCCCCGGTTCCTTCGCCCCCTAGCGCGAGGCGCGCAGCAGCGTCCTCCAGCGCGGGGGTGCCTCCCGGTGGGCGCTCGACGACGGAGCCCCGTGCGTCGAAAATCCATGTGCCGACGTCCAGGGCCTGATCGTCGCGGACATCGAGCACGGTCACCGTCCCGTCGGCGGCAACCTGCACTGTGGACGCAGCCGCTTCGGCTCGGGCCCGGAGAACGCCGCCGGCCTCCCCGGCCAGCACCGCGGCCAGCAGGACGTTGGCGCCCAGGGCCAGCAGCAGCACCCAGACAGCGACCACCGCGCTTGCAGACCAGGACAGTCGGCTGCGCAAGCTCGAAGTGGCTGCTACCGAGTGCTCAGTCACGTGAACGTGTATCCGACGCCGTGAACGGTCGTGATGGACCGGCCCGCTTCCCCGGCGGCGTCCAACTTGCGGCGTAAACGGGCGAGGTACTGGTCCAGGGTGTTGTCCGCGACCTGGGCGCCGTGCGGCCAACCGGCCGCCAGGAGGGAGTGGCGTCGCACGACCTGGCCCGGTGAGGCCATCAACGTGGCCAGGACCCGGTACTCGGTGGGAGTGAGCCGCTGGGAGCCGGCGGGACCCAATAGGGCGTGGCCACCGGGATCCAAGATCAGCGTGCTGGCCTCCGCAGCGCGTGGGGGTGTGGCCCGCCGGAGTGCGACCGTCAGTCGGGCGATGAGTTCGTTGAGGTGAAACGGCTTGGCCAGGTAGTCGTCGGCTCCGGCGGCGAACCCGGAGAGGACGTCGTGCAGCTGATCCCGCGCGGTGAGGAACAGCACCGGCGTCGAGAGCCCTCTCGCACGCATGGCCTGGCACACGTCCCGACCGTCGGAGTCGGGCAGGCCGATGTCGAGTACGACGGCATCGAATGCGGCGGCCGGCCCCGGTCCGGCCGCCCGCAAGGCGCTGGCGCCGTCTCGGGCCGTCGCCACCGTCCACCCGTGTTCTCGCAGTCCCCGGGCGAGCAGGTCTCGCAGCGCCGCGTCGTCCTCGACGACGAGGATCCGGGCCGATTCTGCGATCACCACGGCGCCATGATGACCGCTCGGACAAGAGCCCGGGCGTCAGCGCTGAAAACCGTTCAGGCCGTGTGCAGGATCGCCGGGTCACCCTCCGGGCATGGACACCACACGATCTCGCCCGGCGATCGGGCGCACCCTGTTGAACAAGGTTCCCGAGGTCACCGTCTTCTTCTGGGTGATCAAGATCCTCGCCACGACGGTCGGCGAGACTGCCGCGGACTACCTGAACGCCACGCTGGGCCTCGGCTTGACCGGTACCACACTGGTGGTCGGTGTCCTGTTCCTGGCAGTGCTGGCCGCACAGTTCCGCGCCCGCCGGTATGTCCCGCCCCTCTACTGGTCCACTGTCGTGCTGATCAGCGTGGTCGGCACGCTGATCACCGACAACCTCACCGACAACCTCGGTGTGCCGCTCGAGGTCTCGACCGCTCTGTTCACCGTTGCTCTGGCCGTCACTTTCGCCGTCTGGTTCGCAAAGGAGCGGACGCTGTCCATCCACAGCATCGTCACCCGGCGCCGGGAGGGTTTCTACTGGACGGCGATCCTGTTCACCTTCGCCCTGGGCACCGCGGCTGGGGACCTCGTCGCCGAACGGCTCGGTGTCGGATACTGGCTGTCCGCCGTGCTCTTCGCGGCGCTGATCGCTGCAGTCGCGGTGAGTCACCTGGTCTTCAAGGCCAATGCGATTCTGACGTTCTGGATCGCCTATGTGCTCACCCGGCCGTTGGGCGCCTCGCTGGGTGACGGCTTCTCCCAGCCCCGCGCGGACGGGGGACTGGGTCTCGGGACCACCGTGACCAGCTTGATCTTCCTCGGGACGATTCTCGTCCTGGTTGCGTACCTCGCCGTCACCCGACGGGATCAGACGCCCCCCGAGCTGGTCGCTGCCGCCTCGAAGGGTTCGGCGGTCCCGGGCCGGCTCGGTACGTGAGCTGAGGGCGCGGTTCGACATCGCTCCTGGCCCAGGTAGGGCACCGCCCGGCCGGCCCCTCCGGCCGGGCGGTACGTCGGCCTCACCGGCACGGTCGAGGACGGCGGCTTCCTAGCAGGCGAGGTTCGACGCGCTACACGGACGCCGTCGAATTCAGCGTCCTCTCAGGAAGCGGCGAGCATTCTCAGCGGATGTCACGCTGGCGATGGGCGGCACTCGTCTGTTCTGTCGTCGTCGCAGGGCTCGTCGCGTATCTGATGGTGTCACCGCCCGCGTTCCTGTCCTCGGTCATAACAGGAGACGTCGCTTCGCCGGTCGCGGGCGAGGCTGTTCCGCCGATCGAAGGAAAGCCCGTTATCAGGGTTGCCATCACGGGGGACACCGGAACCGGCAGCGGCGCGGAACAGGCCACTGCCGAGCGCATGGACATAGAGGGGGAGAGCCGCCCATATGACGCGCTGCTTCTGCTCGGCGACCTCGTCTACGAGGAGGGAGACGCGGCTCTCGTCGACCGCGTGGTGACCCAGCCGTTCGCGCCCCTCGTCGAGGGCGGAGCCCAATTGCTCCCGGTGCTCGGTAACCACGACTACCGCAGCGGTGAGCAGGAAGCCATCCTGGACGCGCTCGGACGTGACAATCCCTGGTACGTGGAACGAGTCGGCTCGGTTCGCGTCGTGGTCCTGGACTCCAATCGCCTGCGGGACGCCGCCCAGACCCGATGGCTCAGAGCCACGCTCGTCGAGCCGCAGCCACCCGGTTCCTGGACGATCGTGGGGATGCACCATCCTGCCTATTCCGCCGGTCATCACGGCTCGGACATGGAGGTGCGGCGGACATGGGGGCCGTTGTTCGCAGCGGCACAGGTGCCGCTGGTGCTCGCGGGGCACGACCACGACTACGAGCGGACCACCCCGCAGGACGGCGTCACCTATGTGGTCTCCGGAGCTGGGGCGAAGACCCGCACCGTCGGTCACGAGGACTTCACGGCGGTCAGCAGTTCGACGCTGCATTTCTTGGACCTGCTCGTCTACGACGACCGCATCGAGGGGCGGGCGATCGATCAATCAGGTCAGCTCGTTGACAGCTTCCGGATCAGCAGGTGACCTCCGGTTCCCGGGTCATGGAGACGTCGGCGTGGCTGAGCTGGTCGGCCGCCGGGCATGAAGTGAGGCGCGCGTGGTCCATCGGCTTGGCGGCCGTCTCGCGGAGGATCAGGAACGTCACCCAGTCGAAGTCCGCGTTCGGGAAGGCCTGACAGGTCGGCCTGCGTATTCGACCGTCAGCAGCTCGACGCTGCACGCCCCCCGCGACTCCAGGTTGCTGAGCGGCGGGTCACGGTTGGGGACGTGATCGGCATGTGTGATGCCTGCTTCGGGCGCAAGCCCCTGTACGGCGAATCACCGTGCGGACGGGAAAGAAGCCGGTAGATGCGGCTCCGTTCATCGAGCGTTCCGGGTGTCACCTCGATGCCTTCGAATACGGCTGCCGACTCTGAGAGTGGGCAGGAGCGCCAGGCCGACGAGGATCGGTAGCCAGTGGCTGATCAGACGCCAGCCCAGGACCGTCGTTGTCGCGGCTGCCGCGGGCGCCCCCGCTGTGACGAGGAAGCCGATCATGGCGGTCTCGACGATGCCAACCCCTCCGGGGGTCAGTGGGATGGCGGCAGCGAGTTGAGCGACGATGTAGGCGAGCAGGATGGGCGCCAGTGGCGTGCCGTGGCCGATGGTCAGGGCCAGACTGACGACGACGGCGGCATCGAGCAGCCAGTTGGCGGCTGCCCACGCCGCCCCCTTGCTCACGGTGCGACGGTCGCGGGCAAGATCCCGCACCCCCTCGACTCCGAGCCGGACGGCCTCGCCGACCGCGACGGGGTCCAGGCGGCGGAGCGGACCGCGAGCCACGGAGGCCGTGAGGTTGGCGGCGCGCGCGCCCACAGCGGCGGGGCGGCGGGTTGCGACAGGAATCAGCGCGGCAGCAACGAGCAGCGCGCCTGCGGCAACGGCAGCCGAGACCGCGATCCCACTCAGACGTCCGGTCGTCCATGTGAGCACGACCCCGATGGGCAACAGCCCAGCCAGGACGATCGAGGACAGAAGACCGCTGGTGGCCAACCCCGTGGTCGCAGCCACGGGTTCGGTGCCGGCTCGACGTAGCGCGGCGACGGTCACCGCCATGGCGGCGGCGTTGCCGGCGGGCAGTGTGCGCCCCAACGCGAGTCCCACCACCACGCAGCGCTGTATCAAGGCTCGCGGCGCATGGGTCCGCGTACGACGCAGCACAGCCATGACGAGTTCGCCGTAGGCAAGGAGGCTCGCAGCTTCGAGCAGTAGCACCAGCACGGGCAGCCACCAGCGTGCGGCGGCGAGCCGTTCGCCGGTCTCGGTGAGCCCAGCGACCTGCGCTGCGACCAGGTGCACACCGAGGGCCAGCGCGCCCAGCCCGAGGGCGAGCCGTATTGCTCGATGCGGCGTCACCCGTCGCTTGCCCGCCTCTTGTCCGGTCACGGGGGCTCTGCGCTAGAGGCCGCGGCGGGCTGGAGCCGCGCGGCTGCGAGCTCGACGTATCCCTCCGTCACGCTTGTGATCCTCCATTGATCGGGCCGGTCTGGCCTCAGGTACGCGGCCACCGCGGCGCTGATCGAGCACATCCATGCCGACGACGTCGGCATCTACGGGGCCGTAGAGTCCACGCCGAGCTGCACCGGCAGCGCCATCCGGCGGCTCGCTGCCCCGTGCAGCGGCTGTTGCGCGCCGCCGGGCTGCCCGGCATCTCCTGGCCACTGACGCGTTTGGCGGGCGACAGCGCGCCATCCGGGGGACTTTCCGGCCCTGCAGGGCTCAGGATGTTGGACGGCGAAGGATGATCGCGCGTTCGCGGCGGTGACCGAAATACCGGAAGTGGAGCGAATGACATCCGGCGAGGTGGCGTACCGCACGGTTGGCCGCATCGTGGTCCGGGACGCGGATCCAGACAGCTGAGCAACCGTCGCGGGCGTATGCCAAGTACAGATTGATGCTTTCCTCGTCCACCATCAAGGCGCGGACCATCCGCCGGACCACGCCCCGCTGCTCGATGTAGCGCCGGTAGTCATCGATGATTTGCTTGCCGGCGTAGACCTTCACTGCCTGCGCGCCGAATCCGGCTCTCCGCAGGGCCGTGACGGCCCGGCGGGCCTCATCAGAATCGTCGAGGACGACGGCCAGGAGGCCCCTGGGCCGGGTGAACCACGGGGGAGAGCAGGGGTCGGGACGACTCCGACCGATCGTCCCGGCCGAGCTGCTGTCACTCATGACCGTCGGCGGGGCATGGTGTCGTGGAGCCACGGTGCAGACGGGTGCCCACGACGAACGGCGATGGACGGTGTCACGGTTCCGACGAACGCCACATCGAAACGGGGCCGGTCATGGACGAAAGGGTCGATTGACAGCGCCTCGACCAGAGGTCGCCGGACGGTCCATCATGACTCCCTGGTTGGCCTGGACGTTCTTGTCTGCGCACGGTCCCAGGCGCTAGCTGATAATCCGATGAGACGTCTCGGTAGGAACTCTGAGTACGTACGCGACGAGCAAGGGCCGTCGCCTGCGCAAAGTTCGGCCCGCCGGTGGAAGGCCGGGGACGGACGTCCGTGAGGCGGTCGACGGCCTGCACGCCTGGGCGTGGAGGTCGAGGTCGAGGTCTGGAGACGTCGAGCCGGTGGCCCGCGCGATCGCGGCCGAGCCCGGTCAGGTGTTCGCCGCGGGCGCGGCGGGGAGCACGAGCGAGAAGGTCCCGCCCTTGCAGGGGCGGCCGGTGGCGATGATCGGAGACGGCGTCAACGACGCTCCGGCCGAGGGCGCACGCCGTTGGAGGTATCGCGACCAGTGCCGGTAACGGCCTGTCGAGAACGCAAGCGTGCGTCGATACCCGCAGGGAGCGGAGAACGGGATCATGCGTCAGGCCCCGCGGGCGTTATGTGACCACTACCCGCCCTTGGCCGGGGCCGTCCCGACCGTCCTCAGCTGTCCCCTACCGAGGCTGACCGGCAGGAACGCAGTTCCGTGAACGATCAGAGACCAATGGCCGAAGGCTGGAGGCCGAGGGGGAGATGCGTTCCGTCGCTCGTCCTCGCGCAGCCGTGCGAGTTTCCGTATGGGCTCAGGTGTCGATGATCTCCAGTACGGCGGCTGCACCGGTGAGGAGAACTTTCCGGCCGAAGTAGACGTCGCTCGTCATGGAGATGTTGGCGTGGCCGAGCTGGTCGGCGGCCGCTGGCGAGGAAAGGCCGGCCTGGTCCATCACGGTGGCTACGGTCTTGCCGAAGACGTGGGAGGTCACCCAGTCAAAGCCCGCGTTCGTGAAGGCCTGGCGTAGGTCGGCCTGCGTGTTGGACGGGTCGCGCCAGCCGCCGAGGGGTGCCGGAAACACTGGCTGTCCCTTCCCGCTGTCCTCGCGGAGGATGGTGGTCGCGGCCCGGCGCCTCAGCATCGTGATGCGCCACTGGGGGGACGAGCGTTCTGGTGCCGGCGTCGGTCTTGGTGGTCTTGATGATCAGCCCCTGGCCTTTCACCCGGATCGCGGCGGGGCGCACGTCGACGGTGCCGAGCTCGAGGTCGACGGTCCCAGGCCAGGCCGGTTGCCTCTCCAATGCGTAGCCCGGTGGACACCATGAAGCTGACGAGATCGGTTAGGTCGCGGGCGATGGCCTGCTCGTCGTAGCTGAGGGCGGCGCGCAGCTGCCGCAGCTCGGGCACGGTCATTGCCCGCGGCGCCCTCTTGGCCTTCGCGCTGACCGGTCCGAGTGCTCGGACCGGATTGCGCTCGAGCGCCTCGTGGCGGGCGGCCAGCGTGCACAGTCCGGAGAAGACGGATCGGCACATCGTGGCCGTCGACGTGCCGTGCCTGGCGACGATCAGCCGCAGGTGCCGGTCGAGGACGCCAATGGTCAGCTCGCGTACGCGGAGTTGTCCGAGTCCCGGCAGGATCTGCCGGTCGGGGCGGTCGCGGTAGGCCTGCATGGTGATGGGGGAGGTCCTTCAGCCGGCGTACCAGGCCTCGGCCAACACTGACCCGAGTGTCCGCGGTGATGTCGCCGTGCGACTGGATTCGGGACCGGTCACGCAGGGCCAGTTTCAGGGACCGCTCGGCGGCTGCCTTGCTCTTCGCGCGACGCTCGATCCCTCGGACTTGACCGTCGTAGCCCCGGGCCAGGGTCCGTGCCCGATAGCCCGTGGCGGTCTTGTAGCAGCGGATGGCACCGTGGGTGCCGAGCTCCAATGGTGGGCGCGCCATGCGCCCCGCCATAACCCCATTTTACTCCCAGAATTCAGAGGCAGGGGCCGGTCTGAAAGGGCTCCAGGGGTCCCGATGTTGCGGTGAAACAGCAGCCCAAAGGCCACCTGCGGCATCCAAGGGTCAGTAGCGGAGAATCCAACCCGACCAATCGCAGGGTTGGTGGTTCGAGTCCACTCGGGGGAGCGATCTCCCCGTCACGGGTCCGACGATGCGGCCGGCCGGGCGTCGGCGCGTCAGTCGCCGGACGGACCGTGTCGCCAGCCGTCGGCGGGGTCGAAATGGGCCAGGCCCAGGCGCTGGAACTCGGTCAGCCAGCCGGACATCGGCCACCACCCCCATCGCCGGAAGAAGATCCGTGCGTTGGCAACGACGTCGTCCACGTGCTCGACCGGCGGGTCGCTCACCGGATGGAACTGGTGGTGGGCGACAGCGCCGCCGGTCCAGTCCAGGCGGACACCGGCAGCCGCGGCGCACTGACCGAAGTCCGTGTCCTCGCCGCCGTAGCCGCGGTACTCCTCGCAGAAGCCGCCGATCCGTTCCCAGACGGCGGGACGGACGGCGAAGGACAGCGACCAGAACAGCCGCGGATCCCCGTTCTCCAGGGTCTCGTTCTCGCCCGGGTGCGGACGGGCCGGATGCGGGTCAGCCAGCTCGCTGAGCCGATCAAGGTCGTAGCCGGCCGGCGGCGGAGGAGGCAGATAGGCGACCGGTCCGCAGAGCAGTCGCGGAGCCCGGTCCTCGCCAGCGCACTCCACGTAGCGCCGCACCATGCCGGGTGCGGGTACGCAGTCGACGTCCAGGAAGACCAGCAGGTCCGCGCCGGACTCGATCGCCCTCTCGGCGCCCGCATTGCGGGCGCGGGCCAGCGGCAAGCGGGAGTCGGGAACGTCGACGTGGACCGCGGCCAGTGGCGGCCCGGCCCGAGCGGCGGCCACGTCAGCGGCGGCGGGGTCACCCATGCAGACGACGACGTGGGAGCCGACCGGCGCGGTGCTGCGCCGCAGACCTCGTCGTTGCACGCTCAGATGCCGGTGCCGACCCGCGACGGGCGTGATCACCGCTACGCGCACGACGCAGACTCCCGCGCGTGCTGGCCGGCCACGGCTCCGATGACCCGGGCGGCGCGTTCGGCGGCGCCGTCCGTGCGCCAGCGTTGCCAGCCGGATCCGCCGACGACGAGAGCGCGCGCGAGCAGGTCCGGCCACTGGTGGTCCTCCGGCCAGTGTCCCGAGGTGACGACCGGGCCGGCGTCGGCGAGGGCGCGGGCGGTCGCGCGTTGCTCGTCGTGCGGGCGGTCCTCGGGAATGACCACTGCGGGGCGGCCCGCCGCGGCGACGTCGGCGAGGGCACCCAACCCGGCGTGGGTGACCACCACATCGGCCGCGCACAGCTCGGGCCAGGGGTCCTCGGACCACGCGCCGGGCCCGAGGCGGTGCCAGTCCCACTCGGGCGTGGCAGCGGCAGCGGCCCCGATGTCGGCCTGACGAATGCTCGTGCCGCCGCTGCCCTGCAGGACGAGGACACGGCGTCGGGCGCGTGGCGGCGCAGTCGTGGAGCGGCCGGCGAACCGCGAGAGCCCACCGACGTGGTGGGTTCGGTCGGCCCATCGGTGCAGGTCGCGATCCATGGCGCCCAGGTCCGACGGCCAGGCCGCGAGGATCGCGTCGGCCACCGAGTAGCCCAGCTGATGGGCGGCGTCGGAGCGGTCGCCGGGTAGCGCCGTCATGATGACCGGTACCCCCATGAGGCGTCCGAAGACGGCGACCTCGACGGAGACGTCCACGACCAGCGCAGCGGGACGCGCGGTGTTGATCCACTCCGCGATGCGGGCCATCCGGGCGGCCAGGCCGACGTCGTGCGCCGGAGCCCAGTGCAGTCGGCCGTGCGCGCTCGGGTCCCGGACGGGGTGGCCCTGGTCGTCGCGCTCGAGGTCGATCCACGGACCCGTCCACTCGGCCGGCCGGGGCACGGAGGACAGCCCGGTCACCTCGTGGTCGAGGGCTGAGGCAATGCACATCGCGTTGCGGAGGTGACCGCGCCCGACGTGGTGGACGTAGTAGCCGATCATGCGACGTCCCGCCCCGCGAGGCGCGCGTACAGGCTCTCGTAGTCGTCGATCATGCGGGCCAGCGAGCAATGGCGAACGGCTTGGTCACGGGCGGCGGCGCGGGACAGGGAACGGGCGCGCTCCGCGGCGTCAGCGAGGGCGGGGACGTCGTCGGCCCCGACCAGCACGCCGCAGTCCCGGTCGAGCACCTCGGACACCGCGCCACGATCGAACGCGGCGACCGGGGTGCCGCAGGCGAGTGACTCGGCGACGACGAGGCCGTAGGGCTCGTCCCACCGCGGCGTCACGAGGGTGACCGAGGCCGCGCCCACCCGCTCGGCGAGGGCCGCGCGGTCGAGATGCCCGAGGTAGCGGACCTGCGGTCCCAGGCGCGGACTGATGTGGTCCACGAAGTAGCGGCGGTCGGCGATCGGTCCGACGAGGTCGAGAGCCAGGCCTGCCGCCTGGGCCGCCCGGATCGCGAGATCGGCGCCCTTCTCGGGGACCAGGCGCCCGAACCAGATGGCGGACCCGCCGCCCGGCCCCCATGGCCACAGGTCGAGGTCCACGCCGTTCCGGATCACCTGCGCCGCGGTGCTGGGCCGCCACGCGCGGGCGGTGTGCTCGCTGACGGCCACGAACGTGACCGCGCTGGGTCCCGTCTGTATCGCGGACTCGAGCCAGGGCGTGGGCGGCGTGTGCAGCGTCGTCACCATCGGGGTGGGGAGGGCCGGGGCCATCGCGATGGGCAGGTGGTGGAGGCAGTTGTTGTGCACCACGTCGAACTGGCGGGTCCGGGACAGTTCGAGCATGAGCGTGAGGTAGGCGTGGTGCTCCTCGAGCCACGCGTCCGCGGTCATGCTCACGTCGGCGCGAGCGGCCGCGCTGATCCGTGGCCACCGGACCGGTATCTCCTGCACGTCGAGCGCGGGGTCGCAGCCCGGCCCCGCGAAGACCGTCACGTCATGACTTCGCTCGCGGAGGGCACGCGCGAGGCCCCACGTGTGTGCCTCCAGCCCACCGGCGAACGGTTCGCGGATCGGATGGCGCACTGACCCGATGATCGCGATCCGCGAGGGCGGCGTCACCGCAGGACCGCCTCGTAGATCGTGCGGTGGGCGGCCGCCAGCTCGGCCCGCTCCTGTCGCCGGTCCGCGAGGCTCGCCTGCCACAGCGGACGCTGCTCGTAGGCGGTCCGGACGGCCGCCTGCAAGGACGACACGTCCAGTCCCCGCTCGTCGTGCCGGTAGGTGAGGCACGGCCGCTGCTGGGCGATGAAGCCGCACGTCGGCGCCAGCACCGTCGTACCCAGGTCGAAGCAGGCCTCCAGCCAGCCCGAATGCGTCCCGAACCGATAGGGAAGGACCGACAGATCCAGCGACTCGAGGTACTGCCACAGCTCTTCGTCGCTGAAGCAGTCGTGGACGAACAGGTCCAGGACTCCGTCGGACGCCGCCTCCCGCAGCCACCGCATCAGCGCCGGGTCGTGCCGGAGGCCCTCGGCGTCGGCGACGTCGTGGTGGACGTTGACCTGCAGGCGCGCGCCGGGCAGCTCGCGCACGACATCAGCGATCGCAGCGATCACCGGCAGCGGGACCATGCTCGCGCGCACGCTCTTGGCGTGCACGCCGACCGTCCACCCGTCTCCACCGGCGGGCCGTCGGCCGAATCGTTCGAACTCGATGACATGGGGGTGCGGAAGGACGACGGGCCGCCGGCCCCAGCGACGCTCGATCTCGGCTGCGGCACCGGAGGTGAGGGTGACCACCTCGTCGGCCTGGGGGATCAGCACGTCCAGGTGCTCGTCGTGCGCCCGCCGGTCGATGTGGTGCGGATTGCGGAGGTCATGAGCGGTGTACACGAGCCGCTTGTCCCATCGCCGCAGTTCCGCCACGAGCGAGGCGAGCGTCTGGGCGGACTGCGCGTCGAAGCCGAACTGCACATGCATGACGTCGAACTCGGCGCGGTGCTCGCGCACCCAGTCCGGCGAGAGCATCCGGGGCGGCCACCACTGGCCGGGGAACGCATCGGGGTCGTCCGGTGGCGGGTCGGGCAGTCTGCGAGTCGAGTCGGAACCATCCACGGCTCCGAGGTGCCGCACGTACACGTGGTCCTCCGGCACCGACGCGATCCGCAGCGTCGGCGTCCTCGTGCGGTCGGGAACCGTCTCGGTCACGCGCTCTGCCTCTCCGGTGAACCCCCCTCCTCTCTATGTGAGCCGCCGTGGAGATCGAAACAAATCCGACCGGCTTCCTGCCGAAGAACAGTGACGTCTTTCTCCACTACGGCCCGGTCGATCCGCCCTACGGTGGCCGGTAGGAGACGGACCAGTAGGACGGAGGAGCCACGCATGACCGGCCTCGTGGCCACGGCAGAGATCGACATCGACGCCGCACCGGCCCAGGTGTGGGCGGCCCTGGTCGACCCGGTGCAGATCAAGAAGTTCATGTTCGGGTCGGACGTGGAGACCGACTGGCGGGTCGGGAGCCCGATCGTCTGGCGGGGCGTCCACGAGGGCCGGGCGTACGAGGACAAGGGAGAGATCGTCGCGATCGAGCCCGGGGAGCGCCTGGTGGTCACCCACTACAGCCCGATGAGCGGTCAGCCGGACGTGCCGGAGAACTACCACACCCTGACGTATCAGCTCGAGGGTCGCGGTGCGGGGACGCACCTGACGCTCAGCCAGGACAACAACGCCACCCCCGACGAGGCGGAGCACTCGACGGGCATGTGGACGGCGCTCCTGGACGGCGTCAAGAAGACCGTCGAAGCGGGCTGACGGGGCCACCTTCCCGGCCACGTGTGCATCCGGAGCGGCGTCCGGTCGCGAATGATCGGCGTGGAGTTGGTCGCACGCGAGCAGCCGTACTGGGTCATCCAGCCCCTGGTCGACGCCGGGCTCGACGTGGAACAGATCAGGACCCTCCTGTTCCGCCTCGCCTTCGAAGCAATGGTCGGTGGCGGCCGCGGCGTCGAAGCCGAGGTGGCGAACGCCGTGCTCGACAAGCCGCAGGAGGTGCGGGCGGCCTGGGTGGAGACGGTCGGCCGGATGCTCGCGCACGCCCCGGCGGAGTGATCCGCGGGCCACGGCCATTCGGACGGGACGTGCGGAAAAGCCGTTGCCCCGGACGGTAGGACTGGGGGGTGCCTTCCCCCGCGCTCGAGCTCGTAGAACTCGGCCCCGACGACGGCCTCTTCGCCGCCTGGTGCGAGGTCTGGGCCGCAACCGAGCGTGCCGACCGTCCCGACGAGTCTCCGCGACCGGCGTCGGACCACGTCGCCCTGGGCCGCCAGCTCGTGTCCCCGGGCGGATCCCGGGACGGCACGCATCGTGCCGCGGTCGTCGACGGCGGAGTCGTCGGTGCCCTGCGGCTGCTGCTGCCCACGAAGGACAACCCGACGGTCGCCGTCGTCGACGTCGCAGTGCACCCGGAGCACCGCCGGCGCGGCATCGGCGGGACGCTCCTCGCGGAGGGGCTCCGGCTCGCTGCGGCCGCCGGGCGAACGGACCTCATCGCGGAGATCGACGAGCCGGCGCCCGGCACCCCGGGCCGGGAGTTCGCCCTGCGGCACGGCTGGACGTGCGACCTGCTGGAGACCCGGCGCGACCTCCTGCTGCCGCCGGACGAGCAGGCCCTGGCCGCCCTCGAGGCCGAGGCGAGGAGCGCCAGCGTCGGCTACGAGCTGATCACCTGGCGGGACCGGACCCCGGACGACCTGCTCGACGACCGGGCTGTGCTCGAGCGGCGGATGACCACCGACGCCCCGCACGGTGAGCTGCCGGTGGAGGAGGAGCACTGGGACGGCGAGCGGATCCGGGAGTACGAGGCGGCCCACGTCGCCCGCGGACGCACGGTCCTCTCCGCGGGGGCCGTGAGGGACGGCCGCCTGGTCGCCTTCACCGACCTGCAGGTCCCGCTGGCGCAGCCGGAGCGGGCGCAGCAGGCGGGCACGCTGGTCCTGCGCGAACACCGCGGCCACCGGCTGGGAGCACTTCTGAAGGCCGCCGTGCTCCGCGAGCTGACGGCGACGATGCCCCAGGTGCGCCGCATCAGCACATACAACTCCGACAGCAACCTGCCGATGGTCGCGGTCAACGAGGCCCTCGGCTTCCGGCCGGTCGGGCACCTGTCGTCCTGGTCCCTGCGCCTCTGACCGGACGGGTGCTCGGTAGGTTCGCCGACGTGACGACGGAGCAGACGGACCGCCGGTCGATGCGCGAGCGGATGCTCGCCGGTGACCTCTACATCGCCGACGACCCCGAGCTGGCCGAGGACAGCGCGGTCGCGCTGGACTTCATGGCCGCGTACAACGCGACGAGCGTGCGGCAGGCCCCGCTGCGCCGCCAGTTGCTGGAGCAGCTCCTGGGATCGGTCGGCGAGGGCACCGAGATCCGGCCTCCGCTGTACGTCGACTACGGCACGAACCTCTCGATCGGGGCGCGGTCGTTCGCCAACTTCGGGCTCGTCGCCCTCGACGTCGCCGCGATCACCATCGGGGACGACGTCCAGATCGGCCCCAACGTCCAGCTGCTCACCCCCACCCACCCGGTGGAGCCCGGGCCCCGCCGCGACAAGTGGGAGGCCGCGGAGCCGATCACGATCGGCGACAACGTGTGGCTGGGCGGCGGCGTCATCGTCTGCCCCGGGGTGTCGATCGGCGCGAACACGGTCGTCGGCGCGGGCGCGGTGGTGACCCGCGACCTCCCGGCGAACGTCGTCGCCGTCGGCAATCCGGCCCGCGTGGTGCGTCAGCTCGAGCCCTGACCGTTCACCTTCCCGCGGGAGCCGCCCGGACGTGCAGCCGCTCGCCCTGCGGACCGAAGAGGCACAGCACCTCGGCCGCCTCGGCGCCCGTCGCGAACGCGTGCGGCACATGGGTGTCGAACTCCGCGACCTCGCCGGGCTTCAGCAGGACGTCGTGTTCGCCCAGCAGCAGCCGTAACCGGCCGGAGAGCACGTAGAGCCACTCGTAGCCCTCGTGCGACTGCTGCTCGGGTTCCCCGCCGGGCCACTGCGGCGGGTAGAGCTGCTTGAACGCCTGCAGGCCGCCGGGACGCCGGGTCAGCGGGACGATCGTGACGCCGCGGCGCTCGAATGGCCGCCCGTGGATCCGCGGGTCGCCGGTGGCCGGGGCGTCGACGAGTTCGTCCAGCGGCACCTGGTGGACGCGGGCGAGGGGAAGCAGCAGCTCCAGCGTGGGGCGGCGCTGGCCGGACTCCAGACGGGAGAGCGTGCTCACTGAGATGCCGGTGGTCGCCGCCAGCTCGCTGAGCGCGATCCCACGCTGCTGACGGAGCGCCCGGAGCCGTGGACCCACGCCGGCGAGGACGTCGTCGTCCGAGTTCATCGTTGCCATAACAGCAACGATACTTGCTGTTCCACTCGGATCGGTCGACAGTCGTCCTCATCGAACGACGACGAGCGGAGCAGACGATGGACGACCGGTACGACGTAGTGGTGATCGGTGGAGGGGCCGCCGGCCTGAGCGGTGCGCTTGCACTGTCGCGGGCCCGGAGGTCGGTCCTGGTGGTGGACGACGGGGCGCCGCGCAACGCCCCGGCCGGCCACGTGCACAACTATCTCGGTCGTGAGGGAGCCACCCCGGCCGAGCTGCTCGCCTCGGGCCGCGCGGAGGTGGCCGGCTACGGCGGGCAGTTCGTCGACGGCCGGGTCGCCCGCGCCGAGCAGGAGGACGACGGCTTCCGCGTCGTTCTGGAAAGCGGTGAGTTCGTGTCCGCGCGGCGGCTGCTCGTCACGACCGGGCTGGTGGACGAGCTGCCCGACGTCCCGGGTGTGGCGGAGCTGTTCGGCAGCGACGTCCTGCACTGCCCCTACTGCCACGGTTGGGAGGTCCGGGACGCAGCGATCGGCGTCCTCGGCGGCCCCTTCGGCGTGCACCAGGCACTGATGTGGCGGCAGTGGAGCGCCGACGTGACGCTCTTCCAGCACACCGGACCGGCGCCCACCGCCGAGGAGCGCGAGCAGCTGGCCGCCCGTGATATCGCGGTCGTGACCGGGACCGTGGAGGGCCTGGAGCGCGAGGGTGGCCGGCTCTCCGGGGTGCGGCTCGCCGGCGGGGAGGTCGTCGCCCGGCGGGCGCTGGTCGTGTCGCCGCGGTTCACCGCCCGCGCCGTGGCGCTGACCTCGCTCGGCCTGGAGGCGGTGCCGATGGAGCTGAACGGGCACGTCTTCGGCAGCTACGTCGCCGCGGATCCCACCGGTGCCACGGCCGTCCCGGGGGTCTGGGTGGCCGGCAACGTTGCGGACCTCCGGGCGCAGGTGATCTCGGCGGCCGCAGCCGGCCTGAATACCGCGGCCATGATCAACGCCGACCTCATCGCCGAGGACACCCGCCGCGCCGTCGAGGCCCGGGCCTTGGCGGGGGCCCGCTGATGTTCGACGAGCAGTCCTTCGAGGAGCGGTACCGCGCCACCGACGCGCTGTGGAGCGGCCGGCCCAACACACAGCTCGTCCGGGAGGCCGCCGACCTGCCGCCGGGGTCTGCCCTGGACGTCGGCTGCGGCGAGGGAGCCGACGCCATCTGGCTCGCGGAGCGCGGGTGGCAGGTGACGGCCGTGGACTTTGCCCGCACCGCGCTGGAGCGCGGCCGGGCGCACGCGGAGACGCTCGGCGCCGAGATCGCCGGGCGGATCCGCTGGGTCTATGCCGATGTCACCGCAGAGGTGCCGGGCGCGGAGTTCGACCTGATCTCCGCGCAGTTCATGCACCTGCCGCCCGAACCTCGGCGACAGCTGTTCGCCCGGCTGGCGGCGGCGGTCGCGCCGGGCGGGACGCTGCTCGTCGTCGGGCACGACTTCAGCGACGTCGCCGCGGGCGCGCACCGGCCGCCGGAGCCCGAGCGCTTCTTCACCGCCGCGGAGATCGCCGAGTCGCTCGACGACGGGTGGGACGTCGTCGTCGCGGAGGCCCGGCCGCGCCCGGCCGCCGTCCACGAGGGCCACGACATCACCGTCCACGACGCCGTCCTGCGAGCCCGCAAGCGGCCGTGAGTGTCCCTCAGCGCTCGGCGAGGTAGGCGGCGGCCGTCGCCCGCAGCCGGCCGTGCACGCCGTCGGCGGCCACGACGTCCGAGCCCAGGTACCGCTTCGCCAGCTTGGCCACCATCGTGTAGTTGGTGTCCACGACGTTGCCTGCCGGCGCCAGCCCGGCCTGGCTGACCAGCTGGTAGGCGTCGAGCTTCGCCCAGCCGGTGAGCTCGGCGGCCCAGGTGACCAGGTCGTGCTGGCTGACCCGGTAGGCGTCCTCCAGTGGCCGGGTCGAGCCGGTCGACATGAGGAACTCGTCGCTCTCGATCCGAGGCCATGCTAGTGGGGCTGCAGGCCCGCCGCCCTTGATGAGGTCGACGACGACGACGGTGCGCATCGCGGCCTCCACCGCGGTGCCGCACACCTCGCCCTCACCCTGACGGCAGTGCCCGTCGCCGAGCGAGAGCTGCCCGCCGGGCACGTTGACGCCGAAGTACGCCGTCGTCCCTGCCCGCATCTCGGGGGTGTCCATGTTCCCGCCGTGGGCGCCGGGGGTGATGCTCGCGAACACCTCACCTCCGGCGGGCGCGACCCCGATCGTCCCGTGCATCGGGTCGAGCGGCAGCTCGACCTCCGGGCCGCCGCGCCGCGGCCGGAACAGGCACGTGCCCCGCTCCCGGTCGACCTCGTAGACCCAGACGAGCTCCTCCAGCGGGTCGTGCAGCATCGCCGTGCTGTGCGTGGCGGTCAGCGCCCCGAAGTGCGGGAACGTGGCCGACACCGCCCAGTCGCGGGCGGGGGCGATCTCGACCAGGTGCACCGCGAGGGTGTCGCCGGGCTCGGCGCCCTCGACGGCGATCGGCCCGGTGACCGGGTTGAGGTAGGGGAACTCGCACACCTGGCTCGGCAGGTCGTCGGCGCTGCGGACGCGCCCGCCGAAGCAGTCCTCGGTGGTGAGCTCCACGACCGTGCCCGGCGGCACCGTGATCAACGGCTCGCCGCCGCCGAAGGTGTAGCGCAGCTGATCCGGCTCCGGCGTCAGGGCGACGACCGTCAGATCGCTCACAGGTGCTCCTCCGCCTTGAGCTCCGGCTTGCGCCCCATGGCCAGGAGGATGCCCATGAGGACGAGGCCGACGCCCAGCCACACGAAGCCGAGCCGCTGGGCGGCGACCTGCGCGTTGTAGACGACGTAGGCCAGGATCGCGAAGCCGAGCACCGGGACGACGAGGTGGCGGAAGTAGTCGGTGCTCTTCTGCCGGACGATGAAGTGCACCACGACCGCGACGTGCAGCAGCAGGAACGCCGAGAGCGCACCGAAGTTGACCAGGGTCGAGAGCAGGGTGATGCCGTCGTCCCGCGTCGTCATGTACCAGCCGAGGACCAGGGAGATGACGGCGACCACGAGAGTGGCGTTGACCGGCACGCGACGGGTCGGGTGCACCTGGGCCAGGAAGCTGGGCAGCTGCCGGTCGCGCGCCATCGCGAACAGCAGCCGCGAGGTCGCTGCCTGGGCGACGAGGGAGTTGGCGAAACCCCAGGCGATCGCCGTCGCGACCGCGGTCAGGGTGGCTAGCCACGCGCCACCGGCCACGCCTGCGGCGTCGTAGAAGGCAGTGCCCGCGGCGTCGCCCTCGGCGATCAGGGTGTCGGGGTCGGGCACGAGCAGGGCGGCGACCCACGTCTGCACGATGAACAGGACGCCGGCCAGCGCGAGCGCGGCGATCATCGACTTGCCGATCATGCGCGCCGATTCCTTGTTCTCCTCCGCCAGGGTGGAGATCCCGTCGAAGCCGAGGAAGCTCAGCACCGCGATGGAGACGGCGCCGAAGACCAGTTCCAGCGAGAAGGTGTCGGCGTCGTAGATGGGGGAGAAGTCGAAGCCGCGGCCCTCGCCGGAGGCGAGCGCGACCACGCCGATCACGAGGAAGATCGCGAGCACGATCAGCTCGCCGACCAGCATGACCTTGTTCACCCGGGCGGTGAACTCGATGCCGAAGAAGTTCACGATGGTGTTGAGCAGGACGAACCCGATCAGCCACACCAGCACCGGCACCGACGAGTAGATCGAGTTCATCGCGATCGCGGCGATCAAGTAGAGCAGCGCGGGCACCAGCACGTAGTCGAGCAGGATCATCCAGCCGGCGATGAACCCGACCGGCTGGGCGATGCCACGACCTGCGTAGGTGTAGACGGAGCCGGCCATCGGGAAGGCCCGCGACATCTGCGAGTACGAGGCCGCGGTGAAGGCCATCGCCAGTCCGCCGATGGCATAGGCGAGCGCGACCATCCCGCCCGAGGCCTGGAAGACGCCACCGAAGATGCCGAACGGCGCGATCGGCACCATGAAGACCAGGCCGTAGACCAGCAGGTCGGTGAAGGTGAGCGAGCGCTTCAGCTCCTGGCGGTAGCCGAAGGCCTCCACGCCGGGGTCACCCGTGGCTGGGATGGGGCCGGGTGCGGCGCCGGGCACGGGACCGGCGGGGTCGTTGGTGGTACGGGGTTCGCTCATGACGACTCCTACGTCTCTGCCTCCGGCGCTGAGCCGGGCCGGGTGGAGACTAGAGCCAACTGCTTCCATGTGGAAGTAACGATTCAGGCGCAGTGCGTCTCTGTTAATTCACGGAACGCGAGGCCGTCCGCGCGCGCCAGCCGCGGCGCCGATCGGCGTCCCCGCAGCGCCCGCCCGCCGGCCAGCGCAGCGGCCAGCCGGACCCCGTCGTAGACACCGCGCGCGTAGGCGCAGACGACCGGTGCCCCGGGCCCCGACCGGCGCGAGTGGCGCTCCTCCAGGGCCAGCTGGTGCTCGTCGGCGCCGCCGTCGGCCGCGGCGAACGACGGCATGCAGGCGAACAACTCCCCGGTGGCGTCGCCGCCGAGGGCGTAGAGGCCGTTCTCCTCCAGGGCTCCGGACAGCCGGACGACGCGGCGGTCGAGCCCGGCGCGGGCGAACTCCCGGTTGAAGGCCACCAGGTCGCGGCCCACCAGGCTGAGCAGCACGGCGTCGGCTCGGCTGCGGCGGACCAGGTCCAGCAGCGGGCCGGGGTCGGCCGGCCCGAAGGGCACCAAGGCCTCGCCGACGACCTCGCCGCCGACCTCGGCCAGCACGCGCCGGGCGGCGCGGTGCACCGCGCGCGGCCACACGTAGTCGGTGCCCAGCAGCACCCAGCGCCGCGCCCGCCGGTGCCGGACCAGCCAGGTCAGCGCGGCGGCGTGCTGCTCGAGCGGTGACTGACCGATCCGCACGACGCCGGGACGACGGGCGCCGCCCTCGTGCGGCGGGGTGAAGACGTAGCGGGCCTCCGGCGGCAGGGCGCGCTCCAGGGCGCGGTGCACGTCGCTGGTGTGGAACCCGACCAGGAGCTCGAACGCGCCGGCCCGGTGCAGCGCCGCCGCCTCCGCCGCGACCACCTCCGGCGCACGGCCGGAGTCCACGCCGACCAGCTCGACCGGCCGTCCGGCGACCCCTCCTGCGGCGTTGATCTCGTCGGCGGCGAGCCCGGCGAGATCGAGGGCCGAGGGCGCCGTCATCGCCAGGGGCCCGGACAGCGGTACGGCCAGCCCCACGCGGACGACGTCCGGGCGCGGGCCGGTGAGCAGGACCTCCCACGGGTCCAGGAGTCCGGGCTGGCTGGGCACGCGATGAGTATGGTGCGGCCATGGTGCCGGGCGCAGATGCCGCAGCCGCCGCGCAACCCGTTCGTGTGCCGGACGACCTCGTCGAGCTCCTGACGGTCACCCAGCGGCGGGTCTCCCGGGGCGTCGCCGCCGTCCTGGCCGAGGACGGCGCCACGCTGGACGGCTACCGCCTGCTGCGCTCGCTCGCGTGGGGTTCCGGGCGCTCGATGGGTGAGCTCGTCGCCGCCCTGCACCTGCCGGCACCGACGCTCACCCGCCTCGTCGACGGCGCCGTCGACGCGGCCCTCGCCTACCGGCTCCCCGACCCCGACGACGGGCGGAAGGTCGTCGTCCACCTCTCGGACCTGGGCCGCACCCGCCTCTCCCGGCTGCAGGCGCTGGTGCAGGCGCACGAGTCGGCCCTGGCGACGTCGCTGGGTGTCGACCGCGTCGCGAGCCTCGCCCGGGCACTGGCGGACCTGGCCCGAGCGGAGGACTGAACCGCTCCGGTCGCTACAGCTCGCCGACCGCCACCAGGTGTGGTCCGATCGCAGCCTGGCGCGGCGGAACGCCTGGGGGTTGGCCGTGAGTGAGAACAGCCGCAGCGTGGCGGTCATCGGGGCAGGCACCATCGGCCTGTCCTGGGCAACGGTGTTCGCGGCGCACGGGCTGCAGGTCCGGCTGACCGATCCGCGGCCCGACGTCCGGCAGGTCCTCGAGGAGTCGGTGCGGCAGTTCGCCCGGACCCTCCCCGGCGGACCCCGGGACGCCGAGGAACTCCTCGGCCGGATCGAGGTCGCGCCCGACCTCGAGGCGGCAGTGTCCGGCGTCGACGTCGTCCAGGAGAACGGTCCGGAGCGGATCGAGCTCAAGCGGGAGCTGTTCGCGCGCGTCGAAGAGGCGGCCCCGGCCGAGGCGTTGATCCTCTCGTCCACCTCGGGCCTGATGCCCACCGAGCTGAGCCGGGACATGCGGACGCCCGGGCGGCTGCTGGTCGGGCACCCGTTCAACCCGCCGCACGTGCTGCCGCTGGTGGAGATCGTCCCGGGGGAGCGCACCGAGCAGTGGGCGGTCGACGCCGCGGTCGAGTTCTACCGGGGGCTGGGCAAGAAGCCGGTGGTGCTGCACCGGGAGGTGCCCGGGTTCGTCGCCAATCGCCTGCAGTCGGCGATCTTCAAGGAGTGCGTGCACCTCGTGCTCGAGGGTGTGGTGGACGTGGCCGAGCTGGACGAGGTCGTCACCGAGTCGATCGGTCTCCGCTGGTCGACGCAGGGACCGTTCGAGAGCATGCACCTGGGCGGCGGTCCGGGAGGGCTCCGCCATCTCTTCGAGCATCTCGGCCCCGGCATGTCGCGCCGGTGGAAGAGCCTGGGGCAGCCGGAGCTCACGCCCGAGACCATCGAGACCATCTCCGGCCAGGTGGAGGAGCGCTTCCGCGACCGCCGCTACGACGAGATGACCGAAGCACGCGACCGCGCGCAGCTCGCCGTCCTCGCCGCTCGCGAGGCTGCCCGCGGGGAGGGCGACGGGTGAACATCGAGGAGGTGCGGCGCCAGTCCACGACACCGCTCGGCGCGCCGGCCTATCCCGCGGGCCGCTACCGGTTCACCGGTCGCGAGTACCTCAACATCCTGTACCGCACCGATGCCGAGGCGATGCGGCGGGTGGTTCCCGAGCCCCTGACCGTCGCCGAACCGCTGGTCCGGTTCGAGGTGATGCGGATGCCGGACGTCACCGGGCTGGGCTCCTTCACCGAGTCGGGACAGGTCCTCCGCGTCGAGTACGAGGGGGAGCCGGCCGACTACCTGCACGCGATGTACGTCGACAGCCTGCCGTCGATCGCGAGCGGCCGGGAGATCAGCGCCTTTCCCAAGAAGTTCGGCACGCCCGCGCTCTACGTGGACACCGACACCCTGGTGGGGACCCTCGACTACGGGTCGCTGCGCGTAGCCACGGCGACGATGGGCTTCAAGCACGCACCGATGAGCGAGGACGACGCACGCGCCGAGATCGGGCAGCCCACGTTCGGGCTCAAGATGCTGCCGGGCTACGACCGCCGGCCGCGGATCCTGGAACTGGTGCGGAGCCAGATCACCGACATCACGATCCGGGGGGCGTGGACCGGGCCCGCGCGCCTGCAGCTGTTCGAGCACGCGCTGGCGCCGCTGGCCGACCTGCCGGTGCGCGAGATCGTGTCGGCCAGCCACATCGTCACCGACCTCACCCTCGGGCGGGCCGGTCTCGTCTTCGACTACCTCGCGGACTGAGCCCCTCTGCGGGGCCGGAAAGGAGATACCGGTGGTCGCTCCGCTCGAGGGCATCCGCGTCGTCGAGGTGGCCAACTGGATGGCGGGGCCGGGTGCGGCCGCGCTCATGGCAGACATGGGCGCCGAGGTCGTCAAGGTCGAGCCGCTGCGCGGTGACGCGATGCGGCAGGCGACCCGGCAGCCGGCGATGCCGCCCGGCGTCGCTCCACTGGACGCCTCCTTCCAGATGGACAACCGCGGCAAGCGCGGCGTCGCCGTCGCGCTCAATCGGCCCGAGGGGACCGACCTCGTGCGCCGGCTCGCCGCCCGGGCCGACGTCTTCGTGTGCAACCTGATGCCCGGCCGCCAGGCGAAGTTCCGCCTCGACGCCGACACCCTGCTCGCGCTCAACCCCCGGTTGGTCCACGCCACCCTCACCGGTTACGGGCTGGGCGGTCCCGATGCGACGCGGCCGGGATACGACCTCACCGCCTTCTTCGGGCGGGGCGCCGTCCTGCACGCCATGGCGGAGCCCGACAACCCGGCACCACCGCGGCTGCGTCCGGCCCAGGGGGACCACACGGCCGCACTCGCGCTGCTGGCGTCCATCCTCGCCGCGCTCCGCCTCGTCGAGACCACCGGGAAGGGGCAGCGGCTGGACGTCAGCCTGTTGTCGGCCGCCGCCTGGACCATGGCCACCGACCTGGCCGCGACGCTGGTCGACGGTCAGAACCCCCCACAGGGCGGCCGACGGGCCCGCCCGCACGCGCTGCACGGCGGGTTCCGCTGCTCCGACGGCCGCTGGCTGCTGCTGTTCATGCCGGAACCGCACTGGTGGCCGCGGTTCTGCGCCGCCGTGCAGCGACCGGAGTGGGCCGAGGACCCGCGCTTCGCCTCCTACGCCGGGCGCGCCCAGAACATGGCCGAGCTGACCGTTCTGCTGGACGGCGTCTTCGCCACGCGGACACTCGAGGAGTGGGGGCGGCTCTTCGACGCGGAGGGGTTCATCTGGGGGCCCGGCTCGACGGTGGCGGAGTTCGCCGCCGACGCCCAGGCGGAGGTCGACGGCCTGTATCCGACCATCGACCACCCGGAGGCCGGCACGTTCCGCACCGTGGCGAGCCCCATCCGGATCTCCGGAGCGGACATCGCGCCCCGAGGCCCGGCGCCCTCGGTCGGCCAGCACACGACCGGCGTGCTGGCGGACCTGGGACTGACTGCTCAGGAGCTGACGGCCCTGGCCGCGGACGGGATCATCGGGGGGCCGGACCTGACCGACCAGCCGGCGGGCTGAGCCGCTACGCCACCCTGTCGAGGAAGCCGAGCACCCGGCTCTCGACCAGCGTCGCGGCCTGCTCGTCGTAGGCAGGCAGGCTGTCGTCGGCGAACAGGTGCTGGTCGCCGGCGTAGACGAACAGCTCGGCGCTCCCGACCGTCCCGACGATCTCCCGGGCGACCTCGACGTCGCCCATGTCGTCGTCCTCCATCGTGTGGATCTGCAGCGGCAGGCCCTGCGGCCAGGCCGTGCCGAACTCCGACGGCGGCACGCAGCCGCTGATGAGCACGGCTCCTCGCGCACCGGCTCGCGTCTGGGCCAGCAGCTGTGCCGGCATGACCCCCAGTGAGATGCCGGCGTAGACGACGTCCTCCGGAAGGCCCTCGGCGGCGAGCCGACCGCGCTCCAGGACGGTGTCGAAGCCGATCTGCTGTGCGTGCGCGATGCCGTCGGTGAGGTCGGCGAAGGTCTTTCCCGCGTACAGATCGGGCGTGTGCACGACGTGCCCCGCGGAACGGATCTTCTCGGCGAGGGCGAGACATCCGCTCGTCAGCCCCTGGGCATGGTGGAACAACAGCAGCTCAGCCATGGCGGGAGCCTAGTTTCCCGCGCACCGGCCGGCAGTCAGTCCTCCGGCGGGAAGAGGGTGCCGAGCCCGAACCGGGTGGGCCGCTCGAAGGGCCGCCACTCGTGGCGCGGCTGGGCCAGCCGGTCGGCGACGATCCAGAGCACCGCGGGGTCGTGGCCCAGTCCGAGGTGGCTGCTGCGCACCGCGACGTTCTCACTGCGCGGCCCGGGCTCCTGACGGCAGGCCTGCCAGTCCACGACGCCGTCCCACTTCGAGTAGACGGCGGTGCTCGGCACCGGCAGACCCCGGGCGAGCGACGTCCGTGAGGCGGAGATCCGGCCGTTCGCGGAGACCGGCGCCAGCCGCCGGTAGGCCCGGCCGCCGGGGCTGCGGTCGGCGCCGCGCTCGGCCAGCCCGAACGGGGAGCCGAGCGAGATCACCTGGCGCACCTGCCGGGGCGCCCGTCGCGCGAGCCGGCGGGCGTAGATGCCACCGAGGCTCCAGCCGACGATGCTCACCGACGTCCCGTGCTCGCGGGCCAGCCGGTCCACCAGCAGCGGGAGTTCGCTGACCACCTCCTCGGTGGGGCCGCGGTTGCGACCGAGCGCCCAGCCGACGACGGGATACCCGAGCCGGCCCAGCCAGGTACGCAGGGCCCGCGTGGACACGTCCGACGCCATGAGCCCGGGCAGGACGAGCACGGGATGCGGCTCGCCCCGGGGCGCCCGGGTGAGCAGGGGCAGGCCCGCGGCCAGTGCGCCGGCGCTCACCAGGGTGCGGGCCGGTTCGGTCGCCGCCAGGACGACGCGGCGTCGGGGGGAGCGCGGTTCGGGGCGTGCGGTCACGGAGTCTCCGAGGGCTGTGGGTTCGGCGTTGCTCTCCGGTGATGCCCGCGTTCGGCGGCGGCACTCGGACGGGAGCCCGCCGGTCGTGCTCAGTCGATCGACGGCGGCAGCAGTCGGGGAGCGAAGACCTCGTCGATCGGCCGGGGACCGACGTACTGCCGGCAGGTGCAGGGCACCCAGCTGTGCCCGGACCAGCGTCCCCGCCTGTCGAAGGTGTCGCGGCGCAGCTCGGCGTAGCAGGTCGAGGTCTCCCGGTCGTGCTGGCTGAGGGCGTGCCCGCAGCCGCAGAGGGGCGTCATCGGCGGGGGAGGAGGAGGGGGGCGCCGTCCGAGCCGGCCGGCGACGAAACCGGCCGCCAGCAGCACGCCACCCACCAGCAGGCTGATCGGCTCCATGCCCGCGCTCCCTCCGGTTCGACCGCCCTCGACGGTAACGCGGCGGGGCAACCCCCGTGGGGCCGTCCGGCGTGGTGCAGACGGACCGATGTCGGCCGAATTCGCCCAAACGCGGTGGTTGGGCGCTTGTGACGCGGGGCACAGGTTGGTCGTGGACAGCTATGCCGTAGGTTTCGCCCGACCCGACCGGTGGTCCCGGGGGCAGCCGGCGGAGCACACCTTCCCGTGGCACGCCGTGGAGGCGCACCGCCCCCCGGCGGAGCTCGACGGGGAGGTCGAACTCGCCGTGTGCGGGGCCATCGTCCAGGTCTGGGGATCCCAGAAGTGGCACCGCGTGGGCATCGGCCGGACGGCCTGCCCCGACTGCCAGCGCATCTCCGCGGTGACGAAGCCCCTGACGTCAGCGCGCTAGGCCGGCACGCGGCCGTTCAGGAGCGGGACGGCTTGCGACCGCTGATCGCCGAGAGCCCGGTGATCTCGCGGCCGACGATCAGCGCCTGCACCGAGTCGGTGCCCTCGAAGGTGAAGATCGCCTCCATGTCGGCGTGATGCCGCGCGACGTGGTTGTCCAGCAGGATCCCGTCGCCGCCGAGGATGTCGCGGGCGTCGGCGACGATGGCCCGGGCCTTGGCCGCGTGGTTCATCTTGGCCAGCGACGCCATCGCGGCGGTCATCCGGTCGGCGTCGGCGAGCTTGGACAGCCGCCAGCACATGAGCTGCATCGAGGTGATCTCGGCGAGCATCCGGGCCAGCTTGTCCTGCACCAGCTGGTAGCCGGCGATCGGCTGGCCGAACTGCTCCCGCCGCAGCGCGTGGGCCAGCGCCAGCTCGTAGGACGCCGTCGCCAGACCCAGGGCCCGCCACGCGACGGTGTACCGGGTGCGGTCGAGTACCCGCGACACGTCCTTGAAGGAGTGGCACTCGGCGAGCTTGTTCTCCGCGGGCACCCGGACGTCGGTCAGCGTGATCTCGGCCTGCCAGACCGCCCGCAGCGCCGTCTTCCCGGTCATCACGGTCGCCTCGTAGCCGGGGGTGCCCTTCTCGACGACGTACCCGCCGACCGCGCCGTCCGTCCCGCGGGCCCAGATGATCACGTAGTCGGCGATCGAGCCGTTGCCGATCCACTTCTTCTGCCCGTTGAGCACGTAGGCGTCGCCGTCGAGGCGCGCGGAGGTCTCCAGGCCGACGGCGTCCGAGCCGTGCTGGGGCTCGGTGAGCCCGAAGGCGCCGATCTTCTCCATGCGGGCCATCGCCGGCAGCCACCGCTCGCGCTGCTCCTCGCTGCCGAGCAGGGCGATCGACTGCATCGCCAGGAAGCTGTGCACGCCGTAGAACGTGCCGACGCTGCCGTCGGCCCGCGCCCACTCGGCCGCGACCAGGCCGGCGGCGACGGCGCTCATGCCGGGGGAGCCGTAGCCCTCGACCGTGCCGCCGGAGATACCGAGCTCGGCGATCTTGGGGACCAGTTCGAACGGGAACTCCGCGCGCTCCCAGTAATCGTTGATCCGCGGGGTGACCTCCGTCGCGCAGAAGGCCCGCACCTTGTCGCGGACGGCGATCTCCTCGGGCTCCAGGAGCTCCTCGATGGCGTAGAAGTCGGTGCTCGGCTCACTCACGGACAGGACGCTATGGGCGCCCGGCGACTTCCGCTCGCCGTGGTCAGCCGGCGGTGAGCAGTCCCCGGACGAAGGCCGCCTGACCCACGTGCTGCAGGTCGTCGGAGAGCACGCTGACCAGCCGGACGCCGAGGGTGACCGGCGGATCCCAGCGAGTATCGACGACCCGGTCGAGATCGTCGTCCGAGAGTCCGCGCAGGTAGTCCGCGGAGCGGGTGTGGACGGCGGCGGCGTAGCCGAGCAGCAGGTCCGCCGGCACCCGCACCTGCGCCACCTCGTCGGGACTGAACCCGTAGCCGGTGGCCCCGCGCGGGAACGGCAGGCCGAACCGGGCGTCCCAGCCCTCCGCCGTCCAGACTTGTTCGCCCCCCGCGACGTCGGTGATGTGGTCGTCCTGGACGCGGGCCAGGTGCCAGGCCAGCCAGGCGATGGTGTTCGCCTCGGGACCCAGCCGGCGGGTCAGCTGCTCCGGGGTCAGCCCCTCGACCGCCCGGCGGAGCGTCACCTGGATCTGCTCGTAGGCGTAGAGGAGCAGGTCGTTGCTGCGCATGCCGACATCGTGCCGCGGCATGCTGCTGGCGTGCGCATCGTGGTCGCCCCCGACTCCTTCAAGGGGTCTCTCGCCGCTGACCGGGCAGCGGAGGCGATCGCGACCGGCGTCGCCCGCGCCGTCCCGACGGCGGAGGTCGTCCTGCGGCCGGTCGCCGACGGCGGCGAAGGCACGGTCGCGGCCGCGCTGCGGGCCGGGTACTCGCCGCGGGCCGCCCGGGTCAGCGGTCCCGACGGGCGGCCGGTGGATGCCACGTTCGCCACGGACGACGGGACGGCCGTCGTCGAGCTCGCGTCGGCCGCCGGTCTCGCGCTCGCCGCGCCGGCGGCGTCGACGGCCTCCACCCGCGGGGTCGGCGACCTGCTGCTGGCCGCCCTCGACAGCGGTGCCCGGCGACTCGTCCTCGGCATCGGTGGCAGCGCCACCACCGACGGCGGGGCCGGGATGCTGCAGGCCCTCGGCGTCCGGCTGCTGGACGCCGACGGCCGCGACATCCCGCCCGGTGGCGCCGGGCTCGCCCGGCTGGCGCGGGCGGACGCCGCACACGTCGACCCCCGGCTGGCCGGCGTGGAGATCGTCGTGGCCACCGACGTCACCAACCCGCTCACCGGGCCGTCCGGTGCGGCCGCGGTGTTCGGGCCGCAGAAGGGCGCCTCGCCCGCTGACGTGCTGACGCTGGACGCCGCCCTCGCCCGGTACGCAGCGATCCTGCGACGCGACCTCGGGATCGAGGTCGCCGACGTCCCCGGCTCGGGTGGCGCGGGCGGGACGGCGGCGGGTGCGCTGGCGCTGGGCGCCCGCCTGGTCTCGGGTGCGGCCCTGGTCTGCGACCTCGTCGGCCTCTCCCCGGCGATCGGGGGCGCGGCCCTGGTGATCACCGGCGAGGGAGCCCTCGACGAGCAGACCCTGTCCGGCAAGGCCCCGGCCGAGGTCGCCGCCCGGGCACGTGCCGCCGGCGTGCCGTGCCTCGCCCTGGCCGGCGTCGTGGCGCTGGGCGGGGACCGGCTGAGCGGCGCCGGCTTCACCGCCGCGCACGCGCTGACCGAGGTCGATCCGGACGTCGCGCACTGCCGGGCCGAGCCGGAGCGGCTGCTGGCCGACCTGGCCGCCTGCGTGGTCCCACGATTGCTGGCATAGCGCGCCGAAGGACACTTCCCGCCCGCCCGGGGAAGGAGCACGCTGGCCGCATGACGGAGCCGACCGTCCGGCCGCTGGTGCTCGTCGACGTCCGCCCGTCCGCGTGCGGCTTCCAGGCGCTGCTCTGGGCCCTGGTCGAGGCCGAGCGGCGGGACGCGGTGCTGCTGGCCGTCACCGTGTGGCCCGGCGACCCGGCGCAGCCCGACGACGGCCGGGCGGAGATGGAACAGGCGCTCACCGCGATGGTCGAGCGCGCCGTCGAGGAGACCGGCGTGCACGGCCGGACCCGCGTCGCGGCGCTCACCTACCCGGTCACCGTCGCCGACGTCGCCGTCCAGACGGGTGCCGAACTGCTGGTCATGGGTGCGGAGGAGGTGGCGCCATGACCGAGGAGGGCGTGCGCGGACCACGGGTCGTCGTGGGGACCGACTTCTCGACGCGGGCGCGGGCGGCGGTGCACCACCAGCGGATGCACCTGCGCCGGCACGCCGAACCGGTCGGCTGACGACCGAGCTCAGAGCAGGCCGAGAGCGGCCGCGACGAGCAGACCGATCCCGACGAGGACGAGCAGCACGATCAGCACGGTGACCAGTACCGGCACGACGACCCAGCGACGCTTGAAGCGCCGGCGGCGGCGGGTCGCGGGCGGCCCGGTGGCGGGGGCGGGCGCCGGCTCCTGGCGGACCGGGCCGCTGTCGCTCT
>NZ_SPQK01000019.1 GCF_004570875.1 Blastococcus sp. CT_GayMR16 | reverse complement strand
CGCGCGGCCGGCCGCCACCTTCGACTGCCCGCATTGCCACGGCACGAAGCTGCGCGCCGCCGTGGTGGGGGAGTCCCGCACCGCGGAGGAGCTCGCGCGGGCCTTCCCGGGCGCCACCGTGCGCACCTCCGGCAGCACGTCGGGGGTGCTCGCCACGGTGCCGGGCGGTCCGTCCCTCGTCGTCGCCACTCCGGGGGCGGAACCGGTGGCGGACGGCGGGTACGGCGCGGCGCTGCTGCTGGACTCCTGGGCGCTGCTCGGGCGGGCCGACCTCCGGGCCGGCGAGGAGACCCTGCGGCGCTGGATGAACGCCGCCGCGCTGGTGCGACCCGCGACCGCCGGGGGGCAGGTCGTGGTCGCCGCCGACGCCGCGCATCCCGTCGTCCAGGCGCTGGTGCGCTGGGACCCGGGCTGGCTGGCCGAGCGCGAGCTCGCCGACCGTCGCGAGCTCGGGTTCCCGCCGGTGACCCGGATCGCCAGCCTGTCCGGCTCGGCGTCGGCGCTGGCCGAGTTCCGCGAGGCGCTGCGGATGCCCGAGGGGGCCGACCTCCTCGGGCCGGTGCCCGAGCCGCCGCGGCCGGGCCAGGAGGGGGAGCGGGAGCGCTTCCTGGTCCGCGTGCCGCGTTCGGAGGGGATGGCGCTGGCGCACGCGCTGACCGAGGTCCAGGGCGTGCGGAGCGCCAAGAAGGTCACCGACCACGTCCGCGTGCAGCTGGATCCGCTCGACCTCGTCTGAGGGCGCCCCGCGGGGTTGATCATCGGATGAGTGCCCGGCCGCCCGGCGTGTCTGCCCGCTTGTGCCGGTGTCGCGAGCATGCATCCGATGATCAACATCGTGCCTGCGTTTACAAGGTAAACGCGCCCGGGTATGTCGACCCCGCCTCCACGGGGGGGCGCGGGACATCGACGCCGAGGAGCACCAGAGTGACTGCAGCACGCCCATCATCCGGACCCGCCGCGCCGCACGGGGCCACGCCCGTGGGCGGGGACAACCGAGGGGGCGGCCGGAAGCGGGCGCTGCTCCTCGGTGCGCTCCTGCTCGCGATCCTGATCGTCGCAGCCCTGTTGCTTAGCCAGTGCGGCTCGGACGACCCTGACGAGTCCGGCGCCTCGGGCAGCGGGACGACCTCGACATCGAGCAGCGGACGTTCCTCGGCCTCGTCGTCGTCGGCCGGCGCGACGGCGGGGTCGTCCGGTGCCGCGGCGGCGGCCGGCAGCGGTCAGATCGTGACCGCCGACGGCCGGTCCGTACTGGACCTCGTCGCGCAGGCCGACCCCGCAGCCGCGCTCGGCGCGCTCGCCGGCCAGCCGGTCACCGGGACGGGCGTGCGGGTGCTCTCCGTTCCCGCCGACGAGGGGTTCTGGGTCGGCACGTCGGACCAGCAGCGAGTGTGGGTGCAGCTGACCGGCGAGGTCGGCGAGTCGCCCTACCAGGTCACCGAAGGCGACACCGTCGACTTCGAGGGCACCGTCGTCGCCCATGACGCCGCGTTCGCCGCCGGTGTCGGTGTGGACGATGCCGAGGGCGCCGGCCAGCTGACGTCGCAGGGATCGCACCTCGAGGTCGCCAAGTCCGCGGTCGCCCTCTCGCGCTGAGACCGTCCGTCCGCGGCCCTCTGCAGGGGCACCGCCGCGAGCGGGCGGGGGACCGCTGCGACCTTCTTCTACGATCGTGCAGTGAGCGTGACCCCCATCCGGCTGTTCGGCGACCCCGTGCTGCGCACCCCCGCGGCGCCGGTGGTCGACTTCGACGCCGAGCTGCGTGGCCTCGTCGGTGACCTGACCGAGACGATGTTCGCCGCCGGTGGCGCCGGCCTGGCCGCCCCGCAGCTCGGCGTCGGACTGCGCGTCTTCACCTGGTTCGTCGACGGGGAGGTCGGCCACCTGGTCAACCCCGACGTGACGCCGGTCGGCGAGGAGACCGAGGAGGGGCCGGAGGGCTGCCTGTCCATCCCTGGCTTCCGCTGGGACTGCCGCCGGCACCTCCACGTGGTCGCCACCGGCTGGAACATGCACGGCGACCCGGTCCGCATCGAGGGCTCGGAGCTGCTCGCCCGCGCGGTGCAGCACGAGACCGACCACCTGGACGGCGTGCTGTTCGTCGACCGGCTCGACGCCGAGGCCCGGGCCGCGGCGCTCGCCGAGCTCGAGGCGGCCGAGTGGGCCGGCATGGCCGCATACCTGCCCACTCCCGCGCCCGACCCCGTCGTGAAGGTGAGCCCCCACTGAGGCTCCTGTTCGCCGGTACGCCGGCACCTGCTGTCCCCTCGCTGGAGGCCCTCCTGGCCTCCGACCACGAGGTCGTCGCCGTCCTGACCCGGCCCGACGCCCGGTCGGGACGCGGCCGCAAGGAGAGCCGCTCCCCGGTGGCGGAGCGCGCGGACGCTGCCGGCCTGCCCGTGCTGCAGCCGCGGTCGCCGCGCGAGCCGGAGTTCCTGGAGCAGCTCGCGGCGCTCGCCGTCGACTGCGCGCCGGTCGTCGCCTACGGCGCACTCGTGCCGCAGGCGGCGCTCGACCTGCCGCGGCACGGCTGGGTCAACCTGCACTTCTCGCTGCTGCCGGCCTGGCGCGGGGCCGCCCCGGTGCAGCACGCGATCATGGCCGGGGACGAGATCACCGGCGCCTCGACGTTCCGGCTGGAGGCAGGGCTCGACACCGGACCGATCTTCGGCACGGTCACCGAGGCGATCGGCCCGCGGGACACCGCCGGTGACCTGCTCGGCCGCCTCGCGGGAAGCGGCGCCGGGCTGCTGGTCGCGACCCTCGACGGCATCGGAGCCGGCACGTTGACCGCCGAACCCCAGCCGGCCGAGGGCATCAGCCTGGCGCCGCGGATCGATCCCGCCGACGCCCGGGTCGACTGGGCGATGCCCGCGCACGTCGTCGACCGCCGGGTCCGCGGGGTGACCCCGGCACCGGGGGCGTGGACGACGTGGCGCGGCGAGCGGCTGCGGCTGGGCCCGGTCGAGCCGCTGCCCGACGTCGAGCTGCCCGCCGGTGAGCTGTCGGTCGGGCCGGACGGCGTGCTCGTGGGCGCCGGCCGCGGCGCCGTCCGCCTCGGGCTCGTGCAGCCGGCCGGCAAGCGGATGTTCCCCGCAGCCGACTGGGCCCGGGGCGCGCGGCCGCAGCCCGGCGAGCGGGTGGGCGCATGACGCGGCCACCCCGGAAGACCTCGAGCGGTCCCCGGCCGGGACAGCGCCGGCATCCGGCAACCCGTCGTCCGGTGCTCGACGGTGCCCGGCTGACGGCCTACGACGTGCTGGACGGCGTCTCATCCCGCGCCGCCTACGCGAACCTGCTGCTCCCGCAGCTGCTGCGCGAGCGGCAGCTGGAGGAGCGCGACGCCGCCTTCGCCACCCAGCTGGCCTACGGCACGCTGCGCGCCCAGGGCACTCTCGACGCGGTGCTCACCGGCCTGGTGTCGCGGCCGCTCGGCGAGCTCGACCCGCGGGTGCTCGACCTGCTCCGGCTGGGCGCCTACCAGCTGATCGACCTGCGGGTGCCCTCGCACGCGGCGGTGGACACCACCGTCGACCTCACCCGCGGCATCGTGGGCACCGGCGCGTCCGGGTTGGTCAACGCCGTCCTCCGGAAGGTCGCCACCGGGGGGGACCGGTCGCAGTGGCTGGACACCCTGGGCGGCGACGCGGGGGAGCGGCTCGCCCTGGCCACCAACCATCCGCGTTGGATCGTCGACGCCTGGCGCGAGGCACTCGGCGGCGAGGACGAGCTCGAGGCGGCACTGCTGGCCGACGACGCCGCGCCCGACGTCCACCTGGTGGCCCGCCGGATCAGCCGCGAGCAGCTGGTCGAGGAGTCCGGCGGGGAGCCCGGGCCGTGGTCGCCGTTCGCCGTCCGGCTGCACGGCGGCGACCCCGGGCGGCTGCCGTCGGTGCGCTCCGGCGCCGCGGGGGTGCAGGACGAGGGCAGCCAGGTCGCCGCGCTGCTGCTCGCCCGCGCGCCGCTGGAGGGGTCCGACACCGCGTGGCTGGACATGTGCGCCGGGCCAGGCGGCAAGACCGGGCTGCTGGCCGCCGTGCGGCCCGACGGGGTGCACATCACTGCCGCCGACCGGGCGCCGCACCGCGCCGAGCTGGTGCGCCACGCGGTGGCCGGGGAGGCCGACGTCGAGGTGATCGCCGCCGACGGCACCCGGCCCCCGTGGGCGCCGGGATCCTTCGACCGGGTGCTGCTGGATGCCCCGTGCACCGGGCTGGGCGCGCTGCGCCGTCGTCCCGAGGTGCGCTGGCGCCGCACGCCGGACGACGTCCCTCCGCTGGTGGAACTGCAGACGGCGCTGCTGGACAGTGCGCTGTCCTCGGTGCGGATCGGCGGAATCGTGGCCTACGTGACCTGCTCGCCGCACAGCGCGGAGACGGTGGCGGTCGTGGATGCTGCCGCGGCCCGGGACGACGTCGAGGTGGTCCCCGTGGCGCCGCTGTTCCCGGAGGTGCCGGACACGGCCCGCGGCGACTACGGGCAGCTCTGGCCGCACCGGCACGGCACGGATGCGATGTTCATGGCCCTGCTCCGCCGAGCCCGCTGAGCGCAGGCGTCACCGGGTCAGGACCGCCAGGACGCCCAGTCCGACGGCCACGAGCAGGACGGTCAGCAGCGCCCAGACGAACCGCCAGCCGCTGATCCAGCGCTGCCAGCGCGGCAGGGAGGGCATCTCCCGTGCCGGGCCCGGCGGATCGTCCACCCACCTGTGCGCGGCCGCGTAGAAGCGCCGCACGGAGAGCGCATACGTCGCCACTCCGGCCACGAGAACGAGAGCGCACGGGACGACGACCAGCGGGCGGTCGCCCCACGGTGCGGCGACCAGCGCCCCGGCCGGGATGAAGAGCAGCAGCCACCAGCGGAACCAGACGATCTGCGCCATGTAGACGGCCAGCCGGTCCGCCTTGTCCCTGATCCCGGGCCCTGGATCCACGTGCTCTCGAATCGCGTACTGGAGGCGGTAGCCCTCTCCCGACCGGACTCGCACGCGCGGCTGCAATCGCTGTACCACCAGCAGGAGGGCGAAGAACAGCACATAGCCTCCGACCACGAGCCACTTCGCCGTCCCGGCAGCGCCGAAGAAGCGGTCGGACGCCCCTGCCCATGCGGCCGCCACGGCGGCGAGCGCCAGGACGAACAGCGGCTCGCGGGCGCGGGACCGGCGCTCGACGGCCGCCGAGTCGACCCGCTCCCACGCCTCGGCCTGCTCGGTCACCGGTCCACGTCGTCGTCTGCCGGCACCGGCGGGTCGGCGAGCCAGCGGTCCGCCGCAGCGTCCGTTCGTCGACGCAGCACCACGGCGCCGGCGGCGAGGACCACGAGGAGGGGAGCCGGGAACGCCACGGCCGGGTCGCCGCGCACGACGGCGACGACCACGCACGCGATGGCGACGCCGGTGAGGAGCACCGCCCCGCCCCACCGGTCGACGACGGAAACAGCGAGGATCGTGCGGGCCTGGGTGTCAGCCTCGGCGCGGAGGTCGGGTCCGGGGTCCCGGTGGCTCCGGACCGCCGCGCGTGCCACCCGCTCCCGCGTGCGGCTCGTGCGGTCGGTGCCGACGAGCACGACAGCCGAGCCGACGAGCCCACCGATGGCGCCGTAGGCCACGACCCAGCCGACGAGGACGAACCCCGCCCAGACGACGGCGGCCTCGCCCACGGCGATCAGCGCGATCGCAGACAGAGAGGACCCGCTCCGGGTTCGCTGTCCGGACCGTGCGGTCTCGATCATGGTCGGAGCCTAGGAAACGCCGCTCCGGCCTGCAGCTTCTCATCGAGCAGGCACCCGATCGGGTGTCCTCGAGTCAGAACGCACCGAGGCCTCCGGCGCCCAGCGCGCCTGCCTGGTACCGATAGCGGGCCCCGGCCAGGAGGACGTGGTCCACGACTGCCTCGGCCAGCCAGGCCACCGGGCCGGTCGCGGCCAGCAGCTCGTCCGGGCGCCGTCCGGACGCCGGGATCCCGAGGTCCTGCAGGCCGGCCGCCGCTGCGACCGCGATGACGCACGCGTCGGCCGGCGACCAGGGCTGCACGTCGTCGTCGGTCTGCCGACGGCGGTCGCGGTCGGTCTCCTCGGAGTGCAGGTCGGTGTAGCGCCGGCCGAACCCGAGCGGTCCGGGTCGCCGTTCCCAGCGGCCCGAGGCCACGTTGGCCGTGGCGACGTCCTTCAGCCCGATCCGCTTCTCGTCCAGCCAGCCGTCGAGGGAGCGCTCCGGCTCCACCGCGATCGCCGCCAGCAGCCGGTCGGCCGGGCCGAACCCCGTCGGCGTGGGATCGACGACGACGCTGTCCTCGGCCGACTCCACCCGCCCGGCCAGCCCGAGATCCAGGAGCAGCCCGCCGCGCACCGCGGTCCCGCACAGCAGCATCTGGGACAACCTCCCGTCGCCGCCCAGGCACAGCGACGCGAGGCGCACCGCCACCCCGCCGGTCAGGTCCACGAGGGGCAGGTTAGGCGCCGGGCGCGGGTTCGGGTACGCGATCGCCGCCCACCTAGACTCGGCAGACGTGCCCCGCGAACCGATGATCGCTCCGAGCCTGCTGTCGGCGGACTTCGCCCACCTGGCCGAGGAGACCCAGCGGGTGGCGGACGCCGACTGGCTGCACGTCGACGTCATGGATGCGCACTTCGTGCCGAACCTGACCCTCGGACTTCCCGTGGTCGAGGCGATCCAGGCGGTGAGCCCGATCCCGCTCGACTGCCATCTGATGATCGAGAACCCCGAGCGCTGGGCGCCCGGCTACGCCGAGATCGGCGCACGCAACGTCACCGTGCACGCGGAGGCCTGCACCGATCCCCGGGCCGTGGCCCGCGACATCCGCGCTGCCGGGGCGCTGGCCGGCCTGGCGATCAAGCCGGGGACCCCGCTCGAGCAGTACCTCGACGTGCTGCCGGACTACGACACCCTGCTGGTCATGAGCGTGGAGCCGGGCTTCGGCGGCCAGTCGTTCATCCCCGGCGTGCTGTCGAAGGTGCGCGCGGCCCGCCGGCTGGTCGACACCGGGCACCTGACGCTGCTCGTGGAGATCGACGGCGGGATCAACGCCGACACCATCGCGCAGGCCGCCGAGGCCGGGGTGGACATGTTCGTCGCCGGTTCCGCGGTCTACGGCGCCGAGGACCCCGCGAAGGCGATCGCCGCGCTGCGAGCCCAGGCCGCCGCGGCGATCTCCGGGTGAGCGTCAGCGAGGCCGAGCGGCGCGGCATGGCGCGGGCGCGGGAACTCGGCGAGTCCGTGCTCGGCACGACCAGCCCGAACCCGGCGGTCGGCGCGGTGATCCTGGCCGCCGACGGCACGCCCGTGGGGGAGGGTGCGACGGCCGCCCCCGGCGGGCCGCACGCCGAGGTGGCGGCCCTGGCGCAGGCCGGGGATCACGCCCGCGGCGGCACCGCCGTCGTCACGCTCGAGCCCTGCGCCCACACCGGCCGCACCGGCCCGTGCGCCGACGTCCTGCTGGCCGCCGGCATCGCCCGGGTCGTCGTCGCCGTCCCCGAGCCGACCGAACTGGCCGGCGGGGGAGCCGAGCGGCTGCGGGCGGCCGGTGTGGACGTCGTCGTCGGCGTGGAGCAGGCCGCGGCCGAGGCAGGCGCGCTGGCGGGCTGGCTGACCGGCGTCCGGGAGCAGCGGCCGTTCGTCGTCTGGAAGGTCGCCGCCACCCTCGACGGGCGGGTCGCCGCAGCCGACGGGACGAGCCGCTGGATCACCGGCGAAGAGGCGCGCGTCGCCGTCCACCGGCTGCGCGCCACCTGCGACGCCGTCGTCGTCGGCTCGGGGACGGCGCTGGCCGACGACCCGCAGCTCACCGTGCGGGATGCCGACGGCCGCAACGCCGGGCGGCAGCCGCTGCGGGTCGTCGTCGACCGCCGGGACCGCCTGCCCTCGACCGCGCGGGTGCTGGACGGGGCCGCCCCGACCTACGTGAGCCGGGCCGACTCGCCGGGAGAGCTGCTGACCGAGCTCTTCGGCCGGGACGTGCGGCGCGTGCTCCTCGAGGGAGGACCGACCCTCGCTGCGGCGTTCCTGCGCGCGGGGCTCGTCGACGAGGCAGTGGTGCATCTCGCACCCACGTTGCTGGGTGCGGGCCCCTCCCTGGTGGGGGACCTGGGAATCAGCACGATCACCGGCGCGCTGTCCCTGTCGCTCGTCGACGTCACCCCCTTGGGCGGGGACTTGCAGATGCGCCTGCGCCCGACCCGGCACACTGGGGGTCACCAGCACGCGGACGGAAGGAGTTGAGGTGTTCACCGGCATAGTCGAAGAGGTGGGCACCCTCCTCGTCCGCGAGGACCTGTCGGACTCGGCGGTGCTGCGCATCCAGGCCCAGCGGGTGCTCGAGGACGTGGCCCTCGGCGACTCCATCGCCGTCAACGGCGTGTGCCTCACGGTGACCGGCGTCGACGCCGGGGTGTGGAGCACCGACGTCATGGCCGAGACCCTGAGCCGCAGCAGCCTGGGCTTGGTGACCGCCGGAGCGCCGGTGAACCTGGAGCGCGCGGTCACGCCGCACACCCGGCTGGGCGGGCATCTGATGCAGGGCCACGTCGACGGGATCGGCGCCGTCCTCGGCCGCATCCCGGGCGAGCACTGGGAGGTCGTGCGGATCGCCCTACCGGCCGACCTGGCGCGCTACGTCGTCGAGAAGGGCTCCATCGCCGTCGACGGCGTGTCACTCACCGTCAGCGCGGTCAGTCCCGCAGACATCCCCGAGCCCTGGTTCGAGGTCAGCCTCATCCCCACCACCCTCCGCGAGACCACGCTCGGCGCGCGCGCCCCGGGGGAGCCCGTCAACCTGGAGGTCGACGTGATCGCAAAGTACGTGGAGCGACTGCTGGGGAGTCGATCATGAGTAGCCCGCTCGCGCGGCTCGACTCGATCGAGACCGCCATCGCCGCCATCAAGGACGGCCGACCGGTCGTCGTCATCGACGACGAGGACCGGGAGAACGAGGGCGACCTGATCTTCGCCTCCGAACTCGCGACGCCGGACCTGGTCGCCTTCATGGTCCGGTACACCTCGGGCTACATCTGCGTCGCGGTGACCGAGTCCGACGCCGACCGGCTGGACCTGCCCCCGATGTTCCGGGTCAACCAGGACCGTCGCGGCACCGCCTACACCGTCACCGTGGACGCCCGGGAGGGCGTGACCACCGGGATCTCCGCGTCCGACCGGGCGCACACGATCCGGCTGCTCGCGGACGCGACGACGACGTCGGCCGACCTCGCCCGGCCCGGCCACATCGTGCCGCTGCGCGCCAAGGACGGCGGGGTGCTGCGCCGCCCGGGCCACACCGAGGCCGCCGTCGACCTCGCGATCCTGGCCGGGCTGCGCCCCTCCGGGACGCTGTGCGAGGTCGTCAGCGAGAAGGACCCCACCGGCATGGCCCGCGGTGAGGAGCTGCGGGTCTTCGCCGACGAGCACGACCTCTGCATGATCTCGATCGCCGACCTCATCGCCTACCGCAAGCGCTTCGACAAGCTGGTCGAGCGGGTCGCGGAGGCCAGCGTCCCGCTGGCGGCCGGCACGTTCACCGCGGTCGGGTACGCCAGCTCCTACGACGACCGCGAGCACGTCGCCTTCGTCTACGGCGACATCGCGGACGGCGAGGACGTGCTCGTCCGCGTCCACTCCGAGTGCCTCACCGGCGACGTCTTCGGCTCGCTGCGCTGCGACTGCGGCCCGCAACTGCAGGCCGCCCTCGCCGCGGTCGCCCAGGAGGGGCGCGGGATCGTGCTCTACATCCGCGGCCACGAGGGCCGCGGCATCGGCCTGCTGCACAAGCTGCAGGCCTACCAGCTGCAGGACGCCGGCGTGGACACCGTCGACGCCAACCTCGACCTCGGCCTGCCCGCCGACGCCCGCGACTACGGCACCGGCGCCCAGATCCTGGTCGACCTCGGCGTGCACACCATGCGGCTGCTGACCAACAACCCGGCCAAACGCGCCGGGCTCGAGGGCTACGGCCTGCGGGTCAACGGCCGCGTGCCGCTGCCCAGCCACGTCACCACCGAGAACCTCAGCTACCTGCGGACCAAGCGCGACCGGATGGGTCACCTGCTCGACATCATCGAGCCGGAGACCGAGGCCGGTCCGGCCGACGCCCCGGCCGGCGTGCCCCTCGGCGTCGACGAGCAGCCCACGTGAGCGGTAGTGGAGCACCGGTCGTCGAGCCGGTCGACGCGGCAGGACTCACGCTCGGCATCGTGGCCACCACCTGGCACGGTGAGCTGACCGACCAGCTCCTCGAGCGCGCCATCGAGGCCGCCCGGGCCAGCGGGGTGCCCACGCCGACGGTGGTCCGCGCCCCCGGTGCCGTGGAGCTCTCCGTCGTCGCCCAGGCCCTGGCCGAGCGGCACGACGCCGTGGTGGCCCTCGGTGTGGTCATCCGCGGCGGCACCCCCCACTTCGAGTACGTGTGCGACGCCGTGACGGCCGGGCTCACCCGGGTGGCGCTCGACGCGGGCAAGCCAGTCGGCAACGGCGTCCTCACCTGCGACACCGAGGAGCAGGCCAAGGACCGGGCCGGGTTCCCCGGGTCGCCGGAGGACAAGGGCTGGGAGGCCACGATCGCCGCGCTGGCCACTGCCCTGACGCTGCGCGGGCTGCGCACGCCGCAGCGGGCCACCGGGTTCTCCGCCTCACCCACCGGCGTGCTGCGGGACGGCCGACTGTGAAGACCTTCGACGAGCTGTTCGCCGAGTTGTCGGGAAAGGTCGCGGCCGCCGAGGCCGGGTCCGGCACCGTGCAGGCCGTCCGGGACGGCGTCCACGCGGCGGGCAAGAAGGTCGTCGAGGAGGCCTCGGAGGCCTGGATGGCGGCCGAGCACGAGACGAACGAGCGGACGGCGGAGGAGATCAGCCAGCTCCTCTATCGGGTGCAGGTGCTCATGCTGACCCGGGGTCTGACGCTCGAGGACGTCTACGCTCACCTCTGAGTAAGGACCCCGCTGCCCCCCACGGCTCGCGAGCGTCGCCGTGGGCCCCTGCAGCGGGGCCGTCCACCCGCTCGTGAAAGGTTGCCCTGTGCTGCGCATCGCCGTCCCCAACAAGGGCGTCCTGAGCGAGCCCGCGGCCGAGATGCTGGCCGAGAGCGGCTACCGGCAGCGGCGCAGCACCAAGGACCTCGCGGTCTACGACCCCGACAACGACACCGAGTTCTTCTACCTGCGCCCGCGGGACATCGCCGTCTACGTCGCCGCCGGAACGCTGGACGTCGGCATCACGGGGCGGGACATGCTCCTGGAGACCGCACCCGACAGCGGCGAGGGACGGGCCGCGGTCGAGGTCATGCCGCTGGGCTTCGGCCGGTCGTCGTTCCGGTTCGCCTCGCCGGTGGAGTCGGGCATCGAGCGGATCGACCAGCTCGCCGGCAAGCGGATCGCCACCGCGTACCCGGTCCTGCTGCGGCGCTACCTGCAGGAGTCCGGGATCGAGGCGGGCGTGGTCAAGCTCGACGGCGCCGTGGAGACCGCGTGCCGCCTGGGCGTGGCCGACGCGGTGTGCGACGTCGTGGAGACCGGGACGACGCTGCGCGCCGCCGGCCTGCACATCATCGGCGAACCGGTGCTCAGCAGTGAGGCGATCCTCGTCCGTCGGGAAGGCGCCGAGGAGATCCCGGCCGTGGCCCAGCTGCGGCGCCGGCTGCGCGGCGTGATGGTGGCCCGGCAGTACGTGCTGCTCGACTACGACTGCCCGAACGAGCTGCTGGAGAAGGCCACGGCCGTGACGCCCGGCCTCGAGGGGCCGACGGTCAGCCCGCTGCAGACCCCGGGCTGGTCGGCCGTCCGCGCGATGGTGCGGCAGAGCGAGACGAACCGGGTGATGGACGAGCTCTGGGAGCTGGGCGCCCGCGCCATCCTCGTCACCAGCATTCACGCCTCCCGCATCTGAGGAAAGCCGGCCCGACCGTGCGCACGTCCGTCCTCCTGCTCCTGGTGCTCGTGACCGGCTGCGCGCAGTCGTCCGGCGACGGTGCGGACGACGCGACAGGCGACGGGGATGCTGCCGGCGGGATCTCCCGGGTTGAGAACGACCTCGTCGTCCTCGTCGACCGCGGGAACGGCTCGGAGCCGGTCACCTGGACCCTCACGTGCGCCGGCACCGCCGAGGGCACCCACCCCGACGCGGACGCCGCCTGCGCGCACCTGGCGGGCCTGGACGACCCCTTCGCGCCGATCCCCGACGACGTCGCCTGCACCGAGCAGTACGGCGGACCTCAGTCGGCACACGTCGCCGGTCTCTGGGGGAACGAGCCGGTGGACCTGGAAGTCACCCGCGTCGACGGCTGCCGGATCAGCCAGTGGGACAGCCTGGTCCCGCTCCTCCCTTCAGGCGCCTAGCCCGCACGGCCGGCCCCGTCCGGAGGCTCGCCGCCAGCCTGCGAACGGTGAGAGGGACGGGGTCCTTCTCAGCGGTCGCGCATGGTCCGGTCGACCAGGTCGATCGCGGTGCAGAGGCCCAGGGCCATCGCCCGGCCGCTGGTGGAGCCGGTGGCCAGCAGGCCCGCGACGGCCGGTGCGAGCGGACGCTCACCGACCAGGCCGTGCAGGACGGCGGCGTACTCGCCACTGACCCGGCCGCAGGCGGCGTGCCGGAGCAGGGCCCGGGACAGCTCGGTGGTGCGCCCGGCGGCGAGGGCGTAGACCCCGGCAGCGAACCGCTCCGCCGAGGGGTGCCCGAGCAGGACCAGGCCCGCGATCGTGCCGGCCATGACGTCGTCGCCGGCCGGCGTGAGGCCGGGGCCGAGACCGATGAGCCGGGTCGCGGTCCGCAGCGCCGCGTCCAGGTCGGCACGGCGCACGGCCCCGCGCAGGGCCGCCAGCGGGCCGCCGGGACCGGTGGGGAGGCCGGGCAGGGTGAACGCGCTGTGCGGGACGCCTTCCCCGTAGAGGGCGTTGCGCAGCGTGCGCACCCCCTCCGGGAGCAGGGCCGGGCGGAGGCTGGGCAGCTTGGGGCGAGGGTTCCACCAGGCAGCGGCGCTGACCGCGAGGTCGCCCACGACGATCCGGCCGCCCCCGACCTCGGCCGGAGCGCCGCTGGGCAGCGACACCAGGGGGCGCCCGTTGCTCGGGCGGAAGAGCATGCAGCCCAGCGGCAGCCGGGCGGCGTCGCTGGTGAGGACGCCGACGACGTCGCCGCCGCGGTCGTTGGGGACGTGCAGGTACACGGCCGCCGGAACGCTCATGAGCACGCGCGCCGGGCGGACGGGCCCGCGGAGCAGTTCGGCCACCCCGGTGCTGGCCGAGGCCGGCACAGCGGTAGCCGATCGCGCCGGCCGGGCGGTCCGCGCCGTGGCCTGTGCCGAGGCGCGGGGGAGGGGAATCGTGGGAACGCCGGCCTGCGCGGCGCGGCCGCGGGGCGCGCTCGTCGTCAGGCGGGTGCCCGGGCCAGTGGTGTCATCGATGGTGCGCATGGCGGCCCTTCAGCGGAGGGACGACGGGAGGCACCGACCCCCCGCCCGGTCCGCTCCACGTCCACCCGCAGGGGGGAGGGGTGGTCGCTCGTCCTGAGCGACGGCCTACCATCCAGCGGGCGGGGTGGACCGGGTCTCGAACCTATGCGGCGCGTCGCACGCCCTCTCATGGCGAATGTCGCCAAGAATGGGGGTCGTCGTCCGGGGACACCTGACAGGATGTCGGGGTGTGGCAGCCTGGGCGATGACAAAGAGGGGGATGCGTCGTGACCCAGGGTGATGCCTCACTGGCGGCTTCTACGCACCGTAACGGGTCGGTCCCGTTCCGGCGTAACTGGGCTGTCGCCGAGTCGCGGCCGGAGACCACCCGGGACGATCGCACCAGCTGGCAGGAACGCATGGGCCTGACCGTCGAGGAGGCCCTCGAACTGCCGGGGCTGGCCGGCACGACGGTCGCCGCCGGCGCCTCCGGACTCGGCCGCGTCGTCCGCCACATGGTCGTCGACGATCCCGCGGACCCGCTGGCCGCCGCCGGTCCCGACGTCCTCGTCGTCCTCGGTGCGCGCCTGCCACCGGCCGACCCCGCCAACTGTCGTGCCCTGGTCGAGCGGCTGGACTCGATGGGCACCTCGGCGCTCGCGTTCCGCCGGACCGAGGGCCCCGCGCCGGTGCCCGGCGAGGTCCTCGCCGAGGCCGAGCGCCGCGGCCTGCCCGTCCTCGCGCTGCCGCCCCACGTCCGGATGGACGAAGTGGTGTCGGAGGTGCTCGGCACCGTCGTCACCAAGCAGGGGCAGGCCCTCGCCCTGTCCTCGCGCATGGACGACGAATTCATGGAGGTGGCCCTCACCGGTGGCGGGCTCGCCCAGGTCTCCCAGCGGCTGGCCGTGATGCTCGAGGGCACCGCCGTGCTGGGGCTCGGCCCCGACCGCGAGGTGGTCACCAGCGCCGGGCCGGTCGATGACGTGACTGAGATCAGCGACTGGCTCTGGCTGCTCGATGCGGCCGCCGACGACGCCCTCGCCGAGCTCACGCCCTCGCGGCGGCTGTCCGGGGTACGGGCGGACCAGACCGTCGTCACGCCTGCCGACGTCCTCGCCGACGCCGACCTCTCACCCGCCGACGGCATCCTGCTCGTCCCCGGCCACCACGAGCTGCCCGGCGGGGTGGGTGAGTACGCCGTCGCGCCGATCCTGGCCGGCGACCAGCGGCACGGCTGGCTGGTGGCGGTGCACCGCCACGGCGCGATGATGCTGGGCGCCGGCGGTGTGCTGGAACGGGCTGCGGTCATCGCCGCCCTGTCGGTGATCCGCCTGCAGGCCGTGCACTCGGTGGAACTGCGCTTCCAAGGTGACCTGGTGCGCCGGCTGGTCGGCGGGTCCGTGGGCCACACCGAGCGGACGCTGGCCTACACGCGGTCGTTCGGCTGGCGGCTCGACGGGCCGGTCGCCGTCCTGGTCACCGCCACCGAGACCGTCGCCGACGCGCAGGCCGACCCCACCAAGGCCCTCGACGTGCTCGACCGGCTTGCCGACGGCTGGCGGGCCGCGCTCGAACCGGAGGTCGCGGGCGCCGCCGTCGCCGGACTGGCCACCGAGATCGTCACGCTGCTGCCGCTGGACGGGCGCACTCCCGAGGAGCTCTCCGCGCTCGTGACCGCCGTGACCTCCCGGGTGAACGGCCGGCTCCGGCGGGTGGGCCGGGTCCTGGGCACCGGGATCGGGCGGCCCGCGGAGTCGCTGTCGGCGCTGCAGGAGGCGCACCGGCAGGCGCAGCGGGCCCTGGGCGTCGGGCAGGAGATCCACGGCGCGTCCTCGGTCACGCACTTCGACCAGCTCGGCGTCTTCCGGCTGCTGTCGCTCATCCCGGACAGCACCGAGCTGCGCACCTACGTCGACGAGGTGCTCGGCCCGCTGGCCGACGCCGCCGACGCGGACTCCGCCGACCTCCGGGAGACCCTCCGGGTGCTGCTGGAGACCAACCTCAACGTCGCGGAGTCGGCCCGCCGGCTGCACTTCCACTACAACACGATGCGCTACCGGATCGGCAAGCTGGAGCGGATGCTCGGGCCCTTCACGACCGACCCGACGCTGCGGCTGAACCTGCTGCTCGCGCTGCACGCCGCCCGCATGCGCGGTCTGGACCAGCCGCACCGGCCGCCGGTCGAGGCCGGGTACACGGCGTCGGCGGACGACGGCCTCGACGCTTTGCTCTGAGGCACGACCCGTGCCGGAGGTCGTCGCCGCGCTGATCGCCCGCATGGCGGCCCTGCAGGAGACGCTGGAGAGCGCCGGTGACCCGGCCCGCTTCTTCCTCGGCACCTACCTGCGCACCACCCGGGCGGTGGCGGCGGCGCTGGACGCCGGACTGTTCGTGGATGCGGAGTGGGTCGCCCGATGGGACGTCGACTTCGCCGACCTCTACCTCGACGCGCTCGATGCCTACCGGGGGGATCCGGCAGAGGTCGCCGCGCCCTGGCAGCTGGCGTTCGGGGCCAAGCCCGGGCTGCCGCCCGAGGCGCACGTGCTGCTGGGCATGAACGCGCACATCAACTTCGACCTGCCGCAGTCGCTGGTCCGCGTGATCCCGCCGGAGGACTTCGCCGTCCCGGAGCGGCTGGACCTCCGCCGGGGCGACCACGAGCGGATCGACGCCGTCCTGTCTGCCCAGGTGAGCGGGGAGGACGTCGCGCTGGAGCTCGCCGGGGGGCGCCGGACGCTCCTGGACCGGGTGCTGGCCCCGGCCAACCGGGGCGCCAGCCGGCTGTTCCTCCGCGAGTCGCGCCGCAAGGTGTGGGCCAACGCCGTCGCCCTGCACGAGGCCCGGGTCCGCGGCGCGGCCGACTACGCCCTGTGCCTCGCGGACCTCGAGGCGGCGAGCTCGGCGCGCGTGGCGGACCTGCTGCGCCCCGGGCCGGTCCTGCTCCGGCTGGCCGTGCACGGCTTCGGGGTCACGCTCGCCTGAGGCCGCCGGTGACCCGCGGTCTGCTACTCCTTCGGCGTGACCACCTTCTCTGCCGCCGGCCCGTCGTCGCTCGTCGTCACCGAGGCGAGGCTGCGCAGCGGAGAGGTCGTCGACGTGCACACGGCCGGCGGCACGGTCACCGCCGTCGTCCCCACGGGCTCGCGGCCCGTGCCGCCCGAGGCCGTGCTCGTGCCGGCCGGCGGCGGGCTCGTCACCGAGCCGTTCGTCGATGCCCACCTCCACCTGGACAAGGTGCGCACGCTGCCGCTCATCGGCGATGCGGCGCTGGAGGCCTACACCGCCGACGGCATGGCCGACTCGGCGCGGGGCATCGACCTCGCCCGTGCGGTCAAGCAGCACTACCGGGTGGACACCCTCCTGCCGAACATCCGGCAGGCGCTGGCCGACGGACTGCGCCACGGCGTGCTGCACGTGCAGGCGTTCGCCGACGTCGACACCGCCGCCGGACTGGTCGGCCTGCAGGCGGTGCTGGCCGCCCGCGAGGAGTTCCGGGACCGCGTGGACGTCGCCGTCGTGGCCTTTCCCCAGGACGGCGTCCTGCGCGATCCGGGTGCCGCCGAGCTGGTCGAGGAGGCGATGGCCACCGGCGCCGACGTCGTCGGCGGGATCCCGTGGATCGAGGCCGGCACCGCCGAGCAGGAGGCGCACGTGGAGTGGGCCTGCGCGCTGGCCGCCCGGCTCGGGCGTCGGGTCGCGATGCTCACCGACGACGCACCGGATCCCGCCTACGACACCACCCGGATGCTCGCCGAGGCGATGCGCCGGCACGGTCTGGAGGGTCGGGGAGTGGCCTGCCATGCGCGGGCCGTGGGCCACTACGACGCGGCCCGGCAGGACGCGCTGCTGGACCTGGCCCGGGAGGTGGGTCTCGGGCTGGTCAGCGATCCGCACACCGGGTCGGTCGCGCTGCCGGTCGAGCGGGCCCTCGAGCGCGGTGTGGCGGTGGCGCTCGGCCAGGACGACATCGAGGACGCCTACTACCCGTTCGGCCGACACAACCTGCTCGAGGTGGCCTTCCTGGCCGCGCACCTGCTGGACATGCGCTCCGCGCCGCAGCTGGAGGTGCTGGTCGACCTGGTGACGACGTCGGCGGCGCGGGTGCTGGGGCTGACCGGCCACGGCCTGCGCGAGGGCGGACCCGCGGATCTCCTGGTGCACGACGCGACGCGCACGGTCGACCTGCTCGCCCGCCACGAACCGCCGCGCGTGGTGATCCGGAGGGGGCGGGAACTGGCCTAGTGCGACCCGGCCGTGTTCGCCGACCCGGCCGTGCGCCGGTGGACCGTCAGGGTCATGACGACCACGATCACGGCCCCGACGGCGAGCCCGAGGATCGCGCTGGCCAGCGTGTTGACGAGCCAGCCCACGACTGCGCCGACGGCTCCGGCGGCGTCGTGCGCCGCCTCCTCCACGTGGTGGACGGCGTCGTACAGGAAGGTCAGGCCGAGCTCGTCGGTGCCCACCAGGATGATGTGACCGCCCACCCAGAGCATCGCGGCGGTCCCGATCACGGTGAGCGCGGTCAGCAGCCGCGGCATCGCCTTGACCAGTCCGCGGCCGAACCCGGCCACGCGGTTCCCGGATCGCTGCGACAGGCTCAGTCCGACGTCGTCCATCTTCACGATGAGGCCGACGACGCCGTACACCAGGACGGTGATGCCGACCGCGACGACCGCGAGGATGACCGCGCGGGACACGAACGGCTGATCGACCACCTCGTTCAGGGAGATCACCATGATCTCCGCCGACAGGATGAAGTCGGTGCGGACGGCTCCGGACACGACGGTGTCCTCGTCCGGCAGGACGTCCTCGCCCCCACCGTGGGCGTCCTGGTGCCCGCTGACCTTTGCCCACACCTTCTCCGCGCCCTCGTAGCAGAGATAGGCGCCCCCGATCATGAGGATCGGGGTGAGCAGGACCGGGAGGAACTGACTCAGCAGCAGGATCGCGGGCAGGATGATGAGCAGCTTGTTGCGCAGCGAGCCGACGGCGATGCGCCGGATGATCGGCAGCTCGCGCTCGGCGGCAAGGCCGTGCACGTACTGCGGGGTGACGGCGGTGTCGTCGACGACGACGCCGGCGGCCTTCACGCTGGCCCGTGCGGCAGCGGCCCCGATGTCGTCGACGGACGCGGCGGCTGCGCGCGCGAGCATCGCCACGTCGTCGAACAGGGCTACGAGTCCACCCGCCACCTGAAGTCCTTCCGGTCGGTCAGCGCCCGCGTTCGGGTGAGCCGTTCAGTCGTGGAAGACCTCGATGCTCGCACCCATCTCGATCAGCCGCTCGTAGAGGTGCTCGTACCCGCGGGCGATGATGTCGACGTTGCGCAGGACCGACGTCCCCTTCGCGGCGAGCATCGCCAGCAGGATGCAGACGGCCGGGCGCAGCGCGGGCGGGCAGACGACCTCGGCGCTCGACCACCGCGTGGGTCCGTTGACGAGCACGCGGTGCGGGTCCAGCAGCCGGACGTCGGCGCCGAGCCGGGTCAGGTCCGAGAGGTGGATGGCGCGGTTGTCGTAGACCCAGTCGTGGATCAGCGTCGCGCCCTCGGCCTGGGCGGCGATGACCGCGAAGAAGGGCAGGTTGTCGATGTTGAGGCCGGGGAACGGCATCGGGTGGATCTTGTCGATCGGGGCCTTCAGGACCGACGGCGAGATCGTGATGTCGGCCAGCCGGGTGTGCCCGTTGTCGGCGAGGTAGTCGGGGGAGAGCTCGTAGCGCAGCCCCATCTCCGCGAGCACGGCGAGCTCGATCTCCAGGAAGTCGATCGGCGCGCGCTGGACGGTGAGCTCCGAGCCGGTGACGATCCCGGCGGTCAGCAGGCTCATCGCCTCGACCGGGTCCTCGCTGATCGTGTAGTCGACGTCCGCGTCGAGGACCGGGCGGCCGTGGACGACGAGCGTCGTCGTCCCGAGGCCCTCGATCCCGACCCCGAGCAGCTGCAGGTACAGGCAGAGGTCCTGGACCATGTAGTTGGAGCTGGCGTTGCGGATGGTCGTGACGCCGTCGGTGCGGGCCGCGGCCAGGAGCGCGTTCTCGGTCACGGTGTCGCCGCGCTCGGTCAGCACGATCGCCCGGGCCGGGGCGCCGGTGTGCGTCACGGTCGCGTGGTACTCGCCGGCCCGCGCCTCGATCTCCAGGCCGAACGGGCGCAGCGCGATCATGTGCGGTTGCACGGTGCGGGTGCCGAGGTCGCAGCCGCCGGCGTAGGGCAGCTGAAAGGTCTCCGCCCGGTGCAGCAGCGGGCCCAGGAACATGATGATGCTGCGGGTGCGGCGGGCGGCGTCGGCGTCGATCCCGGCGAGGTCGAGGGCCTCGGGGACGACGAGCGTGAGGTCGTGGCCGGTCGCGTCCCAGGTGGCCGAGACGCCGATCGAGCGCAGCACGTCGAGGATCCGTTCGACCTCGACGATGCGGGCCACGTTGCGCAGCGTCGTCCGGCCGCGGTTGAGCAGCGCGGCGCAGAGCAGCGCGACGGCCGCGTTCTTGGACGACTTCACGACGACGCTGCCGCGCAGCGGACGGCCGCCCTCGACCCGCAGGTGGGTGGGGCCGGTCGGGCCGAGGTTGATCAGCTCGCTCTCCAGCGCCGTGGACAGCCGGCCGAGGAGCTCGAGGGTGAGGTTCTGGCCGCCCTGCTCGATGCGGGCGATCGCGCTCTGGCTGGTCCCGAGCCGGTCGGCGAGCTGCTGCTGGGTGAGTCCCCGGTGGCGGCGGGCGTCGCGGACGAGGGAACCGATGCGGGCGATCGCACTGTCGGCCGGAAGTTCGGTGAGCGTCACGCCGACACGTTATCTCGCATGTGAGATATGGCCGGACGCCACGCCGCACAGTGCGAGGACGAGGTGCAGCCGCCGATCCTCCGGGCCGGTCAGGGGCGGCACCAGCAGGGTGGTGATCCCCGACTCGACGGCCGCGCCGTCCGGTCGCGAGCGGTCGCCGACCATGAGCGCCTCGCCCGCCGCGACGCCCAGGGCACTGAGCGTGTGGGTGAACATCGCCGGATCGGGCTTCTGCACTCCCTGCTCGAAGGAGAGCGTGAAGACGTCGACCAGCCCCGCCAGACCGGCCGCCTCGAACGCGGGCCGGATGTCGACGTGGACGTCGCTGACCACCGCGATCCGCAGGCCCGCGCCGTTCAGCAGCCGGAGGGTGTCGGCGACGTCGACGGCGAAGGTGTTGCATCCCGGGTCGGACTCCACGGCGTACAGCGCCTGGACGAGGTCGTCGTCCAGTCCTGCTGCTGACAGGACCTGCAGGTAGGTGCGGCGGTGCACGCCGGCGTCGGTGTCCGTCCCCGGTGCGTCGAGTGCTGCCTCCGCCGTCCGGAGCCGGGCGGCCACGTGGTCGACGAGGTCCGGCCAGGTGGGGCGGCCGAGACGCAGGAGGGCCTGCCGCGCCCAGTCCTCCTCGGTCAGGGTGGTCACCAGCGTGCCCCGCCAGTCGAGGAGGACCGCGCGGAAGACCACGGCGCCATCCTGCCGTCCGCGGGGGTGTGCCCGGAGCGCGGGTCACGACAGACTGCGGGGCGTGGACGTACTCGTCACCGGTGGCACCGGTCGGCTCGGTCAGCGGCTCCTCGGCCCCCTCCAGGCGGCCGGACACTCTGTTACGCAGATATCGCGGCGCGGCACCGGGCCCGGCGGCGTCCGCGGCGATCTCGCCACCGGCCTCGACCTGGCGACGTCGCTCGCCGGCGCGGAGCTGGTCGTGCACGCCGCCAGCGACCCGCGCGGGGACCCGTGGCAGGTCGACGTCGCCGGCACGCGCCGTCTCGTCGAGGCGGTCGACCGCGACCGGCTGCAGCACCTCGTCTACATCTCGATCGTGGGCGTGGACAAGATCCCCTACGGCTACTACCGCGCCAAGTTCGCCGCCGAGCAGGTGCTGCTCGCCTCCGGCTTGCCGGTGACCCTGCTGCGGGTCACCCAGTTCCACGACTTCGTCGACTTCCTGCTCGACTCCGCGCGCCGGGGCCCGGTGCTCCCCGTGCCGATGGGCTGGCGCGCGCAACCGGTCGACGTCGGCGAGGTCGCCGACTACGTGACCGAGATCAGTGCCGCCGCGCCGGCCGGCGGGGTGGTGGAGTTCGGCGGCCCGGAGGACCTGTCGGCGGCCGACCTCGCCCGCACCTGGGCGTCGGCCCGCGCCCCGGGCAGCCACGTCGTGGCGACCCCGGTGCCGGGAAAGCTGAGCACCGCGTTCCGGGACGGCGCCGCGCTGCCCTCCGCCGGTGCCCGCGGACGCCGGACCTACGCCCAGCACCTGGACGGCTGAGCGCAGGGCTCCTGCCAGCCATCGCTGCTCTTCTGCCTCCCTGGACGCCCCGTCCGATACCCGCCGGAACCCGTCAGAGGGGCCGCCTAGGGTCCGACCGTGACCACCCAGTCCTCCTCGCCGCCGAGCGGCCGCACGATCCTCGCCGTCGTCGTCACGCTCCTGGCCTGGGCGTCGGCCTTCGTGGCGATCCGCGGGGTGGGGGAGGACTTCTCCCCGGGAGCTCTGGCACTCGGCCGGCTGGTGATCGGCAGCGCCGTCCTCGGCCTGCTGCTGATCGGGCGCGGCTGGGTCCGGCCGACGGGGCGGGAGTGGGCGCTCCTCGTGGTCTGCGGGGTCGGCTGGTTCGGCATCTACAACGTCGCCCTGAACGCCGCCGAACAGCACCTGGACGCCGGGACGACGGCGATGCTGGTCAACATCGGCCCGATCCTGATCGCGGTCTTCGCCGGGCTGCTGCTGGGCGAGGGGTTCCCGCGCTGGCTCGTCGTCGGCATCGCCGTCGCATTCGTCGGCGTGGTACTGATCGGCGTGGCCACGCGCAGCGCGGAGACGGAGCTGATCGGTGTGGTCCTGTGCGTGGTCGCGGCGGTCACCTACGCCGCGGGTGTCGTCGCGCAGAAGCCGCTCCTGCGGCGGCTGCCCGGGCTGCAGGTGACGTTCACCGCCTGCGCGATGGGTGCCGTCTGCTGCCTCCCGTGGGCCGGAACGCTCATCGGCGAACTGGGTGCGGCCCCCGGCGGATCGATCGCGGGGGTGGTCTACCTCGGCGCGGTGCCGACGGCCCTGGCCTTCAGCACCTGGGCGTACGCGCTGCGCCGGATGGACGCCGGGAAGCTCGGCGTCACCACGTACGTCGTCCCGCCCCTGGTGATCCTCCTGGGCTGGCTCCTGCTCGACGAGGTGCCGCCGGCGCTCGCCCTGGTCGGCGGGGCCATCTGCCTCACCGGGGTGGGCCTCTCGCGGCGTCGCACCCGGGTCCGGCCGCCCGTGCCGGTGCCCCAGGAGGCCAGCCCGACGGTCTGAGCCGCCATCGGTTCGGAGTGCACGTGCGCACCGCCGGCCGCTGATGGGGTAGGCATGCCACGGATGGGCCGTCGGCGCATCCAGGGCCCCAGGCCGGGAGGAACGCGTGGACGAACAGGACTGGGCGCAGGTGGTGGCCGCGGCCACCCGGGCGCCGTCGATCCACAACACGCAGCCGTGGCGGTTCGTCGCGACTCCGGACCGGCTCGAGGTGTACCTCGACACCGAGCGCGCGCTGCCGGTCCTCGACCCGACGCGGCGGCAGCAGGTCATCAGCTGCGGCAGTCTCGTCGAGTTCGCCGTCGTCGCCCTGTCGGCTGCCGGCCGCGACGGCGACGTCGACCTGCTCACCGACGACGCCGACCCCGACCACCTCGCGACCATCGAGGTGACCGGCACCCGCGAGCCGACCGAGGAGGACCGGAGGCTGGCCGCGGCGATCGCGCAGCGGCACACGGTGCGCGCGGCCTTCCAGCCCCGGGCCGTCCCGGTCGACCTCGTCGATCGGCTGCAGGCCGAGGCGGGCCTCTTCGACACCTGGCTCAAGCCGATCACCCGGTCCGAGGAGGAGGTCGCCACGGTGTTCCTCATCTCCCGCGCCGAGGAGATGGAGCAGAGCGACCCCGCCTACGTCGCCGAGTTGGAGAGATGGATGCGCACCGATGCGGCGGCGGTCGACGGCGTGCCGGTGGAGGCCGTGCCGGCCGGCGACCCGCACGCCCGCCCGTCGAACTGGCTGATCCGCGACTTCGTGGCCGGATCCCGCGAGCAGCACGCATTCCTCTCGTCCGGGGATCCCGACGCGCCCCCGCCGGCGGTGGAGCGTCCAGTGGTGGTCCTGCTGGGTACCGAGGGCGACGACCGGTACGCCTGGCTCCAGTCCGGTCGGGCCCTGGGCCGGGTCCTGCTGCAGGTGACGGTCGCGGGGCTGGCGGCGTCGCCGCTCACCCAGGCCCTGGACTGGCCGGCGACCCGCAGCCGGATGCAGTCGCGGCTGTCCCTCGTCGGGCATCCGCAGATGCTGTTGCGGATCGGCTACCCGCCGGAGGCGGCCGGCTCGGCGGTCAGCGGCCGTCGTACGGTCGCCGACGTGCTGCGGTTCGTGCCTGCGTCGAGCTGAGCGTTCAGTCCCGGGGGCGCCGGGTGGGGGTGGCCCAGTGGTCGTCGATCTCGTCGTCGTCCAGCCGGGCCGGGACGTCCCGGCGGGCGGCGGCTTCGAGGGCGGCGTCCCGTTCGCGGTCCCGCTCGGCCTTCTCGGCCCGCGCCGCCTCACGCTCCGCCCGGCGGTCGGGACGGTCGGCCGAGCCCGGCCCGGCGATGCGCCACAACGTCGCCCCGGCGAGCGCCAGGCCGAGCGGGAGCACGTAGGCGGCCACCCGCTCCGTCCCGCCCTCACCGAGGTACTCGGTCACGCTCGTCAGGAAGAAGACGGTCGCGGCCGTGCCGATCAGGCCGAGCAGCGCCAGCGTCGTCCCGAGGAACTCCGACCGGGGCCGCACCGCATAGGCCAGGGCGATGAGGCCGAGGCCGCCGCCGACCAGGTACGCCACGGCGCCGATCGCGTGCACGAGGGAGTTGCCGTCGGACGGGAAGACCCCGACCAGCAGGACGCCGGCCGCCGCGACGCCGAGCAGGACGGGTGCGACCTGTGCGGCTCCGCGCAGCAGCACCGGCCGGAGCAGCAGGGTGCCGCCCAGGATGAGGGCCGCCTGCACCACGAACGAGGCGTTCATCAGCTGGTGCGCTGCCGAACCGCTCGCGCCCAGGTCGCTGATGACGTCGTCGACGCGCGAGTAGGAGCCCTCGTAGCGGAACTCGGCGATCGTCTCCAGCACGAAGAACTGCAGCGTCAGCAGCCAGGCCAGGGCGCCCCAGCGGAGGCGGTTCGCAGTCACGGGAGCCATGGTCCCAGGCCGGCGGCACGTTCCCGGGTCTGCACCCGGGCGAGGACGGCGTCGTACTGCGGACCCGACAGCCAGGACGGGTTGCTGCCGGCCGGCATCCGGAGCACCTCGGCGTCGCGGGCGACGGGATCGGCCAGAAGCTCCGCGCGGTCGACCGGTTCGTCCAGCAGGGTCAGCAGCAGCGACACAGCCGGTCCGCCGGCGTCCTGCTGCGGCGGGCCGCGGAGCTCGCCGAGGGCGTGCACTCCGGGCCGGTCGCGGCCGCTCAGCCACAGCAGGCACGGCTGGCCGGCCGCCATCAGGTCGAGCCGGTGGGAGGGCCGCACGCACCGCGTCAGCGGCTGCTCGGTGCCGGGACGCCAGCCGGGGACGAGGTCGGACGGGGGCCGGTTCGTCTTCACCAGCCAGCAGGCGACGTCGCCGGGAAATAGCCTCCGCATCCGGGAAGCGAACCAGGCGGACGACTCGGCCGTGCGGACGGCTCGGGGGGGCGAAGATTGGCAGGCCAAGGCTTGGGCCACCATGCGTTCTATCCTGGGGCGGTGACCGCCCTACAGACGCTTCCGCCTCCTGCCGACGCCGGCGACATGCTCGCCCTGGAGCGGCAGGTGTGTTTCGCCCTGTCCGTGGCTGCTCGCACCGTGGTCGCTGTCTACCGGCCCGTGCTCGAGCCGCTCGGGCTGACCCATCCGCAGTACCTGGTGATGCTGGCGCTGTGGCAGCACGGGCAGCTGTCGGTCAAGGAGCTCTCCGGCCTGCTGCAACTGGACCCCGGCACCCTCTCACCGCTCCTCAAGCGGCTGGAGGCAGCGGGTCTGCTGCGCCGGGAGCGGGATCCGCAGGATCAGCGGAATCTGGCTCTGGCGCTGACCGACACGGGGAAGGCGCTGCGCGCCGAAGCGGAGCGGATCCCGGCCGGCATCGTCGAGCGGCTCGGGATGCCCGTCGAGGAGCTGATGTCGCTGCAGGAGGCGCTGACTCGCGTGATCGCCGCCTCCCAGCGGGCGCTGAAGGTCCCCGGCGTGGACGAGTCCACGGTCGCCTGATCCGGAGCGCTGTTACTCCGCTAACAGTTGGTGTCCCAAGCGTTGGTGTACTCGGCATTGGTGGGATGATGATGGCACGGGCCGGGTCGACCAGGGGAGTGCCGTCATGACAGCTGCGGACACGGAGCGCGGTGTGCCGGCCGAGCCCGTCGTGCGCCCCGCCCCGCACCGGTGGATCTGGTACGCCCTCGGCGGCGGGTTGCCCGAGCGCAACCGCGGCTGGGTGCTGCACGACACCACGACCCGGACCTGGTGGCTGCGGCATGTCGCGCGCTCGCTGGCGCAGCTCGCGGTGCCCATCGCGGCGGTGCTGATCTTCGTCCCCGGCCCCTTCTGGATCCGTGGGATGGCCGCCCTCGCCGGGGTGATCCTGGGGCTGTTCTTCTCCCTCGCTTACATGCCCGAGACCGTGGAGCACCGGGTCGTGCGGGCCGGCTTCCCAGCGGGAACAGCGACCGCCGCCCGCCACGGCGCCGCTGAGGAGCGCGAGGCAGGCGAGTCGATTCGACGTCGCGCTGCCGCGTCGAAGCGGGCGGCGCGGTACCGGGCGAAGTCAGGCCGCTAGGGCGCGCTTCGCCGCTGCGTCACCAGGTGGAGATCACCGCCAGGACGACGCGGCTCGGTGGCCGATGGCGTTCGTCGTAGCGGGCGGGCGGCCGTGGCGTGGCCGGCGTCCGCCGGCCGTGGCACCGGTGAGAACGACTGCCCGAGGCCGTCCTGGGATGGGTGCGCGCGCCACCGGGAAGGGCGCCTCCATGGCGGTCAAAACTGCTGCGTGAGAAAAGCTTGACACGGGGTCACCCCCTCAATACTTTCAGCCAACCAAATTCCCGCCCGCCCGCCTCGCAACGACGAACACGCCATTCACGGGGACCGAATCCCAGTGCTTTCCCCTTCATGGGGATATGTGGCGTGCCGGTGACCCCTCAAGGAGCTGTCGTGAAGTTCGGACGTCTTATTCGTCGTATTGCTGTAGCCGTGGCGATGGGTGTGGTGTTGCCACTCGTAGCTGCCGCCCCGGCCAATGCAGTTGTAGACCCCAGTGCTCCCGTGTGGTACGAGACCAGTGTCACCGGAGTGACGCGGACCAGCAACGTCATCCGCTACGACATGCGGCTCGGCAGGTGCGGCGGGTCTCCGTCACCGACCAGTTGCACCATCACTTCTGGAAAGATCGCGACGCGCACCATCGGAGTGACGTTCGGGATTTCGGTAGGCGCCGTCGCCGCAACGCTGGGCATCAGCAGCGCGCGGTCCGTCACGATCACCGCCGGGTGCACCGGGAGCACCCGGCCGCCGACCTACCCGTGGGTCTCCGGCTATGCCTTCGGCGACACCTACCGCTACACGATTCAGCAGCGCACCTACCAGTACGGCCGCCTGACCCAGACCGCGAATTCCGTGCAGTACGCCTTCAACCCGACCGGCATCCGCTGTGCGTACTCCTCCAGCTGAGGACCCGCTTCGCCCACGACGCACAGCAGCGTCCCAGCCCGAGAAATGGAGATCGATCGACGTGAACATTCGCAAGCTGGCGGCGGGCTTCATCGCCATGGCGTCCGTTCTGGTGGGCGGGGTCGTTGTCGCGCCACCGGCGTCCGCCGCCACCGTGGTGAGAGTCCTGAGTTCCAATAGCAACATCAACTTCAACAATCCGCTCGCCACGTGTTCGGCACCCGCCGGATTCACGTGCACGATCAGTAAGTCGTACGCCGCGACTCGCACGATCAACGTGGCTTTCGGCGTGTCGCGTAGCTTCGTGAGCGCTCAGCTGGGCATTTCCAGCGCCACGACGAGGTCCGTCACGGTGTCCTGCAGCAAGGTGATGCCGCCCAACCGGAGCCGTCTTGTGGCCTACCCGGCGGGGAGGCAGATCTTCTACACGATCACGTCGAATGGGCAGACGTCGGGGACACTGATGGCGTTCGAGCCCGAGCCGGCCTCGGTGGCGTGTTTCCTGTACGCCTGACGTTCACGACAATTCCGCGGATGAGAGCGGACTGAACGCAGCTTTCTCGATCGCCACGTCCAGGGATGCCCGTGCGGGTGTCCCTGGACGTGGCGATTGCCGCCTCGGTCGCCGCCCTGCCGGTGGCGGTCAGTCCGTCGCGGCGTGCTCGTCGGCGCCGGCCGGATCGGCGTCGTCGGACCCCACTGCCTGACGCTCCAGCTCGGTCCGGTGCTCGAGCACCTCGTCGCTCGGGTGGGGGTCCTTCGCGTGCTGCGTGCGGTCGCGGGTGGGGTGCTCCCCGGGCTCGATGACGTCGTCGAGGGTGGGGCGGTCATCCGGTTCGGTCATGGGAAGCCCATAGCCGCCGCCGCCTGCCCCTAATCGCTCAGCGGGGCTCGAGGCGGGCCGCGGGCAGCCACGACTCCACGAGCACCGGGCCGTGCGGGCCGGTCACGGTGTAGGCGACCCGGCCCTGCCACCCGCCGCCGCGCTGCCGCCACTCGACGAGCAGGCCCGGCCACGTCCCGGGGAACTCCGGTGGATCCCGCACCCAGCAGTGCCGGCCCTCCCCGCCGTCGCCTGCGGCGGCGTAGGACGCGCCAGAGGCCGGGGCGGCGGCCGGCACGTCCGCACGCACGCCGGAGGCCGCCGCCCGCTCGCCGAGGGAGCGTCCCCCTCGCCCTGGAGTCATCCCGCCGGCCACGGTCGAAGTGTCGCACGGCCGTCGAACAAGTGTTCGACGACACCCGCAGCGGATCAGTCGGTGCGACCGCCTGTGACGCCGTCCGCGAGGGTGCGCGCGATCGTGCGGAGCAACGGATGGCCGGGCAGGTCCTCGACGAGCACCGGAAGGGGCAGCGACCAGTTGGGCCGGTCGCCGGCGCCGGGCATGTTGGGCCGCCGCAGCTCGCCGATCGCGTCGTCCAGCGTCGCCGACAGCAGCATGGAGGGAGCCCCACCGAGGAGGCGGTGCGCGTGCTCCACCGCCTCCTCGGTGGGGGTGTTCCGAGGCAGCCTGGGCAGGTGCGCCAGCAGCGACGTCCGGCCGCGTTCGAGCTCCTCGTCGGTCCCGGTGCCGTGTTCGCGCTGCTCCTCGACGTCCTTTCCGGTCCAGAGGCCGGCGACGGTCGGCAGATCGTGCGTGGTGATGGCGGCCATGGCCTCGGCCGGCCACTCGGCGGGGGTGTCGTCCTCGAACCAGAGCAGCCGGTAGGACAGGATGCCGTGCTCGGCCATGGCCTCGCGGACGCCGTCCTCCACCGTGCCGAGGTCCTCGCCGACGACGAGCGCCTGCGCGCGGGTGCTCTCCAGCGCCACGATGTCGAGCAGGTCCTCCGACGGATAGCGGACGTAGGCGCCCTCGGCCGCCGACCCGCCGGAGGGCACCCACCAGAGCCGGAAGAGACCCATCACGTGGTCGATGCGCAGCCCGCCGGCGCCGGCCATCGTCGCGCGGATCGACTGGATGAACGGCTCGTAGTCCGCGTCCCTCAGCCGCCAGGGGGTCAGCGGCGGTGAGCCCCAGTCCTGGCCCTGGGAGTTGAACGCGTCCGGGGGTGCGCCGACGCTGACGCCCTCGGCGAGCACCTCCTGCCAGGCCCAGGCGTCCGCACCGCCCCCGGCGACCCCGATGGGCAGGTCCTGGATCACGGTCATGTCGCCGGTGGCGGCGGTGAACTGCAGGTCCAGCGCCCACTGCAGCCAGGCGTGGAAGGCGACGACGGCGCCGTGCTGCTCCACGTAGCGGGCGAGCTCCGGGCCCTGGGGACGGCGCAGCTCCTCGGGCCAGGTGTGCCAGTCACCGCCGTGTTCCTCGGCGATCGCGGCCCAGGTCGCCCAGTCCTGGAGCGTCTGCCCCCGCTCCTCACGCCACCGGGCGAACGCCTCGCCGCCACCGTGGGCGAAGAAGACGCGCATCAGCACCTCGCGCTTGCGGGCCCAGATGGCGTCGCGGTCGATCAGCGGGCCTTCCGACAGCGCCCGGCCGGCGTCGTCCTCGATGTCGACCCCGTCGGCGCCGGGCACCTCGGAGATCCGCAGGTAGATGGGGTTCCGGAAGCGGCGGGTGGCCGGCAGGTAGGGGCTGGCCTCCTGCCCGGCCGTCGGCGCGACCGCGTGCAGGGGGTTGATCAACACGAAGCCGGCACCCTGGTCGGCGGCCATCCGGCGGACAGCGCGGAGGTCGGCGAGGTCGCCGATGCCCCAGCTCGCCCGGCTGCGGGTCGCGTAGAGCTGCACGGCCCAGCCCCAGGCGCGGTCGTCGGGCAGCCAGCACCGGCCGGGCGAGACGATCAGCCGGCGGCGGCGGCCCTCGGCGGTCTGCAGCCAGTGGTAGCCGAGCGGGAAGTCGGCCGGCAGCTCGCCGTCGATGGAGCGCACCTCGCCGTCCTCGCAGACGACGTCGGCCTTGTCGAGCTCCAGGGCATCACCGGGCCGGGCGACGATCGGCGCGCGATCGTCGAGGTCGGCCGGGGGAGTGCCGATCACCTCGCGCAGCCGGTCGATGGTGGCCTGGGCGACGGAGTGCTCCTTGTCCAGCGCGTCCAGCCAGCTCGCGTCGATGCCCCACTCGTCGGTGGTCGGTGTCGGTGTCACCCGAGGATCCTCGCCGGGCCGGGGAAAGCCTGCAGCGTCAGGTCCGCGGGCGGGCACGCTTTGTCGCCGATGCCACAGCCGGATCCTCGGGCCACGGGTGACGGGGATAGCGGCCGCGCAGCTCGCTGCGGACGGCGGGGTAGCCGGTCACCCAGAAACCGGCGAGGTCCGCGGTCGTGGCGACGACCCGCTGCGCGGGGGAGAGCAGTTGCAGCCGCAGGGGACGACCGGCGACCAGCGGTGCCTGTGCCCAGCCGAACACCTCCTGCACCCGCACCGAGAGCGTCGGGACATCCGGGTCCGCGTAGTCGATCCGGATCCGGGAGCCCGTCGAGACCTCGATCCGTCCGGGCACGACGACGTCGAGCTCACCGGCGACCTGCCACGGGACCAGCGCGCGCAGTGCACCGACGACGTCGAGGCGCCGGAGGTCGGCGCGGTTGCGGGCGCCCGACACGTCGATGGCGGCGAGCAGGGCCTCGTCGTCGACGGCCGGCCACGGACTCCCGAGGCCGGCGTGGGCCGCGGCCAGGCGTGCCCGCAGATCGCGTGCCGCAGGTGTCCAGTTCAGGAGTCCCAGCCCCTCGAGGCGCAGGCCGTCGGCCACGGCGGCGGCCACAGCGGCCGGGTCCGGCCGGGCCAGTGGCCGCTCGGCCAGCACGATCGCGCCGAGCCGCGTCACGCGGGCGCCGGCCACGTCGCCGTTGCGCCAGGTCACCTCGTCGCGCTCCAGGTGCTGCGCGGTGCCGGCCTCCAGCGCGGTGGCCTCGTCGATCGCGACGGCCGCACGCACCCGCGCGTCCCGGCGGCCGGGGGATCGGTCGGCGACGGCGACCGCCAGCCACGGGGCCCCGGTCAGCGCCGTCCCGGGGGAGAGCTCGGCGCCGGTTCCGGCGGCCATGAGGTAGGTGCCGGTGCCACCCGGCCGGCGCCGGGCCAGCCGTTCGGGATGTGCCAACCCGACCACCAGGCCGGCGGCGGTGTCGTCGGGCAGGCGAGGGGCGGTGGCCTCGGGGGCGGCTCGTTCGAGCCGGGCCACCTCCTCCCGCCAGCGGGCGGTGGCGCCGCGGTCGGATCCGTCGCGCAGGCCCCGCCAGGAGGCGCCCAGGTCGTCGCTGCGGAAGGACAGGTCGGCGGAGAGCAGTGCGACGACCTCGGCCGCCCGGCGTCGGCCGACCAGCGGTGCACCGTCGAGCAGGGCGCGGGCCAGCCGTGGGTGGACCCCGACCGCGGTCAGCGCCCGTCCCCGTGCGGTCGCGCGGCCTTCGTCGTCCACCGCGCCGAGGCTGCGCAGGGTCTGCTCGGCGACGAGCAGGGCGGCTGGTGGGGGAGTATCGAGGAGCGCGAGGCCACGGCCGCCGGGCGCACCCCAGCCGGCCAGCTCGAGTGCGAAGGCCGTGAGGTCGGCGGTGGCGACCTCCGGCTCGTCATGAGCGGGGAGCCGATCGTGCTCGGCTGCGGTCCAGCAGCGGTAGACCGCGCCCGGTCCTTCCCGGCCGGCCCGCCCGGCGCGCTGGGTGACCGCCGCCCGTGAGGCGCGCACGGTCACCAGCGAACCCAGCCCCCGGGCGAGGTCGGCCCGCGGCACCCGGGAGAGGCCGGCGTCGACGACGACGCGGACGCCCGGCACGGTCAGGCTGCTCTCCGCCAGGGCGGTGGCCAGGACGACCCGGCGGCGGAGCCCGGCCTGGAGCGCGGCGTCCTGCGTCGCGGCCGGGAGCCGGCCGTGCAGCGGCAGGACGTCGGCGTCGGCCCCGCTCAGCCGCCCGGCGACGGTGCCGATCTCGCCGGCACCGGGCAGGAAGACCAGCACGTCGCCGGACTGCTCGGCCAGCGCCCGGCGGACGGTCCCGGCGACGTGCGTGAGCAGCTGCGGATCGACCCGGAGGCCGTGCGGTGGGTCGACCTGCGTGGACGGCGGTGCCCACACGACGTCGACGTCGTGCAGTGCACCGGTGGTCTCGACGACCGGGGCCGGGGTGCCGTCCCCGCCGAGCAGGGCGGCCAGCCGCTGCGCCTGGGCCGTGGCCGACATGGCGAGCAGCTGCAGGTCCGGACGCAGCGTCGCCCGGACGTCGAGACAGAAGGCGAGCGCGAGGTCGGTGTCCAGGTGCCGTTCATGGCATTCGTCCAGGACGACGGCGTCCACCCCGGACAGCTCCGGGTCCGCCTGCAGCCGTCGGACGAGCAGGCCCGTCGTGACCACCTCGATGGGTCGCGGCGCTGCGCCGGCTGTCCCCGCGCACGCTGTAACCGACCCGTCCGCCGACGGCCTCACCGATCAGCGCGGCCATCCGCCGCGCGGCGGCGCGGGCGGCGACCCGACGCGGCTCGGCGACGACGATGCGGCCCGGCAGAGCGCCGGCCAGGGCGAGCGGCACCAGCGTCGTCTTCCCGGTGCCGGGCGGCGCCACGAGCACGGCGCACCCGGTGGCGGACAGCGCGTCCGCCAGCGCGGGGAGCGCGGAACGGACCGGAAGGTCGGTCCCCGGCGTCCCGGGCGGTGGCAGCACGGGACCAGTCTCACCTGCCGACCGCAGATCGCTGGCAGCGCTTGACCTTCCAGCGACTGGAGGGTGCATCGTCGTCGTCGTGGAGCACCTGACCATCGGAGCGCTGGCCGCTGCTCGCCCGGCGCCGCGCGGTGCGCGAGGTCGCGGCCGAGCACGTACGGGCACTGGACGCCGAGATCCGGCTGCTGCGGCTGCGACGGACCCTGCTGCAGCACGTCGCGACCGTGGGATCGACCGCTGAGGAGATGCGGATCGTGCACGACCTGGCCACGCTGTCCGCCCGTGAGCGGCAGCAGATGATCGACGAGTTCGTGGAGCGCGTGTTCGCCGGCGTACCCGACGACGCCCCGGGGGGCCGGCATCGCCGCCGGGATGCGTACGTTGCCGGCGGAGCTCCCGGAGGAGCCGTCTCCGGAGGAGCCCGACGCGACCGGTCTGGACGCCGGCCGGATGCAGACGCTGGGGCGCCGCGCTGGCCGACGGAGTGGTCGCCGGGAGTCCTGCGGCTGAGCGGCTGGTCGCCGACCTGCTGGACGACGGTCGCGCGGCGATCCCGGACCGTCGGGCGGTGCTGGCCGACCGGCTGGCCACCTTCACCGACGCCCGCGTCGAGCGGTACTGGCAGCTGCTCGGGATGCTTCACGGCCGGCCGACGTTCGAGCCGTCGGTGCCGGCGGTGCAGTGGTGGATCGCCGCACTGCGCGCGGCATCATGAACGGATGAGCCTCGGCACCGCGGTCGCGGCTTTCGCCGTCGTGGCGCTGGCGCTCACCCTCACGCCCGGGCTCGACACGGCCCTGGTGCTGCGGGCGGCCCTGACGCGCAGCCGTCGCGATGCGGCCGCGACCGCCGCGGGCATCGTGGCCGGGCTGTTCGTCTGGGGCGCCGCCGCCGCCGTCGGCGTCTCGGCGCTGCTCACCGCGTCGCAGCTCGCCTACGACGTCCTGCGCTACGCGGGCGCCGCCTACCTCGTCTGGTTCGGCCTGCGCCTGCTGGTCCGCGCGGTCCGGGGCACCGCCGGGGTCGAGCCGGACGGCACCACGGACAGCTCACCGTGGCGGGCGGCGCGGCAGGGACTCGCGACCAACCTGCTCAATCCCAAGGTGGGCGTCTTCTACGTCGCACTGCTGCCGCAGTTCCTGCCCTCGGGCAGCGACCCACTGGCCGTCGGCCTGCTGCTCGCCGGCGTGCACGCGCTCATCTCGGTGGTCTGGTTCGCCGTGCTGATCACGCTGGCCACGGCTCTGGGGCGCCGGCTGCGCCGCCCGGCGACGGTCCGGGCGATCGACGGCGTCACCGGCACGACGCTCGTCGGGTTCGGGATCAAGCTGGCGCTTCCCCGCTGATGGCCACCGACTGGCTGCTGGTCCATCCTCCACTGCTCGGCCCCGCGATCCTGGGGCCGCTCGCCGAGGAGCTGAGCCGGCGCGGCGCCACCGTGCACGTCCCCGATCTGCGCGCGGCCGTCGCCGAGGCGGATGGCTGGCCGGAGCGGTGGGTGCGTCTGGCCGCGGCCGCCGGGCCGGCCGATGCGGTCCTCGGGTTCTCCGGCGCCGGGGTGACGCTGCCCGCCGTGGCGGCCGAGGTCGGCGCCCGGCAGGTCGTCTGGGTCGACGCGCTCATACCGGCGCCCTCCGGGGCGACCGAGGCGGACGACGACATCCGGGCGCGGGTGGCCGGTCTGGTCCGGAACGGGCGCATCGCCGACTGGACGACGTGGTGGGGCCCCGACGCGCTCGTGGAGCTGGTGCCCGACGCCGGCGTCCGGGCAGCGATCGAGGCGGACGGGCACGAGCTCCCGGGCGACTTCTACGACGTCGCTGTCCCGGTGCCGGGGACCTGGCCGGAGGACGGCGCCCGCTACCTCCAGCTCTCACCGGCCTACGACGACGCGGCCGTCGAGGCGCGCCGCCGCGGATGGCCGGTGCACGGCGGGCTGGCGGGGGCGCACCTCGACATCGCGAACCACCCCGTGCTGATCGCCGACCTGCTCGGCTGACTGGCCACAGCGCCCGCGTCCGTCACTGGCGTCACGTGTCGCCGCCGTCCAACCGGGACGGCGGCGAAGTCCTCCTTACGGTGCGCGCGTGAGATCGCGTTCCACAGGCCTGTTCCTGACCCTGCTCCTGTCCGTGCTGGCCCTGATGTCGGGGTGCGCCGCCGAGCAGGTGCGTCTTCCCGACGTCGTCGGCCTGCCCCTGGACGAGGCGCACCGGGTGCTCGAGGAGCTCGGATTCGAGGAGTTCGACGACAGCGACGCCTTCGACGAGCGGGCGATCATCCGCGACGCCAACTGGGTCGTCCTGGAATCCGACCCGGCCGCCGGCGCATCGGTGGCCCTGGATGAGACGGTCGCCTTCCAGGTGGGAAAGCGCGACGAGCGCCGGACGGTCGACCTGCTGCCCGCCGGCTCCCCGGTTGCCCAGGAGTTCGCCGCTCAGGAGGCGAAGGAGCAGGAGGAGCGGGCGGCGCAGGAGGCGCGTGACGCGGCCGAGGAGGCAGCAGGCGCGCAGGCCCGGGCCGAGTCGGTCACCGCCTACATCAACGACGTCGACCCCGTGCTGCGGCTCGCCACCAACGTCTTCGCCGAGATCGACGCCACGGCAGACGGGGTCCGCAGCGAGGACTACGGATACGACCAGAGCACCGTGGTGGGGACAGCCGTCGACGCCGCGACCATGGTGCGTGACCGCGTCGCCGGATTCGTGCCGCCGAACGGGAGCCGGCGCGCCGGTACCCACGAGGACCTGGTGGCCGCGACGCAGCGGTGGACGGACGCCGCCCGGACACTGCTGAGCGCTGACGGCGTGGGGCGGGAGTCCTCGCTCGCGCGGTACGCGGAGGTCCGCGCCGAGGCCCAGGCGGCCTGGAACCAGGCGCTGACCGCGCTGTACGACGGGACGACGGTTCCGCCGCCGCTGCTCCCGTAGGCGCCGGTCGGGCCTCGGGCCGGATGGCCGCGGCGACCGGCCCCCGGTAGGCATGGCGGCATGCCGGTGATCGGATTCCACAACTCGCACGAGCAGGTCCACCCCGCCCAGCTGCTGGACGCCGTCCGGCACGCCGAGGAGGTGGGCTTCACCGCGGCGATGTGCTCCGACCACTTCGCCCCCTGGAACTCCCGGCAGGGCCACTCGGGTTTCGCGTGGTCGTGGCTGGGCGCCGCGCTGGCCACGACGTCCCTGCCGTTCGGGGCGGTCAACGCTCCGGGGCAGCGCTACCACCCGGCGATCGTCGCCCAGGCGATCGCCACCCTGGGGGCGATGTTCCCCGGCAGGTTCTGGGTGGCCCTGGGCAGCGGCGAGGCGATGAACGAACACATCACCGGCGACAAGTGGCCCCGCAAGGACCAGCGCGATGCCCGCCTCCGCGAATGCGTGGACGTGATCCGCGCGCTGCTGGCCGGTGAGGAGGTGACCCACGACGGGCTGGTCACCGTCGACCGGGCGAAGATCTGGACGCTGCCCGAGCAGCCGCCGGCGCTCATCGCGCCCGCGGTGACCGTCGCCACGGCCCGCCGCGGCGCGGAGTGGGCCGACGGGCTGGTCACCATCAACCAGCCGCACGACACCCTGCGCGAGATGGTCGCCGCCTACCGCGACGCCGGTGGCCGCGGGAAGCTCGTGATCCAGGTGCACGTCTCCTACGACCCCGACCCCGACCGGGCGCTGGCGATGGCGTTCGAGGAGTGGCACAGCAACGTCTTCCCGCCGCCGCTGTGCTGGGACCTCGACACCCCGGAGGCCTTCGACCTGGCCAGCGTCCACGTGACCCCGGCGGACGTCGCGAAGGTGGTCCGGGTGTCGAGCGACCTCGCCGAGCACGCCGCCTGGCTCGCCGAGTACGCCGATCTCGGCTTCGACGAGATCTACCTGCACCACGTCGGCGTCGAGCAGCGGGGTTTCCTGGACGCGTTCGGCGAGCACGTCCTTCCGCAGCTGGGCGTCACCGCCCCCGAGCCGGCGGTGGCGCTGTGAGGATCACCGACACGTCCGACCTGTGGTGGAAGACCGCCGTCGTCTACTGCCTCGACGTCGAGACGTTTCTGGACTGGAACGGCGACGGCATCGGCGATTTCGCGGGCCTCGCCCAGCGGATCGACCACCTCGCCGACCTCGGCGTCACCTGTCTGTGGCTGATGCCCTTCTATCCGACCGCCGAGCGCGACGACGGCTACGACATCACCGACTTCTACGGCGTGGACCCGCGGCTGGGCAGCCACGGCGACCTGGTCGAGGTCATCCGGACGGCGAACGACCGGGGCATGCGGGTGATCGCCGACCTCGTCGTCAACCACACCTCACGCAAGCACCCGTGGTTCCGCTCGGCCGAAGCCAGCACGGACTCGCCGTTCCGCGACTTCTACGTCTGGCGCTCCGACCCGCCCCCGGACACAAGTGCGGAGGTCGTCTTCCCCGACCAGGAGACGAGCATCTGGACGAAGTCGGAGCCCACGGGCGAGTGGTACCTGCACCGTTTCTACAAGGAGCAGCCCGACCTCAACGTCACTAACCCCAAGGTCCGCGACGAGATCGCCAAGGTCATGGGCTTCTGGCTGCAGCTGGGCCTGTCGGGCTTCCGCGTCGACGCGGTCCCGTTCCTCCTGGAGACCGACGGCACCGACGACGGGGCGTTCCCCGAGCCGCACCAGTTCCTGCGGTCGCTGCGCTCGCTGGTCGGCCGCCGCTCCGGCAACGGGGTCCTGCTCGGCGAGGTCAACCTGCCGCACGAGGGCCAGCTGGAGTTCTTCGGCGGCACCGACGGCGACGAGCTGACCATGCAGTTCGACTTCATCGGCATGCAGGCGCTCTACCTCGCCATGGCCCGCGGGGACGTCGGGCCGCTCGTCGACGCCCTCACGTCCCGCCCGGCGCTGTCGCCGGACTCGCAGTGGGCGACCTTCGTGCGCAACCACGACGAGCTCACCCTCGACAAGCTCTCCGACGACGAACGCGCGGAGGTGTTCGCCGCCTTCGGTCCCGAGGAGAGCATGCAGGTCTACGGCCGCGGTCTGCGCCGGCGGCTGCCACCGATGCTGGACGGCGATCCACGGCGGATCCGCATGGTCTACAGCCTGCTGTTCTCCCTGCCCGGCACCCCGGTGCTCTTCTACGGGGAGGAGATCGGCATGGGGGAGGACCTGGACGCCGAGGGCCGCCTCGCCGTCCGGACGCCCATGCAGTGGACCGCCGGCCGCAACGGCGGCTTCTCCACCGCCGAGCCCCGTCGGCTGCCAGGGCCCGTCGTCTCCGGTGGATTCGCGCCGGAGTTCGTCAACGTCCAGGACCAGCGGCACGACCCCGACTCACTGCTGTCCTTCATGAAGCTGCTGGTCAGCCGATACCGGGAGTCACCCGAGCTGGGCTGGGGGAGGTTCACCGTCCTGGACCAGCCGCACCTGTCGGTGCTCGCGCACGCGTGCGTCTGGGACGACGGCACGATGGTCGCCGTCCACAATCTCGGACCCGAGCCGCGCACCGTGCCGCTGACGCTGGAGGACTGCGACGCCACGCACCGGCTGGTGGACCTCCTCGCCGACGGCAGCACGCCGGTGTCGGACAAGGGGAGGGTCGAGCTCGCGCTGGAGGGCTACGGCTACCGCTGGCTGCGGGTCGTCGGTCCGGACAGCAGGCGCCTGGTCTGAGGGGCCTTCACGGCCATGAAGGCCCCTCAGGAACGCAGGTCAGGCCGCCAGAGCCGCCGTGGTCGCCGGTTCCAGCGCCAACGCCAGGACGTCCCGCACGTCGCTGACCAGGTGGACGGTCAGCACGTCACGGACGGCCGCGGGGACGTCGTCGAGGTCCGGCTCGTTGCGCGCCGGCAGGAGCACATCGGTGATGCCGGCGCGGTGGGCGGCGAGGAGCTTCTGCTTGACCCCGCCGATCGGCAGCACCCGACCGGTCAGGGACACCTCACCGGTCATCGCCACGTCGTTGCGCACGGTCCGGCCCGAGAGCACCGAGGCCAGCGCGGTGACCATCGTGACGCCGGCACTCGGCCCGTCCTTGGGCACCGCACCCGCCGGGACGTGCACGTGAACCTCCCGGTCCTTCAGGTCCGACACCGGGAGCTCGAGCTCGGCACCGTGCGAGCGCAGGAAGGACAGCGCGATCTGCGCCGACTCCTTCATCACGTCACCCAGCTGACCGGTCAACCGCAGCCCGGTCGCACCCGTCTCGGGATCGGCCAGCGAGGCCTCCACGAACAGGACGTCCCCACCGGCTCCGGTGACGGCCAGGCCGGTCGCGACGCCGGGCAGCGCCGTGCGCTCGGCCGACTCGGGGGTGAACCGCGGCCGGCCGATCAGGTCGCGCAGCGAGCCGGTGCCGACGTGGACGGCGTCGGTGTCCGACGACAGCCGCGCGGTGACCTTCCGCAGCAGCCGGGCCAGCTGGCGCTCCAGCTCACGGACCCCGGCCTCCCGGGTGTAGTCGGCGGCCAGCGTCCGCAGGACGTCATCGTCGACCGTCACCTCGTCGGCGGTCAGCCCGGACCGCTCCAGCTGCCGGGGCAGCAGGTGGTCGTGGGCGATGGCGACCTTCTCGTCCTCGGTGTAGCCGTCCAGCCGGACGACCTCCATCCGGTCCAGCACGGCGGCCGGGATCGCCTCCAGGACGTTGGCCGTGGCCAGGAAGACCACGTCGGACAGGTCGAGCTCCACCTCGAGGTAGTGGTCGCGGAACGTGTGGTTCTGCGCCGGGTCGAGCACCTCGAGCAGCGCGGCCGCGGGGTCGCCGCGGTAGTCGCTGCCGAGCTTGTCCACCTCGTCGAGCAGGACCACCGGGTTCATCGACCCGGCCTCGCGGATGGCCCGGACGATCCGGCCGGGAAGCGCGCCGACGTAGGTGCGCCGGTGGCCGCGGATCTCGGCCTCGTCCCGGACGCCGCCGAGCGCCACGCGGACGAAGTTGCGCCCCATCGCGCGGGCCACCGACTCGCCCAGCGAGGTCTTGCCCACGCCGGGCGGGCCGACCAGCGCCAGCACGGCACCGCTGCGGCGGCCCCCGACGACGCCCAGTCCGCGCTCCTCGCGCCGCTTGCGCACCGCGAGGTACTCGGTGATCCGGTCCTTGACCTCGTCCAGACCGGTGTGGTCGGCGTCGAGCACCGCGCGGGCGCCGGCCACGTCGTAGGCGTCCTCGGTGCGTACCGACCACGGCAGTTCGAGCACGGTGTCCAGCCAGGTCTGCACCCAGCCGGCCTCGGGCGACTGCTCGGACGTGCGCTCGAGCTTGTCGACCTCCCGCAGCGCCGCTTCGCGGACGTGCTCGGGCAGGTCGGCGGCCTCGACGCGGGAGCGCAGGTCGGCGGGCTCGTCACCCTCGCCACCCGCGAGCTCACGCAGCTCCTTGCGGACGGCGGCCAGCTGCTGACGGAGCAGGAACTCGCGCTGACGGTGGTCCATGCCCTCCTGGACGTCCTTGCGGATCGTCTCCGCGACGTCGAGTTCCGCGAGGTGCTCGCGGGCCCAGCGGATCGCCAGCTCCAGCCGGAGGATCACATTGGCGGTCTCCAGCAGGGTCAGCTTCTGGTCGGCGTCGAGGTACGCGGCGTAGCCCGCGGTGTCGGCGACCGCCGAGGGGTCGGTCAGCCGCTGGACGCCGTCGATCAGCTGCCACGCCCCGCGCTGCTGCAGGACGGACACGACGAGGCCCTTGTACTCACGGGCGAGTTCCTGGGCGCGCAGGCCGGCGCCCTCGTCCGGGAGCGCGGAGATCTCGACCCACAGGGCGCCGCCGGGACCGGTGGTCCCGGCGCCGATCCGGGCGCGGCTCACGCCGCGGACCAGCGCGCCGGGCTGCCCGCCGGGCAGCCGACCGACCTGCTCCACGACGGCGATCGTGCCGATGCCGCCGTAACGACCGTCCAGTCTCGGGGTCAGGAGGACGCGCGCCGGCCCCTCCTGGGTTCCGGCGGCGTCCACGGCGACGCGCGCTTCGGCGTCGCCCAGTTCAACGGGGACCGCCATGCCGGGCAGGACGACGGTGTCGTCCAGCGGCAACAGCGGCAGGCGTTCGGTAGTGCTCACTCGTTCTCCTCAGACCACTCCGGCACGAACACCGGTTGACCTGGACAACGCATGGGGAAGGGCAGCCTTACCCGTGTTCGCTGACGGCGGAGCCGCGCCGAGTGCCTGTCGGTCCGGAGAAGCGGAGGTGCGCGCTCGTACCGTCCGACCGTGCCCCGTTCCGCCGTACTCGTCCTGCTCGCCGTCCTTCTCGCGCTCACCGGCTGCACCTTCGAGTGGGAGCTCGAGGAACCCGCGCAGCCCACGCTCACGTCGGCCGGGCAGGGCGACGTCCCCGCGGGGACGCTCGACCCGACGGCGGCCGCGGCGGCGCTGGCCGCGTTGCCGGTGGCCGAGAAGTCGGCCCTGGACGGCTACGAGCGCGGCTGCGGCGAGGGGGAGGGCTGCGTCTTCGGGCCGGCCTGGGCCGACGTCGACCGCAACGGCTGCGACCAGCGCAACGACGTCCTGCACCGCGACCTCACCGGAGTGCAGGTGCGGGAGGGGACGCACGACTGCGTGGTGATCGCCGGGGTGCTGGACGACCCCTACACCGGGGCGAGCGTGGTGTTCGAGAAGGCCGAGGCCGCGCTGGTGCCCATCGACCACGTCGTTCCGCTCGCCGCGGCGTGGGTCCAGGGGGCGGCGGCGTGGCCGGTGGAGCAGCGGCAGGCCTTCGCCAACGACCTGACCAACCTGATGGCCACGACGCGGGCGGAGAACTCCGCGAAGGGCGACTCGACGGCTGATGAGTGGGTTCCGTCGGACCCCGGCTACGGCTGCTCGTACGCGACCGTCGTGATCACGGTGAAGGACCGCTACGTCCTGGCCGTCAGCCCGGCGGAGTCGGCGGCGCTGAAGTCACTGCTCGCCACTTGCTGAGCCCTGACCGGCGCGGCATCACGCTGCGTGACCGGACCGCCGGGGCGGCGTCCCAGGGTCACGGGATGCCTCCGCCTAGCGTGGACAGCGAGGTGATCAGACATGAGTGAACGCAACGGAACCCCGTCCTTGGGCACCGGTACCGCCGAGATCCCGGTGGTCCGCCCTGCCGCGACCACACCGGAGTCCGGCGCGACGCCGGCCGCCCCGCCCGTCCCTGCCCCCGATCGGGATGCACCCAACGTCGCGGCCGAGCACCCCGAGGGCGACCTCGTACCCGGGATGCACCCCACCGCGCCGGTGACGGTGCGCCCGACGCCGCGGATGCCCCGCCGGGGCCCGCTGACGATGATGGGCCCCTGGGCGCCGGTCGCCGGCGGCCTGCTCGGCCTGGTGCTCGGCGTCGTCGCCGTCCTCTTCCTGGCCAGCACCGCCGAGAGCTTCGAGGACCGGCTCGCGCTGGTGTTCGTCGTCCTGGGCCTCGGCATGCTCGGCACGTCGGGCATCCTGCTGGCCGACGAGGTGCGCATGAACCGCCAGCGTGCGCGCGACGCCGTCGTCCGCCCCGCCTGGGTCGAGGCGACCGCCGGCCTGCTCAACGGCCTGACGCCCGCCCGGCTGCTGCTGCTGTCCAGCGCGTTCGTGCTGTTCCTTTCGACGTACGTCAGCCGCTGACCGCGGGCACGGCTGACCGGTCGGGCTAGCGGTACGCCTGGATCCCCAGGGTGATCGCCAGACCCAGGCCGGCAACGGCGATCACCCGGCGCAGCGCGGTCTGCGGTGCCCGCCGCACGACCCGGGGGCCGAGCCGTCCGCCGGCGAAGAGGCCGATGGCCAGGGGCAGCGCCGCCGACCAGGCGATGGAGGCGAACACGACGAAGCCCACGGCCGCGACGGCGTTCGCGACACCGAGGATGACGTTCTTCATCGCGTTGCCGCGGGGCAGCGTCTCGCCGGTGCCCAGCAGGTACATCGCGAGCAGCAGCACGCCGGCAGCCGCCCCGAAATATCCGCCGTAGATGCCGATGGCGAACGTGCCGGCGGCCAGCCACCACGGGTCGCGGTGGTCACGATGGTGGGCGGCGCCTTCGGCGGCGAGCTCGCGGGGCGGGCGCTGGACGAGGATGGCTGCCGAGGCTGCGGCGATCAGGAACGGGACGAGGCGCTCGAAGGCGCCGGAGGGGGTCAGCAGGAGCAGGACCGCCCCGGTGGTCCCGCCCAGGACGGCGGCGATCGCCAGCGGCAGGAGCCGTCGGGTCTGACCCCGGAGCTCGGGCCGCGACGCGCTGACCGAGCCGACGCTGTTGAGCACCAGCGCCACGGTGTTGGTGACGTTCGCGGTGACGGGTGGCAGCCCGACGGCCAGGAGCGCCGGGTAGCTGATCAGCGAGGCCAGGCCGGCGATGCTGCCGGTCAGCCCGGCGCCGATCCCGGCGAGGACGAGGAGGGCGAACTCGAGGGCGCTCACCGGGTCAGCAGCACCGCGATGGCGATCAGCCCGAGGACGACGATCGCCGTCCGGAGGACAGCTGCCGGCAGACGCCGGCCGAACCGGGCGCCGGTGTAGCCGCCGAGGATTGCGCCGACGGCGATGAGACCCGCTGCCCGCCAGTCCACGCGGTCGGTGGCGACCACCACGTACGTCGCGGCGGCCACCCCGTTCACCGCCGTGGTCAGCACGTTCTTGATCGCGTTCAGCCGCTGCAGGGACTCGCGCAGGAGCAGCCCGAAGATGCCGATCTGCAGGACGCCCTGGCTGGCGGCGAAGTACCCCCCGTAGGTGCCGGTGACGTAGGCGCCGGCGAACAGTGCGGCCATCCGGCCGGGCCCGACCTCGACGGGCCCGACGTCCCCGGCCGGGCGCCGTCGGGCGAGGGCGCGCTGCACCGCCGGCTGGACGGCGACGAGCACGACCGCCAGACCGACGAGCACCGGCACGATCGCCTCGAAGCTCGACGCCGGGAGGTGCAGGAGCAGGAACGCCCCGGTCAGCGCACCGAGCATGGAGGCGGGGAGCAGCCGGACCAGGAGCCGCCGCTGGCCCGTCAGCTCGCGGCGGTAGCCGATTGCGCCGGTCAGGTTGCCCGGCACCAGGCCGAGGGAGTTGCTGACCGTCGCGGTCACCGGGGGGAGGCCGACGGCCAGCAGCACCGGGAAGGTGACCAGCGTTCCCGAGCCCACGACGGCGTTGATGCCGCCGGCGGCGAACCCGGCGGCGGCGACCGCCAGCATCTCCCACCCTGTCATCCGTGCATCGCCGGGAGCGTCGCACGGCGTCCGGGAGCCGCGCCGGTCGGACCGGGGTCGATCAGCTCACAGTTCGGCCCCGGCGTCCTCGCTGGAGGGCGCAGAGCCGAGTGGAGCGAGCGTGACCAGCGGGACGGTGAGCATGGCCTTCAGCGCGCCGAGCACGCCGAGAACGGGAACGGCGACGGCGCACCACATGCCGGGGCCGAACCGGTCGTCGGCCAGCCCGCTGTCGGCGATCAGGAGGACGACCGCGGCCGCGCCGGCCAGGGAGACGACGAGCGCCAGCACCCCGACGAGCCGGTGGGCCCGTGCGGGGACGAGCAGGAGCAGCCCGAGCAGGATGAGGATCCCGCCGCTCACCACCACGACGATGGGCTGCCAGACGACCGGCGGGGCGTCGCCGACACCGGCGCCGAGGGCCTCCACACCTCGCTTGACCAGGGACACGCCCGTGGGCCCCTCGCCCGGCGACCAGGACAACAGGAGGCTCACGTTCGCGGCGACGCCGGCCAGGACGAGCGCACCGGCGCCGAACGGGTCGGCCCGCTTGACGACCGCCAACTCCGGCGGGGACACGTCGGGGCCGGCGTGCCCGACCGACAGCTCGTCGTCCCCGGGGACCTCCGCGGGGAAGCCGAGGATGGTCGGCTCGGCCGCCGCGGCCCGATACCGGGGCGGCGGGACGGGAAGCGTCCCTGCGCCGGCTGTCCGTGACCGCGGCGCCCGCCTGCGCGCCGTTCGATGGTTGGAACCGTGGGGCTGCAGGCGTTCTGTCATCGGGTCCTCCGACGGCGCGGGCGAGGGGAGCACCCGCTGCTACCGAGGGTAGGACCGCGCCGACCGCTGTGGCGGCAGAATCGGCACGGGATCGGACACGATCCGGTGACGGATCAGTCCAACCAGCGTGCGTCGTTCCACGGGTAGCCCGCCGCGTCCCGATGGTCTCCGACGTGCCCGCTGCGGAGGACGCAGACGCGGACCTCCGGCTCCGGCGCGGTCAGCCACGTCACCGTCCCCGGGCACGTCGGCCGCGTCGATGGCGCCGGCCCGGGAAGCGTGGTCGTGGTGCTCTCGGCCATGCCCGCTCCTCAGAAGGGTCGCCGGGTCCGGGGCGAGAGTCGGTCCTCCGACCGGTCCTGGTCGCGAGGTTACGAGGGCGGTAGGGCGCCCGCCATTCCGGCGGGCGCTCCGCCGCTCTCACGGGTGCGCGGTGACCTTCTCGAGCAGTTCGCCGGCCAGCGGTCGGTCGGCGTAGACCAGGCGCACGGCGGCCGGGTCGGGGTTGCCCGCATCCGGTCCGCGCCAGACCAGGGACAGTCCGGCGCGCTCGGCCCGGCCCCGGGACTGCGCGTTGTGCTCCAGCAGGTAGGCGATCACCGGAAGGTCGGGGTGGACGGTGTGGGCGGCGTCGATCGCCGCACTCACCAGCTCGGCGGCGAGGCCCAGCCCCCAGGCCGGCGGGGTCAGCCGGTAGTAGAGGTTCCACCATGCCGTCTCCACCCGGACGGCGCAGCCGCCGGTGCCGACGAGGGCCCCGGACCGGAGCGGCGTCCCGGGCAGGTCGTGGCGGAGCCGGGCGGACCAGTAGCCGAGCCCGTCGGTGGCCCAGTGGCGCACCGAGTGACCGATGCCGGTCATGGTCTGGTCCGGTGAGGTGTGCCGGCCCGACGGCAGGTGCGCCCAGACCCCGGGATCGGACATCAGGGCGACGTGCTCGTCCAGGTCAGCAGGGACGACGGCGTCGAGCCGGAGTCGAGGGGTGAGCACGTGCCGGAGATCCACGCTCAGTCCTTGCGGCCGGCGTCCACCAGCCGGATCACCGCGGTGCCCTCCTCGTCGGAGGCCTCCAGGTCGACCGCGACGTCGAAGCCCCAGTCGTGGTTCCCGTCGGGGTCGTCGAGGATCTGCCGCACCTTCCAGAGGCCGGGCTCGGACTTGTCCACGATGAGCAGGGCGGGGCCGCGCGCGTCGGCGCCGGTCTGCACCTCCTCGTGCTCGGCGAAGTAGGCCCGCACGACCTCCTCCCACCGGTCGGCGCCCCAGCCGGAATCGCCGTCCAGCTCGCCGAGGTCGTACCAGCGACGGCGAGCGAAGAGCTCCACGCGGCGGAACAGGGCGTTGCGGACCATCGCGGTGAACGCGCGCTCGTTGCCGGTGAGCGGTCGCGGCCGCGCGGGCACGGACACCGGGACGTCGAGCGGCTGGTCGGGCGAGGTGAGCTGCTCCCACTCGTCCAGCAGCGAGGAGTCGACCTGCCGCACCAGCTCGCCGAGCCACTCGACGATGTCGGTGACCTCCTCGGTGCGCGCCACCGCGGGCACTCCCGAGCGCAGCGCCTTGAAGGCATCGGACAGGTAGCGGAGCACCGCACCCTCCGAGCGCGTGAGCCCGTAGGTGTTCACGAACTCCCGGAAGGTGAACGCCCGCTCCCACATCTCCCGGACTATCGCCTTCGGTGACAGCAACCCGTCCGCGGCCCACGGGTTGGTCTGCCGGTAGACCTCGAAGGCGTGCCCGAGCAGCTCCTCGAGCGGCTTCGGATAGGTGACCTCCTCGAGGAGCTCCATCCGCTCGTCGTACTCGATGCCCTCGGCCTTCATCTGCGCGACCGCCTCGCCCTTGGCCTTGTTCAGCTGCGCGGCGAGGATCTGGCGCGGGTCGTCGAGGGTCGCCTCGATGACGCTCACGACGTCGAGCGGATAGGTGTCGGCCTCGGGGTCGAGCACCTCGATGGCGGCCAGCGCGAAGGTGGACAGCGGCTGGTTGAGCGCGAAGTCCGGCGGCAGGTCGAGGGTCAGGTCGTAGCGCCGTCCGTCGGGCTCGGGCTCGGGCAGCCGCTCCAGGACGCCGGCCTGCAGCAGCGACCGGGCGATCCCGATGGCGTCGCGGATGTGCTGGAGCTGCTTCTTGCGCGGCTCGTGGTTCTCCGTCAGCAGCCGGCGCATGGCGACGAACGGGTCACCGGGGCGGTCGACGACGTCGAGGATCATCGACGTCGACACCCGCATGTTGCTGGTCAGCTTCTCGGGTTCGCCCTCGACCAGCCGGTTCATCGTCGACTCGCTCCACGGCACCATGCCGTCGGGCACCTTCTTGCGCACCAGCTTGCGGCGCTTCTTCGGGTCGTCGGCGACCTTCGCGAACTGCTTGAGGTTCTCGACCTCGTGCTCCGGCGCCTGGACGACGACGGTTCCCGCGGTGTCGTATCCCGCCCGGCCCGCGCGCCCGGCGATCTGGTGGAACTCGCGCACCTGCAGCAGCCGGGTGCGGGTGCCGTCGTACTTGCTCAGCGCGGAGAACACGACGGTGCGGATCGGCACGTTGATGCCGACGCCGAGGGTGTCGGTGCCGCAGATGACCTTGAGCAGGCCGGCCTGGGCCAGCTGCTCGACCAGCCGCCGGTACTTGGGCAGCATCCCGGCGTGGTGGACGCCGATGCCGTGCCGGACCAGCCTGCTGAGGGTGGTGCCGAAGGCGGAGGAGAACCGGAACCCACCGATCATGTCGGCGATCGCGGCCTTCTCCTCCTTGGTGGAGACGTTGACGCTCATCAGCGCCTGCGCGCGCTCCAGCGCCGAGGCCTGGGTGAAGTGGACGACGTAGACCGGCGCCTGCTTGGTGTCCAGGAGGTCCTGGATCGTCTCGTGCATCGGCGTCGTCGCGTAGTAGTGGTGCAGCGGCACCGGGCGCTCGGCGTTGGCGACCAGCGCCGTCATTCGGCCGGTGCGGCGGGTCAGGTCCTCGCGCAGGCTCGTGACGTCGCCCAGGGTCGCCGACATCAGCAGGAACTGCGCCTTCGGCAGCTCCAGCAGCGGTACCTGCCAGGCCCAGCCGCGGTCGGGGTCGCCGTAGAAGTGGAACTCGTCCATGACCACGAGGCCGATGTCGGCGTCGGCGCCCTCCCGCAGGGCGATGTTGGCCAGCACCTCCGCGGTGCAGGCGATGATCGGGGCGTCATGGTTGACGCTGGCGTCGCCGGTGAGCATGCCGACGTTGGCCGCACCGAAGACGCCGCAGAGCGCGAAGAACTTCTCGCTGACCAGCGCCTTGATCGGCGCCGTGTAGTAGCTCCGTCGTCCCGCCGCCAGGGCTGCGTACTGGGCGCCGGTGGCCACGAGCGATTTGCCCGACCCGGTCGGGGTCGCCAGGACGACGTTCGCGCCGCTGACCAGTTCGATCAGCGCCTCCTCCTGCGCGGGGTACAGCACGGTGCCGCTGGCCTCGGCCCACTCGGCGAAGGAGGCGAACAGCTCGTCGGGATCGGCTCCCTTCGCGCGCAGCGTGGACAGGTCACCGGCGTCGTCGAGCAGGGGCGGAGCGGCAAGGGAGGAGGACATCGTGAGGAACAGCGTGCCTGACGCGCGTTCCCTTCCCGCGCAGGTGTCCTCGTGCGCCGCGCGGGTAGGCGGTCCCCGACGACGACGCACAGAGGAGGACGACGTGGCCGAACCCCGCCCCGAATCGCAGCCCGCGCAGCAGCAGGAGCCTCCCGGCGTGCTCGGGAAGATGGATCCGAAGCCAGACCACGGCGAGGAGAGCTACCGCGGCTCCGGGAAGCTGACCGGCAAGGTCGCGGTGATCACCGGCGGGGACAGCGGCATCGGCCGAGCCGTGGCCATCGCGTTCGCGCGTGAGGGCGCCGACGTCCTGATCTCGTACCTGAACGAGCACGAGGACGCCAAGGACACCTCGAAGTACGTGGAGGAAGCCGGCCGCCGGTGCCTGTTGGTGGCGGGCGACCTGGCCGACCGCGCCCACGTCACGACGATCATCCCGAGGGCGGTCGAGGTGTTCGGGCGGGTCGACGTCCTGGTGAACAACGCCGCGTTCCAGATGAGCCACCCCTCGCTCGACGAGGTCGCCGACGAGGAGTGGGACCACACGCTCGCGGTGAACCTCTCGGCGATGTTCATCCTCTGCAAGGCGGCCATCCCGCACATGCAGCCGGGCGCCTCGATCATCAACTCGTCCTCGGTGAACTCCGACATGCCCAGCCCCGACCTCGCGCCCTACGCGATGACCAAGGCCGGGATTGCGAACTTCACCGCGAGCCTGGCGCAGATGCTGGCGGAGAGGGGCATCCGGGCGAACAGTGTCGCGCCCGGCCCGGTCTGGACGCCGCTGATCCCGGCGACGATGCCGCCGGAGAAGGTGGAGGGCTTCGGGGAGCAGGTGCCGATGGGCCGGGCCGCCCAGCCGGCCGAGCTCGCACCGGCCTACGTCCTGCTGGCCAGCGACGAGGCGAGCTACATCTCCGGCGCCCGCATCGCGGTGACCGGCGGCAAACCCATCCTCTGACCGGCGTGATGATCAGGTCTCCTGATCATTCTGGGTCCTGGCTCACCACCGACGGTGAGCCAGGACCCTTTATGATCAGGTCTCCTGATCATCATGGCGACCCGCTCGATGTCGGACGGTCGGACGCGGCAGCAGCCGCCGACCAGCCGGGCACCGCCGTCGACCCACGGGGGGACGTCGTCCGTCGCGATCCCGGGGGTGCCGGTCCACCGGCGGCCGACGGCGTCCCAGCTCTCGCCGCTGTTCGGGTAGACGACGACCGGCCTCCCGGCGACGGACGCCGCCGCGACCGCCGCGCCGATCGCTGCCGGTGCGGTGCAGTTCACGCCGACGGCGATCACGGCGTCGACGGAGGCGGCCATCGCAAACACGTCGGCGGCGAGCTCTCCCCGCCGGGTTCGGGCGACGCCGTCGCCGTCGAGCACCGTGGTGAGCGACAGCCAGACCGGGATCCCGAGCGCGTCGGCCTCGGCGATCAGCGCCTCCGCCTCGGCCGCGGCGGGCACGGTCTCGCAGGCCAGGACGTCGGCGCCGGCCTCGGCCAGCAGCTCCATCCTCGGCCGGTGGAACGCGCGCAGACGAGCGACCGACAGGGCGTCCACGTAGGCCCCGGTGTACTCCGACCCGTCGGCGAGCATCGCGCCGTACGGACCGACCGAGCCGGCGACCCAGCCGTCCCCCTGACCCTCGCGGGCGAGCGCGACCGAGGAGGCGATCAGCCGGCGGGCCTCGGTGGCGTCGACCCCGGCCGCGCCGAAGCCCTCGACCGTGGCCTGGTAGCTCGCCGTCGTCGCGACCTGGGCGCCGGCCGCGGCGAAGGCCGCATGCGCCGCGACGATCGCGCCGGGGTCGTCCCGCAGCAGCCGCGCCGACCAGAGCGCCGAGCTCACGTCGTGACCACGCGCCTCGAGCTCGGTGGACAGCCCGCCGTCGAGGATCACGGTGCCGGTGGCGAGGGCCTCGGCGAGAGAACGCATGGACACGATCATCGCGCGGTACTGCCACCCCCATGGTGTTCATCTGGAGCAGTGGCTGGGGTCCGCGGCGGCGGCGGTCCCGACGCGGGTACGGCGGACCGGGCTATGGCTACGGCCCTGGCTACGGGCGCGGGTACGGCCGGCCCAACGACTCCTGCCTGCGCGATCTGTTCCTGCTGAACACCGGCTGCTGCCTGGCCAACTTCATCGGCTGCGGCACCGACTCCTTCCTCCTGGCGCCGGCCACCGTGCGGCAGGTGCGCAGGAGCGGCACGGGGGAGCGGGGCACCCGGCTCGCCGACCGGCTGGTGGCCGCGGTGCGGGTCTATCAGCGGGAGATCAGCCCGAAGCGCGCGCCGTGCTGCCACTTCACCCCGACGTGCTCGGCCTACGCGGTGCAGGCCCTCGAGCAGCACGGCGCCGGCCGCGGCACCTGGCTCACCCTGCGCCGGCTGGTCCGCTGCCGTCCCGGGGCCGTTGGAGGCCCGGACCCGGTGCCCGCGGCCACCTGACCTGCCGGTAAAGCAGGTAAAGCAGGTGCGGCCCGCCGATGCCCTCACCTAGCGTCGCCCGGTGAGCACCGACGGCGCCACTACGACCGGGATCAGTACGTGGCAGGACCCGGCCTGGCGGGACGATGCTCTGGCCTGGGCGGTCGAGCAGCTCCGCCTGCGTGGGAAAGCGCTGAGCGGCGAGGCGGAACAGCCGCACGTGTACCCCTGGTCCACGGTCTTCCGCCTGCCCGTGGACGGCGGCGCGGTGTGGCTCAAGTCCGTCGGTCCGGGTTCCGCGCACGAGCCGCCGCTGGCCACGGCGCTCGGCGCGTGGGTGCCCGACCGCGTCCTCGTCCCGCTCGCGATGCATCCCGGCCGCCGGCTGATGCTGCTCCCCGACGGGGGCCCCACCCTGCGCGCTGCCGGCGGGGCCGCGTCCGTCGATGCCTGGACGGCCTTGCTACGCGACTACGCGCTGCTGCAGCTCGAGCTGGTTCCGCGCGCCGAGAAGATGGTGGGTCTCGGCGTGCCGGATGCCCGGCTCGAGCGGCTGCCCGGCCTGGTCCGGGACCTGCTCGCGGACGACGAGGCCCTGCTCCTGGGGCGTCCCGGCGGACTCAGCACGGCGGTCCGCGACCGGGTGGCCGCCGACCTCGGTCGGTACGAGGACCTGTGCGGCCGGCTGGCGGACTCCGGCATCCCGCCCACGCTGCAGCACGACGACCTGCACGACGCGAACGTGTTCGTGGGCGAGGGGCGGCACCGCTTCTTCGACTGGGGTGACGCCGTCGTCTCCCATCCCTTCCTCAGCCTGCTGGTGACGCTCCGGGTGGCGCAGGACGCGCTCGGCGTCCCGAACGGAGATGCCGCGCTGCTCCGGCTCCGGGACGCCTACCTCGACGTCTGGCGCGACCACGGCACCCTGCCCGAGCTCCGGCACCAGTGCGACCTGGCCCTCGCGGTCGGACCCCTGCAGCGGGCGCTCACCTGGCGGCGGATTCTTCGCGGCGTGCACGCGGCCGAGCGGACCGAGTGGCAGGACAGCGTTCCCGGGTGGACGGCCGAGCACCTCGAACCGGGCACCCTCATCGCCCCGGCGTCCGTGCAGGCCGGACACTGAGCCCATGGCAGCGACCGACGAGCCGTCCGGCGACCTCGTGGTCACCGGCTCCGTCGTCGTCCCCGCTTCCTCGTTGAACTGGCGGTTCTCCCGCTCGTCGGGCCCGGGCGGCCAGGGCGTCAACACCGCCGACTCACGGGTCGAGCTGTCGGTCGCGCCGCTGGATCTCCCGGGGCTGACCGAGCACCAGCAGCAGCGGCTCGCGGCCCGTCTGGGGTCCCGGCTGGTGGACGGCGTCCTGACGATCGCCGCCAGCGAGCACCGTCAGCAGCTGCGCAACCGCCAGGCCGCGCGGGAGCGGCTGGCCGCCGTCCTGCGTGCCGCTCTCGCGCCGCCGCCGCCGAGCCGGCGCCGGACGAAGCCGACCCGGGGCTCTCAGGAGCGCCGGATCGAGGCGAAGAAGCAGCGCGGCCAGCTGAAGAAGCAGCGCCGCACCTGGGACTAGCGCGGCCGTCCCGGTCTCAGCGCCCCGGCGGGTGCTCGGCGATGCAGAAGAGGTTGCCCTCCGGGTCGCGCAACGTGGACCATCGCACCCAGGGCACCTCGTCGAGCACGTCCCACTGGTGCGTGGCACCCAGACCGACCGCCCGGCCGACCTCCTCGAGCCGGGATCCCCACGGCACGGTGAGGTCGACGTGCTGACCCTGGCGTTCGGGACGCAGGCCCGCGCGCTTCTGGAAGAACATGGCGAAGCCGTCGGGGTGCCGAGCGGCGACGAAGGCATGGTCCGGGGAATCTCCGGTCACCGCGCCTCCGAGCAGACGCGCCCAGAAGGCCGCCAGAGCCCGGGGTTCGGCTGCCTCCATGTTCACCGCGCCGAGGGTGATCGCGCCGCCAGGGGTCATGCTTCGCGAAGCTACGCGCGAGCACCGACAGGCCGGTCATCTGCCCAGCGAGGCGCGACGCCGCCGGAGGAAGGCCCGTTCCGGGTCGTTCCCCGCCAGCGCGATCGCGGCCTCGTAGGCGTCGGCCGCCTCGTCCGCCCGGCCGAGCCGCCGCAGCAGGTCTGCGCGGACGGCGTGCAGCAGGTGGGACCGGGCGAGGTCGAGCCCGTCCACGAGGGCGAGGGCTTCCGACGGCCCGGACACCTCGGCCACCGCGACCGCCCGGTTCAGGGCGACCACCGGGCTGGGCGCCACCGCCACCAGCTGGTCGTAGAGCGCCAGGATCTGGCCCCACTCGGTGTCGGCGGTCGAGGCGGCGTCGCTGTGCACGGCGTTGATGGCGGCCTGGATCTGGTACGCGCCCGGCTGGTTGCGGCGCAGACATCGGCGGACCAGGTCCTGGCCCTCGGCGATCAGCGCCCGGTCCCAGCAGGAGCGGTCCTGGTCGGCCAGCAGCACGAGACCGCCGTCCGGGCCGGTCCGCGCCGCGCGCCGCGAGTCGACGAGCAGCATCAGCGCCAGCAGACCTGTCACCTCCGGCTCGTCCGGCATGAGCTCCGTCAGCAGCCGCCCGAGCCGGATCGCTTCCGCGCAGAGGTCCTCGCGGACGAGCGCCTCGCCCGACGTCGCGCGGTGCCCCTCGGTGAAGACCAGGTAGACGACGGCGAGGACGGGGCGCAGCCGGTCGGGCAGCTCGGCCTCGGTCGGCACCCGGTAGGGGATGCGCGCGTTGCGGATCTTGGCCTTGGCGCGGACGAGGCGCTGGGCCATCGTCGCTTCGGGCACCAGGAAGGCCGCGGCGATCTCCGCCGTGGTCAGGCCGCCCAGCAGTCGCAGGGTCAGCGCGACCTGCGCCGGGACGGCGAGCGACGGGTGGCAACAGGTGAAGATCAGCCGCAGTCGGTCGTCGCGCACGGGCCCTTCCTCGGCCGGGGGTGTGTCGTCGCGGAGCAGCGCGGCCTGGACGTGCCGGTCGGTGCGGGAGCTCTCCCGCCGCATCCGGTCGATGGCCCGGTTCCGGGCGGTGGTGATGATCCAGCCGGCCGGGCTGGGCGGGACGCCGTCGGTCGGCCAGCGCGCGACGGCGGTGACGAACGCGTCCTGCACCGCCTCCTCGGCGGCGTCGATGTCGCCGAGGAGACGGACCAGGACCGCGACCGCGCGCCCGTAGTGCTCCCGGAACACGCGCTCGATCTCGGCTGTCAGTAGAACGGCCGGACCTCGATCGGCAGCGGCGTGAGCACCCGGGCGAGCTTGCGGCCCCAGTGCAGGGCGGCGTCGAGATCCCGCGCTTCGATGATGTCGAACCCGCCGACGTGCTCCTTGCCCTCCACGTAGGGGCCGTCGGTGAGCAGGACGTCGTCTCCCGCGACCCGCAGCACCGTCGCGGTCTCCGGGGGGTGCAGTCCGTTCGCGAAGACCCACACGCCGGCCTCCTGCATCTCCCGGTTCAGCGCGTCCAGCTGGGCCATCACCGGGCCCATCACCTCGGGCGGGGGCGGATCGCCGTCGGGTTGGTAGATCGTGAGCAGGTACTGCGGCATCTCGTTCCTCCTCGGGTCTGCGCCGGTTCTCCCACCGGCTGCTCACCCTCTGTACGAACGGCTACCGGCCGGATCGACAGGGCCGGCGAAGAGATCTCAGCGGCGCTGAGGCTGCCGCACCAGCACCCAGAGCGGGAGCTCGTCGTCCGTCGTCCGGCCGGTCAGGGTGACCTCGAAGCCGAAGCCCCGCAGGAACCGCACGTTGGCCCAGCTGTGGACGGCGGCCGCGGCCAACGTGCCCTCGGTGTCGCAGCGCACCAGTACCGGTGCGAGCACGGCCGCCGCCAGGCCGCGCCGTCGCGCCGTCGGCCGTACGCCGAGGTGCGCCAGCCACCAGTGCGGCGCCTCCGGGCGGGCGGCGGCGATCAGGTCAGCGGTCCCGGAAACCGCGGCCCACCGGTCGGCGGCCAGGTACGGGAGTTCGCGCGCCAGCGCGGCACGGACGTCGTCCGGCAGGGGAGCGGTACCCGCGGGCGGCTCCCACACAGCCACCGCACTGACGTCCTCGGTGACCCAGGCGGTGTGTGTGGCGACGCCCCGGTGTCCGGCGTCCAGCTCGTTCAGGCGGGTGAGGCGCTGCATCCGGCCGTCGTCGGGCAGGGCCCAGCGGGTCCAGCGCGAGTCGGCGAGCGCGATGGTGAGGGTGGCGGCGATCCGCGGCACGTCGCGCTGCTCGGCGAGCCGGACGTCGGGTGCCTCTTCGTCCGGGTCGTCGACCCTCCGCACGGTCGGGCCCGGGGGAGTCACCCCGGCATTCGACCACGACGGGGGGCCGCCCCCGAGGGACGGCCCCCCGTGCTGGGGTCCTGCGTCAGACGTCGAAGCCGGCGCGGTCGACCTTGCGGTGGTAGCGGTCCCCGAGCTTGCCGCCGAGGATCGCGCCCAGCAGCGTGACCAGGAGGACGGCGACCAGCGCGATGATGCCGCCGGTCGTCGCGGTGCCCTCGTCGATCGGGATGCGGGGGAGGTTGAGCTGCTGCAGCACGTTGTACTGCGAGCCGAACACCAGACCGGCCACCGCGAGCGCCAGGACGACGAGCAGTCCGATCACCCAGACGGCGACCCCCTGCCGGGCACCGTCGAAGCGGGCCATCCGGCCGGCCACGTAGCCGCCGGCGAGGTAGGCCAGGAACAGGATCACCAGGAGGACGATGCCTCCGACGACGCCGATCGTGGTGGCGTCATCGGTGGCCGCATCGGCGCTGGGAATGCCCTGGGTGAGGCCGATGGCCACGCCGGCGGCACTCAGCAGGGCAACCAGCAGCACGGCCAGGCCGTTCGCGGAGAGCCAGCCGAAGAAGGCCGCTCCCCACTTGATGCCGCCGTAGCGGGATCGCTGGGCGTCGACCGCGTCGCGGGCCGCCCCCTTCGTCGAGTGGGCACCCTCGCTCTGGGCGGAGTCGAACGTGGACATGAGGCTCCTCGGGAGTCGCCGGACATCGCTGCCCGGCGGATGGGATGTGGAGTGCGCCGGCGCGGTCGGGCGGGACGCGTCGCCCGCCCGACCGCGCCGGGACGATCAGGAGCGGCGGACGTCTGCGTCGGCGTCGAGCTCGATCTGCTCCTTGCGCACGGTCTCGTTCACCGTCTGCTGCTCGGTCACCGTCTGCGTGTCCAGGCGCACGCGCTCGACCGGCACGGCCTCCTTGGCGACGACGGGGCGCTCGGCGTGCAGGACGACCTCGTGCTCCTCCTCGGAGATGGCCGGGCCGGCGAGGGCGTCCCCGACGTTGGCGTCGGTGATCGGCTCGCGCTCCAGCCGGACCTCCTCGTGGGAGACCGGGACGGTCTGCGTCACGTTCTCGGTGACGACGTACTTGCGCAGCCGGGCGCGGCCGGCCTCGACGCGCTGGGTGCCGACGTGCAGCTGCTCCTCGGAGCGGGTCATGGCGTCGTCGGTGGTGGGGCCGGAGGTGTCGTGCCCGACGGTGCCACGGGACGTCGTCTCGGCGACCGGGGCGCTGGTCCCGGCGGACCCGATGCCGTAGTAGCGGTAGAGCTCCTCCTCCTCAGTGGGGGAGAGGTGCCCCTCGGACTCGATGTGCGGAGCGCTCTTGACCTTGTCCTTGTCGTACGGGACGCGGAGGTCGGCTCCGGACAGGTCCGCGTCCGCCAGGGGGACGAACGCCTCCTTGGTGCCGAAGAGGCCGGTGCGGACCGTGGCCCACTCCGGGCGGCCGGTCTCGTCGTCGAGGTACACCTCGCCGACGGTGCCCAGCTTGCCGTCGGTGCCGACGGCGGTGCTGCCGATGACTGTGCTGAGCTGCTGTTCGGTGATCATTGCGCTCCTCGTGGGTATGGCTGAACGGTCGGGGGGCCTTCGCGGCGCGTGCCGCCGACCGAAGGTCGCCAGGGACCATGCCCGGAGCTTTACGTTGTAAACGGAACCGCCCGCGTGGCGTGCCGGTCAGGTGCGCCGGTCACCGCGGCGGGGCGTGCGGCCTTCCCGGAGGACGACCTCCAGCCGGCCGAGGAGGTTCTCCAGCGCCTCCTCGAACTCGGCCGCCGACTCGTCCAGGGAGAGCAGCGGCTCCAGGCGGACGACCGTCGGGTACTCGCTGAGGTCGGTGTCCGCCGCTGCCTCCGGCACCCCCTCCGGGTGGTCCTCGGGGCTGATCTTCACGCCCTTCTGCGACACCTCGAGCAGGAGATGGCCGAGCAGGAAGCTGGAGTAGGCCCGGTACGCCGCGACGGCGGACTCCTCGGTGAATCCGGTGTCGATCAGGGCGTCGAGGAACGACTCCACCCAGCGGAGGCTGCGCAGCGGCGGCCGGACCCACGGTGCCGCGGGCGGGCGGGTGGCCACGAGAGGGAAGACCTCGGGATGGGCGAGGGCGATCCTGCGCACCCCGTGCGCCAGGCGCTGGAGATAGTCCTGCCAGCCGTGGGAGGCGGCCAGGTGGACGTCGGGATCGCCATAGAGCTCGTCGATGACGGACTCGACCACGCCGTCCAGGAGGTTCTCCCGACCGGGCACGTACCGGTAGAGGGCCATTCCCTCGACGCCGAGGTAGGCGCCGAGCCGGCGCATGGTCAGGGCATTGAGGCCCTGCCCGTCGATGAACTCGATGGCTGCGCCCAGGATCCGCCGTCGGTCCAGGCCGCTGCGACCCGAGCCGGCCGGCGCGGCCGGGATCACGCTGGCGGCCCCACCGCGGCCTTCGGGGCTGTCGGGGTCGGCGTCCTCGTCCGGTGCAGTCATGGCCCACTCCTTCGGTACGGCAGCCCCGCTCACGTCGTTCACATACTGCGCGGAGGTGTCTGCACATCGTCGGGTGCCCTCTTGTGAGGACGACGGAACGCAGCGTTGACGCCAGGGTGGCGATGCGGAAACGACAGCGACAGACCCTCGACGCATGCCCGCCGCCGCCTCCCCGCAGTCCGCCGCCCGCGGGCTCGGGACGGCGCGGACGACGCTGACCCACTGCCCCTACTGCTCGCTGCAGTGCGGCATGAACGTGACCGCCGGCGACCGCCCGGCGACCCTCGTGCCGGCCGACTTCCCGACCAACAAGGGCGGCCTCTGCTCCAAGGGCTGGTCGTCCACCGAGCTGCTCGACCACCCCGAGCGGTTGCTGCGTCCGCTGGTCCGCGCGACGCCCGGCGACCGCACCAGCCCGCTCGTCGAGACCACCTGGGACGACGCCCTCGGCCAACTGGTCGCGGCGATCGGGCGCACCCAGGCCACGCACGGACGCGACGCGGTCGGCTGCTTCGGCGGGGGGTCGCTGACCAACGAGCAGGCCTACCAGTTCGGAAAGTTCGCCCGCGTCGCCCTGCGCACCAGCGCCATCGACTACAACGGCCGGTTCTGCATGTCCTCGGCGGCAGGGGCGGCGAACCGCGCGTTCGGCCTCGACCGCGGCATGCCGTTCCCGCTGAGCGACATCGCCGAGGCCGACGTCGTCGTCCTCGTGGGCAGCAACCCGGCCGACACGATGCCGCCGGCGATGCAGTACTTCGACACCGGCCGGGAGAAGGGCGCCCAGCACTTCGTCGTCGACCCGCGGCGCACCGCCACCGCCCGCAACGCCGCCCTGCACCTGCAGCCGCTGCCGGGTACCGACCTCGCGCTGGCGAACGGCCTGCTGCACATCGCCCTGTCCGAAGGGCTGGTCGACGAGGAGTACGTCGGGGAGCGGACCACCGGCTTCGACGACGTCCGCGCCGGGGTCGGCGCCTACTGGCCGGACCGGGTGGAGCGGCTGACCGGCGTACCCGTCGAGGCTCAGCGGCGCACCGTGTTCGCCCTGGCCCGCGCCGAGAAGGCGATCATCCTCACCGCCCGCGGCGCGGAGCAGCACCGCAACGGCACCGACACGGCGCAGGCCTGGATCAACCTCGCCCTCGCGCTGGGTCTGCCCGGCCGTCCCGGCAGCGGCTGGGGCACGGTCACCGGGCAGGGCAACGGCCAGGGCGGTCGCGAGCACGGGCAGAAGGCCGACCAGCTGCCCGGCTACCGTTCGCTGAAGGACCCCGCGGCCCGCGCGCACGTCGCCGCGGTCTGGGGGATCGACCCCGACGACCTGCCCATGCCGGGGAAGTCGGCCTTCGAACTGCTCGACGCCCTCGGCACTGACGGGGGCGTCCGAACCCTGCTGGTGCTGGCCTCCAACGTGGCGGTGAGCGCGCCGGACGCCCGCCGGGTGATCAGCCGGCTCGGCGATCTGGACTTCCTCGCCGTCAGCGACTTCTTCCTCTCCGAGACCGCCGAGCTCGCCGACGTCGTCCTGCCCAGCGCCATGTGGGCGGAGGAGGACGGCACGATGACCAACGTCGAGGGCCGGGTCATCCGCCGCCGGCGTGCGCTGGACCCGCCGGCGGCCGTCCCCGACGACCTTCAGCTCCTGGCGACGCTCGCCGAGCGGCTGGGTGCCGGGAAGCACTTCAGCGGCGACGCCGAGACCGTCTTCGAGGAGCTCCGCCGGGCCAGTGCCGGGGGTGCCGCCGACTATTCCGGCATCAGCTACCGACGGATCGACGACGAGCAGGGCGTCTTCTGGCCGTGCCCGTCGACCGACCACCCCGGGACGCCGCGGCTGTTCGCCGACCGATTCGCCACCCCCGACGGCCGGGCCCGGTTCCTCCGCGTCGAGCACGTCGACGTCCACGAGCGACCCGACGCCGACTACCCGTACGTGCTCACCACCGGCCGGATCCTCGCCCAGTACCAGTCGGGCACCCAGACCCGGCGCACCCGCAGCCTCCAGCTGGTCGCGCCCACTGCCAGGGCGGAGATGCACCCCGACCTCGCCCGTCGGCTGGGCATCGGCGCCGACGACGTCGTCGAGCTGACCACCCGCCGCGGCCGGGCCCGATTCCACGCGCTGATCACCGACGCCATCCGGCCCGACGTCGTCTTCGCCCCGTTCCACTGGGGTGGCGGTTCGAGCGCCAACGCGCTGACCGACGCCGACGCGCTGGACCCGGTCAGCAAGATGCCCGCCTTCAAGGTCTGCGCGGTCGCCGTCGCCCGCGTCGACGGGCCCGCCGAACTGATCGCCCCGCCCGCCGCCGCCACCCAGCCCCAGCCGACGGCACACCAGCAACCGACCGCCCCCGAACCCCGCAGCCCGTCCCGGAAGAGGAGCACCCTCGTGAAGAGCAGCCCACGGTTCCTGCAAGGCGTCTTTCCGATCACCGGGGAGGGCCTGTCCAAGCCCGGCCCGATCGACCCGGCCCTGAAGTACACGGTGCCGAACGGCCTGTCGGCCCAGGCGCTGTACTTCCGCGGCGGCAACTCCACCGGCGAACTGATCTACGTCCTGCTGCTGCGCGACGGCGAGCCGATGCGCTGGTTCCCGATCGGCGCCAAGAGCGACGTCCACGTCCCGCTCCGGGTGGTCGAGGACCTGACCGGCGGCACCGTGGTGGAGCTGCACGCCGCCGCGCCCGAGGGCGTCACCGGCGAGATCGTGATCGACCTCGGGCTGGTGGAGGTATGACCATGGTCGGGACCCACCCAGTCCTCGGTGGCCGCCCCGAAGGCCTCACGGCCATCAGCCTGGGGGACGACGAGTTCGACACCCGGTCCCGCCTCGTCGTGGTCGGCAACGGCATGGCCGGGGCCCGCTTCGTCGAAGAGGTGCTGGAGCGCGGGGGAGGCGAGCAGTTCCGGATCACCGTCTTCGGCGACGAGCCGCACGGCAACTACAACCGGATCATGCTGTCGCCGGTGCTGGCCGGCGAGGAGCACGAGGACGACATCGTCCTCAACAGCCACGACTGGTACGCCGACAACGGCGTGAGCCTGCGGGCCGGCGTCCGCGCCGACCGGATCGACACCGCGGCGAAGCTCGTCTACGCCGCCGACGGCACCGCGACCCCCTACGACCACCTGGTGCTCGCCACCGGCAGCTACTCCTTCGTCCCGCCGATGAAGGGCGTCCGCGCCGACGACGGCGGCCTGCTGCCGGGCGTCTACGGCTTCCGGACCATCGACGAGACGCGGGCGATGCTGGCAGCGACGGGCTCCTGCCGGCGCGCGGTCGTGATGGGCGGCGGACTCCTCGGCCTCGAGGCCGCGCGGGCCCTGCAGGGTCACGGCCTGCAGGTCGAGCTGGTGCATGCCGCGCCGTACCTGATGAACGTGCAGCTGGACGCCGAGGCGGGGGCGATCCTCAAGAAGAGCGTCGAGTCCCTCGGCATCGCCGTCCACCTGGACGTCTTCGCCACCGAGGTGATCGGCGGCGACCGCGTGCGCGGCGTGGGCCTGGCCGACGGCCGGCAGCTCGAGGCCGACCTGCTCGTCGTCGCTGCCGGCGTGCGGCCGAACACCGACATCGGCGTCCGATCGGGGCTGGAGGTGGAGCGGGGCATCGTCGTCGACGACCAGCTGCGCACCGACGATCCCGACATCTACGCGATCGGCGAGTGCGCCCAGCACCGCGGCGAGGTCTACGGCCTGGTCGCGCCCGCCTGGGAGCACGCCGTCGTCCTTGCCGACGTGCTCACCGGCACTGACCCCACGGCCGAGTACCACGGCAGCCGGACGGCGACGAAACTCAAGGTGGCCGGCGTCGACGTCGCAGTCATGGGCATCAACACCCCGGAACGGGACGACGACGAGTTCCTGGTGATCTCCGAGCCCAAGCGCGGCGTGCACCTCTCGGTGGTGATCCGGGACGACAAGCTGGTCGGCGCGACCCTGCTCGGCGACACCCGGAAGGTCGCCTTCCTGACGCAGGCCTTCGACCGCGGCGCGCCGCTGCCGGAGGAGCGCATCCGGTTGCTGGTCGACCTCTCCGACGGCGCCGAGGAGGTCGGCGTCGCCGAGATGCCCGCCGACTCGCAGGTCTGCAACTGCAACGGGGTGTCGAAGGGCGACATCTGCGGCGCGGTCGCCGGGGGCTGCGGCAGCGTCGGCGAGGTCATGGACCGCACGCGGGCCGGCAAAGGCTGCGGCTCCTGCAAGTCGCTGGTCAAGCAGATCGTCGAGTGGGCGGCCGACGGGGAACTGGTCGAGGACCCGTCGGCGTCCTGGTACGTGCCCGGCATCCCGATGGCCAAGCCGGAGCTCATGGCCGCCATCCGCGAGCAGGACCTGCGCAGCGTCTCCGCCGTCTTCGCGGCCCTCGCCCCGGGCGGTCAGGACGACGCCAAGTCGAAGATGGGCCTGACGTCGCTGCTGAAGATGCTCTGGGGCCACGACGTCATCCCCGAGAAGGACGGCGAGTTCATCAACGACCGCGTCCACGCCAACATCCAGCGCGACGGCACCTTCTCCGTCGTCCCGCAGATGAAGGGCGGCGTGACGACGCCGGCGCAACTGCGCAAGATCGCCGACGTCGCCGAGAAGTACGAGGTGCCGATGGTGAAGATCACCGGCGGCCAGCGGATCGACCTGCTCGGCGTCCGCAAGGAGGACCTGCCGGCCATGTGGGACGACCTCGGGATGCCGTCGGGGTACGCCTACGGCAAGAGCTTCCGCACGGTGAAGACCTGCGTCGGGTCCGACTTCTGCCGGTTCGGGCTGGGGGATTCCACGCAGCTCGGCATCGACCTCGAGACCAGGTTCCAGGGCATCGAGAGTCCCGCGAAGATGAAGCTCGCCGTGGTGGGGTGCCCGCGCAACTGCGCCGAGGCCTACGTGAAGGACGTCGGGGTCGTGGCCATCGGCAACGGCAGGTGGGAGGTCTACGTCGGCGGGGCGGCCGGGGCGTCGGTGCGCAAGGGCGACCTGCTGGCCACGGTCTCCTCGACGGAGGAGGTGCTCACGCTCACCGGGCGCTTCATGCAGTACTACCGGGAGAACGCCAACTGGCTGGAGCGCACGTACGACTTCGTCCCCCGCCTCGGCCTGGAGAAGATCCAGCAGGTGCTCCTGGAGGACAGCGAGGGCATCGTCGCCGACCTCGACGAGGGCATCCAGCGCTCGATCGACGCCTACACCGACCCGTGGGGCCAGGACGCGAAGGAGCCGGCCACTGCCGGCCAGTTCCGGCCGTCCCTGCCGCTGATCGCTCTCCCGAAGGTGCCGGTCCGATGAGCATCACCGACGTGACCACCGCCGCCCCCGCGACCGCGGCCGGCCCGAAGGCCCACACCGTCGGCATGGTGGACGACGTCCCGATGGGGGAGGGCCGGACCTTCGTCGTGGCCGGTGAGCAGGTGGCGGTGTTCCGGCTGCGGAACGGCTCGCTGCACGCCACGCAGGCGGCCTGCCCGCACGCCGGCGGGCCGCTGGCCGACGGCCTGTCCGACGTCAACGTGCTGGTCTGCCCGCTGCACCAGTACGCCTATCGGTGGTCCGACGGTGCCTCGACCAACGGCGGCAGCCCGATACGGATGTACCCCGTGCGCGAGCGGGACGGCTACCTCGTCGTCGAGGTCTGACGGACTTTGGGCGCGCAACGTCCGGACGGCGGCGGTGCGGGTCAGTCGCCGGTGAGGTCCGCGACACCCATGGGTGCGCGTGCGTCGAGGGTGTCGCCGCCGGCCCCGAGGACCTCGACGGTGGCGAGGTTGTCCGGCATCGGCACGACGGCCACGCCGTCCACCATCGGGTTGCTGCCGAGCACCTGACCTTGTGCGTCCAGCAGCCGTGCCGTGGTCGCCTCCGGTGGGCCGAGGACGATGAGCCGCTCACCGGCGTCCGGCGGGTCCGACGGCGGCACGGACGAGCAGTGCAGCACCACGACCAGCCGCTCGACAGGTGTGGCGGCTCGGAGCTCGGAACCGCAGTGGACTGCGAACGGTCCCGCGCCCCCGTCCAGTCCGAGGACCCCGTCGACGTAGATGGCGCCGGAGGGGAGCCGCACGGCCATCACCGTGGCTCGGGCCGTTTCGCTTATCACGCTGGGCAGGTCACCGGCCCAGAGGACGGTCGCCACGAGCTGGTCGGGCGGCAGGCCGGTGCCGGCGAGCAGGTCCGCGATGATCGTGGGTGCCGCCGAGTCGCCGGGGTGCCCCGACGGTGCGTCGCGAAGCCGCTCCACGGGAACCTCCGCCGTGGGGTCTCGATCGAGCGGAGGAACGGAGTCGACCTCGCTGTCCGGTCGGAGGGTGACGTAGGCGCCGTTCCGGAGGACCCGGTAATGCAGAGTCGGATCACCGATCGCGGCGTGCGTGTCGAAGACGACCGCCACGCCTTCCCGCGGGGGCACGTCCTCGAACTGTCGCGTGACGGTTCCGGAGGCGGCGATCTCCGGACGGAGGGAGACCTCGATGCGGTCCTCGGGCGCTGCGACGACCACGGTGGTCGAGTGGAACACGCCGCCTCCGGTCCGATACCCCGTCAGGGCGGTGGGTAGGTGCCGGTCGACGTCGCGGATCAGGTGCTGCATGGCCAGCTGGTCCGCGGTCGCTCCCCGCGGGCCGACGAACCAGGCCACTGCCAGAGGTGCGTCGTCGGCAGGCACCGCCGGAGGGGCGGGCGCCACGATGCCCGCGACGAGCGCCCAGCGCTCGGTCTCGACGTCGTCGGCCCACACCACGTGGAGGTCGGTCATCGACGGCCCGTCGTCGGGTGGATCACCGGCGCGGATCCACGGGAGCCGCTGGATGGCGTCGATCAGCGCGGTGTCGTCCGCGAGCGAGCCCCGGGTGGGCCCGCCGAAGACGTCGACCTGCTCGCTGGGTGGTGCGGCGGGGGTCGGCTCATGTGCCGTCAGCGCTCTCACGGCGGGCACGAGGACGAGGACGGCGACGACCGCGGCGGCCACTGCCCACTGGCGCCGCCGCTGGGCGTGGTGCCGGGCGACGACCGAGGTAGTGAGATCGGCGGCCTCCCGCGCCGGCGGGGCCGTCCTCTCGGCAAGCGCGTCGAGACGGTTTCGCAGCTCGGTTTCTTCCATCACTGCTCCTCCCGCACGCGGTCACGCGCCGACAGGGCGTCACGGAGGCGGGTCAGCCCGCGGGTGGTCTGGGTGTTCACCGTGCTTGCCGAGCAGCCCATGAGGTCGGCCGTGCGCTGTTCGGACAGGTCCTCGTAGAAGCGCAGCACCAGAGCGGTCCGCATCCTCGGTGGCAGAGCGCGCAGCGCGCGGCGGAGTTCCTCGTCCTCGGCGTCGGGAATCCCCAACGGACCGGCCCGCTCTGGCAGTGTCTCCATGACCTGCTCGGTCGTGGAGAGCCGGCGGCGCCAGCTCGTGTGCGAGGTGACCAGTACTCGTCGGACGTAGGCCGAGGGTGTCCCCGAGCGGCTGATCCGCGCCCAGTGCCGGTAGCTCTTCATCAGCGCGATCTGCACCAGGTCCTCCGCATGCCCGCGGTCACCGGCGAGGAGGATCGCCAGCCGCAGCAGGCCCGCCTGCTCCGCGGACACGAACTCCGTGAAGCTCTGGCTGTCCTCGGTGCGCACGGGAGGCCCCCTTCGCAGGTTCCTGACTCCTACACGCATCGGGAGCCGTCGGAGACCTACAGGGAGCTGCACTGTCCGGACTTCCACGCGGGAAGTCCGGTCTGGATCAGGAGCGCGGGAGGCCGAGGTCGGCCAGGGCCGCGGTGACGGCGTCGTCGTGCAGCAGGTCGAGCACGAGCAGCCGGTGCACGAGCACGCCGCGGCGGGTCAGCCGCAGGTCGGCCATCCGCAGCCGGGGGAGGACCGGACCCGGGCGGGACGCCGCGACCGGCGGGTCGAGCAGGAGAGCACGCTGCAGGTCGGCGACGTCCTCCCGGGCGCCCCACGCCGTCCACGCGCGAGGGTCGTCCTCGAGCGGCGCCATCGGCAGGGGCGCCCGGTTGCGGCGCCCCACGCCGGCCAGCAGCGCCAGCTGACGCCAGCTCAGCGACTCCGCGATCCGCAGCGCCCGCCCGACGAGTTCGGCGTCGACGTCGGGGGAGAGGGCGGCCTCGCCGAGGAGGTAGCCCAGGTGGCGGACCCGGCGCTCGTCGGCCGACCGCCGGGCCGCCGCCACGACCTGCTCGGTGATCTCCTCGGCCGCCGCCCGGTTCCCGGTGCGGGGGGCGAACCAGCCGTCGGCCCGCACCGGCCGGCCGTTGCGGTGCTGGGTGGCCGCGTACTCGACGGCGAAGGCGACCGCCGCCCCCGCCCGCACCCGCTCGCGCGGCACGGTCAGGGCGGATGCCTCGGCCGCGACGCTGCGCAGGCAGGCGGCGAACTGCGGGTCGACCTGCACCCGGGCGGACTCCGGATCGAACACGACGGTGGCCGCGGCCCGGCTCATCGAGCCGGCCACCGGGCTCCCGGCCTCGACCAGCGCCCGGCTCGTCACGATCTCCTCGGATGCGGTCACCCGGTGATCTTCGTCGGTTCGTCGCGGCTCCTGCACACCGGCGGTCGGTGCCCTCACCACTGCGGGGCAGCCGCCGTGAGGGAAACGGAACACGGGTTCACCCGCAGGGCGACGCCGTCGAAACCGGCCCTTGCGACCGTCGTCCCCATGGCCGCACCCACCCAGCCCGCCCAGACGACGATGACCCAGAACACGGTCGCCGCCCCACCGCAGCCGCCGTCCGGCAGGTCCGGGAAGTGGATCGACGACTGGCGGCCGGAGGACCCGCAGTTCTGGGAGTCCACCGGCAAGAAGGTCGCCCGCCGCAACCTCTTCTTCTCGGTCTTCTCCGAGCACATCGGGTTCTCGATCTGGAGCCTGTGGTCGGTGCTGGTCCTCTTCCTGCCCGAGCCGGTCTTCGGCATCGACCCGGCGGGGAAGTTCCTGCTGACGACGCTGCCGACGGCGCTGGGCGCCTTCGTCCGGCTGCCCTACACCTTCGCCGTGGCCAAGTTCGGCGGCCGGAATTGGACCATCGTCAGCGCCGCCCTGCTGCTCATCCCGACCATCGCGATCGCGATCGTGCTGAAGCCCGGCGTCTCCTTCACGACCCTGCTCGTCGTCTCCGCCCTCGCCGGCGTCGGCGGCGGCAACTTCGCCAGCTCGATGGCCAACATCAACGCCTTCTACCCCGACCGGCTCAAGGGCTGGGCGCTCGGACTCAACGCCGGCGGCGGCAACCTCGGCGTCCCCGTCGTCCAGCTGGTGGGTCTGCTGGTCCTGGCGACAGCGGGGGCCGAGCACCCCCGGGTGATCCTGGCCGTCTACATCCCGCTGATCGTGCTCGCCGCCGTCGGCGCCGCCCTCGTCATGGACAACCTGACCTCGGCGAAGAACCAGCCCAAGGCCATGCGGGAGGCGACCCGCGAGGCGCACACCTGGATCATGTCCTTCCTCTACATCGGGACGTTCGGCTCGTTCATCGGGTTCAGCTTCGCCTTCGGCCAGGTGCTGCAGAACCAGTTCACCGACTCCTTCGCCACCCCGCTGGCCGCCGCGTCGGTCACCTGGCTGGGCCCCCTGCTGGGCTCCCTGATCCGCCCGGTCGGCGGCACGCTCGCGGACCGGTTCGGCGGGGCCCGGATCACCTGCTGGAACTTCGTCGCCATGGCGCTCGGTGCCGGCGTCGTCTGGACGGCGAGTCAGCTGGAGTCGCTGCCGCTGTTCGTCGTCGGCTTCGTGCTGCTGTTCGTCCTCAGCGGCGTCGGGAACGGCTCCACCTACAAGATGATCCCGGCGATCTTCCGGACGCAGGCGCAGCAGTCGGTGGCCGACGGCGTCGACACCCACGTGGCCGACCGGAAGGCGCTGCGCATGTCGGGTGCGCTGATCGGCATCGCCGGCGCGATCGGCGCCTTCGGTGGGGTGCTGGTGAACCTCGCGTTCCGGCAGTCCTTCATGACGACGGGCACCGGCGACTCGGCCTACCTGGTGTTCATCGCCTTCTACGTCGTCTGCGTCGCCGTCACCTGGGTGGTCTACCTGCGGCCGAACGCCCGGATGGCCGGCGTGTGAGGGGCGTCAGCGCGCGCTGGTGCTGGCGGTGAGCTGACGGGCGATCTCGTCGGTCCAGGCGTCGATCGCGGCCCAGTCCCGGAAGTCGCCGGACCGCCCGCCCCTCATCCGGAAGGCGAGCCGCTGGACCAGGGGCAGGTCGGCCGAGTCGAGTGCGCCGACGAAGAAGCGGTGCTCGCGGGCCTGGGCCAGGCGGTTGATCTCCTCCAGGTGCTTGGCGTCGTGCGTGGTGCCGTCCCTGCCGACCCAGCCGACGCTGAAGGTCCACAGGGCGTGCCCGGCCAGGGCGGGTGCGTTCCGGCGGAGGAAGTCGACCGCCTCCGTCTCCCATTCCCCGGAGTAGATCGGGCTGCCGAGGACGACGGCCTGGAAGCGGCCCACTTCCTCACGGCCGAGGAGCGGGTCCAGGTGCACGTCCAGGCCGAAGCTCCGGAGCCGCGTCGCGATCCGCTCGGCCACCCCGCGGGTCGCTCCTGCCCGGCTCGCGTACGCGATCAGCACGGTCATGGCCGTTCCTCCCCATCGGCTCGGACGTCGTCCGTGCTCAATGTGGACCGTTGCTGCTGCGACGGGAAGGGGATCGCTCAGAGCGCGAGTCGGTAGCCCCGCTTGACGACCGTCTCGACGACCGGCGCCCCGAGCGCCGCGCGCAACCGGGTCACCGCCATCTCCACCGCGTGACCGTCCTTGCCACCGGGCAGCGAGCCGATCAGGTCGGACCGGGGGACGACGTGACCGGGACGGCGGGCCAGCTCGCGCAGCACCGCCATCGGTCCTGGAGGCAACTCGACCACCCGGCCGTCCAGCACGACGGCGAACCCGCGGACCTGCAGCGTGTGGGCGCCGATCTCGAGGACCGGATCGCGCTCCGGCAGCCGCGCGACGACCTCGCGGGCCAGCGCCCCCAGCCGCGCCCGCTCGGGCTGGGAGCTCGCCACGCCCTCGGCGTCCAGCGGACCTGCCGTCACCGGGCCCACCGCGATCGGCAGCACACGGTCCTTGAGCGCCGCGACGAGTTCCGCCTTCTGGCCCAGCTCGTCGGCCACGGTCAGCAGACTGGCGGCGGCAGGAGCGCTGGTGAAGGTCACGGCGTCGACGGTGCCGGCCACGATCGAGGCGACCAGCTTGCGTACGGGGGAGACGTCCTCGGGGAGCACCCAGCGGTAGACCGGCACGGTGAGCACCTCGGCGCCGGTCTCGCGCAGCCCCGCCACGAGGTCGGGCAGGGGGTCACCGTGCAGCTGGACGGCGATCCGGCGGCCCTCGAGCGGACCCTCCGCACCGGAGAGCAGGTGGGAGAGCACCTCGGCCGAGGACTCGGACTCCGGTGACCAGGCATCGATCAGGCCGCCGCCCCGGATCGCGCCGCGCGCCTTGGGGCCGCGGGCCAGCACCCGAGCCGGCAGCAGGTGCTCGACGAGGGGCAGGTCCCAGGCGTCGGCGGCCTCCAGCCAGCCTCGGAAGCCCACGCCGGTGGTCGCGATGACGAGGTCGACGGGCTTGGCGAGGACCTCGCGGGTGGCCGCGACGAGCTCGGTGTCGTCCGACAGCGGCACGATGCGGATGGCGGGGGCGTAGACGACCCGTGCCCCTCGGCGGTCCAGCAGCGCGCCGAGCTCCTCCTTGCGCCGGGCAGCGGTCACCGCGACCGTGTAGCCGGCCAGGGGCAGGCTCGCGTCGTCGGTTCCCGTCTCCGTCACGACCCCCATCGTGCTGCGCGCGCGTTCCAGGAATGTGTCCTGGCGATGAGATCCATCGCACGGTCGGGTCAGTCGAGCGGGACGAACCCGCCGGCCGGGGTGACCCCGGCGCCGTCCACCCGGAGGTCGGCGCGGGCGCGGGTGTCCTCGGCGGCGAAGAGGGCCGCCTCTTCTCGCTGCCATTCCTGCCAGTGGTCGGCCTGCTCGTCGCCGTCGCGGGCCAGGCCGCGGGCCAACCGCAGCGGCTGCGGCGCCTCCACCCAGATCCGCAGGGTGGTCCAGCGGTCGAGCGAGCGCGGGCTGCTGCCGCAGCCCTCGACGACCAGCACCTCGGCGACCGGCACCGGCACCGTCTCCTCGGCGAAGCGCCCGGCCGCCCAGTCGTAGCGGTGGTAACCGCCGGCCCGGCCGTCCGCCAGGGGGCGGAGGACGCCCGTGCACAGCCGCGCGGCCGCGCCGGTGAGCGTCCAGCCGGCGTAGAGGTCGTCCATGTGCACGAGTCCGGTCCGGTGCCCGAGCGCGCCGGCCAGGCGTCCGGCGAAGGTGGTCTTGCCCGACCCGGCAGGTCCGTCGATGCAGACCAGCCGGGTGTCGCCGAGCCGCGGCGGCGCTGCGCGGATCCGCTCCGCCAGATCCGCGAAGCCGGTCACCGGACGGCGAGCGTCCACGTGGGTGCCGGGCTGCCGGTGCCGGTGATGTCGCCGCGGCTGGCCAGCAGCCGGAGATGGGCGTCGGTCTCGGTGACGGCGAAGATGCGCATGCCCCGCTCGTACTGGTCCCAGGGGCGCGACCAGGTCAGGTGGCCGGCCAGCTGCCAGGCGGTGCTGCCCGGGTTGGCCCGGATCGCGTCCAGGAGCTCGCCGAGCCGGTGCTCGTGGTGGGCGATGAGCTCGTCGGTCCGCGTCTTCAGTCCGCGGAAGCGCCACTCGTGGGCCGGCAGCACCTCGGCGGGCTCTGTCGTCCCGACGGCGGCCAGCGACTCGAGGTAGTCGCGCAGGGGGTCGGGCGCGCCGCCGGTGATCGTCGAGATGTTGGGGCTGATCCGGGGGAGCACGTGGTCGCCGGCGAAGAACAGCCCGGTGCGCTCCTCGGCGAAGCAGAGGTGACCCGGGGTGTGCCCGGGGGTGTGGACGGCGCGCAGCGACCAACCCGGCAGGTCGGCCACCTCGCCGTGCTCGATCAGCCGGTCGGGGATCGCCGTCCGCCGGACCATCTCCATGTCCTCGGGCCGGCCGACGTCGCCCTCGGCCTCTACCCGCGAGGCCCCCAGACCGACGAGGAACTCGATCTGGTCGCGCACGAACTGCTCGGGGTCCCGGCCGCCGGGGCGGTCGATGACGGCCACGTCTGCCGGATGCATGGCGATCCAGGCGCCCGAGGCCTCCCGCACGCGCCCGGACAGCCCGTTGTGGTCGCCGTGCATGTGGGTGATCAGCGCACCGCGGACATCCTCGACACCCGCGCCGATCGACGTGAGCCCCTTCGTCAGCGCCGTCCAGCCCTCGTCGCTGTCCCAGCCGGTGTCGATCAGGCCGAGGCCGCCCCCGTCGAGGGCGACGACGTAGACGCTGACGTAGCGCAGCGGGCCGAACATCGGCACCGGGATCGACCAGAGGTCGGGGCGCAGCTGCTCGATCGGGGGCAGGGCTCGCGCCTGCCAGGCCTCGTGCTGGGCCGCGCCGGTGATCTCCACGTCCTCGCACTCTGCCAGCAACGCCCCGGCCGGATGCTGCGACCATGGACGGGTGACCGATTCCTCCCCGCCGGCCCGTCCGGTCTCGGCCGTGCCCCGGCGCATGCGGCTGCTGTGCGCCCTGGCGGCGGCGGTGGTCGTCGTCGTGATGGGGCTGGTCGCGCTGTCCCTCCAGTCGAACTCGACCGGCGTGGTGGAGTTCGGTCCGGTCGACCAGGTGGCGATCGCCGGGCTCGGCCTGGTGCTGGGCGCCGGCATCCTGTTCCTCGGGCGCTCCCGCGTCGACGCGGACGCCGACGGCATCCGCTGGCGCAACGTCGTCCTCCAGCACGAGCTGCCCTGGTCGGCGGTCCGGTCGGTCGCCTTCGACCGGAAGTCGTCGTGGGCGTCGCTGATCCTGCGCAACGACGACGAGGTCGCGCTCTTCGCCGTGCAGGCGGTGGACAAGGAGCGTGCGGCGCAGGCGGTCGAGGCCCTCCGGGCGCTGCTGGCCGCCGCGCAGGCCCAGGAGCCGACCCCACCGCCGTTGCTGTACCCCACCCGGGAATGACCTCGGGGGTCACGGCGCTGTAGGGTGAGCGCGCCTCCCTGCTTCATCGAGGCACGCGAACCATCCAGTGGCCCTTCCCGGGCCGCTGATCCAAGAGGAGCCCGCTCCCACCTGACGCCGTCCAGGCGCTCAGGTCCCCGGATCGCGAGAGCCGGCCACCGGTCGGTTGTCGTGACATGCACGCGCCCTCGGGTGCGTGCGACACCGGCGAGTGGGCCCCGTGAGCTGATGCTCCCGGGGCCTTCGTTCTGTCGGCGTCCGGGACGGGCGACTCCTCACAGGCAAGAGCAGAGGAGAGGCCATCACCGAGCCCCGCATCAACGACCGTATCCGTGTCCCCGAGGTCCGCCTGGTCGGCCCGGAGGGTGAGCAGGTCGGCGTCGTGTCGATCGGCGAAGCGTTGCGACTGGCCCAGGACTCGGAGCTCGACCTCGTCGAGGTCGCTCCCATGGCCCGGCCGCCGGTCTGCAAGCTGATGGACTACGGCAAGTTCAAGTACGAGTCCGCTCAGAAGGCCCGCGAGGCCCGGCGGAACCAGGCGCTCACCGTCATCAAGGAGATGCGGCTGCGCCTCAAGATCGACCCGCACGACTACGAGACCAAGAAGGGCCATGTCGAGCGCTTCCTCAAGGGCGGCGACAAGGTCAAGATCACGGTCATGTTCCGCGGCCGGGAGCAGTCCCGCCCGGAGATGGGGTACCGACTGCTCCAGCGGCTGGCCGCTGACGTCGCCGAGCTGGGCGTCGTCGAGTCCAACCCGAAGCAGGACGGCCGCAACATGGTCATGGTGATCGCTCCGCACCGGAACCAGGCAGCGTCCGACGCCGCCCGCCGGACCGCGAAGCAGGAGAAGGCCACGGCGAACGAGGCAACTGCGGCCGAGGAGCAGGCGCCCAGCGCCTGACGAAGGACACTCCCCCCACCACTCGCACGCTCGCGGCGGGGCCCTGCACGAGGGCCGACGACGCACCGACAACAGACGAACAGGACGAGGGACATGCCGAAGCAGAAGACCCACAAGGGCACCGCGAAGCGCGTGCGCGTGACCGGCACCGGGAAGCTCGTTCGCGAGCACACCAACAACCAGCACAAGTTCGAGGTGAAGTCCTCCTCGCGCAAGCGCCGGGTGAGCGGCACCGGTGTGCTGTCCAAGGCTGACACCCCCCGGATGAAGAAGCTGCTCGGTCTCTGACCGCCCTTTACTGACGAGAAGACAGGAGCTCTCACGTGGCACGCGTGAAGCGGGCGGTCAACGCCCAGAAGAAGCGCCGGACGACCCTGGAGGCCGCTGCCGGCTACCGCGGTCAGCGTTCCCGGCTGTACCGCAAGGCCAAGGAGCAGCTGCTCCACTCGGCGACGTACTCCTACCGCGACCGCAAGGCGCGCAAGGGTGACTTCCGCAAGCTGTGGATCACCCGGATCAACGCCGCGGCCCGCCTGAACGACATGACCTACAACCGGTTCATGCAGGGGCTCAAGCTCGCCGGCATCGAGCTGGACCGTCGCGTCCTGGCCGAGCTCGCCGTGAACGAGCCGGCCGCCTTCGCCGCGCTGGTGGAGACTTCGCGCGCCGCCGTGGCCGCCGCTCCGGCGACCGCGACCGACGCTGCCTGAGAAAGGACCCTCCTGCCCCCCACCACTCGCAGGCTCGCGGTGGGTCCCTGCACGAGGGCCGAACGACGCCGTCGGTGACCGGCCCCCCGGGGTCGGCACCGACGGCGTCGTCGTGTGTCCGGAGGGAACGTCCATGACCGATCTGCTCACCGAGCGCTCCGCCCGGATCGTGGCTGCGCGCAAGCTCACCCGCCGAACGGGACGCGACGACGCGAGGCTGTTCCTCGCCGAGGGCCGTCAGGCCGTGGTCGAGGCCCTCGCCGGCTCGTCACGCGTCCAGGAGGTGTTCGCCACCGAGGTCGCGGCGGCAGCACACCGCGACCTGCTGGCCTCGACCGACGTGCCCGTCCGGCTGGTCACCGAGAAGGCCGCGGCCGGCCTGTCCGAGACCGTCACACCGCAGGGCCTCGTCGCCGTCTGCGCCCTGCGCGACGTGTCCGCCGAGAGCCTGATCGCCGTACCGCCCCGGTTGGTCGTCGCGCTGTCGGAGCTGGCCGATCCCGGTAACGCCGGCACGATCCTGCGGACGGCGGATGCCTGCGGTGCCGCGGCGGTGGTGTTCGGCGCGGGCTCGGCGGACCCCTACGGCGGCAAGGCCGTGCGGGCCAGCGCCGGCAGCCTGTTCCACGTCGACGTCGTCCGCGGTGCGCCGCTGGCCCCGCTGGTGCAGTCGCTGCAGGCGGCCGGGGTGACCGTGCTGGCCGCCGACGGCGGGGGAGAGGCCGCGCTCGACGAGCTGACCACCGAGCTCATGGGGCCGGTGCTCTGGTTGTTCGGCAACGAGGCCCGCGGTGTCCCCGCGGAGCTGGCGCGGCTTGCCGACGCCCGCGTGCGGATCCCGATGCGCGGCCGGGCGGAGAGCCTGAACCTGGCGGCCGCCGCCGCGATCTGCCTCTACACGACCCAGCTCGCCCAGCGCTGAGGCGACTAGACCAGGCGGGCGCGCTTCCAGAGCAGCTCGGACGCTCCGCCGACCAGGCCGACGTCGCGCAGGAAGGCGACCAGGCCGGCGGAAGCGTCCCGCAGCTTGTCGCCGTAGTGGGTGTTCGCCCGGGCCGCCGCCTTGGCCTCCTTCGGGTCCAGTCCGACCGAGGCGTAGACCTCCGGCTGCACCAGGTTGTCCGCGACGATCGCCGCGACCGACGCCACCCCGGCGCGGTGCCGGCGCAGCTGCCAGCGGGACAGCTCCGGCGTCCGGCGGACGATCTCCTCGCGGGCGAACCGCATGTGCCGGGCCTCCTCCACGACGTGGATCTGACTGGTCGCCCTGGTCAGGGGCTGGACGCGCTCGTCCTTCATGAGGTCGCGCTGGAAGATGTCGAGGATCTCCTCGGCGACCAGGATCGCGGCGTACGCGGCGGGGCCGTCGAAGCGGGACACGAAGGCCTTGCCGAGCCGGAGGATCGACGCCGGGGGCTGGTAGGACGGCGCACCGAACGTCTCCGCCGTCCGGGCGAACATCACCGAGTGCCGGCATTCGTCGGCGATCTCGGTGAGCGCCCACTGGACGTGTGGCTGGGCCGGGTCGTCGCCGTAGATGTCCTTGAGCACCAGCTGCATGAGCAGGCACTCGAACCAGATGCCCACCCCGGAGATCGAGCAGTACTCGTGGATGGTCAGGGTGACGCGTTGCTCATCGCTGAGTGAGTTCCACATCGGCGTGCCGTAGAGCGTCGACCACTCCGGTGACAGACCGTAGAGGTCGGCAGGAATCGGGGCGGCCCAGTCGATGTCGACGACAGGGTCGTAGGACTTCTTGGCGGCCGAGCCCAGCAGTCGGGCGGACAGGGCCTGACGGTCCACGGGCTTCTTGCCTGACTGTCCCGTGCCATCGGTGGGCATAGGTGTGGACAGGGTGGCGGTCATCGGCGGGTTCCCCCAGACGTCGAGTGCGGCTGTGATGAAAGGTAGCTGTTACCGTGAAACACATGCAACGTGTGGCCGACCTTCCGGGCGCGCCGCCGCGGGCGGGGGAGCCCGTCGAGGCGCCGCTGCCGGCTCAGGACGGCCGCCGCGCGCGCTGGACGGAGCACCGCCGGGCCCGTCGCGAGGATCTCGTCGCCGCTGCCGTGGAGGCCGTGCGGCTGGCCGGCCCCGACTTCGCCGTCGACGACGTGGCCCGCAGCGCTGGGGTGTCCAAGACGGTCATCTACCGCTACTTCACCGACAAGGACGAGCTCGTCGACGCCGTCCTGGAGCGGATCTCGAACGCCATCCTGCTGCCGCGGCTGCTCGGGGAGATCGCCGTCGAGCACGAGGACGACCGCGCCGGCCTGCGCGCGGTCATCTCCGCGTTCGTGTCCCTGATCGAGGACGAGCCCGAGCTGTACCGCTTCGCCTACGCCCAGGCGGGACGATCGGGCCGGGCCGATCTCGTGGCCGCGACCGAGCACGAGATCGCCGAGGCGCTGGCCGTGGTGATGGCCGCCCGGCTCACCGAGGCCGGCCGCCCGGCCGACGCCGCGCGGACGTGGGCCTACGGCGTCGTCGGGATGGTGCAGCTGGCCGCCCACTGGTGGTCGACGGCGCGCACGGTGCCCGCGCCCGAACTCGTCGAGCAGCTCGTCGCGCTCGCCGACGGCGGCCTGGCCGCGCTGCTCCCGCCGCTGCGGCGCTGATGAGCGACCACGACGCCCCGGAGGGCTACGAGGGAGAGGTCACCGTCGCGGTGGACGGCGCACCGCCCCGGACGGCCCGTGCGGCGCTGGCCGCGCGGTTCGACCCGCTCGCCGGCCACGTCGTCTGGACCGGACGGGTGGACGCACAGCTCGCGCCCCGCACCTCGGTCCAGATCACGACACCCCACGGCACCGCGCGGGCCGACGCCACGGAGACCGACCCCTGGGGCAACACCCGGCTCGCCGGGACCGGCCGGCCGCCGTTCCCGGTGGAACTGCTGGACGGCGGCGCGGCCGGCTGAGCTCAGCGCCGGGCGCCGCGGTCCCCAGCCTTGCGCGCGTACATGTCCAGGTCGGCCGTGTGCAGCAGCGTCGCGAACTCCTCGCCGTCGGCGGGGTAGACGGCCACGCCGACGCTCGCCCCGACCGCCACCTCCCGGTCGCGGAGGACCACGGGTGCGCACACCGCCGCGGCCAGCTCGTCGGCGACCCGCCGCCCCTCCTCGGCGGCGGTCGCGGGGTCCAGTCCGCGCAGCGCCACGAGGAACTCGTCGCCGGCGAGCCGGGCCAGCAGGTCGCCGCGCCGCAGCCGCCCACGCAACGTGCGGGCCACCGACTGCAGCAGCTCGTCGCCGGCCGCGTGTCCCAGGCAGTCGTTGACCGCCTTGAAGCCGTTGAGGTCGACGAAGAGCAGCGCGAGGGTGTCCTGCCCGGTACGGGCCGACCAGATCGCCGTCTCCACCTGCTCCTCGAGGCGGCGACGGTTGGGCAGGCCGGTGAGCGGATCGGTGTAGGCCAGCTCCTCGATGCGGGCCAGGTAGACCTGGTTGCGGTCGCGCTCCTGCAGCAGGGCGCGCTCGGCCTCGACGCGGGCGGTCACGTCGTGCTGGACACCGATGTACTGGACGACCGTGCCGGCGGGGTCGACGACCGGTGACAGGTGGATCTCGTTCCACCACGGCGTCCGGTCCGGTCCGCGCAGGTTCAGCACGGTCTCCCGGCACTCCTCGCCCCGGTCGATGGCCGACCGGATGCGGGCGACCGCGGCCGGGTCGGTGTCGGGGCTCTGCAGGAACCGGCAGTTGCGGCCGAGCACCTCGGACGCGGGGAAGCCGGCGAGCTCCTGGAAGGCCTCGTTGACGTAGACCAGCGGCTGGTCGGGCTGCAGCATGTCGGCGATGGTCACGCCGCTCGTCGTCGCCGACAGCGCGCTGCGCACCAGGGCGTCGCCGTCCGACGGCACCCTACGGAGCGCGGGGACGGGAACGGTTCCGGGACGGCGGACGTCGGGCACCCCGGCAACGGCGGGCGCCAGCCGCGGCGCGACCCGCGACAACAGGGCGTGCGCCGCACGGACGACCGTCGCGCGGTCGTAGGTGAGGGCGTACTCGAAGGTGCGCTCCAGGTCCGGTCCGTCGTCCCCGAGATCGCGGGCGAGCAGGGCGGCACTGAAGTGCGGGCCGAGGACGACGACGTCCCATTCACCGCGCACCACGTCGTCGGGGCGGAGGTCGGCCCCGCGCAGACCGGGCAGGGGTTCGACGGGCAGGCCTTCGCCGAGTGCGCAGACGAAGCCGGTCCGCTCGACCAGGTCGCGGTAGCGCTGGGTGGTCGACGGCGTGAAGTGGCGTGCCTCCTGGAAGGTCGCGGCGACGACCGCCGTGTCGCCCAGGCGCATCGCCTCGCGCTCCAGCTGCTTGCTCAGCTCGATCAGCAGCGCCTTCGCCGACCGGCGCAGCGGCACGGTCGTCGGCAGGCAGCCGAACGGTGAGGCATCCGCGGGACCGCTCGCTCCCGCTCCCGGAAGGGCGAGCTCACCGGGGACCAGCCCCGGCGCGACTCCCGGCCCGGGCCGGCCGAAGAGCCAGCCCTGCCCGAGGGTGGCGCCCAGGGCGCGGGCGGTGGCCAGGTGCTCAGCAGTCTCGATGCCCTCCGCGAGCACCACCGCCCCGGTGCGCTCGGCGTGGGCGTTGACCGCGTTCATGATCTCGGCGATCGCCGGGCCGGGGCGCTCCTGCACCAGCCGCAGATCGAGCTTGATGACGTCGGGGGCGAGCAGGGGGAGGAAGGCCAGCGACATGGAGTCGGCCCCCACGTCGTCGACCGCGATGCCCCACCCGAGAGCCCGCACCCGCTCCACGGTGCGCAGCAGTTCGGCCGGGCGGGCGGCCAGCGCCCGCTCGGTGATCTCCATGACGATGCGGAGGTCGTGCGGCGCGCCCTCGGCGATGGCGAGCAGGTCGTCCAGGGGAGCGGTGTCGAGGACCTCCGGCTCCACGTTCACGAAGACGGTCAGCGGCGACAGCAGCCCCTGCGCGACGGCACCGCGGAACGCCGCGGCGCGGCAGATCTCGTCCAGCTCGGCCAGCCGGCCGGCCTCGCGCGCGGCGGCGAAGAGCAGGTCGGGCCGCTGCAGCGGACCCTCGGGACCGCGGGCCAGTGCCTCGTAGGCGACCACCCGGCCGGTGTCGAGTTCGATGATCGGCTGGAACACGCTGTGCACGCCCCCGGGCTGCAGCGCTGCCTCGAGCGCGCGCCCGTCGGGGTCCTGGAAGTCCGCCACGTTCCTGACATCGGCGGATGCGCCCCGCTGCGGGAGTCGACGAGGAGCCGGATCCCCCCAGAGGGGACGAGTCAGCCGGGCAGCGTGATGAGGACGACGGCGGTGACGGCGGCGGCCAGTCCGGCGACCTGGGCGCGGACAAGGCGCTCGCGCAGCAGCACCTGCGCCAGCACGACCGTGCTGACGGGGTAGAGCGAGGCCAGGACGCCGGTGATCGCCAGCTGCCCGTCCTGCTGGGTGGCGAGCAGGAAGAGGGCGTTGGCGGTCATGTCGCCGACCCCGGAGACGAGGACGAGGGGGAGTGCTGACCGGCCCACCCGCAGCGACTGCCTCCCGGCGAGCGCCACGAGAACCACCAGCACGACCGAGGCCAGCCGCGCCGCGACGAGCGGGGTGAGGCCGGCATCGGCGGAGGTGCGGTCGAGCAGCACGAAGAACAGCCCGAAGGCCGCCCCGGCGATCAGCGGCGCGGTCAGGCTGGCCGGCCGCGCCGCGCGCAGCGATGCCAGGCCGCCCTCGGCGGAGACGAGCACGACGGCCAGCAGCGCGAGCAGGATGCCGGCGCCGGCCCACGGTCCGATGCGGTTGCCGCTGAGCAGGCCGACGAGCACCGGGACGGCGGCCGCGGTGACGGCGGTGACCGCCGCGATCACGCTCATCACTCCGCGGGAGAGCGCGCGGAAGAAGACGACGAGGCCGGTGGAGCCCAGGACGCCCGCGGACGCGCCCCAGGCCAGGTCGGCGACGGTGACCGGGCCGCCGAGCCAGGGGAGCAGCGCGAGGAGCGCGGCGAGGCCGGCGAGCTGGGACAGCGCGACGACGCCGAAGACGGACGCCTTCCGGCTGGCCAGCCCGCCGAGGAAGTCCGACGCACCGTAGACGAGGGCTGAACCCAGCGCCAGCACGACCGCCACGCGCACCTCCGCATCCCCGCTGATGACCAGGTCACCTGATCATCCGGGGTCCTGGCTCAGCGTCGACGGTGAGCCAGGACCCGTTGCGGTGAGCCAGGACGCCGCTGCTCGCGACGCGCCGGCATCTTCGCATCGGAACCCGGGCGCGGGCGGGGAGTCCCGGCGGGCAGAATGGCCTCCCGTGTCCGGCGCCAATGATCCCTACGACCCCAAGCAGGTCGCCGCGCTCTCTCCCGAGGCGCTCGACGACGCGGTGAGCGCCGCGCAGAAGGCGTTCGCGGCGGCCGGCGACCTCGAGGCGCTGGCCGTCGTCCGCCCTGCCCATCTCGGCGACCGGGGCCCGGTGCTGCTGGCCCGCCGCGAGCTCGGGGCGCTGCCTCCGGCGGCGCGATCGGACGCCGGCAAGCGGGTGAACGCGGCGCGACAGGCGGTCCAGGAGGCCTACGAGGCGCGGCTGGCCGAGCTCGAGGCCGAGCGCGACGCGCGCGTGCTGGCCGAGGAGCGGGTCGACGTCACGCTGCCGTGGGACCGCATCCCGCGCGGTGCCCGGCACCCCCTGACCACGCTCACCGACCGGATCGCCGACATCTTCGTGGGCATGGGGTACGAGGTCGCCGACGGCCCTGAGCTCGAGGCGGAGTGGCTGAACTTCGACGCCCTCAACATCGGCCGCGACCATCCGGCCCGCACGATGATGGACACCTTCTTCGTCGCGCCCGAGGACTCCGGCCTGGTGCTGCGCACCCACACCAGCCCGGTGCAGGCCCGCACCATGCTGTCGCGCACGCCGCCGATCTACGTCGTCGCGCCCGGGCGGGTCTACCGGACCGACGAGCTCGACGCGACGCACACCCCGGTCTTCCACCAGGTCGAGGGGCTGGCCGTCGACCGCGGCCTGACGATGGCGCACCTGCGCGGCACCCTGGACCACCTCGCGCGCTCCCTGTTCGGCGCCGAGGCGATCACCCGCTGGCGGCCGTCGTACTTCCCGTTCACCGAGCCGTCGGCGGAGTTCGACGTCTGGTTCCCCGAGCACCGCGACGGCCCGCGCTGGGTCGAGTGGGGCGGCTGCGGGATGGTCAACCCGCGCGTGCTCATCGCCTGCGGCATCGACCCGGAGGAGTTCTCCGGGTTCGCCTTCGGGGTGGGCATCGAGCGCGCCCTGCAGTTCCGCTCCGGCGTCGGCGACATGCGCGACATCGTCGAGGGCGACGTCCGGTTCACGCGATCGTTCGGAGTTGACCAGTAATGCGGGTCCCCATCGGCTGGCTGGCCGAGTACGTCGACGTTCCCGGGGGAACGTCCGTCGAGGACCTCGACACCGCCTTCGTGCGCCTCGGCCTCGAGGTCGAGGAGATCCACCGCCCCGAGCAGGTGACCGGACCCCTCGTGGTCGGCAAGGTCCTGGAGATCGAGGAGCTGACCGGCTTCAAGAAGCCGATCCGCTACACCCGGGTCGACGTCGGAGAGGGGCAGCCGCGGGGGATCGTCTGCGGTGCGCAGAACTTCGCCGTCAGCGACACCGTCGTCGTCGCGCTGCCCGGTGCGGTGCTCCCCGGCGGTTTCGAGATCGCGGCACGCACGACCTACGACCACGTCTCCGATGGGATGATCTGCTCGGTCCGCGAGCTGGGCGTCGGCGACGACCACGCCGGCATCCTGGTGCTGGGAGCCGACGGCGGCGACCTGCCGCTCCCGGGGACGCCCGCGGCTCCGGTCGTCGGCCTGGACGACGTCGTCATCGAGCTGGCCGTCACCCCGGACCGCGGCTACTGCCTGTCCATGCGCGGCATCGCCCGCGAGATGGGCACGGGCCTGGCCGCCGAATGGCGCGATCCCGGGGCGATCACCCCACCCGCGTGGTCGGGCGAGCCGGCCTGGGACGTGAGCGTCGCCGACCCCGACCGCTGCGACCGCTTCTCGATGGTCGCCATGGAGGGCCTGGACCCGACCGCCCCCACCCCTTGGTGGCTGCGCCGGCGGCTGGCCCAGGCGAGCGTCCGCAGCATCTCCCTCGCCGTCGACGTCACCAACTACGTGATGCTCGAGCTCGGCCAGCCGATGCACGCCTTCGACCGGGACGCCGTCACCGGGCCGATCACCGTCCGGCTGGCGCGCGAGGGCGAGAAGCTCACCACCCTGGACGGCGTCACGCGCTCGCTGACTCCCGACGACCTGCTGATCACCGATGAGACCGGACCCATCGGCCTGGCCGCCGTGATGGGCGGCGCGTCCACCGAGATCGGGAACGGCACGACCAGCGTGCTCCTGGAGGCGGCGCACTGGGAGCCGACCGGGGTCGCCCGGACGGCGCGGCGGCACCGCCTGCCCAGCGAGGCGGCGAAGCGCTTCGAGCGCGGCGTCGACCCGGAGATGACCGTCGTCGCCCTGGCCCGGGCCGCCGAACTACTGGCCGAGTACGGCGGGGCGCGGGTCGTCGGCGCGGTGGTCGACGTCGACACCCGCACGCCGCGGCCGCCCATCGCGCTCGACGCCGCGAAGCCCGCCCGAGTGGCGGGCGTCCCGTACACGGCCGCCCAGGTGGTCGAGTTCCTCGGCGCGGTCGGCTGCGACGTCGACGCGAGCGGCAACCCGCTCGCCGTCACGCCGCCGTCGTGGCGTCCCGACCTGACCGACCCGGCCGACCTGATCGAGGAGGTCGTCCGGCTCGCCGGGTACGACGACATCCCGTCGGTGCTGCCGACCGCGCCCCCGGGCCGCGGGCTGACCGACGTGCAGCGCCGCCGGCGCAGCGTCGGCCGCACGCTGGCGGAGGCCGGGTACGTCGAGGCGCCGTCCTACCCGTTCGTCGGGACGGCGGCCCTGGACGCACTGGGCCTGGCCGAGGACGACCCCCGGCGGCAGGTCGTCGTCGTCCGCAACCCGCTGTCGGAGGAGGAGCCGGGGCTGCGCACGACGTTGCTCCCCGGACTGCTCGCCACGCTGTCCCGGAACCTCTCGCGCGGCCAGCGCGACCTCGCACTGTTCGAGCACGGTGCGGTGTTCCCTGGCGGGAACCGGGCGCCGGCCCCGCTGCCCGGCGTCGACAGCCGGCCGGACGACGCGACGCTGGCGGCCCTGCTGGGCGCGGTCCCCGAGCAGCCCTGGCACGTGGCCGTGGCGCTCGCGGGCAATCGCGAGCCGCGCGGATGGTGGGGCCAGGGCCGGCCGGCGACGTGGGCGGACGCGGTGCAGGCCGCCCGGCTCGTGGCCGCCGCCTCGGGCGTCGAGCTGACGGTGCGGGCGGGGGAACTGCCTCCCTGGCACCCCGGCCGGTGTGCCGAGCTGGTCGTGGGGGAGACAGTGGTGGGCCACGCCGGTGAGCTGCACCCCCGGGTCTGTGCCGCGCTGGAGCTCCCGGCCCGGACGTCGGTCATGGAGCTGGACCTCGACGCCCTGCCGGTGGCCGAGGTGCCGATCGGGCCGTCGATCTCGAGCTTCCCGCCGGTGCTTCTCGACCTGGCGCTCGTGGTGGCGGACGCCGTCCCGTCGGCCGAGGTCGAGGCCGCGCTGCGCGAGGGGGCAGGCGAGCTGCTGGAGGCCGTGCGGCTCTTCGACGTCTATACCGGCCCGCCGGTGCCGGAGGGCTCGCGCTCGCTCGCCTTTGCCGTGACCCTCCGGGCGCCGGATCGCACTCTCACCAGCGACGAGGCGACGGCCGTGCGCGATGCCGCCGTGGCCGCGGCCGCCCGCCGGACGGGAGCCGAGCTGCGTGCCTGAGCTGCGCGGTCAGGTCGCCCTTGTCACCGGAGCGTCCAGCGGCATCGGCCGGAGCCTGGCCGAGGGGCTGGCCGCACGCGGCGTCGCCGTCGCCGGGCTGGCCCGCAACGAGGAGCGGTTGAAGGCGGCTATGGCCGAGGTGGCCGAGAGCACGGGCGCCCGGACCCTGGCGGTGGCCGCCGACGTCACCGACGGGGCCGCGGTCGACGCCGCCGTCGCGCGGGTGGCCGACGAGCTGGGCCGGGTCGATCTGCTGGTCAACAACGCCGGGATCATCGACGTCGCCGAGGTGCCGATCTGGGAGGCCGACCCCGACCAGTGGTGGGACGTCGTCGCCGGACACGTCCGCGGCGCCCAGCTCCTGGTGCGCGCGGTCGTGCCGGGGATGCTGGCGCGCGGGCACGGCCGCGTGGTGAACCTGGCCAGCGGGATGAGCACCAAGGCCAACCGCGACTACTCCGCGTACTCCGTCGCCAAGACCGGACTGATGCGGCTCACCGAGGCTCTCGCGCTGTCCTTCCAGGGCAGCGGCCTGTTCGCCTTCGACGTCGCGCCCGGCGTGGTCGACACCCCCATGACCCGGTCGATGGACATGTGGCGCGACTTCACCGGCTGGACGGAGCCGGCCCGCGTGGTCGAGGTCGTCTGCGCGATCGCGGCCGGTGAGCTCGACGCCTGGTCGGGCAGGTTCCTGCACGCCGGCAAGGACGACCTCGAGACGCTGCGGTCCCGCACGCCGGCGGACGACGTCCGCCAGCTCCGCCTGAAGCCCTATGGGGACGGCGACCCGCTTGGCTGATCGCGACGGCTCGTTCGCCGGACTGGCCGACGACCCGGAGCTGCGGGAGCAGGTGGGCAACGTCGTCCCGCCGCAGCCGCCGCTGACGATCGACGGGATCCAGCGCCTGTCCCGTCGTCCCGTGGATGTCGACCAGGCCCTGGCCTTCTCCGCGCGGGCAACGAGGACAACCGCGTGGTTGCCATGGTGCTCGCCCGGCGCGTCCTGGAGGACGGCTGATCGGAGCCCTCCCCAACGCTCGACCGGAGAGCCCGGTCAGAAGATCGTGGCGAGGGCCAGCGGTGCGATGTCTACCGCGACCTGCGTGTTCGCCTCGAGCTCGACGAGCTCGCCGTCCAGCTGCAGCGGCATGGGTGCGAGCGGAGTGAACGCGTAGTGGGTGGCGCTGGACTGCGGGCCGAGCCCGCGGGTCGCCGCCCTGATCACCGTCGCCAGCACCCGCAGCTTTCCGGTCTGCCGCTGCGTGATCACCTCGAACCGGCCGTCGTCCGGGCCGCCGGACTCGCTGAGCTTCGCGTACTTGGCCATCTCGGCGATGTTGGCGAACACCAGGCTGTCGATGCTGCGCCGGCGTCCGTCCTCGAGCCGGATGGGGAACGGCCGGAAGCGGGAGAACCCGCGCACCACCGACACGATCTCCCGCCACGACCCCTTGCCGCCCTTCTCCAGGTCGACGGCGACCACCGGGGTCAGCCCCACCCCGATGTAGGAGTGGGCGAACCGGACCGATGCGCCGGGCCCGGCACCGATGGTCAGTCGGAGCAGGTCGATCCGTCGTACCTCTCCGGCCACGATCGCGTCGGCCAGCGGTTGCTCACGGGTCACGCGGCGGTGGTCGTTGGCGTTGCCGGCGGCCCGCACCGCGCACACGGCGTCGTCGTTGGCGGCGTCCATGACGCCGTTCACCACCTCGTTGTAGCCGCCGTCCCCGCTGACCGAGACGATCAGCGGCCGGCCGCCGGTGGCGGCTCGCCTGGCCAGGTCGCGGGCGTGCCCGGCATGCTGGGTGGGGGAGAGCTCCAGCGGCACGTCCGGCAGCCGTCGCGCCAGCTCGGCCCGCAGTTCCTCGGCCGATTCGGCCGCGTTGCCGGTGCTGTGCGGGTTGAAGATGATGACGAACCGGTCGAACGAAGCCACGGGCAGTCCACTGCCCACGCAGCCGCCGGGTAACCCGGTTGGGCAGTCATGCGTCATAGTGCATAATCATTCATCGTGAGCACAGGGCAGACGTGGATGGTCGGGGTCACCGGCGCCACCGGGTACGCGGGGGGTGAGGTGTGCCGGCTGCTGGCCGGGCACCCGAACCTCCGCCTGGCCGGGGTGCACGCCAACTCGAGCGCCGGCCGACGCCTCGGTGAGCTGCAGCCCCACCTGCTGCCCTACGCCGACATGGAGGTCCAGCCGAGCGATCCCGCGTCGCTCGCAGGCTACGACGTCGTCGTCCTGGCGCTTCCCCACGGGGAGTCCGCCGCGGTCGCCGCGCAGCTCCCGGCCGAGACCCTCGTCGTCGACTGCGGCGCCGACCACCGGCTGAACGACCCCGCGGCGTGGGCCCGCTGGTACGGCGGTGAGCACGCCGGCTCCTGGCCGTACGGCCTGCCCGAGCTGCCCGGCCAGCGGGAGAAGCTGATGAACGCCACCAGGGTCGCCGTCCCCGGTTGCTATCCCACGTCGGTCACCCTCGCGCTCGCCCCGGCCCTGGCCGCCGGGCTGATCGAGCCCGACGTCGTGGTCGTCGCCGCGAGCGGCACCTCCGGCGCGGGGAAGTCCGCCAAGCCGCACCTGCTCGGCAGCGAGGTCATGGGCTCGGCGAGCGCCTACGGCGTCGGCGGGGTGCACCGGCACACGCCGGAGATGATCCAGAACCTCGCGCAGGCTGCCGGGGCACCGGTGAGCGTCAGCTTCACCCCGACGCTCGTCCCGATGAGCCGCGGCATCCTCGCCACGTGTTCGGCCCGGATGACCCCGGGTACGGACGCCGCGGCGGCCCGCGACGCGTACACGAAGGCGTACGCCGACGAGCCGTTCGTGCACCTGCTGCCCGAGGGGCAGTGGCCCACCACGGCGCAGGTGCTCGGTGCGAACACCGTGGCACTGCAGATCGCGGTCGACGCCGACGCCGGACGGCTGGTCGTCGTCGCCGCCGTCGACAACCTGACCAAGGGCACCGGGGGAGCGGCGCTGCAGTGCGTCAACCTCGCCCTCGGCCTCCCCGAGACCACCGGACTCCCCCTCGTAGGAGTAGCGCCGTGAACGCACCCCACGAAAACGCTCCGCTGGCGCTCCACGTTTCCGCGCGGACCCCGCAATGAGCACCACCGCCCCGAAGGGCTTCTCCGCCGCGGGCGTCGCCGCCGGGCTCAAGTCCTCCGGCGACCTCGACGTCGCTGTCGTCCTCAACCACGGTCCGGACGACGTCGCCGCAGCCGTCTTCACCACGAACCGCTTCCCGGCCGCGCCCGTGCTGTGGAGCCGTCAGGTGCTCGCCGGCGAGCGGGCCCGCGCGGTCGTCCTGAACTCCGGCGGCGCGAACGCCTGCACGGGGCCGGAGGGCTTCCAGGACACCCACGCCACCGCCGAGCACGCCGCCGACGAGCTCGGCATCGGCGCGATCGACGTCGCGGTGGCGTCCACGGGCCTGATCGGCGTCCGCCTGCCCATGGTCAAGCTGACCGCCGGGATCAGCGCCGCGGTGAAGGCCCTGAGCGAGGACGGCGGCCCCGACGCCGCCCGCGCGATCATGACCACCGACTCGGTGCCGAAGACGACGGTGCAGATCCGGGACGGCTGGACGATCGGCGGGATGGCCAAGGGTGCGGGGATGCTCGCGCCGGCGCTGGCCACGATGCTCGTCGTCCTCACCACCGACGCCGTCGTCGACCCCGCCCTGCTCGGCCCGGCACTGAAGACGGCGACCAGTCTGAGCTTCGAGCGGGTCGACTCCGACGGCTGCCTGTCGACCAACGACACGGTCCTGGTGATGGCCAGCGGCGCGAGCGGCGTGACGCCGACCGCCGAGGAGTTCACCGAGGCACTGACGGCCGCCGCCACCGACCTCGCGATGCAGCTGCTTGCCGACGCCGAGGGGTCGACCAAGGACATCGCGATCACCGTCCGGAATGCGGCAAGCGTCGAGGACGCCCTGACCGCCGGCCGGGCCTGCGCGCGCAACAACCTGCTCAAGACGGCGCTGTTCGGCAACGACCCGAACTGGGGCCGGGTGCTGGCCGCGATCGGCACCACCGACGCCGCCTTCGAGGCCGACCAGGTCGACGTGACCATCAACGGGGTCACCGTCTGCCGCGGCGGCGCCATCGGCGATCCGCGGGAGGGCGTCGACCTCACCGGGCGCGACATCACCATCGATGTCGACCTGAAGGCGGGCACGGAGCAGGCGACGATCTGGACGAACGACCTGTCCATCGCCTACGTGCACGAGAACTCGGCGTACTCGACATGAGCGAGCAGGACCCGGCTCCCATGAGCCAGCATCAGGACCCCACGCCGCCCGACGTCCGGCTCGACGAGCCCGCGCCGCAGCGGCGGCTGCCGAAGAAGGTCGGCACCCGCCGGGTCATGCGCAAGGACGACCCCGAGGGCGACCGGACGAAGGTTGCCGTCCTCACCGGCGCCCTGCCGTGGCTCAAGGAGTTCCACGGCAACATCGTGGTGGTCAAGTACGGCGGCCACGCGATGGTCGACGACGCCTGCCGGCGGGCCTTCGCCGAGGACATGGTCTTCCTACGGACCTGCGGCATCCTCCCCGTCGTCGTCCACGGCGGCGGCCCGCAGATCTCCTCGATGCTGGCGCGGCTCGGCATCCCCAGCGAGTTCCGCGGCGGCCTGCGCGTCACCACCGAGCAGTCCATCGACGTCGTCCGGATGGTGCTGGTCGGCCAGGTCGGACCGGAGGTGGTCGGCCTGATCAACGAGCACGGCGGCCGCGCGGTCGGTCTCTCCGGTGAGGACGGCGGGCTGTTCACCGCCGCCCGCACCCAGGCGATCGTCGAGGGCGAAGCGGTCGACGTCGGCTTCGTCGGCGACGTGGTCGCGGTGGACTCCACCCCGGTGACGGCGCTGCTGGAGGCGGGCGTCATCCCGGTCGTCTCCACCGTCGGGCCCGACGTGACGGGGCAGCTGCACAATCTCAACGCCGACACCGCCGCCGCGGCGCTGGCCGTCGCGCTGGGGGCCGTGAAGCTCGTCGTCCTCACCGACGTCGAGGGGCTCTACGCCGACTGGCCCGACCGTGATTCGCTCGTCGAGCAGATCGACGCCCGCGAGCTCGCCGAGATCCTGCCGGCGCTGGACGCCGGGATGGTCCCGAAGATGGCCGCCTGCCTGCGGGCGGTCGAGGGGGGCGTGACGCGCGCCACCGTCGTCGACGGCCGCATGCCGCACGCCCTGCTCCTCGAGATGTTCACCACCGAAGGCACCGGGACGATGGTCGTCCCGGCCGACCAGAGCAGGGAGGCGACAGCATGACGACGCGGGTTGGTGGGGAGAACACCGAAGCGCTGGCGGCCCGCTGGTCGGCCGTGATGATGAGCAACTACAGGACGCCGCCGGTCGCGCTGGCCCGCGGCGAGGGCGCGCGGGTCTGGGACGTCGACAGCCGCGAGTACACCGACCTGCTCGGCGGGATCGCCACGACGATCCTCGGCCACGCGCATCCGAAGGTCGTCGAGGCGATCACCCTGCAGGCGCACAAGCTAGGGCACGTCTCCAACCTCGCGATGCACGAGCCCGGCGTCCTGCTCGCCGAGCGGCTGCTCGAGCTCGCCGGCCGGCCCGGGCGCGTGTTCTTCTGCAATTCCGGCGCCGAGGCCAACGAGATGGCGTTCAAGATCAGCCGCCTCACCGGGCGGCCCGAGGTGATCACCGCCGAGGGGGCGTTCCACGGCCGGACCATGGGGGCGCTCGCGCTCACCGGGCAGCCGTCGAAGGCCGCCGCCTTCGCCCCGCTGCCGGGCGGCGTGAAGTACGTGCCGTTCGGGGACGCCGACGCGCTGGGCGCCGTGGTGGGGGAGCAGACCGCGATGGTGCTGCTCGAGCCGATGCTGGGGGAGGGCGGCGTGCTGCCGGCCCCCTCCGGCTACCTGGCCTCGGCCGCCTCGGCGGCATCGAACGCCGGCGCGCTGTTCGCCCTCGACGAGGTGCAGACCGGGATCGGCCGCACGGGGTCCTGGTTCATGCACCAGGCCGACGGCCTCCAGCCGGACCTGATCACCCTGGCCAAGGCGCTCGGCGGCGGACTGCCCATGGGTGCGACTCTCGCGTTCGGCGAGGCCGCGGACCTGATGACGGCGGGCGCCCACGGCTCGACGTTCGGCGGCAACCCGATCGCCGCCGCGGCCGCCCTCGCCGTGCTCGACACGATCCGCGACGAGGGCCTGCTCGAGCGGGCCAAGGAGCTCGAGCACCGGTTCACCGCCGGCATCGAGGGCCTCGGCCATCCGGGCATCAGCGGCGTCCGGGGGAGGGGCGCACTGCTCGGCGTCGTCCTCACCGCCGACGTCGCCGCTGCCCTGGAGGTAGAACTGCGCGCGGCGGGCTTCCTCACCAACGCCGTCGCACCCGGCGTGCTCCGGCTCGCTCCGCCGCTCGTGCTCACCGACGCCCAGGTCGACGCCTTCGTCGCCGCCCTGCCCGCCGCCCTCGACTCGTCAATGGAGACGGCCCAGTGAACATGACGAGCGAGCGAGCATCGCAGGGAGCGCCAGCGACCGAGGAGCGGAACGAGCCCGGAATGGAGCATCAGCAATGACCCGGCACTTCCTCAAGGACGACGACCTCAGCCCCGCCGAGCAGGCCGAGGTGCTGGCCCTGGCCGCCTCGATCAAGGCGACCCGGCACACCGCCGAGGCGCCGTTGCCGCTGGCCTCACCGGGCGGGCCGCGCGCGGTCGCGGTGCTCTTCGACAAGCCCTCCACCCGCACCCGGGTCTCCTTCTCCATCGGGGTCGCCGAGCTCGGCGGCTACCCGCTCGTCATCGACGCCGGCAGCAGCCAGCTCGGCCGCGGTGAGCCGGTGGAGGACACCACCCGGGTGCTCGACCGGCAGGCCGCCGCGATCGTCTGGCGCACCTTCGGCCAGGACCGGATCGAGGCCATGGCGTCGGTCAGCCGCGTGCCCGTCGTCAACGCGCTCACCGACGAGTACCACCCGTGCCAGATCCTGGCCGACCTGCAGACGGTCATCGAGCACAAGGGCTCGCTCGCCGGGCGCTCGCTGACCTATCTCGGGGACGGCGCCAACAACATGGCGCACTCCTACCTGCTCGGTGGGGCCACGGCCGGCATGCACGTGCGGATCGGGTCGCCCGAGCAGTTCCAGCCCGACCCCGCCGTCCTCGAGCGGGCCGCCAAGATCGCGAGCGACACCGGCGGCTCGGTGCTCTGGACCGCCGATCCGGCCGCCGCGGCCGAGGGCGCCGACGTCCTCGCCACGGACACGTGGGTGTCGATGGGGCAGGAGGACGAGTACGACGCCCGGATCGCGCCGTTCCTGCCCTACGCGGTCGACGAGGCCGCGCTCGGCAGGGCGGCGGCCGACGCCGTCGTCCTGCACTGCCTGCCCGCGTACCGCGGCAAGGAGATCGCCGCCGCGGTGATCGACGGACCGCAGAGCGCCGTCTGGGACGAGGCCGAGAACCGGCTGCACGCGCAGAAGGCCCTGTTGGTCTGGCTGCTCGAGCGGTCGCGATGACGGCAGCCCTCACTCGCAGCGCCCGGCAGGCGCGGATCGCCGAGCTCATCGAGGCGCGGTCGGTCACCTCCCAGACGAACCTGGCCGCGCTGCTCGCCGAGTCCGGCATCGAGGTCACCCAGGCCACGCTGTCGCGCGACCTGGAGGAGCTGGGTGCGGTCAAGCTGCGCGGTTCGGACGGCGCACCGGCGAGCTACGTGCTGCCGCCGGAGAACGCCCCGCTCAGACCCGCGCAGGCCGCGCCCGCCCGGCTCACCCGCCTGCTGGCCGACCTGCTCACCAACGCGGAGGGCAGCGCCAACCTCGCCGTCCTCCGGACCCCGCCCGGGGCCGCCCAGTTCCTCGCCTCGGCGCTGGACAAGGTGGGTCTCCCCGACGTCCTGGGCACCATCGCCGGGGACGACACTCTTCTCGTCGTCTCCCGCGCTCCCGACGGCGGACCGGCCCTGGCCGACCGCCTGCGCGCGCTCGCCGAGCGCGCCCCCGCGATCTACCCCGGGCGGCAGCCCGACCTCGGTACCACTGACATGGAAGAGAGTGCATCGTGAGCGAACGCGTCGTCCTGGCCTACTCGGGTGGGCTGGACACCTCCGTGGCCATCGGCTGGATCGCCGAGGAGACCGGCGCCGAGGTCATCGCCGTCGCCGGCGACGTCGGCCAGGGCGGTGAGGACATGGAGGTCATCCGCCAGCGTGCCCTCGACTGCGGTGCGGTCGAGTCGATCGTCGCCGACATGCGCGACGAGTACGCCGACGAGTTCTGCCTCCCCGCGCTGCAGGCCAACGCGCTCTACATGGACCGCTACCCGCTGGTGTCCGCGCTGAGCCGCCCGCTGATCGTCAAGCACCTCGTGGCCGCCGCGAAGTACCACGGCGCCTCGATGGTCGCCCACGGCTGCACCGGCAAGGGCAACGACCAGGTGCGGTTCGAGGTGGGCATCGGCGCCCTCGGCCCGGAGCTGCAGGTGCTCGCCCCCGTCCGCGACTCCGGCATGACCCGCGACAAGGCGATCGTCTTCGCCGAGGAGCGCGGCCTGCCGATCGCGACGACCAAGAAGTCGCCGTACTCGATCGACCAGAACGTGTGGGGCCGCGCCGTCGAGACCGGCTTCCTCGAGGACATCTGGAACGGCCCCATCGAGGACGTCTACGAGTACACCCAGGACCCGACCGTCCCGAAGGAGGCCGACGAGGTCACCATCGGCTTCACCAACGGCGTCCCGACGTCGATCGACGGCACCCCGGTCACCATGCTCCAGGCGATCGAGCAGCTGAACGCCCGTGCGGGCGCCCACGGCGTCGGCCGGCTGGACATGGTCGAGGACCGCCTCGTCGGCATCAAGAGCCGCGAGGTCTACGAGGCCCCCGGCGCGATCGCGCTGATCACCGCCCACCAGGAGCTCGAGGCCGTCACCGTCGAGCGCGACCTCGCCCGCTTCAAGCGGACGGTCGGGCAGCGCTGGGCCGAGCTGGTCTACGACGGCCTCTGGTTCTCCCCGCTCAAGCGGTCGCTGGACGCCTTCATCGCCGAGTCGCAGGAGCACGTCACCGGCGAGATCCGGATGACGCTGCAGGGCGGCCGGGCCACCGTCACCGGACGGCGCAGCGACGCCTCGCTCTACGACTTCAACCTGGCCACCTACGACACCGGCGACACCTTCGACCAGGGCCTGGCCAAGGGCTTCGTCCAGCTGTGGGGCATGCCGTCGAAGCTGGCCGCCGCCCGCGAGCAGCGGCTGGGTTCATGACGGAAGCACCGTCGCAGACCCGGCTGTGGGGCGGCCGCTTCGGCGGCGGCCCCTCGCCGGCGATGGCGGCGCTGTCCAAGTCCACGGACGTCGACTGGCGGCTGGCACCCTTCGACCTGGCGTCGTCCCGGGCCCACGCCCGCGTGCTGCATCGCGCCGGCCTGCTCACCGACGACGAGCTCGCGCAGATGGTCGGTGCGCTCACCGAGCTGTCGGCCGAGGTCGCTGCGGGCACGTTCGCGCCGATCGAGGCCGACGAGGACGTGCACGAGGCCCTGGAGCGCGGCCTCACCGAGAAGCTCGGCACGCTCGGCGGCAAGCTCCGGGCCGGCCGCAGCCGCAACGACCAGGTGGCCACCGACCTGCGCCTCTACCTGCGGCACCACGTTCGCGCGCTGGTGTCGGAGCTGTCGTCGCTGGAGTTCGCGCTGCTCGGTCTCGCTGAGCGGTACCAGGACGTCGCGGCTCCGGGCATGACGCACCTGCAGCACGCCCAGCCGGTGCTCATCGCCCACCAGTTGCTCGCGCACGCCCATTCGATCGCCCGGGATGTCGACCGCCTGCAGGACTGGGACAAGCGGACGGCGGTCAGCCCGCTCGGCGCCGGCGCGCTGGCGGGCTCCTCGCTCCGCCTGGATCCCGACGCGGTTGCGGCCGAGCTCGGCTTCGACCGCGCCGCGGACAACAGCATCGACGCCGTCAGCGACCGCGACTTCGCGGCCGAGTTCTGCTTCGCGGCGGCTCTGCTGGGCGTGCACCTCTCCCGGCTGGGGGAGGAGGTCGTGCTCTGGACGTCGACCGAGTTCGGCTGGGCGCGACTCGACGACGCCTGGGCCACCGGGTCGTCGATCATGCCGCAGAAGAAGAACCCCGACATCGCCGAGCTGGCCCGCGGGAAGTCCGGCCGGTTGGTCGGCAACCTGACCGGTCTGCTCACCATGCTCAAGGGCCTGCCGCTGGCCTACGACCGCGACCTGCAGGAGGACAAGGAGCCGGTCTTCGACTCGATGGAGCAGCTGATGCTCCTGCTACCCGCGGTCACCGGGATGATCGCCACCCTCACGCTGCGGCCGGAGGTGCTCGAGGCGGCCGCGCCGCAGGGGTTCGCCCTCGCCACCGACGTCGCCGAGTGGCTGGTGTCCAACGGGGTCCCGTTCCGCTCGGCGCACGAGATCTCCGGAGCGATGGTCTCGTTCTGCGAGGAGGCCGGGCTCGAGCTCGACCAGCTGGACGACGACCAGCTGGCGGGGATCGACGAGCGGCTGACGCCGGACGTCCGTTCGGTGCTTTCGGTGCCCGGTGCGCTGGCGGCCCGCAAGGCACGGGGTGGGACGGCGCCGGAGCGGGTGGCCGAGCAGCTGTCGTCGCTCAAGGCGCTGGCCGTCGTCCACAGCGACTGGGCGACGTTCTCACCGGTGGCGGCTGCACTCTGAGCTCCCCGCAGCCCGACGACGACCGGCTCGAGCCGGGTCCGCTCCTTACCGAGGAGGACCTGCTCGGGCCGGTCGACGTCGTGGCGCCCACCCTCCTGGGCTGCTGGGTCGTGACCGACCGCCCGGAGGGGCGGGTGGCGCTCCGGCTGACCGAGGTGGAGGCCTACTCGGGCGAGGGGGTCGATCCGGCCTCGCACGCCCATCGCGGCCCGACCCCGAGGGCGGAGATCATGTTCGGCCCGCCCGGGCGCCTGTACGTGTACTTCAGCTACGGCATGCACTGGTGCGCCAACGTCGTCGTCGGCCCCGAGGGACGTGGCGCGGCGGTGCTGCTGCGCGCCGGCGAGGTGGTGGTGGGGGACGAGCTGGCGCACTCCCGCCGCCCCGCCGCGCGGGTGCCGCGCGATCTCGCGCGGGGTCCCGCCCGGTTGACGCAGGCACTGGGGATCGGACCGGACGACCGCGGTGCGGACCTGCTCGACCCGGGGAGCAGCGTGCGGCTCCATCGGGGGGCGCCTCCCACGTCCGTCGCCGCCGGGCCTCGTGTCGGCATCAGCCTCGCAACGGACCTGCCGTGGCGGTTCTGGGAGCCCCATGCGCCGTCGGTGAGCGTGTTCCGGGCGGGTGGCAAGCCTCGGCGGCGGACCGCCGGGCAGGATGGCATCCCGTGACCGAAGACGTGATCGACGACCTGCACCGCCGCGGCCTCATCGCCCAGAGCACCGATGAGGAGGCGCTGCGCGCCTCCCTCGCCGAGGGACCGGTCGCCTACTACTGCGGTTTCGACCCGACGGCGCCCAGCCTGCACGTCGGGAGCCTGCTGCAGTTCATGGTGCTGCGGGCGCTGCAGCGCGCCGGCCACCAGCCGGTGGTGCTGGTCGGAGGCGCCACCGGGCTGATCGGTGACCCACGCCCGACCGCGGAACGGCAGCTCAACGACCCGGCGACGGTAGCGACCTGGGTGCAGCGCATCCGCGAGCAGGTCGCCCCCTTCCTGGAGCTGCCGGCCGAGCGGGACGGGCTGAAGGGCCCGATCTACGTCGACAACCTGGACTGGACCGCCTCGCTCAGTGCCATCGACTTCCTGCGCGATCTGGGCAAGCACTTCCGGGTCAGCAAGATGCTGGCCAAGGAGGCGGTGTCCGCGCGCCTGAACTCCGAGGCCGGCATCAGCTACACCGAGTTCAGCTACCAGATCCTGCAGGCCAACGACTTCCTCGAACTCTTCCGGCGGCAGGGCGTGACGCTGCAGACCGGGGGCTCCGACCAGTGGGGCAACCTGACCGCGGGCATCGATCTCGTGCGCCGGGTCGAGGGCGCCGCGGTGCACGCGCTGTCGACCCCGCTGGTGACCAAGTCCGACGGCACCAAGATGGGCAAGACGGAGGGCGGGAGCGTCTGGCTGGACCCGTCGCTGACGTCGCCGTACGCCTTCTTCCAGTTCTGGCTCAACGCCGACGACGCCGACGCCAGGACGTGGCTGCCCCTGTTCTCGGAGCGGCCGGCCGACGAGATCGAGGCGCTGATCGAGGAGAGCATCGAGCGGCCCGCGGCGCGGACGGCCCAGCGGGCGCTCGCCGAGGAGATCACCGTGCTGGTCCACGGGCCCGAGCAGCTCGAGCAGGCGGAGGCGGCGGGCCGGGCGCTGTTCGGCCGCGACGACCTGGGGACATTGGGGGCAGAAACCTTAGGGGCCGCGCTCCAGGAGGCGGGCAGCGTCACGGTGGACGGCGAGGTGCCGACGATCGCCCAGCTGATGCAGCTGACCGGTCTGGTGGCCAGCCTGTCGGAGGCCCGCCGCACGGTGAAGGAGGGCGGGGCGTACCTCAACAACGAGCGCGTGACCGACGCCGACGCCGTACCGGGCGAGGAGGCCTGGCTGGCCGGCGGCTGGCTGGTGCTGCGCCGGGGGAAGCGGGTCGTCGCCGGGGTCCGGCGGACGCCGGTCCCGGCCTCCTGACCGGCCCGCGGGGGACGTTTCCGGCGGGTGTCGTACGGGTGCCGGGTGCGTGTCCCGGGTCACCTGCCCACCGGTTTGACACCGGCCCCCCGACGGACGTAACTTTCTCTCTGCGCCGCGCGAGACCCCGTCTGGGGCCAGCGGGTCGTTCCTGCGGGGGCGAGCCGGTGTGCGACGTACACGAGAAGCCGCCTCGAACGAAGGCCGGAAGGCCGGGGTTCGTGCGCGTCCGCTCTTTGAGAACTCAACAGCGTGCCGAAAGTCAGTGCCAAGTAATACCCCGTGCTCCCGCTACTTGTGGTGGGGGCTGGGATTCCTTTGGTTGATTGATATCGAGAGTGCTAGCTCTCGGTTCTCAGCTGCGATCAAATCATCTACGGAGAGTTTGATCCTGGCTCAGGACGAACGCTGGCGGCGTGCTTAACACATGCAAGT